>JBLWSV010000004.1:127140-315373 GCA_048270465.1 Allomuricauda sp.
TGATTAAGTCTTTTTTTTGAAAATTCAATCCTTACATACATAGTTAAATTCATAATATGTCCCATTTTATTCATTGTTTCTGATTGATTCAAAATGATGGAATTGAACCCTTGCCACAACTCCCAAAAGTTAAACTTTGTTATAAGGTGAGGCATACGGTGCCGCCAAAAAACGGCCCCTTGGCAAGCCCCGTGAACAGGGGGTTCCGGGAAAAGGTACTAGTCCCGTCCATCAAAGGCTTGTTCCCTAGTTGGAAATTTCATCGATGAGCTCTAGGGACTAATAGGCCTTCAGGTCGTTCCTGATCTGGTAAATGCCTCCGTTCCATAAGTGCAATCAAGTTCTGCATGTCTTCCCCTATCTTATGCTCCAATACCCTTGCATAGATTTGTGTGGTGGATAGTTTGGTATGGCCGAGCATTTTGGAAACGGTTTCTATCGGTACGCCATTGGACAAGGTTACCGTTGTTGCAAAAGTGTGCCTGGCTGAATGAAAAGATATGGCTTTGTGGATACCGCAGGCCTTGGCAATTTCCTTTAGATATTTGTTTGTCTTCTGGTTGGAGAGTACAGGGAGCACTTTGGTATCAGTCTCCGGACTGTCCCAATACTTTTCAATAATCTTTATTGCTTTGGGCAACAAAGGCAGTTTTACGCTTTCCGATGTTTTTTCCCTTTTGGTATAGATCCATTGGTTTCCATCAATACCAAGTACCAGTTGATTCTTTTCAAGTTCCCTGACATCGATATAGGATAGGCCAGTATAACAGGAGAAAAGAAAAGTATCCTTGACCTTTTCATAGCCTTCTCCAGTGAAGTCTGTTTCTTCCATGAGCCTGAGTTCCCTTTCCGTTAGGTAACTGCGTTCAGTTTTATGAAAGCGGAGCTTATAGTTAATGAAAGGGTCTTTGTCCAACCATTCCAATTTAACGCCCAACTTTACCATTTTCATCAAACGCTCCAAATGTTTCATCACCCCATTGTTGGTACATTTCTTTCCCTTTTGGAGTTCTGGGCCGTTCAATAGATAGTGTTCAAAATCGGTTATGAACTTATAGTTCAATTGTTTCAATCGGATGTCGGGCAGTTGATATTTGGACTCCAGAAAACGGTAGAGATACTTTTCGGTGCCATAATAGTTTTTCATGGTTCCCGGTTTTAGCACACTCTTTTGGGTATCGTTATGGTATTGGATAAGTTCTCGAAGGGTGTTGTGTTGCTCGTCCTGTCCAAGATAACGGGCCTTGATGGCCTGAGCCGTGATAAGCTTGTCCTCACGTAACAATTGTTTATGGGTATCCATGATCTCAGCATATACCTCATCCAGATAACTGTTCAATAAACGGGCCTTGTGGGTAAGTCCATGGAGCCTTCCCTTGTTTTCATCCCATTCATTCACCGAGGTATAACGTTTCAGACTTATTTCTGCACGTTTTCCGTTGACGGTGATACGGGCATAAATGGTCAATTTTTCGGGGTTGTTGGAAGTGTCCCTTGTGAAGAGAAGCACTTTTAAAGTGTTGGAATTGCGCATAATACATAATTTTTGGGTTTGACAAAACAGGTTTGCAAAACACCCATAAACAGCGTCAAACTATAGCTAAATTATGCACAAGGAACGTACCGAACCATTCACCGAACTCTACACCTTTTATATGGTTTTAAATGAATCCATTTGAATGCAATAAAAACAAAAAGCACTGTCAATCAGTCAGTTGACAGTGCTTTGATACCACCTATTTAGTGGTTCGTCGGGATGACTGGATTCGAACCAGCGACCACACGCACCCCATGCGTGTACGCTACCAGACTGCGCCACATCCCGAAATCGGATTGCAAAAATATGAATTTTGATGATATTTCAACCCAGAGCCGGGAAAACTTTTGACACAATGTAAACAGGACAATAGGACAATAAATCAAGGAACACATCATTCATTTCACTATCAATGATTTATAGAGGTGTTTGTCAGTTATCGGTATAAGGTGAAATGACCAACAAATTGCTGCTTCTCATTGTCGTTGGCGTTCACCACATACCAATAATCCCCCGTTGGCAAAGGTTTGCCCTCATAGGTTCCATCCCATTTTTTGACTTGGTCCAAACGGGCCACTACCCTACCATACCGATCATAAATAATGACATCTATGTTGGGGAAGAACTCTCTGTTTTCTGGATACCAGTAATCATTTAGGTTGTCCCCATCAGGAGTAAAGAAAGGGGGCATTTCGGGCATTCCCTCAAAATTAAAGGGCATTACCAAGTTGGCCACACAGCCATTTTGATCGCGAACCATTATGTTGATGTTGGAATCCACATTGATATTGAAGGTATTGACCTCCCCGTAAGATTCACCCTGAAAGAAATATTCATATCCGCCAAATCCTCCGGTGGCAATGGCCGTGACTTCATTGGGCCCAGTTTTTACGGCTTCCAAGGTAAGGGGCTCGTAAGCATCCACTTCAAATTCCACAAAGGTCACACAACCATTGGCATGATAAATATAGACCGTATGTTCACCTGGGGGCAAATCCCCAAAGGTCCTTTGTTCCGTAGCTAGTTGTACATCATCCACATCCAAGGAGAACAACAGGTCTGATAGCTGTGAACTGTCCGCAATATTTATGGTAGTGGTGCTGTTGGGAAAAATCCCGTCACAACCATACGCTACAATCGGTTCCGCTTCTATGTCTATACCAATCCCTATGTCCGCCACTACACTGGTCTGGCAACCATTGGCATCCCGAACAAAAATCACATAGGTCTCGCCCCCCTGAAGATTATCGAAGAACATGCTGTCATTTTGTACAAAATCAGCATCGTCAGCAGAATTGATACTGGTGTAGTAGGGGGCTGTTCCTCCTGTCACCTCAAGTGTCAAGGTTCCATCCCCATCTCCCATACATACCTCGGGGGTGGTAGAAACCACCGCCGCAACCAACTCTGTGGGCTGCGTGATCTCCACAGTTCGGGTAATGGTACATCCCAAATCATCTTGAATGATGATATCGTAGGTTCTTGGCAACAAATCGTTAAAGATCTTCCTATTGGGGTTATTGGGATCGTTCCCTTCAAAGAACTCGCTCAAGTTATCCGAAATGGAGTAGCGTATCCTGCCTGTTCCACCACTGGCTTCTATGATGATCTGTCCGTTGGCATCTCCTGCACAGACCACCGGTACCGCTTCCAAATAATCCAGGACCAAAGGTGGTTTGGGTTCAATGACAATGGGATCGGATATGGCCTCGCAGCCACCACTCTGGGCATATACATAGTAAGTGCCTGCATCCAAATCCCTAAATATGCCGGAACTTTGGGCCGGACGCACTGTATTGGCTGCCGTAGGAGTTGGTGGCGTGTTGGAGTTCAACAAGGTATAAACATAGCTCCCAATACCTCCAAATGCCTCGGAACGGATAATTCCAGTGGATTCCCCGGCGCAATTGATCGTTGCATTGGTTAAATCCAAGGCTATCACCAAAGGTGCTGCCGGATCCAAGGAAATTTGGTTGGATCTTTCAAATGGACAGCCATTGGAGTTCTGTACATCATATTGGAACGGTCCTGGATCCAAGGTGATGTCAACAGCTATCTCCACACTGGTCATTCCTGCTCCAAAAGGCGTGAAAGGATCGGATGTCCCAGATCTTCTGTAAAAATAGTCCACTCCAGGCTCGGGATTGGTCACAGTGAGTTCCATCCTGCCCAAGTCCCCACAGCCCGGAGGCTGGAGTTCGACCAGTTCGGCCACCACAATCTCAGGATCTTGAACGGTAACGGGAACAGTGGTAAAACTGCAGTTCCACCCATCAAAAATAGTAATCGTATAGTCTCCTGCCGATAAATTGGCAAAAGTTGGTGTAGTTTGAAGTCCACTATTGGTTCCATCGGTAATTCGGTTCAATTGGTACAGATAGTTGCCTGTCCCTTGACCTCCCAAGACATTGTAGGCTTCAATGACACCATCATTATCGTTGTTACAGGCCAATGGGCTAACCACTTGGATATCCGCAGAAATTGGAGTTGGCAAGGGCAGGTCGATGGTTGTAGTGGCCTCACATCCGCGAAGATCCCTTACATTCACAGTATAGGTTCCGGTAGAAAGGTTTTCAAAAACTGGATTGGTATTGGGATAGTCCACCAAAATGGTGGAACCGTCCGGCGCTATGAGCTGATATTCATAGCTGCCCCAACCTCCGTCGCCTGCCACTGTGATTTCACCATAACCGGGAACATTGCAGGTCACTGGAGAGGTTTGTACCGCATCAACAGTGAGTTCCCTATCCGGAGAACGTACCGTGGTCACATTGCTTACCACATCACAAAATGGTGAATCCAAAGCTTCAATACGAACCACCAAGTTGCCCGCTGGAACATTCGCTATGATTTCTGGGTTATTAATGGGTGCATTGGTGTCAAACGTCCCGGTAACGCCCGTCGTAGTCTCTGTTCCAGAATTGTCTCGGGTAAACACTTCATAATTGTAAACTCCGCTGTAATTATTGATTTCCAAACTGATGGAGCCATCATTTCCATTGAAACAGGTCACGGGATCAACTTCTGCAATAATCGCTTCAATGGTATTGTATTCGGGCATGTTTATGGTAGCGGTCAAATAGGTACACCCTCCACTGCCCACATCGGTCACGGCAAAAATGTAATCACCTGGCGTGGCAATGTCCCAAGTGACCCTATCACTTCCACCAGAACTACGTGCCGGTTCGGAACCCAAGGGCAGGATCTCCACTTCATAGTTGCCAGGACCTTCGTTTATAATGATATCAATGGAACCAGGACTTACTCCCGTTCCCGAAGCATCGCAGGTAATCGGGTTCACATTATAACTAAAAGTAATATCAGTTGGCGTGTTGATGTTCACTGTTGACGTCTGCTCACAACCATTTTGGTCCCTTGCAGTCAAAATGATGGTCTGATTGGTACCATTATCAATCACTTCAAAGGTATTGCTGGTCTGGAAGTTGGTGCCATCAAATTGTGGGGTACCATCGTTCATGCTATAAGTGTATGATCCCGTTCCCGTTTGGTTCCCGGTACCGTCTCCATTGTCATCAGTGAAAATGGTAATAGTAGCCGTGCTGAATTGATTGCTAGATGGATTACAGCTGAATTCGGTGTTTATGGCATTCACCAATAATTCGGTAGGCTCATCAATGATGATGTCCCCGGATCTATCCGTACAGCCCCTATCGGAAATCACCTCAACCTGATACGTGTTGGGCGGAAGATCATCGAAAACCCGTGAACCTTGTGGCCCTGCTATGATGGTCGAGCTGGCGCCGTCATACAAAATATAACTCAAAGGGGTATCGGTATCGCTTCCCGGCTGAAGCTCCACAGTAATGGTACCATCATCGGCCCCATTGCAGGTCACATCACTACTGGGTGTGGCCGTAATCATAGGAGTATCAACAGTGGACACAATAACTTCGGCCTCATCTGAACACAATGGCGTTGTGTTTGAACTTAGATCGGTCACTAAAATGTTATAGTTGCCCGGTGCAACATTGGTAAAAACATTGGAACTTTGAGCAGGGCCAACATTTGCCAAACCACTGTCCATATCCCTTAGCTGGTATTCAAAATTGCCACTTCCTCCCGAAGTGTTCACAGTGATAACACCATCCCCTGCATTACAAGTGGGGAAAGAGGTTGCATCAGCCGTAATCGCAAAGAAATCGAAGACATCCGCAGTAACAGTATTGGTACAGCCATTTCCGTCCCTGACCGTAATTACATAACTTCCCGGGTTGGGCACTATGAACGTGGTTCCCGATTGGAAACCGCTTCCAATGTTGTACTGGAATGTTTCTTCTGGAAGCCCAGAACCGGTTGATAAGGGCGAAACAATGTCTATTTGGTATCCGCTGGTTGCCGTGCACTGGTTCACCACATCAATCACAGGGTCGGGCACACCGTCTTCCTGGGTAACGGTCAAAGTGGTCAATGCGGTACAGCCATTGGCATCCCGTACATAAAAATCGTAATCATTGGGATAAGGGCCAGGTATCTGAAAAGTGGTTTCAGGTAAAAATACAGTAGGTGCTGCCGCTCCGGATGGCACATAAGCATAAGTGTATGGACCTGTGCTTCCAAACCCTCTAACGGTCACCAATGCCCCCACATTACAAGTCGCTTCCACAAAATTGTCTATGGCTATGGAAACAGCACTGATATCGATGAAGGCCAAGGTACTTCCACTACACCCAGTATCAATATCATTGACAATAATCTGATAATTGCCCGGAGCCAATCCAGGTATTGTTCCATTGTAAGGAATGGTTTCTCCCGTATATGCCTGTGTCGATACTGTTGCTCCGGTATCGGTATTTTGTACTGTCACCGTAAAGTCTCCAGATAGTGAAATTCCGGAAACTTCATAATCAATGGAACCACTGCCCGCCACATTACAGGAAGCTGCCAAGGATGTTGCCGTAACCGCTACGGGATTGCTTGGACCTATGGGATCTATCTCTTCAATATACGTACAGCCCAAAGCATCTCTAACTTCTACAAAGTAGGTTACTCCAGGTACAACTTGACCTGTAAAATCGTAGGTGTCCCCACCTGAAGTTGCCGGATTGAAGATAGGGTCTCCCACCAATCTGAATTCGTAAGGCGCCGTCCCACCTGTGGCTCTAACCCGGTATGGGAACGATGTATCCGAACATACAGCTGGGTCTGGATCCAAAGGAACCAAATCCAATTGGTTTTGGTCGATCACCACTTGATCTCTATCCTCACATCCTTGGGCATCGGTAGTGATTACCGTATAGTTACCCGAAGGTAGATTGGAGAAATTCTCTGTTGTGTTTGTGGTGCCAAGTGATGATGCCACTGTACCTCCAAATTCATCCACCAATACATAATCAAACGGTGCCGCCCCATTGTTGATGGTGGCTGAAATGGAACCATTCACGGCTCCTGAGGAACAAACCGCATCGGTAGGTGTTGCCGTGGTATCCAAAGGGTCACTGGTACCAATAGTGACAGTGTAAGCCGGACTCACACATCCCCTGCTGTCCCTGATCACAAATCCACCATGTGTTCCAGGTCCATAGCCCGAAAAGATATTCTGCGTGCCGAACGTGGCCCCACCGTCATTACTAAATTCATAAGGTGGAATGCCTTGAGAGGTATCGGGAATCAATGTTACAATTCCAGAGGTATTGTCGCCACACTGGGTATCCGTAGCCACTGCTGAACCAGCAATGGTCTCCGGAGGAGAAATGGTCACTACATTGGTCTCTGTCGTACATCCCCGGCTATCGGTGATCAAAAACCGGAAGGTGGTATCCGTAATAATGGAACCATCATTGGGGACACTGTACACAAAAGAATTTCCGGTAATATTGTTATTGTCGGAGGTATATGGCGCTCCGTTGATACTTACTTCGTAAATGTCATAATTGCCCCCAGAAGTATAGCCATTACTAATGTTCACCTGAATCTGTCCGGGAGGACCGGCACAATCCAACTCTTGGATGATTGTGGCATTGGCCATGACCTGTGGCTCAATGGTCGCGGTGACCGTATCACGACAATCATTGGCATCCACTACCTCAATGGTGTAGGTTCCCGGGGTAAGACCAGTAAAACTGTTACTACCTCCTAGCACACCTCCATTGATTCGGTATTGGTATGGTGCCAAACCTCCTGAAGCATTCACGGCTAGGGTAGCTGCCGTAAAATTATCATAGCAGAAATCCGAAGCACCACTGTCCAAAGTCAAAGTAGGTGCATCCAATCTTGTAAGGATAAAACTATCGGTGACGGTACATCCATTGGCATCCGTAACGCTTACTTGGTAGGTACCATCTTGGGACAAATTGGAGAACGTGCTGCCGCTTTTCGGCCCTCTGGTTGAGCCATCTGGTTGGGTCAAGGTATATCGGTTACCTCCCCATCCTCCCACGGTATTGATACGAACGGCCCCTGTGTTTCCATTCTGACAACTCATGGCGGTCACATCCAGACTAGAAATATCAAATGCTGTCGAAGGTTCTTCAATCACCAATGTGGATGTATCGGTGCAGTTGGTCTCTTCATCGGTCACGGAGATCACATAACTTCCAGCGGACAATCCTGTCAATGCGATGATACTGTTGCTCTGTCCAGTAAGGACCGTGCCTCCGTCAATACTGTAACTATAAGTGGAATTGAATCCATCCACCAAAAAGCGTCCCTCTCCATCAGAATCTCCAACACAGGTCACTACTTTGGTCTGTTGTGCCTGTACCCCGATGGAACTAATGTCGGTGATGGCATAGTTCTCATCATAGGAACATCCTTCGCTATCGGTGACCCTGAAAGTATAGGTTCCCAGTCCCAATCCGGTAAAAGAATTGCTGTTGCCATTGTTGATGGCACTTACCGATGGGGCAATTATTTCGTAGGTATATGTTCCCGTTCCTCCCGTAACAGTCAAATCTAAAGTGGCGGTGGTAGTGATACAGTCCAAACTGGATACACTAAAATCCAGATTGGTTGGTTTATCCAAAGCATTGAAAACAATATCAGGAAGTGCTTCAACACACCCATTGGCATCCCTGATCATGGGCGTATAGGCTCCCACTCCCAAATTTGGGAAAACATTATTGGCACCAAAACCGGCCCCAATACTGTACTCGTAGGGCCCAGTGCCTCCGGAAACCCCTGAAATGGTGATTTGTCCTCCATTTTCATTGCCACAGGTGGGAACGGAGTTCGTTGTTGCCGTTGCCGTTATGGTCGATGGCGTGCCTATGGTCGCTGTTTGTGGTGTGGTGGTACAGCTAAACGAATCCTGCTCATACCGCAGTACCACATCATAGGATCCAGGGGCCAAATTGGAAAATACATTGCTAATCTGAAATGTTGCTCCATTATTGATACTGTATTGAATTTCGTATCCAAATCCATTGGTCACGTTGATAGTGACCCTGCCATCATTGGCGCCGCCACAATTGGCATCCTCTTCGGTAATGTTGAAAATGGGCGGTGGTATATTTTCCACATCCACCGCTGCGGTTCTTTGGCACCCATTGGCATCTTCCACCAAAATATTATATGTTCCTGCTGTTGTTACCGAAAAGCTGGTGGCACTTGAATAAGTAGGACCAAAAGCACCACCATCCACACTAAAACGGTAAGGTGCCGTTCCCCCGCTTGTGGTAAGATTGACATTGACCGATGTGGCCCCACAGCCAAAACTATCCGAAGCCGTGGCCGAAACCGCCAACGGGCTTATACCGCCTCCTATTACAATAGGGTCTCCGTTGATATCAGAGGTGATTGTCTCTGAACAATTGTTGGTATCGACCCGAATGCTGTATGTTCCCGGACCCACATTGTCGAAAGTATAGGAGTCAGCTCCATTGGGACCAAAAGTATCGACCGTAACACCATTCTTGACCAAGCGGTAGGTATAAAATCCGGGCACACCCGATACCCGAACGTCAATACTACCCAATTCCCCGCTACAAAGGATATCATTGGCGGTCACATCAACATTAATGTCCAAATCGCCCACCGTTACCTCGTTGGATGGAAAAACACAAGCGCTGGCCGAAACATTTTTCAATCGAACATATACCCTGTAGGTCCCTGGTGAAGTAATATCAAAGTAAGGTGTATCTTGATAAGGCCCTGCCGGACTGTTCAAACTATATTCGTATCCTGCAGGTACATTAGTCACCTCTACCCTGCCAGGATTTCCGCAAACAATGTCCTCCTTGATCAATTGTGGATCCAAAGGATTCAGTGTCGATTTAAAATAATAATACTGTCCTGAATTTATCCGCACCCTAAATTCGCCGGCTGTTGAAAGATTGAAAGTGGGACCGGTACCCACTGTGTTCCATGTGCAGGCACTGTTTATGGTGGAGCAATTGTCCACTACTGTAGGGGCACATGTATTGGGGTCCAACTGTTGCCATTGGTATGTGCTTCCTGATTGACTCAGGCTTAGCGTTCTGGTGTCACTGGTCCCACAAAGAAAGAATTTGGCCAGTGTACTGCCATCATTGGGGCAGGTCACTTCTTGGTCGGCTCCTTGAACAATGGTGGCAAACATACTGCCACTCTCCACCGGTGATGGCCCTCGATGTACTGTTGGGGCTTTTGCAGCATCGATTACCCCAGTTTCTTCCGCATTGTCTTTGGAAACTGTGGACACTATATCGGTCAACATATTTTTGACCGCTGTTTTTGCTAATACCGTGGAACCAAAGATGGATATGATCGCCAGCAACACGGCATATAGCAAATGCCTTGTTTTTTGAGGGAGCATAGGTTAAGTCTTGTTAGCAGAATACTTCAGATTTGGGGACCTTGATATTCCAAATGGTAATTGTCTATACTTATAAATTTCTGTTTATATTACGGTACTCAATTCTTTAAAAGTGACCGTTCATCCAATAAATCTGTTATTTCAACGTAAATCTATGAAAAAAAGTATCTTGTTTCCTTATTTTTTCGTTGTACTGCTCAGTACATCCTGTGCCCAAAAATCCGATTCGGACATCCATCTTCCCAAAACCATCGATTTTACCGCTGAACTTGTTGTTGGAGGAATTCAGAATCCGTGGGGCATGGCATTCCTACCGGACAATGGTATTTTGATCTCTGAAAAATCAGGAAAGCTACTTCTATACAAATCTGGAAAAACCACCGAAGTGGGGAATGCCCCCGAAGTCTATAACCGCGGACAGGGTGGCATGATGGACATAGAACTACATCCCAATTACAAAAATAATGGTTGGATCTACTTTTCCTACGCTTCCAGTGAAGGTGACGACAAGGGGGGAAATACTGCAATTATGCGAGCCAAACTATCCAACAATAAACTGGTGCAGAAACAATTGCTCTACAAGGCCGTGCCCAATACCACCAAAGGCCAACATTTTGGTTCCCGTTTGGAATTTGACAAAGACGGTTATTTGTTTTTCTCCATAGGCGAACGCGGAGACAGGGATGTGAACCCGCAGGATATTTCCAGGGACGGCGGCAAGATCTATCGCATGCATGATAATGGGCAGGTTCCGGAAGACAATCCGTTTGTTGGCGAAAAAGGTGCCAAGACCGCCATCTACAGCTACGGACACCGAAATCCACAGGGATTGGCATTCCATCCGGAAACCGGACAGTTGTGGGAACACGAACATGGTCCAAGGGGCGGTGACGAAATCAACATTGTCCAAAAAGGGAAAAACTATGGCTGGCCCGTGGTTACCTACGGAATCAATTATAGCGGCACAAAGATCACGGACGAAACCTCAAGACCTGGCATGGAACAGCCCCTATACCAATGGACCCCCTCCATCGCCCCTTCGGGTATGGCCTTTGTCACTTCGGACAAATATCCTAAATGGAAAGGCAACCTATTGGTCGGTTCATTGGCTTTCCAATATTTGGAACGGTTGGAAATCAAGGACAACAAAGTGATTTACCGGGAAAAATTATTGGATGGCATGGGCAGGGTTCGGAATGTCCGCCAAGCTCCCGATGGTTTTATATATGTGGGCATAGAAGGCAAAGGAATCTTTAGGTTGGTTCCCAGATAATCCTATTTCAAAGCATCTATGGCTCGTTTTACGGATCCATACTTCGTTAATGCCTTTTCGGCCTCTTCATAGCTAAGGCCCAGTTCTTCCATAATATAACGGGTTCCACGATCCACCAATTTGGTATTGCTGAGCTGCATGTTCACCATTTTATTGCCCTCTACGCGACCAATACGGATCATCAGTGCCGTAGAGATCATGTTGAGCACCAATTTTTGGCTCGTCCCGCTCTTCATTCGGGTACTCCCGGTCAAAAATTCCGGTCCCACATTGACCTCGATCGGAATATCGGCTGCCTTGGCCAATGGGGACCCCGGGTTATTGGTGATGCCAACGGTCAATATGCCATGCTGCTTGGCATCCGCAATACCTCCCAATACATAGGGAGTTGTCCCAGAGGCAGCTATGCCCACCAAAACATCGTTGCTGTTGATATCATATTCTTTAAGGTCTTTCCAGGCCTGCTGCGTATCATCCTCGGCAAATTCAACGGCCTTTCGGATGGCACTGTCCCCTCCTGCGATCAAACCAATCACCCTGTCATGAGGCATTCCAAAGGTGGGCGGGATTTCGGAAGCATCGAGGATTCCCAGGCGTCCACTGGTCCCTGCACCGATATAGAACAGTCTGCCCCCTTTTTCAAATCGCTTGGAGGTCTCATCCACTACTTGCGCCACTTGGGGCAAAACCAATTCCACGGCATCGGCCACCTTCTTGTCCTCATTGTTGATGTTGGCCACAATGTCCAAAGTCTTCATTTCATCCAATCGGTCGTACAAAGACGGCTTTTCGGTAATCTTTATGTGTTTTTCTGTCACTGCTACAATAATTGTATGTTCATATTTTTGAATGCATCGAGCTTGGTGTCCCAAGGATCCAACTCTGTGATCAGGGCATCAATGTCTTCCACCCCGCATATTCTGTATCGCTGCATAGACCCTATTTTTTCGGATATGCAGGGAGACACTACTTTTCTTGAACTATGGATCATGGCTTTTTTCATTTGGACAATCTCCCAGTCAAATTCCGTCAATCCTTCCGTAGGATGGATGGAGTTTGTCCCCAAAAAACAAATATCCACTTTGATATCGGAAAGCATGTTGATGGCACTGCCGCCGATCGCTATTTGAGAGTCCTGCGACAGCCTTCCACCAATGAATATCACTTCAATGTTACTTTTTCCCAGCAACTGCACCGCTATGGGGAGACTGGGAGTGAAACAGGTCAGCTTCATCTTTGGGGGCAATCGCCTGGCCAATTCCAGATTGGTGGTCCCCCCACTCAGCAAAATCACCTGCCCCTCCTTGATCAGCCCAAGGGCCTTCTCCGCAATCAGGGATTTTTTTTCAAGGGAATAGATTTTCTTCCCGGTCGGATTATAATTGTTAAAACCCAAAGAAATGGCTCCTCCGTGCACTTTCTTCAACTGTTTGGCATTGTGCAATTCTTTGATATCACGCCGGATGGTATCCACGGAAACATTGAGCAGATTGGCAATGTCGGTCAATAAGACCCTGTTGTGGATCCCCACCTCGTTAAGGATAAATTGATGCCTTTCTTCTTTCAACATAGTATTGGATAAAGTTAAATAAAACCAAAAAAGAATACCAATACCTGCAAAATACTGCAAAAAAACGCATATATCTCAAATATATTTTCAATTATTGCAAATAATTGCAATATAATGCTGTTTTTCATATATATTTGAAATATTCTTTCTGTCTTTTGCAAGATGATGGTGTTCGAGTTGATGGACAATGGCAGAAAGAAGAATCAAAATGGTTTTACGTTTACTTTGGGGGCAAGTCTATGAGGAAAAAGATGCGATGGCTTACGTGGAAACCTAACCCAAAGAAGGAACAAGGCATATCTGTATGGGTATGAAGAGCAGAGCTTCAATGATCCATGTTTGAATAAAAAAAACCGCAAACCGATATAACGCACTGGGCATGGCCCGAGTATGAAACCACGGAAGGCTTTGTGCGCTATCATTTTTAACTCTAATTAAACTACTCAATTTATGCGAAAACTACATGACTATTTAGGACAGATGAGGTCCCGACTGGTTGTAATTGTCTTCTTGGCGTCTGCACTTTCAGCCTTCGCCCAGAGCCAATACACCTTTTCGGGGACCGTTACTGAAAGTGGCACGGGACTGCCGCTTGCAGGTGCTTCAGTGTTCATTGAGAACACTTCTTTTGGTACCGTCACCGATTTTGACGGAAACTATAGCTTTTCTGCCACCTTGGAATCAGGTTCTTACACATTGGCAATCAGCTCCTTGGGGTTTTCCACCCAACGAATCGCCGTTACAGCTGGCGGAAGTTCCTCGATTACTACCGACGCCAACCTCGCCGAGGATTTATTGAGCCTTGACGAAGTGGTTGTCACAGGTACGGGGGCAGGAGCCAACAAAAGGACCCTGGGGAATGCCATATCCTCGGTAAAAGCAGAAGAATTGGTGGACAATGGTGCAACACAGATCGATCAGGCCATTGCCGGTAAGATCACCGGTGCCCTCGTACAGCAAAACTCTGGGGATCCCGCAGGCGGTATCAGTATCCGTCTTCGTGGTCCAAGTACCATTACAGGGAGCTCCGATCCCCTTTACATTGTGGACGGAATCATCATCAGCAACTCCAGCAACGAGCTCGTTGACCTTGGAGGGAATGCGCAAAACCGCTTGGCGGACATCAACCCCAACGACATCGAGAAGATAGAGATCATCAAAGGAGCGGCAGCTGCTGCCATTTACGGATCACGGGCGAGCAACGGTGTGGTCCAGATTTTCACCAAACAAGGAAGGAGTGGCGAACCCAAGTTCACCTTTATGACCAACACAAGGGTGAACGAACTCAGGAAGAAAATCGATTATAACCAAGTCCCCTTGGCCTGGGCCGTACCTTCGAACCGATCGGACCTTACCACAGTTGAAGTGGATCGTTATGACCTTCAGGATGAGATGTTCGAATCCGGTTTTGGTATCGAAAACTATTTCTCCATGACTGGTGGAACGGAAAAAACTTCCTATTACCTGTCCGCTTCCCATTTGGACAACGATGGTATCATAAAGAACACCAATTTTAAGCGATACGGCATCAAGGCCAACCTTACCCAAAAAGCTTTTGATTGGTTGGACATCACCGGAGGTTTCAATTACATAAGGAGTGTCAGCAACGATATGCCGAACGGTGGGATCAACAGTGCTTATGGTGCTATCACGGGCTTTGTCTTCAGTGACAACTCCATTGACCCATCTCCCGATGAATCAGGGGTATATCCCGTCACCTCCCCTGCTGTACCGAGAACCAATCCTGCCGAGGCTGTGGCCCGGTTCGATTTTGGCCAAAAGACCAACCGTTTTATCACAAGTGTGGCGTTGGATGCAAATTTCACGGAGAAATTGAGCGGCAAATACACCTTGGGATTGGATTATTATAACCAATCGGCTACGGCCTACATCCCGATCAACAACACTTCTCCCAATCCTGATGGGTATGCCAGAAGGGCCGATTTGAACAGTTTCCAATACAACTCAGACCTTAATTTCACTTATAAAACGGATATTACTTCGTCCATCTCCTCCACTTCCACTTTGGGGGGATCATGGCAGTATGAAGAGCGTGAAAGCATAGGCATCAACGCAACGGGTCTGCCTCCCGTGGTAGAGACTGCCGCTGGCGGAAGCATCTTGGAGCAAGGGGAAAGCCGTTCCCAAATATCCTATTGGGGAGCTTTCTTCCAACAATCCTTTGGATTTAACGACAAAATCTATGTGAACGGGGCCGTACGTATGGATGGCGCATCCACCTTTGGTGAGGACGAGCGCAACCAGTTGTACTTTAAGGCAAGTGCCTCCTATGTGATGTCTGATGAGGATTTCTGGAAAAATACCTTTGGCGATGCTTTCAACCTGTTCAAGCTTCGGGCTTCTTGGGGCCAGGCAGGTAACCTAACCGCCCTGAGTGCCTATGCAAGATTTTCCAACTACAACCCATCCGCCTTGACAGGTACTGTAAGTTTGATCCCAAGCACCCAATTGGGCAACGAAACCCTCAAGCCGGAAAGACAAGATGAAACAGAGCTAGGTTTTGACGCTGGACTATTGAACAATAGGATCGGTATTGAATTTTCATACTATAAACAAAAAGTTACCGACCTGTTATTGCAAAGAGTATTGGCACCATCCAGCGGTTTCAGCTCCCGATTCGAAAATGTCGGAAACTTGGAGAACACTGGTGTGGAAGTATTGCTGAGAGGGGCCCCGATCAAGACTAAGGACTTTGGATGGGACCTCACTGCCACTTTCTCAAAGAACAAGAACGAAGTGACCAATGTGGCCGGTGGCGGAAGAATTGCACTTCCCGGTAGCTTTTCCACCAATTATGTGATCGAAGGCCAACCGCTTGGGGTTTTCTACCATGGATTCTATGCGAGGAACGAGGATGGATCCATAGCCCTTGACGATGCAGGATACCCCTTCCGAGGGGAAACCGAGGAAGGCGAGCGCTCCAAAGTTATCGGTGACCCCAACCCAGATTGGTTCGGATCGTTGATCAACGAGTTCACCTATAAAGACTTTGGCCTCAGGGTACAGTTCGATGCCGTCCAAGGCTACGACGTCTTCAACTGGAACAGAAGATTGCTGGACAACGTTGTCTTTGGTGGTGGTTACAATGTAGGACAGGAACTTTTGGGCAACAGACCCAAGGGCTATGGAAGTGCACAAGCAGGTATTTTTGAGGAATTTGTAGAGGACGGATCCTTCGTGAAACTCAGGGAAGTTGCATTGAGCTATACCTTCAAACCGAGATGGGAGCACATAGACAATGTAAGGTTCAGTTTGGTGGGCAGAAACTTGATCTCTTGGGACGATTACTCCGGATGGGATCCTGAAGTAAGCGCAGCAGGACAGAGCAATGGAGTACGCGGATTCGATTTTGCCACAGTACCGATACCAAGGACCTATCAATTGGGCGTAAACGTTAGTTTCTAATCCTAAAAAAATTGACAATGAAAATTCACAGATACAATACATTAAAACTGATGTTCCTGCTAACGACCCTGTTGGCGGTTACATCGTGCGAAACAGACTTTGATAACCCGAACGCGGCCTCGGCCGATCAGGTTTACGATTCAAGGGAAGGCATTTTGGCCGCCTCGATAGGTATGCAGGAACTTTATTCCACCACAGGTATGCGATGGATGATAGAGACCCCTGCCATCACCACAAGGGAGGTTGGTATCACCAGTACTTTCCAAAACCTCATAGACCTTGAAAACGGTGGTGATATCCCCAACAACACTTCAAACATAGAAGGGCTTTGGACCACCATGTTGCGGGTGATCGGCATCGCCGAGAATATTACCGCCGAGGCCGAAACCTTGGAAATAGAGGCAGGAACACGAAGTGGCCTTATCGCTTATGCCAAATTGTTCCACGCCATGAGCATCGGTGCCATGGCCCAAAACTTCGAACAAGTAATTGTTGCCACTTCCGATGACAACCCTCCTTTCGTGAGCAGGATCGAAGGTTTCAATACTGCCGTTGGCTTGCTGACCGAAGCACAAACACTTCTCGCCGCAACACCCATTTCCGCTGAATTTGAAGCGGAAATATTGAGAGGAGAGATAGATTTGGAGAATACCATTGGGGCAATGCTGGCCAGATTCAATCTCTATGCCGGCAATTATGATGCAGCCATCGCTGCCGCTTCCGAAGTGGACCAAACCTCTGGTTCCATCTTTTCATACGATTCCCAGAACCTGAACCCCATTTGGGCCAGGGTCTATCAAAATGGTGTGGACAACTTTAAGCCAAGAGATAATTTTGGCCTACCGGAAAGCTTTGTCTTTGACAATGCCGATGGCAGATTGGCCTTCTATCTGATTCCTTTGGATGAATTGAACCTAAACCAATTGCCCATTGAGGATCTGGCTGGTTTCTTTGATGGCGAAAATGGTTCGGAAGCAATCCCCGTCTATCTACCGGATGAAATGAACCTCATCATTGCCGAAGCCAACCTGAGAAAGGCTTCTCCCAACACAGGCGCAGCCATTGCAGCCTTGAACCTGGTATTGACGGACAATGACGACATCTTTGGCGTAAATGCCAATGTGGCTCCCTACGGTGGGGACACCTCTGTGGATGCCCTTTTGGATGAAGTCTATAAAAACAGAAGGGCCGAATTGTTCCTCACCGGAAACAGTCTCGAGGACAGTAGAAGGTTTGGAAGACCTGAGCCGACCCCGACCGTGCAAAATTTCGATGAGGAACGGAACAGGAACTTTTATCCCTATCCTTTGACGGAAAGGGACAACAACACAAACACTCCTCCAGATCCGGCCATTTGAAAAAATTCATTTTGAGTTGTTAGTTGTTTAATTCAATTTTAGCAAAAAGGCCTACATTTAGTGCATACGTAGGCCTTTTTTATTCCATTTCATGAAAAGATTTCTCTACTTGATCCCTTTTGCCTTTCTGATTTCCTGTGCGGTTTCCAAAGCACCCAAGGAAGAATTCAGGGGGGTATGGGTGGCCACCGTGGCCAACATCGATTGGCCCAAACACCCATCCGATGATGTCGAAAAGAAGAAAAAGGACTTCATCGACATTCTGGACTTTTATGAAAAATTGAACTTCAATGCGGCCATTGTGCAAGTCAGGACTGCCGGGGATGCCTTCTACCCTACCCAACTCGCTCCATGGTCCAAATACCTAACGGGCGAACAGGGAAAAGCACCCGAAGGTTTTGAAGAACCGCTCCAATGGATGATCGAGGAAACCCATAAACGGGGGATGGAGTTCCACGCTTGGCTCAATCCCTACCGCGCCACGTTCGACCTGGACACCTTGGCCCTTTCCCAATCCCACGATTTTTACCAACATCCCGACTGGATGATCAAATACGGCAAAAAATACTACTATGACCCAGGCCTTCCCGAAGTGCGGGAAAAATTCAACCAGATCATTGAAGAACTGGTCATCAACTACGAACTGGATGCCATCCATTTCGATGATTATTTCTATCCCTATAAAATTGAAGGGGAAACATTTGGGGATGCCGAAACCTTTTCCAAATATGGATTACCAGATCAATCCTTGGAAGATTGGCGGCGAAGCAATGTGGATTCCCTCGTGAAAAACGTACACGCCATCATCAAAAAAAACAAACCCTGGGTACAGTTCGGCATCAGCCCATTCGGGGTCTGGAAAAACAAAAGCACCGACCCAAAAGGCTCCGACACCCAAGCCGGACAGACCACCTACGAGGACCTGTATGCGGACCCTGTGCTCTGGGTACAAAAAGGTTGGCTGGACTATTTGGCCCCACAAGCCTATTGGAGCATGGATTACCCTGCTGCCTCACATAAAAAAATCGCTTCTTGGTGGGCCGATGCCACGCCCAATACCAACCTGTACATCGGCAATGGCACCTATAAGATCAAGAACAACGCCGACAAGGCTTGGAGCAAGAAAAATGAGATTCCAAAGCAATTGAAACTTGCACGTGATTTGGAAAACATTGATGGTAACATCTTCTTCAGTGCCAAATCATTGATGGGCCAGCATGAAAAGGTCAACACCAAACTGGAAAAGAAATTTTATCGGTTGCCCGCTAAAAATCCAGGTCCCATCAACCAAGTGGTCAGGATCGTACAATTGCCTGCCATCATTTCTTCGGAAACAACCGATCAAACCCTTGAAATTTGTGTCAACCATGTTGACGATGTCCCCCGTTTTCTCAATCTTTACCTTGTAAAAAAGGGAAAAGCACAGCTCATTGGAAAAGAATATCTTTCAGAAAATGATTCGGAAGGGTGCTTTCAATTCCATTTGACCCCCAAGCAGCTCCGAAGCGATCTGGAAATCAATATCAATGATGCCTATGGCAACCAAAGTGCCATGCAGCCCATAAATTTAGAATAAGATGATGCACGACATGCTTGTTCGACTTTTGGACCTCCCCGACATTTCCGAAGCTGAAAAAAACCTCTTCGAGAAAGAGGGTGTTGTTTTTAAAAAGCCCATCCCTCCCGAAAAAAGCATTGTAGTGGACTGGGTCGGCAAGCATTTCAGTAAAAATTGGGCAGATGAGACCGAAGCCGCTTTCGCTTCTTTGCCCGTTAACTGTTATATCGCCCAGCGGGAACAGGAAATTTTGGGTTTTGCCTGTTATGAAAGTACGGCTAAGAACTTTTTTGGCCCAACGGGAGTACTTTCTTCGGAACGGGGCAAGGAAATTGGCAAAATTCTATTGGTAAAATCATTGCTCGCCCTGAAAGAAATGGGTTATGCCTATGCCATCATCGGCGGGGTCGGTCCTGCCACCTACTATGAAAAAACCGTAGGTGCCACCATCATCGAAAAATCGGAGAAAAGTATTTACCAAAACCTATTAAAACAACGCATATGAATGTAGCCCCAAAGGACAAAAATGCCTGGTTGTGGATTCCATTTCTATATTTCACCCAAGGAATCCCTTACATTCTGGTGGTCACGGTTTCCGTGATCATGTACAAACGGTTGGGTATCGGCAATGCCGAAATAGGGCTGTACACCAGTTGGCTCTATTTGCCATGGGTCATCAAACCGCTTTGGAGCCCCTTGGTTGACCTGAACGGCACGAAGAGAAAATGGTTCTTGGCCATGCAATTGGTCATTTCCCTCGCTTTTTTGGGGATAGGACTTTTTTTGCCCTCCAATTCTTTCTTCATCATCACCTTGGCATTTTTCTGGATGGCCGCCTTCGCCTCTGCCACCAACGATATTGCCTCGGATGGCTACTACATGATCGGCCTCACCCAAAAAAAACAATCCTTTTTTATCGGTCTCCGAAGCACTTTTTACCGATTGGCCATGGTGACCGGACAGGGATTATTAGTGATTTTCGCTGGATTTTTGGAAAACAAATATGGCGACAACACCAAAGCGTGGTCCATGACCATGATCAGTGCCGCCGTTTTGATGATTGCCCTCACCATTTCCAATTTTTTCGCCGCACCCAAGTTTGAAGAAACTGCACCCCAACCCAAAGAAAAACCGGCAGGATTTTTTGAGGTTTTTGCCACTTTTTTCAAAAAGCATCAAATTGGCGTAGCCCTTTTGTTCATTTTGACGTATCGTTTGGGGGAATCGCAATTGGTAAAAATGGCCTCCCCTTTCCTACTTGACAAACTCGAAGTGGGTGGATTGGCCTATTCCACCGAGGCCGTAGGAACCATTTATGGCACATTTGGTGTCATTATGCTATCCCTTGGCGGAATTTTGGGAGGAATCTTGATCTCGAGGGACGGTCTGAAAAAATGGATGCTTCCCATGTTGCTGGCCCTGAATCTTCCCAATGCTTTGTATGCATTCTTGGCAATAACACAGACCACGAGTATGTTTGCCGTGGTGGGCACCGTGGTGATCGAGCAATTTGGTTATGGCTTTGGTTTTGCTGCATTTATGATGTACCTCATCTATGTGGCCGAAGGGGTCTCCAAGACATCGCACTATGCAATTGCCACCGGATTTATGGCCCTCGGAATGATGCTCCCCGGCATGCTCAGCGGATACATACAGGAATGGTTGGGATATGGCGGCTTCTTTACCTGGGTCGTGATTGCCGCGCTACCCGCATTTGTGGTACTGCGTTTTTTGAAATATCCTGCGGATTATGGCAAAAAAACTATTGACACCAATGACTGATACCCTTCCAACTTATACGCTTCCTAAGAAAGAATTGACCCTAAGACAAAAAGTAGGGCAATTGTTCATGCCTGCAGTTTTCATTAACGATACCGAGGAAGAAGTCCTAAAAATGGAAAAGCTCATCAAGGAGTACCATGTGGGTTCCATCTGTTTTTTCCATAGCAGGGCCAGTGCGGCCACCAATTTTGAAGGGAAGAAGAAAATAGTGCACAACGCCAAAAGCTACGACAGGCTTAAGGAACTCATTGCCCGTTATCAAAAAGCGGCAACTGTGCCCCTTTTGATCGCCATTGATGCCGAATGGGGACTCGCGATGCGCATTGAGAATACACCACAATATCCGTATGCCATCACTTTGGGTGCTTTGACCGAACATAGCGACCTCATCCATCAAGTGGGTGAAGCCATCGGAAAAGATTGCAAACAAGCCGGTGTGCAATGGAACCTTGCCCCTGTGGTTGACATCAACAACAATCCTGAAAATCCTGTTATTGGATACCGCTCTTTTGGGGATGATAGGGAAAGTGTCCTCAGCAAAGCTGGAGCGTTCATAAAAGGGATGTCAAAGAGCGGGACATTGAATTCCATCAAGCACTTTCCTGGTCATGGTGATACGGCGACCGACTCCCATTTGGGTTTGCCCGTCATCGACAAATCCATGGAAGAATTGATGGAGAATGAACTCTATCCTTTTCAAAAACTGATTGAAAAAGGAGTGGATTCCGTGATGGTGGGCCATTTGTTGCTGCCCCAATTGGACGACCAAAACCCATCGACCACTTCATCAAAAATCATCACCGACCTCTTGCGGAAACAAATGGGTTTTGAGGGTGTGGTCATTTCAGATGCGCTGAACATGCATGCGGTCTCCAAAAAATATCCCCAAAAAGGAAAACTGGAACATGCAGCTTTTGAGGCAGGGATGGATGTACTGTGTTTCAGTGAGCATGTAGAGGAAGGGATCGGTGAAATATTGGCGAATGCTTCGGAAGTAAGGATCCAACAGAGTTTTGACAGGGTATGGGCCCTCAAACACAAAGTGTTTGTTGAAAATTCACATTCTGATGGCCTCAATCCTGACCTGCATTCCAAACTGAACCGTGAAATTGCCAAGAAAACCATCACAGAACTATATGGGGATGTTGCTGCCCCTGAGCAACTAAAATCTTCCGGTTATTTGAACGTTTCGGTGTGTTTTGACAAAGAAAACAGCTTTTCCGAGCAGATTTCGGCACATTTTGGGTCAAAAACCGTGAATTTGGACAATGCCCTTTCTTCCAATGAAAAAAATATAGTGCTGAGTATCTTCCCTCCTGCCGTAAAACCCAAAAACCTGTTTGGCTTTGATGAAAACACCTTGGCAAGCATCCACAGGCTCATGGCAGAAAAAAATAGCTTGATCTACCTTTTTGGCAACCCTTATGTGCTGGATGTTTTGAAGTTGCGGCCAAGTTCCAATGTGGTCTTGGTCTATCAAGATTTTCCAGAATTCCAAGAAGTGGCCGTGGAACATTTCATGGGAAAAATTGAAGCCAAGGGGAAACTGCCCATCCAATTAAAAACTTTTCAGCCATGAGCAAAGAAATCCTTGATTCTTGGAACAAAAATGCGGACGAATGGATAAAAGTCATTCAAAATGATGCCATCCCCTCAAGAAAATTCACCAATAAGGCCATACTTGAAATGGTTTCGGAGCTGGACGGAAAAAAGATGGTGGATATTGGCTGCGGGGAAGGTTGGCTGACCCGTGAGATGGGTAAATTGGGCTGGGAGGCTACGGGCTTAGATGCTATTGAGTGTTTGGTTTTGGAAGCCCGAAAAAAAAGTGATGAAAGCTTCCACGTTCTCACATTTGAGGAAATCATTGATGGAAAACCAATGCCCAATGCCCCTTTTGATGCCGCCGTGTTCAATTTTTGTCTTTACTTGAAAGATGGTTTACGGGAACTCCTATTAAATACCCTAAAACAACTTTCACCAAATGGAACCCTAGTGATCCAAACCCTCCACCCCTTCTTTTTGCTCCAAAATGGGTTGCCCTACAAAAGCCAATGGTTGTCCGATTCTTGGAAGGGATTACCTGGCGATTTCACCGATGGTCATTCATGGTATGCCCGAACAATGGAAGATTGGGTGGCAGAGCTGAACCGATTGGAAAATATCAACTTCAGTATGAAAGAAATAGTGAACGATGAGGAAAAACCCATTTCCTTGATCATAAAAATCAAAAAAAGATGAGTACCTACAATGTATTGGGCCTTATGTCGGGCACCTCACTGGATGGTTTGGACATGGCCTATTGCCACATTTGGGAGGAAAATGGACATTGGAACTACTCCATCAAGCACACCAAGGATGTTGCCTATACCGATGAAATGAGGGAACATCTCAAAAACGCTATTTACCTGTCAGAAGAAGACCATGCACGATTACATAAGGAGTATGGCCTCTGGTTGGGCGAACAGGCCAAAACTTTTATAAAGGAAATTGATGACGACGTGGATTTTATTGCCAGTCATGGCCACACGTCCCACCACCGCCCTGATGAGGGCATTACATTTCAACTTGGTGATGGACAAATGCTGGCGAATACCTCTGGCAAACAAGTGGTGTGTGATTTCAGGACCAAGGATGTGTCCCTGAAGGGACAAGGTGCCCCATTGGTGCCCATTGGCGATAAATTGCTCTTCCATGAATTTGATTTTTGTCTGAATTTGGGAGGCATCAGCAATATTTCTTTTGATAAGGATGGCGAGCGGATCGCCTATGACATCGGTCTGGCCAACATGCCCTTGAATTATATTACCCATCAAATGGGTCTGGCGTATGATGAAAACGGAAAACTGGCCCGTTCCGGAAAGTTGGACCATGATCTTTTACAACAACTGAACGCCTTGGCGTATTACCAATTACCCTATCCGAAGTCCACAGGTTACGAATGGTTCATCGGCGAGATTGTCCCCCTGATCGAAGCTTCCGGAAGCTCCGAAATAGATCTTTTGCACACCTTTATCCACCATAATTGCGAGCAGATTGCCATTTCGGTCCATAAACATCAAAGCAAATCCCAAAATAAATTACTGGCAACAGGCGGTGGGGCACTCAACCAATTCTTTGTGGACACGTTACAAGAGAAGTTGGTCTCCCATACCGAAGTGGTTGTCCCTAGCAAGACATTGATTGCCTATAAAGAGGCTTTAGTGTTTGCACTGATGGGCGTACTACGTTTGGAAGGAAAAACCAATGTGTTGCGCTCCGTTACCGGTGCCACATCAGACTCCTGCAGTGGGGAGGTCTTTCTTCCCCGAATGGATTAAACAGTTGCCAGCCTTCGTCGTCTCGGCTTTCTCACCATCAAGAAAATGGCAAGGGCACACAGTCCGCAAACAGCCAATCCAGCAAAAAGTGGCCACACACTATCCTTCACAAACACCCCAATGAAAGTTGCAATGGGAATGGAGAGAATCGTGGAAACAAAACCATTGATCGCCGCCCCAATCCCAGCAATATGGCCTATGGGCTCCATGGCGATGGAACGGAAATTTCCCCACATAAATCCAAGACAGAAAAATTGTACGGACAAAAAGCCCACCAATACATAAACGCTTGGATTGGGAGCATTGAGGAACAAAATGGAATAGAGCAAAGCAACTGAACAAAACACGATGGTGGCCATCAATGAGAGCTTACGCATCCCGAAGCGCATCACCAAGGTACCGTTCAAAAAAGTGGAAAGTCCAATGGAAATGGCCAATCCCGCAAAAATATAGGGAAACATTTCCTTCAATGCATATTGGTCTTCAAAAATATGCTGTGCCGAACTCAAGTACACCAAAAATGCTCCTGTCACCAATCCAGAAGTCAATGTAAATGCAACGGTTTCCCTATGCTTCACAAACTCCTTCAACCCATCTATAAAAACATGACCTGTAAACGGGATCTTATATTCGGGATGCAATGTCTCTGGTTGTCTTTTCCAAAACCAAAGGGCAACAGTGAGTGCAAAGGCCAACTGCACATAAAAAATAGCTTGCCAACCCGCCGTATCCAAGATCAATTTACCAATGGCCGGGGCCACTACGGGCACCAATATGAAGAAGGCCACGACGAAGGACATGACCTTGGCCATATAATCGCCTTCATACGTATCTCGGATGATGGAAATGGATATGGTACGGGGAGCGGACAATCCTATCCCTTGAAAAATCCTACCCACGACCATGACTTCCAATGACGGTGCATAGAGACAGATGATGCTGGCTACCAAAAAAATGATGAAACCAACATATACCACAGGTTTTCTGCCAAAACTGTCGGATATGGGACCAAAAAACAATTGTCCCACACCCAACCCCAGGAAAATCATGGTGACCAGCAATTGATTGTCCGTTGAATCCAGACTGTTGATGGCCTCACCAATATTTGAAATAGCGGGCAGAATGGCATCAATGGCCAGGGCAACAATGGACATCAAGGCGGCCATCATGGCCACAAATTCAAAATGGGGTTTTTGGGTTTCTTTTTGCATGCCGCAAAATTAGGCATCCCTTATGGACCAATAAAGCTTTTAAGAAAGGTTTAATGTTATGTTCATATAAACTTTGTCTATGGATACATTTTTACTTTTTTTTCCAAATCTTCATTAAGTTTAGTACTAGGTCGAGCGCTGTCAAAATTAATTTCTAAAAAATTTCATTAGGCTTGGAATGTCAGGTCGAGCGCAGTCGAGACCCATTACTGAAATTTTGTTAGGTTTGGAATGTCAGGTCGAGCGCAGTCGAGACCCATTTATGAGATGAATCTTTATTTTGTTTACATATTGAAATGTTCCGATGGTTTGTTCTACACAGGCATCACAGATGATATTTCCCGTAGATATGCTGAACACCAAAATGGTTTTAACAAATCTGCATTTACCTATCGAAGAAGACCTGTACAACTCGTTTTTCAGCAAGAATTCAATGATGTTTTGCAGGCCATCCATTTTGAGAAGAAGGTAAAAAAATGGAGCGCCCAAAAGAAATTGGCCTTGATCAATGGAGATTTTGATCTATTACAAATTTTGGCTGAGTGCAGGAATGCCACACACCATAAATATAATCCTGACTTAGATTGAGGTCTCGACTGCGCTCGACCTGACAGCTCACAACTATATTAGTTAAATTCGTACCAAACCACTACAAAACCTACAACGGAATGTTCCCATGCTTCTTCCAAGGGGTCTGTACTTCTTTTTTCTCCAACATGGCAAAAGCCTTTAACAGTTTGCGTCTTGTGTCCTTCGGTAAGATGACCTCATCAATGAAACCGCGTTCCGCCGCTCGGTATGGGTTGGCAAACTTTTCGGCATATTCGGTCTCTTTCTCCTTCAATTTGGCCACTGGATCATCGGAAGCGGCAATCTCGCGCCTAAAAATGATCTCGCTAGCTCCCCTGGCCCCCATTACGGCAATCTCGGCAGTGGGCCATGCAAAGTTGAAGTCGGCCCCAATATGTTTGGAATTCATCACATCGTAGGCACCGCCATACGCCTTTCGTGTGATGACGGTCACCCGGGGCACGGTCGCCTCGCTGAGCGCATAGAGCAATTTGGCCCCGTGCATGATGATCCCGCTCCATTCCTGATCGGTTCCCGGTAAAAACCCAGGGACATCCACCAAAACAAGCAATGGAATGTTGAAGGCATCACAAAAACGGGTGAAACGGGCCGCTTTCTGCGAACTCCTCACATCCAACACCCCGGCAAGGAACATGGGCTGATTGGCAATGACCCCAATGCTCCGCCCTCCCAAACGGGCAAAGCCCGTGATGATATTTTCCGCAAAGTCCTTATGGATCTCATAGAACGATTCGCCATCGATGATGCCTTGGATCACATCGTGCATGTCGTATGGTTTGTTGGGATTGTCAGGCACAATGGTGGAAAGTTGCTCCCGGATCTCATCACTCAGTTCGTAAGGTTTCTGTTTGGGCAATTCTTTGTTGTTCTGGGGCAGGTAGTCCAACAATCTTTTGATATCGTCCAAACAAGTAGCATCGTTGGAAGCCGTTCGGTGCGCCACCCCAGACTTCACCGCATGGGTGCTTGCCCCACCCAATTCCTCGGAAGTGACCTCCTCATTGGTCACCGTTTTCACCACATTCGGCCCTGTGACGAACATATAGCTGGTCTCCTCCACCATCACAATGAAATCCGTCATGGCCGGGGAATAGACAGCACCCCCAGCGCAGGGACCCATGATGGCCGAAATCTGTGGTATGACGCCCGAAGCCTGGACGTTTCGGTAAAAAATATCGGCATAGCCTCCCAAAGATCGCACCCCTTCTTGGATTCTCGCCCCTCCGGAGTCGTTCAGCCCCACAATGGGTGCCCCCACCTTCATGGCCAAGTCCATCACCTTGCAGATCTTTTCGGCATGGGTCTCTGACAAAGCGCCACCAAAAACGGTAAAATCTTGGGCATACACATATACCAATCTTCCGTTGACGGTACCATACCCCGTAACCACCCCATCTCCATAATATCTTTCCTTGTCCATTTCAAAATCGGTGGTACGATGCGTGACCAGGGCACCCATTTCCTCAAAAGAACCTTCATCCAAAAAATAATGCACACGCTCCCGGGCGGTCAACTTTTTCTTTTGGTGCTGCTTTTCAATCCGTTTTTGTCCACCGCCCAAAAGGGCTTCGGACATTTTCTCCTGAAGTGTCTTTATTTTGTCATCCATTGGATTCAGTTTGATGGTAACCGTACTATTTTTTGGTCTTCCAAGTATTGGTATAGTGCTATCAGCGCAGCCACTTCTGCTTGGTTGGCTTCCTTTTCCCTAATTTTTTCGGGGGAGTAATACTTTTTCACAAAGTGGGTATCAAAATTGCCCGACCGGAAAGCTTCATGGGCAAAGACAAAACTCCCGAACGGCAACGTGGTCTGTACGCCCTTCACCTTGTACTCCTTGATGGCGTCCAGCATCATTTCGATGGCTTCTTCCCTAGTTTTACCATAGGTAATCAGTTTGGATAGCATGGGGTCATAATAAATGGGCACATCCATACCTTCCTTAAACCCATCATCCACACGGATACCTTGTCCACTGGGCGGTTGGTATGTTTCCAGGGTCCCCACACTGGGCAGAAAATCGTTCAGAGGGTCTTCCGCATACACCCGAAGTTCCAAGGCATGTCCTTGGATTTGTAGGTCTTCCTGCTTCATGGGCAGTTCCTCGCCTCGAGCCACCCGTATCTGCAATTCTACCAAATCGACCCCTGTGATCATCTCGGTAACGGGGTGTTCCACCTGCAAACGGGTGTTCATTTCCAAAAAATAGAAATTGTGGTCGGCGTCCATCAGAAATTCCACCGTACCTGCCCCGATATAGTCGCAGGCCTTGGCCACTTTGGTGGCCGCTACGCCCATTTTTTCCCTCAATTCCGGGGTCAAGATGGAGGAAGGGGCTTCTTCCACCACTTTCTGGTGCCGTCTTTGCACACTGCATTCCCGTTCAAAAAAATGCAGCACGTTCCCGTGGGTATCGGCCATCACCTGAACCTCGATGTGTCTGGGGGACTTTACATATTTTTCCAAAAATACCGACCCGTCACCGAATGCAGAGGTGGCTTCACTAATGGCACGCTTCATGCCTGATTCCAGTTCCTCTTCCTTCTCCACGATACGCATTCCCTTTCCTCCACCCCCCGCGGAAGCCTTGATCAGAATGGGATAGCCCACCTCCTTTGCAATCTTTTTGGCCTTGTCCACATCGGTAATGGCCTCGTCTATGCCGGGAACCATGGGAATATCGTAAGCCTTGACCGCCTCCTTGGCCGCCAATTTGCTCCCCATGATCTTAATGGCCTTGGATTTGGGGCCAATGAATAAAATCCCACTTTTCTCGACAGCTTCGGCAAAATCGGCATTCTCGCTCAGGAACCCATACCCGGGATGGATGCCATCAACACCAAGTGTCTTAGCCACTTCAATAATCTTATCTCCCCTCAAATAGGATTGGTTGGAAGGTGCCTCGCCTATGCAAACGGCTTCATCCGCAAATTGCACATGGGGTGCGTTCCTATCCGCTTTTGAAAATATGGCCACGGTTTGGATGCCCATTTTTTTGGCGGTCTTCATCACACGGACCGCAATCTCGCCGCGGTTGGCTATCAATATCTTTCTCATCATTCAAACGCTATCAACAATTGTTTTTTATCCACAGTGTCCCCTTGCTTCACGGCCACCTGTTTGATCACTCCCTTTCTCGGTGAAGTGATGATGTTCTCCATTTTCATGGCCTCCAAAACCAAAAGTTGGTCCTCTTCGTCCACTTCTTGTCCTTCTTTTACCAAAATATCCAAGATAAGGCCTGGCATGGGTGCGGAAATCGAGTCGATGTTCTTGGCCCCATTAATGGCGAATCCCATTTTTAGAATAAGTTCGTCCAATGGCGTGTGGATGGATGCCGAGTATTCACTTCCATTAACAGAAATAGTATATCTCCTCTCAATGAAATCGGATTCCAAGATTTCGATTTTGTAGGATTGCCCTTCTTGGAGCAAGTTAAAGGTGTTTTTCCCTGTTTTGATCAGATCCAATTCGGATAACCGATCTTGCGGAAAGTTGAATTCAAAATCCTCCCCTACCTTTACCGAGTATGATTTGTCCATAGGTGTTTCCATTAGTTGGTTGGATAAATATAAGGGTAATGACCTAGAATTGCACAAGACTGACCGATTATCCAAAATGGATGGAAACGGCATCCATTCTTTTTTATCGGACAACAGATTTAATCAAATGCTTATTTTTGGGTTCAAATTAGTTTGTATGTTGATCTTAGGGATTGCCGGGGGCACAGGTTGTGGGAAAACAACGGTGGTCAATCAAATTGTTGGCCAACTTCCCGAGAATGAAGTAGGCGTTATTTCACAGGATTCCTATTACAACGACCTTTCCCACATGGAACGAAAGGAACGGGAAAAGGTCAATTTTGACCACCCGAATTCCATTGATTTTGATTTGTTGATCGCCCATATTGAACAACTGAGGGAAGGAAAGACCATTGAGACCCCTATTTATTCCTTTGTTGAAGAAACGCGTCTGGATGAAACCATTCCCACACCGCCCCGAAAGGTAATGATCGTGGAGGGCATTTTGGTGCTGAGCAATCCAAGGCTTCGCGACCTGTTCGACATCAAAATATTTGTACATGCCGATTCAGATGAACGCTTGATCAGAAGATTGCAACGGGACATACGGGAACGGGGGCATGACCTGGACAAGGTGCTGACTAGGTACCAAACCGCCGTAAAGCCCATGCACGAACAGTTTATCGAGCCTTCGAAGGAGTTTGCGGACATTATCATCCCGAACAACCACTACAATACGGTTGCTGTGGATATGGTGCGGACCATCATCAACAATAAATTGATCTGAAAATGGGTCTGAAGGAAGTAAAACGAAAAAAATGGTTCAAAATCTTTACCAATACGTATATTTTGGTGTTGACCATTTTTGTGATATGGATGGCCTTTTTCGACACCAACTCCCTCTTGATCCATTTGGAGCTGAGGGATGAGATCAAAAAGTTGGAAAAGCAAAAGGAATTCTTAAAACAAGAGATTGAAAAGGACAAAGAAATCCTGAAAAAAATGTCCAATGAAAGTGAACTGGAAAAACTGGCCCGAGAAAAATATTACATGAAAAAGGAGAAGGAGGAAATCTTCCTAATTGAATACGAGGACAGCCTGAAAAACAAGGAAGATGAGTAAAAATGGTCTTTTTGATGAATTTCCCGAAGTTTCCGCCAAACAGTGGAAACAAAAGATCCAGTATGACCTAAAAGGGGCCGACTATAACGACACCCTCGTCTGGGAATCGTTGGAGGGCATCAAGGTGAAACCTTTTTACAGTGCCGAAGATACCGAAAACATCAAAACTTTTTCCTTGCCCAAGGGACATGGTTGGAGCATTGCCCAGACGATATATGCAGGAGATTCCAAAAAAGCCAATTCCAAAGCTGTAAGGGCTCTCGAAAAAGGGTCAGAAAGTTTGGTTTTCACCATTCCCGACACCAAAACAGATTTCTCGGTCCTTCTTGACCAAATCGATCTGGAAACGACCCCAATCCATTTCAATTTTGAATTTTTGGAAGTGGAACCCATCAAGCGGCTGTTGTCCCTGACCGATGGCAAAAAAGCGAATATATTTCTCAACTTGGACATCATCGGGCATTTGGCCAAAGAGGGAAACTGGTACCACAATATGGAAAATGACAGACATTTTCTAAGTGACATCCTGATAAGAGCCATAAAATCAAATATCAACTGTTCGCTGAAGGTAGATATTTCGATGTATCAAAACTCAGGAGCAAACATGGTTCAGCAATTGGCTTATGGATTGGCCCATGCCAATGAGTACCTGCATACTTTTGGTTATGATGCAATTACTATAAAAGACAAAAGTCCTGGAGTTGTTTTTGAAGTAGCTGTTGGCAGCAACTATTTCTTTGAAATAGCCAAATTGAAAGCACTGCGTTGGTTATGGAAAAGTATAGCCCCTGCATACGATTTAAATAACGATTGCCATATTCTTGCCGTGCCCACCAAACGGAACAAGACCCTGTACGATTACAACGTGAACATGCTCCGTACCACTTCCGAATGTATGTCGGCCGTGCTGGGCGGTGCCGATACGGTGTGCAACCTCCCCTATGACGCCATCTACCACAAGGACAATGAGTTTGGTAGCCGTTTGGCCCGAAACCAATTGTTGTTACTGAAAGAAGAGAGTTATTTTAACAACATTTCAAATGCTTCGGAAGGAGCATACTACATCGAATCGCTCACCCAACAACTGGCGGAAAAGGCCTTGGCGCTGTTCAAACAGATAGAGGCTTCAGGGGGATTTTTGGACGCCTTGAAAAAAGGGACCATCCAGCAAAAAATCAAGGAAAGTGCAGCAAAGGAACAACAGCTTTTTGATGAGGGCAAGATCGTATCATTGGGAACGAACAAATACCAGAACTCCCAAGACCGCATGAAAGATGATCTTGAGCTCTATCCTTTTGTAAAAATCCAACCTAGAAAGACCATCATTGAACCTATCATTGAAAAAAGATTGGCCGAAGCTGTGGAACAAAAAAGATTGGAAAATGAGTAGAAAGGACCTTCAACAATTGAAACTCTCTGTCAGGTCGAGCGCAGTCGAGACCCCAAATTTCAAGCATGCCAATTTCGCCGCAGGCATCCCACCTTTTCTACGGGGCCCCTACTCCACCATGTATGTGCAACGACCATGGACCATCCGTCAATATGCAGGTTTTTCAACTGCCGAAGAGAGCAATGCCTTCTATCGCAGAAACTTAGAAGCTGGGCAAAAAGGTCTTTCCGTGGCCTTTGACCTCCCCACCCATCGCGGTTATGATTCCGACAACGAACGAGTGGTCGGGGATGTGGGCAAGGCCGGGGTCGCCATAGATTCGGTGGAGGACATGAAAATTCTCTTCGATGGTATCCCACTGGACCAAATGTCCGTTTCCATGACCATGAACGGTGCCGTGATACCCATCATGGCGTTCTACATTGTGGCAGGTTTGGAGCAAGGGGTTTCCATGGAACAACTTTCGGGGACCATCCAGAACGATATTTTGAAGGAGTTCATGGTGCGGAACACCTATATCTACCCTCCCACGCCCTCCATGCAGTTGGTGGCGGACATCTTTGAATTCACCAGTAAACACATGCCAAAGTTCAACAGCATCAGCATTTCTGGCTACCACATGCACGAGGCCGGGGCCCCAGCTGCCTTGGAGTTGGCCTATACCTTGGCTGATGGTATCGAATATATACGAACAGGTATAAAGGCCGGCCTAAAAATAGACGAGTTTGCCCCAAGGCTATCCTTTTTCTGGGGAATCGGGATGAACCATTTCACGGAAATAGCCAAAATGCGTGCCGGGCGAATGCTCTGGGCCAAACTGGTGCAACAATTCGATCCCAAAAACGAAAAATCCATCATGCTCCGTACCCATAGCCAGACCAGTGGATGGAGCTTGACCGAACAGGACCCCTTCAACAATGTGGCCCGGACCACCATTGAAGCCATGGCCGCTGTTTTTGGTGGAACGCAGAGCCTGCACACCAATGCTCTGGACGAGGCCATTGCACTTCCGACAGATTTTTCCGCTAGGATTGCACGGAACACCCAGATTTATCTGCAACAGGAAACCCACATTACCCGAACCGTGGATCCATGGGCGGGAAGTCATCTTGTTGAGCAATTGACCCATGAAATTGCCGAAGAAGCCTGGAAACTGATCGAGGAAGTGGAAAAATTGGGCGGAATGACCAAGGCAATTGAAGCAGGAATTCCCAAAATGCGTATTGAGGAGGCTGCAGCCAAAAAACAGGCCCGAATAGACAGCGGACAGGACATTATTGTGGGCGTGAACAAATACCAATTGGACAATGAGGACGACCTCCAAATCCTGGAAGTGGACAATGTAAAGGTCCGCAAGCAGCAAATGGAGCGATTGCAGCAGATAAAATCCACAAGAAATGCCGCTGCGGTTGATCAAGCCTTGGAAGAAATTAAAATCGCCGCCAAAAAAGCGTTGCATAACGCAACCGACCGTGAAAATTTGTTAGCTTTAGCCATAGAAGCGGCCAAGGAACGTGCTACACTGGGCGAGATCAGTGATGCCATGGAGAGTGCCTTTGGACGCTACAAAGCAAAAATCCAATCCTTTTCCGGAGTGTATTCCAAAGAGATCAAAAACGACGAAAGCTTTGAAAAGGCCCGAAAAATGGCCGATGAATTTGCCGTTCAGGAAGGTCGTCGGCCCAGGATCATGGTAGCCAAAATGGGCCAGGACGGACATGATCGTGGGGCAAAGGTAGTGGCGACCGGCTATGCCGACCTCGGTTTTGACGTGGATATCGGCCCATTGTTCCAGACACCTATCGAAGTTGCCAAACAGGCTGTGGAAAACGATGTGCATATTCTCGGCATCTCTTCGTTGGCAGGTGGCCATAAGACTTTGGTGCCAGAGGTTGTCCAAGAACTGAAAAAGTTGGGCCGGGAGGATATTATGGTCATTGTGGGCGGTGTTGTTCCCAAGCAGGATTACAAACATCTGCTGGACAATGGGGCCGTTGCAGTGTTTGGCCCGGGGACCAAGATCAGTGAAGCTGCCATCCAAATATTGGAAATCTTGATGGATTGACCCCTTAACAACCTGATCGTTAAACTTTAACTTTCTTTAACGGCCAAAGCATTGGTTATTCACCCCCTGTTAACAAAATACATTTTCTGGCATCCTAAATAATCGTATTTTTAGCACCTAACTTACTATGAAATGGGCAAGATTATTGCTATTGCAAACCAAAAAGGCGGAGTTGGCAAAACAACTACAACGGTAAACCTTGCTGCCTCCCTTGGTGTATTGGAAAAGAAAGTTTTGCTGATCGATGCCGATCCGCAGGCCAATGCCACATCCGGGCTTGGCATTGATGTGGATTCCGTGGAACATGGCACCTACCAACTATTGGAACATACCATGAGCGTGGATGAAGTCATCATCCAGACCGATTCCCCAAATGTTGATCTGGTCCCCGCTCACATTGACCTTGTGGCCATCGAAATTGAATTGGTGGACAAGGACAATAGGGAATACATGATGAAAGAAGCCCTAAAGGGCTTGGGCGACCGCTATGACTTTGTGCTGATCGATTGCGCTCCCTCATTGGGACTACTCACCCTGAACGCACTGACGGCGGCAGATTCGGTGATGATTCCCATCCAATGTGAATATTTTGCCTTGGAAGGTCTTGGCAAACTCTTGAACACCGTAAAAAGCGTACAAAAAATACACAACAACGATCTGGACATCGAGGGCATGTTGCTGACCATGTACGATTCAAGGTTGCGCCTGTCCAACCAAGTTGTGGAAGAAGTGAAAAAACACTTTGCCGATATGGTGTTCGAAACCATCATCCAAAGAAATGTTAGGCTGAGTGAAGCCCCAAGTTATGGAGAAAGCATCATAAAATATGATGCCAGCAGCAAGGGTGCCTCGAATTATCTTAACTTGGCCAATGAAATTTTGAAGAAAAACAAGGAGAAAGTTTAAATGGCGAAAGCAACTAAAAAACAGGCTTTGGGAAGAGGCCTGTCCGCCCTATTGAAAGATCCCGAGAACGACATCCAGTCGGTTTCGGACAAAAATGCGGACAAGGTCATAGGAAATGTAGTTGAACTGGATATCGAATCCATTGAGATGAACCCGTTCCAGCCCCGATCCAACTTCAATGATGAGGCACTTGAAGAATTGGCCAGTTCCATTCGGGAATTGGGCATCATCCAACCCATCACCGTTCGAAAACTGGATTTCAATAAGTTCCAGTTGGTTTCGGGGGAACGTAGGTACCGTGCCTCCAAATTGGTGGGCCTGGAAACCATACCTGCCTACATCCGCATCGCCAACGACCAAGAATCTTTGGAAATGGCCTTGGTGGAAAATATCCAAAGGCAAGATCTTGATCCCATTGAAATAGCACTTTCCTACCAACGACTTATCGATGAAATCCAGATCACCCAAGAAAAACTGAGTGACCGTGTGGGCAAAAAACGCTCCACCATCACCAATTATCTCCGTTTGTTGAAACTGGACCCCATCATCCAAACGGGGATGCGGGACGGGTTCATCAGTATGGGACATGGCAGGGCGCTCATCAACATCGACAAGAAAAAAGACCAAATCTCAATTTACGAGAAAATCGTTTCAGACGGTCTGTCCGTCCGGGATACCGAACAATTGGTGAAGGCCTACAAAGAACCAGAGGGTCAAAAAGGAACTGGTAAGAAAAAAGGCGCCAAAGAACTCCCTGGTTTTGTGTCGAAAGGAATCGAGGCCATCAAAGAACACCTTTCCACTAAGGTGGATATTACCGCTTCCCAAAACGGAAAAGGAAAGATTGTGATCCCATTCCATTCCGAAGAGGAGTTCAAGCGAATAAAAAAATTGTTGACAGGTGAATAAAAACCTTTGTTTTTTGTTCTTTGCCTTGCTTTTTCTCCAAATTGGATTTTCCCAAGAAGAAAAAGAGAAAGAGATCAAGAAAGAACCCCAACCCAAAGAAGTGGACTCCCTGGCGCAAAATTTGGAAGGCGAGGGCATCACTTTTGAAGAGGTGACCCAAAGGGAAAGTGTGAACCCGCTCGCACCCAGCAAGGCTGCATTCTATTCGGCCATATTGCCAGGGCTTGGGCAAATCTACAACAAACGGTATTGGAAAGCACCCATCGTATGGGGTGCCATCGGTACGGGAATCTACGTCTATTCATATAACAACACCGAATACAGAAGGGCACGAAACGCTTTTAAACGGAGGTTGGCCGGATTCAGCGATGATGAATTCTATGATCTCAACAATGATGGTGCCGGGCCCGATATATCCAACGAGGCCCTTCAGGAAGCACAGGAGAACACCCAACGGGACAGGGATCTCTCCTTAGTGATCACCATTGCGCTCTATGCGCTGAACATCATTGATGCCAATGTGGATGCCCACCTTAAACAATACAATGTCGATGACAAGCTTGCGGTTGATTTTCAACCTTATTTAGATGTGAACCCCGTAACCAACCAGCCCAACTACGGGATGGCCCTGGTCGTAAAATTTTAGTGTATGAACATTGCTCTTTTTGGGTATGGCAAAATGGGAAAGATGATCGGGCAAATTGCTCAGGAAAGAGGCCATGCCATCGTTGCAAAAATAGATGTCGGCACAGCGGACGTAGATTATGGCGCCATGGATGTGGCCATTGATTTCAGCACGCCCGATGCCGCTTTTGAAAATATCACCAACTGCTTTAAAAATGGGGTCCCCGTCATCAGTGGTACCACGGGATGGCTTACCAAATATAATGAGGCAGTAAAAATTTGCGGGGAAAATGAGGGGGCCTTCATCTATGCCTCCAATTTCAGTCTGGGAGTGAACATTTTCTTCGAGCTGAACGCGTACTTGGCCAAAATGATGTCGAATCTGGAACAGTACAGGGTTTCCATGGAAGAGATACACCATACCCAAAAGTTGGATGCCCCTAGTGGAACCGCCATTACCCTGGCCGAGGGGATCATCAAAAATTCCAACTATGAAAACTGGACATTGGAAGCAACGGGCGACAAGACCATTCCCATAACATCAGTCCGGGAAGGTATGGTTCCAGGCACCCACAGCATCCATTATAAAAGTGATGTGGACAGCATCGAGATAAAACATACGGCTCACAACAGGCAAGGGTTTGCCCTCGGGGCTGTGATCGCAGCCGAATGGATCCAAGGAAAAACTGGTGTCTTTTCGATGAAAGACGTGTTAAACCTAAGCTAAAAAACGTAACAACAACCTAGGCGGTAAGTCTAACAAAGAAATTTTTATATGGACGGTACACAATGGATCATCTTCATCTTGGTCATCCAGCTCATCCATTTTTTGGGTACTTGGAAACTTTATGTAAAAGCCGGGAGAAAGGCTTGGGAAGCAGCAATACCGATTTATAACGGGGTCATTTTGATGAAGATCATCAACAGGCCATGGTGGTGGGTCATCCTATTGTTCATCCCCATCATCAATTTATTGATGTTCCCCGTCGTCTGGGTAGAAACCATCAGAAGTTTTGGCAAGAGTTCGCTTTTGGACACTTGGTTGGTCATTCTTACTCTTGGTTTTTACCTCTATTATCTAAATTATGTGGAAGATGTGTCCTACATTGAGGACAGAAGCTTGAAACCCAAAACTGGGCTGGGCGAATGGGTCAGCTCCATTGTCTTTGCGATTGTTGCCGCCACCTTTGTCCACACCTATTTTATCCAACCGTATGTAATCCCCACCGGCTCCTTGGAACGCACACTACGGATAGGTGATTTCTTGTTTGTGAGCAAGTTTCACTATGGGGCCCGGGTGCCCATGACCACCCTGGCCGCCCCTATGGTGCACGATACGCTTCCCATACTCAAGACTAGGTCATATTTGGCAGATGTGAACCCAGAGACATACAAAACCTCTTGGATCAATAAGTTACAGTTGCCCTATATGCGCCTCCCTGGTTTTGAAAGGGTGGAAAAAAACGATATTGTGGTCTTCAGTTTGCCTGCGGATACCCTTTACCAATTTTTCAGGGCTGACAAAGCCGTAAGGAAACCCATTGACAAAAAGTCCAACTACGTGAAGCGTTGTGTGGGCACCCCCGGGGATTCCCTTGCTGTGATCGATGGTTTTGTCCATATCAATAGGGAAAGACTGAAATTATCCGACAGGGCCAAACCAATGTACAACTATGAAGTGTTTGCCAAAAATGGGGTGTCCAGCCGCTATTTGGAGGAGGTAGATGCAGCTGACTACTTGCGCAAATACATTGCCACTACCATCACCGAAACACAATATAATGCCATTGCACCTTATGTTCTGGGAGCCAACAGGACCCAAGATGGCAAAATTGAGCTCATCACGGAAGAAAAAGGCATTCCGACCGAACTCATACGCCAATTGCGGCTTTCCCTGACCGAGGAGAAACCAAGATCCAGAATTGCAAACATGACCGATGAAATGGTGGCGGAATTAAGGGATAACCCTGCCATCGACTCCGTGGTGATGACCCTTGAACCCAAAGGAGCCTATGGTGGTGCATTTCCGCAAAAACCGAACCTCTATCCTTGGAACAATGACAATTTTGGGCCCATTTATATCCCGGAAGCGGGTGCAACCGTTGAAATCAACTCCAAAACCATTCCGTTGTACAAAAAAATCATCCGCGATTATGAGCATAATGATGTGAAAGTGACGGGAAACAAGGTTTTCATCAATGGTGAAGAAGCAAACTCCTATACCTTCAAGCAGGACTACTATTGGATGATGGGCGACAACCGGGACCACTCCGAGGACAGCAGGACCTGGGGCTATGTGCCTGCCGATCATATTGTGGGCAAGCCGGTGTTCCTTTGGATGAGCTTTGACAATTTCACCGAGGGCATTGCGAACTGGAGACCACGATGGGAACGTATTTTCACCACCGTCGGCGGAAGCGGGGAACCTGTTTCCTACTTCAAGTATTTCGTGGCGCTGATCATTGGTTGGTTCGTATTTGATTTCATCAGAAAAAGAAGGAAGAAAAAGGCCGCTTAACCCCTAATTTGATTCGTTTGAACATCCTGCTTCATCCAACGTATTTTCCCAGCATTGCCACCTTTGCTGCCATTGTCCAGAACGATGTGGTGTGGGAGGCCCACGACAATTTTCAGAAGCAGACCTACCGTAACCGATGCTACATCTGTACCGACAAAGGAAAGCACATGCTCAATATCCCCATAAAGCACGTGGGCGGCAAAGAGGGCAGGCAAAAGTATGGCGATGTGGTGATGGACAATAGCTACAATTGGAAAAAACTGCACTGGCGTACCCTTGAAACCGCTTACCGCACCTCTCCCTTTTTTGAGTTTTATGAAGATGAGCTGAAACCACTGTTTGAAGGGAACGATTCATCCCTTTTTGAATTTAACCTAAAAACGATAGAAGCTATCGGAAACTGCCTGGGAATTGAACTACCCAAAAGAAAAACCGAAAGTTTCAAGATCAATGCCCCGGAACATATCGATGCCCGCTTTTTGGTCGAGGCCAAAAGGGAGAAAAAAGCAAATTTGGGCAATTATCCGCAAGTATTTGAAGAACGGCACGGCTTCATTCCCAACTTGAGCATTTTGGACCTTTTGTTCAACGAAGGCACCAACGCCTTGCCCTATTTAAAGAACCAACCCTTGGATTTTCTGCATGACTAAGCATATTGTCCACTACGGGATCCACTTTTTGGTTCCCATCCTGATCGCCGTTTGGTTTTTCAAGGGTCAGAGACTCAAAGTTGCGTTGATTCTATTGGCCGGCATCATCATCGATGTAGATCACCTGTTCGCAAACCCGTTGTTTGATCCAAACAGATGCAGTATTGGTTTTCATCCGTTGCACAGTTATTGGGCTATTTTGGTTTATACGGTACTTCCCTTTTTTAAATCCACAAGAGTCATTGGGTTGTCGCTCATTATCCACATTGCGGCAGATACGTTGGATTGCCTATTGATGTGAATTGAGCCTCAAGGTGGCCATTACGGGGTAATGATCGGATAGTTTTTCATTAAAATTCTGGTGATCGATCACCTCAAAATCCGGATCGGCCAAAATGTAATCTATCCGGATCGGGAATTTGAACAGATCATAAGTGCGGCCAAAACCCTCTCCTTTTTCCAAAAAGGTATCCTTCATGTCATCTTTGATGGTTCGGTACACATTGGAGTATTGCGTATTGTTAAAGTCTCCCACCACAAGTTTTTTGTAACGGGTGTCATCCATGCTCTCCCTGATCAATCTGGCCTGTTCATATTGTTTGAGCATCACCCTTTTTGATTTTGCAAACAATCGGGAGGACTCCTCTCTTTTTATGGTGTTCAGGTTGGGTTCAATCCTAAAGGATTGTAAATGCACGTTGTAAACCCGTACGGTGTCCCTATCCATGAGAATGTCAGCGTAAATCGCATTGTTTGCACTACCGGGAAAAACAATCGAGTCTATTTTCAGGATGGGAAACTTGGAATAAATGGCCTGTATTACCTTCCCGGAATGTTTGCCATAGATAAAATCAACAAAGTTGTGCTTGTATTGACTTAGTGCACCATTGCGCTTCATGGCATAGAGGGTTTCTTGAAAACACAGAATATCGGGGTCTTTCTCCGTAACAAAATCATAAATAAGGCTATCCACGTTTTCAATATCCAACTGCCCCAGTTCATTGAAACTTCTAGCATTGAACGACATAATGGTCAGCGTTTTATCATCTTTTTGGGCTGACTCGCTATTTTGCGCAAATTGGTAGAATGGTCCCAATACTACATACCACAGGATCAATAAAATTCCTGACAAAAGCACATTTCTTTTCTTTTTTAGAATCCAATAAAGTGCAAACACCACATTGATGATGACCAAAAAAGGAACGACCAAACTTATGATGGAAAGCGATGGAATCACCGTGGCAGGAACGTATGGAACCAATAAGGATATGGCCAGCATCAAGGCTAGCAAGGTGTTCACAAAAAAAATGACCTTATCCAAAAATGAGCGGTTTTTCACAAATCAATCTTCCTTACCTGCTTTAAACAAAAAGTCCTTTTCTTCTTTTGACAAGCTCTCATACCCCGATTTGCTGATCTTGTCCAATATGGTATCTATTTTGCGCTGTCTGACTTGCTTGTCATAATCTGCAGCGCTTCCCGGGGCTTTATCTTTTTTATAGACGGTTTTTAAGGGTGCTTTTTTCTCCCTTGGTTTGAAGAGGTCGGCGATACTGTTCCTCAATTTTGTGAAACCGGAGCCAATATCTTTTCCTTTGAACAATTGCCTTGCGTAGATATAGCCCAAAAACGCACCGCCCAAATGTGCCAACCTACCACCAATATTGCCTCCGTAAGGTATCTGGATCAAATCCACCAGAACAAAGAATGCCCCAACATGCCATAACTTTACATTAAAGAACAAAATCCTGACCTCTTGATTGGGGATATAGGCGCAGATAAAGATAAGTACCGCAGTCACTCCCGCCGATGCGCCAATAAGGGCCGTGTTGGTGTTCAACAAAGTCGGGAACACATTGTAGCTGAGCAGAAAGACCGATCCGCCCACGATCACGCCCAAAAAATAGACATTAATGAACCGCTGGGCATCAAAAAGGTTCAGAAAGATGCGGCTGGCAAAGTAGAGCATGAGCATGTTCCAGAAAATATGTCCCAATCCCGCATGGAAAAAGGAATAGGTGACCAAAGACCATGGCTGGCCCACAAATTCCAAAAAATCTTTGGGCAAATGAAACCAATGGGACACGGAGTATCCCATCAATGCGGTCAACAGTCCATTCAAAATAAAGATCAATACATTGACAGCAATGAGCTTTTCAGCTATGCTGAGCCGCGCAAATTGATATCGAAGTCCTCCATTCATCATAGATCAATCCCACCTTTTATTGTTGAATTCATTCTTTTTCCAGTACCACATCATGATGAAGCCGATAAGGGCACCACCAATGTGGGCAAAATGCGCCACCCCAGTGTTCACGTTCCCAATACCGAAAATCAAGTCCACAGCAATCAATATGGGCACAAAATACTTTGCTTTGATGGGAACAGGTAGAAAGATGAGCATCAACTTGGCCTCGGAATACATAAAGGCAAAAGCCACCAAAATACCGTAAATGGCTCCCGATGCCCCCACCGCCGGAGTATTGAAAGCCGTCAACATACTATCGATTGTGCTTTTTGGAGCCAAATCATACCAACCTGGGCTGTATTTTCCCTGGGCCAAAATATCCAAAATCTGTGTTCTGGCGATGCCTGCTCCTTCCAAAGCACTCATTCCCTCGTTGAAAAGATAAAAGTTGACCCCCGAATGCAGTGCCGCAGATCCCAATCCTGCCGAAAAATAAAAGAAAAGGAACTTGCCCTTGCCCCATATCTGTTCCAAGGGTGTCCCAAAGGCCCATAGTGCATACATATTGAAGATAATGTGCATGAGGCTCCCGTGCATGAACATGTGGGTGACGATCTGCCACCATTCAAAGTTGCTGTTCTTGGGAAACCAGAGCGACATCCATTGGTACATTTGTTCCCCATATAATTGTGTAGCAAAAAACAAGATCACATTGATGATCAACAAGTGTTTTACTGCCTCGGTCATTCTACCCATCTAACTGAATTTTTTATCGATATCCCCTTCGGAGATAATGGTGTACGTTATTTTTTGGAACGGGCTCAAAGAGGGTTCCTTGCAGGCGAACAGGTTGTTCACTAGGGCCAACTGTGATTCTTGGTCCAGCACATCCCCTGTCCTGATTGCCAAGTTTTTAGAAAGCACCTTGGCCAAGAGTTCGGCCTGCGAAACCGATCCATCACTGAACCCTTCCCTATAATCTGCAATCAAGCGATCCAATACAGTGCCGATCCCACTTTCTGGGACCATCATAGGCACGCCTGTCACTTTTACAGTCTCGTGCTCCAAGCTCTCAAAGGCAAAACCGATATTTGTCAAGCTTTCCTTGATTTCGTTCAACACGGCCAGTTCTTGCTTACTAAAGCCCAGTTCCAAAGGAAACAGCAATTGCTGGCTTACTCCTTCCTTTACCGTGATCTCACCCAAAAACTTTTCAAAAAGAATACGTTCATGCGCCCTGTTCTGGTGGATGACCAACATTCCGGACCTAACTGTGCTGACCACATATTTCCGACGTAATTGGAAGGTGGTGGCCAAGCGATCCTCCATTTCGCCATCAGCATACAAAGTGCCCTGCACCTCGCTGTCCGATTCGATGAACACACTGCTGAAACCTTCAATATCCGTACTCTTTTCCAATCCTTCGTAAAGTCCCTCCCAACCTTTGGCGCTGGTTTTTTGATAGGTACTCCCTGTACTTCGCCTTTCAGTGGCTTCCTGAAAAGGATTGAAATTGGCATCAACAGTGACTTTGGGCAAGGTCGCCCCTTTTTCTTTATATGAATAGGGCGTATCCAGATTCGGGTCATGCTCAAAATCCAGGACCGGGGCCACATTGAACTGGCCCAAGCTATGCTTTATCGTAGATCGAAGAATAGCGTATAGCGTGTTCTCATCATCAAACTTCACTTCTGTTTTTGTGGGGTGGATGTTGATGTCGATAGAAGACGGATCTACCTCCAGATACAAAAAATAACCTGGGTACATCTCCGATTTGATCAGACCCTCAAAGGCTGCGACCACGGCATGGTGCAAATATGGGCTTTTGATATATCGGTTGTTCGCAAAGAAAAACTGCTCCCCCCTACTCTTTTTGGCAAATTCCGGTTTACAGATAAACCCTGATATCTTTACCACTTCCGTTTCTTCCTGAACAGGCACCAGCCTATTATCCATTCGACTTCCAAAAATATGGGAAACCCGTTGTCGATATTTGGTCCGTGGCAAGTTGAAAATCTCTGAACCGTTGTTGTAAAAATGAAATGCTATATTGGGATGCACCAAGGCCACCCTATGAAATTCATCGGTAATGTGCCGAAGTTCCACTTGATCGGACTTCAAAAAATTTCGTCTTGCCGGTATGTTGAAAAAGAGGTTTTTTACTGATATGGAGGTTCCCTTTGGGGTGACCACCACTTCTTGCGCTACTATTTTGCTGCCCTCTATCTTTATGTGTGTGCCCACTTCACTGGATTCGGTGCGGGTCTGCATATCCACATGGGCAATGGCCGCAATGGAGGCCAAAGCCTCGCCCCGAAAACCCTTGGTCTGCAAGTTGAATAGATCTTGAGCAGAGGATATTTTTGAAGTAGCGTGTCGCTCAAATGATAAGCGGGCATCCGTTTCGCTCATCCCAGCACCGTCATCGACCACTTGGACAAGGGTCTTCCCACCATCCTTGATGATCAATTTTATGGTCCTGGCCCCCGCATCAATGGCATTCTCCAGAAGTTCCTTGACCACAGAGGCAGGTCGTTGGACCACTTCCCCTGCTGCAATCTGGTTGGCAACATGGTCTGGCAAAAGTTTAATGATGTCAGCCATTAGGGATTCAGGAATATCGATAAATCGAAGTCAATGATAAAGAGGAACAGCAACAACAAGATGGCCACAATGATGAGAAAACGAAGTTTCATGTTTTTGTCACCTTCGGTTTTCAGGTCATCCATTGCTGATGTAAACTTGTTTTTGAGCCCCCTATTGGTATGTGCCGTGCTTCGAAATTTATCCAGTTTGTGTTCAATTTTATACGGATTTCCCTCGCCCTTGTAATAGCGCGGTGAATAATCGAATGACTTGTTTTTTCTAAGTTTTAAAGGGTTTCTCATAGCATCCTTCTCCGTATCACCTCAAAGGTACTCAAAATAGAAAAAAAGGATTGGACACTGTTCCCAAAAAATGTTAACAGGTGAGAGATAAACTCAAGTACAAGTTAAAGTTTCAAGTTCAAAAATCCAACAATCCAACCATCCAAAAGTTCAACTTGATAAAAGACGGCCTATCTATGTTCTTGAACTTGATACTTGTACTTGATATTTGTTCTTGAACTTATTTCCCCAATACCGCCATCTGGATGGCAGCGATGGCCGCTTCCGTTCCCTTGTTGCCGTGTTTGCCCCCGCTCCTATCCTTGGCCTGCTGAAGGTTGTCATCGGTCAGGACACAAAAAATGACAGGGGTGTCATAGGCCACATTCAAATCCTTGATGCCCTGGGCCGTGGCACTGCACACAAAATCGAAATGGCTGGTTTCCCCACGGATAACGCTCCCAATGGCGATGACGGCATCCACATTCTGGGTGTCAATCATCTTTTTACAGCCAAAAGTAAGCTCAAAACTTCCGGGAACGTTCCATCTCAGTATATTTCCGGGGAGGGCACCGCAGTCAAGGAGAGCCTCTTTTGCCCCATTGTGCAATGCTTCGGTAATTTCACCGTTCCACTCAGATACAACAATCCCAAACCGAAGGTTCTTCGCATTTGGGATTTTACTTTTGTCGTAAACGGACAGGTTTTTGTTCTCTGTGGCCATGGTCTAGTTTTGGGCCAATCCTATTAGGGCTTCAACACCATTGGCCTCTTGGGCATTTGGATAATCTTCCTTGATGCGCTCAAAATAACCCAGTGCCTTATCCTTTTGTCCCAATTCCATAGCAACCACTCCTGCTTTGTACAAAAATCTTGGTGCGGTAAAATCATTGTCACTATGTGCTATGGCCTTTTCGTAGTAATCCAAGGCATCTTCGGGTTGGTTCAACTGTGAAAAAGCATCACCAATGCCTCCTTTGGCCATGGCACCCATGATATCGTCATCCGATGAAAAGCTTTCCAAATGGGAAATGGCCTCATCGTATTGTTGAAGGTTCAAATAGGTCATCCCTGCTGAATACTTGGCCAAATTGGCCGCCTTGGTCCCACTGTATTCCTCAATGATGTCCAAGAAACCGTATTTTCCTTCAGCACCGTTCAAAGCCAATGTGAACAAGGAATCTTTTTCTGTTTCACTGGCCAATGCCTGGTCAAAATATTGTTGTGGATAAAAAAGCTCGTTGGCCGCTGAGGCCTCATTTGGCTTTTGGATGAACTGGTGATAGCCCAAATAGGCCAAGACCCCCACCGCTACGGCACCAATGACCCCCAAAATATAATTTTGGTTCTTCTGCACCCAGGCTTCGGTCTTCGATGCACTCTCGTCCAAAGTATTGAATACCTCGGCCGTTGTGCTCTCGTGTTCTTCCTGCTGAGCTTCTTCTGCCTTATTTTTTGGCTTAAAGCCTCTCTTCTTGTATGTTGCCATCAGTCATTTAATTGGTCGCGCAAAAATAAAGTTTTTATCCAAAACCAAAAGGTAATTTATTCGTTATTTTTGGAATCCTTAAATGAACGCCAACCTGCAAAACTCACATTGTTTCTCTAAACTTTTATGTTTTTAAGACATTTATCTTTAGTCAATTACAAAAATTTCGACTCCAAGGTGTTGGAGTTCGACCCCGTGATCAACTGTCTGGTGGGCGATAACGGTGTGGGCAAGACCAACATCCTGGACGCCATTTACCATCTTTGTTTTGGAAAGAGTTATTTTAATCCGGTGGCCACTCAGAACATCAAGCACGACACCGAATTTTTTGTAGTGGAAGGCGAGTTTGAAAAGGAAGGAAAAACGGAAAAAATCATCTGTAGTTTCAAAAAAGGGACCAAAAAAGTCATTAAACGCAATGGAAAACCCTATGAAAAGTTCTCCGAGCACATTGGCTTTTTGCCCTTGGTAATCATTTCCCCTTCGGACCGTGACCTTATCCTTGAGGGCAGTGATACCCGTAGGAAATTTATGGACGGGGTCATTTCCCAATCCGACAAGGGCTATCTCCAGAACCTCATCAAGTACAACAAGGTCTTGGTACAGCGCAATTCCTTGCTGAAATATTTTGTGGCCAACCGTACCTTTGACCCGAACACCCTTGCCATTTACAACGAGCAACTACACGGATTGGGGACGGAGATCCATAAAAAACGCAAGGAATTCATGGCCGCATTTGTGCCTATTTTCAAGGAGCAGTACAGCCATATTTCTGAAAAGGACGAGCAGATCATGCTCTCCTACGAAAGCCAACTATCGGAAGGTCCACTCCTAAATCTTTTGGAGGCCAATGTGGAGAAAGACCGTGCCCTACAATACACTTCTGTCGGGGTACACAAGGACGATCTGGACTTCACGATTGCGGGACATCCCATCAAAAAATTTGGGAGCCAGGGCCAGCAAAAATCCTTTTTGATCGCCCTGAAACTGGCCCAGTTCCATTTCATCAAGGAACAGGCCAACACCACGCCCATTCTTTTGCTGGATGATATTTTTGACAAACTGGACGAGAACCGGGTGTCTCATATTGTGGGCTTGGTGAAGAACGACAATTTCGGTCAGATCTTTATCAGTGACACGCATGCAGAACGCACGGAAAATGTGGTTAAAACCATCCATCAGAGCTATAAAATCTTTACCTTGTAACATGCGCCAGATTTATCCTTTCATATTACTGTTGATGCTATTGGGCTGTAAAAAAATCGCTGTGGCCGAAGCGGACCTGCAGTACCTCAACGGATATTGGGAGATTGCCGAAGTGGAATTCCCCGATGGATCCAAAAAACAATACACGGTCAATCCGAGTGTCGATTTTATCAAATTGAACGATGGCGAAGGGTTCCGCAAGAAGATGCAGCCCAAGTTTGACGGAACCTACAACACAACCAATGACACGGAGTATTTCACGCTTTCACAAACCAACGAAATCTTCACGTTCCACTACAAAAATGGGTTCAGTGAATGGGAGGAAAAATTGGTGGCCGTGGATTCCCTTTCATTTTCCGTGACCAACGAAGAACGGGTCACTTATCACTACAAACGGTTTGAACCCATCAAAATACCCAAATAATGGCAAAAAGGAACAACTCCCACCTGCCGCTGAGCAAAGCCTTGAACGAGTTCATCAAGGAAAATAAGCTCCAAAAAGGCATAGACAAAGTGGATGCCCGCCAGGCATGGGCCAACTTGATGGGCAATGGGGTGAACAACTACACCACGGCCGTGGAACTCAAGAACGAGACACTATACGTCTCGCTTTCCTCATCGGTGCTCCGGGAAGAACTTAGTTTGGGCAAGACCAAGATCATCTCCATGATCAATGAGGAACTGGGCCGGGAACTGGTCAAGAAATTGGTGCTTCGTTGATATTGATCGTTCATCCCTAATGAAAGTCATCCTATCCACAGAACGGCTCGTCATTTCAGAAGCAGAACTTTCCGATGCCGCATTCATTTTGGAATTGCTAAACAGCCCTACATGGATCCAATTTATTGGGGACAAGGGAATACAAACGATGGAAGATGCCGAGAATTATATCCGCAAAAGCCTGACCAATTCCTACCAAACCAACGGTTTTGGACTGTATAAGCTATGCTTCAAGGAAACCATGGTCCCGATAGGCCTGTGCGGATTCTTGAAACGAGATTATCTGGACCATCCGGACATCGGTTTTGCCCTGTTACCAGATCGTGAAGGAAAAGGTTTGATGTTGGAGGCTGGCAAAGCACTTTTGGGACACGCCCTGTCCGAATTGGGTTTTGATGAAGTGCTCGCCATTGTCCTTCCATCAAATGATCGATCGTGCCAACTACTGGGAAAGTTGGGATTCCAAGAAATTGGAAAAGTGATACCGATAGGAAGCCAAGAGGAACTGCTATTATTTTCCAATAAAAAAAGCCACTCCAATGGAGCGGCTTCTTCTTGATATCTTGGTTCAAATTAGAACACTTCCCTTCCCGAAAAATGGAAAGCACCTTCAATGGCGGCGTTCTCATCACTGTCCGATCCGTGGACGGCGTTCTCACCGATGCTGGTAGCATACAATTTGCGGATGGTCCCCTCGGCAGCTTCGGCCGGGTTGGTGGCACCGATCAGGGCACGAAAATCTTCAACGGCATTGTCCTTCTCCAATATGGCGGCCACGATGGGGCCCCTGGTCATAAACTCGACCAATTCACCAAAGAAAGGACGCTCCCTGTGGATGCCGTAGAATTCCTCTGCATCCCTTTGGCTCAATTGGGTGTACTTCATGGCCACGATCTTGAATCCGGCAGCCGTTATTTTTTCCAAAATCGCACCGATGTATCCGTTTTCAACAGCATCTGGCTTGATCATGGTAAACGTTCTATTTCCCGTCATTTTCTTTAAATTTTGCGCAAAAGTACAGTTTTTGGAACAACGGGCAAGGCTTAATAGGTTTGTTTTAACTCCTGAAGCACAGCTCCGTTGTCGCCCATGATCTTCATGTGGGCCTCTTTCTCTTTGAAATATAGGTCGATGATCCCGTAACTTTTATCGGAAACCACCTCACCTACCCTATATTTGTTGGGCTCTCCAGTGAAGGATGCATAGGAATGGGTCAGTCCACTGCTCGTGAAATCGACCAAGGGATAGGGCAACCCAGTGATATTGGCCCTTGAAAATTCGGAGATGTGACGATCGCCCGACAATATGATGACTCCCTCTGCCCCCGATTTTACAATCATGTTTTCCAATTTTTCAACCTCATGTGGAAAATTGCCCCAGGTCTCAAAACCGTGCTCCCCGGACAATATCTGAATACTGGACATGATCAGATTGAAATCCGCATCGGAATGGGCCAATTCGCCCTGCAACCACTCCCATTGGGCATCCCCGAGTATGGTGGCGCCATCCTCGGTATTGGGCTTATATCTTCTTTTGGGATCTTCGTCCTTAATCAGGTCGCTTCGGAAATATCGGGTATCCAAAACGATGATCTTCACTTTTCCCTGAGGCAATTCAAATTCGTGCGAAGTATAGACTCCTTCGCGGTTTCTTCGCTCACTGTCCTCGGTAACATCCAAAAAGTCCAAAAACACCTGTTGACTTTCTTTTTTCACGGCAAATCCAGAGCCCCCATCGTTCAGACCAAAATCATGATCGTCCCAAGTCCCGATGATGGGAACCTCGGCCTTCAATCGGGCATAGCCCTGTACCGTGTCCTGCATCGCATAAATGGCCCTGATCCTGTCCACATCGTCGGTATCGGCATAGACAATATCACCTCCCCAAACCCACACATCTGGGTTTTCGGCCAGCACATCGTCCCAAAACGGATTGGGTTCCTGGGGCATATTGCACGACCCGAAGGCCACTACAAAATCAGGTTGCTCCTTTTCTTTCTCCAATGGTTGTTTCTCTTCTTTTCTTTTACATCCCGTGAAAAGGACAACAAGGGCAAATAAAACGGAAGTGTGCTTCATTGCTAGCGTTTAGTGGCTCAAAAATACGGATATTGCCAGTTACCTCTATATTATATTATTGTATATTTGGCCGCATGAATTCAGCGGATATCACGACAGTTAAGTCGATACTTTCCCAGCCTCAAAAAATTGTGATCGTCCCTCATAAAAACCCCGATGGTGATGCTATGGGCTCTTGCTTGGCACTGTATGGGTTTTTGAAGGGAATGGGGCACATGGTTCATGTAATTGCCCCAAACGATTACCCCAAGTTCCTGAAATGGATGCCGTGCAACGAGACGGTCATCAATTTTGAATGGGAAACCCAAAGGGCCCAGCGATTGTTGGATGAATCTTCCTTGATCTTCACTTTGGATTTCAACGACCTGTCCAGAGTTGGACAGATGGAATCAGCACTAAAGCAGGCCAAGGCCGATTTCATCATGATAGACCACCACCAGCAACCCGGTGATTATGCCAAGGTGACCTATTCCGATGTCAGCATGAGCTCCACCTGCGAGATGGTCTATAATTTCATCGCCTTTTTGGGCGGAGCCGAGCAGGTGACCAAAGAAATTGCCACCAATCTCTACACGGGCATCATGACCGATACGGGTTCATTCAAGTACCGCTCCACATCGAGCAAAACCCACCGCGTAGTGGCAGAGTTGATAGACCGGGGCGCAGAGAACATGGAGATCCACAGGCAGGTGTTCGATACCAATTCGCCATCCCGATTGCATTTGCTGGGCGTTGCCCTGAGCAATATGGTCATCCTGCCCGAATATAGAACGGCCTACATCACCCTTACCCAAGCCGAGTTGGATGCCCACGATTTCAAGAAGGGGGACACCGAGGGATTTGTGAACTATGGTCTCACTTTGGAAGATATTATTTTTGCATTGATCTTTATTGAAAACAAAGAAGAAGGCATCATCAAAATATCCCTACGCTCCGTTGGGGACTTTTCGGTGAACGAATTTGCCCGAAAGCATTTTCAAGGGGGCGGGCACGACAATGCTGCAGGGGGCAAAAGTGACCTGGGCATGGAAGAGACCATCGAACAGTTCCGTACCATCCTGAAAACCTATAAAAGCCGATTGAACCCATGAGAATTGTCCTTTTGTGCATAGCTGTAATCGCCTTTGCCAGTTGCAGAGGCCCCGAACCACGAAAACCCGTGGAAGTGAAATCCGGGAGTTTTTACAAGGAATCCATAGAACGGAGCAAACAATTGTTGGCCAAGGAAGAGGAAATGATCAAAGAACTCATGGCCAAGGACACGCTGCACGAATACATTACGAGTCCCAATGGTTTCTGGTATTATTATGAAACAAAAAACGATACGGCCACCTATTTGCCAAAAACCGAGGACCAAATCTTGTTTTCCTATAATCTGATGTCCTTGCAAAACGACACCATCTATACCGCCGAGCAGATAGGCCCCACATCGCACGTAGTGGACAAACAGCAATTGTTCCCAGGGCTCCAAAACGCGGTGAAACTACTCAAAATCAACGAGAAGGCCACTTTTATATTCCCATCATTGCAGGCCTATGGCTATCAAGGGGACAATAAGGCGATTGGCCCACGGACGCCATTGAAATCTTCGGTGGAACTACATACGATCATTATTCATAAAGACAGTTTAAACTAAATCCATACACACAATGAAACAATCACTTTACATCATAACCCTGTTCTCCTTGGTCATTTTGGGGTGCAAATCCAGCCAACATGCTGATCTGGGGGACGGTATCTTTGCCGATATCCAAACCACCAAAGGGGACATCATCGTCAAACTGGAATACGAAAAGACCCCGGTCACAGTGGCCAACTTCGTGTCCTTGGCTGAAGGCAATAACCCTTTCGTGAATGACGAGTACAAAGAAAAAAAGTTCTATGACGGCATTGTTTTCCACAGAGTCATCAAAGATTTTATGATCCAAGGCGGCGATCCTTCGGGAACCGGAAGCGGAAACATCGGATATACGTTCAAAGATGAGATCCATGATTCGCTCAGCCATTCCAAAAAAGGGATCATCTCCATGGCGAATAGAGGCCCTAAGACCAATAGCAGCCAGTTTTTCATCACCCATAAAGAGACACCATGGCTGAACGGCAAGCACACCGTATTTGGGGAAGTGGTGGAAGGAATGGAGGTCGTTGACTCCATCGCCAATGTGGAAACAGGACCTGGTGACAAGCCCAAAACAGACGTGGTCATGAACAAGGTAGAAATTGTCCGAAATGGCAAGGAGGCCAAAAAGTTCGATGCCGTAAAGGTGATGAGCGACTATTTTGAAGAAGCAAAAGCTGAAGAAGCCGCCTTCAAAAAAATGAAAGAGGATTTGGCCGCTAAGTTTGCCGATCAAATGTCCAAGGCCGAGGAGACCCCTTCTGGACTGAAAATACTGAAATTGACAGAAGGAGAAGGTGAACAACCTAAAATTGGCCAAAAAGCAATGGTGAACTATGCTGGATGGCTCTCCAATGGTGAACTGTTCGACACGAACATCCTGGAAATTGCCGAAAAGTTCAACCAAGTGAACCCTGGCAAAAGAGATCAGGGTGGATACGTACCCTACCCCATGGATTACAGCCCAGATGCCCGATTGGCCGCAGGTTTCAGGGAAGGACTGTTGACCATGAAAGTGGGCGACAAACTTCGTTTGTTCATCCCTCCGCATCTTGGATATGGCGACAATGACTATGGACCTATCCCTGGCGGATCCACATTGGTATTTGATATTGAAGTGGTGGGCATCCAACAATAAAAATAATCCATTGAACATATAAAAAAGCCGTACTTTTCTGTGCGGCTTTTATTATTTTGCAGAAGTCTTTTTTGTGCTTTAATTGTTGATGGGAGAAAGAACGAAGATAATCCTTGCCATTGCACTTCCAATCCAAATACTGCTTGTCATTTGGATAGGTCATCACCCATTGTTCGTGGAGGAATATTACAGTAATGGAATTTATCCCATCATCTCCAAGTCCTTGAGAACACTTTTCGGATGGATTCCCTTCTCTTTTGGGGATTTGATCTATACTGCTTTGTTCATTTTGGCGGGACGGTATTGTTACAAAAACTGGAAATCCATCAAAAACAAACCGCTCATTTTGCTCAAGGATATTGCAGCAGTTTTGTCTTTGGCCTATTTTGCCTTCCATCTGCTCTGGGGGCTCAACTATTACCGACAGCCCATTACTTGGAAAATGGGCATCGAACGTGAATACACACTCGATGAACTGTTGGAATTCACCCAATATCTGGTCAAAACAACCAATCAACATCAAACCGAAATTACTGGGGACAGCCTTTCCGCTGTCCAGATTCCTTATACCAAAAAACAAATCTTCAAAAAAACGGAAGACGCTTATCATCTCCTAAAAAAACAATACCCCCATTTCATTTATGAAACGGTGAGCCTAAAACCATCCATATACAGCCTGCCCCTTACTTACATGGGATATGGTGGATATCTCAATCCTTTTACCAACGAGGCACAAGTGAACGGTTTGACACCACTTTTCCGATTGCCTGCCGTGAGCGGGCACGAAGTAGGCCATCAATTGGGTTACTCCGCAGAGGACGCCACCAATTTCATAGGTTTTTTGGTGACCTCGCAAAGCGATGATCCCTATTTTAGATATGCTGCCTACAACCATGCTTTGGGTTATTGTCTCGTGGATCTTTATAACAAGGACAGTGATAAATACAATGAAATTCTGAACACTCTTAATCCTGGTGTGAAGAAAAATTATCAGGAACTGGCCGATTTTTGGAAAAATTATGAAAATCCCATGGAGCCTATCTTCAAGGCCGTGTTCAACACTTTTTTGAAGGTGAACAACCAAAAAGAGGGGATCAAAAGCTACAACTCGGTTGTGGGACTGATGATCAATTACCAAAATCAGCTTAAGAACTGAAAATGAAACTTGTGCGGTCTGTACACTTCCTTTATATTTAAGCCAGCTAAACTAATTCAATTATAACCCTATGAAAATTAAACTCTTGGCACTGTCCTTTCTTCTGGGCAGTTTTTCTTTGTTCGCACAAGATTATTTTCCCAAAAATGATGGTGTAAAAGCAAAGAACAACAATTACACGGCATTCACCAATGCCAAGATCTATATGACCCCGACACAGGTCATTGAAAAAGGAACCCTGCTGATCCAAAATGGAAAAGTGGTACAAGTAGGCAGATCTGTGACCATCCCCAAAAATGCGGTGATTGAGAATTTGGAGGGAAAATCCATCTACCCATCCTTTGTGGATGTTTTTTCCAGCTTTGGGGTAAAACTCCCCGAAAAAGCCAATGGAGGCGGGAGATCTGCACAATATGGCCCCGAAAGGGAAGGATTCTATTGGAATGACCACATTATGCCGGAGAACAATGCCATAAACAGCTTCTCCTACGATTCCAAGAAAGCCGAAGAGCTTCGAAAAGCAGGGTTTGGGGCAGTAAATGCCCATATCCAGGATGGCATTGCCAGGGGAACAGGGCTTTTGGTCGCTTTGAACGATGAAGGCTCCGAAGCCCAAAGAATCCTTTCGGACAAATCTGCACAATACTTCTCTTTTGAGAAAAGCATAGCGAAAAATCAATCCTATCCAAGCTCCCTGATGGGTGCCATGGCCTTGATGCGTCAATTGTACTATGACATGGATTGGTACAGCAAAGGCAATGTGGAAACCAAGGACCGATCGCTGGAAGCCCTGATCGCCAACAAAGGACTTACCCAGATTTTTGCAGCCGGAGACAACGGAAACGTGTTGAGGGCCGACAAGATCGGGGACCTGTTCGGAATCCAATATGCCATATTGGGTGGCGGTGATGAATACGAGCGCATTGAGGACATTAAGGCAACCAATGCCAAATTGATCCTTCCCCTCAACTTCCCCGATGCTTACGATGTTTCCAATCCGTATCATGCCCAATATATTGCGTTGAAAGATATGAGACATTGGAACTTGGCTCCTTCCAACCCAAAAGTCTTGGCCGATAACGGGGTGGAGTTTTCCATTACGCTACATGAATTGAAATCCCCTTCGGACCTCAAGGAAAAATTGATGAAGGCCATCACTTATGGTCTTTCCAAAACCAAAGCCTTGGAGGCCCTGACCACCGTTCCTGCCAACATCTTGGGCATGTCCGGTCAAATAGGGTCTTTGCAAACCGGAAGTCAAGCCAACTTTTTGATCACTTCCGGTGAAATTTTTGATGAAGGGACCGTACTTTACGAAAACTGGGTGCAGGGAACCAAGAACATTATTCAGTCCATGGACTTGGTGGACATCCGAGGCGACTACAACCTCAACGTAAACGGCAACACCTATACCGTATCCCTTACCGGTTCCATTGACAAGCCCAAAGCCGAAATAAAGAAAGGTTCCGAGACGATGGACTCCAAAATAGAATTTTCGGACAACTGGCTGAACTTGGCCTTTTCAGAAGATGGTACCAGCTCTTACCGAATGGTGGCAAGAATCGTGCGCGGAGCCAACACCATAAACGGCAAAGTGGTGCTGCCCAATGGAAATGAAACCACGGCTAGCCTAACCAAAACTTCACCCTTCGAAGAAAAATCCGAGAACAAGGGTGCTGAGAAGCCAGAATTGATGGCGCTCTCCTATCCTAATGTAGGTTTTGGGTACAAGGAAAAGCCCAAACAGGAAAACATTCTTTTTAAGAATGCAACGGTATGGACCGGGGAAGCCATTCTGGAAAATACCGATGTGTTGATCAAAAACGGAAAGATAGAAAAGGTCGGGAAAGACCTTCGCGCAGGAGGGGCAACGGTGGTGGACGCCACTGGAAAACACCTTACCGCTGGAGTCATTGACGAACACTCACACATTGCCGCTTTGGCCATCAACGAAGGAGGCCATAATTCCTCCGCCGAAGTACGCATGAAAGATGTGATCGATCCAAAGGATATGGATATCTACAGAAACCTAGCGGGAGGTGTAACCACCATACAGCTATTGCACGGTTCCGCAAATCCCATCGGTGGGCGTTCTGCCATTCTTCGATTGAAGTGGGGCGAAAATGCGGATGGGCTCGTGTTCCCCGATTCACCAAAGTTCATCAAGTTTGCCTTGGGCGAAAATGTTAAGCAGTCCAATTGGGGAAGCTATTCCCGTTTTCCTCAGACCCGAATGGGCGTTGAGCAGGTATATACCGATTATTTTCAGCGTGCCAAGGAATATGATGCCAAAAAGAAAAGCGGACAACCCTTCCGCTATGATGAGGAAATGGAAACCCTTGCCGAAATTCTCAATGGCGAAAGGTTCATCAGCTGCCACTCCTATGTACAAAGCGAAATCAATATGATGATGAAGGTGGCGGAAAAGTTCAACTTCCGCATGAACACCTTTACCCATATTTTGGAAGGATATAAAGTCGCAGACAAAATGGCCGAGCACGGTGTTGGAGGTTCCACTTTTAGTGACTGGTGGGCCTACAAGTACGAAGTGAACGATGCCATTCCCTACAATGCGGCCATTATGGCCAGCCAGGGAGTTACCGTGGCCATCAACAGTGATGATGCCGAAATGTCCAGAAGATTGAACCAAGAGGCAGGAAAAACAGTCAAGTATGGCGGTATGTCCGAAATTGAGGCATGGAAGACCGTTACCCTAAACCCTGCCAAACTTTTGCATTTGGACGACCGTGTGGGAAGCATCGAGGAAGGCAAGGATGCCGATGTGGTACTTTGGAGCGATCATCCCATGTCCGTCTATGCCAAAGCAGAGAAGACCCTGATAGAGGGAAAGGTCTATTTTGACCTGGAAAAAGACAAAATGCTTAGGGAATCTGTCAAAAAAGAAAGAAACCAATTGATCGGTATGATGCTGAACGAAAAGAAAAACGGTGGAAAGACCCGGACACCTGTCCAAAGCAAGAAAGAACGATTTGAATGTGAAACCCTTTAACAGATAGACCATGAAAAGAATATTTTTAATCGTAGCTGTAGCTTTTGGGGTTTCATTGAACGCGCAACAGACCCCTGCCCCAAAGCAATCCGAACCCGTTTCCATAGAAGGGGCAACGGCTCATTTGGGCAACGGTGAAGTCATTGAGAACTCACTGATCATGTTCACAGAGGGCAAGATTACCTTTGTGGGTAGTGCCAATGCCAGAATAGCCCGCATGGGCAAGGTCATAGATGCGAAGGGCAAGCACATATATCCCGGCTTCATTGCGCCTTCCAAATCCCTAGGTCTGGTGGAAGTGGATGCCGTAAGGGCAAGCGATGACCAGGACGAAATCGGGGAAATGATTCCCCATGTGAGAAGCATCATTGCCTACAATGCAGAATCCAAAGTTGTGGAAAGTATGCGTCCAAACGGTGTTTTGCTGGGACAGATAACCCCACAGGGCGGAACCATTTCAGGAACCTCAAGTATTGTACAGTTTGATGCATGGAACTGGGAGGATGCTGCCGTAAAGACCGATGACGGAATCCACATGAACTGGCCATCCTTCTTTAGAAGAGGAAGATGGTGGATGGGGGAAGACAGGGGTTATGTCCCCAACAAAGATTACTCCAAACAAATGGGGGAAATCAAGGTTTTCTTCCAAAACTCCAGTGCTTATGGAAAGGCAGCGGAAAAGGAAAGAAATATTCCTTTTGAAGCCATGCAGGGTCTTTTTGATGGCTCCAAGCGTTTGTACATCCACGCCAATGGCGAAAAGGAAATGATGGATGGCGTGGCCACCGCCAAAGAGGCCGGAGTGAAAAATGTGATCATTGTTGGTGGATACCGCGCCAATAAAATTGCGGATTTCTTAAAGGAACACAATGTACCCGTTCTGGTAAACCTCACCCATTCACTCCCGGAATATGATGATGACGATTATGATCTACCCTACAAACTGCCAAAACTTTTGGTGGATGCAGGACTCTTGGTCGGTTTGCAGAACGAGGAAGCGGCCAATTTCCAGACCAGAAACCTGGCTTTCTATGCTGGACAGACCGTGGGCCAGGGATTGGACAAAGAAACCGCTCTGCAATTATTGACCGGAAATACTGCAAAAATATTGGGCATAGACGACACCTACGGAACTTTGGAAGTAGGCAAGAGTGCTACATTATTTATTTCTGAGGGTGATGCCTTGGATATGCGGACAAACAAACTCACCAAAGCCTACATTGATGGTCGGGACATTTCATTGGAAACCCACCAGACCGAGCTTTGGAAAAGGTATATGGGCAAATTTGAACGCGAAGGGAAATAGCATATAGCTTGTTAAAACAAAAAGGCGGTGTTCAACAGAGCACCGCCTTTTTTATTTGCATGGTTCCATTTCTTATCAAGAAAACAAATAAAATCGCAGAGAGTAATCGGGAAAGCTTCACTTGAAAATGATGACCGCTGGTCGAAAACCCCTTTTTCGAATTACAGAAATCTCTATTTTTACCCAATATGGAAGCCAAGTCGATCAGTAGTGTACAAAATCCACTGGTAAAAAAAATATTGCTCCTAAAAGAAAAATCCCGGGAACGAAAGAAAACCGGGCTTTTTGTAGTGGAAGGACAACGGGAACTGGAACTTGCCCAAAAAGGCGGGTACTCACTGGAAACCTTGTTATATTGTCCGGATATAATCGATGAATTGCAGATTGATGCTTTTTCAAACTACCCCGGTACCGAAATCATCCAGATTACCAAACAAGTTTATGAAAAAGTCGCGCATCGTGGCACCACCGAAGGCGTTTTGGGTGTATTCAAAGCCAAAGACCATGATTTGGATAAAATCCATTTCAAGAACAAAAAACCTTTGGTCCTGGTCGCCGAAGCCCCTGAAAAACCTGGAAACATTGGCGCACTCTTGCGGACTGCAGATGCTGCTGCCGTGGATGCCGTCCTGATTGCCAATCCCAAATCTGACCTGTATAACCCCAACATCATCCGATCCAGCGTGGGCTGCGTGTTCACCAATCAGATCGGGATGGGTTCCACCGAAGAAATCATCACATTCCTCAAAGAAAAACACATCAAGATCTATTGTGCCGACCTGAGCGCCTCCAAAAATTATGTGGATTGCGACTTCACAGGTGCCTCGGCCATTGTGATGGGTACGGAGGCCACAGGGTTGACAGATATTTGGCTCAAAAATTCCGACCAAAATCTGATAATACCGATGCAGGGCGAAATAGATTCCATGAACGTTTCCGTATCGGCAGCAATACTTATATTTGAAGCCAAGCGACAACGCGGATATTAAGCTATGGAAAGAACTTTGCTCTTTTATGTCATACTGGTCATCTTGGTCGTGCAATATGGGGTTCACCAACTTTTGGAGTACTTGAACGCCAAGCGTTTTGAATCTGCCTTGCCCCCAGAACTATCCGATGTGTTCGATGAAGAGGAGTACAAAAAATCCCAACGGTACAAACAGGCAAATTATCGGTTTGGAATTTTGTCCGATGGATTTTCCTTGGTGCTGACCCTTTGCTTTTTATGGTTTGGCGGATTCGAATGGATCGATCAGCTCACCCGTTCCGTTGCAGATGGGCCCATATCCATGGCCTTGATTTTCTTTGGTCTCATAACCTTTGGCAGTGCTATTTTGGGCATGCCTTTTTCTTACTATAGAACCTTTGTCATTGAAGAGGAATATGGGTTCAACAAAACAACCCGAAAATTGTTTTTCACGGACAAGCTGAAAAGCGGCATTCTTACGGCCATTTTGGGAGGTGGTGTTTTGGCACTTTTCATGTTGTTCTATCAGTGGACGGGACCAAAATTTTGGCTCTACGCCTGGGGAATGGTCGGTATTTTGATCCTTTTCATCAATTTGTTCTACAGTCGCCTGATCGTCCCACTTTTCAACAAACAAACCCCATTGAAAGAGGGCAGTCTTAAAAACGCCATAGAGAGCTATGCCCATAAAGTCGGTTTTGAATTGAAGAACATTTTTGTAATAGATGGGTCCAGACGCTCCACCAAGGCCAATGCCTATTTTTCTGGGTTGGGCAAGGAAAAACGAATTACCCTTTTTGATACCTTGATCAACGATTTGAGCGAGGAGGAAATTGTCGCGGTATTGGCCCACGAAGTGGGGCATTACAAAAAAAAGCACATCATCTTCAACCTTTTGGTCTCCTTGGCATTGACCGGCCTGACCCTCTACATTCTCTCCCTGTTCATCAACCATCCGGAAATATCCTTGGCCATTGGGGTCTCCACACCCAGTTTTCATGCTGCACTGGTAGGTTTCGCTCTTTTGTACAGTCCCATTTCGGAAATTACAGGATTGGCCATGAACTACCTATCAAGAAAGTTTGAGTTCCAAGCGGACGATTATGCCAAGAACACTTTTGCAGCAACACCTTTGGTGACCTCATTGAAAAAACTCTCCAAGAATAATCTGAGCAACCTGACCCCCCACCCTGCCTACGTTTTTGTACACTACTCCCACCCACCCTTAATTGAGCGCATAAGGAACCTAAAGGCATAGTTTTTGTTGCTTAGCTAATTAGATTGTGGTAACTTTAATATACTATGACAGAAGCTGCTATTGAAAAAGAGAACAAGGAGATTGCAAAGCAGTATAAGGAATTGCTTCGCATCAGCTATCAGACCTTGACCGATGAGGACAAGAAACTGATACGCTCTGCTTTTGACGTGGCCGTGGATGCCCACAAGGACCAAAGGCGCAAATCGGGCGAAGCTTATATCTTCCATCCCATAGCCGTGGCAAAGATCGTGGCCTCAAAGATAGGTATGGATGCCGTTTCCATAGCAGCCGCTTTGCTTCACGATGTGGTCGAGGATACCCCTTACACTTTGGACGACATAGAGCGTATGTTCGGGGAAACCGTGGCCCGAATTGTGGACGGACTCACCAAGATTGCCCACCTGAAAAAGGAAATGGACATCAGCCAGCAGGCAGAGAACTTTAGAAAAATGCTGTTGACGCTCCATGACGATGTAAGGGTCATCATCATTAAAATTGCGGATCGGTACCACAATATGCTCACCATGGAATCCATGCCCGAGCACAAGCAGGTGAAAATTGCTTCGGAAACGCTTTACATCTATGCCCCATTGGCCCATCGGATAGGGCTGTACAACATCAAGACCCACTTGGAAGACCTCAGCTTGAAATATACCGAACCAGAGGTTTACAACGATATCAAGGCCAAAATAGAGGATACCGAAGAGGAGAGCATGGCCTATATAGAGGATTTCTCCAACGTCATAAAAAAATCGTTGGACCAAGAGGGCCTCAACTACACCATAAAGGGCAGGATGAAGTCCATTTACTCCATCCGAAGAAAAATGAAGGCACAAAATGTGTCCTTTGATGAGGTATATGACAAATTTGCCATCCGGATCATCTATAAATCCGATAGAAAAAATGAGAAGTTCCTTGCCTGGAAGATATATTCCATCGTAACAGACCACTTCACCCCAAATCCCATACGCCTGCGCGATTGGATCACTTCCCCAAAATCCACAGGCTATGAAGCGCTCCACATTACCGTTATGGGCCCAAAAGGAAAATGGGTGGAAGTGCAGATCCGAAGTGAGCGGATGCATGAAATAGCTGAAAAAGGCTATGCTGCCCACTTTAAATACAAGCATGGGGACCAAAAGGAACAGGGAATCGAGGGTTGGTTGAACAGGCTCCAGGAAGCACTGGAAAACGCCAATGGCAACGCAGTGGATTTTGTCGAGGAGTTCAAGCTCAACCTCTATTCCAAGGAAATCTTTGTGTTCACACCCAAGGGCGAGCTAAAGTCCATGCCCAAAGGCGCCACGGCGCTCGACTTTGCATTCCATATCCACACCGAGATCGGCATGAAGACGCGCGGTGCCAAGGTGAATGGAAAACTTGTGCCATTGGGCACTGAGCTCAGCAGTGGCGACCAAGTGGAGATCATAACCTCGGAAAGTGCCAAACCCAACCAAAGCTGGCTGGACTATGCCCAAACCGCCCGGGCGCGATCTAAGATCAAATCCTCGCTGAGCGAAGAGAAAAAAGAAGTAGCCGCCGAAGGAAAAGAAATTTTGCGCCGAAAACTGAAATCGCAAAAAATCACCCTCAATGAGGACACGGTGAACAAACTGGTCACTTTCTTCAAATTGAAGACCAGTCTTGACCTGTTTTATCGAGTAGGCATCGGGGTCATCGACAATGATAAGATCAAGGACTTCGCTTCGTCCTATCACAATGCCTTTATCAACTTCTTCAAGAACCGGATACGGAAAACCCCTGTCCCAAAAGATGTGGACAAGGACGAAATCACCACCAAATACGATATGCTCGTGTTCGGCAAAGAAGAGGAGCGGTTGAACTACAAACTTTCCCAATGCTGCAATCCCATTCCTGGGGATGAGGTATTTGGTTTTGTAAGTGTGAACGACGGTATCAAAGTGCACAAGAAAAACTGCCCGAATGCCATCTCCCTGCAATCCAACTATGCGTATCGCATCATGACCGCCAAATGGATAGACTCCACCCAGGAAGAGTTTTCGGTCGATATTCAGATTACGGGCATCGACAATTTAGGTTTGGTCAAGGACATTACCAAGATCATTTCCGAGAACATGCACGTGAACATGCGCAACCTCAACTTCAGTGCAGATGGAGGCACCTTCAAAGGGAAGATCACCCTAGTGGTAAAAAATAACAATATCCTAAAGAGGCTCATGGACAATCTAAAGCAGGTCGAGGGGATAGACAAAGTGACCAGAATTTAATTTTTAGCTGTACCTTTGTGCATTAGGATAGGTAGAAAGCCATGGGAAACAATAAGAACCAGGAAATTGTAAAAAACGTGTTCACCGCATTCCTTGAGGAAAAGGGACACCGGAAGACACCTGAGCGCTACGCCATTTTACAGGAAATTTACGAAAGTGACGATCATTTTGACGTGGAATCCCTCTATATCAAAATGAAAACCAAGAATTACAGGGTGAGCCGCGCCACGCTCTACAACACCATCGAACTTTTGTTGGAATGCAAACTGGTCCGCAAGCACCAGTTTGGCAAAAACCAGGCCCAATACGAAAAATCCTATTTTGACCGTCAGCACGACCATGTCATTCTTACCGATACCGGGGAAGTAGTCGAATTTTGCGATCCCCGTATCCAATCCATAAAAAAAACCATTGAAGAGGTTTTTGACATCAAGATCAACAACCACTCATTGTATTTCTACGGAACCCGAAACAAAGAAGAAAACCTAACAGAATAACCAACTCATTTCATGGTAGATTTATTGCTTGGACTCCAATGGGGAGACGAAGGAAAAGGAAAAATTGTTGATGTACTGACCAAGGAATATGATATTATCGCACGATTTCAGGGAGGTCCAAATGCCGGGCACACTTTGGAGTTTGATGGCATAAAACACGTTCTGCACACTATTCCATCCGGAATTTTTCATAAAAACGCCATCAATATTGTGGGCAATGGTGTGGTCATCGACCCTGTCATTTTCAAAAAGGAATTGGAGAACCTTGAAAAGTTCAACATCGATATCGTATCCAAACTCTTGATCTCACGCAAGGCCCACCTTATCCTACCTACACACCGATTGCTGGACGCAGCATCAGAAGCTTCAAAGGGAAAGGCCAAAATCGGTTCCACCCTAAAGGGCATCGGGCCAACCTATATGGACAAGACCGGCCGCAATGGAATGCGTGTGGGCGATCTGGAATTTGACGACTGGAAGACAAAATACCGTGCCCTGGCCGACAAACATGAGGCCATGATCGATTTCTACAACGTGGAGATCGAGTACAATTTGGCCGAGTTGGAGGCCGAGTTCTGCGAAGGTGTGGAAACTCTTAAGAAATTGACCTTCATCGATAGTGAGGAATATATTTTCAAAGCACAGGCAGAAGGAAAGAAAATACTCGCCGAAGGTGCACAAGGCTCCCTTTTGGACATCGATTTTGGAACTTATCCTTACGTAACCTCATCCAACACCACCGCAGCAGGTGCTTGCACCGGACTGGGTGTCGCGCCCAACAAGATCCAAAAAGTGGCGGGCATTTTCAAGGCCTATACCACCCGTGTGGGCAGTGGCCCCTTCCCCACCGAGCTTTTTGACAAGGACGGAGAAACCTTGGGACGTGTCGGCAATGAATTCGGGGCTACTACCGGAAGACCAAGACGTTGTGGTTGGTTGGATCTCGTTGCATTGAAATACGCCGTGCAGATCAATGGTGTCACCGAACTGATGATGATGAAAGCGGATGTATTGAGCGGATTCAAGACCATTAAAGTATGTACCGCATACAAATATAAAGGTTCGGAGATCCAACATCTGCCCTACAATATCGAAGAGCAATATGTCACTCCTGTCTATACCGAAATGAAGGGGTGGGCCCAAGATTTGACAAAACTTACCAAATCTGACGAGCTGCCCACGGAGTTAAAGAAATATATTGCCTTCTTGGAAGAGCAGTTGCAGGTACCCATAAAATTGGTATCCGTAGGACCGGATCGCGTTCAGACCATACACAGATAAGAAAGTCTTTATTTATCTGCACATTTTTGGATAGGCCAAGCCATAGGTTTTAAGATTTTTTATGTTGTACAGTGACCTTTGTCACTTTCCATGTGTTGGGCATTCCCTAACTTTCCATCGGAAAAAATAGTTGAACATAACTTCTAAACATAAAGGTCATGGCAAAAAACCTCAACAGAATAGGTCTGGACAAGCAAACATCGAGCGAACTTTCTGAAAAGCTCAACGAACTTTTGGCAAACTATCAAATGTTCTACATGAATGCCCGAGGTTTTCATTGGAACATCAAGGGACACAAGTTTTTTGAGTTGCACCTCAAATTTGAAGAACTCTACAACGACTCCTTGATCAAAATCGATGAGATAGCCGAAAGGATCTTAACGCTTGGTTTCACACCGATGCACTCCTATGCGGACTATGCCGGGATATCCAAAATCAAGGCTGCCAAAAATGTGTCAAGTGGTACCGAAGCCGTAAAAGAAATCTTGAAAGGATACGAAGTACTGCTCCCTTTGGAAAGGGAATTGCTCGAAATGTCCGGGGAATCGAACGATGAAGGCACCAATGCCCTCATGAGCGATTACATCCGGGAGCAAGAAAAGTTGGTGTGGATGTACTCTGCTTTTCTGCACGAGTAAAAAGGTGGAAGTCCATAATTCAATTCCCAAAGCTTTCTAAAGGCTATATGCCACTTCCCCCAAAAACCCTACTTTTGGGCAAAATTCAATGAATTTGAAAAGAATTTCTTTTTACATTCCATTGCTGTGCATTTTTACGGCCGCTGCCCAACAAAAAGAAAGCCCACAAGAAGGTAGGCAGATCAATATTGTCTATGGGGCCAATTTCACCAAGGACGAACTCCAGTATCCCGGTGCGTCCATTTTCAGTAAGGATGATGAACGGCAAGTCCAGTTTGAACACCAAGGGGCAGACCTCTGGTGCGATTTTGCAGTTTTCTACGCTAAGGAAAACCGTTTGAAGGCTGTTGGCAACATCCGCCTGCAACAAGGGGATTCCATAGAGATGAACAGCGGCAGGATGGATTATGACGGCAACACCAAATTGGCCAGGGCCTGGGAAAGTGTGGACCTCACCAACGGACAAATGACCCTGACCACCGACACGCTCTATTTTGATCGGGAACAACAAAAAGCCTATTACCGATCCGGCGGAAAGGTGGTGGATTCCGCCAATGTGCTGACCAGCAAGGTGGGTACCTATTTTATGACCCCAAAAAAGTACCAGTTTCAAAGGGATGTACACATAGACAACCCAGATTACATTATTGATTCCGAGCAGTTGGATTACTATACAACATCAAAAAACGCCTATATGTACGGTCCTTCCACAATTACGGGGGAAGAGTATAAAATCTACTGTGAAAGAGGTTTTTATGACACCAAGATAGAACAGGGCTACGGTATAAAGAACACCCGGATAGATTATGACAACAAGATCATTGAGGGGGACAGTCTCTATTTTGACAAGCTCACCGAATTTGCATCGGCCACGAACAATATCAAGATCACGGATACCATCAACAATGGGGTGATCAAAGCACACTATGCAGAGGTGCATAAAGCCAAGGACTCCGTTTTTGCCACCAAGCGGGCCGTGTCCATCAGTTTGGTGGAAAAGGACTCGCTCTACATGCACGGCGACACCCTGATGGTGACCGGCAAGCCCGAAAAAAGGATTCTAAGGGCTTTCAGAAACGCCAAATTTTACAAAACTGACCTGAGCGGCAAGTGCGACTCCATCCATTTTGACGAGACCACAGGAATCACCCAACTCATCAAGGATCCCATTCTCTGGAATGTGGACAACCAGATCACGGGGGACAGCATCCATTTGATTTCGGACATGGAGACCGATAAACTGGACTCCCTGAAAGTGATAGAAAATGCCTTTATCATCTCCTTGGATACCATCAGTGGCACGGGATACAATCAGGCCAAGGGAAAAGATCTCTTTGGAAAGTTTATCGAAAACGAGCTCAAGATCATCGATTTGGTGTCCAATACAGAGGTCATTTATTACATCTACAATGATGATCAGGAACTCATTGGAATTGATAAGACCATTTGTAGCAAAATAAGGCTCATCATGGCCAACAACGACATTGAGGACATCACCTTCTTTGTAAATCCCGATGGGGATATTTTCCCCGAAAAGGACTTGCCCGTAGAGAGCAGAAAATTGAAAGGTTTTGTCTGGCGGGGTGATGAGCGCATTAGATCCAAGGACGAGATCTTTGATGAGGACGACAACAATATCGAATTGGTAAAGATCCGCGGAATCGACAATCCCATAGATATTGATGCCGAGGAAGAAGAACGTAGCAAGAATGAAAACGATCCAGTAAACGCCCCCAATTCCAAGGCCACCCAACCCAGAAAAACGCAACTCAAAAAAGTACAGGCCCCATAATGTACAAAGACGATTTTTTCACCTATCAAGCCCAGACCACACCGCATCCCTTGGGATTGGAAGTTTCCCATGCAAAGGGAAGCTACATCTATGACCAGGAAGGAAGGGCCCACCTCGATTTTGTGGCCGGGGTATCTGCCTGTGGGTTGGGACATGGGCACCCAAGGGTCGTGGAGGCCATCAAAAAACAAGTGGACAAATACATGCACGTAATGGTCTATGGGGAATACGTGCAGCGACCGGCTGTGGAATTTGCGAAGTTGTTGGCATCCCATCTTCCAAAGAATCTGGAGACCACCTATTTGGTGAATTCCGGTACCGAGGCCATGGAAGGGGCCGTAAAACTGGCCAGAAGGCATACGGGACGTTCACAGATTATTGCGGCCCATCATGCCTATCACGGCAACACCATGGGCAGTTTGAGCCTTATGGGTTTTGAAGAACGGAAAAGTGCGTTTCGGCCTTTGATTCCCGATGTGCGTTTTATCCATTTCAATGTGGAGGCAGATTTGGAGAAGATTACTGAAAAAACCGCTGCCGTGGTATTGGAGACCATCCAAGGAGGGGCAGGTTTTATCCTTCCCAAAAATGGTTATTTGGAAAAAGTGAGGAAACGCTGCAATGAAACAGGTACACTTCTGATTTTGGATGAGATACAACCGGGATTTGGAAGAACAGGAAAACTTTTCGCCTTTGAGCATTTCAATTGTGTCCCCGATATTCTGGTTATCGGAAAGGGAATGGCCTCCGGCTTGCCCGTGGGTGCCTTTGTGGCCTCAAAAGAAATGATGGCAAAGCTGCAGCACAGCCCAAAGTTGGGTCATATCACCACTTTTGGAGGGAATCCCGTAATCGCAGCCGCTAGTCTGGCCACTTTGCAGGAGCTAACGGAAACTGACTTGATTGCACAGACCCTCGAGAAGGAAAAGCTGTTCCGAAAACTGTTGGTCCATCCCCTGATCACAGAAGTCCGGGGCAAAGGATTGATGCTGGCTCCCCTAATGATAAATAAGGAGGTGGCAAATTATTTGGTACTGGAAGCAGCCAAAAAGGGACTCGTTCTTTTTTGGCTCCTATTTGAACAGAGGGCTGTCAGAATTTCACCTCCTTTGACCATTTCCATGAAAGAAATTGAAACCGGTTGCGACATAATCATAAGCATTTTGAACCAGTACAGACCCGACACTGTTAACTAATTTGTTGATAACATACCCGATTTTTGGACTTAAAGAGATAAGCAATGGGTTAATTTTAAGTCCATAGTCAAACCAAAAAAGTTCCTATGGCGTTAGATTCTAACGAATATCCTGACAAATCCATCAGTAAATTTGAGTCAATGCTCAAGACGGACGACGTCTATTTCTTTGATTCGGAGGACTTTGAGGAAATCATCCACTATTACCTGAACAACGGTAAAATCTCCCTTGGAAAAAAAGCCATTCAAATAGGTTTGGAACAACACCCCAATTCCTTGGAGCTTAAACTTTTGCAAGTTGAGGTTTTGGCTTTTGAAGATAAATTTGAGGCCGCTGAAAAATTGTTGGACGAAATTCAGAACATCGATGCCAACAATGAGGAAATCTATATCCAACGCGCCAATATCCAATCCAAGCAGGACAACCATCAAGCTGCGATAAGTCTGCTCTTGGAAGCCCTTCACCTGACCGATGATACTTTTGATATCCACTCATTGCTGGGCATGGAATATCTTTTTATGGACGACCATGAACGTGCAAAGCTCAGCTTTATGAAATGTGTCGAATTTGACGAAAGCGACTATTCATCCCTCTACAACGTTATCTATTGTTTTGAGTTTTTGGAAGATTTTGACGGGGCCATACAATACCTGAACGACTACCTGGAGCGAAATCCCTATTGTGAAGTAGCTTGGCACCAATTGGGCAAGATGTACTATGCCCTCGATATGTTTCCCGAAGCCCTTACCGCTTTTGACTTTGCCGTAATTTCAGATGACACCTTCATCGGCGCATACTTCGAAAAAGGCAAGGTCCTTGAAAAATTGGGACGCTACAATGAAGCCATTGAAAATTACGAGGCCACCATCGATATGGATGACCCCACCTCCCATGCATTCCTAAGACTTGGTAAGTGCCACGAAAAGTTGGGAAATTATGATCTGGCCAAATATTATTACTATCACACAGTGCATGAAGACCCACTGCTGGACAAGGGCTGGTTGGCAATCACCGACTTCCATTTCAGGCAGAAAAAGCACGAAAAGGCACTTTATTACATCAACAAGGCCATCAATATTGATGGGGAAAATCCCACTTATTGGAAAAAAGCGGCCAAAATCTATTTTGCCATGGGCAACTTGGACGAAGCCGATTTTGCCTACAAACAGAGCGTGGATTTGGGAAATTACGAACTGGACACCTGGAAAAACTGGGCAGAAGTCCTGAAAAGAATGAGGGATCTGGATTCCGCGATACAAGTATTGGTCCAAGGTCTTGAATTTTACCCTGACAGTGCTGTCCTCACTTATAAGTTGGCCGGCACCTATCTTCAAAACAATGAAATTACCGAAGCCAAGAAAACACTGGCGGAAGCCATGAAGCTGGATATGGGCAAATTACAATTGTTCGATCAAGAGTTTCCCGGTTTTGTTGAGGAAAAATGGGTAAAAACCTTGGTTTCTAAAATAAAAAAGGCCTCGACCTAAATCCTGTACATTTTTACGCCCTCTTATGAAAACACGCCAATTAGCGGACTATATATTCATTACCCTCAAAGGAATGGCCATGGGTGCCGCAGATGTGGTCCCTGGGGTTTCCGGTGGAACCATTGCCTTTATTTCGGGCATTTATGAAGAACTCATCACATCTATCAACAACATCAACCTGTCCCTTTTTTCCATTTTGAAAAAAGAGGGCATCAAAGCCGTCTGGAGCAAAGTAAACGGCAACTTTTTGCTCTCCCTTTTTATCGGCATTTTCATCAGCGTGCTCTCTTTGGCAAAGTTTCTAAGTTGGCTTATGGAAAATGAACCCGTGCTGCTTTGGTCCTTTTTCTTCGGGCTGGTGCTGGCCAGTGTCTTTTTTGTGGGCAAGGAAATCAAAAATTGGAGCTTGGGCACGGTGACGGTTCTGATTATGGGTGCGGCCCTTGCCTATTTTATCACCGAACTTCCCGTAAGCGAGAACACCGACAGCCTCCCCTATCTTTTCATGTCGGGGGCCTTGGCGGTCTGCGCCATGATCCTCCCCGGTATTTCCGGTGCATTCATTTTGGTACTTTTGGGCTCCTACAAGACCATTTTGGATGCAGTCCACGAAAGGAACATCACAATAGTGATCACTGTGGGCATGGGTGCTATTATCGGTCTTCTCAGCTTTGCGCGCCTCCTAAAATGGATGTTCAACCACTACAAGAACATCACATTGGCCCTACTTACCGGCTTCATTTTGGGCTCCTTGAACAAAATATGGCCATGGAAAAAGGTTCTCCAGACCCGGACCTTTGGGGAAAAGACCATCGTTGTAGATGACACCAACGTGTTGCCCGGTGCTTTTGAGGGGGACAATCAATTAATGCTTGCCATTATCTTAGCCATCCTCGGTTTTTCGCTTATTTTTATCCTGGAAAAAGCAGCTTCCAAAAAATAGGACAACACATTTTGCCACATGCACCAACCTAGGACACTTCTGGACAATATCTTCTTGGTCATCAAGGGCCTTTGCATGGGTGCTGCAAACAAAGTGCCCGGGGTTTCAGGGGGCATTGTGGCCTTTGTGGGCGGTTTTTATGAGGAATTTATCTATTCCTTGCAAAAACTCAACTCCAAAGCCGTAAAATTACTCTTCAACGGAAGGTTCAAAAGTTTTTACCGCTACACCAATGCCCAGTTTCTCATCTTATTGATCTTTGGGATGTTGGTCAGTTATTTCAGTGTTTCCAGGATCTTGGATTATTTTTTGGACCACAACGAGATCTTTGTTTGGGCCAGCTTTTTTGGAATGGTCGTAGGTTCCATTTACTACATCGGAAAAGATTTTGAACCTTGGAACCGAAGGACTATCACAGCGGGATTCATCGGTCTGCTGATTGGTATTTCCATCAGTTTTCTCAATCCTGCCACAGAAAACGACAATCTGATCTTTGTTTTTTTCTGTGGGATCATCAGTGTTTCGGGAATGACCCTGCCGGGGCTTTCGGGCTCCTTCATCCTTATTCTTTTGGGGAACTATGTTCTACTGCTTGTAGATTCGGTGAATGCACTTTATGACACTTTTTCGGATATTTTTTCTGGGGATTTCAGTTTTGTGAACAACATGGAGCGCATCAGGACCCTAAAAATATTGGCCGTGTTCACACTGGGTTCCGCAACAGGCCTGGTCACTTTTTCCCATTTGTTGAGCTATCTTCTGAAGCATTTTAAAACCACGACCACGGTAGTTATTTTGGGATTCATAACCGGTTCCTTGGGTGTGCTTTGGCCCTGGAAAAAAACCATGTTCAAAATGGACACGGCAGGAAATCCTTTGTTGGATTCCAACGGCGACAAAATAGTGCTCAATTATAAACGCTACCTCCCCGATCTTACACATTCCGAAACCTGGTGGGCCATCCTTTTTATAGTCCTTGGGATTTTGGTATTATTGTTATTGGATTGGTATGGAAAAAACAGAAATGAAAAAAAACAGGTACGGGCTTCTCGGTAAAAACATCTCCTATTCCTTTTCCAAGGGGTATTTCACCCAAAAATTCAACGACTTGGGACTGGATGACCATAGCTATGAAAATTTTGACATACAGGACATTGCGGAATTTGAAGCCGTAACCCGACAAGACAACATCAAGGGCCTCAATGTGACCATTCCCTACAAGGAGTCCGTAATCCCCTTTTTGGACGAACTGGATACCAAAGCCGAAAAAATAGGAGCTGTAAACACGATAAAATTCACCAAGAAGGGCTTGAAAGGCTTCAATACCGATGCCCACGGTTTTCAAAAATCCCTGGAGCCTTTGCTCCGCCCCCACCACACCAAAGCGCTGATCTTGGGAACGGGAGGGGCATCCAAAGCGGTACATTTTGTACTGGGCGAGTTGGGCATAGCCAGTACCTATGTTTCCCGAAACAAGGAAAGGGAACAGTACACCTATGAAGAATTGGACAGGGCCATCATTGAGGAAAACACCTTGATCGTAAACTGCACCCCGCTGGGCACCCACCCCAACATCGAACAGAAACCGGATCTTCCCTACCAATATATCGGTAAAAAGCATTTGCTGTACGACCTGATCTATAACCCGGAAAAAACCACGTTCCTCGCCTTGGGAGAAGCCAATGGAGCCACCATCTGCAACGGACTGAAAATGCTGCAAGAGCAAGCGGAAGAGGCTTGGGAAATCTGGAACACTCCTTAAAAAAGACCACCTACATACGGTTTTTGTCAATGCAAACATCAAGTTGACTGCACAAAAGAAGATTCAATACTTTTGCTATTAGCCAATTAAGTTGTTAAATTGGCTATAATTATCATCAATCAACAGGTAAAGCAACTTACTAATGCAGGACAACGACCGTAAACTTCAGCATGCTGAAGGGGAAACAGAGCAAACACCGGACAACACAAATACACCTTTGGAGGAAACCCCCACTTCTGAACCGAACGTGTCCGAGGGATCCCTAGCTGAAAAAGAAGCATCTCAAAAAGCCGAGGAAACCACTTTGGATAAATCCAAGGAAAACGAAAAATCCGAAGATGCCCAAGAATCCAATGACCCTATTGATGAAATAGACGAATCCAACGCTGAGGATGCGGAAGACACCGACAATGAAAAACGGCATTACATTCCCATGCTGGATTATCATTCGATGTCGATGGAAAATTTGGTGGGTGAACTCCAAAAATTAGTAAGGAACGAAAAGATACAGGCCATTGGCAAGCATGTCAGTGCCATTAAATATGAGTTTGACCAAAAATTTCAAGAATTTTTGGAACAAAAAAAGGAAGAGTTCATTTCCAAAGGAGGCAATGAAATCGACTTCAAGTACAACTCAGTGGCCAAAAGGCAGTTCAATGAGGTGTATTCCGATTATCGTGAGAAACGCGACAACTACTATAAGCAACTGGAGCAAAATCTAAAGAACAATCTGCAGAAACGATTGGAGATCATTGAAGAGCTCAAGGGACTCATAGATGTGGAGGAGGACATCAACACCACATATAACAATTTCAAGGAACTTCAGGAACGTTGGAAAAATGCCGGTCCCATTCCCCGGAACAATTACAACGATGTCTGGCGCACCTATCACCACCACATGGAAATCTTTTACGATTTCCTACACCTGAACCGCGAGTTGCGCGATCTCGATTTCAAACACAATCTAGAGGAAAAACAAAAATTGGTGGAACGCGCCGAGGCTCTGGCCGATGAAACGGATCTGGGCAAAGCCTTCCGGGAATTGCAGACCCTTCACAAAATATGGAAGGAAGACATTGGCCCCGTGGCCAAGGAGCATCGTGAAGAAATCTGGGAACGGTTCAGCAACGCTACCAAGGCCATGCACCAGCGACGACAGGAACATTTTCAGGAACTGGAAAAGGTCTATGAAAAAAACTTGGAGAAGAAACAGGAAATCATCGCTTCCATAGCCCAAATTTCCGAAAGTATTGCGCAGAACCACAGGGTCATACAACAACAAATAAAAGAGGTGGAGGCCTTAAGGGAATCTTTTTTCAAGGCTGGGAAAGTGCCCCAAAGGGTAAACGAGGAAACGTGGAGCGCATTCAAGGACGCTGTCCGAAAGTTCAACAGGAACAAAAATTCCTTTTACAAAAATCAAAAGAAAGAACAACACCAAAACCTTGAAAAGAAAAAAGCGCTGTTGGACCTCGCCGTGTCCCTAAAAGACAGCGATGATTGGGAAACGGCGACCCCTGAAATGAAGCGGATCCAAAGCGAGTGGAAAAAAATTGGCCACGTCCCCAGAAAATATTCCGACAAGATCTGGAAAGAGTTCAAGGATGCCTGCAACCACTATTTTGACCGTTTGCATTCCGAAAAGAACGAGGCCCAAAAAGATGAGTATGAAAACTATGAGAAGAAAAATGCCTGTTTGGAGCGCTTGAAGGAATTTCAACTGAGTGGGGACAAAAAGAAAGATCTTGCCGAAATCAAAGAGTTCCTCGCCGAATGGAAACAATATGGCCGGATACCCTACAACAAGAAACACATCAACGGAAAGTTCAACAAGATCGTGGATGCCCTCCTGAAAAAAATGGGGGTTAGCAAGCAAGAGTCCGAGCTCATCAAATATGGCAACAAGGTCCAGGAGCTGGCCAAAACCGAGGACGACCGTGCCATTGGCAACGAAAGGGTATTCATCAGGAGAAAAATCGATGAGAGCAAGTCAGAGATACGCCAGTTGGAAAACAATCTTCAGTTCTTCTCCAACGACTCCGAGGACAATCCCTTGGTGCAAGAGGTCATAAGAAACATTGACAAACAAAAAGAAGCGCTCCAGACCTGGAAGGAAAAACTCAAAAAACTGAACATCCTCGAAAATAGACTGAACCGGGAAGCCGAGGAAGAAAACAGCGATGACGAGGAATAACCATCCTTTGTTCCACACACAAAAAAATCAAATCCCTTAATACCCAAACCAAACCTCATGAAAAAGTTCCTCTTGCTGCTATTGACATTCCAGTGCACCGTTTTGAGCTCGTTTGCCCAAATGGGCACGGTGGACACATCCCACAGCATTACCAGTAAAATCCTGAAAAGGGAAATGTCCTATTCGGTGTACCTGCCCCCTGGTTATAACGAATCGAACCGGTCTTACCCTGTGCTGTACCTGCTTCATGGAATGACCGGGGACCATACGGATTGGGCGATAAAGGGTGAGGTGGGCCACATCGCTGACAATGCCATAAAACATGGCGAAGCACCCCCTATGATCATTATCATGCCCGATGGTTTGTATGATGCCTTTTATATCAACAATTATGATGGTTCTATCCGTTGGGAAGATTTTTTTCATGAGGAGTTCATCCCCCAAGTGGAGCAAAAGTTCAGGATAAAACAGGATAGGAATACCCGGGCCATTTCCGGGCTGTCCATGGGAGGCTACGGCTCACTCTACCATGCCATAAAGTACAAGGATATGTTCAAGTATTGCTATGCCATGAGTGCTGCCGTGATCGAAAGGGAGCCTGTAAAAGAAGGACAGGAACTCTCCGATTTTGAAAAGAACTTCAACTTAAAGACATGGGGGCCCATGAACAAGGAGGGGCTTCCCGAAAACTACAAGGAACATTCCGTTCAAGAAATGGTAAAGGCCATGGATGCCTATAAAAACGCTTCCGCACAATTTCCCATGCCACCAAAGCCCGACCTACCCTATATTTTCATCGATTGCGGAGATGATGATTTCCTTCTGAAACCCAACACCAATTTGGTAAACCTGATGAAAGAAAAACAGATTCCGTTCCAATTCAGGGTCCGTGATGGGGGCCATACTTGGGAATATTGGCGTACAGCCCTAAAAATGGCATTGACCGAAGTGGGAAAAGCTTTTAGGAATTAGATTCCGTTGACTGAATGTCCTCAACAACACCTCAGATTTGTTAAATCCTTGGTTTTCGGGAGGTCAAATGCACCACTCACTACTTAGAAACTTGATATTAGTTCTACTTCGCCACGTTCACGGAGCGGGTTTCACGGATCACGGTCACCTTCACCTGACCGGGATAGGTCATATCGGTCTGAATTTTCTGGGAAATCTCAAAGGATAGTTCGGCAGCCTTGTCGTCGCTTACCTTCTCGCTCTCCACGATCACGCGCAACTCCCTACCGGCCTGAATGGCATAAGCCTTTTGTACCCCATTGAAGCCAAAGGCGATATCTTCCAGATCTTTCAAACGCTGGATATAGGAATCCAAAACCTGTCTCCTCGCCCCTGGACGTGCACCACTGATGGCATCACATACCTGTACGATGGGAGAGATCAGCGTGGTCATCTCAATTTCGTCGTGGTGGGCACCAATGGCATTGCACACTTCGCTCTTCTCCCCATATTTTTGGGCCCATTGCATTCCCAAAATGGCGTGTGGGGTTTCCACTTCCACTTCGGCCATGGGCACTTTACCAATATCGTGCAGAAGTCCGGCACGTTTGGCCAATTTAGGGTTAAGTCCCAGTTCTGCTGCCATCACCCCACAGAGTTTGGCCACTTCCCTGGAGTGCTGTAACAGGTTCTGCCCGTAGGAAGAACGGTATTTCATCCGTCCAACGGCCTTGATCAATTCTGGGTGTAGTCCGTGTATTCCAAGATCGATCACGGTGCGCTTTCCGATTTCGGCGATTTCCTCGTTGATCTGCTTTTCGGTCTTTTTCACTACTTCCTCGATTCGGGCGGGATGGATCCTGCCATCGGTCACCAATCGGTGCAGGGAAAGCCGGGCGACCTCCCTTCTTACCGAATCAAAACATGATAGAATGATGGCTTCCGGGGTATCGTCCACGATGATTTCCACACCTGTGGCTGCTTCCAGTGCGCGGATGTTCCTTCCTTCCCTACCGATGATGCGCCCCTTGACGTCATCGGATTCCAAATTGAAAACGGATACGCAATTTTCCACAGCTTCCTCGGTCCCAATGCGTTGGATGGTGTTGATGACTATTTTTCTGGCCTCTTGTTGTGCGGTAAGCTTGGCTTCCTCCAAGGTACTCTGCAAATAGGCCATGGCATCGGACTTTGCGGTCTCTTTTAGGGATTCCATCAGTTGGCTCTTGGCATCTTCTGCCGACAGCCCGGAAATGACCTCCAGTTGTTGCACTTGACTTTTGTGCAATTTATCCACTTCGGATTGCTTTTTGTCCAAGATCTCGCTCTTGTAGGCAACCTCTTTTATCTGCTCCTGAAGCTGGTCGTTCAGTTTTTTGTTTTTGGCCAGTTCACTGCTCACTTGGGATTCCTTGTCCCTGGTACGCTTTTCGGCCTCCGCTATTTTTTTGTCCTTGCTGATGATTACCTTTTCATGCTCGGCCTTCAGTTCCAAAAATTTTTCCTTTGCCTGGAAAATTTTGTCCTTTTTTATGCTCTCTCCCTCTTTCTCAGCTTCCTTTACGATGTTCGCGGCCTCTTTCTTGGCATTGGCCATAATTTTGGAAGCCTTGCCCTTCTCCATCATTTTGGCTATGGCAAATCCTATTGCCAGCCCCACTACGACCGCTACAATGATCAGTATGATATTATCCATGTTGTGTTTGTGTTTAGTTTAAAAAAAAAGCCCACATTGAGCGAAGTTTTGTACAAACTCCAAATTACAGGTTTAGGGCTAACAGGCTGATCAAGGATCCCTATACGGGTAGGGCCTGCTTTTACAACCTAAACTCACCCTTTTCAATTATAATAGTGTTGAGTTTGTCAAAAAATATTTACCAATGTGGGCAGTAACAATATTTTATTTAAAAGAACTTATTCCCCCAGCTTGGAATGTACCAGTTCGTTTAAGGCCCTGAGACGCTGCATGGCCGCATCTGTGCTTTCCGAACGGTCTATTCCGCCTTGCTCAATCTTCGAGGCAAATTGTAGGGCACACATGGCCAGTACATCCTGCTTATCCCGGACCGCATAGTTCTGCTCAAATTTTTTTGCCAGGCTCTCAATGTTCTTGGCCGCCTTGCGCAATCCTTCCTCTTGCTTTGGGTCTATCGTTAGGGGGTACACCCTATCGGCAATGGAAAGCTTTATTTTGAGCTTCTCCTCCATAATTTCGGTGCGTTTCAATCCGCTAACTTGGCAATGCAAACATCCAGTTCGCGGATCAATGTATTTATCTTGAGCTTAGCTTCTGTTTTGCTAGTATTACTACCCAGCATTGTGCTTGCCATTTTCAGGGAATCGTACTTTTCCTCCCATTCAGCCAAAGCGTCTTCTTTAAGCTTGTTTTCCTCTTTAGCGAGTTCCAATTCTTCTTTCAACTTGGTGTTCAATTGGTGCAACAGTTCCATTTTGTGCAGCAGTTTGCTCACCTTGTTCTCCAAAGAATCCACAATCTCAACAAGTTCGCTCATATATGCAAACAACAATGCGTATTACACAAAGTTAACCATACTGGGATAACCTCGCAATACTTTTTGTATTTATTCTTCGGTATAGATTTTGCCCACACGGACATCTTGAATTGTTTATTTTTTGCACAACAAAACATTGGTTACTTTCGTATGTAATTATAAAATTCCTATGCGCCTGATTTTTTTTGTAGTCCTTTTTATATTCACCTCAGTCCTTCCTGCACAAGAAAAATACCCCAACGATGTTTTTCAACCCCCCTTGGAAATCCCTTTGGTACTTGCCGGAACGTTCGGCGAACTGCGCTCCAACCATTTCCATTCGGGCATCGACATCAAGACCCAACAGCGTGAAGGCTTGCCTGTACTGGCCATTGCAGATGGCGTTGTGACCCGGATCAAGGTTTCGCACTGGGGCTATGGCAAGGCAATTTATGTGGCCCATCCCAATGGCTACACCTCGGTTTATGGACACCTTAATAAATTTGGTCCTGAAATAGAGGAATATGTAAAAAAAGTGCAGTATGCGAAGCGGTCTTACGAAGTGGAAATATTCCCCGATTATGGCGAACTGAAAGTGGCACAAGGAAGCACCATCGCCTATTCTGGAAATACCGGAGGCTCCTCAGGGCCCCACCTCCACTTTGAAATCCGTAGCAGCGTCAGTGAAAAACCCACCAACCCCCTGCTCTATGGATATGAGGTGCGCGATGCCACAGATCCAACTTTGTTGGGGCTCTATGCCTATCCACTGTCCGAAGATGCCGCAGTGAACCAAAGTGGAAAAAAAATCCAGATCAATTTCACCAGGCAGACCGATGGTTCTTTTCTGGCCGATAAGGTGACGGCCATCGGGACCATTGGGTTTGGCATCAATACTTTTGACCGTCTGGACATGGCGGCCAACCAGAACGGTGTGTACTCGGTGAAGCAGAGCGTGAACGGCAGAGTGCACTCCGAATTCGATTTTGAGACTTTTTCCTTTGGGGAGACCCGCTACATCAACACCCTGATAGATTATTCCCATTTCTACAAACTAAGGCAACGCATCCAAAAATGTTTCAAGGAACCCTATAATTATCTGAGTATCTACAAAGCACTCTACAACGATGGCAAAATCGATGTGGAAGAGGGCATGTCTTACAATGTGGACATCCTCATTTCTGATTTTGCAGGAAACACCACAAAAATTATCATTCCGGTGGAGGGCAGAAGGGAGGCCCTGAAAATTCCAAAGGATGACGAAACAACCCCCGATTTCATCATTGCGGACAAGCCCAACAACTTTGACCTTGGTGCGGCAAGAGTCTTTTTTCCGGCCAATACCTTTTATGAGGATTTCCATATCAACCTAAAAAAAGGAAAGGACACCGTGACCATTCATGACAACAGCATTGCGGCGCACCGAAACTTCACCATCAGTTTTGACCCCTCAAAATATCCATTATCTGAGCGCAACCAATATTTTATTGCCCATCTGGATGAGGACAACCGGGCTTCTTACTCCAAAACATACAGGAGGGACGGGGCCTTCACGACCCGTACACGCACCTTGGGTACCTATACCTTGGTCAGGGACAGCATTGCCCCTGAGATAACACCCAAAAATTTCAAGGAAAAACAATGGTTGAGCAATTACAGCTATCTGAGCCTTAGCATTTCGGACGACCTGAGCGGGGTGGACACCTACACGGCTACCTTGAACGGGGAATGGATATTGATGGAATACGAACCCAAGACCAATACCATCACCTATAATTTTGACGACAAGATCGTCGATGCCACGGAGTGCGAACTTAAAGTCACGGTGACCGACAATGTGGGCAATTCAAGTACCTTTACCAGCACTTTTTTCAGGAAATAGCCCTATTTTTGCCTGCGGAAAATGCATCCTTGAGACCACCCGTGTGCGCCGTAAAAATAAATCCATGAAAAAAATTGTCTTCGTTTTTGTTCTTTTACTTTCCGGTCTGGCTTTTGCACAGAAGAACATTTATGAAAACACACGGTTCGACGAATTCACAGAGGACCATGAAATATTGGCCATTGTCCCGTTCATTGCCCATTTGGAACTGAAAAAAACAGTGGACCAAGATGAATTGAAAGTATTGGCGCAAAAGGAGGGCTATGCGGTTCAGAATGCCCTGGAGACCTATTTTTCCAAAAGGAAAGAGCGCAAAAAGTTCAACGTGGATTTTCAGAACATACGGAACACAAACGCCATTTTGGCCCAGAACGGTATTGAATACAACAACATTGATACGTTTACCACACAGGAACTTTGCAAAATTCTGGAGGTGGATGGCATCATCAGCGGCAACCTGAACCTCAACATTTTGCTTTCCGAAGGTGTCCCCACAGATTTCAGCCTGTTCGATTATTTCAGCGGAGATGCCAATTATGGCAGGATCGGTGTCAAGATAAGCGATGGGGAAACTGGCAAATTACTGTGGAAATACGAAAACGAAATCACCAAAAAAACGGGGAAAAACACTACCGAGCTCATCGACAAAATGATGAAGACAGCTTCCCGAAAATTTCCATACGATAAGGAAAAGAAAAAAAAGAACAGGGATTGAGCTAGATCAACTTTCCGCAAATTCCCTTAATACTTGAACCGTGTAGTCCAGTTCTTCCTTGGTATTGTACATGGAGAACGAGAATCGCAAAGATGGTTTCTCCAGGTCTTCTGGCGAAAGAATCTCCGTGAGTACGTGCGATCCTAGGTTGCTGCCGGATTGGCAGGCACTGCCCCTGGAACAGGCAATTCCTTTCATATCCAAGTGGAACAGCAACATCAACGCCTTTTGTTTGTCAAAGGGCAGCCGGACATTGACAAGCGTGTAGGTGCTTTTTTCCATATCCCCGGACAGACCGTTGAAAACAGCTTCAGGGATTTCTTGCCTTACTTTTTCAACAAAATACCTTTTGAGCTCTTTTACCGCCTTTGTCTCTTCGTCCAAATGCTCGTAAGCCCTCACAAAGGCCTCCTCGAGCCCCACAATGTTGTGGAACGGTTCTGTACCCGCCCGAAACCCTCTCTCTTGGGCCCCACCAACAATCAATGGCTTTAATCCGGAGTTTTTTCGGATAAAGGCAAAACCAATGCCTTTCGGGCCATGGAATTTATGGGCTGCAGCGGTCATGAAATCAACGTTCACTTTCTGCACATCCCACGGATAATGGCCAATGGACTGCACTGTGTCGGAATGGAAAAGAGCGGCGTTTTCCTTGCAGAGCTTCCCTACCGCTTCAATGTCGATGATATTGCCGATTTCGTTGTTCACATGCATCAAGGTGACCAATTTTTTGGAATCATCCTCTTTAAGAAGACGCTCCAAATGTTCCATTTTTGGGTTACCATACGCATCGAGTTCCACATACCTAACGTTTGTGCCATACTCTTTTTCCAATTCTTCCACGGTATGTAGCACCGCATGGTGTTCTATCTTGGAAGTAATGATGGTCTTCACACCCAAATCCCGAACCGCACAGCGTAGGATCATATTGTCGGCCTCCGTTCCACCTGAAGTGAAAATGATCTCGGAGGGCTGGGCGTTCAATGTTTTGGCAATGGTCTTCCTTGCCTGTTCCACCATGGTCTTTGCCGATCGTCCAAAACTATGGGTGGAGGAAGGATTGCCGTAAACGGTCAGCGCCTCTTGCATCTTTGCGATTACCTCATCCCTTACCTGCGTGGTGGCCGCATTGTCCAAATACACTTTTTGCATGGTCAAGTTGTGATTTTTAGCGGGTCAAAAATACAGGAAATAAAGTTAATTTCTTTTAAAGTAATGGGAAGGATTGGGGTATTAAAATGGAATTGCTTTAAATTTGGCGCATGAGAAAATCTTTCTTTTGGATTCTATGTGCCGGGATGTTTTTTTCCTGTAGTGATGGCGATCTTCAGATTGAGACCATCGATTTTGACAGTGCAACCATACAATTCTGTACCGCACCGCAGACCAATGCCAAAAACATTCTGTTCAAAATAAACGAAAGCGAAGCCTTGATCTTGGAACTGCAAAGTGGCGTCCTGAACAAAGGTGTTTCAGGAGAAACCGTCATCACTGAAAGTACGGTCCCCGGTCAATCCCAAGTGACCTATCGTGTTTTTTCAGGCAATGTAACCAAAAATTATTTCTGTGATGATATCCCTACCGTGGAACCTATTGTGGTTGACGAAGTGGAGGCCGAGGACGGTCTGGTCATTATAGAGACTGTTGCTGATGCCGAGGGTGCCAACTTTGTGCACACCATCAGCCTGAGCGGGATTTCCTTTGTCACCGAGAGCGGAGAGCGCATCACCAACCTGAGCATTAGTGAATTTGGATCAGTGACTACCGCCATTCCGGCCAACTAGGCGTTCTGAAAAATATAGACCTCCGTTGCGCCCAAACCGTATTTTTGGTAGTCCGCATCGTAATACTTTAGGTTTTCGTACTTCTTAAAAAGATAGTGTAGTTCTTCTTTCAGTATTCCCTCACCCACACCATGGATAAAAACCACTTTTTGAATGCGTTTTTCCATGGCAAACTCCAATTGCCGCTTGGCGGTTTCCATTTGGATGTTGAGCATGTCAAAATTGCTCATTCCCTTGGTGGATGGAACCAGTTGATGGATATGTAGATCCACTTCCATTTTGGGGGAGTGGCGTTCCTTGGGCTTGATGCTGGAAGATTTTCTTCTTTGGGGGACTTCCTTTTCTTTTTTCACCTGTACCACTTCAAAATTGGAAACCTTTATTTTCCCGCCCACCTTCACCAGGTCCTTGGCGGCATATTGCATGGGAAAACCCTCATCGGTAACCAAAGTGATCGTTTCCCCTTCCACTTTTTGGACCGTTCCCGAAATGGTCTCGTCCAGCACTTCCACCCTGTCGCCTACCGTAAAAAAATCCATATCTTAATTTCTGTTAAAAAAATGATATAAAAGTTTAATCCCATAAACAAAAATAATAGTATTTTTCGGCCGACACAGATTATGATGTACGCACAGCCAACCATATTTGCCCTTAACCTGAAAGATTATATGTTGCCCTGCCTCAACAAAAAAATGTTTGGGCTGGACTGTCCGGGCTGTGGCATGCAACGCTCGGTCGATCTGTTGTTGCACGGTGAATTCCTGGCCGCTTTTCAAATGTTTCCGGCCATATACCCTATTCTTCTTCTGCTCATCTTTCTGACCACAACCTTGTTTGTGAAACTGAAATATGCACAGCAAATAAAAATGACCTTGATGCTGGTTGCGGCAGCGACCATCATAGTGAGCTATTTACTAAAAATGAACAATCTTTTTAATTAAACTTTATATTATGGAACAACAAAAACTCCCAAACGCAACATTGATAATGGTTTTTGGAATCATCTCCATCATAACGTGTTGTTGTTATGGTGTAATCGGGTTGATTTTCGGTGTGATCGCCTTGGTATTGGCCAATAAGGCCATGAAACTGCACGCTCAAAACCCTGATATGTACGAAGGCCTGCAAACTGTGAAAACAGGTAGGATCTTGGCCATTATCGGTATTGTGCTCAACGTCATCTATCTATTGCTGTCCATTTGGGCCATTTCCACCTTTGGATGGGATGCTTTGCAAGACCCAGAGAGGATGCAAGAAATTCTGGAACAGTACCAATAAAAATAAGATATGAGCCAACAACCTTTACCAGGAGCCAGCACGGTGCTGACCATGGGGATTCTATCCATAGTCGGCACCTTGTTTTGCTGCGGCCCCTTTGGGGCCATTTTCAGCATTATTGCGTTGACAAAGGCCAAGACCGCAAACAGATTGTATCAACAAAGTCCGGAAAATTATACGGACTACAGCAATGTAAAGACCGGGAAGATCTTGGCCTACATTGGTTTGGCATTGTCCCTGATCTATTTGGTGCTGTTTATCCTATACTTCGGGTTCATCATAGCGATGATTACCGCAGGTGCAAGTGATTGGAGTGGCGGATATTAATTCGCCACTTCACTTATAAATTTCAATCGGTACAGCCGAAGTTCCTCATCCTCGTAGTCGCCATCAAATTCCTCGATGGCCTGTGAAATGGAATCGGTGTCCGCCTCCAGGAAATACTCGTGGATTTCTTCCTGTTGGTCCTCGTCCAGAATTTCATCTATCCAGTAGCCAATGTTCAGTTTGGTGCCGCTGAAGACGATCTGCTCCATTTCCTTGATGAGCTCGGGAAGTTCCAGGCCTTTCGCGGAGGCAATATCATCCAGCGGTAATTTTCTGTCAATACTTTGGATAACGTAGAGTTTCAAACCTGAATTGGCCCCTGTACTTTTCACCACAAGGTCGTCCGGCCTTACAATGTCGTTTTCTTCAACATATTTTTTGATAAGGTCCAAGAAGGGCTGGCCATATTTTTTGGCCTTTCCCTCCCCCACTCCCTGAATGTTGAGCAGCTCTTCCATCGTGATGGGGTATTTCAGGGACATATCTTCCAACGATGGATCCTGGAAGACCACAAAAGGGGGAACTTCCCGTTTCTGGGCCTCCTTTTTCCGAAGGTCGCGCAGCAGTTTCAACAGATTATCGTCCGCTGCACCTCCGCCAGACTTTGCCGCGGTGGCCACTGCCTCCATACTTTCCTCGGTATAGGTGTGGTCCTTCGTCATCAGGAAGGAAGTCGGTTTATCCAAGAACTCCCTTCCAGCTTCGGTCAGGTGCAAAATACCGTACCGTTCTATTTCTTTTTTCATCAGACCTGCTACCAATACCTGCCTTACCAAGGCCATCCAATACGCCTTGTCCCTTTCTGCCCCTATGCCAAAAAAGGGCTTTTCATCGGTTTTATGGGAAGAAATCATGGCATTGGTCTTTCCCACCAATACCCTTACAATTTCCTTGGCCTTGAACTTTTCGTTGGTATCCCTTACCACGGTCAAAAGTTTCACCACTTCGTCCTTGGCCTCTTCCTTGGGTTTTGGATTTCTGGCATTGTCGTCCATATCGGCGCCTTCGCCGTTCACCTCATCAAACTCTTCCCCGAAATAATGGAGGATGAACTTTCTTCGCGACATGGATGTTTCGGCGTATGCCACGATTTCTTGGAGCAGCGCACTGCCTATTTCCTGTTCGGCCACAGGTTTTCCAGACATGAACTTTTCCAGTTTTTCCACATCCTTGTAGGAATAGAAGGCCAAGCAGTGCCCCTCTCCCCCGTCACGCCCGGCACGGCCTGTTTCTTGATAATAACTTTCAATGCTCTTTGGAATATCGTGATGGATCACAAAACGGACATCTGGCTTGTCTATTCCCATGCCAAAGGCAATGGTGGCCACCACCACGTCCACTTCTTCCATAAGGAACATATCTTGGTATTTGGATCGTGTCTTGGCGTCAAAACCAGCGTGATAGGGCACCGCACTGATACCGTTTACCTGTAAGACTTGGGCCAGTTCTTCCACCCGTTTTCTGCTCAAACAATAGACAATGCCCGATTTACCTTGGTTCTGCTTCACAAAACGGATGATGTCCGCATCAACATTTGCTGTCTTGGGCCTGACCTCATAAAACAAATTGGGCCTGTTGAACGATGCCTTGAATACCTTGGCATCTGTCATGCCCAGGTTCTTGATGATGTCCTCCTGCACTTTCGGGGTTGCCGTGGCCGTTAATCCAATAATGGGGATGTCATCGCCCAATCGGTTGATGATTCCTTTCAGGTTTCGATATTCGGGCCTAAAATCGTGGCCCCATTCCGAGATACAGTGTGCTTCGTCCACTGCCACAAAGGAGAGTGGTACACTTCTTAGAAACTCCACATTTTCCTCTTTGGTCAGGGATTCAGGTGCCACGTACAAGAGTTTGGTGATGCCGTTGGAAATATCCTCTTTCACCTGTTTCACCTCGGTCTTCGTGAGCGATGAATTCAGTACGTGGGCTATGCCGTTCTGTTCGGATATGCCCCTGATGGCATCCACTTGGTTCTTCATCAAGGCGATCAGGGGAGATACCACAATGGCCGTTCCCTCTTTCATGATGGCGGGCAATTGATAGCAAAGTGACTTTCCTCCTCCGGTCGGCATGATGACAAAAGTGTCCTTGCCATCCAGAATGTTCTGGATAACACCTTCTTGAAGACCTTTAAATTTAGAGAAACCAAAATATTTTTTGAGAGAGGAATGCAAATCGGTATTCGTTAGGCTCATTTCCGCATTTTTCAATTTATGACAAGCAACCAAAAGGCCGTTGAAACTTTATTTTTTAATATCCATCAAAAGTAAGAAGTATTCTATCTTCCACTATGGTCTGTAAAAGATAGTTTGATTAGTTTTGTAAACTTAAAGATAAGGCATTCTTTTAGGAATACAACCAAATAATCTGTTAATTACCTTGAGCGACACACAGTCCATTTTATCCATCGCAAAGAGAACATTGGAAATAGAGAGCAAGGCCATCGGGGATTTGGTGGAAATGCTCGACGAGCAGTTTGCCCAAGCCGTTCGGTACATATTGGAATCTCGGGGAAGGGTCGTGGTATCGGGAGTGGGAAAAAGCGCCATCGTAGCCTCAAAAATCGTGGCCACACTCAACTCCACGGGTACACCCGCCATCTTCATGCATGCCGCCGATGCCATCCACGGAGATCTTGGTACCATCCAAAAGGACGATATTGTGGTCTGCCTTTCCAAAAGTGGGAACACAGCGGAAATAAAAGCTTTGCTTCCCTTGATAAAAAAAGGAGGCAACAAACTCATCGGCATTACCGGGAACATGGAATCCGTTTTGGCCAAACAGGCTGATTTTGTCCTGAACACCTATGTGGAAAAGGAAGCCTGCCCCAACAATTTGGCCCCCACAACCAGTACCTCCGCACAAATGGCCATGGGCGATGCGCTTGCCATTTGTCTTTTGGAGATCAAAGGGTTCAGCAGCGATGACTTTGCGAAATATCATCCCGGGGGATCACTCGGAAAAAAATTGTATTTGCGTGTGGCGGACATTGTGGTGAACAACCAAAAACCCGAGGTTGATGTAAATGCAAGCGTAAAAGATGTCATCGTTGAGATTTCGGAAAAAATGTTGGGTGTCACTGCCGTTATGGAAAGTGGCAAGGTAGTGGGCATTGTAACGGACGGCGACATCCGAAGAATGCTCAGCAAGTACGACAACATCAATGGACTCACGGCCAGGGACATTATGACCTCCAACCCAAAAACTGTGGACGCGGACACCTTGGCGGTCAATGCCCTGAAAATGCTCCAAGACAAAGGCATATCGCAGTTACTTGCCTTTGATGGGGATGCGTATGCCGGTGTGGTCCACATTCATAACCTTATAAACGAGGGAATCCTGTAATGGCAAAAAAAGAAAAGAAAAATCCGGATGAAATGTCCTTTCTGGACCATTTGGAAGTGCTCCGTTGGCACCTGATACGTTCCGTCTTGGCCGTTGTCATCATCGCCTGTGTGGCCTTTATGTTCAAGAGCTTCATCTTTGATGTTATCCTATTTGGACCCAAGAACATGGACTTCCCAACATACAAGTTCTTTTGCAACATAGCCACTTACTTTGGGATTACCTCCGAATTCTGTGGAGAATCACTACCCTTTACCATACAGAGCCGTTTGATGGCCGGGCAGTTCTCCGCCCACATCTGGACTTCAATATGGGCAGGGGTCATCGTAGGCTTCCCCTATATTTTGTTTGAGGTATGGCGGTTCATCAGCCCGGGGCTTTATGAAAACGAACGCAAACATTCCCGAGGATTTATACTAACGGCCTCCTTTCTGTTCTTCTTGGGTGTGCTTTTCGGATACTATATCGTTGCCCCTTTGTCCATCAACTTTTTGGGCACCTATCAGGTAAGTTCCGAGGTACTCAATGAAATTGATCTGGGTTCCTATGTGGGCACGGTCAGGGCATCGGTCATTGCCTGCGGTATCATGTTCGAACTTCCCATCATCATCTACTTTTTGACCAAAGTGGGCTTGGTCACACCCGAATTTTTAAAGAAACACAGGAAGATGGCATTGGTCATCGTCCTGATCTTATCTGCCGTCATCACACCTCCTGATGTGGCCAGCCAAATTGTGGTCGCGATCCCAGTATTGATTTTGTACCAAATAAGTATCTATATTTCGAGGATGGTCATAAAACGAGAAGCCAAAAAAGAAAAAGAGAGAAAGAATGCCAAATAAAGTAGAAGAGTTCAACGCCTATCGTTCACAGATGAACGAAAAGTTGCTTGCCGACAACAACAAGCTCATCAAGCGCATCTTCAATCTGGACACCAATGCCTATATGCCCGGTGCCCTGGACGTAAAGACCAAGGAACTATTGGGATTGGTCGCTTCGGCCGTGCTTCGTTGCGACGATTGTGTGAAATACCACTTGGAAAGTTCCAAAAAGGCAGGGGCAAACAAGGAAGAGGTCATGGAAACCCTTGGCATAGCTACTCTGGTAGGTGGCACCATCGTTGTTCCACATTTGCGCCGTGCCTACGAATTTTGGGAAGCGCTGGAGGAGAACGATGCTTAAAAAAATCCAAAAGAGCACCCCTTGGAAAAAGAATATGTTTAGTTTTGGCCCATTCCTATGAAGCTACGTGCAGAAAATATCATGAAGGCCTATCGAGGCCGAAAAGTTGTGAAGGGCATATCCCTGGAAGTGAACCAAGGTGAAATTGTGGGATTGTTGGGCCCGAACGGGGCCGGAAAGACCACTTCTTTTTATATGATCGTGGGTCTGATCAAACCGAACGGGGGTAAAATCTTTCTGGACAAGATGGACATTACCAGCTTCCCTATGTACAAAAGGGCCCAGAACGGAATCGGTTATTTGGCACAGGAAGCATCTGTGTTCCGCAAACTCAGTATAGAAAAAAACATACTCAGTGTTTTGCAGCTCACCAATCTGAGCAAAAAGGAGCAACACATGAAAATGGAATCCCTTATTGATGAATTCGGGTTGGGACATATCCGAAAAAATAGGGGAGATCTACTCTCCGGAGGTGAACGTCGCCGCACGGAAATAGCCCGGGCACTGGCCACCGACCCCAAGTTCATCTTGTTGGACGAACCTTTTGCCGGAGTAGATCCCGTGGCCGTTGAAGATATCCAGCGTATTGTGGCCCAATTGAAGAACAAGAACATCGGCATCCTGATCACCGACCACAACGTACAGGAAACCTTGGCCATCACCGAGCGTTCCTACCTTATGTTCGAAGGGGGAATCCTAAAAGCAGGTGTTCCCGAAGAGCTGGCCATGGACGAAATGGTCCGAAAAGTGTATCTGGGGCAGAACTTCGAGCTGCGGAAAAAGAAGTTGGACTTTTGACCTCTTCTACTTTTCTGAAGGCACCAACAATGAAGCCAAAATATAGAACACAATGATCAAGGGAATGGCCAAAAACTTCAAGGTCAACAACATGATCAAACTCCCAATCAAAAACAAGTAGCGCACACCATTGTCCCTAAAACTCCAATTCTTGAACTTTAGGGCAAAGAGTTCAATGGAGGAGTTCAGCAAATAGGCACTTAAAATCGTCAACCCGACCAAAAACCAAGGATTCAAAATGATATTGCTGAGTAATTCGTTGTTGTGGTACAGAAGAATCATTGGTAGCGAAAGGATCAGCAAAGCATTGGCAGGTGTGGGCAGCCCCACGAAGGACGAAACCTGGTTTTCATCCACATTGAACTTGGCCAATCGATAGGCCGACGCCAAGGTGATGGCGAAACCCAAAAATGGCAATAGGGTCATTTCAGTGTCGTGGCCCAAAAAACCCAGGTTCCAACCTCCCCTTTCCGCCATGTTCAGCAATTGAAACATCACAATGCCCGGCACCAAACCACTGGTGATCACATCGGCCAGGGAATCCAGTTGTACTCCCACTTCACTCTGTACCTTTAATACACGGGCGGCCAATCCATCAAAAAAATCAAAAAATATCCCAATGAAGACAAAAAGAGCCGCCCATTCCAAATGGTTGAGCACGGCGAAAACTGTTGCCACACAACCACTAAAAACATTGAGCAAGGTCAAAAAATTGGGAATATAGGATTTCATATCGTCTGGTTTCTGTAAAAGTAAGGCAAACAAGTCATTTTTTGGACATAGTACTATATAGGTTATTGCCTTCCTACCACAGACAGGGGTTATTGGTATTTGGCAATTGGATTTTTGTTGCTTGGATTTTGGGATTTGGTGTTTGGTGTTTGGTGTTTGGGTTTTGGAATTGAACTTAAGTTTGAACTTGAACATTGATGATTGCTCCGTGTTTGATGATGCCGTATTATTTTTATTCTGATATTTGTCGTGATGAATTTCAGCATGAATCCAAAGCGCTTTTTTTTCCTTGTTTTTATATTGGTAGGAGAAATTCTGTTTTCCCAAACACCACAACTCACGGAAAGATCGCAGATAAGCTTACTTACCTGTGCGGCTGGGGACGAATTGTACTACGCCTTTGGTCACAGTGCCTTTAGGATACAAGATCCTGCTTTGGGGATAGATGTGGTCTATAATTATGGTACATTCGATTTTGACCAGCCCAATTTCTACCTCAATTTTGTGAAAGGGCGCATGATATATTCCCTTTCCCGCCGAAGTTTTGATGCCTTTTTGTTTGAATATGAAATGGAGAAAAGATGGGTCAAGGAGCAAATCCTGGACCTTAGCTTGGAGCAGCGTAACCAATTGCTCGCTTTTTTTGAAAAGAACTATCTACCGCAAAACAGGGATTATCTCTACGATCCCTTACTGAACAACTGTTCCAGCATCACAGGCACCATCTTGAAGGGCCAGTTTGGGGATGCCATTGTTTTTGAGGGTTCCCATTTGGAAAAACAATACACTTTCAGACAATTGGTAAGGCAATTTGTGGACATAAATTCATGGTCCATGTTCGGCATTGACCTTGCATTTGGGGCTAATGTGGACAGAAAGGCCACGGTACAAGAACACATGTTCCTTCCCTATTATGCAATGGAACAGATACGGAACACTACTTTCTATGGTAAACCTTTGTTGAAAAGGGAACGGACCATACTGGACTACAGCGAACATCCGCAACAAGCGTTTTTTCCCCTTTCCCCTTTGTTTTGGTTCATTTTGTTGTTGGCCTTTACCAGTGTGATCACCTATTTTGACCACACCCACAAGGCCCGGAGCCGCTGGTTGGATTTTTCCCTGATGTTCATCACTGGACTGATAGGAACTTTCCTCTTGCTGCTGTGGTTTGCCACCGATCACACTTCGACCCCTAAAAATTTCAACGTGCTTTGGGCTTTTCCCTTGAACCTGGTGGTAGCATTTATTTTTGCTTTTCAGGACAGATTGCCCGAATGGTCCTCCAAATACCTGTGGTCTGCTTTGGGGCTTATTGGCCTTGTACCATTGCTTTGGATTATCAGAGTCCAAGTTTTTTCGCCAGTAATCATTCCTTTACTTTTGACCCTGGCCATCCGGTATGTATATCTAATCAAGTATTCCAGACTTTAGGTTTGGTCTGCAAACAGCATCCATGAACTTACTCACAGTAGAAAATATATCAAAATCTTATGGGGAACTGGTCCTCTTCTCCGATATTTCCTTCGGAGTCAACAAGGACCAGAAAATTGCCCTCATCGCCAAGAACGGCAGTGGGAAAACCTCCATCCTCAACATCATGTCGGGCAAGGACACTTCCGAAACGGGGCAGGTCACCGTCCGAAAGGGCATCAAGGTTTCCTTTTTGGAACAAGAACCCTATCTGGACCCCAAGCTTACAATTGAGGAGACCATCTTTGCCACGGACAATGAAATCCTAAAAATCATAGCAACTTATGAGAAGGCCATGGAAAACCCCGAAGACACCGAGCGTTACCAAAAAGCCTTCGAGGCCATGGAGCGGCACAATGCCTGGGATTTTGAAACCCAATACAAGCAGATACTATTCAAACTGCAACTCACCCAACTGGATGCCAAGGTAGGCACCCTTTCAGGTGGTCAAAGGAAAAGACTGGCACTGGCCAACGCCCTGCTGAACAAGCCCGACCTGCTCATTTTGGACGAGCCTACCAACCATTTGGACCTTGAGATGATAGAATGGTTGGAAGCTTATTTTGCCAAGGAGAACATCACGCTTTTTATGGTGACACACGATCGGTATTTTCTAGATCGTGTCTGCAATGAGATCATTGAACTGGACAATAACCAACTCTATACCTACAAGGGCAATTATTCCTACTATTTGAGCGAAAAGGAGGCCAGAATGGAACGTGAGGCCGTGGAACAGCACAAATCCAAGCTGCTGTACAAAAAAGAACTGGAATGGATGCGCCGACAGCCCAAGGCACGTACCACCAAATCCAAATCACGGATCGATGACTTCAACGAGATCAAACAACGGGCCAACCAACGAAGAAAGGACCACCAAGTGGAACTGGAGCTCAATATGGAACGGCTGGGAAGCAAGATCTTGGAGCTTCACAACATCTCCAAATCGTATGGGGACAAGACCATTCTGAACAAGTTTGATTATAACTTCACCAAAGGTGAACGGGTGGGAATCATTGGAAAGAACGGAACAGGAAAGTCCACTTTCCTCAACATCATCACCCAACAGGAAAGTGTGGATGGCGGAAAGGTTGTGGTGGGCGACACCATCAAGTTTGGCTATTACACACAAAAGGGAATCCATGTAAAAGAAGGGCAAAAGGTCATCGACGTCATCCGAGAGTTTGGAGACTACATCCCGTTGAAAAAGGGCAGACAAATTTCTGCACAGCAACTGCTGGAACGCTTTCTCTTCGATCGCAAAAAACAATACGACTTTGTGGAAAAACTGAGTGGTGGGGAACGTAAGCGACTGTATTTATGCACCGTGCTCATCCAAAATCCCAATTTCTTGATCTTGGACGAGCCGACCAACGATTTGGACATCGTGACCCTGAACGTGCTAGAAAGCTTTCTGCTGGATTTCCCCGGTTGCTTGATCGTGGTGTCGCACGACCGTTATTTCATGGACAAGATCGTGGATCACCTGCTCGTGTTCAGGGGCGAGGGTGTCATTGAGGATTTTCCCGGCAACTATACCGATTATAGGGTATATGAGAACAGCAAACTGATCGAAGAACGGGAAAACAAGGACAGTTCCCCTGAAAAACCTGAAAAGGCCCATTGGAAAGAAAAGGACAGTAGTGGAAAGCTTTCCTATATGGAGCAGAAAGAATACAAACAATTGGAAAAGGACATTCAAAAGCTGGAAGAGCAGAAAGTAGTGATCCAGAACAAATTTACAGACCCGGAATTGGATGGGAATGAAATTGCAAAGCTGTCCATCGAGCTCAAAGAAATCACGGATACCATTGAGGAAAAAACGGAACGCTGGTTTGAACTTTCATCCATTTTAGAGGGATGAATGCCCCCTTTTGGGAACTATTGAATGTCATGTATTTCAAAATCATTTCATATTTAAAGTTTCTACTGAAATCCACCAACGAACATGGGGTGCACTCCCCTTTTGTGTTCAACTTTGTGACCAAATGCCTCCATTCCAAAAAAAAGTTCCATAAGGACAGAGGCATCAATGTGCTGCTCAAGAGCATCGAATATTTTCATTTTAAGAACATTCAAATAACAACAGATTCAGAAACGGCGCTTTTGGACAAAAGGAATTTTCCCGACCTTAACTTTGATGGAAAAGTGTTGGATCTCCTTTTTGTGGACCAAATAGATCCGAAGGGGTTCCTAAAATGGGTTTCCGAAGGAAAACTGCACAACGATAGTATGGTTTTGGTCGATGGCATTTATGAGAATGTCCAAAAAAATGAAGCTTGGAACACCTTGATCGCTTCGCCCAAAATCACGGTGAGCATCGATATGTTCCATTGTGGGGCCATTTTCATCAGAAAAGAGCAGGTGAAGGAGCATTTTACGATTCGGATTTAAAAAAGTAATTTTAGGTATGGGAAATGTTGCAACAGATAATACCATTTGGTACGTTTTAGGAGTATTGGGGCTCATCTATCTGATCATTCTGTTCCGTAACAAAAAATCGACCCGAAGAAGAAAATCAAGAAGATTCATGGAAGGCAAGCGCAGACATGACAAGGAGAATCAACAGTGAACAATTTAATTGATGATTGTTATTGATAACTGAAAATTGATCGATGAAAATATATACCAAAACTGGGGATAAAGGCACTACGGCATTATTTACGGGTACTCGGGTCCCCAAACATCACATCCGCATTGAAAGCTATGGCACCATAGACGAGCTCAATTCCTTCCTAGGATTGTTGCGCGACCAGGATATGGATGCCCGTTCAAAAGAAATTTTGGCCCTGATCCAAGAAAAATTGTTCACAGTGGGTTCCATTTTGGCCACAGAACCCAAAAAAGACAACAGGCTCAAAATACCCAGGATCGGTGAGGGCGATATTGAACTTTTGGAAAAAGAAATGGACAAAATGAACGAAGAACTTCCACCGATGACACATTTCATTCTTCCCGGAGGACACACCACCGTGTCATACTGTCATGTTGCCAGGACCGTTTGCCGCCGTGCCGAGCGCATGATTTCCTACCTGCACGAAAACGAGCCCGTGCCCGACAGTCTGTTGTCATACATCAACCGCCTTTCCGATTACTTGTTTGTGTTGGCACGGAAGTTGTCAAAGGATCTGAAAGCCCACGAAGTCAAGTGGATTCCAGAGAAGTTGGACCAATAAAATCGTTTTTTTAACGCAATAGTTTTGCCAACATCAAAATAATTTTTAAATAATACTGTTTTTACTTGGCAAATTGGGTTTAAAAATTATTTTTGCAAAAAATTTAAAATCAAACCGTTACTATGTACTGGACTTTAGAATTAGCCTCATATTTGAGTGATGCGCCTTGGCCAGCCACCAAAGACGAACTGATAGATTATGCGATCCGTACCGGAGCACCCTTGGAAGTTGTAGAAAACTTACAGTCCATGGAAGAAGAAGGCGGTGAAATATACGAGTCCATCGAAGAAATCTGGCCCGATTATCCCACCGAAGAGGACTACCTCTGGAACGAGGATGAATATTGATATCGGAAAACAAAGCACGTTAAAAAGTCTCATTTGAGGCTTTTTTTTATGTAATTTTGACAGCCTTGCAAAAGAATTCCATGATATTCCCATCAATGGAACAGCTTTTGCCACTCTAAAGAAAATACAATTCATGAGTTTTATTAATTCCGTACTGAAGGTTTTTGTTGGAGACAAATCGCAGAAGGACGTAAAAGCCCTGCAACCTTTGGTGAATGAAATAAAATCCTTTGAGCAACAACTGGAAGGATTGACCCACGACGAACTAAGACAAAAAACGGTCGCCTTCAAGGCCAGGATCGCGGAGGATTGCAAAACGGTCAATGACAAGATCGCCGAACTTCAGAAAGAGGTCGAAAATTCCAACGACATAGACCGAAATGAGGAAATCTATGCCGAGATAGACAAACTGAACGAGGAAGCCTATAAAATCTCCGAAAAGACCCTAAACGAAATACTGCCCGAAGCCTTTGCGGTGGTGAAGGAGACAGCGAAGCGTTTCGCATCCAACGAAACCCTAACTGTATCGGCCACTGAATTTGACAGGAAACTTTCCGGCGACAAGGATTATGTCACCTTGGAAGACGATACGGCCATCTGGAAAAACTCTTGGGATGCCGCCGGAAAAGAGGTCACCTGGGACATGGTCCACTATGATGTACAGCTCATTGGCGGTATCGCCCTCCATCAAGGAAAAATAGCGGAGATGCAAACTGGGGAAGGTAAGACCTTGGTAGCTACCCTCCCGCTCTATCTGAACGCCCTTGCGGGCAAAGGTGCCCATTTGGTGACCGTGAACGACTATCTCGCCAAAAGGGACAGTGCCTGGATGGCACCTATTTTTGAATTCCATGGTCTTTCCGTGGACTGTATTGACAAGCACAGGCCCAATTCCGATGGGAGAAGGGCCGCTTACAACGCCGACATTACTTACGGAACCAACAACGAATTTGGTTTTGACTACCTCCGTGACAATATGGCGCACACTCCGGACGATCTGGTGCAGCGCCCACACCACTACGCCATTGTGGATGAGGTGGATTCCGTTCTCATTGATGATGCCCGTACCCCGCTGATCATTTCCGGGCCCGTACCTGAAGGTGACCGCCATGAGTTCAACGAACTGAAGCCAAAAGTGGCCGATATTGTCCAGCAACAACGCCAACATTTGACAGGCGTTCTGGCCGAAGCCAAAAAACTGATTGCCGCCGGAGATACCAAAGAAGGTGGATTTCTTTTACTCCGAGTGCATCGTGGCCTTCCCAAGAACAAAGCGTTGATCAAGTTCTTGAGCGAGGAGGGAGTGAAACAATTGCTCCAAAAAACAGAAAATTTCTACATGCAGGACAACAATCGGGAAATGCCCAAGGTGGATGCCGACCTGTTGTTTGTCATCGATGAAAAAAATAACCAGATAGAGCTTACCGACAAGGGAGTCGATTACATCTCAGGTGATCAGGACAAGGATTTCTTCGTGATGCCCGACATTGGCAGTGAGATTGCCAAGATCGAGCGTCAGGATCTGGAGATTGAAAAAGAGGCCGAACTCAAGGAAGAGCTTTTCAAGGATTTTGCCGTAAAGAGCGAGCGCATCCACACCATGACACAATTGTTGAAAGCCTACACCCTGTTCGAAAAGGATGTGGAGTATGTGGTGATCGACAACAAGGTGATGATCGTGGACGAGCAGACCGGACGTATCATGGATGGAAGAAGATATTCCGATGGACTGCACCAAGCCATCGAGGCCAAGGAGAACGTGAAGATCGAGGCCATGACGCAGACCTTCGCCACCATCACGCTGCAAAACTACTTTAGAATGTACAACAAGCTGGCCGGGATGACCGGAACAGCCGTGACTGAAGCAGGGGAGTTTTGGGAAATCTATAAGTTGGACGTTATGGAAATCCCTACCAACAGGCCCATCGCACGTGACGACCGCCACGATTTGATCTATAAGACCAAACGTGAAAAATACAATGCCATTATAGAAGAGGTCACCAACCTTTCCAAAGCCGGCAGACCGGTTCTGATCGGTACTACCTCGGTTGAAATCTCGGAATTGCTCTCCAAATTGTTGAGCGTCCGAAAAATTCAACACAACGTATTGAACGCCAAACTGCACAAAAAAGAGGCGGACATTGTGGCCGAAGCCGGAAAACCCGGTGTGGTGACCATTGCCACCAACATGGCCGGTAGGGGTACGGACATTAAGTTGACCCCAGAAGTGAAGAAAGCGGGCGGTTTGGCCATTATCGGTACTGAACGCCACGATTCCAGACGGGTGGACAGACAGTTGAGAGGTCGTTCCGGACGTCAGGGAGACCCCGGAAGCTCACAGTTCTATGTTTCTTTGGAAGACAACCTCATGCGTTTGTTCGGTTCGGACCGAGTGGCCAAGATGATGGACCGAATGGGATTGGAAGAGGGAGAGGTGATCCAGCATTCCATGATGACCAAATCCATAGAGCGCGCCCAAAAAAAGGTAGAGGAAAACAACTTTGGCATCCGTAAGCGTCTTTTGGAGTACGATGATGTGATGAACGCCCAACGGGAAGTGGTCTATAAAAGGAGAAGGCACGCCCTGCAGGGTGAACGCCTCAAGGTGGACATCTCCAATATGATCTACGATACCTCCGAGCTGATCGCCGAGACCAACAAAATGGCCGATGATTATAAAAACTTTGAGTTTGAGCTCATCAAGTATTTCTCCATTACCTCTCCTATCAGTGAAGAAGAGTTCAAAAAACTGAGTTTTCAGGAAATTGCCAATACCATCTACAAAGAGGCCTACAATCACTATAGGGACAAAATGGGGCGCAGTGCCACCGTGGCCTTTCAAGTGATCAAAAAGGTGTATGAGGACGAATCCAATAAATTTGAAAGAATCGTGGTTCCGTTCACCGATGGCATCAAGACCCTGAACGTGGTCACCAATTTGGAAAAAGCCTACAAGACCGACGGAAAACAATTGATCACGGATTTCGAGAAGAACATTACCCTGGCCATTATCGACGATTCGTGGAAGACCCATTTGCGCAAAATGGACGAACTGAAACAATCCGTGCAGTTGGCCGTCCACGAACAAAAGGATCCATTGTTGATCTACAAGTTTGAAGCATTTGAACTTTTCAAGGAAATGATGGACAAGGTGAACAAGGAAGTGATCTCCTTCCTTTTCAAAGGGGAGCTTCCTTCGGAAAACACCAACCAGATCCAAGAAGCACGCAATGTGCGCCGGCCCAAGGAAAACATCCAGACCTCCAAAGAGGAAATCCCGAATAGCGATGAACTTGCCGCCCAGAACAGGGCTGCGGGCCAAACACAGGGCCAGAGACACCATGTGACCGAGACCATTGTAAGGGAAAAGCCAAAAATTGGCCGAAATGACAGGGTCACCGTAAAGAACATCATGTCGGGCGAAAGCAAGACCATGAAATACAAGCAGGCCGAACCCCTCATTGATAAAGGAGAGTGGGTGCTTATCGAGGACTGATCCATATCGAAAACAAGTATGTAAGTGACAGTTATTTTATAGCTGTCACTTTTTTTATATCAAAAACATATTTAGATTTACATCCAGAAACACCCCATTAAGCTACTTTTGCTACCCTATTTTTCAACCTTTTTGGTAGTAGAGGATACAATCACGTGCAGCATATGAAAATTCCTGGTAAGGATAAATATCGGTTACAAGACAAGATTGATTTGATACTCAAGGTTAATTACAGTTCCTCACTTTTTGCTGCCTTATTTGGGCTGGTTTGCTTTTTTTTCCTCAATATAAAGGGCGTAATCCCATATACCTTTATCGGGTATGCTTTTATAAACCTTGTGAACACCAGCCTCTACCAGCGGCATAAAAACTTGGTGCTCACCTATAACCTCACCTCCATCCTATCCATGATCGGGGCGATCATCATTACCATTTTCAGCGGCGGCATTCAAAGTCCTTTTATTTTTGTGCTCGCCATTATCGTTTTTGCAGGCTATGTGACCACAAAGGTTTTTGGGCAGCTCTATCTGATCATCAATTTGGCCGTGCTGACCATATTGTTCCTGTACGATACAGGGGATTTCAGCATTTCCGAGAACACCGTTCCCGAGCAGTCCAAGAATTGGTTCGCTTTTCTGAGTGCCGTTTTTGCCGTGTACTTGCTGGGAGGTGTTTTTGGCAAGAATCTATTGAAGGCCCATCACAAGCTATATAAGTCGCGAAACGAGATACAGGAACGGATAGAGGAAAAGGAAACCCTCTTAAAGGAAGTGCACCATAGGGTAAAGAACAACCTTCAGACCGTTTCCAGTCTATTGAGCCTACAGTCCCGCGCCATTGCCGATGAAAAGATCAGCAGTATCATCAAGAGCAGTCAAAACCGGGTGGTATCCATGGCCATGGTACACGAAATGCTCTACAAAAGGGACGATTATCTTTCCAAAATTGAACTGAAACCCTACGTAAAGGAGCTGTGCGATTATTTGGTGCGCTCCGTGAAGGGGAGCAACAACAGTATAAAAGTAAACCTTGATATTGGCGAACACAAATTAAGTATAGATACCGTCATCCCTTTGGGACTCATCATCAACGAAACCATAACGAATGCCCTTAAATATGGCATTGTTGAGGGCAAGGATGGTGAAATCTATGTTTCGGTCAAAAAAATGGGCGAAAACCGATACCAAATGTACCTCGGCGACAATGGTGTGGGATATTCCGAAGACATCAATCCAAGAACATCCAATTCTCTGGGACTAAAACTCATTTATAACCTATCCCGCCAACTCAGGGGCACCATTTCCCGGGATTATGAGAAAAAAGGTACGTACTACTGTATAGAATTTGAAGAGATTATCGAGGAATTCAATTCGGTGGAGCACTGATGCCTTCTTAACTTTTTCCCTTTGGGCTTTTGGCCATCACTTGTTGAAATCTCTTTTCCCTGAAAGAGAACACGATGGATGCAACTACAAAAGAGGAACTCAAAAATATAACGAAGGGTACCAAAAAGCTCATCATCATGATTAGGCCAATTTAGATTTGTTTTTCTTGGTTGAAAAAGAAAGCTCTTTTTTGATCCTTGAATTTTTGAACTTATACAATCTGGCCATTTTTCTGTCCTTTCGGATAGTCCTGTCAACATCTATATCCAAAACAACTGCTGCGTTAATGACATCCACCTTTTCGCCTATGGAAATGTCCTGGGCCATGGCCACGGTTCCGAAAAAAGTTACTGCGATGATGGTCAATATTGTCTTCATGTCTTGGGTTTTTATTACGAAGTAAAATTACCCCCGACCCCGACCCAAGACAGATTTTCGTCGCTCAACCCCCCTTTTTTTTCGGTGTAAAAACTTTTCTTGGGCAAAGTGCATTTTATCCTCGATGAACGTTTTTGCCCTCAAAAACAACATATCGAACGCGTGTGCATTTCATCGATCATCCAACTAGGGGAAAGACTTTAGCGCATTGGTCCAAAATCAATTTTTTGTAAGAAATGTTTTATACTGATAGATAACTAATCGTTCAATAAAGTAAAAAAAGTCCCATATTTGGAACCCTCGCGAAAAAGCGTATTGAACTTCAATTAACATTTTTTAACGCTGTTTCGAGTAATACTTAGTACCTTGAAGCAACTAAGTAAAAAAAATGAAAACCGTGAGAATCTCTTTATTACTATTGCTGATCATGGCATCCACAAGTTGCCAGTCAAAAAACAGAACGGGAAAACAGGAAACCGCACAAAAAGAGCAGAAAGAGTCATTAGAGAAAAACAAGCTCACAGCGGCCCAACTGCAAGAGTATGAAACCGCCTATTTTGCCAGTGGATGCTTTTGGTGCGTTGAGGCCATTTTTGAAAGTGTAAAAGGGGTAAAGGAAGTCTATTCTGGCTACTCGGGCGGAACCGAGAAAAACCCGACCTACAAGGAGGTTTCCTATGGAAGAACAACCCATGCGGAGGCCGTGGAAGTGTATTATGACCCAAAGATCATCTCATTTACACAGTTGGTACAGGTCTTTTTTGGTTCGCACGACCCCACTACCTTGAACAGACAGGGTCCTGACAGAGGAGCCCAATACCGCTCCATTGCGTTTTATAAAAACGAGGCCGAGAAGAAAATCATTACCGATTATATGGGCAAACTGGAAGCAAAAAATGTTTACGACCGCCCCATTGTGACGGAGGTGAAAAAGTTTGACAAGTTTTATAGGGCGGAAGAATACCACCAGGATTACGAAAAAAGAAATCCGAACAACAGCTATATCCAAAATGTGTCGATTCCCAGATTGAACCGGTTCAAGGAAAATTTCAAAGCTTATTTGAAAGAAGGGGCGCATTGACCGAGGCCACTGCAATAGTATTTAAACGGAAGGGAAATGCTTTGAGGTTTTGGGCAAGAAGGATTGAATAGACCCAAAAGTAATGACAGGGGTTTAATCGGTGCTTTGTCGGAAGCCTTATTTGTCCTTTAGGACCACCTCGCTATATTTGGAATCGATGGTGATGGATCTACCTCCATCTTTGTTGATATGATATCCCTTGAGCACATTGGTCCCATACCGTTTTGAAGCATCCATCTTCAATGCTTTGGGATACTGAAAGTCCGAAGTGGCCTCATTTATGGAAATAACGAAGGGCGTTGAGGGAAGTTTGCAGTCCACCTGACCATTATCCACGGATATATCCAAGGTGTTGAAATTATCGGAAACTGCGTTGATGTTCAAGCTGCCAAATTTGTTTTTCAGCACTGCTTTGCTGGCCAACCTGCCGATCACCACATTGGAGGAGACCGAATTGAGGTTCAGTTCCCTTACCTCTTTCAAATCGACCCGATCTGAATAATCCGTTTGCAATTTCCCGTAGTTCCACTGCTGGACCACCACGGGGGAGTAGGAAGCACGGATATCGGTTCCATTTCCATCGATGGTGGAGGCAAGCAAGCTTGCGTAGGACAAGCTTGCATTGATGTTCTTGGTGTTTTCGGCAAGTTTTACCTCGCCGTGCCTCACGTTCATGTTCAGTTTAAGGTACTTCGGCATTTTTATCTTGATACGCTTTTTCACCTTGTACTCCTTGTTCTCACCATCTGAAGAGAAATAAAATATATTGGGACTGGCACGCAATGCCCTGGCCTCTTCCACATGCTGTTTTCTCAGCTCTTCTCTTTGGCTCCTGAGTTCTTCGCGCTGGGCCTGTAGTTCTTCACGCATTTCCTTGCGGATCTCCTCCCGCTCTTTCTGGAGCTGTTCCCTTTCCTTCTTCATTTCTTCCCTTCTCCCATCTCTTTCCTTGGCCAATTCCTCCATCTGTTTGCCCCACTCCTCAAAACTTTTTTTGTACTCTTCGTTGAAGGTCTTGTCAAATTTTTCACTCCACTCCTTCATGTATTTGTCCTTGTCCTTTTTATAGGCATCATAATCAAATTCCACAAAGGGAGTTGGGGGCATGGGTGGCAAAGGTGGCATGGAGGGTAAAACTGCGATTTCGGGCATTTCGGGAATTTCAATGTCTGCCATGATCTCGGCAACAGATGGAACCTCGGGAAAATCGAAATGCATTCCGTTGAAGTCGAAAACATAAGGACCCGCACCCTTGGTGCTTACCTCTATTTCCTTGCTGTTGCCCATAATTTTGACCAGATCCCTGTCAAAATAGGATTTGGCATCTTCCTCGCTCACACCCTCCAATTCCACCGTGGCCGTAATTTCCACTTGGTCCTTGTCCCAAGTTTCAAATTCAATATCCGCATAGCTGGTATTGATGTTCAGTTCCGTGTCTTTGTTGACATTGAACGTTTCCTTGTAGGTCTTGGATCTCTCCTGCGCCCGACAGGTAAACCCAGCCAACAGTAGGAGCAATCCATTAAACAATATTAGACGATTCCTGTTCATTTTTTGATGATTTTAATTGATTCAACTTTGTTTTTAATTTTTGCAACAGCTGCAACCTGAGCTGTAAGTTTTTGATCAAGGCACCAATGGTCTGATCATTGGGACCAAATTGGTTCAGTTCCACATTCAACCGTTGGTACTCATCGTTCAGCTCTGCCAAGCGCTCCATATAACTGTCCATGAGTTCCTTGTTTTCGGGGTCAACTTCCAAATCGGACAACTGCAGGTTGATGTTGGTGGTATAATAGGTTTCTATCTTTTTAAAATCCGGGGAAAGGTCGCCCAGCGAAATAGTTCTTGTCTGTCCATCCGGCTTTTCTTTGTCCACAATGGTCACTTTTTCATCGGGAAGGTCCCCTTTGCCAGTGCTGCTGATGAAATATACCGACAATCCCACGACCACGATCACGGAGGCCGCTATTTGCAGCCACAGGGAATATACGCTCTTCTTTTTGCCTCCCTTTGGCAACTCTTTGTCCAACTTTTCAAGAAAGCGGGCCTCGTGTCCTTCCTTCATGGAATACCGCTCCTGCTCCCTTTCTTTTTCAAACCATTTTCTAAGATCATGTGCCATATACCAAATCCTTTAGTTTTTCCTTCAATTGGGCCTTGCCCCTCAACAGCCGTGTCCTTGATGCAGTTTCAGTGATTTCCAGAATCTGTGAAATCTCGCTGTGGTCATAGCCCTCCACCAGAAACAATTGGACAACATATCTATATTTTCCGGGGAGGTCCTCAATGGCCGCTTTGACCTGTTCCAAGGAAACGCCATCCTCCACCGACCAATCATCCTCATCCGATACCTGCATATAATTTTCATCCAGTTCCTCGGTGCGCTGGTGTTTCGATTTCAAAAAATCGATACTCCCGTTCACCACAATCCGCTTCAACCATGCCCCAAAGGTCACTTCTCCCTTAAATTGGTGGATGCGCTGAAAGGCCTTTATGAAGGATTCTTGGAGGACATCCTCCGCATCATCCGGGTTTTTCAGGAAACGCATGGCCACCCCGAACATACCTTCACAGTACTGTCGGTATAGTTTCAGTTGTGCCTGCCGATCGTTGGCCTTGCACTTTTCCACCAGTTCAATATGAAACAAGCTCGGTTCTATGTTTGGTCTTTTTAGCTGTTCATCTTAAGGACGATACGAAAAACGCATCGTTGCAAATTAGGACGTTTTTGGCTGATTTTTAACAAAAAAATCCCATCGGCTATCACCGATGGGATTCATTTTGAAGCAATTAAGGGTTTTACTCGTCCAGCATCAGATTTAGGTGCACGGTAATATTGTCCTGTGTCGCCTTACTGTAAGGACAGATTTCATGCGCTGCGTTCACTATCTTTTCCCCCGTTTCCTTATCCACAGTGGGCAGATAAGAATCCAAGGTGGCCTCCAGGAAAAATCCTTCCTCCTCTTTGTTGAAGGTTATGGTGGCCGTTACGTTGAAATCTCCCAGATCATCCACGCCATGTTCCTTGGCCACGGCCTGCAATGCCCCTGCAAAACAAGTGGAATATGCGGCCGCGAAAAGTTCCTCGGGATTGGTGGACTTGGGGTTGGGCTTTCCTTTGGAATTGGGCATGGAAATGTCAAAATCCAACACACCGTCCTCACTCTGTACATGTCCTGCCCTACCGCCCGTATTGGTGGCCTTACTTTCAAAAATTGTCTTCATCGTATTGTGTTTATAGGTTTTTGTTCCGGTACTATCAGATAACCGAACATTTAGTTGAAAAGTTACCAAATTGTGGCTGGAAGTCCATCCAAACTGGTATTAAAATTATGTGAAATGGCTATTTAAAGCACTTCATCCGTCCATTGTAACCCATAAAAACTTTATACCTTAGTAATGAATTGAACGAACATCGACCCTTGACAAAGAAAAAGAGCACACCCGAAGATACCGTGTCGAAGATCAAAACCCTTCGCAGGCAGGAAATTTCCGTGGACACCCTCACCGAAGGCATTTTCAAGGGAGACAAGGCCTTATTGGCCAAGGCCATCACCCTTTTGGAAAGCACACAGCCTGCCCATTTTGAAAAGGCCAATGCCGTAGTCGAAAAATGTTTGGCCAGACCCAATAATAGCATTCGACTTGGAATCACGGGCGTGCCCGGTGTGGGCAAAAGTTCGTTCATTGAAACTTTGGGTACCACGCTCACCTCCTTGGGAAAAAAGGTGGCCGTTTTGGCGGTGGATCCTACAAGTTCGCTGAGCAAAGGCAGCATTTTGGGCGACAAGACCCGGATGCAGGCCCTTTCCAATGACCCCAATGCCTTTATCAGACCCTCTCCTTCGGGAACTTCTTTGGGCGGAGTGGCCCAAAAAACCCGTGAGAGTATCATGCTCTGCGAAGCCGCGGGATACGATGTGATATTGGTGGAGACCGTGGGCGTGGGACAAAGTGAGATTGCCGTACATAGTATGGTGGATTTTTTCTTGTTGCTGAAATTATCAGGTGCAGGTGATGAACTCCAGGGCATCAAACGGGGCATTATGGAAATGGCCGATGCGATTGCCATCAATAAAGCGGATGGTAGCAATCTGGAACATGCCAAGCTTGCCGTAACGGAATTCAGACGGGCACTCCATCTTTATCCCCCCAAGGAGAACGGATGGGTTCCCAAAGTGATGAAATGCTCGGCCACCGAGAATACGGGAATCAAGGAAATCTGGAACATGGTGGAAGATTTTGTCCGTCAGAACAAGCAGAATGGCTTTTTTGAAAAGAACAGGAAAAACCAGAACAAGAACTGGTTCCTGCAGACCGTGGATGATTACCTCAAACAGTTTTTCCATCAAAAACCCGCTTTCATCAAAGTGCAGAACGAGTTGCTCAAGGATATCGAAGAGAACAAAGTGTCCCCTTTTTATGCTGCCAAACTCCTATTGGACAAGATTACCAAGGAACTTTAAATAAAAGCGATAAATTTGCACAGATCAAAAATGAAATGAGCACCGTCACCGATTCCCTTTTATCCATAGTGGTTCCGTTATACAATGAAGAGGACAATGTGGTCCTTCTCACCCAAAAAATCCATGAAAGCCTCGAAGGATACCACTACCAAATTGTGTATGTGGACGATTTTTCCACGGACCAGACCCGAAAAAGGGTCAAGGATATGGATGATGACAAGGTCCACCTCATCGAACTGAAAAAAAATTACGGACAGAGCCTTGCCCTGGCCGCCGGACTCGACTATGCGGAAGGCGAATACATCATCACCATGGACGGCGATCTCCAGAATGACCCTTCGGACATTCCGCACATGCTGGAATACGCCGTGAGCGGAGAATATGATGTGGTCACGGGCATCCGCCAGAAACGAAAGGACTCCCTCGTCAAAAAAATCCCTTCCAAAATTGCCAATTTTTTGGTGCGAAGGGTGACGAAACTGGATATCAAGGACAATGGTTGTGCCCTTAAGGTATTCACCAAGGATATTGCCAAGGGACTCAATCTGTATGGGGAAATGCACCGTTTCATTACGCTTTTGGCCTATTTGGAAGGAGGTCAAATCAAGCAGGTTCCCGTCAAACACCATGCGCGACATGCCGGGGTTTCCAAATATGGCCTGGAACGGGTGTTCAAAGTGGTTGCCGATATGATGCTCTTGCTCTTCATCCGAAAATATTTCCAACGCCCCATCCATCTTTTTGGGATTTTTGGGGTGCTGCTGATCATCCTTGGCATCTTTATCAACATTTATCTATTGATCGTAAAACTTGGTTTTGGTGAGGACATTGGGAACAGGCCCTTATTGATTTTTGGAGTGATGATCATTTTGGGAGGCATTCAACTGTTCACCATCGGGATTGTGATGGAACTGTTGATACGCACCTACTACGAATCCCAACAGAAACGGCCCTATCGCATCAAAAAAATTACCATAGGTGACAGCAAAGCTGCGTAAAAAAAGCATCACCGCCCTAAAGTTGGTCATCAGTGCTGCACTGATCTACTTTATTTTCACCAAAATAGATCTGAAGGACGTTTTGCAGACACTCCGAAAGAGCGACCCGCTTTTTCTTTTCCTTGCACTCCTGTTTTTTGTGGTTTCCAAAGTACTCTCCGCATTCAGGCTGAACCTATATTTCCACCAAATTGGAGCCCAACTTTCGCACACCGGCAACCTAAAATTGTACCTGCTCGGGATGTTCTATAACCTCTTCCTCCCTGGGGGAATCGGTGGGGACGCCTACAAGGGGTATGTAGTCCAAAAAGCTTATCAACCCGGCACCAAAAAAGTGGTTTCAAGTCTGCTGCTGGACCGGTTGAGCGGGATGTTATTGCTGTTCGTGTATGCCTGCGCCCTTGCCTTACTATCGGAAAATGCATTCCTCCAATCCTTTTTCTGGCTGCTGATGGTGGCCATTCCGGCAAGTGTAATCGTATTTTGGTTCTTGAACAGATCGCTCTTCCCCACTACCCTTCCTGTTTTTTGGAAATCGTTCGGGTATTCGGCACTGGTGCAATTGGCACAATTAGTCTGCGCATTCTTTATTTTAAGGTCATTATCAGTTACGCTGGACGCCATCGAATATCTTTTCGTCTTTTTGATTTCGTCCATTGTGTCGGTCATTCCATTGACCATTGGTGGCATTGGAAGCCGGGAAGTCACTTTTCTGTATGGTGCCAAATGGTTGGGACTGGACGCGAGCACATCCATTGGTATCAGTTTTACCTTCTTTTTGATTACGGCCCTCGTTTCTTTTGTGGGAATAGCGTATCATTTCAAAAAACCGGAACTGGAATCGAATCAATCCAAATGAACCAAATGCATGTGGTTGAGCTTGCCCTCACGAGTGTTCGGGTTCAGGAATTTGGCCTGTAGGCGGGTAATCCGGAATTGATCTACCGTGATCTGTTCTTCCCACTGGAACCCATTTTCCCGCAACTGCTCCAGTTCCTCGTCCGTGGCATAGACCCAAATATCCTTTTTATCAGCTATTTCCGATAGTGAAGTAATCTGTACCGGCTTTTTGTTGTAGAAATCCAACGACCAAGAGTACCTTTCCGAAATCTTATAGATCCTGTCCACGGGAATATTGTTCTCCCTCACCTTTTCCGCCATGGTGGAGCCTCCTTGGTATTCAAGCAATTTGGGATAGAAATGGGCATTCATCAACCCGTTCAGCACTACCGAACTGAGAATGGCGACCGTCACGATCTTTTCATAGACCGTTTCTTTTTTTAAGATGAAATAGGCCACCAGTGCCAATGCTGCGGCCAAAAATAAATACCCGTACCACTGTTCCAACCTGAACACATAGAAACAGACCAGCAGGATGAAGACGACCACCAATCCCAATATAAAATATTGGATACCCAGGATAACCTTGGCCATTTTCTGTTTTTCGCTTTGATACAACCCAAACAGGAAAGCGGCCGACATCACGGCATAGAGTGGAATCAAAATATTGATGTAGTGCGGCAGTTTGAACTGCGCAAAGCTGATCAGGAAGAATAGAATGGAAATGCCACCAGCGGTCAGAAACTCCAGTTGCGGACGCTGGGCAAACTTGGCTTGCCAAAATGCTTTCAATTGCGTCCAATACCCGATCAATGCCAGAACGGTCCAAGGCAGGAACACCCACAAAAAGGTGTGGAAGAAGAAAAAGAAATCGCTACTGTTCTTCCCGACTCCTTCACCACTCATTCGCTCGAAGCTCTGTTCCCAAAAAATGAAGAAGATTCCGCTTCGGTGGTCCTTGCCCCGGATTACTTTTTCCGGATGAAGGTCAAATTGATGGTAATAGGCATACAGCATCGGGGAAATGGTCAACCCAAAGACCAAAAGGGCCACCAACAAACGCCAATTGAGCAAACGTGCCCATTTTCGGGTATAGGCCAAATGGCACAAGAGGGAAATCCCAATGACCACCAAGGCTATCTGCCCTTTGGTGGAAAAGGCCATCCCCGCCCCAAAGGCGCCCAGCGCAATACTTTTTAGGGTATTTTTTTCAATAAAAGTGGCCAATTGCCATATCGCAAAAATGGTGAACCCGGTCAGCACGGCATCGGTTCGGACATCGATTGTGGACAAGACAATGGTCTGTGCAGTCATGAAAATCAACGAAGCGTAGCGACCAACATCCTTATTGTAAAGCAGCTTACCCAGGCCATAACAACTATAAGCCGCCAAAAGCGTAGCCAAAATACCGGGAATGCGGTAGGCCCAATCATGTATGCCAAAAATTTTATAGGAAAGGGCGGACAACCAATAGTGCATGTGAGGTTTGTCCAGATATTCTTCCGGACCTTTGAAAAGGCTCAAAAAATCATTCTCTTGGACCATCCGCATGGCCATCACCGCAAATTGGGCCGAATCATTCTCGAAGAGGGTCACGAACATCCCGATTATATACACCACCACAATCAGCGCAATATAAAACCAGTATCTAGCGGTCGATATCATTCCCCTATTTTTTGGAAAGCAAATATAGCCAACTTGGCCCATAACCATCCGAAAAGCGAGCCCAAGAAGGCTCCTGTGATGACATCCAAAGGATAGTGCACACCGATATAAATTCTGCTGTAAGCTACTACGGAGGCCCAAACAATCAGAATCCAGCCCATGTATTTCACCTTATTGCGAAAAAGAACGGTGAAGAAAATGGCCGGACCAAAAGAATTGGCTGCATGGGCAGAAAAATACCCGAACTTTCCGCCACAATAACTTTTTACCAAGCGCATCACGGGACTGACTTCGGGGTCGTGGCAGGGACGCAATCGGCCAACACCATATTTGAAAAAATTGGATAATTGGTCTGTGCAGGTTATCAACAGGGCGACGGCCACCAATACGATAGCTGTTTTCTTTAAACCGAAGGTTTTATAGCTAAGATAGAGCAGCACCAAATATAGGGGCAGGGAATTCAGGGTTCCGGTCATGAACATCCAAAAACCATCCCACCTTTCTGTTCCCAGACCGTTCAGGAACAAAAAGAGGTCCTTATCGTACTGTAAGAGCTGTTCGAGCATTATTCGTCGTATCTGGAAACTTCCCTGTCATAAAACGCATTGGCCGCTTCGATAAGATTTTCGGCCTCAGCGGCAAGCTCTGCTTCATCCTCTTGGGAAAATTCCTCCAACCACTCCACTTCATCATTTTCCAGATTGATGACAAAACGTGGATATTCAGTATGTACAATAAAAATGGCCTCGGGATAATCGGTGTTGTCGGCCAATAAAAATTTAGGTAGTTCCATTTATCAAATAGTTAGATTTCAGATGTTGGAATCTTCTTAATTCAATTTTCTTTATCTATGAGTTTTTAGCTTTTCTGCTACAACATCATAATATTCTTGCGTCAGTACTTCGGTCCACGTTGTCGGCTGTTCACCACTGTACAAAGCCAAATACGTCACATCACTGAATTTTGTTGATGAATGCCAATGTTCAATATTTTTTTCACATTTGATGACATCGCCTTCTTTTAGTATCAAAGGTTCCTTCCCCCTTTCTTGATAATATGCTTCTCCGTCCACAATTATAAGAACTTGGGCAGAACTATGTTTGTGCCAATCCAAGGTAGAGTTGGCCTTAAAGGTTGCTTTCGTGATGTTATAACCTAATTCTGTATCATCATGAATAATAGGATTCAGCCAAGCTTCTCCTATGTAATGAGTATTTGGTGCTTTAGTACCTTCTGTAAGATAGGAGGAAACTCTATATTCAGAATTTTGGGAAAATAATGACAATGAGGTTAAAATTGACAGAACAAAAATTGAACTTAGTATTCTATACATAGTTATAGATTTATATATTTCTTGGTCAAATAGTTGAACCGAATATACAACATTACCGCCGATGCTGTTAGTCCCGACAGCAACCCGATCCAGATGCCCGTGCTGCCAAAATCGGTGAACAGCCCCAAATAGTAACTGATCGGGAATCCTATCATCCAATAGGCCACAAAGGTGATGAGCGTTGGGATCCTTACATCCTGAAGTCCACGAAGAGCCCCGAGCACCACCACTTGCAATCCATCCGATATCTGAAAAAAGGCCGCAACCAGCAACAGTTTGGCCGCAATGACAATTACTTCGGTATTGTCCGCTTGGTTGACAAGATCGTCCACATCCAAATAGATGGTGGGGAACCAATGTCTTCCTACCAGAAAGACTGCGGCGAACACAATTTCCAATAGCAATGTCAGAAAAAAGATGGATTCGGCTATTCGCTTGAGATCTCTGAAATTTTGGAGTCCCTTTTGGTTGCCGACACGTACCATAGCTGCCACACTCAACCCCATACCCACCATGAAAGTCATGCTGCTCAGGTTCAGGGCAATTTGGTTGGCGGCCTGGGCATTTTTTCCCAATACCCCACTCAGCCAGATAGCCGCTGTGAAAATGGCCACTTCAAAGAACATCTGCAAAGCAGAGGGGAACCCAAGGTTGATGATCTTCTTCATGACCTTTTTCTCAATCTTTTTAAAATTGAAGTGGGTCACATAAACCTTGAACTTTTTCTTTTGCTTCAACAAAAACCAAATAAAGGCAACCATTACCACACGTGACGCCAAGGTCCCGATGGCCGCACCGACAATCCCCATTTTAGGGAATCCAAAAGATCCAAATATGAGCAGGTAATTGAGGGAAATGTTCACCACGTTGGCCAAAATGGTGGCAATCATGGGGTATTTGGTCTGCGACAATCCATCAGAAAACTGTTTGAACGCTTGGAACATGACCAAGGGCACCAAGGAAAAGGCCACCAATTCCAAATATGGGATGGCGAGTTCCACCACTTCTGGAGGTTGCTCCATATGGTACAACAGGGGCTTGCAAAGCAAAATGACCCCAAACAGGGAAAGTCCCAGTAGTGTACAGAGTACCAAACCGTGCTTGAGTGCATTCTTGCCCGCTGCTTGGTCCCCTGCCCCATCTGCCTCTGCCACCAAAGGGGTTATCGCCGTTGAAAAACCAATGCCCAAGGACATGGCAATGAACACAAAACTGTTTCCAAGAGAGACCGCGGCCAATTCGGCCGTACCCAATTGCCCTACCATGATGTTGTCGGCAAAGGCCACAAAAGTATGTCCCAACATCCCCAAGATAACGGGGTAGGACAACTTGAGGTTATAGGCGAATTCTTTAGTGTATTGCTGGAACACTTCGGTGGTTTAAAAAAGAGCGTAAAGATAGTGGGATCGGAATTTTTTTCACCCCGAATCTGTATAAACTTTTTGGGATAAAACACCCCTAAAGTCCCCTCAAGGGGACAATGCCTCTATGGAGTTCAGTAAGTAATTCTTTTGGTCAGAATGGTATTGTTCAAAGACCTTTTGCTTCTTCCCAAAAAACATCCATCTCGGCCAAGGTCATTTCCCGTAAGGTCTTTCCCGATTCCTTGGCCTTGCCCTCCAAATATTGGAAACGCTTGATGAATTTCTTGTTGGTACGCTCCAGGGCATTCTCTGGATTGATCTTCAGAAAACGGGCGTAGTTCACCATGGAAAACAGTACATCCCCAAACTCGGACTCCATCTTGTCCATGTCATTCTGCTTCACTTCATGCTGGAGCTCCGCCAATTCCTCCTTCAGTTTTTCAAAGACCTGTTCCGGGTGCTCCCAGTCGAACCCCACGCCGGCCACTTTTTCCTGGATGCGGTTGGCCTTCACCAATGCCGGAAGACTGTTGGGCACACCCTCGAGTACACTTTTTTTCCCTTCCTTCAGTTTGATGCTCTCCCAGTTCTGCTTTACCTCTTCCTCGTCCTGCACCTTGACATCGCCATAAATGTGCGGATGCCTGTTGATCAATTTCTCGCAAATACCATTGGCAACATCCGCAATATCAAAATCCTGGGTTTCGGAACCGATCTTGGCATAAAAGACGATGTGCAGCAACAAATCACCCAATTCCTTCTTCACCTCATCAAGGTCATTGTCCAGAATGGCATCCCCCAGTTCGTAGGTTTCCTCTATGGTGAGGTGGCGGAGGGTCTGCATGGTCTGTTTTTTGTCCCAAGGACATTGCTCACGGAGTTCATCCATGATGTTCAACAGGCGTTCCAATGCCTTTAGCTGCTCTGGTCTTGCGTTCATCTATAATATTTTAGCCAAAAGTACAAATCCCCTACTTTAGACCACATTGGATCTTGGTGTTATTTGCGAAGAGTATCAACCATTTTTCAACACTTTTGAAACGGAATGCAAAGGACAAGCTTAGGATGAAGTTCATATATCTTATTTTTGGAAAAATATCTCGATCCATGAAGAGAATCCAAGTTGCCCTATTGCTCCTCTCCTACCTTGGCCATTCGCAATCCCTCGAACCTTTCAAAAAAGAGGTGACGGACATCCAGAAAAAATACGATACCATCTGGGATGTTTCCCGTCCCACCATAGTGTTTACAGGAAGTTCCAGCGTTCGGTTGTGGAAAGACCTCCAAGAACGCTTCCCCCATCACCAAGTACTCAATACGGGCTTTGGTGGCTCCCAATTTTCGGACTTGGCCCTCTATCTTGACAATCTTATTTTGGACTACAGCCCGACGAAGGTCTTCATTTATGAAGGGGACAATGACATCTCTGCAAAAAAAAGATTAAAGGACATTCTCAACACATCTGAAAAGATCATACAGACCCTTCAGGAAAGAAGACCGGACATGGAAATTGTCCTTATTTCGGCCAAACCCAGCATTTCCCGATGGAAACTGCGGGGCAAGTACAGGCGTTTGAACAGAAAGTTGGCTCGATTGGCCTCAAAAACCGAAAGAGTGGAGTTTGTGGATGTCTGGTACCCGATGTTGGAAAAACGGAAACTAAAACAGGACATCTTTATTGAAGATGGACTCCATATGAATTCAAAAGGGTATGACATCTGGTACGATGTCATCAAAAATTACCTAGAATAACCAATCGATCATTATGATATACCGATCCTTAGTACTGTTCGCTGCCATCGTGTGTTTGGCCGCCTGTCAAACCGAAAAAAAGGAAATCGTGTTTCCAAAAACAGATTTGACCACTGTTCCCTTGATTCCCAAACCTGTCAAGACGATTGCCACACACAGTGCCTTTGGACTGGACAGCAGTACGACCATCTATACCTCGACGGTTGACCCCAAATTTGAGGAGGTGGGCAAATACCTATCCGAAAAAATAAAGGGAAAGACCGGTCTGGACCTTGCGGTGAATGCCACGCCTGACAGCAAGGTGGAGCGGATGATATATATCAACCAATCGGACAGTTTGGAACTGGAGTCGGCCGAGTCCTACCAGCTCTACATCAAGAAAGATTCCATTCTTTTGAACGCCAAAACCGCTGCGGGCGCCTTTAGGGGCATACAGACCCTTAGACAGCTTATCCCACAGCAAAGCAACGACACGCTTACCGACCACCCTTTGTGGCTGATACCTACCGGAAAAATAGTGGATGCGCCCAAGTTTGCCTATCGTGGGGCGATGCTGGATGTGGCACGCCATTTTTTTACAGTGGACGAAGTGAAAAAATTCATGGACATCCTCGCTTATTACAAATACAACACGCTGCACTTGCACCTTACGGATGACCAAGGATGGCGGATCGAGATAAAATCGTGGCCAAAATTGACAGAGATCGGTGCAGCGACCGAAGTGGGTGGTGGCAAAAGTGGTTTTTTCACCCAAGAGGATTATAAGGAATTGGTTCGATATGCCGCAGAAAGACACATCACCATCGTTCCCGAAGTGGATATGCCCGGACATACGAACGCTGCTTCGGTGAGCTATCCTTTTTTGAACGGTAATGGAAAACCTGTGAAACCCTACTCCGGGACAAAAGTAGGTTTCAGCACTTTTGACGCCCAAAAAGATACCGTTTACAGTTTCCTGGATGACGTGATCGGCGAAATAGCAGCCATCACCCCTGGCCCATACTTCCACATCGGCGGGGATGAAAGCCATGTGACCAAGAAGAAGGACTACATCCACTTTGTGGAAAAAGTGGAGAAGATTGTACTGAAGCATGGCAAAAGGTCCATCGGCTGGAACGAGATTGCGCAAGCTGACATAGACGCCTCAACCGTGGTCCAACTATGGAACGAACCGGAGTATGCCATCAAAGCTGCCAAAAACGGCTCCAAGATCCTCATTTCGATGGCCGGAAAGACCTATATGGACATGAAATATGATTCAATCTCCGAATATGGATTGACCTGGGCTGGCCTTATCCCTGTGGATGTGGCCTACAAGTGGCTTCCTGAAACCTTGGTGGAGGGTCTTCCCGTGGAGAGCGTCCTTGGCATTGAGGCCCCTCTGTGGTCCGAGACCATAGACGACAGTGCCGGCATGGAATATTTGGCCTTTCCCCGTGCCATTGGGTATGCCGAACTGGGCTGGTCCCCAACGGAACATTGCGATTGGGAGGACTACAGAAAGCGCTTGGCGCAGCAAGTGCCCTATCTGAACGAGATGAAAATTAATTATTATCCAACAAAGTTGGTGGACTGGGCCAAGGAATAAAGTTTATTCTTCCTCGCTGGATGCTGTTTCAGCGGGGACTTCTTCAGTTGCGTCTTCGGCCACAACAAAATCGGTGATCTTGTTATCGACAAGGATGTTGTACCATTGGATGATCTTCTTGATATCGCTGGCATACACCCTATCCTCGTCGTAATTGGGGAGGATCTCGAAGAAATATTCCTCCAACTCAATTTTGTCGGCCTTGTGGTTGATGGTGGTCTTTTTGCCGTCTTCCTTTTCTTTTATCTTTTGAAAGACTTCACGAAGTGGCACTTCCTCTTCCAAGGTATAAATGGCGATTTCGGAAAGTACGCTCACATTGTTCCGCAATCCCACGGTAACACGCTTGCCGTCCAATAGGGATTCGCCTACAAAGCCGCTTCTGGTTTGGGTCAGTAGTTTGTAAAGTCCGGGCTTTCCGCCAATAGATAAAATCTTGTCAAGTGCCATTTATAGTTTTTATACTTGTTTATAATCAAATCCCACTAATGAATGGAAATATGTTTTGTCTTCTTGAGCGCAGTCGAAAGATTGACAAAACATCTCGACTGCGCTCGATGTGACATCTTACCAAATTAATGGTACAATTACGTCCTCCAATCAACTTATGCGGGCAAAAATATGGTATTATCGGAAACTGTGATTTTTTTAACGTCCTTTTTTGATATTGGGAAACCTCATTCTATAATCCACATCGATCTTTCCTTTGGAAATCTTTTCCAAACGGCCTTTGAGCAGGCGTTTTTTGAGGGAAGACAGCTTGTCCGTGAACATGATGCCCTCAATGTGGTCATATTCGTGTTGGATCACCCTTGCCAACAGACCATCGTAAGTCTCGGTATGTGGCTTGAAGTCTTCATCCAAATAGCTGATGGTAATCTCGGGTTTGCGTTTTACATCTTCCCGGATATCGGGTATGCTTAGGCAACCTTCGTTAAAATCCCATTCCTTTCCGGTCTCCTCGGTAATCTTGGCATTGATGAACACTTTTTTGAAACCGTTCAACTTTTTCTGCTCTTCTGGGCTCAGGTCTTCATCATCGGAAAAAGGGGTGGTATCCACTACGAACAAACGTATGGGCAATCCGACCTGGGGAGCTGCCAATCCAACGCCATGGGCATTGTACATGGTCTCCCACATGTTGGAGATCAACTCTTCCAACTTCGGGTATTCTGGGGCAATGTCACCTGCTTTTTTTCGTAGAACGGGATCTCCGTATGCAACAATGGGTAAAATCATAAAACTAAAATCGGTTTAAGTAGGCCTGCAATATGAGCGTGGCACTTATTTCATCGACCAAGGCCTTGTCTTGGCGCTTTTTCTTTTTCATTCCACTTTCCAGCATGGATTGTACCGCCATTTTGGAAGTGAACCTTTCATCTTGGCGCTCCACGGGATAGGTAGGGAACTTGGCCGACATTTTCTTTAAAAATTCCTGGATAAGGGCTTCGGATTCCGAAGGTGTATTGTCCATCTGTTTGGGAAGTCCCACCACGATCCGCTCCACTTGTTCCTTTTGAAAATAATTTTCCAAAAACGGGATCAGATCCTTGGTCTCCACTGTGGTGAGCCCGGAGGCGATCAGTTGGAGCTCGTCCGTGACAGCAATTCCCGTCCTCACCTTACCATAATCCAAAGCCAAAATTCTTGCCAAGACAATTTTTTGGCAAAAATAACCCTAAAAATGTTATGGCCTTAAAAATGGGGGCAATATTCTGTGGAGGGGCGTATCTTTGCGAAAAATTTAAGAAAATGACAGAATTAAGGACGCTCATAGAAAAAGCGTGGGACAATAGAGCATTGTTGGAAGAGGAAACGACCCAAACGGCCATCCGTAAAGTTATAGACCTTATCGATTTGGGCCAGTTGCGCTGTGCAGAGCCTACCGAAGAGGGATGGCAGATCAACGAGTGGGTGAAAAAAGCAGTGGTGCTCTACTTCCCCATCCAAAAAATGGAGGTCCTTGAAGCTGGCATTTTTGAATACCACGATAAGATTCCCCTCAAAAGAGGATATAAAGAAAAAGGCGTTCGTGTGGTGCCCCATGCGGTGGCCAGACATGGCGCGTACATTTCCAAGGGAACTATCCTCATGCCCAGCTACGTGAACATTGGTGCCTATGTGGATGAAGGAACCATGGTGGACACTTGGGCCACTGTGGGGAGTTGTGCCCAGATCGGCAAGAACGTCCACTTGAGCGGTGGCGTTGGCATCGGCGGGGTATTGGAGCCCTTGCAGGCCGCACCTGTGATCATTGAGGACAATGCCTTTATCGGTTCGCGCTGTATTGTGGTAGAAGGGGTCCGTGTGGAAAAAGAGGCCGTACTGGGAGCCAATGTAGTCCTTACCGCTTCCACCAAGATCATTGATGTGACGGGTGACGAGCCTATAGAGTTGAAAGGAAGGGTACCCGCAAGATCGGTGGTGATCCCCGGAAGCTACACCAAAAAATTCCCTGCAGGTGAATACCAAGTTCCCTGTGCCCTTATCATTGGGAAACGCAAGGAAAGTACGGACAAGAAAACATCCCTGAACAACGCCCTAAGAGAACATGACGTAGCGGTATAAAACCCGTTACGCCAACTGTGCCAAGGCATTTGTAACGGCTTCCTGTAAGAAGTGGCCATTGGCAATCTTGTTTCTGATTGTGTGTACATTGGCGACCATTTGGTCGTATGTGGTCGGATCGATTTGGGCGAGTTTTTCCGACAATTCTTCCAAGGAGGCAATGGCAAACCCTATTTTTTCCCGTTCCACCACTTGGGCAACGGCCGCTTTGTCCCAAATGATGATGGGAAGGCCTGCCAATAAATAAAGGGACGTTTTGTGTGGATTGTTGTATTGGATGTACTTACCAAAATCACCATCGCATTCCCTGATGGCATTTCCGTTCCATACGAGGCCAAAATTTCCCTTCAAGTGATCCAAGACCTCATCGGGGGCAAAAACTCCTTGGTAGTGCAATACGGAACCTTCTTTTACTTTCTCCTTTTGAAAGCCGTTTCCATAAAGTTTGAGGGTAAAGTTCGGATGCAATTCATCCAATTGGTAGAGAAAGGCACTTTTTTCCATGCCCAGTCCCCCTGCAAAAACGATTTCATTCCCTTGGCCCAAAGACTGTTCGGGCAGTTTCTGCCCATCGGCCAACAGATAATCGAAGAGGTACAAGGGAACCATTTTTCCCTTGTATCCATTTTCGGCGAACCACTGCATCATCACCTGATTGTGCAATATGAGCACATCGGCCTTGTTGAACCGCCTCATCTCCTTTCCGGCATCCCTGTTCTTGCCCATGAGCGTCTTTACATCGTGGACGATCAAAATCAGTTCACACCCTTTCAGCTTGGCCACGGCCACCTTGTAACCGAAAAATTTACTGAGTGGATATTGCATACAGAGCACCGATGAAAATGGCAACCTGATCAATCCCAAAGTGATGCCAAAAAAGCTGATGATCGCACCAATGGCCGAACTGGGATGGTTGCTTTGCCGGAACCCAAGGTTTTTGAATCCGGATTTGGACAGCACTTCCTCACAGTCCATTTTGGGCTTGGAGGCCGCATTTCTGGAAAACTTGTAATTTCTGGAGATATAGAACAGTTTTCGGTTTTGCATTTTGGTCCGTTTTTTTCAAAAATATCCTTTTTTATTTTCTCGAATCCATAAATTGCGACCCATCGCCTTTAAATTACAAACCAAAGATTGTGGACAACATGCGTGAACCTGAATATGATTTTCTGATTGTAGGTGCTGGACTGTATGGTGCCGTTTTTGCCCATGAAGCCCATAAAAAGGGGAAAAAATGTTTGGTGATAGACAAAAGGGAACATCTTGGCGGCAATACCTACTGTGAGGATGTGGACGGCGTCAACGTGCACAAGTATGGGGCCCATATTTTCCACACCAACGACAAATTTATTTGGGACTACGTGAACAGTTTTGTTCCCTTCAACAGATATACCAACTCCCCGTTGGCCAACTATAAAGGTGAACTCTACAATCTCCCGTTCAACATGAACACGTTTCGCCAATTGTGGGGGATTGTCACTCCAGATGAAGCCAAGGCCATCATAGCGGAACAGACGAAGGAATACAAGGACAAGATACCGTCCAATTTGGAAGAACAGGCACTTTCGCTGGTGGGCAGGGACATCTATGAAAAATTGATCAAGGGTTATACCGAAAAGCAATGGGGCAGAAAAGCAACGGAACTCCCAGCCTTTATCATCAAGAGGTTGCCCTTACGATTTACGTATGACAACAACTATTTCAACGACGATTATCAAGGCATCCCCATTGGCGGCTACAACAAATTGACCCAAGGTCTTCTTGACGGCATTGAATGCCGAACAAATGTGGATTTTTTCAAGGACCGAAAAAAAATGGAAAGCCTGGCCAAACAAGTGGTGTTCACCGGAAAAATCGATGAATATTTTGATTATCGCCATGGCAAGCTCGAATACCGTAGCCTTCATTTTGAACACACTACCCTCGATCAGGACAATTATCAAGGCAATGCTGTGGTAAACTATACGGAAGCCTCCATCCCCTACACTAGGATCATCGAACACAAACATTTTGAATTCGGGAAGCAAAAGACCACGGTGATTACCAAAGAATACCCGCTGGAGGCCTCTTCGGACAATGAACCTTACTATCCCATCAACGATGCCAAGAACACAGATCTGTTCAATACATACAAAAAATTGGCGGAGCAGGAGACAACAACAATTTTTGGGGGCCGATTGGCAGAATACCGCTATTATGACATGCACCAAGTGATCGGTGCCGCTCTGGCCAAAACAAGGAAAGTACTGTCCTGAGAACTTTCCCACATCTTCTATAAGACAAAAAATCAAACTCCTTACGCAACCATCCCAATGGCACTCTATCTAAAAGAATGAAACAGCATTGCGAAGAATCCAAAGGTTTTCACATTAAAAGTAGGGTATTTGGTTTTTTCGTTGTTGTAAGAAAAAGAAACGGGCAAACAATTTTTACCCTGTTTTTTTGTTATAGTTTTGCAAACCACTAAAACCTTTACCAATAAATTATGGCTGGATTGAGCACCCCAAAGCAAAAATTATCAGCACTCATCATTACCTACAACGAGATGGGCTACATTGAAAGATGTATTGATTCCGTTTCGTTTGCCGATGAGATTCTTGTGGTAGATTCATATAGTACCGATGGGACCTATGAATATTTGATGAACCATCCAAAGGTCACTGTCATCCAAAACCCTTTTGAAAATTTTACGGCCCAAAAATCGTTCACGCTGAAACAGGCCTCCAACGATTGGGTCTTGTTCTTGGATGCCGACGAGGTGGTCAGCGAAAAACTCCAAAAAGAGATCATTGCGACCATCAACGATCCCAATGCCCATGAGGCCTATTGGTTTTATCGCAAGTTCATGTTCCAAAATGAGCCGTTACATTTCAGTGGTTGGCAGACCGACAAGAACCACAGGCTCTTCAGGAAAAGTAAAGTATGCTTCACCGACAAAAAATTGGTGCATGAAACCCTTGAAGTGGATGGAAACTCGGGCATCCTAAAAGAAAGGTTGACCCATTATTGCTATAAAAATTACGAGGATTATAAGGGAAAAATGCTCAAATATGGGCAATTGAAGGCCAAAGAGGATTTTTATAAGGAAAAGCATTTCAATTACCTGATGATGACGGTAAAACCCTTCTGGAAATTCTTCAACCACTACATGATCAGATTCGGCTTTTTGGACGGAAAAAAGGGAATCACGATATGCTACCTCAATGCACTTGGAGTGCTGGAACGGTTCAGGGAGTTGAAAAGATTGGAAAAAAAGAACGAGCTGGCCTACTATTTGGTAATGCCGTAATGCGTCCAGACCGCTTTTTTGGACCTCGTTTCCTTTCGTATCGCTTGGTTTTTGGCAATGGATTCCGGTGTCTTATACCCCCTTTTATGATCTAGGTGAACACAGACCGCACTATAGCGCAGTTGCTTTGACTTTATCCCAAAATTGAAGAGGCGTTCGCCCAACTCCCGATCCTGCCCCCCATATTGCATACGCTCATCAAACCCGTTCACGTTCAGGATGTCCTTTTTCCAACCTGATGAATTATGACCGTTCCAACTGGCATTGGTCGGGGTAAATGTGTTCAAAAGTTTCGAAATAAAACCACTGGCCGTAAGCTTGTTGTTCTTGAACGTTTTGGGAATTCCTTTTTCTTTCAACCAATTGATATTGAAACAGTTTTGTTTCTCTATATCCTCCAAAGTAATCAATTTGGAAATATTCATCGGGAGCATATAGTATCCTCCGGAAATGAAATAACCCGGTTCTTTGTTGATGTAATGCACCTCGACAAAATCCTCTCGGGGAATACAGTCACCATCCGTCATGATGATATATTCTGCATTACAGGCCTCGATGGCCTTATTGAGTATCCTCGATTTTTGAAAACCATCGTCCTCTTGCCATACATGGACAATATTGTAGAACACTTTTGCGGAAAGTTCTTCCAACAATTCCTTGGTCTTCGGGCCCGACCCATCATCAGCAATGACCACCTCAAAATCCTTGAAAATCTGGCAATTGAAGCCCCAAAGCACTTTTTCCAACCATTCCTCGGCATTGTAGGTGCTAATGATTACGGATATTTTGGGTGTCTGGCGTTCTTCTTGGCTCATTCAGGCAAAAATAGAAATATTAAATGTTATTGCATATCCTTAATTTTGTCCTTCCAAAAAAATCACAATGAAACTCAAGGAAATACCCGTTTCCCTCTTCAATCAAATCAAGCTAGCTTCGAAATCCCCAAAAAAACTTATGGCGGGGAAAAATAAAATCCCCGTAATAGTCTCATTGGCTTCCATTCCATCAAGGCTTGGTATTGTTCATATTACTGTTAGGAGTATCATGAATCAGAATATCCTTCCCGAAAAAATCATTTTGTGGCTACATGAGGACCTAAAAGAACAAATCCCCAATAAACTTGCCAAATTGACCGATAATCTGTTTTCCATTCAATTTACCACCTATTCCAGTTCCCATAGAAAACTTGTGGAACCCCTTAAAATCTATCCCGATAAAACCATCGTCACCTGTGATGACGATATGATATATAGAAAAGACTGGTTATCCAAAATCTATGAAGCACACCAAGCGAACCCCAACTGTATCATGGCCAATCAAACCCGCTGTATTTCCTACGACAAAACCGGAGAACTGCTCCCCTACAAAAATTGGGAATCAAGGACAACCTGCCCCAACACTAATGCAACTTTGCCCATTGGAGCAGGGGGCACACTTTATCCTCCCGGAACATTGGATAACAAAGTCTTTGACCAAGAGCTTTTTCTGCAACTTGCCCCTAAAGCGGATGACTTATGGTTCAAAGCCATGGGTCTGCTGAAAGGTACCATCTCGATGAAGGCCTCTAACAGTGGAAATGAACCTATTCCAATTTTGGGGTCCCAAAAAGATTCCCTGAAAAAAACCAATATCAAAGAGGATAAAAACAGAACACAATGGTTGGCATTGACCGAATATTTTCAAATTAAAATTTGAGCTAATGACCGAAGAAATCAACAACTGCTACAAAACCCTCAAAGAAGGAGGCCTTATCCTCTACCCTACCGACACCGTGTGGGGCATTGGCTGTGATGCCTCCAATCCCGAAGCCGTAAAAAAAGTATATGCCCTCAAAAAAAGGGAGGACAGCAAGGCCCTGATCTGCCTCGTGGCCAACCAAGCGATGCTGGAACGCCACGTAAAAGAGGTGCCCGAAGTGGCCTACGACATCATGGACTTGGCCACCAAGCCCACCACCATCGTCTTTGACGAACCGAAGGGCGTGGCCCCAAATCTTGTTGCCGAAGACAACACACTGGCCATTCGGGTAGCATCGGACAAATTCTGCCAGTACCTTATCAACAAATTTGGAAAACCCATCGTTTCCACCTCGGCCAATATTTCTGGGCAACCCACCCCAAAACGTTTCAAGGATATAGCCCCTGAAATTTTAAAAGGAGTGGACTATGTGGTAAATTTGCCGGACGAAAACAAAGACCCTTCCCCCTCTTCCATCATCAAATTGAGCAATGACGGACAGGTGAAGGTAATCCGGGAATAGCATGACGAAGGAATTCCATACAGAAGCCATACAACACCCTATTTTTGAGCTGATCGGTTCAACTGCCGATGAACTTGGCATTGACTCCTATGTGATCGGCGGCTATGTACGCGACTATTTTTTACAACGAAACACCCCGAAGGACATAGACGTTGTGGCCATCGGGAGCGGGATCGAACTCGCTCAAAAAGTGGCTTCCAAACTCAAGGGAAAACCCGAGGTCTCCGTGTTCAAGAATTTTGGCACGGCCATGATCAAACATGGGGGCATGGAACTTGAGTTTGTGGGCGCGCGAAAGGAAAGTTACCAACGGGACAGTCGAAAACCCATTGTGGAGGACGGCACCTTGGAAGACGACCAAAACCGAAGGGATTTTACCATCAACGCCATGGCCCTGGCACTGAACAAGGCAAACTTTGGGCAGCTTTTAGACCCTTTTGATGGACTTGCAGACCTCGATAGAAAAATTATCCGAACCCCTCTGGAACCTGGCATCACCTATTCCGACGATCCTTTGCGCATGATGCGTGCCATCCGTTTTGCCACCCAGTTGGGATTTGCCATAGAGCTCAGATCGCTCCAGGCCATCACTGCGCACAAGGAACGGATAAAAATCATTTCCAACGAGCGCATTGTGGACGAGCTCCACAAAATCTTGTTGGCCCCAAAACCTTCCATCGGATTCAAATTGATGCACCAAACCGGGCTCTTACCGTTCATTCTGCCTGAGTTGGTCGCCCTACAGGGCATTGAGGAAATTGAAGGGCAACGCCATAAGGACAATTTTTGGCATACGCTCGAAGTAGTGGACAACATTGCCGAGGCCACGGACAACCTATGGTTGCGATGGGCCGCACTTTTGCACGACATAGGAAAGGCACCCACCAAAAAATTCCACCAAAAAATTGGGTGGACTTTCCACGGACATGAATTTGTGGGATCTAAAATGGTGTACAAACTTTTCAAACGCCTCAAGATGCCCTTGAACGAGAAAATGAAGTTCGTACAAAAAATGGTGTTGATGAGCTCTCGCCCCATTATCTTGGCCGAAGAACATGTCACCGATTCCGCGGTACGTCGCTTGGTCTTCGATGCGGGTGATCATGTGGACGACCTTATGACCCTTTGCGAGGCCGATATCACGACCAAAAATCCAAGGAAACAAAAAAAATACAAGAACAATTTCCAACTGGTCCGTCAAAAGATTGTGGAGGTAGAGGAAAGGGACCACGTCAGAAACTTTCAACCCCCGGTATCGGGAGAAGAGATCATGGAAACCTTCAACCTGAAACCTTCTAGGGAAATCGGGATTATCAAGGATGCCATAAAAGAAGCCATATTGGAAGGGGAAATTCCCAATGAATATGAAGCCGCCTATCAGTTTATGCTGGAAAAAGGCAAAAAAATGAACCTAAAAGTCCATACGGGATGAAAAAGAACAAAGCTGTAATCTATTGGTTGTTGACAGGATGTGTGCTCATCTTTGTCATGGTATTGGTGGGGGGCATCACCCGACTCACCCATTCAGGACTCTCCATTTCCGATTATAAATTGATACAAGGGACTATTCCCCCCATGAACGAACAGGAATGGGAAGAGGCTTTTGAACTGTACAAACAATATCCGGAGTATCAAAAACTGAACAACCATTTTGACCTTGAAGATTTCAAGGATATTTACTTTTGGGAGTGGCTACACAGGGTCATTGGCCGGTTCATCGGCATTGTGTTCATCTTGCCGTTCCTCTATTTTTTGTTCACCAAGAAATTGGACAGGTCCACCATCAAAAAATGTTTGATCCTGTTCTTTTTGGGGGGATTTCAAGGCTTTTTGGGATGGTATATGGTCAAAAGTGGTTTGGTAGATCGCCCGGATGTGTCGCATTACCGACTTGCGGCCCACTTGACCACGGCCTTCGTCACTTTTGCCTATAGCCTTTGGGTGGCCTTGGATCTCATATACCCCAACAAAAAAGAAATCAATACAAAACTCAGGAACCTCATCAGGGTGGGTCTGGCCGTGCTGCTTGTCCAGATCATCTGGGGAGCCTTTGTGGCCGGATTGGATGCTGGTTTCATCCACAACCACTGGCCCCTAATGAATGAAGGAAAATTGATGCACGAAACTGTGTACATTGAGCAACAGCCCCTTATCAAAAACTTTTACGAAGGGAAGAGCGGAGTACAATTTGTGCACCGTTACCTGGCCTATGTTGTGGTCGGGTTTATCCTCTGGATATGGTTCAGGAGCCGAAAAGTACAACGGACAACTGTTCAGGAAAATGGTCTAAGGTCTTTATTGGTATTGGTTTTTGTTCAATTTTTATTGGGCGTGCTCACTTTGATCTACGCTGTTCCGCTTTGGTTGGGGGTTGTACATCAAATCGGTGCCTTTTTCCTGTTGGCCGCTATGACCTTTACCTTGCACCGGTTCGCCAAATAAGGGCCAAATATTGTAACTTTGTGCCCATGCTAAATTTTTTTGAATGATCTATAAAATCAGGATTATACTTGATGCTGAGGAAGATACCTTTAGGGATATCGAAATTGAGGATAACAACACTTTGGAGGATTTTCACAATGCCATAACCCAAGCCTTTGGGTTTGAAGGTGGTGAGATGGCATCCTTCTACACCTGTGACGAAGAATGGAACCAGGAAGAGGAAATCGCACTTTTCGATATGAGCGAGAATGGTTCCGACATCCGATTGATGAACGAAACAACCCTGGACGACGTTTTGTCCGAACAACACCCAAAAATGATCTATGTGTACGATTTTTTCAGCATGTGGACCTTTTTTGTGGAACTCGCCGACATTGTCGAAAAGGAAGATGGAAGAGTGTATCCAAACCTATTGTTCAGTTTTGGTGAACTTCCCGATTCGCCCCCAGAGAAAAAATTTGAAGCGGAAACTGAGGAGGATAATGAAAATTTCGACGATTTCCTCGACAGTTATGACGACATGGACTTTGACGAAAACTGGAACTAAATCATCCTTAACCCTTAACCCTTAACCCTTAACCTAAAATATGCTGAACCTATATACTGCCCAAATTGAAAGCATCTCCCTGCACCGAGTCGGTAACAAAAGTAAGAACGAGTCGGCTTTTCTCTCCGCCGAACCTTTCTCTTTGAATGATGAAATGGCAGGTTTGCTGAAAGAATATTTTTTCAAGCCTTTCCGGGAAAAAGAAGAAAACTATTTCAGGTTTTCCCATGAGGTGGATTTGGAGTTCAACGAGGTCTATAAATCGGTTTCCGAGCTATTCGAAAACCCTTCTAACGGTCATGCGGTTTCCAAAAAGATAACCCAGCATCTCTTTGATCAATCCAACCATCCGCACATCAAAAGTGGGGAGGTATATGTCGTCCATTTTTCGGACATGGTCATCGACAACAAAAAAACGGATGCCGTGGGTATTTTTAAAAGTGAGTTGAAACACGATTTCCTCCAGTTTCAAGAAAAGGAGCAAAATCTGGAAATCTTGATCCGTCAAGGTATCAACATCAACAAATTGGACAAGGGCTGCATTGTGTTCAACGTGGACAAAGAGGAGGGTTACAAGATTTTGTCGGTGGACAGCAACCGCTACGATGCCAAATACTGGCTGGAGAACTTTTTGGGACTGGTTCCGCTGACCGATGAGAACTTTTACACCAAAAATTATTTGAAATTCTGTCAAAATTTTGCCAAGGACGTGGTTCTTCCCGCAGAGGACAAACAGCAGGAAGTATTGTTCATGAACCGCGCCGTGAACCATTTTGCCAAGAACGATGCCTTTGAAGAGACCGCTTTTCTGAACGAGGTGATGGAAAACCCGGAGTTGATTCCCGAGTTCAAACACTACAAAGTGGAGAAAGGGCCCAAATACAGCATCGAGGACGTTTCCAATTTTGACATTGCCAACAAGGCCGTTTCAGATGCACGGAAGAAAATCAAGAATGTCATCAACTTGGACACCAACATCCAGATCAAATTGGACTTCATCAACCCGGAATCCGCTGAAAAATTTGTGGAAAAGGGTTGGGACGAGGAGCGGCAGATGTACTATTATCTGGTCTATTTCAACAAGGAGCAGAAGAGCTAGAACAATTAGCAATGGACAATAAACAATAGTTGTAGCCAATTTAAAAAATGAAAATCCGAGAAATATTAAATACCACAAAGCACAGACCTTGGGAAATTCCGACTGACAGTTGGAAATTTTATCAAGAGTGGAATAATGCAATATTTCTTCACTATCAAGTTGACCTAACTGAATTGAAAAAGTTTGTTCCTGAAGAATTGGAAATTGACTTGTTTGAAGGTAAACCTTGGGTTTCTGTTGTTGCTTTTACAATGGAAAAAATACGACCAAAAAATTTACCAGCTTTTCCACCAATATCGGATTTTGACGAAATAAACATTCGGACATATGTTAAGTCAAAAAATAAAACTGGAGTTTACTTTTTAAGTATCGAAGGCGGAAAAAGTTTATCGTGTAAAATCGCAAAAGGAATTTCAGAACTTCCATATAGATATTCAAAAATTAATAGGACTGAACAGAATTACCAATCCCAAAATTCGGAATTTAAAGACAACCTCAATATTGAATTCAAAATTGGAATGGAATTGACCAATAAAACGGAATTGGACAAATGGTTAACGGAAAGATATGCTCTTTTCCAAGAGACTAATGAGTCTATTAATAAGTTTGAAATCCATCATTTGGAATGGCCAATTAATGAAATTAACTTGCAGAAATTGGAATTAAATTATCCGAGATTTAAAAAATTAATAAATGAAAAACCAAGTAGAACTAATTACTCAAAAGGAGTAAAAGTATTGGCTTGGGGAAAAACAAAAAAATAAAAAACTGGCTACAAGTAATTGCTAGTTCAAGCCTGTTTCTGAAAATCCTCGCGGATTTTCAGTTTCGTGTGTACTTGCTAAATTAACCGCTAAGCCACGCAACTACTCATAGCAGAAATCGTAATAGTCTCTCCAAAGAAGTGTCATTTTTAACTACACGTTGGTAATTGAACATTGATTAAAACTTCTTCTCGATGATCTGCTTCATGCTGACATCTTCATAGTTCCTTTTGACAAAATCCAGGGCCAGTGCCAATACCTCTCCCATTGAGGTGCTTTTTTTGAAATTCATGTCCTTTGTTAGGTCATAGATTTCATGTTTTAACCGCTCAATGTTTTCCGGAAGGGATATGGTATGCGGTTTTACGGCATTTATCAATCGTTTGATGCGGTTGCCAGAGCTGAGGATCCGTTTGGCCACTATGGACCGTTCCTCGATTTTGTACTGATCCACGGAACCTTTCTGCAATTTGTTGCGCACCAGCTCCACCATCTTGTAGTTTTCCTTAAAAAACTGGGGCCTATACACCTTCAATTTCCCTTCAAAACACTGTTGGTCAAAATCGATGGCCCTGATCTTATAGACCACATGGTCAAAATCGTGCACGGGTACAATTACGTAGTTGTAGGACCTCATATCACCTAAGAGCCGAATCATACAGCGTTCGTTGAATTTTACAAATTCCTTGGCCAATTGGGCCTTCTCAGATTCGGAACACTTGGGCAACATCTCCTTGATGAACACATCACCAGGGATGCCCGCAATATGCTCTTCTATCAGCGTGTCCTTATAGACCAAAAAGTTGAGATTGTAGGGTGAGAGCATGTGCTCCAACTCCAAACCGTAAATGCGGGAAGCATCTGTCTTTTTGATGTAAAAATAGGTGTAGTTGTCGTTGAGGATGTTCCTCACCTTGATGCGGAACGGCTTGGAATTTCCAAAGGTGCAGAAATCCACAGCATCGACGTTCAAATATTCATGAATGCGGTCGCTACCATCCGAATGGAGAATGGAATAGACCTTTTTGAGGCTCATGTCGATTTCCCTGCGCTCAAAATCCGAATAATAGACCCGCACCCAAAGGGTATCCTCCCCATCGTTATCATAAACAACCACCGAACCGGAAAAACGCAACAGGTCGTCATAAAATATCGGGATTTCTATTTTTCGGTTGTACCTGTGCAAATAGTTATCCAGTTTTTTGTTCACTGGATAGGCAGGCTTTTTTTTCGACATCAACTTTTCTTCGGACATTTTTCTTTACGGTTCTGGATATTGGACAAAAGACACAAGACAATGGAAACTATACTGGGTGTTCTGACTTTCGACTTGGTTATTCTGTTATTCAATTACATTTCGACTGCCCCTTCGACTTGCTTCGACTACGCTCAGCAACCAACGCTCAGGATGACAGCCCGGTGATTCGGGTTTCAAGTGTCAAGTATCAAGTTAAAAAGCAAGGAGCTGAAAACCTTAAACCAAAAACTTGAAACCACTTCTGACTTCCGACTTCCGACTTCCGACTTTTAAAATTTCCCTGTCAGACTTTCGCTTTCAATTTTTTTCTTTATTGTAACAAATTCCATTAAACCTCGTCAAGTTAGTACAAACCATTCAAAAAACGATAGCAACTCTTGGAAACAATACTGACCGTAAATCATCTTACCAAAAAATTTGGCTATCTCACTGCCGTGAAAGATTTGTCCTTTACTATTGAAAAAGGCAACGTTTATGGTATTTTGGGACCCAATGGAAGTGGTAAGTCCACCACTTTGGGCATTATTTTGAACGTTGTGAACCGAACCTCTGGTGATTTCAGTTGGTTCGATGGCAACACATCTACACACGAAGCACTCAAAAAAGTAGGGGCCATAATTGAACGACCCAACTTTTACCCCTATATGACCGCCATCCAAAACCTGAAACTGGTCTGCAAGATCAAGGAAGTATCGGAGAGCAAGATTCAGGAAAAACTGGAATTGGTGGGTCTTTGGGACCGAAGGAACAGTAAGTTCAGAACCTATTCTTTGGGGATGAAGCAGCGTTTGGCCATTGCATCCGCCCTGCTCAACGACCCCGAAATCCTTATTTTGGACGAGCCCACCAATGGTCTTGACCCGCAGGGAATCCACCAAATAAGGGAAATCATCAAAAAAATTGCCGGTCAGGGCACGACCATACTGCTTGCCTCCCATTTACTGGACGAGGTAGAAAAAGTATGTTCCCACGTAATCATTCTCCGAAAGGGAGAAAATCTGTATTCCGGTCCGGTGGACAGTATGTTGGCCAGCCACGGCTTTTTTGAACTACGAACCCACGACATGCAGCAACTGAAATCGTTACTTGAAAAAAACGCCAGCTTTGGAAAAATAGAGCATTTCAATGGTACCATTACCGCGTACCTTAAGGAAGAAATGGATGCTGAATCGCTGAACAGGATGCTGTTTGAAAAAGGCATCGTTCTTTCCCATCTGGTAAAACGCAAAGAAAGCCTTGAAGAGCAATTTTTAACCCTGACCAAAAACAACTAATCAAAAAAAACGAATGTTACGTCTCCTACAAATAGAATTCATAAAACTTTGGAACAACAGGGCCAGCAAGGTGCTCATTATCTCCTACTTTGTCCTTTTGACCTCCATTGCACTGATAGCGGCCATAAAATTTGACATCGGGCCCGTGCAGTTCCATCTGGCCGATCAGGGCATCTTCAATTTTCCGTACATCTGGCACTTCAATACCTTTGTCACGGCACTCTTCAAACTGTTCCTGGCCATTGTCATTGTTTCCATGATGTCCAACGAATACAGCAACAAGACTATCAAGCAAAACTTGATAGATGGCCTTTCCAAGAAGGAATTTATCCTCTCCAAAGTCCTCACCGTGATTTCCTTTGCCCTCATATCGACTGTGTTCGTGTTTGTGGTATCCATGATCTTGGGACTGATCTATTCGGACTATAACGAAATGTCCATCATTTTCTCGGACATGGAGTTCTTGCCCGCTTTTTTCATCAAGCTGGTCGGGTTTTTCTCTTTCTGCCTCTTTTTGGGCATCTTGGTCAAGCGTTCTGCATTTGCATTGGGTTTTCTGATCCTGTGGAGCATTTTTGAACAGGTTGTGTTCGGGCTATTGGGTTGGAAGGTCATGAGCTGGTCTGCTGCAAACCGTGTTAAGGATTTTTTTCCTTTGGAGTCGATGGCCAACTTGATCAAGGAACCATTTACTAGGCTTTCTGCCGTACAAAACATCGGACAACAGATCGGCGAGGATATGAAGTTTGATTACCATGTGTATTGGTACGAGTTTCTGGTCGTGATGGTCTGGACAGCCATTTTCATCTATTTGTCCTATGCCCTGCTGAAAAAACGGGACCTGTAAAATCCTGAATATCCTGGATGAAGGATATTTCTCCAGACAAGTAGATAATCTTCCACATTTGCTTCCTTTTGGATCTAGCCTTTAGTATTTTTATCGGATGAAATTTCAGGTAGTTTCAGGGTTCAAACCTACGGGGGATCAGCCAGAAGCCATAAGGCAACTGGTAGAGGGAATTGAAGGAAACGAACGCCACCAGACCTTGCTCGGGGTGACCGGTTCGGGAAAAACCTTCACCGTGGCCAATGTAGTGGAGGCTGTTCAGCGTCCCACCTTGGTCTTGGCCCACAACAAGACCTTGGCCGCCCAATTGTATTCCGAGTTCAAGCAGTTTTTTCCGAACAATGCGGTGGAATACTTTGTATCCTACTACGACTACTACCAGCCAGAGGCCTATATCCCTTCAAGCGGACTGTACATCGAAAAAGACCTTTCCATCAATGAGGACATTGAAAAACTCCGGTTGAGTGCCACTTCTTCCCTCCTTTCAGGCAGAAGGGACGTATTGGTGGTCGCATCGGTATCCTGCTTGTACGGTATCGGAAACCCCATCGAGTTCCAGAAAAACGTGATTTCCATCCACAGAGATCAGGTCATATCGCGTACCAAGTTTTTGAAACAATTGGTGCAAAGCTTGTATTCCCGAACCACGGCGGATTTCAGGAACGGTAATTTCCGGGTGAAGGGCGATGTGGTGGATGTGTTCCCCGGCTATGCCGACCATGCCTTCCGAATCCATTTCTTTGGGGATGAGATTGAAGAAATAGAGGCACTGGACCCTTTCAACAATAAGGTCATAGAGATCTACGATTCCCTGAACATCTATCCGGCAAATATGTTCGTGACCTCTCCTGATGTGCTACAAAATGCCATTCGGGAAATTCAGGATGATTTGGTAAAGCAGGTGGACTATTTCAAAGAAATAGGCAGGCCACTGGAAGCCAAACGTTTGGAAGAACGCACTAATTTTGATCTGGAGATGATCCGGGAACTGGGCTACTGTTCTGGCATTGAAAACTACTCCCGCTATCTGGATGGCAGAAAGCCCGGCACACGGCCTTTCTGCTTGTTGGACTATTTTCCCGATGACTATTTGATGGTGATCGATGAAAGCCACGTGACCATTCCGCAGGTACACGCCATGTACGGCGGCGACCGTTCCCGAAAGGAGAATTTGGTGGAGTATGGCTTCCGATTGCCCGCAGCAATGGACAACCGCCCATTGAAGTTTGAAGAGTTTGAAGCCTTGCAGAACCAAGTGCTTTATGTGAGTGCCACCCCAGCCGATTATGAACTGGAGCTGAGTGGTGGGGTCTATGTGGAACAGGTGATACGCCCAACGGGACTTTTGGATCCAGTTATCGAAGTCAGGCCCAGTGCCAACCAAATTGATGATCTGGTGGAAGAGATCCAGCAACGGGTGGAACTGGATGAGCGTACCTTGGTGACCACACTGACCAAACGAATGGCCGAGGAACTCACCAAGTATTTATCAAGAATTGATATTCGGTGCAGATACATCCACAGTGACGTGGACACTTTGGAGCGTGTGGAAATCATGCAGGACCTTCGGAAAGGACTGTTCGATGTGTTGATTGGCGTCAACCTGCTTCGGGAAGGATTGGATCTGCCCGAAGTGTCGCTGGTGGCCATTTTGGATGCGGACAAGGAAGGCTTTCTGCGAAGCAACCGTTCCTTGACCCAGACCGTGGGGCGTGCGGCCCGGAACCTGAACGGAAAGGCCATCATGTATGCGGACACCATCACGGAAAGCATGCAAAAGACCATTGATGAGACCAACTATCGCAGGGAGAAACAAATGAACTACAACAGGGAGCACAACATCACCCCAAAGGCATTGAACAAGAGCCTGGACAATGCATTGGCCAAAAATTCAGTGTCCACCTACCATTTCCAGAAGGAGGAGCTGCGGGCAGCAGAACCCGACATGGCCTATTTGACCCAAGATCAAAAGGAAAAGCTCATCCGGGAAAAACGAAAGGCCATGGAGAAGGCAGCCAAGGACCTGAATTTTATGGAAGCAGCCAAATTGAGGGACGAGATCAAAACGCTCCAGGAAAAAGCATAAAAAAAGCGCACCCCGAACATTTCTGCCGGGGCGCGCCAACAAACTAACCAACTAATCCAACCCTGCCTGACCGGCAGGCAGGCATCATGAAACACCTATAGTTGGTGCTTTCAATATCTTAACCAATCGAAATCAATCGTTTGGGTTTGGGCAATGCCTCTTGTTTTTTGGGCAATGTCAGTTTCAAGATCCCGTCTTCATACTTGGCATCGATTTTTGCACCGTCAACGGTCTCTGGCAAGGTAAAGGCCCTTTTAAAAGAGGAGTAGGAGAATTCCTTTCGCGTGTAATTGTCTTTTTTCTCTTCGTTCTCTGATTTCATTTCACTGGAGATGGTCAGCACATCATTGTCAATTTCCACAGTGAAATCGTCCTTTTTCATGCCTGGAACGGCCAATTCCAATTCAAAACCCTCAGTATTGTCCTTTATGTTTACTGCAGGAACAGAAGTGTTCCATTTGTCGGTACCACCAAACCAATCAGGACCCATAAAGTCGTTCATCAAAGATGGAAAGAACAGGTTGTTTCTTTTTACTATACTCATGGCGATTTATTTTTTAGTTAAACAATTAAATACACCTAGTATTGGACAAAACCTGTACCAATGAAAAAATATGCCTAAATGACAGTTTCTTTTAAAGAAATTAATGACAAAATGTCGTTAATTGTAATGTGCCCTGAAGATATTGATGAGCACATCCGGGGGCACTACCTTGTCGGGATAGCGGTGCATCACTTCCAAAACCTGGGCAATGGCCGCTGGCGGAAGGCCCATCTTAAGGCCAATGTTGTACAGCGTATCGATCTCCTTACGGTGCTGTTCCTGATCTATGTTCATCAGCAACAGCAACCTATGAAACTGTACAATGCGCTCAGCTTGGGTCTTTAGTCGTATTTTGGGAGACTTCTCCTTTAATAGCCCTTCAAAAGTTTCCTTGTCCACACCTAAATTGGAGGCCACCTTGAGCAAAAATTCGTACTCGGATGTTTTCAGGGAATGATCCACCCTCGCAAAGGCAATCATTTCTGACAGAATGCTCAATTTTTCTTCGTAGGTACCCATTTGGACTCAGCTTTTGGACATGTACTATATACATAACTCCAAAACCGTCCATTTTAGTACATAAAAAAAGCCTTGAAGTGCTCAAGGCTTTTTCAGCTAACTCAAACAATTTTGATAATTAAGCGGTAATCCTAACAGGAACGGTATAGATCCGACCCTCAACGATACTGCCCGCTTCCACTTTTTTGTAGTTCAACCTGCTCTTCACAAACTTTTCCAAGACCTCATTTTTGGTATCTACGGAAAGTACCACCAATTCCCCTTTGTTGTTGATGGTAAATCGGACATCTGCCGTCAACTCGCTGGATAGGATCTGAAATGGGTTTTCTTCCAACATTTCATAGATTTGGGAAGATAGGCTCTTTTCAGGGTTTTCGTTGTTGCCGGTGTTGGCGAAAGCGCCCAAAGTGGCGAACAACATAAATGCTACGGATGCAATTTTGATTTTTTTCATGATTTTGTTTTTTGATGTTTGATGAATGATTTTTTGTTTTGCCAAAAAGGTTGCCCTTATTTTAATGACACTACAAAAATAAGACGACCAAAATTTTAAATTGTTACACTTTTCCATCATTTAACCAATGTTTAACCTACGTAACAGAAGACCAATATTGAAGATTTTGAAGAATAATTGCCCAATCCCGACAATCTTTCAAGCAGATTCCAAATGGACCAATGAGTATGCAAGCAATTGAAGAAATCACATAAAAAAACATTTGTGCCGGTAAGCCACAAACAAAAAGGGCAACGTTAAAACAACGTTGCCCAAATTCAATTGAGTTTATGGATCAGGGAATGTCTATCCCAAAACTTCCTTTACTTTATCGGCCGCTTCCTGGAACTGAACAGCAGAGTGTACCGCCAATCCAGAGTTATCGATGATTTCCTTGGCCAGTTCGGCATTGGTTCCCTGCAATCTCACTATAATGGGCACCTGAATGGCATCCCCCATGTTCTTGTATGCGTCAACCACACCTTGTGCCACGCGGTCACAACGTACAATACCTCCAAAAATGTTGATCAATATGGCCTTTACGTTCGGATCTTTCAGAATAATTCGGAAAGCCTCTTCCACCCTTTTGGCATCGGCAGTACCGCCCACATCCAAGAAGTTGGCCGGCTCACCTCCCGCCATCTTGATCAAATCCATGGTGGCCATGGCCAATCCGGCACCGTTCACCATGCATCCCACATTTCCATCCAGATCCACGTAGTTAAGACCCACTTCACGGGCTTCCACCTCAATGGGGTTTTCCTCACGAAGATCACGCATTTCCGCATACGCCTTTCTTCTATATAACGCATTATCGTCTATGGTCACCTTGGCATCCACGGCCATGATCTTGTCATCTGAGGTCTTCAAGACCGGGTTGATCTCAAAAAGACTGGCATCACTTTCCTCGTAAGCTTTGTAGAGAGCGGTTACAAATTTCACCATCTCTTTGAACGCCGTACCGGACAATCCGAGGTTAAAGGCGATTCTTCTGGCCTGAAAGGGCAATAATCCCAATGCTGGGTCAATTTCCTCGGTGAAAATCAGATGGGGGGTCTTTTCGGCCACTTCTTCGATATCCATACCTCCCTCGGTGGAATACATCACCATGTTCCTGCCGGTTCCCCTGTTCAAAAGGACAGACATATAGAACTCATTGGTCTCGCTATCACCTGGATAGTACACGTCCTCTGCCACCAATACCTGGTGTACTTTTTTTCCTTCAGCAGATGTTTGGGGCGTAATCAGGTTCATCCCGATGATGCTCCCTGCCAATTCTTCCACTTCCTTCAAGTTTTTGGCCAGTTTCACGCCGCCACCCTTGCCACGGCCCCCAGCATGTACCTGGGCCTTTATGACGTGCCATCCGGTACCTGTTTCCTGCGTGAGCTGTTTTGCGGCATCCACCGCTTCCTTGGCGTTTCGGGCAACTATCCCTCTCTGGATCCTAACCCCAAAACTGGCTAAAATCTCTTTTCCTTGATACTCGTGAAGATTCATCTGTGATTTTACTTTTGTTTGCCGACAAAAATAGAAAACCCCATTGAGAAATTGAAGACGATATATGAATTATTGCCAACAAAAAAAGTCTTTTGACATTCCGGGGCCTATATCATAAAGTCCTGAAAGTCCAAGGGATCGAAGTTTTTGAAATGCCCGTTCATTTCGATCACGGCCTTGGTGCGGTTCACTTCATTTAAAATATGGGTGGTGGCTTCGAGATGCCCCTTGATAAAATTGAGCCTATCCGATTCCTTGGTCATTTTCAACAGTTCGTATTCCTGCTCAAAGGAGAGGCCCATCTTGTGGGCCAGGGAATAACTATTGAACTGTTTTGGCGAAGTTTTGGCATAAGGCACGTCCATCAGGTCGTACAAGGTTTCCACCCTCTGCATAACCTCCTCCCTGAGCCCGTCGTCGGCATCGTTTTCCATTTCCAAAAACTCCACTTCGCCCCCACCATAAAGCTTTCCGTCCATTTGCTTTTCAAAAGAAAGTACCCTGAATACCTGTCGGGCGACACAGACCACATCCATTTCACCGCTCTCGTAGGTATTGACCACTTCCACGAGCTGTACCTCGGTTCCGTAGGTTATAGTGTGGTTGATATAAACAGGAATCCCAAAGGTCAAGGCTTCCTTTCTGCAATCATGGATCAGTTGCTTGTACCGTTCCTCAAAAATATGGAGGGGCACGGTCTCTCCGGGATAAAAAACGGATTGCAATGGAAACAAAGGCAGCTTCATGGTCTGAGTTTTGCTAAAAATACAATCTGGGAACCAAAGTGGCAAATAATCAAAAAATAGATTGTGACAAATGAAACATTTTGTTACAAATAATTATTATTGTTTTTTATTCTTGTATAACTTACTGACAAACTTTAGTTTTGCTCGTTAAAGACATCGTTAGCATGAACTCCAAGGATTTATTGAAACTTACTGAGCAATTTGGTGCTCCCCTATATGTTTATGACGCTGAAAAAATAACCTCACAATACCAAAGGCTCACCAAAGCTTTTGAAGGTGTGCCCAGCTTAAGGCTGAACTATGCGGCAAAAGCACTTTCCAACATCAGTGTATTGAGGTTGATGAACAGCTTGGGGAGTGGGTTGGACACGGTTTCCATACAAGAAGTGAGATTGGGTCTTTTGGCAGGTTTCAAACCGGAATCCATCATTTTCACGCCCAACGGGGTATCCTTGGAAGAGATTGAGGAAGCTGCTTCACTTGGTGTACAGGTCAACATTGACAACCTGTCCATTTTGGAGCAATTTGGGAGCAAGCACCCCGATATCCCCGTCTGCATCCGTATCAATCCCCATGTGATGGCCGGTGGCAACTCCAAGATTTCTGTGGGCCATATTGATTCAAAATTCGGGATCAGCATACACCAGATTCCCCACTTGTTGCGTATTGTGGACCTGACCAAAATGAACATCAACGGCATCCACATGCACACGGGAAGCGATATTCTGGACATCGATGTTTTCCTCTACGCCTCCGAAATTCTGTTTGAAACGGCCAAAAATTTCAAAGATCTGGAGTTCATTGATTTTGGAAGTGGTTTCAAAGTGCCTTATAAAGAAGGGGATATCCAGACCAACATCGAAGAGTTGGGCAAAAAACTTACCAAAAGATTCAACCAATTCTGCAAGGAATATGGCAGGGAACTCACTTTGGCTTTTGAGCCCGGTAAATTTCTCGTCAGTGAGGCCGGATACTTTTTGGCAAAGGTCAATGTGGTAAAACAGACCACTTCCACCGTTTTTGCCAGCGTGGATTCCGGTTTCAACCACTTGATCCGACCCATGTTCTATGGATCTAGCCATGAAATCGTCAATATTTCCAACCCGAAGGGCAGGGAACGCTATTACTCCGTAGTTGGATATATCTGCGAGACCGACACTTTTGGAAGCAACCGCAGGATCAACGAAATTTCCGAGGGCGACATCCTCTGCTTTAAAAATGCTGGTGCCTATTGCTTCACCATGGCCAGCAACTATAATTCGAGGTACAGGCCGGCAGAAGTGCTGTGGTACAAAAACAAAGGGCATTTGATCAGGGAGCGAGAAACGTTTGATGATATCATCCGCAACCAAGTGGATGTCAAGAACCTCTTTGAAACGCCCAAAAAGGAAGCGGTAAAATAACTAAATGATTGCTCGGTCCGCAAGGAAACGGTTGTCTTGGCTACAATAAAAACAACAGGTATCCCGCCAATGCACCCCCGATCACAATAAAAGCACTGTTCACTTTTTTGAAAGCAAAAACAGCGGTCAAGCTTATTACCGCAATCGAAATGGTACGCCAGTCGGTAAGTGTGTCTTTACCCATTTCCACACAAACGGCTACAATTACGGCCACTGCTGCAATGTTCACAGCATCCAAAAATGCCGCGATAACTTTAGATTTCCGCATTTTGGGAACAAGAGGGTTCAAAATGGCCACAAAAACAAAGGACGGAAGAAAAATTCCGACAGTTGCCGCAATTGCCCCCCAAAAACCGGCCAACTGCCAACCAATGAATGTTGCCGTTGACAAGACGGGACCTGGTGTAAACTGCCCGACCGCCACAGCGTCCATCAACTCTTGCCGTGTCAGTAATCCAGTGGTGACCAATTCGGCGTCCAGATAGGCGAACAGCACATAACCGCTGCCATAAAGCAGGGCGCCGACCTTGAAAAAAATCCAAAGAATTTTAAGGGTGCTGGGCGATGTAGCGGCTTGTAGCAAAACATAAGGAGCAAAACCATACACCGTATTCTTCGCACTTTGGACAAAGTGAAGAACCAACCCAAGAACACCGCAGGCAAACAAGGCCAAAATTTCGTGGACACCGAGCAAACTGACAATCAATGTCAGCACCCCCAAAATGCCAAGCGTGACATTTTTAAGTGCTTTTTTCCCAAGTCGATAAACCGCACCGAGAATAATGGCTATTACGGCTGGCTTTATTCCATAAATGAAAGGTTCAGCCTTTGGCAACTGACCATATTGTTGGTACAGCCAAGCAAATACCATCGTAATGACGACCGCAGGAAAAACAAAACAAGATCCGGCAACTATCAACCCTTTCCAACCTGCTCTTTCGTGGCCGCAGTGCATGGTCATTTCAGTGGAATTGGGGCCTGGAATAAGGTTGGTGGCCCCAACCAAATCCAAAAAATGTTGATGGGTCATCCATTTCCTTTTCTTCACAACTTCATCTTCCATCATGGCAATGTGGGCTGCAGGGCCTCCAAAAGCAATACTTCCAAGCTTGAAAAACAGCGAGGCTACTTCTTTCAGGTTCTTGGCTTTTGAGGTGGTTTTTCCTTCCATTCAATAAGACAATTTGAAAAATCCATCTTCCATTCGTTCGAACAATTATGATTCCCTCCGCCGTCCGCATACTTTTTTGATGCGATTTTCGTTAATTTTGTAAAGATGGGACGACCAATGTCCTAAAAATAGGAACTATGCGTGCAACTTTTATTCAAATTGGTTTGTTTTTTCTTTGTCTTGCCCCTTTTCAAGCCCAGGCACAAGGCATTGATTGGATTTCTTGGGAAGAAGCAGTAAAGCGATCCCAAACCGATGCCACGCCCAAAAAAATGTTCATTGACGTCTATACGGATTGGTGTGGATGGTGCAAAAAAATGGACAAGGATACTTTTCAACATCCCGAGGTCTCCAAATACATGCAGGAAAATTTTTATATGGTAAAACTCGATGCGGAGGGTAAGGACCCGATTGAATATCAAGGCAAGACCTTCAAGTTTGTGCCTTCGGGACGAAATGGTTACCACGAATTGGCCGCTGCATTGCTGCAAGGAAAAATGAGCTATCCCACCGTGGTCTTCTTGGATGAACAAAGAAATATGCTGTCACCCGTTCCCGGATACCAAAAAGTGGAGCCTTTTATGCAGATTGCCAAGTATTTTGGCGACAACATCTACAAAGACAAGGATTGGCAGACATATGCTGGGAAATAAGGTGCAGACCTAGTTCGTCCCCTTAAGCTTTTACCTACTATAATTTGGACTTTCCTTGGTGATGGTCACATTGTGTGGATGACTTTCGTGGATACCGCTCGAAGTAATCTTCACAAAACGTCCTTTTTCCTTCAAATCGGCAATATCCTTGGCGCCACAATAACCCATTCCTGCCCTTAGCCCACCAATGAATTGGTGCATGCTCTCGTACAGGTCTCCCTTGTATGGCACACGGCCCACAATGCCCTCCGGAACCAGTTTCTTGATATCATCCTCGACATCCTGAAAATATCGGTCCTTGCTACCATGCTTCATGGCCTCCACAGAACCCATGCCCCTATAGGATTTGAACTTTCTTCCTTCATAGATAATGGTCTCCCCCGGCGACTCCTTGGTCCCGGCCAATAAAGAACCCAACATCACGGTATCTGCACCTGCAGCTATGGCCTTGGGGATGTCACCTGTATATCGTATTCCTCCATCAGCAATGACGGGAACACCACTTCCCTTGATGGCCGCTGCTACTTCCAAGACAGCTGAGAACTGGGGAAATCCGACCCCTGCCACCACTCGTGTGGTACAAATGGAACCCGGACCAATCCCAACTTTAACGGCATCTGCTCCGGCCTCCACCAAATATTTGGCTGCTTCCGCCGTGGCAATGTTGCCCACGACCACTTCCAGTTCGGGAAAAGCTTTTTTTACTTCTTTTAAAATGGTGATCACACCTTTGGTGTGTCCATGCGCAGTATCTATGATGATGGCATCTACCCCGGCATTCACCAAGGCCCCTGCCCTTTCTACGGCATCCGAGGTAACACCAATGGCGGCAGCCACTCTCAGACGTCCATATTGATCTTTGTTCGCGATGGGTTTTTGGGTAAGTTTGGTGATGTCCCTAAAAGTGATCAGGCCTATCAGTTCATCTTCGGCGTTGACCACGGGAAGTTTTTCAATCTTGTTCTGTTGCAAGATCACTTCGGCCTGCTCCAAGGAAGTTCCCTCACCGACCGTGACCAAATTTTCAGAGGTCATCACTTCGGCTATGGGCCTATCGTTGTTCTTTTCAAAGCGCAGATCCCGATTGGTAACAATACCTATCAATTTTTTCTGTGCATCCACAATCGGAATGCCTCCGATGCTGTGTTCCTTCATGCTGGCCTTTGCATCACCCACAGTCGATTCCAAAGGAAGGGTGACGGGATCCATGATCATCCCACTCTCGGCACGTTTCACCTTTCTCACCTTGAGCGCCTGCTCCTCTATGGTCATGTTCTTGTGCAACACACCGATTCCGCCTTCACGCGCCATGGCAATGGCCATTCGGGACTCGGTCACCGTATCCATGGCCGCGGATACTATGGGCACATTGATGGTGATGTTTCGTGTGAATTTTGACTGGATGTTGACTTCCCGAGGGAGTACTTCGGAGTATGAAGGCACAAGAAGAACGTCGTCGTAAGTCAGTCCTTCGCCAACAATTTTGTTAAGGTGGGCTTCCATTGCAATTACGGATTAATTGCGTGCAAATATACCATAATTTAATTCAATGTAGCGTATTGTAAGAACTTTCCAAGTGATGGACCTAAACTTTTGTACATCTGGCGATGGAGTGCGTTAAAGTTTAGGTTTGAAATTTATTTTTATTTGTTCTAAATAAAATTTGAATTTTCTCCACTTCAACTTACATTTGCTCCCGTTTAAGTCATTATTTGTAATAGGTCTAAATTAAAACCATGACGCGAAGCGTATCAATCCCACTAATTTTTAGTTGCTTTTTCCTTAGCGCACAACAAAACCAAATCAGTCCCGACTCATCCCTCATCAAGCTGGATGAGGTGGTACTATCCGCAAAGGTGATTTTCGGTAGTAAGTTTGCAGCAAAAAACAGAACAGGTTCTTCCTACTACCTTTCGCCAGAAGAAATCAAGAAATTCAATTACACCGATATCAACCGAACCTTGCGCAGTGTTCCAGGCGTGAACGTGTACGAAGAAGATGGGTTTGGGCTACGTCCAAATATCAGTTTACGGGGTACATCGCCAGAACGAAGCTCCAAGATTACCCTAATGGAAGACGGGGTACTTATTGCCCCGGCACCCTATAGTGCCCCCGCTGCGTATTATTTTCCGACCATTGCCCGTATGCAGGCAGTGGAAATCCTTAAGGGCAGCAGCCAAGTACAATATGGCCCCTACACTACTGGTGGAGCTATAAATATGATCTCCACTGAAGTGCCAGATTCTTTTGGCATTTTTCTGAACAGTAGTTACGGAAGTTTTCAAAGCGGTCGTTTGCACGCACAAGTAGGCGACAGTAAAAAGAACTTTGGCTACTCTCTTGAATACCTCAACTATAATTCCAATGGATTCAAGAACCTGGACAATGGGGGCAATACGGGTTTTGATAAAAATGATCTGGTTGCCAAGTTCAGGGTGAACACCAATCCATCAGCTCCCATCGGCCAAGAATTCGAGCTAAAGTTCCAATATGCGGATGAAACTTCCAACGAAACCTATTTGGGTTTGACCCAGCAAGACTTTGAAGCCAACCCCTTTAGGCGTTATGCAGGCTCGCAAGAAGATCAGATGACTACCGAACACCTCCAGTTCATGGGAATTCATGCACTCAAATTCAACGATAACTTCAAAATCACCACTACTGCCTACTACAACAGTTTTAGCCGCAATTGGTATAAAGTGGACTTTGTGACCATCAATGGTGAGCGTCAGGGAATTGGCTCCATTTTTGGCGACCCCAACACCTTTGCCCCTTATATCGATTTGGTCACCGGAACCACCGATAGTGGAATAGATGATAGTCTGAATGCACGCAACAACAACCGGGATTACCTCTCCTCGGGCATCCAGACCAAATTGGATTACCACTGGAGCGGGGAGCAAACGTTCCATGATCTGGAAATAGGTCTTCGCTACCATTTTGATGAAGAGGATCGTTTTCAATGGATAGATGATTACGCCATGGTCAATGGAACCATGCAATTGAAAAATAGCGGAATACCTGGTACAGACGCCAATAGAATAAGTGATGCAAGAGCATTTTCAGGGTATGCACTATATAAAATAAAGTGGAACGACCTGACCTTGACCCCTGGCATACGCTACGAAAATATGACCCTGGCCAGACAAGATTATGGTAGGAACGATGTGGATAGAACGGGCATTGATCTTTCGGATCGGGAAAACAAAGTCGATGTTTGGATTCCTGGGCTCGGCTTCAACTACAATTTTTCCCATTTTTCACTTTTTGGCGGAATCCACAAAGGATTTTCACCACCCAGCAACCAACCCGGGGAGAAACCTGAGGAAAGCATAAATTATGAACTTGGCAGCCGCTTTTCCTTGTTCGGAATATCTGGTGAAGTCGTGGGCTTCTTCAACGATTACAGCAATCTTTTGGGCAGCGACCTTGCGGCAACGGGCGGTACGGGCACTTTAGATCAGTTCAATGCAGGAGAAGTGAAAGTACAAGGAATAGAACTGTTGCTCAACTATAATTTTTTGGAACGCAATGAAAACTTTCAACTTCCATTTACATTTGGATATACGCTGACCGATACCGAGTTTTTAAACAGTTTTGGCAGCAACAATGACATCTGGGGCGAAGTTACAACTGGTGATGAGCTGCCCTACATCGCCAAACACCAATTCAATGCCGCCCTTTCCTTGGAGCACTCCAAGTTTGAAGTCAATCTTAGTGGCCGGTACAATGGGGCTTTCAGGACAAGGGCAGGCAGTGGTGCCATTCCGATGGATGAAAAAGTGGCGGCCAACTTCCTTTTGGACCTTGGTGGACGTTATAAATTCAACAACCATATCGCCTTTACCACCAACATTATAAATATGCTGGACGAGAAATATGCAGTGGCCAGAGTTCCTGCCGGACTTCGCCCTGGGCATCCTTTTGGCATTTATGCAGGTCTTGAGCTCCAATTTTGATTTGGAACCGAACAAAATAGCAAGGGTGTCTTTTAAGGCACCCTTTTTTGATTTAATGAAACGCTGAAAAAAGTGCTGTGGCCTTGTTGAACGCTGCTTCAAAAACCAGCCAGTTTACCCCGGTATCCGCCTTTTGTGACGTGAAGTAGGACAACATCTTCTCAGTGGGCATGTTTCCCGTTAGCTCATCTTTGGCCATGGGACAGCCTCCAAACCCTTGTACAGCCCCATCAAAGCGGCGGCAACCAGCTTTATAGGCCGCGTCCAATTTTTCATGCCACTTGGTGGGCGTAGTGTGCAAATGCGCCCCAAATTCAATCGATGGATATTTGGATATCAAGTTGGAAAAAAGATAATCGATCACCTCTGGTGTTGAGCTACCAATGGTATCCGAAAGCGAAAGAATGGTACTTCCCATGGCTGCCAATTTTTCGGTCCACTCCCCCACTATATCCACATCCCATGGATCGCCATACGGATTTCCAAATCCCATGGATATGTACGTGACAACCTCCTTGTCGTGGGCATTGGCCAAATCCAAAATTTCTTTGAGGGTTTCCACCGATTGGGCAATGGTTTTGTGGGTATTCCGCATCTGAAAGTTCTCCGAAATGGAAAAAGGGAACCCCAAATAGTCGATGGCGGGGTGTTGGCACGCATCTTCTGCCCCCCTCGTATTGGCAACTATGGCGAGCAGTTTGCTCTTGGTCCTGGAAAGATCCAGTTTGGCCAGTACCTCTGCCGTGTCCTGCATCTGTGGAATGGCCTTGGGCGATACAAAACTGCCAAAATCAATGGTATCAAAACCACAGCCGAGCAATGATTGGATATATTTCACCTTTTCATTGGTCGGAATAAAGGTTTTTATGCCCTGCATGGCGTCCCGTGGACATTCTATGAGTTTGATCTTTGACATAGGCTCGCGTAAAAATAGCACTATTTATCCGATAGCAACAGATAAACAGCTATCCCTACAAAAACAACGACCTGCATCCATTTTAGGTAAAAACCGGTTTTTTGATGACGTGCCAAATACTTGGAAATATTTCCGGCCAACAGGGCCATCGTGCCAAAGACCAACAAGGCGGAAAGCATAAAAAGTCCTCCCAAAATATAAAATTGGAGCACTGTGCCCAATTCCTCACTGAACAGGAATCCCGGAAAAAAAGCTAGAAAGAAAATGGTGACCTTGGGGTTGAGCACATTCATGGTGAATCCGGTCCAAAACAATTTGATATGACTTTTGGCCGTTCTGTTGCCTTCCAAAAGAATGTCCCCATCACTTTTATAAACCTGATAGGCCAAATACAACAAATACAGGGCACCAAACAGTTTTATGCCAAAAAACAGCGAATCACTGCGCTTGATGACCTCAGAAACCCCAAAGGCCAACAAGGTGGTGTGCACCAAACAACCGCTTACCAACCCAAAAACAGTGGCCAAACCTGCTTTTGCCCCATTTGCAATACTTTGGGTAAGCACAAAAATGTTGTCCGGTCCCGGAGATAGGGCCAAAACAGTGGAAGATACCAAGAAACCGATCAATATGGGATAGTTTATGGTTTCGCCGCTAAAAAGGAACAAAGTCTGCATAGGTTATGCCGGCCTTTCCAAAATGGCCTTGTTTATTTTTTTGATCAGGCCAGGACCTTCATAAATGAAACCGGTGTAGAGTTGTACCAGATCTGCACCTGCATCCAGTTTTTCCAAAGCGTCCTCGGGTGAATGGATGCCCCCAACACCGATTATTGGAAAGGCTTTGTTGCTTTTTTCCGCCAAGAAACGAATCACCTCGGTACTTCTTTGGCCCAAGGGTTTTCCACTAAGGCCGCCTTTTTCTTCCGTAAGGATCAAATGGGTTTTCAACCCTTTTCTTTCAATGGTGGTATTGGTTGCAATGACCCCGTCAATCTGGGTGGTCTTCACAATATCGATGATGTCCAAAAGTTGATCATCGCTTAAGTCCGGAGCGATTTTCAATAAGATGGGCTTTTCCTTGACATTCACTTTTTTGGCCTGCTTGCTGTTCTGTCGCTTTAGCTTTTTCAGAAGATTGGTCAAAGGTGCCTTATCCTGAAGCTCACGCAGTCCAGGAGTGTTGGGTGAACTCACATTCACCACAAAATAGTCCACATGCTCAAAAAGTGCTTCGAAACAGATCAAGTAATCCTTTATGGCCTCGGCATTGGGCGTGACCTTGTTCTTCCCGATGTTGCCCCCAACAATGACCCGATGTTTTTTCTTCAACTGTTCCACGGCCTCAAAAACACCTTTGTTGTTGAAACCCATCCTATTGATGATGGCCTTGTCTTCCCGCAAACGGAACAGTCGTTTCTTTGGGTTCCCGGGTTGTGGCTTGGGCGTTACGGTACCTATTTCCACAAAACCAAAACCGAAGTCGGAAAATTCATTGTAAAGCTTGGCATCCTTGTCAAATCCGGCGGCCAACCCTACGGGATTTTTAAACTTTATCCCAAAAACTTCACGTTCCAACCTTGGGTCGTTCAGGGCAAATGACTTTCGGAAAAGAAAACCCAGTCCCAATTTTGACAAAACCCCAATGGCCCAAAAGGAAAAATGGTGTGCCGTTTCTGCATCCAGCAAAAAAAGGATTGGGCGAATGAGGATTTTATACATTCAAATTTTTTTTGGACAAAAATAAAAACTCTTAAACTACATCATACCAATTCCATCAATTTTCGTCCATCGGCCTGTTTACATGGATGGGACGCAGGGAAAGTTCGCTGCAAAGCGCTACATAGCGCTTGTACTGCCTTTCATTGAAAATGGTCAATAGGCGTTTGTCCATCATCCGTACATTTTGCTCCATACTGTCCCGAATCTCCTGGTATTTTTGGGATATGGCCACCAAAACCTCTGGTGGGCTATCGGCATTCTGTTTCATCAAATGCTCGGCCTTGTCTCTCAGAATATCATTTCTGACCTTAAGTTCAGCTCCCCAGTTTTTTAGCTTTTCCCGCTGTTCATCGTTCAATTGGAAGACTTGTGCAATGATTTCCTCGTCAGGACCGCCCACGCCCAACATGCATTCCATCTGGGCCTTCCCCGATAGACCCAAGATCAAAAAAAGATATGGTACCACCCTTTTCAACTGAGGTTTTTTTTGTTTATGGAAGAAACTTTTTAAAATATCCGCTACCTCAAATATAGCTTGAATAAACATTATTTTTGACAAAAACCCGAGCATGGAAAAACTTTTGCCCCGATTTCTTGAGTATGTGACCACCGATACACAGAGCGACCCCTATTCCAAAACCACCCCAAGCACAGAGAAGCAATGGAAACTTGCCAAAAAACTGGTGATGGAGCTGCACCAAATCGGTATGCAGGAGGTTTCCATTGACGAAAATGGCTATATCATGGCCACACTTCCCAGCAATATGGACAAAAAAGTGCCTACCATAGGCTTTATAGCACACATGGACACTTCCCCAGACTTTTCGGGGAAAAATGTAAAACCCCAGATCATTGAAAACTATGATGGCCGTGACATTGTGCTGAACAAGGCAAAGAACATAGTCCTTTCCCCCGAGTATTTTGATGACCTGCTACAATATGAAGGCCAGACCTTGATCACTACGGACGGCACCACACTGTTGGGTGCGGATGACAAGGCCGGGGTTGCCGAGATCATCACTGCCATGGAATATCTGATCAACCATCCGGAGATCAAGCATGGAAAAATCAGGGTAGCCTTCACACCCGATGAGGAAATTGGACGTGGGGCCCACAAGTTCGATGTGAAAAAATTCGGGGCCGATTGGGCCTATACCATGGATGGAAGCCAGGTGGGCGAACTGGAGTTCGAAAATTTCAATGCAGCGAAAGCAGAAATCACGATTACCGGAAAAAGTGTGCATCCGGGATATGCAAAGAACAAAATGGTCAATGCCATCGGTATAGCCAATGAATTTTTAAGCCTGCTTCCGCCCAGAGAGGTTCCCGAACATACATCTGGAATGGAGGGTTTCTTCCACGTGCACAAGATCAAGGGTGAAATTGAAAAAACCCAGATAGAGCTGATTGTCCGCGACCACGATGCTATCCATTTTGAAGCAAGAAAGACCCTTTTGAAAGAAGTTGTGGAAAAACTGAACCAAAAATATGGGGATTTCGTGAGTTTGGAAATAGAGGACCAGTACCGCAATATGCGTGAAAAAGTGGAACCGGTGTACCACATTGTTGAAATTGCCGAAGAAGCCATGAAGTCTTTGGGGATAGCGCCCATCATCAAACCCATCCGGGGCGGCACCGATGGCTCCCAATTGAGTTTTATGGGGCTTCCCTGTCCCAACATTTTTGCCGGAGGACACAATTTTCACGGCAAATATGAGTACGTTCCTTTGGAAAGTATGGAAAAAGCGGTGAAGGTTATCGTGAAAATTTGCGAACTTACTGCAATTCAAATCAAGTAGTTGTGGTGAAATCTGAGAAGTTGGAAGCCTACTATCAAGATGAACATCCCTTTAAGGATGGCATTGCTCTTTTGCGAAGATTGGCACTGAAAACGCTGGCCGAAGAAAGTTTTAAGTGGGGTATGCCCGTGTACACCCTGAACGGTAAAAATGTGTTCGGTATCTGCAAGTTCAAGAACCATTTTGGGATTTGGTTCTTCAACGGTGTATTTTTAAAAGACCCCAAAAATGTGCTTGAAAATGCACAGGAAGGAAAGACCAAAGGAATGCGGCACTGGAAATTCAACAATTTGGATGAAGTGGATGAAAAAGCGGTTTTGGCCTACATGAAGGAAGCATTGGAGAATCAAAAGAACGGTAAAGAAATCAAGGTGGAAAAAAACACCGAGACCAATGTGCCACAATTGCTCCAACTAGAGCTTGACCGGAACAAAGGCCTAAAGACCGCCTTTGAAACATTTGCACCCTACAAGCAAAAGGAATTCTGTGAATTCATTGCCGAAGCCAAACAAGAGAAAACCAAACTCAAGCGATTGGAAAAAATCATTCCCATGATCGAAAAGGGCATCGGACTCAACGACGCCTATCGCCAATGATCCAAAAAATCTGTTCAATATGGGTAATTTGATTTCGAACCATGGCTAAACATCAGAAAAGGTTACACGAACCAATGTAAAAAGTGATGATATGAAAGTAACGCCCGAACACAATGAACGAATAGCGAAAATGACCTTTGCTTCCGTTTATCCGCATTATGTCACAAAAATTGAGAAGAAGGGCAGAACAAAAGAAGAACTGCACCTAGTGATGGAATGGTTGACCGGTTTTGATGAAAACCGACTGCAAAAACTCGTTGATGAAAAAGCGACCTTTGACACCTTCTTTCAAAAGGCGACCCTGAACCCAAATGCGCACCTCATCACCGGGATGATCTGTGGGTATCGGATAGAGGAGATTGAAAATCCATTGACACAAAAAGTAAGGTATCTGGACAAGTTGGTCGATGAACTGGCCAAGGGCCGAAAGATGGAAAAAATTCTGCGGAGCCAATAAAAATAGCATATTGGACAGGTTTTTTGCGGTTCAAGTCAAAACTCCAATGTGCCCGACCGAAGAACGAAAAAAGGTTAATTTTTTCCCTAATTTCTTTTGGGACATCATCCTATCATCTACTTTAGTTATGATTCTTGAATTAAGGCATTATGTTAGTTTTCAAAAGAACCCACATCATCTTGGGCATTGTTGCCCTTGTTTTCCTTGTTCCCTTTACGGCCATGCAGTTCACACAAGAGGTAAACTGGTCCTTGTTTGATTTTGTTCTGGCCGCTGGCCTACTTCTTGGCGTAAGTTTTGCAATCGATTTTACAATCAGAAAATTAAAGGGTTCAACTTCCAAGATTTTTATCGTTGCCGCTATCGTGGTGGCTTTCATACTTGTCTGGGTCGAACTCGCGGTGGGTCTATTTGGCACTCCGTTTGCCGGAAACTAATCTTTGCGCAAACAGCATGACCGAACTTTGGGCTGACCTGCAACTGATTTTTGGTAGTTTGCAATCCTCTGTTGCCACCTTTTGCTTTCCATAAATTTTGCCGATCTTTATCGGATTGTTTGAAACAACCTCATAGGCACGAATGGGCGACAGAAAATCACAGGCCAAAATATTACGGATTTTTAGAAAAGTACACAGAACCACTGGAGCGTTATTGTTCATTTTCTTCTTTTTTGTTTCCGTTTCCGGGCTCATTTTGGGCTGGAAAAAGAACTCCAACGGGTACATTTTGCCCAAAACACAGACCGGGACCTCATCCAATCTAAAAGATTGGCTACCCGTGGACAGTCTCCACACCATTGCCTGCAATACCCTGCACGAAGTATCTTCAGACCTGTCGTTGGAACTGGACCGAATCGACATGAGAAAAGACAAAGGTTCGGTAAAGTTCGTTTTTGTCGATAGCTATTATGAGGTACAGTTGGACGCTGCAACGGGCAAAGTCCTTTCTGTTGGTCAAAGACGATCTGATTTTTTGGAGAAAGTGCACGACGGTTCCATCCTTGATCGTCATCTTGGCACTGGAGATGTCATAAAACTTATTTACACCAGCGTGATGGGCATTTCCCTGCTCATGTTCACCATTACCGGTTTTTGGCTATGGTATGGCCCAAAAAAATTGCGAAGGGCCAAAAAACAGGACAAAACTTTGGCTTGACAAATTAGGAATTGTTTCCTCTCCAAAATTCATAAAATCCCTTATCCCTTAATCTTTATTGAAGGGATGGTCCCATATTTATCAATAAGATAGACCAAACTGGCCATGGTGGCGGCGCCAAGTTCCAGTTCACGCTTGTTCACATGCTCAAAAGTATCGTTCTCGGCATGGTGATGGTCAAAGTAACGCTGGGTATCCGGTCTGAGCCCCACCAAAACGATATTGTCATCTTTCAGGGGACCAATGTCGGCTCCACCACCTCCTTTGTCGAAGATGTGGATCAAATAAGGTTCGAACAAATTTTTCCATCCCTGGATCTGTTTCAGGTTGTCCTCCGAAGCATCTATGGTGAAACCCCGTGGCGTGAATCCTCCTGCATCGCTTTCCAAGGCAAACACATGGTTCTCGTTTTTGCTATGGGCCACCTCAGCATATTTGTTTCCACCCCTGAGTCCGTTCTCCTCGTTCATAAAAAGGACTACCCGAAGGGTTCTTTTGGGCCTGTAACCTGTTTCTTTAAGTAACCGGAGCACGTCCATACTCTGCACACAACCAGCTCCATCATCGTGTGAGCCATCGCCCAGGTCCCACGAATCCAAATGCCCTCCCACCACCATGATCTCATCAGGGTAGGTGGTTCCCTTGATTTCACCGATCACATTGTAGGATTGCACATCTTCATATTGTTTGCAGTTCTGCCGGAAATAAAATTTGATGTTCGGGTTCAGTTTGAGCGTGGCACTCAAGAGTTCAGCGCCTTTGGTACTGATTGCGGCAGCAGGTATCCTTTGGTCCACCGGAGTATCACCATAACCCATGGAGCCCGTGTGGGGATAATCGTCCAACCGAAGGTTCAAAGACCTGACGATCACACCCAAAGCCCCATATTTTGCTGCTTCGGCCGCACCGGAATAACGCTGGTCCACACAACCGGAATAGGACGCAAAGGTGTTGATCAAGGTAGGATCCATGGGGCGATTGTAAAAAACAATCTTCCCTGCTATATTTTCCCTGCCCAATTTTTCCAAATCCTCTATGCCCTGAACCTCAACTATATTGGCCTTAAGGCCACCGTCGGGTGTGGCCACCGATCCACCCAATGCACATATTGGCACATTGGTGGTCAGGCCAGGCTTAGTCTCAAAATAGGCAAATTCAGGGGTGCCACGCACCCATTTTGGCACCATAACGGGTTGGAGCCACACACGGTCCAGCCCCAGGGAATCCAATTGCCCTTTGGTATAGTCCACGGCATGTTGTGCCTGCACAGAGCCTGAGAGCCTCCCCCCTATTTGGTTGGACAAATAATTGAGCCAATCGTATGCCTTTCCATCGGTCAAGGCTTTGTCATAAATGGCCTTGATCTGCTTTTCGTCTTCGGTCTGTGAAAAATTTGGGATACTGACCAGCAATACGGCCAATAATAGGACTGTTCTCATTTGGTTTCTTTTTCCAATTCTTGCTTAAAGCTTTCTAAATTAGCCTTTATTTCATCTTCAAGCTCGGGTTCCTCGATATCTTTGTACTTTTTTAACGCTTCCAGCAAGATGGAGGCCACGATAACGCGGGCCGCCTTTTTGTTGTCCGCAGGTATTACAAACCATGGCGCATGGTCCTTGGAGGTTTTGGGAAGGGCCGCTTCATAACATTTTTGATAGGCATCCCACAGCTTGCGTTCCTCAAGGTCGCCCGGGGAAAACTTCCAGTTTTTCTGTTTCAACCGTATTCTCCTCAGCAATCGTTGGCGTTGTTCTTCTCTGGAAAGATGGAGAAAGAACTTAAAGATAATGGTACCGTTGTCGGCTACATGTTTTTCAAATGCATTGATCTGTTGGTAGCGCTTTTCCCAAAAGGCTTCATCTATATCCGAAACGGATTGGATCCCGGGTAGGTTTTCGTTCAGAATATATTCCGGATGTACTTTGGTCACCAGTACATTTTCGTAGTGGGTACGGTTAAAGACCGAAAACTTGCCCCGCTCGGGCAACGCAATGTAGTGCCGCCACAGATAATCATGCTTGAGCTCCAAGGAAATAGGCACTTTGAAACTGTGTACCACCACACCCCTTACGTTGAAATCCTTGAAAACTTCCCTTATGAGGCTGTCCTTTCCTGCAGTGTCCATACCCTGCAAACACACCAAAACCCCATATTTGCCATGGGCATAAAGGGTATCTTGAAACTCACCCAATTCCTTGCGGATGGTTTTCAGTTCTTTTTTAAGTTCCTCTTTGGATGCCCCAAAATCCTCCAGAGTTTTCTTTTGGGCCAATTTTATTTCACCATTGACCCGATAATTTGCTGTATTTATTTTTTCCATGGGATTGAATATAACCCTTTTTCACCAGTCCTTCAATCTTTAAATCAATGCATTTCACCGATGCTTTTTACCACTTGTGGTTTTGGTCGGTCTTTTATCGATTTTATTCTTTCCAAAGATCGTATTGAAATAACTTAGTGATAATCAATGACGCAGCGTCCCAAATCAAAAAGCGTTATGAAAAGCAGGAAAATCATATTGTTGATTGCCTTTTTATTGGGTCTTCTTGGGCTATGGATCATGGCCTCCTTCTCCACACCAAATGCATGCGCGTATGCCAGTTCCAATTTGGAGTACATCAAAAGTAAAATCCAGACTGCACTGGCCGCCGAAGACCTGAATATTTCCAAATACCACGCTTACAAGGCATTGAACGGTATTGAAAAAACAAGGGGAAACTTCTTGGACTGTGGCTGCGAAGACAGCATTGTGAATTTGGAGAATGCCCTTGCCCACCTTAAGACCGCAACAAGGGCCGAATCCTTGCAAAGTGCCAAAACGGCTTTGGAAAAAGCCTTGGCAAACACCATCAATGCCATGAAAGCGTTAATACAGTATGAGCGGGAATCTTCCAATCCATACGGCAACGATGTTCTGGTCATGAACACCAAAGACTTTGTGGGCGATCAGGATTGGTTGCTCCCTGCCCATGAAGGTACCATTAAGGAACAAGTGCGCAAAAGCCTTTTGGAGTTTGAATCATCATTGGAAAAGGTGATAACGGATGTGGACTGTGAGAAAGCGTATGGATTTGTTTCCAACATCTATGAGGAATCTCGGTCCATCTTGCTCAACACCAAACTTTCGGAGTATAAAAAGCAGTATCATCAACGGGTGAAAACCTTATCCCATGCCGCGCTTCAAAAAATCGGGAATTGTGACCGATAAAGAGATAGGTCACTTGCTGGCAAACAACTTTACATCTTCTTCCGACACTTCTTTTCCACCCAAAATGATCAATCGCTCCACTACATTGCGAAGCTCCCTGACATTTCCGGTCCAATCATAGCTTTTGAGGAGTTCTATGGCTTTTTTGGAGAAACCTTTTTGGGCTATTCCCTGTTCCGATGCAATTTTCTTTGAAAAATGCTCTATCAGCAAGGGTATGTCCTCCCGTCTGTCGTTCAGGGACGGCACTTTGATCAAGATCACGGCCAATCGGTGATACAGGTCTTCCCTGAATTTTCCGTCCTCAATTTCCTTTTTCAGGTCTTTATTGGTCGCTGCGAGCACCCGAACATCGACTTTAATGTCCTTGTCCGACCCCACCCGTGTGATTTTGTTTTCCTGAAGGGCTCGCAACACTTTGGCCTGTGCGGAAAGGCTCATATCGCCAATTTCGTCCAAAAAAATGGTGCCTTTGTTGGCTGTTTCAAATTTTCCGGCCCTGTCCTTCACAGCCGACGTAAATGCCCCTTTGACATGCCCAAAAAGCTCACTTTCTATGAGTTCCGAAGGTATGGCCGCACAGTTCACCTCAACAAAGGGTGCTGCTGAACGCTGGCTCTTTTGATGCAGCCAGTGGGCCACCAATTCCTTTCCTGTGCCGTTGGAACCGGTGATCAGTACCCTGGCATCAGTCGGGGCCACCTTTTCTATCATGTCCTTGATCGCATCGATTTCTCCGCTCTCCCCGATCATTTCATAGTTTTTGGAGACTTTCTTTTTCAGGATCTTGTTTTCCACCACCAGTTCCTTTCGATCCAAAGCATTACGGACGGTGGTCAGCAAACGGTTCAGGTCCGGGGGTTTGGAGATGTAATCAAACGCCCCCATCCGCATGGTATTGACCGCCGTGTCCAAATCTCCGTGTCCGGATATCATGATAAAGGGCACCTCCGGTTTTATCTTTTTTGCAGCCTCCAAAACTTCGACCCCGTCCATTTTGGGCATTTTGATATCACATAGGACCAGGTCAAAGTCATCCTTTTTGATGGCCTCTATCCCGGCCAGCCCATCTTCTGCTTCGTGGACGTTGTAATCATCGTTCTCCTCGGCCAAAATCTTGACCAATACCCTTCTGATGGCTGACTCATCTTCTATTACCAAAATCTTTGACATACTGCTTGTTTAAAAAATTCCAATCTTGAACCCTGTTCGAATATAAAAATTTGACTCGTCATTCAATAAAAAAACGTCCACCCTTTCATCGTTCCGCAACTTGCCCTCCTGTGCTATGGACTTGCCCGCCATGGCAAAAAACGTCATCCTGTCCGATAATTTGTATTGATAGCCAAAAGTTGCCACCAATGCAGTAAGCGAAATCTTTGAGGCCACCCGACCATCATCCAAAACTATGTTGTTCTGGAGGTTGATGAAATAACCATCCAAGAACAGTGCCCCTTCCAGCACGTGCTTTTTGGTGATGTTGTACCTGAGGTCGGATCGTGGTATGCCCAAGGTGAACGACCAATCGGGGTGAAACTGTTTGTGATAGTTTATCAACGGCAATGGCACAGGTAGTCCCGTGGTGCTGTTGTAAGTGAGTCCCAGAACAATCCGGAAAGGTTTGTCCGCATTGGGCCTTTCTTTCCATAAGGTCGCCGTTGCGTTCATAAAAAAATCGCCGGTAACGGTCCCACTGATAAAATTGGATGCCATTCGTGGGGTAAGAATGGTGACCAAGTTCCAGTTTTCGTTCCACTTGGTAATGAACCCAAGATTCATATCTATGATATGGAACCTAATCAAATCGCCCTTGTCGAAAGGATAATCACTGGAATATCCCATATCGAAGCGGTTATACTCCACACCAGTGATGAGATAGTCCTTTTTCTCATTGAGCTTTATGGGAAGATTGAAGAGTGCCTTGTAGCGCTGTGTCTTGATTCCCGTGTCATTTTCCGGAATGTTGAGGTAATCCACCCTGAAAATGTCGGTGCTCTGTCCCCATCCTTCGTTACCAAAAAATATTGCAACCAAGACCAACAGTCTCCAAATTGCAGTATGGTGTATTGCCTTTTTTATGTCTTCTCTGTTTTTTGCTGAATGATATGGACATCCCTTTGCGGGAATGGAATGCCGATATTGTTCTCCTTGAACCTCTCGTTGATCTTATAGCGCATCTCACTTTTGATCCTTGGGTCACTGAAGCTGTCATCGGTAAAAAAATGGATGGAGAACAACAGTGCAGAATCCCCAAAATCATCAAAAAGAACGAACGGTTCCGGTTCCTTTAGTATTTGTTTTTGGTCTTTGGCCACCTGTTCCAAAATCTGGGTAACAAGTACAATATCGCTTCCGTAAGCTACCCCCACACTTACTTTTTCGCGGGTTGCCCTATGATTTTGGGTGTAGTTGTGCACAATGTCGCTGATGAATTTGTGGTTGGGGATTATGAGGACCTTATCGTCCCTTGTAATGGCCCTTGTGGTACGCAATTTGATCTCAAAAACCTTTCCCACCTTGCCATTGACCTCTACAATGTCCCCAACCTGCAACGATTTGTCAACAATGATGAGGATGCCTCCCAATATATCCTTGAACAACTCTTGCAAGGCCAGTCCCAACCCGACAAAGAATGCTGCGGATGCAGTGATCACGAGGGTTATGTCCACCCCTGCCAAACTGAGCGTGACAAATACGGCAATCAGATAGACCACATAATTGATGAACTTGAAGACACTTTTGAACTTTTGTTTGTCCTCAAACACCATTTTGCGGGTAACGAGGTGCCTGAACCACTTCATAATGAATTTGACCGCGATGATGGAGAAGGTCAAGAGCAGCAATAAACCAATGGTCAGGTTGATGGATTTTTCACCTTCCCCTATTTGAAAACCAAGGTCGAGAAACTCCTTGATGGAGCCCCAAATATCCTCCTTGATAACCTCTTTTAATTCTTCTGTTCCTTCTTGCATAGCTTTCTAATATCTCAACCACTTGGCCAGTTCCTTGTAACTAGGCCTTTTACCATACATTAAAATACCGACCCGGTAGATTTTGGCCGCCATGTACACAATACCCAAAAAAGTAACGATCAATAAAAAAACGGACAACAACAATTGCCACAAAGGTACACCACCTTCCCCAATTCCTCCCGGGAGCCGCATGAGCATAACTATGGGCGAGGTCAACGGAAAGAGTGAAAACCCAACAGCAATGGGACCATGTGGGTTACTGAACACCGAAAAAAAGCCTACGTAAATGGCCAACATCAAAGGGAGTATTATTGGAAAAATGAACTGTTGCGTATCCGTTTCGTTGTCCACTGCCGCCCCGATGGCAGCATATATGGAGCTGTATATCAGGTAGCCCAAAATAAAATAAATAAAAAAGGATACGATCAGCAATCCCCAGGGAATGTCCAAAATCTCCCTGGTGTACATGATCATATCACTGTCCATGGGGGCAAATTGCGACATACCTCCCATTGGTTCCATGGGCAAATTGGAATCTCCCGTCATTGTTTGGAGGTCCAAACCCAACAAAAGTACTACAACCAACAACAGCGCAGAAGCCGAAACTATCCAAATGGTAAACTGGGTGATGCCGGCCAAAGAAGTCCCGATGATCTTGCCCAGCATCAATTGGAATGGTTTTACCGAGGATATGATCACTTCTATGATCCTGCTAGTCTTTTCCTCTATGACGCTGCGCATAACAAACCCACCATATATAATAATGAACATCATAATGGCATAACCGAAACCGCCGCCGATGAACGCCTTGATCTCGTTGATGCCCTTCAAGCTTTTTTCACCCTCAAAAGTGGCAAGGTTCATCTCAAAAGGTTTTTCCACTTCGGAAAACTTTTTGGAGGAAACCCCCAATTTGCCCAAACGTTCCTGTCGCAATTGCTTTTGAAAAATTCCTTCCAACTGCTGGGTGATCGCCGTATTGGGGTTATCTTTTGTATAGAGATATGTCCTGTTTGCAACCGCTTCCAAACTGTTTCCGTTGGGAATGTGCAATAGACCATAATACCCAAGGGACGTTGTGGAGTCTTTAGCGGTTTGCAGTGAAATTTGTTCAAGTTGGACATAGGAAATATTCTTGGAGGGAACGAAATCTTGCTGAAAATAGCTGCTTTCGTTCAAAACCGTGACCACTCTCACTTCATCGTCGTTGATCTTGGCAAGGTAAGCGATCAATACGATCATGCCCACGATCAGGAGCGGGCTCAGGATGGTCATGACTATAAAAGATCGGTTTCGCACCTTGGCCAGGTATTCCCGTTTTATAATCAGCCCCAGTTTACTTGCCATTGTCCTTGCTGTTTACGGTTTGGATAAAAATATCGTTTGCCGAGGGAACGGTCTCTTCAAATCGGTTCACATTGGCCATTCGGGACAGTTCTGCCAAAATTTCCGCCGTATGCGGTGATGGCAGTTGTACTTTAAAATCGAGCTGGTCTTTGCTTTGATCGATGCTGGATGGAACAATGTTGAATTTTTCTTTCAAGGCCTTCATGAGTTCATCGCCGTTTTGCGCTATTTGCAGCCCAACATTGAAAATATTGTTTTTGTAGGCCTTTTTGATGTCGGATAGTTTTCCGTCCAAAATCTTTTCCGACTTGTGGATCAGTGCAATATGTTCGCAGAGCTCCTCAACGGATTCCATGCGGTGTGTGGAAAAAATGATGGATGCCCCTTTTTTCTTAAGTTCAATGATCTCATCTTTAATGATGTTGGCATTTATGGGGTCAAACCCACTAAAAGGTTCATCAAAAATAAGGAGTTTGGGCTCGTGGAGCACCGTAACTATGAATTGAACTTTTTGGGCCATTCCCTTGGAGAGTTCCTGGATTTTTTTGTTCCACCAATCGCCAATATCCAAACGTTCAAACCAGTACTTTAGCCTCTTTTTGGCCTCGCTTTTGGACAATCCTTTAAGTTGCGCCAAGTAGAGGGCCTGCTCCCCCACCTTCATGCTTTTGTACAGTCCGCGCTCCTCGGGCAAATAACCTATCAGGGCTATATGCTTTGGTGCCAAGGGCTCCCCGTTGAACAAAACCTCGCCGCTATCCTGATGGGTAATCTGGTTGATGATCCGAATGAACGAAGTCTTCCCTGCCCCGTTTGGACCCAAAAGTCCATAGATGCAATTTTGAGGGATTTCGAGTGAAATGTTGCTCAATGCCTTATAGTTTCCATAGGATTTGGAGACATTTTTAGCAACAAGGATGTGATCCATGCAAACAATTTTTTCAAAGATATATAATTGGCCAATAACGGCATGCCTCTTAAAAACAAAACCCACCCTCAAAAAAATTCAAGGATGGGAAAAAAATTGCTATGAAAAAGAAAATTAGATATTGGTCACCCAACATCAGTTTCAAATATACGTTTTTTATTTAAACAGCAATGTTTTTATTCTCAAGAGAACATATCTTTTACCTTTTCAAAGAAAGATTTGTCGGATTTTTCTGGTTTCGGCACAAAATTTTCATCCCCTTGCATCCGCTCAAAAAACTCTTTCTGTTCCTTGCTCAGCTCTTTTGGGGTCCATACATTGACGTGTACCAACAGGTCTCCGCTTCCATAACCGTTTATACTGGAAATTCCTTTGCCCCTCAATCTCAATATTTTGCCCGATTGTATGCCAGGCTCCAGTTTGATGCGTACTTTTCCGCCCACGGCATCAATTTCCTTTGAGCTTCCCAATACAGCCTCGGGGATGCTCACGTATAAGTCGTAATGCAAATTGTCCCCTTCCCTTTTCAGGGTATCGTGTTCAATTGTCTCAATGGCCACCAACAGGTCTCCGGGAATTCCGTTTCCGGGTGCGCCATTGCCTTTTCCGGACACTTTCAGTTGCATCCCATCTTCCACACCGGGCGGTATTTTGATGGAAACGGTCTCTTCCTCCACCTTGAGCCCTTGGGCATCTGCTCCTGCAGGTCTTTTGTCAATGGTCTGCCCAGCGCCTCCACAAGTGTTGCAGGTAGTGGCGGTCTGCATCCTTCCCAAAATGGTATTGGTGATCTTGGTGATCTGTCCGGTTCCGTTACAGGTGGGGCAAGTTTTATAGGTCACGCCATCGGCCTGCACCTTTCGCCTTACCTTGATTTTCTTTTCAACCCCATTGGCCACTTCTTCCAGGGTCAGCTTCACACGGATGCGTAGGTTGCTTCCCTTCATCCTGCGCTGGCCTCCGCCACCAAAACCTCCAAAACCGCTGAAGCCACCGCCAAATGCACCTCCAAAAATATCTCCGAACTGGCTGAAAATATCTTCCATGTTCATTCCTCCACCGCCAAAACCGGAACTTCCGTCGAATGCGGCATGGCCAAACTGGTCATATCTGGATCGTTTATCCGGGTCGCTCAACACTTCGTAGGCTTCGGCCGCCTTCTTGAACATTTCCTCCGCCTTGGCATCTCCAGGGTTCTTGTCTGGATGGAACTCTATCGCTTTTTTTCGATAGGCTTTTTTTATCTCGGCCGTGGATGCCCCTTTGGAGACCCCCAGTATTTCGTAATAATCCTCCTTCATACAAATTTAGTTTCCAACTACAACTTTTGGGTGTCGAATGATACGGTCGCCCAGTTTGAAACCCTGCTCGACCACATCCAATACCTTACCCTTCATTTTTTTGTCCGGAGCCGGAATCTGGGTGATAGCATCGTGCACCTCGGCATCAAAAACATCGCCTTCTCCAACCTCAATTTGCTCCAATCCCTTGTTTCTAAGAGTTTCTCTAAACTTATTGTTGATGAGTTCCACACCTTTCAACATTTCCTTGTCCTCGGATTTGGAAAGTTCTTTCAGGGCTCGGTCAAAATCGTCCAAAATGGGCAAAAGGGCCACAATGACTTCCTGACCTGCTGTTTTGAACAGGTCCATGCGTTCTTTCGAAGTCCTTTTCTTGAAATTTTCAAACTCGGCAAAGAGCCTGAGAAACTTGTCTTTCTCCTTTGCCAGATCTTCGCGCAATTGATTTTCAACGGAAACCTCTTCTCCCTGCCCTTCTCCTTGTTCCGCGTCATTGTTTTCACCGTTCAGTTCAGTACTTCCGGAAGTTTGGCCTTTTTTCGGCTCTTCTTCCATTTCCTCAACCTTACTCTTATTGCTCATATCTCTTTAATTTTATTTCCTTTTCTGAAACGGCAAAAGTACTGCCAATTGTCCAAAAATGTCAAAATGTCACAACAAAACACAAAAAAATCCGCTCGGGGCGGATTCATTTTATGATTTTTTAAATGTAAAACTAGGCCACTTCGTTTTTTGCGGTCTCCATGGCAGACACTTTTGCCTTATTTTCAGAGGAATAAAGGTGTTCCAAAGCGGTGCAGATGTTGCAATATTGAAAATTGAAGCCGTGTTTCTCGATTTTTTTGCTGCTGACCCGCTGACTGGCCAAAAGCAGTTGTGACATTTTGCCCAAAACTGTCCTGAGCACAAATTTTGGCACATTGGGAAGCCAAAGGGGCATATCAAGAACCCTGGCCAATTCCTTGGTCATTTTGGAATTGGTGACCGGGTTGGGGGCCACACCATTGAAAGTGCCCTTGAGGTTGTTCTCCACTATAAAAACAAACATCTGGGCCAAATCTTCGATATGGATCCAAGACAACCATTGGTCTCCACTGCCCAGTGCTGCGCCGACAAAGTTTTTGATGGGCATGGCCATTTTGGGCAACGCACCTCCATCAACAGACAAGACAACACCTATCCTGACCTTCGCTACATTGATATCCAAAGCCTTGAACGTATTTGCCTCTGCTTCCCATTTTTGGACCACTTCTCCCAAAAAACCATCGGCGGTTTCGGTCTCATGTTCGTCATAGAATTTGGAAAGCGAATCCGGGTAAATGCCTGTTGCCGATGCTGAAACCAAACATTCCACTTCGGACGGGCCAAATTTTTCCAGTCCTTTTCTCAAGGTTTTTAAGCTATTGATCCTGCTGGAGAGCACTCTTTTTTTATGGCTGGGAGTCCAGCGTTCGGCAATACTTGTCCCGGCCAAGTTTATAATGGCCTGAACCTCCGTGAAGCAGTCCAGGTCTATTTCGCCATTGTCGGGATTCCAGTAATACCCCTTGAAATTTTCGGAAGTGGAAATTTTGTCTTTGCTAGTGGTCAAATAGTTCACAGGAATACCTTTTGAGTGCAAAACCTTGGCTATGGCCTGCCCAACTAATCCTGTAGCACCTGTTATCAACACCTTCATACCATCATTTTGATACAAATTTAATGGTTTAAATGGCTGTTTTTGAGACGTTAATTTAGGTTTAACACAAATGTTCAAACTTTAGAACATTTTATGATGGTGAATATGTCCAGCTTTAACAGAAGATTGGCAAAGCTCACTTTTTCGTGGCCCGGAGCATCTCTCTCTTCCCCGGAGGGCCCGGAAGTCGCTCCACAGAAAAGCCAACAGCTTGCATGGCACGCCGAACGCTCCCTTTGGCTGCATAAGTGACCAGAACACCTTCTTTTTTTAATGCGGTGTACATCCTGGAAAAAATATCCTCTGTCCAAAGTTCTGGCTGCACCCTTGCCCCAAAGGCATCAAAATAGACAAGGTTGAACAAATTGGCTTCGTCAATATCCCTAAAATCCTTTTTTTGCTTCAACAAAGTAAATGTATCCGTAATGGACAGTTTTTCCTCCCATCGATCTCGGTGCATTTTTTGAAAAGTTTCCTGCTGCCCTAAACAATCCAATTGTTTGCAATAGTCCAGTTGGGAAACTTCCTCCAAAGAAACCGGGAACGCTTCGATGCCGGCATAATCAACGGTCAAATTCAGCTTTGGGGCTTCCAATAAGGTTATTAGGGCATTGAGGCCTGTTCCAAACCCGATTTCCAAAATATGGATGTCACGGTTTTGGAACAGACCGAGCCCTTGGGATATGAATACATGATAAGCTTCCTGTATGGCTCCATGCTTGGAATGATACTGCTCGTTCCAATCCTCTATTTGGATGGTCTTGGAGCCATCTGCGGTAAGGATGATCTTGCGTTTCACCTTCAGTGGCCGATAAGCACCCCGTCCGCTTCAAAACGAAGTGTTCGCTTGGGTGCAGTGATCTGGGCCAATTCCTCTTCGGAAGCACCCTCGTCCTCGGCGTAGTGTTTTTGATCCTCCACGGACATCTCCTCCAAAAAGGCTGCTCCGTTCATAACCACTTTTTTGCCCGCGGCATCCTTGGGCACAAAAAAGCCGTAGTCTTTGAAGCGCACGAATACCTCATCATCAGAGGCAAGTTTGACTTTCATCCAACACCCTTTGGACTGGCACACCTCAGTGATCTCGCCCATTATTTGTGTCTGAATGGAATCGGTGGCCGATATTCCCTCATAGGCAGCCGATGTTTCGTCAGCTTTTTGGGAAACCTGGAATTCCGCTCCATAAAAATCGCCTTTTATGGTTTCCTGTTTGCATGACAATTGGCAAAGGACCACTAAAAATACGACAGCAAAAGTGTTAAAAACCTTCATTTTCGATAACATTTAAAAGTTTGTAGATTAAGTATAAAAAATCGATTTGTGAACTGGTCAAAACTAACAATAAATAGCTAATTTTAACATTACAAATGTAAGTGATATGGAAACAGTGGTCAACAACTTAACTATTGAGAAAACAAAAACTTCCAAAATCAAGGATGTCGATTTTGATAATCTTTCCTTTGGAAGCGTCTATACAGACCACATGTTGGTCTGCGATTATAAGAATGGTGAATGGACGGCTCCGAAAATTGTGCCTTACCAACCCATCACACTAGATCCTTCAGCAAAAATCTTTCATTATGGCCAATCCATCTTTGAAGGAATGAAAGCTTATAAAGATAAAGATGGGAAAGTATGGCTGTTCCGCCCATTGGAGAATTTCAAGCGATTGAACAAATCTGCAGAAAGATTGGCCATTCCCGAGCTTCCCGAAGCCTATTTTATGGAGGGGCTTATGGCCCTGGTCCAATTGGAGCGTGACTGGGTTCCACAAAATCCCGGTAGTTCCTTATATATAAGACCTTTCATTTTTGCATCTGGAAATGGTTTCCATGCCTCTCCTGCCAACGAGTACAAGTTCATTATTGCCTGTGCTCCTTCGGGTGCCTATTTTTCGGGCAAGGTAAAGGTACTTATCGAGGAGACCTATTCCCGTGCTGCAAACGGTGGTGTGGGCTATGCCAAAGCAGGGGGCAATTATGCAGGTCAGTTCTATCCAACAAAGTTGGCTGCCGACAAAGGTTACCAACAAGTCATCTGGACAGACGACAATACGCATGAATTTATTGAGGAAGCTGGCGCCATGAACGTTTTTGTACGCATTGGCGACACTTTGATGACCGCCCCCACCAATGACCGTATTTTGGACGGAATCACCAGAAAAAGTATCCTCGACATTGCCAAGGATCAGGGAATTAAGACCGAAGTCCGTAAAATTTCGGTGCATGAGCTGGTCGAAGCGGCCAAAAATGGCACCTTGAAGGAGATGTTCGGTGCGGGAACCGCCGCAGTGGTTTCCCCAATTTCAGCGTTTGGCTATCAAGGTGTGGATTACGAGCTTCCCGAACTGGAGAACAGTTATGCTTCCTTGCTCAAAAAACGGATCACCGATATTCAGTACAATAGAGCTGAAGATAAATTTGGGTGGCGACACGAGGTCATCTAACAAATTATAAAAAAAGAGGCACCTTTTGGTGCCTCTTTTACTTGTCCAATATGGCCTGAATATCGGGCTTGAAATAATTTGGCCCCTTAAGCACTTTACCGTCCTCGCGGTAAATGGGTTTTCCATCCTCGCCCAATTTGCTCATATTGCTTTTCTGTATCTCTTCAAAGACCTCTTCGATCTTGTGTTGCATGCCGTGTTCCAAAATGGTGCCACAGAGAATATAGAGCATGTCTCCAAGAGCATCGGCAACCTCCGCCAGGTCACCATTGTTGGCCGCTTCCAGATATTCTTTGTTCTCTTCGTCCATCAGGTTGAACCTAAGTTGGTTTTTCTCCTTTCCCAAGTTTGCCTTGGGTTCATGGGAGACACCCAGTCCGAAAGAATTGTGGAAAAGCTCCACTGCCTTGATTTTACTTTTCATTGCACTTGATTTGGTTTAGCTTTGCGTAAAAATATAAAATATGTTCAGCACGGGACAGCTCATCTTTGCCGCCATTTTCTTTGTTGCCTTTATTGCCATTATCGTTTTATCCTATAAAAAGGATAAAAAATTGCACCGGAAGAACTACAAAGGCGTGATATGGATCTTGTTTTCCTTTGTATTTTTTCTAATTCTACTGTTCCTGATCAAATATTTTCTCAAAAATTAACATTCAGGTTGCCTTCGCCACAAAAATGTTCCTTTTCACAACTTTAATAAGCATTTGAATCGTATTATATAGGAAAAAACGTACTTTTGCATTAACAATACTTTTGCATAGATAGATGACATTGTTCCTAACCATTCTTTCCATCCTGCTTGCCATCAATGCTATCCTGTTGGTTTTTAGTGTCAATGGGGCAAGCAACAGAATCAGAAAACCTATTCAAAAATTTTCGGAAACCTCGATCACCAAACTTTTCCCCCGTGAGACTTCCGAAGCAGAGTACAAAGAAGCAGTATAATTCATACCTTTAAGGTATGAAGCAAGCTTTTCTTGTATTTTTGGGAGGGGGATTTGGCAGCGTGTTGCGCTACCTTATTTCCAAACCGCTAAACCCCTTGTTCCACAACTTCTTTTTGGGCACTTTTTTGGTCAACATTGTTGGCTGCCTTCTTATAGGGTTTATTTTGGGCCTATCCGCCAAAGGCAATTTACTTTCTTCCAACACAACACTTTTTTTGGCCACTGGGTTTTGCGGCGGTTTCACCACTTTTTCTGCGTTTGCCTTTGAAAAACACCACTTGTTGAAGAACAGCGAGCTGCTCCATTTTGCCTTCTACATGTTGTCCAGTGTCAGTGTTGGCATCCTTGCCGTTGTCCTTGGTCTTTGGTTGGCCAAATTCATTGAATAAAGACAAATTTCATTTTTTAAGTTAAAAATCGTTAAAATTCAGACGAATAATATCATCAAATGATTTTTTGATGATAATTTTTTATTCATGTCGATTATTTATTGACAATACTAAAACACATAATCAATTTTATAATCAAAAAAATTTTATACCCCTAATTATTTAGGGGTATTTTTTTTATAACGATAAAAATTGAATGCAATACCCCTATAATTATATGGCATTATATCTATTAATATATATTTGACCCATTAATTAACTACTTCATTATGAAAAAAGTCGAGGCAATTATTAGAAAATCCAAGTTTGATGAAGTGAAGAAAGCACTTCACCAAATCGAGGTCAACTTCTTTAGTTACTGGGATGTAACAGGGGTTGGAAATGAAAAACAAGGACATGTGTATCGGGGTGTCTCATACAGTACCAGCGATATACAGAGAAGGTATTTGGTTATCGTGGTATCCGATGATTATCTGGAACGGACGGTCAATGTCCTATTGGATACCGCGAGTACAGGAAATGTCGGCGATGGTAAAATCTTCGTCTCGGACATGATCGAGGCCTACAGAATCAGGACCAAGGAAAGTGGAAGCGCCGGAATCAACTAAAAACACAACCAAATTAATTCAAAAACTTAGATTATGATCATACAAGAACAAGAAGCGATAGATAAAGCTGTTGAAGCCATCACTGGAGACATGGGCGCCCTGTGGATCACCATTGCGGCCATTCTGGTATTTTTTATGCAAGCAGGGTTCACCTTGGTGGAAATAGGATTCACCCGCAGCAAGAACTCGGGCAATATCATTATGAAAAACGTTATGGATCTTGCCATAGGCTCCATCCTATTTTGGGCCTTGGGCTATGCCATTATGTATGGAAGTGATTTGGTGGGCGGCGGATTTTTCAGGTCAAGCCCATCCGATCAGGGATATTTCTTTTTCAGTGCGTCCGATTGGCACAATCTGTTCTTCCAGACTGTTTTTTGCGCAACTGCGGCCACCATTGTGTCGGGAGCTATTGCCGAAAGAACCAAATTCTCCACCTATTTGATCTTTTCCGCCATTCTTACCACACTGATCTATCCCATTTCCGGTAGTTGGTACTGGCCATTTGACGAAAATGCTTGGCTGAACACTGCCGGCTTTGTCGATTTTGCAGGTTCTTCGGTGGTTCATGCCGTAGGCGGTGCCGCTGCTTTGGTCGCCGCTATTTTGGTCGGGCCAAGAATAGGCAAATATGTTGATGGAAAGGCCCAGGCAATCCCTGGCCACAATATGGCCTTTGGAGCATTAGGGGTGTTCATCCTTTGGTTGGGATGGTTCGGATTTAATGGAGGTTCCCAGTTGGCCTGGGGAGGTGACGATACCATTGCTGCGGGAAGTGTCATCATCAATACCAACCTGGCCGCCGCCATCGGTGCCATGGCCGCACTCTTTTTTACCTGGGCCAAATATGGAAAGGCCGATATCTCGACTACTTTGAACGGTGCGCTCGCCGGATTGGTAGGCATTACGGCCGGTTGTGGCGCCGTAAATGCTTGGGGAGCCGCGGCCATCGGGCTTATCTGTGGTATTGTTGTAGTGCTTTCCATTGAGTTCATCGATAAAAAGTTGAAGATAGACGATCCAGTAGGCGCCATTTCAGTGCATGGGGTATGTGGTTTCTTGGGAACTGTCCTTATCGGCGTCTTCGCCTTGGATGGTGGACTTTTGTATGGCGGAAGCGGCAAATTGCTCTGGGTGCAGACCTATGGTTCTTTGGCCTACATCCTTTGGGCTGCACTGGCAACCTTCATCGTCCTATTTATCTTGAAAAAAACCATCGGATTGCGTGTATCCGAAGAAGAGGAAGTGGATGGACTGGACCTACACGAACATGGTGTTGAAGCCTATCCAGAACACATTACCTCACAAAACAATTAAGCTCACGAACAAGAAAAGAAACGGAGCGTTTGGCAGAACGCTCCGTTGAATAACCTTTTCAATCAAACTCACAATGTAACAACTAACCGTCCTTCGCTAAAAGGACAACTTAAATGATTATGATATGAAAACGATTATAAATGCAAATTTCGGAAAAATTTTCATTCTTGCCCTATTGACCTTGACCGTGACCACTGTTGCGGCACAGGAAGAGGAAACCAAACCAAAATTCAGTTTTAGCGGTTCCGTAGATGCCTATTACAGGGCCAACCTTACCGCTCCAAATGATGAGGATGCCATAGCTCCCGGTTCCTCGTTCGCCCAACTTCCCGGTTTTTCGCTGGGCATGGCCAACGTAATTGCCGCTTATGAAGGTGAAAAGGTAGGCTTTGTGGCCGATTTGGTGTTCGGCCCCCGCGGTACCGATGCTATTTTTGCCTCACCCATGTATTCCGCAACCGGGAATATTGTGAACCAATTGTATGTGTACTGGAATGTGAGCGATGCCGTGACCCTTACCTTTGGTAACTTCAACACCTTTTTGGGATATGAGGTCATCTCGCCAGTGGCCAACTTCAACTACAGCACTTCCTATTTGTTCTCCTATGGCCCATTTAGCCATACTGGATTGAAGGTTGATTTTGATCTGGGCAACGATTGGTCTGCCATGGTCGCCGTGATGAACCCGACCGATCTGACCGAGTTCAACCCAACAGGTGACTACGCTGTGGGCGCACAATTGGGATATTCTGGTCAGTTTTTGAACTTCCTTTACAGTCAAGGAGGGTTCGAGGTGGATTACACAGGTGGATTTGACCTGTCCGAAGAATTCTACTTAGGACTGAATGCGGCACATTTTAGCGCAGAAGACGATGGAGGGTCTTTCACAGGTGTTGCATTGTACCCGCAATATGCTGTTTCCGAAACCTTTAGCCTTGGTTTACGAGGGGAGTATTTTATGACAGGTGATTTCTTCGGAGATGCTGCAGGTATTGAATCTGACACAGATGGCGACGGAAGTGTACTGGCCCTTACATTGACCGGGAGTGCAACCATCGGCGACTTGATCCTAAAACCAGAAATACGCTTGGATAGCTCGGCGGAAGAGGCCTTTATCGACAACGATTTGGCTCCAACCAAGAGTTTGGCTTCTGTGCTTTTTGCAGCCATCTATTCGTTCTAGGAACAACGACCGAACAAATATGCCAACAGAAAAGCCTTTTCCTCTTGGATCAAGGCTTTTTTTAGTCCTTGTTAAAATTTTTCACTCCTGCTCTCACTTTAGTTCTCAAATAATTTTGCCTTGGCACTAGAGGGCAGGAGTACTTTTTATTATAGACACAATACGGGTTGTAGGCTTTGTTGAAGTCGATGACCAACGTATCTCCTTCGGGGATGGCAAGGTCTATATAACGGCCACCGCCATACGTTTCTTCCCCATTGGTATTGTCCAAAAAAGGAAGGAACAGATAATCCTTGTACTCTTCTTGATCCACCAGGTCCAAACTCTGATAGATCTCCAAGCTATGTTCGGCCCCATTTAAGTTGAAGTGGGCAATACCATACACTACTTCCTGGGTCTTCCTATCCGTAGTGGTCGGCATGAAAAATGGTTCTGCATCCGGCGTCCGTTCAAAACGTGCTTTTACAATATATGATGTATCCGGTTCATAGAAATCGAGTCCCTCGAAGTCCTTGCGGTATTTATCGGGCAAAGGGGAGGTTTCCGGATCCTTGAAACTCTCGTTCTGTTCTTTCTGATATTCCAAAATAGCTGAGACCAAAGCAGATTTGCCCCCTTCCTCTTTTTCTTCATCATGATACTTTTTACCCTGGCCGCAGCCCATCAACAAACAAAAGAAAAATAAGGACACATATTTCATATCAAATAGTTTCCGCAAAAATACAAAGGTCCTTTTTAATCAATCTCATAACGGGCATCCTTCAGGTATTTGGAAACCAGTTCATTGAATTCGGGGGTAATCCGCAACAGGGCGGTATTTTCCAAACTGTAGAGTTTTTCTTTGTCCCTGAACCCTTTTTTCAAAGCTTCCTCCAAATAGAACAATGCAGTTCCATAATCTTCATTCTTGGCACTAAGGGATATGGTCTTCAGGTAGAAATCAAAATTTTCGGGTTCCAGAATGGTCTTGAGCATATAAAGGAATGCCAAGGCATCCTCATCCACCACACTTTCCGATTGGATGATGTCGATATTGTCTTCCGCAAGTGCGTTCACATATCCCAATAAGCGGTTTCCCATCTGTTTCTCGTAGGGATTGGTCGCCGAAATGAACTTGTTGATCTCCCCCATTTGATGGTTCCACCAACCCAGATTATTGAAATTGTAGGTGTATATGTCCTCTTCCATATAGTACAGATAATCCTCTTTCAGCATGGATTCTTTCAAAAAAATGGTGTTTTCATTGCGTTTCATGGCCTTGAACTGTTTGTCCCGACGCAAATCCCGCTGCACTGTCCGCAACGAATCCAAATTTTTGTGCGCTCCGTAAATGGACATCATTTCGGTCATATATTGCTCTGCCCAAATCAGGTCTCCCACTTTCTTCAACTGTTCCACTTTTTCGAGGTCCTCCCGATATGCTTTTTCTACATAGGAAGAATCCTTGGGCACCAACTTCCTCCCCATGGCGGCCAAGGTGAAAAGTTGCATTCCCTTTTCCAGATACCCCACACTCGGCCATTCATTGCCTCCATCATGTAGCAGTACCTGATTGGGAAACTTGAGCCTATCCAAAAGTTTTGTGTCGGCCAACATCGTGGTATAATTAAAATCATCTTTGCCCACTATCCCCACAAAATGAAAGGGCTCCTTTGCGTTCAACAATTCCCTGTTGGCCACAGATGCGCCAATGGACATCACTCCCTTTATCCCTTTGAGCAAGATGGGGGTCAAACTGGCAAATCGCCCCCCAGAAGAGGCCCCTGCGGTATAGATTTGGTCAAAACTAATAGGTAAAATGGTCAGTATTTTTTCCAATGACCTGCCCACAAGGGCCATATTTTTTGCCAATGGAACCGTGTCGTTCATCTTTGGGGCGGCCAGCACGTATCCCTGTTTTTCGGCGGCCCGTAAGAACATGGACATGGCCTGTCTTTCCCTACCCTCCATTTCAAAGATCATGAGCAGGGGCCATTTTTTGTCCGTGCTGAAATTGGTGGGCAAATACAATGAAAATGTGTTCTGGGTCGAATCCTGGACGGAAATGCCCTCGATGATCTCTCCTTTTTTCAGTACCATCTGTTCCTGCGAACGGACAAAAGATATCAAGAAAACGGAGAAAAGGGCTGGTAGCAGTGTTCTTTTCATGATCATTTTTTTATCAAAAATCTAGCCAAATAATGGCAAGACCCTATAAATTTAATGGATTTTACTTGACGATTTTTGCATTTCTTATTGGCGCATCGGAAACAACATTGGAGAGTACAATGTGGGTCCTACATTCCCCATATACAATGAGCTCATCAATAAACTTTTCCAAGTGGGACTGGTCGCGCAGCACCACTTCCATGATGATGTTCTCGTTTCCTGTGATACGGTAACAGTTGACCACTTCCTGAAAGGATTTTACCTTATCTAAAAAGGGTTTCAGCTTGCCCATGAAGGCACGCAACATGATGATGGCCTTCAACTGGTGGCCAGCCATAACATAGGAGATACTTGCCTTATACCCCTCTATGATCCCAAGGTCCTCCATCTTTTTTACCCGCTCCGCCACGGCCGGGGGTGTGAGGCCCACTTTGCGCCCGATATTTGCAAAAGATTCCCTTGCGTTGCGCTGCAAATGTCCAAGGATTTGCCAATTAAGCTCATCTATCTTCATATATAAAGAAATGTACTATATAAATTTTACAATCAAAAGTAAAATTGCATTTTTAGTTTAATAACAAAAGTAAGAATATTTCATCCATACGTAATTTTATATATGAAAATTGCTCTTGAAAATGGATAGAAATTCTCTTAATTCCTTATCCGTATATCGTAGATCTTTGGCACTTCACGAGCTGAGTGAGGCCGTTGCATCCTATTTTGCGAACAATAGGGAAATACTCTCTTTGCGAAAAATTGACTGTTTCCGTGATGATATTACCCAATCCTTGATGACGGATTCCCTCTTGATCACCAAGGAAGTGGAACAAGCTGCCCTGAGCAACTCCCACTCGGTCAGAATGAAGAGCCTTACCTTTGTCAACATTATGACCCGGAACATCTTGGCCTACTGCAACGGACTTGAACGGGACGGGGTCAAGGAAAAAGAATATTTGAACCTGCTCCGCAGGGAAATCAAGACTTTTAGGATCTCCTTTAAAAAATGGAGAAAGTCCCTCATCAACAGGAACGACTAGCCCCTTTTTACATATTCCTTCGATATTGCCCCCCAACTTGGAACAATGCTTCGGTAATCTGTCCCAATGAGCAGTATTTTACGACTTCCATTAACTTTTCAAAAATGTTCCCATTGTTGATGGCCACCTGCTGGAGTTCTTTAAGTTGCGTTTTGGCTTCGTCTTTTTCCCTTTCATGCAGGTTGTGGAGTGTTCTGATCTGATTTTCCTTCTCAGCCTCGGTCGCCCGGATCACCTCGGCCGGCAGAACGGTAGGTGAACCTTTGGAACTCAAAAAAGTGTTCACCCCGATGATGGGATATTCCCCGGAATGCTTCAAGGTTTCGTAGTGCAGACTCTCTTCCTGTATCTTGGAGCGTTGGTACATCGTTTCCATGGCACCCAAAACACCTCCACGCTCCGTGATCCTGTCAAATTCCAACAAAACTGCTTCCTCCACCAAATCGGTCAACTCCTCTATAATGAACGAGCCTTGTATGGGATTCTCATTCTTGGCCAATCCCAATTCCTTGTTGATGATCAACTGTATGGCCATGGCCCTGCGGACAGATTCCTCGGTCGGGGTGGTTATGGCCTCATCATAGGCATTCGTGTGCAATGAGTTGCAATTATCATAAATGGCATAAAGGGCCTGAAGTGTGGTACGGATGTCGTTAAAGTCGATTTCCTGGGCATGCAGGCTCCTTCCCGAGGTCTGAATGTGGTATTTCAACATTTGGGCCCTTGGTCCGGCCCCATATTTTTCTTTCAGTGCCTTGGCCCATATCCTGCGGGCCACACGTCCAATCACGGCATACTCCGGATCTACCCCATTGGAAAAAAAGAAGGAAAGGTTGGGGCCAAATTTATTGATGTCCATTCCCCGGCTCAGATAATATTCCACATAGGTGAACCCGTTGGAAAGGGTAAAGGCCAATTGCGTAATGGGATTGGCCCCTGCCTCCGCAATGTGGTAACCGGATATGGAAACGGAATAAAAGTTCCGGACCTGCTTTTCAATAAAATATTCCTGCACGTCGCCCATCAACCGCAGGGCAAACTCCGTGGAGAAAATGCAGGTATTCTGCGCTTGGTCTTCCTTCAAAATATCGGCCTGGACGGTTCCGCGCACTTGGTTCAGGGTCTTCGCCTTGATTTGTTCATAAACAGCTTCCGGAAGCACTTGATCTCCCGTAACGCCCAACAACATCAGTCCCAAACCATTGTTCCCTTTGGGAAGTTCCCCAAAATAGGAAGGCCTCTCAACTTCCTTCTTTTTGAAAATAGCCTTGATTTTCTTCTCCACTTCCTGTTCCAGACCCTGCTCCTTGATGTATTTTTCACAATTCTGATCAATGGCGGCATTCATAAAAAAGGCCAAAAGCATGGGAGCTGGCCCATTGATGGTCATGCTCACCGAGGTCATGGGATCGCTCAGGTCAAAACCCGAATACAATCTTTTGGCATCATCCAAACAACAGATGGAAACCCCAGCATTGCCGATTTTACCATAAATATCAGGACGGTGGTCGGGATCGTTGCCATATAGCGTCACGGAGTCAAATGCCGTGGACAATCGTTTGGCGGGCATGTCCATGCTCACATAGTGGAAGCGTCGGTTGGTCCGTTCCGGGCCGCCTTCACCTGCAAACATCCTTGTAGGATCCTCCCCAACTCTTTTGAACGGATATAATCCCGCCGTATAGGGAAACTCCCCTGGCACATTTTCTTGTAGCACCCATTGCAATATGTCTCCCCAAGCTCTGTATTTGGGCAGGGCCACCTTTGGGATTTGGCTGTGGGACAGTGATTCGGTATGGGTCTTTATCTTGATTTCTTTGTCCCGAACTTTGAAAGAGTACACTTCAGATGCATACCGCCCGATCTTTTCTTTCCATTTCAAAATGGTTTCCCAATGTTGGGGCAACAGGTCCATCTTGACCTTGTCAAATTCCTTGATCAGCAACTTTACAAGTTCCGCAGTATCTCCTTTTTTTATTTGTGAATGGATTTCATCCTCATTCAATCCTGTTTTATCCAAAAACAGTCCTTCGGCATTCTCTGGATCGACTCCCAAGACCGAAGCCAGGGTCAAAAAGATGCCGTACAGTTTTTGCGCCACCTGGGCCTGTTCTTTCGCTTTGGAATCATATCCCCGGTTGTTTTCGGCAATTTCGGAAAGATAACGGGTTCGGGAAGGAGGAATCACATAAATCTTCTCTGTCATTTCCCGGGTCACTTCCAAATTTGAAACTAAGGTGGAACCAGCTTTCTCCACCAAGGTGTCCATCACTTTTTTGTAGAGGCTGTTCATCCCTGGATCATTGAATTGCGAAGCGATCGTGCCAAAAATGGGCAGATCCTCTTCCTTGGCATGCCATAGTCCATGATTTCTGGCATACTGCTTTTTGACATCACGAAGGGCATCCAAGGCTCCTCTTTTGTCAAATTTGTTGATGGCAACAATATCCGCAAAATCCAGCATATCGATTTTTTCCAACTGGGTCGCCGCTCCAAATTCAGGGGTCATTACATAGAGTGATACATCACTATGCTCTAAAATTTCGGTATCAGATTGGCCAATTCCCGAGGTTTCCAGAACAATGAGGTCGTAATGGGCCGCTTTTAGCACCTGTACGGCTTCGGAAACATATTTGGACAGTGCCAGATTGGACTGCCGTGTGGCCAGGGAACGCATATAGACCCGTTCATTGTTGATGGCATTCATACGGATTCGATCGCCCAACAAGGCACCCCCTGTTTTTCGTTTGGAAGGATCCACGGAAACAATACCAATGTGTTTTTCGGGAAAATCCATCAAAAACCGGCGTACCAATTCGTCCACCAAACTGGATTTCCCCGCTCCTCCTGTCCCTGTGATTCCCAAAACTGGCACATTGCCCTGCTGCTTTTCCACAAGGGGCTGGAACTTTTCAAATTCCTCGTGTCGATTTTCTGCCAAAGAAATCAACCTGGCAATCGTATTGACATCTTTTTTCTTTAGGAGTTCTGAAACATTCTCCCCTTTGGGGAGAGTCGGGGTGGGACTATCCGACCGCTGCACCAGATCATTGATCATGCCTTGAAGGCCCATCTCCCTGCCATCATCGGGAGAATAAATGCGCTCAATGCCATAATCCATCAGTTCCTTGATCTCTTCAGGAAGAATGACACCTCCACCACCGCCAAAAATCTTGATATGCCCAGCACCCCGTTCTTGCAGTAGGTCATACATATAGCGAAAATATTCGTTGTGCCCACCTTGATAAGAGGTCATGGCTATGGCGTGGGCATCTTCCTGGATGGCACAGTCCACCACTTCGGCCACACTCCTATCGTGTCCCAAATGAATCACTTCCACCCCAGTGGCTTGAATGATTCGCCTCATGATATTTATGGCTGCGTCATGACCATCAAAAAGTGAGGCTGCGGTCACGATCCTGATTTTGTTCTTGGGCTTATATGGCTTGATTTGTTCCATCTGCAATAAAAGGTCTGATTTTGCCCTGCAATTTACGGAAAATGCAAGTGAAAATTGATTTCAATTCGGATTTTACAAAAAAGAATGGATGATTGGGCTTCCTTTTTTGAATACCATAATTTTACCCTTCAAATTCTGCACATGAAGCTCACCATTTTGATCCATTGCCCCGACCAATCGGGAATCATTCGTTCGGTCACCACTTTTGTACATCAACAAAAAGGGAATGTCGTCTATCTGGACCAGCATGTGGACAAACAGGCAGGGGTATTTTTTATGCGGTTGGAAAGTGAGTTTGAGCACGATGTGGACCTGAATCTCTTCAAAAAAGAATTTGATGGGGAACTGGCCCAAGAATTCCAAATGGAATGGGACATATACACGGACGGGTACAAACCCAAAATGGCCATTTTTGTTTCCAAGTACAACCACTGCCTTTATGATCTGTTGAGCCGGTTCAACTCTGGGGAACTTTCAGTCGATGTCCCTTTCATCCTAAGCAACCACAATGACCTGGAATATGTGGCACAGCAATTTCAGATTCCCTTTTATCATATACCCGTCAGTAAAGAAAACAAAGCAGAGGCCGAAGCCAGGCAACTGGATTTATTGAAAGAACACGAAGTGGACTTTATTGCCCTTGCGCGCTACATGCAAATTGTATCCCCAAAAATCATCGATGTGTATCCCCAAAAGATCATCAACATCCACCATTCCTTTTTGCCCGCTTTTATTGGGGCAAAGCCCTATCATGCTGCTTTTGAACGCGGCGTGAAGATCATTGGGGCCACAAGCCATTACGTGACCGCCGAACTGGATGCGGGACCCATAATAGAACAGGACGTGACAGCAGTATCACACTCACATTCCATCAAGGATTTTATTGCCAAGGGAAGGGATTTGGAGCGCATTGTACTTTCCCGTGCCGTACAGCTGCATGTGGCCAGAAAGACCATGGTCTATAACAACAAAACGGTGATTTTTTCCTAAATGTAAAGGTAAAACACTCTCATTGGAAACAGTCCCAAAAAACATGGATATTTAATTCCTCCAATAAAGTTTGTCCACGATCCTGTTTTATTTTATTTTCCCCAAAAGTATCTGGAAGCGTTACAACCCTTTCATATTGTGCACTTAACATCCAATAAAAATGTTTCAAAAGCGTCGATTAAGTTTTTGGGAAATCTGGAACCTCAGTTTTGGTTTTCTTGGGATCCAAATGGGTTTTGCCCTGCAAAATGCCAATGCCAGTAGAATTCTCCAAAGTTTTGGTGCGGATGTCGAAGAACTTTCCTGGTTTTGGATAGTTGCACCTTTGACAGGACTTATTGTGCAGCCCATTGTGGGACACTACAGCGACAGGACTTGGACCCGATTGGGCCGCAGACGTCCCTATTTCCTCGTTGGGGCCCTTTTGGCTTCCCTCGGATTGGTTTTTATGCCCAACGCCGACATGTTCACCGCCATTTTGCCCTCACTTTGGGTGGGTGCCGGAATGCTCATGGTCATGGATGCCTCGTTCAATATTGCCATGGAACCTTTCAGGGCATTGATCGCGGATATCTTGCCCTCGGACCAACGGACCTTGGGATATAGCGTTCAAACCGTATTGATCGGTATTGGTGCCGTAATCGGTTCGTGGTTGCCATACGTGTTGACCAATTGGATGGACATCAGCAACACCGCTGCGGCGGGCGAGGTGCCCCTAAACCTTTTGCTATCCTTCATAATCGGTGCCCTTGTGCTTGTTGCAAGCGTTGCCATCACAGTATTTACCACTAAGGAATACACCCCCGAGGAAATGGCCCTCCTGAACCAAAATGAAGGAACCGACGAAGAACAAGAGAATACCTCTGCCGGTCTGCTGGACATCTTTACTGATTTTGGAAAAATGCCCAGGACCATGCAACAACTGAGTTTAGTACAATTCTTCTCATGGTTCGGGTTGTTCGGGCTTTGGGTCTTTGCAGTACCCGCCATTGCAGGGCATATTTATGGGCTTGACCCCAACGATAGCAACAGTCCGGCCTATCAAAATGCCGGTGATTGGGTCGGTATTCTCTTTGGGGTTTACAATGGGGTTTCCGCCATCTTTGCTTTTTTTCTACCTGCCATTGCACAAAAGGTGGGCCGAAAAAAGACACACGCCATCTCCTTGGCCATAGGTGCCATTGGGTTTCTTTCCATTTATGTGATGCCCGATGAAAACTGGCTGATCCTGTCCATGGTCGGCATCGGGGTGGCCTGGGCCAGCATCCTGGCCATGCCCTATGCTATTTTGGCAGGTGCCATCCCACCTAAAAAAATGGGGGTCTATATGGGCATCTTCAATTTTTTTATTGTAATCCCACAGATCATAAACGCACTGATCGGAGGTCCCATGGTACAGCATCTCTACAACGGAGAGCCTATTTATGCCCTAATGACCAGTGGTGTGGCCTTTTTGATCGCGGCACTGCTGGTTACAAGGGTCGATGACATCGACGATAAATAATCTTTCAAACTGTAAAAATCTGCGACCTACACAAACTGATTTTCCATCATAAACAAAAACACATCAATCAACCTAAAAATGAATCAAGATTATATACAACCTGACCCATGGAGCATTATCGAGGAAGGTTTTGACAAGGAACGGGTCAAATCTTCCGAAAGCCTTTTCAGTATGGGCAATGGGGCCATGGGCCAACGGGCCAATTTTGAAGAGAGCTATTCCGGGCCGACCTTTCAGGGAAGCTATATTGCCGGGGTCTATTATCCCGACAAGACCCGGGTGGGATGGTGGAAAAATGGCTATCCCGAGTATTTTGCCAAGGTACTGAACGCACCCAATTGGATCGGTATCGACATAAGCATCAACGGAGAACCCTTGGATCTGGCCACATGCAGCAACATCAAAAATTTCAGGCGGGAACTCAACATGAAGGAAGGCTGGTACCGAAGAAGTTTTAGGGCCACCTTGCCCAACACCATTGAAATAGAAGTCGTTGCCACACGGTTTTTGAGCCTGTCACACGATGAGGTAGGGGCCATACGGTATGAGGTCACCCTTCTCAATGCCGATGCCGAAATGCTGTTCAATCCCTACCTGGATGCCAGCATTACCAATGAGGACAGCAACTGGGACGATAAATTTTGGAACACCACCAAGATCGACTCTGACCAAAACAGGGCCTTTATAACATCACATACCATGAAGACCCATTTCAATGTGTGCACTTTTATGCAAGCCCATTTGATGTACGGAAGCACCCAAAAGGAAAAACCTGATTCCTGCGACAAAAAAGAGCTGGCCATCGGTCTTGGGTTTTCCCAAAAAGCCAAACAGGGGGAAAAAGTGTCTTTGGTCAAATATGGAGGGTACACCGTGGACCGCAACCACGATGCCCACCGATTGACCGAAGCTGCAAATGAAGTACTCAATCGTGTATCGGCTCTCGGGTTTGATGGCCTTTTGGATGAGCAAAAAAATGCATGGGGCAAGATTTGGGAAATGAGCGACATTACCATCCAAGGTGATGTGAAGGCCCAGCAAGGCATCCGATTCAATATATTCCAATTGAACCAGACCTATATGGGCACCGATTCTCGGTTGAACATTGGACCTAAAGGATTTACCGGGGAAAAATATGGAGGAAGTACCTATTGGGATACCGAGGCCTATTGCATTCCCTTTTATATGGCCACAAAAAATCAGGAAGTCGCCCGGAAACTGCTCAAATACCGTTACAACCATTTGGGCAAGGCCATTGAAAACGCCGAAAAATTGGGGTTCACCAAAGGTGCCGCACTATATCCCATGGTGACCATGAACGGCGAAGAGTGCCACAACGAATGGGAGATCACCTTTGAGGAAATCCATCGGAACGGGGCCATAGCCTATGCCATTTTTAACTATACCCGATATACCATGGATCATAGCTATATTCCTGAAATGGGACTGGAAGTACTGATCGGGATTGCCCGTTTTTGGCAACAACGTGTCAATTGGTCCTCGCATCGCAACCAATATGTCATGTTGGGGGTTACTGGCCCGAATGAATATGAAAACAACGTGAACAACAACTGGTACACCAATTATATCGCCAAGTGGTGCTTGGAATATGCCCTGGAGCAATTGAACCATGTGCAACGGGAATATCCTGACCACCACAAAAGGATCATGAAAAAGACCCAACTCAGCGAAGGGGAAACCGTTCTTTGGGAAAAAGTGGCCCACAATATGTATTTGCCCTATTCTGAAGAACATGGTATCTACCTGCAACAAGATGGGTTTTTGGACAAAGATTTGGTCCGCGTGGCCGATTTGGACAAAAAAGAACGTCCCATCAACCAACACTGGAGCTGGGACCGTATCCTCCGCTCACCTTATATAAAACAAGCCGATATCCTGCAGGGCTTTTATTTCTTTGAGGACCACTTCACCAAGGAAGAACTGGAAAAACACTTTGATTTCTACGAATCCTTCACAGTGCACGAATCTTCACTTTCGCCCTGCGTACATGCCATACAGGCGGCAAGGTTGGGTCGCATGGAACAAGCCTATACATTTTACTTGCGAACATCCCGATTGGATCTGGACGACTACAACAAAGAGGTGGAAGAAGGGCTGCACATCACTTCCATGGCCGGTACCTGGATGAGCATAGTGGAAGGTTTTGGAGGAATGCGCATAAAAGGTGACAAGCTATGTTTTGATCCACGAATTCCACAAGAATGGCAAATGTATTCCTTCAAAATCAATTTTAGGGGGAGGATCTTAAAAGTGACCGTGACCCAAGAAGGGGCCAAATTCAATATAGACGAAGGGGAGACCCTGGAAATTATGGTCGATGGAAAACCCTTGCTCCTATATCCTTGATTTAACCATACCCATTTAATTTTAGGAAAGGTTCTTTCAAAAGATATAGGTAATCCCCATTCCACCATAGTAGTTCCTACCGTTGGCCGGGTAGAAATAGCGAGGCTGGCTTCCCCCAAAACCGACCGCATTGATCAATACGGAGCCGGCATAGTTTGTGTCAAAGGCATTGTTGATACCGGCATTGAGCCTGAGCCTGAAATTGTTCGTCACCTCAACTGAATATTTTGCTGACACATTGAAGACCGTGTATGCATCACTGCGCTGGGTATTGGCATCGGTCAAAGGAATTTCATCCACAAACTGGTGGGATATGTTCAGTACAAGGTCATCATCATAAATGAAGTCCAAACCAGAACTTATCCTGTGTTTCGGGACACCCGTCAGCGGGTTTCCACTATAATCATTGTCCTCATCAACAAACTCCACAAAACTGTGGTCGTTCAGTGTATAGGCAAAAAATGGGGCCAAGGACCATGAATTTGAAAACGACAGGGAATATCTGGCTTCAAGTTCCAGACCTTGGTGCCTCGTTTTCCCTGCATTTCTACCAATATATTGGTCCTCTCCCACGCGTTGGGCAACCAAAAGGTCGTTGATGTGCATCAGGTAAATCGTGGCGTTCAGTTGCATGGCCCTGTCCAACAACCAAAACTCCCCTCCGAGTTCATAACTTGTCCCCTTTTCTTGGGAAATATCGGGATTGACCACTCCATCAGGGGTCAAGGTCTCTTCCAAACTTGGATTGGAAAACCCGCGGGCCACACTGGCAAAGAGATGTCCTTCTTGCAATTGATAACGAAGTTTGAGGTTTGGTGAAAGAATGGGGCTAAAGCTCCGTTTGGCCGACCTGTTGTTATCCCCTGTATTGAAGACATCCCTGAAATCGTACGTGGTTTTGTTCAGGTTCATGCCTATTTGGGCCGAAAAGTCCTCGAACAAAGCCATTTCAAATGTTCCAAAGAGGTTCAACTGCCTTCGAAACTCGGTATTATCGTTCAATTTGTCCCCCTTCAGGCTTCCTTGTCCATTATTTTCCTCAAACAAGTTTTCAAAAGTGCCCCAATGGTATTCGTCCTTGTATATTTCCCCGCCCAATGTAAAATTTCCACCAAGTAGATTGCCCTTAAATACCGACCGTAGCCCAAACCCGTTGGTGAACTCGTCCAGAATATTGAAGGGCCGTGGCTCATAATGGTCCAAATAGGTATAGAACACACTGGTACTGTTCCGAAGGGATCCTTTGAAATTATGGGAATAGGTCACCCCTGCCAAGGTATATTTGTTGGCTTCAAACCCCTGTGCTGCCAACCAATTTGCGTCTGCTTTTGTAGGATTTTGCTCAAAATCGGTTTGGTTCAGGGAACTCGGAATCTGGGCCGTGTAGTCAATATGGTTGACCAGGAAATCCAACTTGCCCTTGTCTCCGAGTTTCACGGAGGAGGTAAGTAGCAGACCGTCCCTTTCAAACTGGTTGTTCTGCCGATACCCCTCGGTTTTCAAACGGTTGTAAACAACATTGATGTTAAAGTCATTCTCGGAATGTCTGAAAGCCAGATTGTTCTTGAACATTTCATACGAGCCCACGGTGGAAGAATTGGTCAAGAATGTCCTGCCTGCTTCAGGTGCTTTGGTATTGAGGATGAGCGCACCGCCAAGATTGGTCCCAAAAGAAGTTCCTTTGGGTCCTTTGACCACTTCAATGGCGCCCATGTTCTCCAGATCGTATGCTTCGATGACCGAAAAGCCAGCCCCATTGGTCACGGGAATATTGTTGAAGTACAAACGCAGTTTGTCCGTGCCGTAGGGTGTCCTCGCACCGACACCGCGAATAGTGATCCGGTTAGTGTTCAAGGCCCCGGAGAGCAGATACACCCCGGAAATTTGGTTGATGGTGGCCGCAATGTCCAACGGACCGTTTCGTTCCATTTGGGCTATCCCCAATGTACTCGACGGGGTTATGCCCACGGCCCTTTTTTCTATTCCGCTCTCCATGAGCACTACTTCGGGGAGTGTAGTGATCGAGTCTTTTTTCTGGTCTTGGGCATAAAAACTCCAAGGCAGTACAAGAAGAAACAGAAACAGCGGGTTGATTTTCATTTATCTATTGATTTTTCAAAATGTACATTACCCATTCTGACCTTTTCGCAATACTTCGAGGGGCGTGCTACGGATTACCCCAAAACTGTTGCTCACCCCCAACACGAGCACCAAAAGCACAATGCTCGGCAGGATGACCACAAAGGGAACCGAGGAGGGTACAAAGGAGGTATCGAACAAGAGCCATGACAGCGCCAGACTGCCGACCAAGGAGAGCACTACACCGGAAGCCGCTCCCAAAATGCCCAGAAAAACATATTCAAAGGCATACATCTTCAAGATCTGGGAACTTTTTGCCCCCATGGTCTTCAACAATGCACTCTGTCTGGTTCGTTGGTGCTTGCTGTTGTAAATGGCCCCGAGCAGTACAACCGCTCCCACAAATATGCTGAAAAAGGACATAAAATTGATGACCCACCCCATTTTGGACAAAATTTCCTCTATAATCGTCAAGATGCGTTTAAGATCTAAGATCGATACATTGGGAAACGCTTTGACCAATTGCTGTTGGAGCACAGCCGATGTTTCCTCATTGGGAACCCTGGTGGTGATGACCCCAAATTGTGGGGCATTTTCAAGTATTCCCTTTGGGAAGACAATGGAAAAATTGGGCTGTAACCTCGTCCAATCCACTTCACGGATGCTCTTCACCTCCGTGTCCATTATCCTGCCCTGAACGTTGAAAGTGATTTGGTCTCCAATGCCCACCAAGGCCCTTTCGGCAAAATCTGCACTTACTGAAATCGGTACTGCTTCGGTCGTGGAACTGGACGAAAACCACTCTCCTTCCACCAAGTTTTCGGAGCCTATGAGCGAATCCCGATAGGTAACCCTGAACTCATGGCTCAATATCCATCCACTTACCTGCGAGGTGGAGTCCTTTCTGATCTCGTCCACACTTACCCCTTTTAGGGATTCAACCCTCATGGTGACAATGGGTATTTTATCAATCACGGCCAACTCCTGTTTTTCAATGGTTCCGGATATGGCGTCCATCTGTTCCTTTTGCACATCCATGAGAATGATGTTCGCGCTGTTGGCCTTGTCCTCAATTGCGGTCTTGGCCAATAGCATATCTTTAGTGAAATACAACGTGCTCATCAAAAAGGTGCCTATCCCAATGGTCAAAACCAGTGTCAGGGTCTGGTTTTGTGGCCCCAACAGATTGCGTAGGCTCTGACGGGCCATAAATTCCCATTTGTTCGGAAAAAATCTTCTGGCCAACTTCATCACCCCATACGTCATTGCCGAAAGGATCAAAAATACGAGGGCCAATCCTCCCACAAAGGACAAGGAATGAAGCACATCCCCAAGCAGCCACCATGAAAAACCAAACACGAAGAGCACTATGCCCAACCCAACGCCCCAAGATGCCTTTTTGGATTTCCCCTTACTATCATCCACCACTCGAAGGGTTTGCAATGGTGAAACGTATAGGGTATGCATCAACGGATAAAGGGCAAAGAGGATGGACATGGTCAGCCCGAGGGAAAGTCCCAAAAGCACACTTTGAAACGACATGCCCACTTCAATGTCCAGCGGCAGCATTTCCCCTGCCACCATCGGGAAGAGTTGCTGTATGAAATAGGCCAATACGGTTCCAAATGCACCACCTATCAACCCCATGGATCCCACTTGGATGAAGAAGATCAAGAAAGTCTGTCGTTTGGTCGCCCCAAGACATTTCAATATGGCAATGGACCTTAGTTTTTCCTTGATATAAATGTTCATGCCGCTGGCGATTCCGACGCAGCCGAGCAAAAGTGCAATGAATCCCACCAGGTTCAGGAATTTCCCAAAATTATCGTACCGTCTTCCCATACGTCTTCCTTCGGAAGCATGGGTGTCCAGATCGGCATCTTCGGCATCCAAAATGGGTTCCAATTTTTCTTCCAACTGAACCATGTCCTGATCCTGCGTTGCCACAAAATAGTATTTGTAGTCTATCCTGCTGCCCGTTTGGACAAGACCTGTGGCATCGATATATTCCAAAGGAATGATCACGGGCGGGGCTATGGCGCCAAAAACGGAGGAGTTTCCCGGTACCGCGTTCAATGTTCCGGCAATGGGCAGGGCCACATTACCTATTTTTATACTGTCGCCCGCCTTAAGATCCAGTTGGATCATGGTCGTGGCATCCACGAGGGCCTGCCCTTCCTTGAATTTTTTTGCGGCGGAAATAGGTTCGGTCTCCAATTCCCCATAAAAAGGGAAACCGCCCTCCAATCCCCTGACCTCGACCAGTTTTGTCCCGGGGTTGCCCGGAAAGGCCGCCATGGACAGAAAACTGATTTCCTTGGCATCGGCACCGCCCAAGGAATCGATGATGCCCTGGACCCGTTCGTTTACGGGTTTGTCGCTTTCCACCAAATAATCCGCCCCGACCAAGGATTTGGATTGTTGGGCAATACTGTCCCTCAAAGTTTGGCTAAAGGCATAAATGCTCACCACGGCGGTCACCCCCAGTGCAATCGAAAAAATGAACAGCATCAATTTGCCATAGCTCGATTTTCCATCACGCCAAGCCATCCGCACCAACCAGAATAGGCCTGCTTTTTTCTCTTCTCCCATGTTCATACGGCCATTTGCTCCATACTGCCCGACCTCAGTCTTAAACTTCTATTGGTCTTTTGGGCGAGTTCCAGATCGTGGGTCACTATGACAAGGGCAGTACCCAGTTCCTTGTTGAGGTCGAAAAGGAGCTGTTCTATTTTTATCCCGGTCTCACCGTCCAGGTTTCCTGTGGGCTCATCGGCAAAAAGAATGGAGGGTCTGTTGGAAAAGGCGCGGGCCAGTGCCACACGCTGTTGCTCCCCACCTGATAGTTGGGATGGGTAGTGGTGCAACCTATCTCCCAAGCCCACTTTTTCCAGAAGTTCCCTTCCCCGTTCGGATGCCTTCTTTGCCCCTTGCAGTTCCAGTGGCACCACCACATTTTCCAAAGCGGTGAGCGTGGGCAACAATTGAAAGTCCTGAAAGACGAATCCAACATGGCGGTTTCTGAGGAGGGCGCGTTCGTCCTCGCTCATGGAGGTGAGGTTCTTGCCACAGAGCCAAATATTTCCACTTTCCGATACATCCAGGCCTGCGCAAAGCCCCAGCAATGTGGTCTTTCCGCTTCCTGATGGACCGACTATGGCAAAGGTCTCCCCTTCTGCTATTTCAAAGGAGACATCCTTCAGCACGGTGAGGTCGTGGTTCCCGCTACGATAGGTTTTATGTAGGTTTTCAACTTTTAATATCTTTGACATTCCTTGATTTTGGTTAAAACCTTCAAAATACGAAAATTGCCCATGTCCAAACAAAGCCAGCACGCTGCCATCCCGTTAATATTTTGTTATTTTTTGTCCTTTCTGCTGTTGGGATGCGTTGGCAAGACCAAGGAGAAGGAACAGGACACGGAGGCCGTTGGCACTGAAGAAACGGCCACAAAGCCTTCTGGAAAGAAGATCCTCTTTTTTGGGGACAGCCTCACAGCGGGTTATGGACTGGATGTGGCCGATTCCTTTCCGGCAATCATCCAGGAAAAGATAGACTCGCTGGGACTGGATTATCAGGTGGTGAACGCGGGATTGAGTGGAGAGACCACCGCCAGTGGCCGCAACCGTATGGAGTGGGTGTTGGAGGATGCCATTTCCGTGGTGATCATTGAGCTTGGCGCCAACGATGGGCTTCGTGGCATTCCTTTGGACGAGACCAGAAGAAACCTTCAAGCGATGGTGGACATGGTGCAGGAGAAGCTGCCCAATGCGAGCATAATATTGGCGGGCATGCAGATTCCGCCGAATATGGGCCCTGAATACACTTCCGAGTTCAGGAACATTTTCCCACAGTTGGCCGAAAAGGAAGACATTGCCTTGATCCCGTTCTTGCTCGAAGGGGTTGCCGGGATCCCCGAACTGAACCAAGGGGACGGCATCCACCCTACGGAAAAAGGACAGGAACTGGTGGCGGAAAATGTTTGGGAGGTTTTGGCAGGCTTGCTCTGAACCTATTTGCTGTTTTTTTATTGATTTTAGGCGGCTACACACGATTGTAACCGTTTCCATCATTATAATTCACTTCCATACAAGGCAAAATATAAGCCAATGCGGTTTGTAGGAACAAGAAATCGTTCACTAGATAGGTTTTCTAGAAAATTCTTACATTTATTTCTGTAGATACCCCGATCTTTAGGACAGTTTCTCCACAAAACTAATATAATTATCAAGCTGCTTTTCTATAAACATCGTTTGGTCTTTGGTATTCAATGGACTGGTGTCTTCTTTCATGGTTGTAAT
>JBLWSV010000005.1:0-172412 GCA_048270465.1 Allomuricauda sp.
GGACGTTGAGCTCGGTTTTGTTTCATCCGATTTATCATATCCATTACGTGACCTGCTCCGTAGCTCATTTTTATTCAATTCAGTTATTTTTTCTTCGGTTCGTTTTTCTCAACTTGCGTACAACGGTCAAGTATAAGAGCAGTAGCGGGTTTCAATGTAACTACCTGTCCGCCACCATCAAAATTTAGTAGATGCTCTATCTTCAAATTTAGCACTTTACCGCTATTGCTCTTATACAATGTTGTGGGTAGTGGTTTACTTGTCTATCTTTTTATAGAATAATCCACCTATTAAATACTTGTCTCTTTTGTCTGCTTCTAATTGAATGAGAAACGTTTTGCCCTCTGAGAGAACTGTGAAAATCAGCACATTATTTTTAGCCTTCCTGATTTCTCCTATTTGAGGATTCGCAAGGTTATTAGAAATACCTTGAACAAACCCTTTCAGATCAAATGATTCTCGGAATGATTGGTAAAACACCCGCTCCATGAACTCATCCGTAACATGATTTGAAGCAATTGCGTCCATAAATTCAGTTGCTTTTTTACCAATTTCTGTATCTGGAAATCCCCAATTGGTTTCAGTCTTTTCAAATGTACTTTGTACTTGAATTTTTCCTTCTATTGCATCTTCTATCCATTGAATGTATGACGAAACCCTAGTGTAGTACTCAATAACTCCATATTGGCCTTCTTCTGCTCCGATTTGTTCATTGAGTTGGTTAGAGCTGATTCCCGCTAAATATTTCTGCCCAGCAATTTCAATAAATGCAGGGCCTCCACTGTCGCCTGGGCCGCTAATTCCTTCCAAATCTGTTGTATTGGGATTGGAAGGCTCGTCAAATCTAAATTTTATCCAATGGGATGAAACGCTATCTATTTTATTGGTGGCTATTCTGAATTTGGAGTCGTATTGATGTGGACCCGTTTGTCCTGTGCCTGAGCCGCCTCTGCCCATAATGGTTATTTGTTTTCCCAACTCATTTGTGTCACGGTACAAAGGAATGGGTTGAACTCCAACTATTTTTTTATCAAGGTTAATAAGTGCAATATCATGTTCAAAGCCATCAAAACTTGGATGCGAAATAATTTGTGTTATTTGATAAAGGCTATCGAGAATAGATAGGGTTTGATTCGCCTCTACCGAATTGAGACCATGAGCTGCTGTAACAATCCAATTTGGAGCAATGAGCGTGCCTTCCATTTCAACACTACCTGTTAAGTCACGAAGGCGCAATTGAATAACGGCCGGATAATCTGAAGGATTTACGATAAATTGATGTTCGTCCTTATCATGCCTTGTTACAATTGGAGGCAAAATGTAGAGAACGATTAATATGGTGGCTAAAAGTTTCATTGGGTTTTTGACACTATTTTGGATGAATTTGATAACGCTTGAGCTATCATAATCCACTGAACAACATTTACAACAATTGCGATTTTCACCAACCAATTAAAGCCCGAACCCAAATAGAAAAATAAATAGGAAAGTGGTACAAGTGCGATTGTCCAAGTAATTTGTTTTAAATTAATTTGATTCCAAGGGCGTCTTTCTAAGTTATTTATAACTCTAAGTTCACTCACAACATACCAAACTGTTAAAGCAAAGAAGAACAAAAAAGGAATAATTAACCAAGCAATTCCCATATTTATACCCCAAGCACCAAAAGTAATAGTTGATTCATTATCCAAAGATGAAATTGCTGTCCCCAATAATAATGAAAAATGCCATATCAACAGCATTGCATAAAAAAGCCATCGAAGTCTACCTCTACCCTCCAAATAAAACATAAATAGAGAATAAAATACGACTGATAGAGGAAACCATAAATCGCCTGAAAGACCTTTACCTGAAAAACCAAATACTGCCCACTCTGAGATTTCTGGTTTATAAAATAAACGCATTGTGGTTGTCCAAAAAAATGTCGTTGTAATGATGGTCCAAATCATCACCAAAGACCTTAATTTATTTATATTTGGCTTCATCCCAATTATCAGTTTATAAATAACTCAGCGATTTTAGACACAAAGAATTGGTCGAAATTGGTGCTTAAATTACAGGTTATAGCTATGATTAGTTCCTGGTCTGGATAAACCAAAACAAAGGCACGGCCACCTATCGAACTTCCTCCATGATGAACGTATGTTCGGCCATTTTCATCTCTATCGATTCTCCAACCTATGCCATAGTTGGTTTTCTCTCCATTCGACAGCGTATTTGGAGTCCATAAAACTTGCCGTGTAGCTTCGAACAGGAACTTATTATCCAATAAGTTTTGTCCTAACAAGGCCAAGTCTAAAGAGGTGGAAAGGTAGCCACCTCCTGCCCATTTGTTGGAATTATCTACATAATATCCGTTTACAATTTCTCCATTTGATTCATCGTAAAAGGCTGAACGATTTGCAATAATCGGCTTGTTCTCATCAGGAACAGTATTTAACATATTTAGGGGAGTAAGGATGCTATCCTGCATGAATTGCAAATAATTCATTCTGGTCGCTCCCTCAATTACAGCACTTAAAAGGACATAGCCATATGTGGTGTAACTGTATTTAGTACCCGGTTCAAAAAGGAGTGAATCATTCTTGAATACATTGATGCTTTCTTCAATAGACTTATAATTGTTCCGGTTAAGAAATTCTCCGTTTCTATAATTGTAATCTCTTATTCCTGAGGTATGATAAACAAGCTTGCCAATGGTAATGGGCCAATTTTTTTCAGGAAAGTATGGGACATATTTTTGTACAGGCTCTTCTAAACTAAGCTTCTTGTCTTCAATCAGTTTTCCTATTGCCATTCCTGTTAAGGTCTTGGATATACTGCCAATACGAAACTTGGTGTTTATTTTAACAGGAGTGGTGTTTTCTACATCAGCATACCCAAACCCTTGTGCCCATATAATTTCGTCTTTTGTTGCTGCCGTAATCGAGAGACCCGGGATGTTTTTTTCATTCATTAATTCGGCTACCAGTTTTTGCGCTTGCTCAACTTCTAGTGAATACTTGTCATGAACAAAGATTGTATCAGATTGCTCCAATTGGGCGTAGCAATACTGGAAAGAAAGCAGTATTCCTAAAATTACTATAAATGCTCTTTTCATTTTCTCCATTAGCTTTTTAGTTATCCTGCATTGTCATAGGCTGATTTTATCCATTCAATTACTTCTTTGTTAATTTGATTTAATTCTGTAATGCAGATTTTGTGCGAACACATGCTGTTAGGCTTTTCAGCTTCTAATATTCCTTTTGGTTCTTGTCCTTTCAGGTTTAGGCCAATTTCAAACCGTGTTTTGGTTGCTGGATTCAAAATCGCAAATTGCTTTTTTCTTCTCAAACTCACGTATGCATTTTTCGGAGCGATTTCTATGTCCTTTCCAAACGTCTGAATTTCGGAAATAAGTTTGTCGTAAAGGGGTATGAAATGCTCTTTACCTTGATATTGTTTTGTCAATAAGTCGTCCTTATTTTCGGCTGATCCTGCATCTGATTGTTTTGCTTTGTGTGCCACCAAATTCGCAAAACCATGTGTCAATCCGTGTGACTCTTTAAGAAACTTGATAACTTCCGCGTGTTTGGCAAAATTTTGCGATTGAACAAGGCCAATCCATTCTTCTAATGTTTTACCTGTGTTTTTGTACAGGTTTTCGATCATGGTTTGTGTTGCTTTATCCATAAATTGTGAATTTAGTTTTCAGCATACTTTTTTAAGTTATTCAAGGTCATCTCATTGCCTTGGATAAAAAACTTCATTAAGTCCAACCAACGTTGTTCATTTTTATAGCCTATTCCATAAAGCATAACCTTTGTGGTCTTGTTAGTTAACGGTGAAAATTCAACTATGCTATAAAGGTTCTTTTCTTCACCTTTCATGAACTCGGGAAAATTTTCGGCAACTTCTGCTTGCATGGTAATCTGTTGGTAAGGGATGTAATTCAAAATGTGAATCACAATGGTGCCTTTGTCACCAATTTTTGCTTTAGGGTCATAGTGGGATTTGATGGTTCCGTTTATTTTAAAATCTATTTCTACAATGGGAGTTACCCATTTTTTCCAAGCTTCTGCAACGGTGTAGGCCTTCCAGAGTTTTTCGACCGGAGCGTTAATAATGATTTCCTGTTTCAACATCAATTCACCCGATTGTAAGGTATCGATCTTGCTTGATGCCTTATTTGGCGAATACTCAGGATACCATTTGTAAGTTCTATTCGGAACCCAATTTCCTTCTTTATCCATAACGAAGGAAGTGGTACTATGCGCTGCTGGTTTTGTGATGCTTTGGTGCTTGGAGCTTTCTGACTGGCCGTTGCTGTAGTGAAAGACTCCTAAACTTTGCTCTAATGAGTCTGAAAGCATTTCTGATTCTGCTAAGCCAAAGGAACCATTGGGACTGATTTGAAATACGATTGCTTTCCCTTTTACAGCATCCCAGAAGGTATTGAAATGCCAAAATTCCACTTTTTCTTTTCCTTCTTGAATGCCGTATAACTTACCTGTTAAGGAGTTTTTACCTTCGTCAAATTTCCAGTGGAGTTGGTATTGATCATAGGGTTCATTTTGGCTTTTATATTTGGAGTTATCTGTTGTCCAGATACCGGAATTACCGGTAAGAATTTCCCAACTCTTCAACAAGTTAGGAGGGATAGCCGCTTGTTTGCTTGGCGAACTACTAGCAGAATTGGAAATGTTGATTTGATGGGTAACTTTAGATAAAATATAGGAAAAGCCTTTTTTTTCTCCGTCTGAAACAGTGACTTTTAGTTGATTTCGATTTAAAGGCTGATAAATGATTCTTTTTGGGAAGTCATGAGAAGTATTTTCAAAAACATAGGCACTATCTGATTTAGTCAGTGAAAATGGAATTCCTTTACCTTGATTTTGGTTTATGACGGTAGCGGTATAAACTATTTTAGCAGCCTTAGTCGTGATTTTAAGGAACTCTGTGACTATCATTTCTCCATTTTTCAATTGATACGAAAAACCATTAAAGGTTGAATCATCCAATTTGCTCCAATGTTCATAGCTTTCTTTGTTTTCCATTTTCCAGGTTCCTTGAGGGAAATTTGAAATGGAGATTTGAGCTAAAAGCGTATTACCCAATAATTGGAGGGAAAAAATGCTAGCTAAGAACAGTTTTCGTATCATAAATTGTGGTGATTAGTGCTATTTATGACCTGTACGATCTGTGGCACTTAGAGGTTTCATACAGACCCTTCAAATACTCAAAAACTTTAATCCAAAGAGTTTTAAGATTTGCAAAGGTAGCAAGATCAAAATCTCTTGTATTGTAAAAAATTAACCTCAACCAATTTGTTTAAATTCAATTCAGGCAACTTTTAAAAAAAATGCCTTCTTAGTGAATATGAGCTCTTCATCTTAAATTAATTCGGTGAACCTCTATTGGTTTTAACTTGATAGAATCGATAACTCTACCATTTTCAAAGTTTAAAGCTGTGATGTTTGTATTTTTCATAAACCATAATTTATGAGCTATAATGGCTCCAGTGGTTGGTATTTCCTTAGAGTTTGGGTCAATGTGAAGGATTTTGGCGGAGTCAATTTTTGTTCTTTCTTGATTCAAGAAAAATCGAGAAATAGCGAGAGGATAAAACACGTTCTGAATGCCAATCAATGAGTTTTCGTAGTAATATAACCCATCAATACCGGCAATGCGAAAATCGGTAAACGAAAGCTTCATTACTTTTTTAGTAGAAGGATTCACTTTTAGAAAACCATTGGAGGTGCTAACAAACAGATCAACACCGTCCGAACATATTCCGTTTGCATTTTTCAATTGATCTCCAAAAAGAAATTTTTCAACAGAATCTTTAGATTTATTCAAGGTATAGAGACCACCGGAGACATGATCAGTAATGAATACCTGCTCATCTTTGGTAAGAGTTATGTCATTGAAAGTGTGAGCAAATTCATTACTCAAATACAACTCCTTTAATTCGCCATTATTTAAGTCAATTTCTAGGAGACAGGGCTTATTATCAGCCGAAACTTTGCAATTACCCACAACCCAAAGTATTTGGCCTGAGCTATTTACTTTAGAGCCAAATAAGCTTAAAACTCCAAATTTTTCAGTATCAATAGTTCTAATTAATCGTCCTTCAAGAGAATAAATATGAATTTTTTTTGATATACAATCTCCAAATATGAGTAAAGATGATTGAGTGTGACCAGTCATACCTTCAACCACCAAAGGGGTACCCTCTAATTTGAAACCTTCGCTCGGTTTCGATTCATTACATGAAATGAATTGAAGGATAGTAAGAAAAGAGCTTATAAAAACAATTGAATTAAAGTAAGAATTAAAATATCCCATAAACACCACACCTTAATAATTGATTGTAATATAGGGCTTTAGTCAATAAAAAGATTGTAAAAAATTAACCTTCCGGGTCTATAGGAAAGAAATTAGGAATTGATTCGTTGTAGCCCATTTTGAAGTACTTTGAGGGGTTAAAGCCACTGAACTCTTGAAATTCTTTGATAAAGTGAGATTGGTCTGTGTAACCAGTTTCGTAAACAATATCAGTCCATTTAATTTCCTTGCTTTCATGAATTATTTGAAGGATTTTGTTAAACCTAATTATCTTATGTAGTGTCTTAGGTGAAAGACCACAATACTTTTTGAACTGATTTATTAGGTGTTTTTGAGTTTTTGGATAACTCTGAATTAATTCACCGTGTTTTGAGAATGGATTATTTTGCAAAATAGACAACATGTCCAGTAATGATTGAGAAGGTGCTAAGCTCTCATCAATCTGGGTTTGTAACCAATTTTTTATGATCTCGAACTTATCGTTTATTGATTCAGTAGTCAGTATTTTTTTTCGGATTTCGAGAATTTGGTTACCGAAATAATTCTCAGCTGGTCTTATGGATTCACTGAAACTGTCGATAGGGACCTTAAATAGGGGATAAGCCCCTAAAGTTTTAAGTTGTACCACAAGCATCTCAGAATTCTTATGGGCTGAGATATTGAGGTATTGTTGGTTTATTCCAGACACCCAAACCTTAGTAAATGTGGCTTTAGGTTTAAGATCATGGTCGTATGTATGTCTTGGAATAGTATCAAGCTCAAAAAGAATAAAAATGTGTCCGGTAGGAACTACTCTTTCAATATTATGTTCGGGCATGTAGTCCTTGTGATAAAAGATGCTCTCCACATATTTTGATAAAGGTTCTTCTATATTGTAAAATTCAAAAATCATTGTTCACTTTTTATTGCGGTGTCTACTTCACCATTACCCACAACGGTTACGTATATGAAACGTTTGGCATTTCGAAGCACTTTCCTGTCAAGTTACAAACACTTTTGATACGGGCTAAAATGCTCGATAACGCACTGACTGCCAAATGTTTTATATACGATGTTAGCATTTCGTTGTTTCTATTCAAATGTTATTTTATAAGTCAATGGTTCAAATGAAAAGTCATTATTATTCTCAAAGTCAGGATTTTTTATTCTCAATATTTTTGGGTTTTCAGAATTTAATTCTGTCACGCAATAAACATAGTAATTCGAGTAAGTCTTTGATTTAATTAATTCGTTGCGAGTGATAATAAAACTTTTTGCGTTACGATTAACGGAAATAGCTTTAACTTCAATTTGTTTTTGTTTTCCGTCTGGTTCAAAGGATAAAACATCAAATCCAAGTTTCGGGTCGTTTGAAACAAGTCTAACTTTTTCCGCCAACTCAGGATATTCAGCCGCTAAAAATTCGATTTCACTTTCCAAAACAATTTTTTCTGCTAAATCTCCAATTTCCATCAATTTGCGATGATTTTCGATGTAGTCAATTTCATTTGCTGTTTCAGTCAAATCGTCAAGGTCAACAACTTTTTTTGGTGTATAAGTTTCTAATTCTGGTTTCGGCTTTTCTTTCGGTTTATCAGTTGCTTTTGTCTCGGATTTTTGAGTCGGTTTTTCTTGTTTAACTTTTTCTTTTGTCTCGTCAAGTTGAAAACCATAAATCCACAAAAATGAGTGAGCATCAAGGAGTGAAGCGTTCTTAAACCTTTGAGAAAGTTGTTTTCTGAAAAGTTTTATTATCTCATTAAATTCTACATAGTTTTTCCAAGAGCAATTATGACTTGTTTTAAAATCAATGTTTATTGAACTAAAAATTTCATCAAATTTCTCCTGTGAGATTGGCATGTATTTTTGATGATTTTTAATAAAAAATAGATACGCTATTAGCTGGTATGAAAATCCTATCTCCACAAAATTATCAAAGGCTATTTCGTCCTTAATTTTTGATTTAAAGAAGTCATAAAGAAATTTTTCATTTTCTCTATTTGCTTTTAATTTCTTAAAATCGTCTTTTTTTCTCCAGTCAATTAAGTTGTTTGATTTTACGTTTATTGCATTCTTTACATTTTTAAGGATTGTCCCAGAGCCAATATCAGTTTCTCTCCAAGTTTTTAGGAGTAATTCATTTTTTGCATCTTCGATAATTTCGTATTTGTAATTTTCGTGTTTTGCAACTATCGGATGACTTTTAAAATCAATTTTGCTTTCATCAATTTTTTCTGTCCAGAGTTTGTTAAATCCTGAAAGAACAATTTCAAATATATTTTGACTAATTTCAATCATAGTTCGTTGGTCTCTTTACAATGAATGCTAACGGTTTGGCTATGCGTAGTGCGGGATTAAAGAGCACTTCACCTTCCGCCTGCCGATATATTTGTTAAGATTCATTTACTTTCAGTTTAGCACCAAGCCCCGCATTACGTATAGCTTTTGTTAGCGGTTCGGCTTTCTTTGTCAGCAAGTTTGATGTATCCACACATATTTCCCATTCAAAAATGTTATTAGTCCGCCACCCAATTCGTCCGCACCTAAAGCAATAGAAGGATTTTGAAGTTTCACATCTTCGCTTCCTAAAATATCTCCATCTTCCGTAAAGGTTGCTTCACTTGTTTTCTTATCCATAACAAGTCCCCAATAGTCAACCCAATTAAATTCTGTCATATGAGCAAATTGTTCACCAAAACCTATTCTAACTTCTTTGTTCAGTCCACCGTGTATTATGACTATGCCTGAAGTTTCGTTTTCTTTTACGTATAAGGCTTTGTCAATTGTCCCATCTCCGTTAAAATCAGCAATTATTGTGTCTGAAAGGTTGAATAAAGTTGCTTTTTTAAAGCTCAGATTTAAGGATTCCCTTCTATATTCTTCGGGATTATAATCGCTTTCTTCAATTTCAACTATAGAGTCTTTAGGTATATTCGCTTTTATAGAATCATTTACTGCATTCGTTTTATTTTCAATAATGCCTATTTGGGTTGTTTCTGATTGATTTGTGTTATTCTGTTTGGAATTTGATTGCCCACAGCTAATCAATACGAATAATATCAATATGTAAATTATCTTTCTCATTGGTTTCTTTTGCTGACCGCTAACGGTTACGCATATGGCCAGTGGCGGTTTGCGGGCTGCATACCTGTCCGCCAGCACAGAAGCTGATGCGGGCTACAAAGCTTCAAATACCCACTTCCCCCGCCATTGGCTATATGCGATGTTAGCGGTAGTTTTTTATTCAATTCTTTTTAATATTTCTTTGAGTTTTAGTCCAACATTTAGTTTGTCAAACAGCTTTTCAGATATTTTCAATGAATTTTGAAAGGCTGTATTTATGTTTTTAGGGTTTAAATCAGATGTTGTAAGTATAAATTCTGAATACCAATCTTGGTCAATATCTTTTTCCAAACTTTTCGTCGGGCTTTCCCAATGTTGAGTTTTATTTGTTACTGTTCTGATGAGCCAAAGTAAGTATTTTTGAACAGTCGTCAAGCTTTGGTGGGCGTGGGCAAATTCTTCTCTTTTGATTAAATTGTTCGTTGTCAGCAAAACATTCAGTAATGATTGGCTTAGCCACAAAATATTTTCGTCTGTGGTTCTATCAGGGAATTTTACTTTGATTTGATTTAGCGTTTCCGTTAAAAGTCCGTCTTTGTCAATTAAATTCATTTGGTCAAAATCACTGAACGCAACAATTCCTTCCCACGATTTAATGATTTTTATTTCGTCTGTTTTTAAAAAATGAAATTCGCCTCTAATCATATTCTCAAAAATAGCGACTTCACTTCCGTATTCATTAATGAAATATAAAGCGACAGGATAAACTTGGTTTACCCATTCTTCAGCCGAAAAGTTTTCTTTGGTTTTTAGAAAGATGTAAAATTCGATGTCAGAATATTTGTCGCCTTCATTTTTAGTAAATGAACCGTACATAAAAACTGCGGAAACATTTTCGTCTTGTTGAGCTATTGATTTGGTTTTGTTAATCATTTGTAACTGTGTCATTGTTGTAAATTTTAAATTGTTGATAAATACAAATCATCATAACTTTTGAGAGTAATGATTTATTTCTGTTTTTATTTTTAAACAGTTACTTATAGCTTCATCGGATTGTTTTTTAGTATTTATGTCGTTTTCGTAAAATTACCGCTAACTTGATTATATGCTGAACTTTGGTGGGCATATACGGCCAATATGGTTGGCTATGCCCAAGTTTTGTAAATTATTGTTCAGTATAGTTTCCATTTTTTCTCAGTATGCAATATAAAGATAATTAAAGGTCATCAAATGGGCTGTTGATGTTTTTGATACTATTCTCGGTTACATGGGTATAGATCATGGTGGTCTTAGGATTATTGTGCCCCAAAAGTTCCTGGATATAACGGATATCGGTTCCACTTTCCAATAAATGTGTTGCAAAACTGTGCCTTAGCGTGTGAAGAGTAACCTTTTTCCGTATGCCCGAACCCAGAACAGCTTTTTTTAAAACACTTTGTGCACTGCTGGCACTATATTTTACTGCTTTTTGACCTTCAAACAGATAATCTTTTGGCCTGAACTGTTTATAATACTCCCGAAGAATCTTTAGAAAACTGGCAGAAAGTAATGTGTATCTATCTTTTTTTCCTTTTGCTCCCTTGATGTGGATCAACATTCTTCTACTGTCAATATCATCGATTCTAAGATTGATAGCTTCACCTATTCTTAGCCCTCCAGAGTAGATAAGGGACAATAGCGTTTTATGTTTTAGGTTGTGGGTTGCATCGATGATGGACCTCACTTCTGTCTTGCTCAGAACAACTGGAAGCTTTTTCTCTTTCTTCGGTCTGCTTAGGTTTAACGCTCCAATATCGATACCCTTGAACAAAAAATACTTCTTTATGCCGTTGATACATTGGTTTTGATATGATATGGATTTTCCTTCCCGGACGATGAATTCATAATTAAAGGATTCGACCAACCTTTTTGAGGGGCTTCTAGAATTTTTCAAGATGGTGTACCGTAGAAAAAAATTGGTCACCTCAACGTAAGTGTCAACAGTGTTCGGACTCAATCTCTTTTCCTCCAACCACCTCCTGAACCTATCCAAGTCTTGTTTGTAAAGTGAATCAATGGGCGGTAAATAAAGTTTTTCCTTCTTTCTAGGTTTATCAATTTGCTTTTGCTTTAATTCGGTATAGTCCACATAACATTTTATCTTGCGCAAATGGTTAAATACAAGACTTAAGTTCTGGCCTGTGTTCCTAATATAAAATTTGCCGCTTGAATTGTCCCTCTTCAACTCCTTTAGTTGCATAAGATGGCTATCCAATGTTTCATTGGCATAGAAGCTGACGATAATAACATTATCGCCGTTTTGTTTTCCTTGAATCAGTTTTACAGTTTTCATCCAAATTGTTTAGATTCTTGAGGGTATGCTGCGCTAATTACTGGAAAAAGAATACTTCAAATTACAAAATCAATTCATAATAAATAGTCTTATTTTGTGAAGGATGAATGTTTTTCTAAGCTTCGGGTATCTAAAGACCATCACAGAAAGAACCGACTAATGTGGGTCAATCATTAATTGTTTCTACAATTATTTGTATCTTATTGGAATTAAAAGAGAGCAAATTATATTTCCAGTCAATGAAAGCAATATGGCAAAATTTTTCATTGTAAAAAGGAATTGATATATCTATTAGATACATTGAACCTTAATTCGTTGCTTATCAAAAAAATGCCTAAATTAGTTGTGTAAAACTCCCATAAGTTTTGCCTCTGGATGTGCCCATTTGAACACGGTTCAGGGTTCGGTTAACTGGTCTTAGTTAACGGTGTAAAAAATTGAAAATCAACTATTTATGTTTAACGGGATGGGCCTGCCACGATTCGAACTTAAAACAATAGGTATTTTATTGTTAATTGTATTTATTGTATTCCAGAATAGAGTTTTAAAATCCTCTTGGAATAAAGAACCAGGAGACACTCCAAATTAACGCTTTGAATTTTTTTAATGTAAACCGATTATAAAAAAGGTTGATCAATTCTACGTCTCATTTTTTTTGGACATCGTATTCATTTGATGATTAAGTTTTAGCTGTAAGTCCTTCATATCCTCACTTACCTTTTTGTCAAGAACCCGCGCATAGATTTGGGTGGTGGCCAACTTTGTATGCCCCAGTAATTTGGAAACCGTTTCAATGGGTACGCCATTGGATAGGGTCACGGTTGTTGCAAAGGTGTGCCTAGCCATATGAAAGGTCAGGTTCTTTTTGATGCCAACCGCATCTGCGATTTCCTTCAAGTATAAGTTTGTTTTTTCATTGGTGATTTTTGGCAAAAGAGTTCCGGAGTGCATTGTGACAGGATGACTTTCATATTTGTCCAATATTTTTTGGGCAGGTTCCAAAAGGGGAACCCTCACTGTAGTTTTGGTCTTTAGCCTTTTCGTGGCTATCCATCTTTTACCGTCCATTCCAATGATGAGATTGTTTTTTGTCAGGCCCATAATATCAGAGTAGCTTATGCCAGTGTAGCAACTGAAAACAAAAAGGTCTCTTACGCGATCCAACCGGTCAATTGGGAAATGGTAGGTTTCCAGATTGTTCAATTCGTTCTGGCCAAGAAAATCCCGCTGTTTCTGTTCAAACGTGGGTTTCCAGCGGATGAAGGGATCTTTCTCAATCCATTCCAGTTGATAGGCCAAATTGACTATTTTACGAAGTCTTTGCAGGTGCTTCATTACCGTGTTGTGGCTCATTGCCCTAGGGTGGCCCTTTGGATAGTAGTTGACCAGGAACATTTCCAGGTCCGAAATGAACTTGTAATTGAGTTGGTTCAAATTGACATCCGTTGTTTTCAATTTCTGTTTTAGAAACCTGTTGACGTAATTCTCCGTGATTCCAAAGTTTCGGATAGTGCCTGGGGCAAGTGTCTTCTCGATTTTCCGATTATGGTACTCCAAAAGCTCCAGTAATGATTTTGAATTGATGTTCTCTCCATTGTACAGTGTTTTGACCAATTGCGGGGTTATTAGCTCCCCTTTATATTTAAGGTCTTGATAGATGTTGAACAATCTGGATTGGACAAGGTTTATATAGTTGTTGATTTCTTTGGCCTCCCTTGTGTTTCCCTTTGCTTTTTTGTTTATGCTGTCCCAAAGGAGAATATCGACCTTCCTCTTTAGGCCAATATTGGTTCTTTTCCCATTGACGGTAACCCTTGCGTAGAGCTCAGCAAGGTTATTGGCACTTCTTGACTTGTTGATCCAAAAGAGGATCGTGAACGTTTGTGATGTTTTCATACCTATGATTTTGGCGTTAAAAAAATGTTAAAGAAAAAGCCAAATCAACTGTATGTCAATGGTTTGCAAGGTTAATCGTCAACACTGTTGACGATTGGAATTTTGTTGACCGATTTGTTGACGAATCAAACCAAAACAAACCAAATTAAATGATACCCCAAAAACGCCGAAAACCTTGCAATCAGTGGATTTTGCAAGGTTTTCCGTTTGTTTGGTATCGCTACCCAGTGACCTCGGCAGGATTCAAACCTGCAACCTTCTGAGCCGTAATCAGATGCGCTATTCAGTTGCGCCACGAGGCCGTTTAAATGGGCTGCAAATATATTTCTTTTTAAATTTACCACAAAACCTTGGCATACAAAAATGATGGATCTAACCGCCTACGTCAGAGATATAGTGGACTTTCCCAAACCAGGGGTCGTCTTTAAGGATATTACCCCATTGCTAAAAGACCCCAATGCTTTCAAAATGGCTTTACGTACACTTTCGGGATTTGTGGAACACATGGGGATAGACAAAGTTGTCGGGGTCGATAGCCGTGGATTTATTTTTGCGCCATTGTTGGCGGAAAAATTGGATGCGGGATTTGTCCCCGTTCGGAAATCAGGTAAACTTCCTTTCATATCTTTGTCGGAATCATACGAATCGGAATATGGCGAGGAAACCCTTCAGATCCATGCGGATGCCATTGAAAATGGGGACAGGGTTTTGGTACACGACGATGTACTGGCAACGGGAGGCACTGCCGAAGCGGTGTGCCGATTGGTGGAAAAACTCGGAGGGGAAGTAGTCCAATGCAATTTTTTGATTGAACTCACCTTTCTGAACGGTTCGGAAAAACTCAATGGATACCCGATCAAATCATTGCTCCAATATTAATTTTCGCCCAAGGCTCTTGTCGTAACAAAATAGCGCCAACCTATTATGGCCAATTGCCATTTTGAGGCTTTGGACAGGTCAAGGCCTTTCTTGGAATAGGATGGGAGCACTGCTTTGTTGATTTTTGCCAATATCTTGTAGAACATGGTCTAGAGTGTTGGTTCTTACAAATATACTAAACCCTATGATAGGCGGAGGGTGTCTTGGATGTACAGTGGTAGATACATTAAGGGAAAGGGAAATATCCTATACACCGTTTTTCAAATTTGATGGGTTTCCATGATTTTTTGAATGGAAGATTGTCGAGACAAATGCTCACATCATAGTGGGGATTTATCACGTTGATGGATCAGGACCAAGATTATTTTCAAGAAAATGCAGCGGACCGTTGGGTCACATGAGCCTTAATGTCCATAAATATCATTGTACAGCTTCAGGTATTTTTCTTTGATGATCTTCCGCTTCAGCTTCATGGTGGGGGTGAGGAGCCCTTCCTCCACGCTCCAAACATCTGGGGTCAAACGGAATTGTTTCACCTTCTCCCATTTGGCAAAATCCTCGTTGGCCATATCCACTTCTTCCTGGATGCGCGCGATCACTTTTTCATTGGTCGCAACATCCGAATTTTCATCGAGGGAAATTCCATATCGCTTGCCCCATTGCTTCACAAATTCAAAATTGGGCTGGATAAGCGCTGCAGGCATTTTCTCCCCTTCGCCTACCACCATGATCTGTTCGATGAAACGGGATTGCTTAAATCGGTTTTCCAACAACTGCGGTGCCACATATTTGCCCCCGGAAGTCTTGAACATTTCTTTTTTACGGTCGGTGATGCGCAAAAAGCCATCGGCATCCACCTCGCCAATATCACCTGTATGAAAATAATCCCCGGTCATCACTTCGGCCGTCTTTTCAGGGTCTTTATAGTAACCCAACATCACATTGGGACCCTTGCACAGGATTTCACCGTCTTCAGCAATTTTCACTTCAACACCTTCAATGATCCTTCCCACTGAGCCTATTTTCCAGCCCTTGTTTCGCTGATCGTTCACGGCGATCACGGGAGAGGTTTCGGTAAGACCGTACCCTTCCATCACGGGCATTCCCGCAGCGGCGAAAATCCTTGCGAGCCTGGGCTGCAGAGCGGCACTCCCGGAAACCATGGTCTCCAAATTGCCCCCCAATCCTTCTTTCCATTTGCTGAAAATGAGTTTTCTGGCCAGTCCCAATCTCTTCTCGTACCACCACCCATTGGCTCCGTAGGGTTCATATTGGAGCCCAAGTTCCACGGCCCAGAAAAACAGCTTCTTTTTGATGCCCGTTAAATTGGCCCCTTTGGCGATAATGGCGTCGTACACTTTTTCCAACAAACGCGGAACCACGGTCATTACATTGGGTTTCACTTCCTTGACATTGTCACTGATCTTGTCCAGTCCTTCGGCAAAATGGATCTCAATCCCACAATATTGGTAGAGATAATGGATCATGCGTTCAAAAATGTGGCAAACGGGAAGGAAACTAAGTGCTGTTCCTCCTGCCTCGAAAGGTACACGCACTTCACTTGCAATGACATTGGATACAATGTTATTGTGTGACAGCATTACGCCCTTTGGCTTTCCCGTTGTCCCTGATGTATAGATCAATGTGGCCAGATCACCCGGCTTCACACTATCCTTTAATTTTTCCACTTCTTCCTGGTTGGAAGCATCGGCACCCAGTTCCAAGACTTCTTTCCAGTTTTTGCAATTGTCCAGTTCATCAAAGGAATACACCTCCTCCAATTTTTTAAGGTTTGAACTCACGGACAATACTTTTTCCAAAACCTCCTGGCAGGAAACAAAGCAAAACTTGGCCTCCGAGTGATTCAGAATGTATTCGTAATCCTCTTCGGAAATGGTGGGATAAATCGGTACGTTCTGCGCACCGGTCTGAAGTATTCCTATGTCCATGATGTTCCATTCCGTTCGGTTGGTCATGGATATTACGGCGATTTTGTCGTTGGGTTTTACCCCCATTCGCAATAGGGCCCTGCTCACGGCATTGGCCTTGTCCACATATTCTTGGGTGGATGTGGGCACCCATTTGCCATTGTATTTGGTGACCAATGACTTTTCCAAGGGCATGTTTTCCAATTGATGGTACGGAAAATCAAATAAGCGGGTAACTTTTTGCATAGTAAGATTCGATTCTGTAAAGTAATTGCAAAATAGGGAAAGGAAACCGTATTTTAAAACGGGTTATTCAAAAAGAGGTGTAAATATTTGATAATCTTACACCAAATGTAGTTTCATGCCTTCATGTGAATCCTGAAACCCGAGTGCTTTGTAAAATTCCAGGGCCTCAGGTCTTTTCTTGTCCGTGGTCAATTGCACTACATGGGCACCCTTTACCTTGGAGCGCTCGATGGCCCAAAGGAACAGTTTTTTGCCAATGCCTTCCCCGCGATAATCTTCGTGGACCCTTACAGCCTCAATTTGGGCACGAATCCCACCTTGATAGGTAAGGTATTGAATAAAAGTAAGTTGTAGCGTTCCGATGACCTGCCCATCTTCGTTTTCGATCACCACCAACTCTTGATTGGGGTCTTTGGTGATGTTGTCAAATGCTCGATAATATCTTTCTGGAAGAGGCTCTTGATAATCTTCCCGAAGCTTTCCCAACGCATCGTTGGCAAGCATTTGCACTATGGCAGAAACGTCTTTTCTTTCCGCTTTTCTAATGTTCATTTTTCTGTTTTTCCAACCACTCCCTTGCGTTCACAAAAGCCTGCAACCATGGCGAAACTTCATCGGTTCTATCCTTTGGATAGTGCGCCCAGTTCCATGGAAAGGTGGAGCGCTCAATATGTGGCATGGTCACCAAGTGCCTACCTGTTTTATCACAGAGCATTGCCGTGTTGAAATCACTGCCGTTGGGATTGGCGGGATAGCCTTCATAGCCATATTTGGCCACGATTACGTACTCACTTTCAGCATGAGGGAGACTGAATTTGCCTTCGCCATGCGAGATCCACACCCCCAAAGTGCTGCCTGCCATGTTGGACAACATCACCGAGTTGTTCTCTTGGATTTTTACTGAAGTGAAATTGCTCTCGTGCTTGTGGGAATCATTGTAGGTCATTCTGCCATGTTGTTCATGTTCAGGGTTGATGAGGTCCAACTCCATGAACAATTGGCAACCATTGCAAATCCCTACGGAAAGCGTGTCGGGTCTGGCGAAGAAATCTTTTAAAGCCTTATTGGCCTTTTCGTTGTACTTGAAAGCACCTGCCCAGCCTTTGGCACTTCCCAACACATCTGAGTTGGAGAATCCGCCCACTGCACCGATAAATTGAATTTCCTCCAAGGTTTCCCTGCCCGTAATCAGGTCGGTCATGTGCACGTCTTTCACATCAAAACCTGCCAAATACATGGCATTTGCCATTTCGCGTTCAGAATTGCTTCCTTTTTCACGGAGAATGGCCGCTTTCGGTCTTTCAGCACCTTTCGACTGCGCTCGAGGTGACAGTTTTCCTGTAAAATGGGAAGGGAAAATATATTGTAAAGGTTGTTCCTTGTAATTGGCATACCGCTCCTTGGCCAAACCATTGGACGTCTGTTTGTTGTCCAATAAATAAGACGTTTTGAACCAAGTGTCGCGCAAGGAGGCAATGTTCAAACCTATTTCAATGCCGTTGCTTTTGATTTTTAAGGTACTTTCTGATGTTGGGGTGCCGATTTTGGCAAATTCCACACCGGAAGTTTCCAATACTTTCTCTATGGAATCATTTTTAGCCTGAAACACCACACCACTGTTTTCGGAGAACAATAGTTTGATGATGTCCTGTTCACCAATACTGGACAAGTCCAAGTTGGCACCCAAATCGTTGTCTGCAAAGCAGAGTTCCAAAAGGGTCGTAATCAAACCCCCAGAGCCTATATCGTGTCCGGCCAAAATTTGATCGTTCTTGATCAATTGTTGAAGCGTGTTGAAAACTGTTTTCACATAATTGGCATCCAAAATCGAAGGAGCCGTATCCCCGATGCCGTTCAAGATTTGGGCAAAGGACGAGCCTCCCAATTTATGGGCATCTTTGGAGAAATTGATGTAATAAATGTCACCGCCATTTTTTTGCAGGACAGGTTCCACAATCTTGGTAATATCATCACAATGCGCTGCTGCCGAAATGATCACCGTGCCGGGTGACAATACGTCACCGTCCTTATATTTTTGCTTCATGGAAAGAGAGTCCTTTCCGGTGGGCACGTTGATACCAAGGGCAATGGCAAAATCTGAAAGGGCCTCAACGGCTTTGTACAAGCGGGCATCCTCACCTTCATTTCTGCAGGGCCACATCCAATTTGCGGACAGTGACACGGATTTCAAACCATCCTTCAAAGGGGCCCAAACCATGTTGGTCAAGGATTCCGTCACACTGTTTCTACTTCCGGCAACAGGGTCGATCAAAGCGGAAACAGGGGAGTGCCCTATACTGGTCGCAATCCCTTCCTTACCTTTAAAATCCAAAGCCATCACCCCACAGTTGTTCAAGGGCAATTGCAAGGGTCCTGCACATTGTTGCTTTGCAACACGGCCTCCCACGCATCGGTCCACCTTGTTGGTCAACCAATCTTTACAGGCAACCGCTTCCAGTTGCAGCACTTGCTCCAAATAGTCGTGGAAATGTTCTAAAGAATAAGAAAGGGCAGGGTATTTTTTCTGTACCGTTTTATCGCCCATTATGGTTTTGGGGGAACTTCCGAACATATCGGAAAGTTCCAAGTTCATTGGAGTTTCGCCTGTTTTCCCTGAAGTAAACTTGAAAGTATGGTCGCCTGTAACTTCGCCCACATTGTACATTGGTGAGCGTTCGCGAGCTGAAACCCGTTCCAACAATGCCATATCTTTTTCTCCGATCACCAATCCCATGCGTTCCTGGGATTCGTTCCCGATCAGTTCTTTTTTGGACAGTGTGGGGTCACCAATGGGAAGTTTATCGGTATCGATGGTTCCTCCGGTTTCCTCCACCAATTCTGATAAGCAGTTTAAGTGTCCACCAGCACCGTGGTCGTGGATGGAAACAATGGGGTTTTCATGGCTCTCGAGCAACCCCCGGATGGCGTTCGATGCCCTTTTTTGCATTTCGGGGTTGGAACGTTGTACGGCGTTCAACTCAATAGCAGAGCTAAACTCTCCGGTATCTGCACTCGATACGGCAGCGCCACCCATCCCGATACGGTAGTTGTCGCCGCCCAGAACAACAATCCTGTCTCCCTTTTTGGGGCTGTCCTTCAATGCTTGGTCTGTTTTGCCATAGCCAATGCCCCCAGCTAGCATGATTACCTTGTCGAAGCCCAATTTTCGGGCTTCTTCTTCATGCTCAAAAGTAAGAACGGAACCTGAGATCAATGGTTGCCCAAACTTGTTTCCGAAATCTGAAGCACCATTCGAAGCTTTGATCAAAATATCCATCGGCGTCTGGTACAACCAATCCCGTTCTTTCATCCCTTTTTCCCACGGACGGTTTGCTTCCAGTCGGGAATAGGAGGTCATGTAAACGGCGGTTCCAGCCAAGGGCAACGATCCCTTTCCTCCGGCCAATCGGTCGCGAATCTCACCGCCCGAGCCTGTGGCGGCACCGTTGAAAGGCTCTACCGTGGTCGGGAAATTGTGGGTTTCCGCTTTGAGTGAAAGGACGGAATCAAACTCCTTTTCTTCGTAAAAATCGGGTTTGTCCGCACTTTTTGGGGCAAACTGTACCGCTTTTGGGCCTTTGATGAAGGCCACATTGTCCTTATAGGCTGAAACGATGTCGTTGGGGTTCGCTTCGGAAGTCTTTTTGATCAATTTGAAAAGGGAGGAAGGCATTTCCTGCCCATCGATCACAAAGGTGCCATTGAAAATCTTATGTCGGCAGTGCTCAGAATTCACCTGGCTGAAACCAAACACTTCGGAATCCGTCAACTTACGGCCCAACTTTTTGGAAAGACCTTCCAAATATTCCACTTCCTCATCGCTAAGGGCGAGCCCCTCTTTTTGGTTATAGGCAGCGATATTTTCAATTTCCAGGATGGGTTCTGGAACAATGTTGATGGTAAAAATATCTTGATTTAACCCTTTATATTTTTGGGAAAGCATGGGGTCATAATCCGTGAAATCCTTTGAAATGGCTTGGAACTCCTCTATACGGACAATTCCAGTGATGCCCATATTCTGGGTGATTTCGGTGGCGTTGGTGCTCCATGGAGTGACCATGGCAGCGCGTGGCCCAACAAAAAAGGCGTCGAGTGACGCCGCTTCTATCTTGGGTTGGTTGCCGAACAACCATGTCAGTTTATCAATATCTTCCTGAGCAATCTGCTGTGTGGTCTGGACGGCAAAAACCTTGGTCGCCTTGTCCCCAAAAAAATGGATCATACAATCTTTGCGTTGAACGGTTTGAGAAAGCGCAAATTTACGATTTTTGGAGTGGAAATAATAGTTTCTTCAGGATAGAGTTTTAAACCATGGATGTTGATAGTCGATCCATCAACTCAAAAGGGGTATCCATCAATTGATACCCAAAAGCCATCTACTTTATCCCTATGTTTGAAACCATAACGTATATTCATGTTTTTTATGGTTTCAAAGAAGAACCGGTTTTGGAGAAGGGATGTTCTCGTATTCCTTCTTTTTTTGGCGATTGCGGTTTACTATTTGAGTACCCAAGAAATAAACTGGTTCAGTTTTCTGAGACACTTCCTTAAGAACCTCATCAGAAACTTACTTTGACCATTTTTATGAAAGTGAACGATATTGAGCCCATCGTTTTCAATGGATTGCCTATCTTAGAAGCATCATAACCACTCAAAAACCAACCTTATGAAAATTGCCAGATTCCTAACCCTAGGTTTGGCGCTGTTCGGCTGTATGTTTTCAGCCAGCGCACAAAAAAAGTACTCCAAAAAACAGATTGAAAAACTAAAAAGTGAAGCCGCAGCCATTGTGGAAGCACATAAAAAGCAATCCCAAGTGATGGTGGACAAAATTTTCAGCTTTGCTGAACTAGGTTTTCAGGAAGAGGAAAGCTCCAAATATCTTACGGGAATCTTGGAGGATAATGGCTTTACCATTGAACATTCCGTTTCGGACATCCCAACCTCTTGGATGGCCACATGGAGCAATGGCGAAGGTCCTGTGATCGCTCTTGGAAGCGATGTGGACTGCATACCCAAGGCATCCCAATATCCCGGTGTGGCTTACCACAAACCCATTGTTGACGGGGCGCCCGGACATGGGGAAGGCCACAATGCAGGTATTCCATTGAACATCACCTCTGCCTTGGCGGTGAAAGAAATCATGGAGCGCGAGAACATTGGGGGAACTTTGGTCCTCTGGCCCGGCATAGCTGAAGAACTGGTCGCTGCCAAGGCTTGGTATGTTCGCGATGGGCTTTTTGATAAAATCGATATGTGCATTTTCACCCACGTAGGGAACAATTTTGGGGTGTCCTGGGGCCCAACAAGGGGAACAGGGCTTATTTCCGTGGAATATTTGTTTGAAGGCGAGGCCGCACATTCGGCGGGTGCTCCGTGGAGAGGGCGCAGTGCCCTGGATGCCGCTGAACTGATGAACATTGGTTGGAACTACAAAAGGGAACATTTGCACCCTTTGAAACGATCGCATTCCATTTTTACCGATGCAGGTGACCAGCCCAATGTTGTGCCTTCCAAGGCAGCCATTTGGTTCTATTTTAGGGATGTGACCTATAAGGGTATCATGGAAATGTATGCGGAAGCCAATGATATTGCCAAAGGAGCGGCGCTTATGACGGGAACCAAAATGACTTCAAGGGTTCTGGGCACGGCATGGCCACGGCACTTCAACAAGGTGATTGCGGAAACCATGTACGAAAACATTAAGCAAGTGGGACTCCCAACATGGTCCGAAGCCGACCAAGAGCTTGCAAAAGCGGTGCAAAAAGAAGTCGATGCCAACAAAATTGAAGGTTTGCCCTCGGAATTGTCCAAGTTGGGACTTCCTGTGCTGGAACCCGTGAGCGGTGGTTCCGATGACATTGGTGATATTTCTTGGAAAGTCCCCACTGTGACCATGCGTTTTCCGTCCAATATTCCGGGATTGCCAGGACACCACTGGGCCAACGCCATTGCCATGGCAACCCCCATAGCCCACAAAGGAGTTACAGCAGGGGCCAAGGCAGAGGCCATGACCATAATGGACTTTTTGCTTAAACCGGAACTTTTGGCACAGGCTTGGGATTATTTCAATAACGAACAGACCAAGGAAACCAAATACGAACCCATGATCAGTGCCGATGACATGCCCCCGATTTATCTCAACAAGGACAAACAGGACATGTATCGCAATGAGTTGGAAAAGTTTTACTTTGACGAGACCAAATATGATACTTATCTGGAGCAATTAGGAGTTGAGTATCCGACAGTAAAGCCTTAAATACATATGATTTGTCAGGTCGGGTCAGGGTCAGGACCAAAATTGTAACCACTTGGTCCCAATCTTGGTCCATCTTTGATAAGGTCAATGGTTCCGACCTGACAAACTTGGATTTTTTGGACAGTCATTTTCTTCAGATTGATGGAAAATCAATCAATGGAGCTCTTCACAACAAAATCCATTTTTTTCCAATAAAGTTGAAATGGTATGCGCTTGTAAACTTTGGGTTTCGACCCGGAGAATGTTGTCACAATCCTCCAGGTCAAAATTCCAATACCCGTTCCTGTCGATCACTTGATTCAATAAGGGTCTAAGTGTCCTAATGTGGCCCTTGCCCAATACTGAGGTCCTAAATACCAAAACGGTCTTCATCATAGTCTTTTTTAGCGCTCGTAGAAAAACGGAGGTTCAACGCCCAAAGCCCTCAGATAGACATAACCCTGTCCGCGGTGGTGGATCTCATTGTCCATAAAATAGAAAATGGAGGATTGCACGGTGCCTTCATACTGGCCGAAGAGTTTTATATGGTCTTGGAAGCGTTCCAATTCGATCTGCCCCCAGAGCTTGTTGATCTCTTCCGTGTCTTGGTCCCATCTTTCCAAGATCTTGGCCTTTTGGTTCCCATGCTCAAAATGCTCTTGCAGTTCTGTGGTTTCGCGGGTCACGATTTCCTTCAGCCCAGGAACGGCTATCCCCAAAAGCTCCATGGTCATTTCGGCAAAGGTGCGCATTCCCCCAATGTTGTAGTTGAAGAATTCCTTTTCTGGAAACGCTTCGATTACCCTTCGGGTAAGACCGCGGTGGCCTTGGTAGTGCTCCAAAAGTTGGGCAGGGGAGATGACTTGTGCTTCAGTTTGATTTTTTACGTTGTTTTCCATGATGTTTGTATTTAAAGGTTTATGATTTCTGAAACCAAAATTAGAGGGGGTGTGTGACAGCCCTGTGTCAGTAGAAAAAAATCGACCGAAAAAAAAGTTCTTGACAAGCCGTTGTCACCCTTCGGGCCTAGCTTTGCCAAGGATAATAATGTTATAAATGAATCAAGATGGGAAAGAAAAGAACGCAGGTCCTTGGATTGAAATCCTATCTTTGGGAGATAGCTCACGCAATTATGGGAATGGACACCGCCAAACGCTTTGATAGGATAGTCGCCATTTTGATACAGCTGCAGTCCAAACGGATTGTGAAGGCACAGGAACTGGCAGACCGCTTCGATGTGAGCCTTCGTACCGTATATAGGGACATCAGGACCTTGGAGGCATCCGGTGTGCCCATAGTCAGTGAGGCGGGCGTGGGCTACTCCATTATGGAAGGGTATCGCCTGCCCCCGGTGATGTTCACCCGGGAAGAGGCCGGAAGTTTTGTGGCGGCGGAAAAACTCATGCAAAAGTTCACCGATAAGTCCCTTGGGGCCTACTACGAATCGGCCATGTACAAATTGAAATCGGTGCTCCGGGGCAAGGAAAAGGATTGGGTGGAAGCCTTGGAGTCGCAGGTATCCATCGTGCCGGGCCAAGTACTATTCAATGAAGAGGTGCCCAACGCCCTTGAAATCCTGTTTGAGAGCATTGCCGAGCGGAAACAGGTCTTTTTAAAGTACGAATCGCTTCGGGAAGAAAACCCATCGGAACGTAGGATAGAGCCCGTGGGCCTTTTCAACGAAAATGGGTTTTGGTACATTTTGGGTTATTGCCACCTGCGGATGGACTACAGACATTTCCGGACGGACAGGATACACCACATCGCCAGGACCTCAATGGATTTTATGCTGGAGCACGGGACAATGGACGAACACCGTGAAAAAAGAGAAGAGGTGGAAAAGACCAAGGTGAAGATCTTGGTGGAAAAATCCGTGGCCAAGTACATTCGGGGAGGCAGAAAGCATTATGGCTTTGTTTCGGAAAAACCGGTGGACGGACAGATGGAAATGACCTTTATGACCACTGATATGGAGAATGGCTTTGCCAGATGGTACCTCATGTTCGGGGACTATGCCACGATCGTGGAACCCGATGCGCTGAAAAAGAGGGTGACCGACATTTTGAAGAAAAGCCAAGAAATGTTGGCTGGGTAGTTCCCCATCAATAGTCAGCAAGATTCGGGTTTTATCTTCAAGTTGAGCCATCTACTTTTGGTTCAAATATGATAATTATGAACACGCAGGCAGAATTCAATTACGATAGGGTGGCAAAGGCCATCAGCTTCATACGGAGCAATTTTAAGGAACAGCCCTCCCTGAACGAGATTGCGGAATCCGTTCACCTGAGCCCATACCATTTCCAAAGACTCTTCACGGAGTGGGCCGGGGTAAGTCCCAAAAAGTTCATGCAGTACATCAGCGTCGAACATGCCAAGAAAATGTTGAAGGAAGCGCAGGTCACCTTGTCCGAAGCGGCCATGGAAACAGGTTTTTCCGGGACGGGAAGATTGCATGACCTCTTTGTCAACATTGAAGGGATGACTCCCGGGGAATACAAGAATGGGGGAGAGAATTTGGAAATCAACTATAGTTTTGCGGAAAGCCCTTTTGGAAAACTGATCGTTGCCTCCACGCCCAAGGGCATTTGCCATATGTCCTTTGTGGATGATGGAAAAGAGGGGTTCGAGGATTTAAAGTCCCGTTTTCCCAATGCTACCTATCGGCAGTTGTTGGACAAGAACCAGCAGGACGGACTGGCCATTTTTCGGGATGATTGGAGCAAACAGGAACAGATCAAGCTGCATTTGCACGGCACGCCCTTCCAATTGAAAGTGTGGGAAACCCTGCTCAAGATTCCGACCGGCAGCCTGGAAGTATATGGATCCATTGCGCAAAAAATGGAAAGACCGAAAGCGTCCCGCGCCGTGGGCACGGCCATTGGGAAAAACCCCGTAGCCTTTTTGATCCCATGCCACAGGGTGATCCAATCGACCGGAAAAGTGGGAGGTTATATGTGGGGCAGTACCCGAAAAAGTGCCATCATAGGGTGGGAAGCTGCGCAAATGGCCCCTGCCGAATAAAAAACACATCAATCAAAAAAATGTACAAAAACTTGCCCTGAGCGCAGTCGAAGGGTCAATCAAAAAACGAACAGTCAACATGAATACAATAATGCACCAAAGTCCCGAGGTGAAATGGGACCAAGTGGAAGAAAGTCTGCATGACAAGGGATATGCCTTGGTTTCCGATTATTTAGAACCAGATAGGTGCGATGCCCTGAAGAAATTATACGATCAGAAAGAAGGGTACAGGAAGACCGTGGTCATGGAACGCTATCGTTTCGGATTGGGGGAATACAAATATTTTGATTATCCATTGCCCGGAGCCATCCAAGAACTCAGGGAAGGATTGTACCCCCATTTGGTGCCCGTTGCCAATCTTTGGATGAAAGCGTTGAACATAAAAAAGGTTTTTCCCCAAACCCATCAGGAATTGATAGGTCAGTGCAAGGAACAGCACCAATTAAAACCTACCCCACTTATTTTAAAATATGGGAAGGGCGGATTCAATACCTTGCACCAAGATTTGTATGGAGAAGTCTATTTTCCCCTCCAGGCCGTTCTTTTTTTGAGCGATCCCGATACCGATTACCAAGGAGGTGAATTCGTGATGACCCAGCAGACACCCAGGGCTCAATCCAAAGCCATTGTGCTCAGGCCTAAAAAGGGGGATATGGTGCTCTTTACTACGAATTTTAGACCGGTAAAAGGCACAAAGGGATATTATCGGGTGAACATGAAGCATGGGGTGAGCGAACTGCACCACGGTGAAAGATATACGCTGGGCATCATTTTTCACGATGCCGTCAGTTGAGAAATGGTACTTCATTCCGATACCGATAAAAAAGAAGTCCTGAGCATGATCCGAAAAGGGGAGATTGTGCTGGGAGGGAACAAAAGGTTGAAAATATATGGTACCTTGGGGTGTACTTCGGGCAAACGCATGAAGCGAGAGAACAGAGTTTTTTTCAAATCGGATGCCGAGGCACGTAAAATGGGGTTCCGACCTTGCGGACACTGTATGAAGACAGCCTATAAACAATGGAAAGATGGATTTGTTCACTTCTGCAATAGACCTCGAGCATAATTGGTTGCCCAAAGATGGCACCGTGAATTATTATGGACCTGTTATGGCGCGAAATGTTGCAGATGCCTACTATCAAGAGCTTTTGGCGAACATTGCTTGGACCAATGATGTGGCCGTCATCTACGGCAAGCGCATAGAGACCAAACGTAAAGTGGCCTGGTATGGCGACCAACCCTTTGAATATACCTATTCCAACCATACCAAAAAGGCACTGCCGTGGACAGAAGCCCTCTTGGAATTGAAGGCATTGGCCGAAAAACGCACTAGGGAAGCCTATAATTCGTGTTTACTGAACCTTTACCATTCTGGGGAGGAAGGCATGGCCTGGCACAGTGATGCGGAGAAGGACCTGAAGCGGAATGGGGCCATAGCTTCCCTAAGTTTTGGGGCCGAACGTAAATTTGCGTTCAAGCATAAGGAAACCAAGGAAAAAGTAGGGCTGATCCTCGACCATGGAAGTCTCTTGGTAATGAAGGGAGTTACCCAGAGCCATTGGTTGCACCGTTTGCCACCAACAAAGTTGGTGAGGACGCCGAGGATCAACCTTACTTTTAGAACAATAGTCAGTGTTTAGCACATATTATTGGTCGGCACCATCTGCTTTGGCCCTGTCAATGGTATATTGGGCCACGTTACGCCCTTGTTCTGTGCCCACCGTGGCATCAAAACTCCAGTGGATACCTCCGTACACCCTCGAAATCGCCGCTTCTTCGGCCCAAGCCCGCATTTTTGATGCTTCATCAGGGAACACATAGGCCAAAACTTCCGATGCCGCAGCCGAGAACACACTGTGTCCGGAAGTATAGCTCGGAAAATTGGGCGTACCCGCAATGGTTTTGAACCCTTCGATCATTTGTATGGGCCTGGGATAATGATAGTAGTATTTGGCATCCCAACAGCTAATACCGGAATCCATAATTGCCATGTTCATATAGGCCAATGTCCGTGTGGTTTGCAAGGGATTCAATCGATATTCCACCATAAGCTCATTGGCAATGCGGTTCCAGTGTCCAGGGGGGGTATAAGTACCGAGACCATCCTGCCAAAAATTGGCTATTCTACGGTGTTCATCGGTCATGTTGTTGGCATAATCTTTCAGTAGTTTCACATCATCCAAAAATTCCTGCGAATCCAATTGAGGAGGAGCGATGGGGCGTACACTTTCCACGTCGTCAATGCTCCACATGGTCACTTTTCCGAAGAGTGGGGTAAGACCTACGGGGCGAACTGGGATTTCCAGATTGTCCCAGGCCCAACCAAATCTGTCCAGAGCGGCCTGCTTGATGGAGTCCGATACGGCTTTTGGTGCCTGGGCGTTCTTCATGCCGTCATTGGCAGCACGTGCCAAAGCAGTGGAAGATACCGCATCGCCGATTTCCACTCCGGCATCGATGTCACTCATCACATTGCCCCCGGAAAGCATCAAACTTTCCAAATGTTCTTCCTCAAGTTCCTGCAAGTATTCGGCTTCCAATGGGAACATGGCCGTGAGGATGTTCCTTGATGCCCGGGCAATGACCGCACCATCTGAAGGATAGGAGGGGATATCGTTGTCCTCATAGGCGTAATCGATGCCTTCATCCAATTGGTAAGGTGCTGGCCTGTTATAGTTGTATTTGTGGTGCCATGCACTGATAAGCCCATCAAATTGGGCCACGGACATATAGGCCAACGCCCTGCACGCATAAGGGGGGTGGGCAAAGGGAAATGCCGGTGGTCCTTCTGGGTTGGAAGGATTGGGCAGGGTATAGGTGCCATCAGCATTGGGCCCAGGGATGAGGTTGTATTTGGCAATCAGTTCCAGGGCAATCTCGTTCCAACGAATGGCTGGGTTGTTGGTCCAGTATTTTATTGCTTTTTTCTGTTCCGAAGTCATACTGGCCATGGCCTGTTTCATTTCTTCCAGTTCGGCAAGATAGGATGATGAATCCGTGGACTCTGGCGCCGCTATCTCGATGGCTGCACCGGATTCTTGGAGAACGGGAACCCAATCGCCCCCGTTTTCATCGGTATTGGCAAAAGCATATCCTTCATACGGAAGGTATCTGGGGGTATCTTTTTCACAGGAGACCACGAAAATGAGGCCCAAGGCGAATAGCAAGGTGAATATCTTATTGTTCATCGGTAGCTTCAGTTTGTTTTTTAATGACATTGAATTGATAGGTGATGCCAAAACCGGTGTTGCTCAGTTTGGGAACGTTCCTTCCGTCCACCACCCTGTTGTGATAGGCCACCACCCCAAATCCTTTCAAGGATTTGAAGTAGTATTGTGCTGAAAACCCAATACGATCGGATTCCACTTTGTTGGTGGGCTGTGCCGCATTGTATGCGCGAATATCATCGCCACTGGTAGAGGTAAGGCTGAAGTAGCTCAACTCAAGTTTCAGGGAGTAATCGAACAGCCATTTTCCAAGGATTCCCTCATAGGTCCACGCATTGGGCACATCCATCCAAGCGGTATAGTAGCTGCCATCGTTGTAATAATAGTCCCGTTCTGCCTCGGTATATCCACGCCACAGATGGGCGAGGGAGGCACGGGCATAAAAACCATTGTTCCATTCATATTGGGCTATGCCCCGCAAAGAGAATTCGGGTGCCCCGGCCCCGATGCTGTACGGTCTGTAATCCGATAGATAGTTGGTAAAAGGAGTCGCAAACCCAGCCGTGGCCAATGCAGTGAACTTTCCGGGCCCCAAATCCCGATGGATGGCCCGGTATTTAAGCGCAAACCCGATATCCTGAAAGCCCTTGGCCCCGGCAAATTTTCCTCCATTGGGTTCGGACGATTCGGTATTGATGTAGGGTAGGCTGATATAAAAATTAAGGTCGTCCAAAATACCGATGGCAGCCATGGGCATGATGGTTTTTTGGTCCACTGTGGCAATGGTCTCATTGGACCTTAATAAAGATCCCTCCCAATAGCGGTCAAAAGTTCCAAAGTCATACGAAAGGAGCACGCAGATGTTTTTGGAAGGCATCATCAGGGCATCGTTGGGAGTCTGTGCCTGGAGCGAAAAACCCGTGCAAGTGAGTGCCAAAAGGCAGGTCCAATGAAAAGCCCTTCCTAAATGAAAGGGGCTATTGGTTTTCATACGTTTTAGTTGAATCATAGTTTAATTTTGGTTGGATATGGCACCAAGGTCTATTTTGTTTCCTTGGTTAGTTGTGGTGCTAAAAATAGATGAGAGGAATATCGTTGCGGATTAAGAAGAAAACAATAAAGGTTATGAAAAAGGAAAATGGGTTATCAAAAGGTTAAAAAAGATTATCGTATGTAAAATGGGTCAAGGAAAAAGGTAAATGTCGCTTAAGCAAAATGATGTGATAGAATGATTTTTATGACGGTTGTCAGTATTGGGAGAACATCAATAGGGCGATGATTCCTGAACAAAACTGTATTTCTACATTTAGTTTTGTATATTGATTAAAAGGAAAGACCTTTGGTCATAGGCTAAATCGAAACAGGAATGCTTGGCAAGTTCTTGAAAACATTGATTCTTTTAGTCCCCATTCTGGTCTGTGGACAAAACCTATTGCCACCCATATACAATTATCGACTGCTGGAGTATAAGGGGGCCAGCAAAAACTGGGATGTTTCCGTAAACGAAAATGGAGAGCTTTTTGTGGCCAACAATAAAGGACTTCTTTATTTTAACGGCGAACAATGGACCCTCAACAAACTGCCCAACAATACCATTATCCGATCCGTAGAGTCCATCGGGGACCGAGTGTACACAGGGTCATACGAAGAGTTTGGCTATTGGGTGAAAAATGAAATTGGGCAACTCCAATATACATCACTTACACATTTGATCAAGGACCATACTTTCACCAGTGAGGAGTTTTGGGAAATATTCCCTTCGAGTGAAGGCAAAGTGCTTTTCCGTTCCTTTTCGGCCATCTATAGCTATGATGGTCAGCACATCGATGTGGTGGATCCTCCCAATTTTGTGTCCGATTTTATCGAATTCAATGGTAAACTCATTGTTGCCTCTGGATCCCTCGGTCTTTTTGAACTTAAGGACAAGGAATTGGTGCCCTTGCCCGACCAGGATTTGCTTATGGGGAAAACGATTACTGACATGGTGGTCTTCAAAGGCAGTTTGATGGTAGGTACTAAGCTCAGTGGGTGTTACCTTTTTGATGGAAAAAACCTCCGTCCTTGGTCGGCCAAGATCAACGACGAGCTCAAACAGCACCAATTGAACAAAATGTATGTGCTTGGCAGTGACAGGATAGGTTTTGGCACCATCAAAAATGGGATGTACCTGTATGACACATTTACCAGGACCCATCAGATCTTGAACAGGGAATCTGGCCTGCAGAACAATACCGTATTGTCCATTCTACTTTACAACGACCAACTCTGGTTGGGACTGGACAATGGTATGGCAAGGGTCAAGCTGAACAACCCCATTTCCTACTACACCGACCACACGGGTACCCTGGGAATGGTCTATGATATTGCCACTTACAAAGGAAAACTTTATTTGGGGAGCAATACCGGGGTTTTTTATTTTGAGGACAATGAACTGAAGTTCGTGAACGGGTCGCAGGGACATGTCTGGGACTTGGTGGAACTGGAAGGTGACCTCCTTTGTGGACACAACACGGGTACCTATAAAGTGGAAGAGGATAGTTTTGGCCCGTTGGGCTCCATAAGCGGCGGATACCAGATTATTAAGGTGCCAGAGCAGGAATCGACCTATGTACAGGGAACGTACAATGGACTTTCAAGGTTTGTGAAAAAAGCTAATGGGGATTGGGAGATTGCCAAGATAGAGGGGTTTAATTTTCCGGTGAAGTTCCTATGTTTTGAAAGTCCCGAAATATTATGGGCGGCCCATCCCTACAAAGGGTTCTACAGGATTCATTTTGATGGGGCGAAATATGAAAGGGTGGGGCGCATACAGCAGTTCAATGGGGAAGGGGCACCAAGTGAGTACAATGTGAAGATCTACAACATCAAGAACCATATTGTGATCAACAGTGAAGGAAACTGGTACCGGTACAACCCTATTGAGGACCAGATCGTGACCTTCGATGAGTTCGGGGACTACAAAAACAAGGAACTCCTGTTTTTTGACAATGAACACTACTGGTTTGTGGAAGGCGAGGACAAAAAGACCATCATCCATACCGATTTAAGGGGAGATAGCCTGGTCATCACCGACCTTCCCCTTCGGGAACGTTTGGTGCCCGATTCGCAAAAGGTCATAACAAACAATGACAGTATCTCCTACATTACGTTGAGCGATGGCTTTGCCAAAGTCGATCATTCCGCTTTGCAGGGCCAATCCGGACAACGCACACTGCCGGTCCCCGATCTCATTGTACTGCATGATCAAAAGCATACCTACCCAATTGCGCAGGGGCAAATAGAACTGCCCTTTGCACAATCCCAATCCATCACCATAGAAGTGGCCTCACCGCAATACATGTCACCCCATTACTATTATGAGTTGAAGGGGCCAAAAGAATATTCGGAACATGTGGAGAACGGGTTCATCAATTTTCAAAACCTACCGTATGGGGATTATATTTTCAAGGTGTCAACTGCGGGAATGGACAATCAACTTTCAAGCCCCAGTACCTTTAGCTTCACCATTTTGCCCCCGTGGTACCTTTCCACGTGGAGTTTGGTTCTTTATGGGTTGTTGGCCGTGTCCGCTGTGGTGGCAGTCCGAAGGTACAACCGAAGGAAATTGGAAAGAAAGCAAAGGGAGTTGGAGCAACAAATGGAGTTGGAACAGCAGGAAAGATTGGCAAAACTGGAAAAAGAAGAGCTTGCCAAGGAAATCCGTTTGAAACAGAACGAATTGGCCAGTACCACGCTGAACATTGCCAAAAAGAACGAGATGATATTGGAAATAAAGAATATGCTATTGGTGAACAAGGACAAATTTTCCAACTCGCAGCGGTACCGCTCTTTTCTCAAAAAATTGGACAGCTCTGTGGCCGACACCGAGGATTGGAAACGGTTTGAGGTAAATTTCAAGGAACTCCACGACGATTTTTTCGAAAGATTGCTCAAAGCCTACCCTTCATTGACACCCAAGGACCTAAAACTTTGCGCCTATCTCAAGATGAACCTTTCCACTAAGGAAATTGCCCCACTTATGGCCATTTCTGTTAGGGGGGTGGAAATACATCGGTACAGGTTGCGGAAGAAGCTAGAGATCGATAGTTCGGAGAACCTCTCCAATTTCCTGATTACCTTTTAGCCCCTGCAATCTGGAATCATGCTGCCTGATTCCTACTTTCCCCAATTACATCATTACTACATCACTATGTTAATTTTTTTTGCATCATTGGTTTGCATACTACTGCAAATACAGTGAAATAAGGGTTTTTCAGAGGTATTTGGATGATGTATTTATTATGTAACCCAGCTGTGCCTCAATCCCTTGAACCTTTATTAATTTAGTAAAAATCTAACTCAATTTTTGCACAATTATGAAAATTAGAAGCAAACTTTTGCTAATCTCGTTTTTGCTGTTTCAGGCAATGCTCTATGCCCAAGACAACATTACCGTCTCGGGAACAGTAACTGACGATCAGGGTCAACCACTGCCCGGAACCAGTGTGATTTTAAAAGGTACCACAACGGGAATCCAAACAGACTTTGATGGCAATTACAGTCTGGACAACGTCCCTGACAACGGTACTTTGGTGTTCAGTTATATCGGTTTCAGTACCCAGGAAGTACCCATTGATGGCAGAACGACCATAAATGTATCCATGCAGGAAGACACCCAGGCATTGGATGAAGTGGTCGTTGTGGGCTACGGTACCCAAAGGAAGGCCGATCTGACGGGCTCCATTGTCACAGTGGATGCCGAAGAAATCGAGAAGACCCCATCTGCCAACCCTGTACAGTCGTTGCAAGGAAAAGTAGCAGGAGTACAGATCGTAACGCCGGGATCGCCGGGTGCATCGCCAACTGTGAGGATACGTGGTTTGGGAACGTATTCGGATGCTACCGAACTGCTATATGTAGTGGATGGGATGTTCTACAGTAACATCGACTTTTTGAACCCCAACGACATCAAATCCATGAATGTGCTCAAGGACGCCTCCTCCTCTGCCATTTATGGGGTAAGGGCAGCCAATGGGGTCATCATTATCGAGACAAAGTCAGGTGGAAAAAACAGAAAGCCACAAATCGAATACAATGGTTATACCGGGGTACAACGAGCCCAGAACGTGTTGCAAATGGCCAATGCGGAGCAATTTGTTACCATGGCGGTCGAATCAGGCTCTGTTCCCGATGCCCAATTTGTGCTCAATGCCATGCAGCGCTATGGAAGGAGCCGTATCAACCCCAATGTGCCCGATGTGAACACCGATTGGTACGATGAGATCATCAGGGACGGAATCATCCAAAACCATGGGTTGAGTGTGACCGGGGGCACAGAAAACGTATCCTACTCCATGGGAACCAACTATTTCTCCCAAGAAGGTCTGTTGGATATGAAAAATAAGTATGAGCGATTCAATATCCGTACAAAACTGGATGTGGATGTCACTGAAAACATAAAGGCAGGGGTGAACACTGTATTTAGCAATGCTACACAGTTCACACCTGAAAATTCGGCTTGGTTCAAGGCATACTTTGCAGTTCCCATACTGCCTGTTTTTGATGAACTGAACACGGAAGCCACTCCAGTTCGTTATGCCAATGCACAGGCACTGGGATACAGGAGTACCCAAAACCCTTTTCCGGATATGGACTATAACAACAACAGGCTGAAAATACGCAAGTTGTTGGCCAATGTTTATTTGCAGACTGACCTGATCAAAGACAAATTGACCATCAAGACCACTTACAATGTCGATTTTTCGGCCTTGGAGGAGCGCTATGTGAACCTGCCGTTCAACATGGGATTTGGTGATCAACGCTTGTCTTCCATCAACAGAAAGCAGAACAACTATTATAACCAAATCTGGGACAATATATTGACCTATACCGATACTTATAACGAAGACCATAATGTTACCATAATGGCAGGTGCTTCGTATAGAGACGAATCGGCAAACAGATTTGAGGCAACGGGAAGCGATATTGCAGGGATCAACTTTGAAACATCATGGTACCTCGATTTTGCAGATCCCCTTACGTTCAACAACAACGTTGAAGAAGCCAACAGCAGAATATATGGCCAATCCTATTTTGGAAGGGTTTCCTATAATTTTAAGGACAGGTATTTGCTGTACGGAACCTTCAGGGCAGACAGGTCGTCCAAGTTTACCCAAGAGCAATGGGGATATTTCCCTGCCGTGGGTGCGGGCTGGGTGCTGTCCCAAGAACCCTTCATGCAGGACAATGGTATTTTTGACTTCTTGAAATTAAGGGCAGCCTGGGGCCGCTTGGGGAACGACAATGTCAATGCGAGCTCAGGGGCGAACACCATCAGCAATACCACGGTCGATTTGGGGGACAACCCTGTCACGGGAATTACGGCCACCAGCAACTTTTCAAACCTGAGCTGGGAAGTGGTGGAAGAACTTGATTTTGGTATCAACCTTACCACTTTTGATAACAGATTGTCCCTAGAGGCCGATTACTACATCCGGGATACGGAGAATGCCATAATGCCCGTTTACATCCCCATTGCCAATGTGACAATAGATAGGAACTCAGGCGTTATCCGAAACTCCGGGGTAGAGGTGGCTCTCAACTGGACCGATGACATCTCCGAAGATCTCAACTACACCATAGGGGCCAACTTCACCACAGTGAAGAACGAAACCCTTGAGGTGGAAAACGAAAGTGGATATATCGATGCAGGTAGTGCGGAATTCCGTCAAAGGACCATTGTGGGAGAACCATTATACGCTTTTTACGGCTATGAAACCACTGGCGTTTACCAGAACCAGGCCCAGATCGATGCCGATCCGGTGGCACAGAATGCGATAACCAATGGTCAGGATATCCAACCGGGCTATTTGATCTATAACGATAGGAACGGGGATGGCAGTATCACCGATGAGGACAGAACTGTGCTCGGTTCCTTCTTACCAGAGTTCACCTATGGAGGAAACATCGGGGTCAATTACAAGGATTTCGGATTTTCCATGAACTTCTATGGACAAGCAGGCAATAAGATATTGAACAGAAAAAGGGGAGAGATCATTTTTACCAACGACACCAACATGGATGCGGATCTCGCCAAGAACCGTTGGCACGGAGAGGGTACCAGCAATACCTACCCCTCATCGGCAGGTCTTCGCGATGCTTGGAACCAACGCCTCAGCAATTTTTGGGTAGAGGACGGGGATTTCTTCAGGATACAGAACATTCAATTTGCCTATACCCTACGAGGGGATAAGTTCAAAGGCAACGCCCCCGATTTCAAATTTACCCTGACTGCCGAGCGCCCTCTTACCTTGTTCAGCTATAACGGGTTCAATCCAGAGGTTTCCAACGGAGTAGATCGTCAAACGTATCCGGTACCGGCAATCTACACCATAGGGGTAAATGTTAAACTATAAAAAAATTGAAATGAAGACTAAGAAAAACATAATTGGCAAATGGGTTTTTGCATTGATTGCGATGTTTTTCATCCAATCGTGCAGCGACAAGTTTGATGACATCGAAGGTCAGCTGAATGCGGATGATCTGGATTATTCAAACACCGAAAATATGATACAGGCCTTGGTGGGATCCTATGAAATTTTTGCCACAAGAGGCTGGGAAGAACCCTTGTTGCTCTCCGTCCGTGGAGATGACGTGAATGCAGGGGGGTTGGGGGACCAGCAACCTTTTGCGGACACGGATAACTTTGTTTATACCCAAGATTATTGGATGTACAATTCCCTGTGGAACATCCACTATGGGGACATTGTTGGCCTGAATACCGAAATAGGGTTGATAGAAAACTTTAAGAGTTTTGCCGATGAAAGTGGCCAAGCCACCGCAGATCAGTACATTGCCGAAATCAAGGTGTTGAGGGCGTGGTTACACTTTAACCTGGCCAGGGTGTGGGGCGATGTGTTCATCATCCAGACCACACAGCCCGACAGCGAAATTGCAGACGGACCGGCCTCCAAAAATGAGGTCATGCAGTTCATATCCGACCAAATGGATGAGGTGATCCCATTGTTGCCCAACATGAGGCCCAATGAACGAACCGATATTCCGGGCGGGGTGACACGTTATACCGCTTATGCCCTGAAAGCCTTGGCAAATCTGGAATTGGAGAACTACCAAGGAGTGGCCGATGCCTGTGGTGCCATCATCAACTCCAATAAGTTTACATTATACCCCGATTTTTACAGTCTCTTCAAAAAACCGGGCGAGTTGAGCGATGAGAGCCTGCTCGAGCTGCAATTTTCGGACTACGGTACCAGCACAGGGGACACATTTTACCATTTGTACGCCCCATTTGGCCCACAGGGATGGACCCCGGCAAGAGCCAATGCTTCCGATGGTTGGGGTTTTTACGAACCCAGCATGAAGTTCATCAAGTTTATGTTGGATAGGAACGAGACAGTGAGATTGGAAACCAGCGTGTTATGGACGGATAGGGGCATTGCAGAGCTTCAGACAGACCCCAATTATGCTACCCTTCCTTCCTTTGTGAACAACACCACAAGGGATGGCGATGTCATCAATGATTATGCAAGGGCACTTTTTGCCAGCGGAAAACATTACCTGCCCTCCGTACAGATCACCACAGGTCGTAATGATTATGGTGGAGGAAAGAACATGATCGTCATACGCTATGCCGAGATATTGCTGATGTATGCCGAGGCCCTGACCCGAGGTGCCAGTGGAAGTGGTATGACTGCGGACCAGGCCGTGAACCTGGTCAGAAGCCGTGCAGGCCTTGTTGGGCTATCGGGGGTGACCAGTGATCAGGTCATGGACGAGAAATTTGCAGAGCTGGCCATGGAGTGGGGCATCCGATACTACGATATGATCCGTTTGGACAACTTTTCCGAACTGAGCTATGACGGAAGAAACTTCTCTGCAGACAAGCAATTACTTCCTTACCCACAGGCACAGGTGGATGCACTGCCGACTTTGGGTGGCGGTGGCAACTAACATTAACCAAATAAACTACGAAAGATGAAACATACAATTAAATCCATAGTGTTCCTGTTGGGACTTCTGGTGGTTTCCTGTAATGAGGGAATAGACCCCATCACTGCAGTGGATGCCGGAGTGGACGAAACGGCACCGCAGGTGACCATTACCTATCCGACCGAGGGAGTGGAATTGATGCCATTCGAGGAAGAGACCTCGATAGATATTGCATTCAAAGTGACCGATGATATTGAGGTGAAGGAAGTAAAAGTCTTGATGGACGGGTCTCAGATTGCCATGTTCAATTCCTTCAAGGATTACAGGATCGTTTTGGAAGAAGTGACCTATAATGGACTGGGTAATGGAGATCACAAAGTCACTGTGACCGCGACCGATATGGAAGGAAAGACCACCACCCAAGAAGTGAATTTCGCCAAATTGGCCCCATATTCAGCCCAGTTTGATGGAGAAGTGTTCTATATGCCGTTCAATGCAGACTATATGGACTTCATTAGTTTTCAAGAAGCTGGCGAAGAAGGCAATCCTGGTTTCGCAGGAGGAGGTTTCCTGGGTGCCGATGCTTTCCAAGGAGCGGAAGATTCCTATCTGACATTTCCGATGGACAATTTGAAAAGCACAGAGTTCAGTGCCGCATTCTGGTACAAGGTGAACCCAACCCCGGATAGGGCAGGTATTTTGGTGGTCGGAGACAATGCCGACGACCGTTTTCAAGGTTTCCGCCTTTTTAGGGAAGGAAATGCCGATGAACAGCGCATCAAACTGAATGTGGGAACCGGTGCCGGAGAAAGTTGGAACGATGGGGGTGTCATTGACGTGACCGCCGGGGAGTGGGTGCATGTGGCGGTTTCCATTTCCCAGACCCAGAGCACGATTTATTTCAACGGGATCGAAATGCTTTCTTCGGCCATGGCAGCTCCCATCGATTGGACTGGATGCGAAGAACTCGTGATCGGTTCCGGTGGCCCTACATTCTCATATTGGGATCATGGGTATGACGCCAGTGAAATGGACGAACTTCGGATATTCAACAAGGCATTGACGCAGGACGATGTACAGATCATGATCAATGCGGCCAATCCCTATATCCCACAATTTGATGGTGAATCTTTGTACATGCCGTTTGATGGCGACTACATTGACCTGATCGGTAGCAAAGCAGCTTCAACTGTGGGAGCTCCTGGTTTTTCGGATGATAGCCAGGTCGGCGAACAAGCCTATTTGGGTGCCACGGATTCCTACATCAATTATCCGGCAGATGGATTGATGACACCTGAATTCAGTGGTTCGTTTTGGTATAAGGTTGATTCGACCCCGGATAGGGCAGGAATCATCACCATAGGTGACGATGCAGTAGATCGTTTCCAAGGCTTCAGGCTGTTCCGTGAAGGAAATGCCGATGAACAGCGCATCAAATTGAATGTGGGAACAGGTGGAGGAGAAAGCTGGAACGATGGAGGTGTGATCGATGTTGCAGCAGGAGAGTGGGTACATGTTGCCTTTACCATCGCCAGTGATGAAAGCGTCATTTATTTTAATGGTACCGAAGTGTTGTCATCCGCAATGTCTGCTCCCATCGACTGGACAGGTTGTAGTACGTTCAACATCGGTTCCGGTGGCCCAACTTTCGATTATTGGGGACATCTGTCTGACAATAGCATCATAGACGACCTTCGGTTTTTCAACAAGGCACTCACTGCTGAGGAAGTAGCGGAAGTTGCAGGAGGGGAGGTCACGCCGAAAAATTTTGGGTCCACACTTTACATGCCTTTTGATGGGACCAATACCGAGGTCAATAACAATGTGGAACCGACTGTGGTGGGAACACCCGGTTTTGCAGGGGAGAGCAGTGTGGGCAGTGATGCTTTTGCAGGTGCTGCCGATTCCTATTTGACCTTTCCCATTGATGGCTTGTTTGCCAATCAGTTCAGCGGAGCTTTCTGGTACAAGGTCAATCCCAGTCCGGACAGGGCCGGAATATTGGTCGTTGGCCCTCCGATGAACGGCCCGGACAATGATCTTTCAGCAGGCTTCAGGGTTTTTAGGGAAGGTTCTGCGGATGAGCAGCGCATCAAGCTCCATGTGGGAAGCGATGGTGGTGATGTCTGGAACGATGGTGATGTATTGAACGCTAACCCGGGAGAATGGGTACATATTGCCTTCACCGTTACCGATACGGCCACCATGATCTATTTCAACGGGGAACCTGTGGCCAACATGGGGGATATGACGGGCAAGACCATAAACTGGGAAAATTGCACCATCCTCTCAATCGGGTCCGGAGCACCAAACTTTATCGGGTGGAACCATTTGTCAGACCTGAGCTATATAGATGACTTGTACCTATTTGACAGGGCGTTGACCCAAGAGGAAATACAAGAGATAATGAATAAATAAAGCCTGTTCAAGCAGGACATAATTTTGAGTTAGTTTAGTTTTTATGAGGTTAATTTTAATTCCAATGGCTGTTGCATCCTTGATCATAGGGTGCAATGGTCATAAAAACAAGAAAGAAGAAGAATCACCACGCAAGGACACCATAGCCTATACCGATGAGGCATTGATGGATTCTGTCCAGTACCAGACCTTCAACTATTTTTGGGAAGGTGCGGAACCGGTTTCTGGCCTCGCAAGGGAACGTTTCCACATGGACAATGAATATCCCAACCACGACAAGGACATCATCACCACAGGAGGTTCAGGTTTTGGCCTTATGGCCATTTTGGTGGGTGTGGAGCGAAAGTTCATCACTCGGGAACAAGCCTTGGAGCGTTATGAGAAAATCGTGGGTTTTTTGGAAAAGGCCGACCGTTTTCATGGTGCTTGGCCCCATTGGTTGTTGCCATCCGGAAAAGTGACCCCTTTCAGCCCAAAGGACAATGGAGGTGACTTGGTGGAAACGGCATTTTTGGTGCAAGGTCTTTTGACCGTAAAGGAATACTTCAAGGACGGGAACGAGCGCGAACAAAAATTGGCGCAAAAAATCCAACAGCTTTGGGAAGAAGTCGAGTGGGACTGGTACACCAAAGGTGGCGAAGATGTACTCTATTGGCATTGGAGTCCCGAATATGGATGGGAAATGAACTTTCCCGTGGGAGGGTACAACGAATGCCTGATCATGTATGTGTTGGCAGCGGCATCCCCTACGCATTCCATCAATAAAAGTGTCTATGAAAAAGGATGGGCACTGGATGGCGAAATAGCCAAGGACACCACCTATTATGGCTTGGAAACGGAACTCAACCACTACGAACACGACAAAGCTCCCGTAGGCCCTCTTTTTTGGGCACACTATTCCTATTTGGGACTCAACCCAAAAGGACTTACGGACCAATTTGCCGATTATTGGAAATTGAACGTCAACCACGCCATGATTCATTACAAATATGCGGTGGATAACCCCGAAGGTCACGAAGGCTATGGGGAGGATAACTGGGGATTGACCTCAAGTTACTCCATCAACGGATATGCAGGCCATAGGCCCGGTATGGATCTTGGGGTGATCTCGCCAACGGCCGCACTTTCGTCCATGCCCTACACACCCAAGGAAAGTACACAATTTTTGAGGTATATGTACACCCAGCAGGATAGTCTGATCGGAAAGTATGGCCCCTATGACGCCTTCAGTTTGGAAAAGGATTGGTACCTGCCACGCTATTTGGCCATAGATCAAGGTCCTATTCCTGTGATGATAGAAAACCATAGGAGTGGTCTTTTGTGGAAACTGTTCATGGCAAACGAAGAAGTGAAAAGTGGTCTGAAAAAATTGGGTTTCGATAGCCCATATCTAAAGAATGATGATTAAGAAAGCACTTGGTCTTATCGTACTGTTCACCCTAACAATTTCTTGTGGTGGAGGTGATGACTACACCTATGTGCCAACCACTCCCGAGATTCCCGACGATGGTTCGGATGATGACGTCCCGACCATAAGCGATACGGAATTGATGGACTTGGTACAGGAGGAAACCTTCAAATATTTTTGGGACTTTGCAGAGCAAAACTCAGGAGGTGCCAAGGAAAGGTACCATCCGGACGACCCGAACAGGGATTCGCAGGTGGTGACAGCGGGCGGTACCGGCTTTGGATTGATGGCCATTTTGGTGGGCATCGAACGTGGCTTTATTTCCAGGGTGGAAGGCGTGGAACGATTGACCACTCTTTTGGATTTTTTGGAAAATGCAGATCGTTTCCATGGCGCATGGTCCCATTGGATCAATGGTTCCACCGGGGCTGTGATTCCCTTTAGTCCTTTGGATGATGGTGGCGACCTTGTGGAAACCGCATTTTTGACCCAAGGGTTGATCTGCATCAAAGAATATTTTAAGGATGGAAGTGCTTCGGAACAAGCATTGGCACAACAAGCAGACGATCTTTGGAAAGGGGTGGAATGGGACTGGTACACCCAGGGACAAAATGTGTTGTACTGGCATTGGAGTCCCAACAACGACTTTGCCATCAATCTACAGCTTAAAGGCTACAACGAAGTCTTGATCACCTATGTTTTGGCCGCGGCCTCACCCGATTTTGGCATTGAGAAAGAAGTATATGCCAATGGTTGGGCCTCGAACGGGGGCATCAAATCGGCCAACAACCAATATGGATTTCCCCTTTTGGTCAAGCATGTAGGTGCCGAACAATTTGGTGGACCCTTGTTTTGGGCACACTATTCCTATTTGGGGCTCAATCCCAAGACCCTTTCCGATGAGTATGTGGATTATTGGGACGTCAACGTCAACCATTCCAAGATCAACTATGAGTATTGTGTTACCAATCCAAAAGGATTTGAGGACTATGGTGAAGACTGTTGGGGGCTTACCGCCAGTTATTCCAGGAACAGTGATGGGAGCATGGGGTACAATGCCCACAGCCCTTCCAACGATATTGGGGTCATATCGCCCACTGCCGCCATCAGCTCCATTCCCTACACTCCCCAGGAATCTTTGAAGGCCATGCACTATTTTTATAAAAATAAGGACAAACTGTTGGGGCCTGCCGGGTTTTACGATGCCTTCAGTCCGGAATACAACTTTTGGGTGGCCGAGGCCTATTTGGCCATTGATCAGGGACCACAGATCATCATGATTGAAAACCATCGCACAGGATTACTCTGGAATCTGTTTATGGCCAATGAGGATGTACAGGCAGGACTCACCAAACTCGGATTTTGATATGAAGAATATATATTCCTACCTGTCCATTCATAGGTTTTTTGTTTCTTCATTATTGGTAACCTTATAATATGGAACAGATGAAAAAACAATTATTTCTACCGTTAATGCTATTGTTGGGCACTTTGGTTTCGGCCCAATGGCAATCCAAGTATGAAAAAAAGGAGTTGGTCGATGGAAACGATACCTTACGATATCGGATCATGTACCCCAAAGATTTCAAGGAAACAGAAACCTATCCCGTCATCCTCTTTTTGCACGGGGCAGGGGAACGAGGAAGCGATAATGAGAGTCAATTGGTCCATGGTGGTAAGTTGTTTGCCACGGATTATCTTCAGGAGCGTTATCCCGCCATTGTCATTTTCCCGCAATGTCCCAAGGAAAGCTATTGGTCCAATGTGGATGTGGACCGAAGCACGTACCCCATAAAACTCAATTTTAAATATGATAGTGGCCCCACCAAGCCTTTGAAAATGGTGATGGACCTGTTGGACAGCACCATACAACAACCCTATTCGGATGACAACCAGATTTACCTGATGGGCCTTTCCATGGGCGGAATGGGCAGTTTCGAGCTACTGAGCCGTAGGCCGGATACTTTTGCGGCGGCGATTCCCATTTGTGGGGGAGGTGACCCCAATTCGGTTTCTAGTTATGCGAAGAACACCCCTGTATGGGTATTCCATGGTGCTCAGGACAATGTGGTAAATCCGCTCCAGTCCATGGAAATGGTCAGTGCACTGCTCAAGGCAGGGGTTTATCCAAAATTCACACTATATGATTTCGCCAACCACGGCAGTTGGGACCCAGCTTTTGCGGAACCTGACCTATTGCCTTGGTTGTTTTCCCATAAAAAAACGATCCCATAGATCATGCGGAAAAGATTGTTGGTCATAGGAGTTTTTATGTTGATTGGATTTTTAAAAAATCTGAATGCCCAACAAAAAACCTATTGCAACCCCATCAACATCGATTATGGTTACACGCCCATACCCAATTTTGCCACCCATGGCAAACACAGGGCCACAGCAGACCCGGTAATCGTCACATTCAAGGACAAATACTTCCTTTTTTCCACCAACCAATGGGGGTATTGGTGGAGCGATGATATGTACGACTGGAAATTCATCCCCCGAAAGTTTCTGAGGGAGAGGAACAAGGTCTATGACGAACTGTGCGCCCCAGCGGCCTTTGTGATGAAGGATGAACTGTACTTGATCGGTTCCACCCACGGGCCAGCATTCTCCATGTGGAAGAGCGAGGACCCAACCACGGACAATTGGGAAATTGCCGTAGATTCCTTAAAAGCTGGTGCTTGGGATCCCGGTTTTTTGTATGAAGAGGACACCGATAAACTCTATATGTATTGGGGTTCCAGCAACGTGTTCCCCATTTTGGGCACTGAGATCAACACCAAGACCCTGCAATCCGAAGGCTACGTAAAACCTTTGATTTCCTTGGTTCCCGAAGACCATGGCTGGGAACGCTTTGGCGAGCACAACGACAACACCTTTCTCCAACCTTTTATGGAAGGGGCTTGGATGACGAAGCACAATGGCAAATACTACCTGCAATATGGGGCCCCAGGTACCGAATTCAGCGGCTACGGAGATGGGGTGTATGTGAGCGATAAGCCTTTGGATGCCTTTGCCTATCAAGACCACAATCCATTTTCATACAAGCCCGGTGGTTTTGCTAGGGGAGCAGGCCATGGCGCAACTTATCAGGATACGTTTGGCAACTGGTGGCATGTGTCCACCATCATTTTGAACCAAAAGAACAGTTTTGAACGTCGAATCGGCATTTGGCCAGCAGGTTTTGATGAGGACGATGTCATGTATTGCAATACCGCTTATGGCGATTACCCGACCTATCTTCCAAAGGAAAATGCAAATCATGTTCAAGGATTGTTTACAGGGTGGATGCTGTTGAACTATAACAAACCCGTCCAAACCTCTTCCACTTTGGGAGGCTATCAGCCCAATTTTGCCGTGGATGAAGACATGAAGACCTATTGGAGTGCCAAAACAGGGGATAAGGGCGAGTGGTTCCAGACCGATCTTGGGGAAGTTTCCACCATCCATGCCATACAGATCAATTATGCCGATCAAGATGTGGAGTTTTTGGGTAAATCTGAAGGCGTCTATCACCAATACAAAATCCATGCATCCAATGATGGGAAAAAATGGTCTGTTCTGGTGGACAAAAGCAAGAACCAGACCGATGTGCCCCATGATTACATCGAATTGAAAAAGGCAGCACAGGCCAGATACCTCAAAATCGAGAACATCAAAATGCCCACGGGCAAGTTTGCCCTGAGCGGTTTTCGGGTATTCGGAAAGGGAAGCGGGGAAAAACCACAACCTGTTGAAGACTTTATCGTGTTGCGCTCCAGCCCCGACAAGTTTGGGGAACGGAGGAACTCTTGGCTCCGCTGGAAGCAGAACGATCTTGCCGATGGCTATGTCATCTATTTTGGAAAATCGGAGGACAAGCTCTACGGAAGCATCATGGTCTATGGAAAGAACGAATATTATTTTTCGGGAATGGACCGGACCGATGCCTATTATTTTCAGATAGAGGCTTTTAATAACAATGGAATCTCCGAACGGACAACCGTTGTAAAATCAGAATAAAATACCAAAACAAAACAACCGAATCATGTCCACAAAAAAAATAGTGATAGCCCTAGTTGCGCTCTCTTTTTGGGGAGCAAATGCCCAACAACGAATCCCCGAAGTGGAGGCACTTTTGCAAAAGATGACCACAGAGGAAAAAATAGGCCAGCTCAACCTTTTGACCCCCGGAGGAGGTGTGGCCACGGGTGAAGTGGTCAGCAAAAATGTGGAAGCAAAGATCAAAGCAGGCGAAGTAGGGGGACTTTTTGGTGTGGCCGGACCCGATAAAGTCAGGGTGGCCCAGGAACTTGCCATTAAGGAAAGCCGATTGGGCATACCATTGCTCATTGGTTCCGATGTGATCCATGGGTACAAGACCACATACCCAATCCCTTTGGGATTGTCGGCCAGTTGGGACATGGATTTGGTAAAACAAGCTGCACAGATGGCCGCTCGGGAAGCCACTGCAGATGGCATCAACTGGAATTTCTCCCCTATGGTGGACATTGCCCGTGATCCACGTTGGGGAAGAATTGCCGAAACGGGGGGCGAAGACCCCTATTTGGGTTCCAAGATAGCCGAGGCCATGGTGAAGGGATACCAAGGTGATGATTTGGCTTCGGCCCACACCATGCTGGCCTGTGTGAAGCATTTTGCACTTTATGGTGCAGCAGAGGCAGGACGGGATTACCATTCGGTGGATATGAGCAAGATCAAGATGTTCAATCAGTATTTGCCACCTTACAAAGCCGCTGTGGATGCCGGGGCTGCCAGTGTCATGACGTCTTTTAACGATGTTGATGGCGTGCCCGCCACAGGAAATAAATGGTTGTTGACCGATTTGCTTCGTGACAGATGGGGTTTTGATGGTTTTGTAGTTTCTGATTACACTTCCCTCAACGAAATGATCGCACACGGACTAGGCGATTTGCAGGCCGTTTCCGCATTGGCACTCAAAGCCGGATTGGATATGGACATGGTGGGCGAAGGTTTTTTGACCACGTTGAAAAAATCATTGGATGAAGGCAAAGTGACCGAGGAAGAGATCACCAGTGCCTGTCGGAGGGTGTTGGAGGCCAAGTACATTTCCGGACTTTTTGAAGATCCCTACCGATATTTGGACAGCAAACGTCCCGAAAAGGACATCCTCACCACGGAAAATAGGGCCTTGGCCCGAAAATTGGCCGCCCATTCTTTTGTATTGCTGAAAAATGAAAACCAACTATTGCCCCTTCAAAAAAATAAAAAAATAGCCCTGATTGGCCCATTGGCCGATAGTCGGAACAATATGTTGGGCACTTGGGCACCTACGGGAGATGTGAGTTTGGCCGTGACGATTCGGGAAGGTTTCAAAAATGTGGCCCCCAATGCCACCATCCAATATGTCAAGGGAGCCAATATTTCGGATGATGCTGAATTTGCCAAAAAAGTGAACGTATTCGGTCCCCGTATCGAAATCGATAAACGTTCCCCTGAAACCCTGTTGAAAGAAGCTATCGAGTTGACCAAAAACTCCGAAGTGGTCGTGGCCGTGGTGGGTGAGGCCACCGAAATGAGCGGGGAAGCGGCAAGTCGTACCGATATTTCGATTCCTGATAGTCAAAAGAAACTCATCAAGGCATTAGTTGAAACAGGGAAGCCCGTGGCTTTGGTGTTGATGAGTGGGAGACCATTGACCATTCCCGAAGAATTTGAACTGCCCGTAGCCATTCTGCAAGTATGGCATCCCGGGGTGGAAGCGGGTAATGCCATTGCCGATGTAATTTTTGGCGATTACAATCCATCAGGAAAATTAACGGCGACTTGGCCCAGAAATGTGGGACAGATTCCCATTTACCACAGTGTAAAGAATACGGGCAGACCAGCCCCCGAAAATGACGAGTTCCAAAAGTTCAGGTCCAATTATCTGGACTCCCCCAACGCCCCGCTTTTGCCTTTTGGCTATGGTCTGAGCTACACCAAGTTTGCATATTCCAATTTGAAATTGGATAAGTCGAGCATTGGTCAAGGAGAATCGATTTCCGCAACGGTGACCGTGGCCAATACAGGAAATTATGATGGGGAAGAAGTGGTGCAGTTGTATTTGAGGGATGTTGTCCGAAGCATCACCCCACCAAAACGGGAATTGAAAGGTTTCCAAAAAGTGTTTTTGAAGAAAGGGGAAAAGAAGGAAATCACCATCACCTTGTCGCCTGATGATCTGAAATTTTACAACAGCCAATTGGATTTTGTGTCAGAACCTGGGGAATTTGAGGTTTTTGTCGGCACCAATTCAGATGCAGAGCTATCTCAAACATTCACTTTAAAATAGAATATGATGCGAATTGGATGGATATTGGCAGGTTTGGTATTGGTTTTGGCCTGCAAACAACAGGAAAAACCAAAGGAGGAAGTGGCAAAAAGTCCACCGAACATCATTTTCATCATGTCGGATGACCATGCCTTTCAAGCCATCAGTGCGTATGGGCACGAACTGGGCAAATTGGCGCCCACGCCCAATATTGACCGTATCGCCAAGAACGGAGCCATCTTTCAGAACAATTTCTGCACTAACTCCATTTGCGGCCCCAGCAGGGCGGTCATCCTAACGGGAAAACACAGCCACATCAACGGTTTTCGGATGAACGGGGAGCGGTTCGATAACAGTCAGCCCACTTTACCGAAACATTTGAAAAAATTGGGTTACGAAACCGCTATCATCGGAAAATGGCACCTACACGGTCAACCTACGGGCTTTGATCATTGGGAAATTTTGAACGATCAAGGGAACTATTACAACCCAGAATTCATACAGGGAGAGGACACTACCGTGGTGGAAGGCTACGCAACCGATCTCATCACGGAAAAAAGTCTGGAATGGCTCAAGCAACGGGACAGTGCCCAGCAACCGTTCTATTTAATGGTGCACCACAAGGCCCCACACCGCAATTGGATGCCCGCCTTGCGTCATCTGAATGTCTATGATTCGATAACATTTCCGTTGCCGGACACCTATTTTCCTGAATTTGTGGACCAACAGGCGGCCGCTGAGCAACAACAAACGATTTATAAGGATATGTACGAAGGGCACGACCTGAAATTGAGCAAGGCGCATGGAAGTACCGAGCTGGCACATAACCCGTGGACCACGGATTTTGAACGAATGACGCCCGAACAACGCAAAATTTGGGACGAGGCCTATCTGCCAAAGAACAATGCCTTTTGGGAAGCCAACCTCCACGGAAAGGAATTGGCGGAGTGGAAGGGCCAACGGTATCTGCATGAATATTTGGCCACGGTAAAGGCTGTGGATGAGGGTATTGGAAAAATATTGGATTACTTGGAAGAGACCGGGTTGGACGAAAACACCTTGGTGGTCTATACCTCGGACCAAGGATTTTATTTAGGGGAACATGGCTGGTTCGACAAGCGTTTTATGTATGAGGAATCCATGAAAATGCCCTTGTTGATGCAATTGCCGGGGGTGATTGAACCGGGCACGGAAATCGATGCCATGGTCCAGAATCTGGATTTTGCTCCCACCTTTTTGGATTTGGCAGGAGGGTCTCAATATGCATCCGAAATGCAGGGAAGGTCGTTCCGGGAAGTATTGGAAGGTACCACGAATGAATTCAACGATGCCGTTTACTATCATTATTATGATTTCCCGGCATTTCACATGGTCAAAAGGCAATATGGGGTGCGGACGAATAGGTATAAGCTCATCCATTTTTATGATGACATAGACGAATGGGAGTTCTATGATCTTAAAAAAGATCCCAAAGAACAACACAATGCCATCAATGATGAAGAATATAAAGATATCATAACAGTAATGCACAAAAAATTGGATAGCTTGCAGGAGTATTACAGCGTAACCGAAAAGGAATTCGAGACCACACCAAAGGAGAAAGTGGACAAAACCTACGAGGCTTTTAAAAAGTTGCGCGGAACCCCGATCCAATGAAACCAATATGGCTAAAATAATCTTTAGACCTGCCTACTGGCCAAGCAAGCACTACTAGCTTGCCGAAATAGAAATGATTATTTTAGTCATCAAAGGTTACATGTGACCATTGAAAAACAATAAAAATGAACACATGAAAAATATCTTTTGTATTCTTTTTGCGATGGGCATACTGTTAAGTGCCCACAGTCAGACTATTGACGTGATGTCCTATAACATTCGCTATGACAACCCCGATGATAAACCGAACAATTGGGACAATCGGAAGGAATTTCTCATATCCCAATTGAATTTCCATGCTCCCGATGTATTTGGCACCCAAGAAGGTCTTGTGCATCAGTTGAAGGATATTGACGCTGGCCTGGAGGACTACACCTATTTTGGGGTTGGGCGTGACCATGGGGACGACAGGGGGGAGTTCACTGCTATATTCTACAACAAGGAAAAACTCAATTTATTGGAGCAATCCACATTTTGGCTGTCCGAAACACCAACAATCCCAGCCAAAGGATGGGACGCCGCCTTGCCGCGTATCTGTACCTACGGACTTTTTGAAAACAAGGAGGATGGGAGCAAGTTTATGGTCTTCAACACACATTTTGACCATGTGGGGATGAAGGCTAGGGAGGAGAGCTCCAAACTCATCCTCAAAAAAATAAAGGAACTGAATCCTGACAATCTTCCAGTCGTGGTGACGGGAGATTTCAACTTGGAAAGCGATAGTCCCGGGGTTCAGGTGATCCTCACCCAAATGGCCGATGCCCATCTGGCCGCAGGTGAAAATGCCTTTGGACCAAAAGCAACTTTCAATGGTTTTGAGTTCAACAAACCTGTGGAGCGAAGGATAGACTATATTTTTGTTTCCGCAGACAGGATTGAGGTACTTAAAAGTGCCATTTTGAGCGATTCCAAGGATTGCAGGTACCCTTCAGATCACCTTCCGGTATTTGCCCGGTTGAAGTTCAGAAAGTATTGAGATCCCCTCGAATGCACCGAATTGGTGGGAATTACATTATAAATAAAAACCTTTGCATCCTGAAAAAAGGGCTGCATTATTAGTTTTTTGCATATTAAAAAATCATAATCTTTTTTAGCTGAATTTGTCATTGTATTTGAAAAATCCATAACTTCAAGGGAATTTTTGACATCATGGCAACATATACACTCAACATCAACGGAAAAAAACAAGAGGTGGACGTGGATCCATCCACTCCCATTTTATGGGTTTTAAGAGACCATTTGAACCTGGTCGGAACAAAATATGGTTGTGGGATAGCCCAGTGCGGATCTTGCACCATTCACTTGGATGGTACCGCCACCCGGTCCTGTATCCTCCCTGTATCTTCCATTGGCGATCAAAAGATAACCACTATTGAAGGATTGTCCGAAAACGGAGATCATCCAGTGCAAAAAGCCTGGTTGGAAGTGGATGTGCCCCAATGTGGATATTGTCAGGCCGGACAGATCATGACGGCATCGGCATTGCTCAATAAAAACCCGAACCCTACTGACGAAGAAATTGAAACGGCCATGAATGGTAATCTATGCCGTTGCGGTACATACGTTAGAATACGGAAAGCCGTTAAAATGGCCGCAGAATCATAATCCACCACCTCAAAAAAAACGATAATGACACTTGTAAAGACAAAAATAGGACGACGCGCTTTCATTAGGAACACTGGTTTGGCCAGTGGTGGGCTGGTTTTGGGCTTCAACTGGCTGGCATCTTGCAAGATGACCCCGGAACAGGTCAGAAGTTTGCCCAAGGAGTGGTTCGAGCTGAATGGCTTCCTCAAAGTAGGGGACAATGGTCTGGTGACCATCATGTCGCCCAACCCAGAGATCGGACAAAACGTGAAGACCGCCATGCCCATGATCATTGCGGAAGAATTGGATGTGGCCTGGAAAGATGTGATCGTGGAACAAGCCCCTTTGAACACTGCAATTTTTACAAGACAATTGGCAGGAGGAAGCCAATCCATCCGACAAGGGTGGGAGAGCCTCCGCATGGCCGGGGCGACCGCCCGTCATATGTTAAAAGAGGCCGCTGCACAAGCGTGGCAGGTCCCTTCCAGTGAAATCACCACAAAAGAAGGCCAATTGATACATGAGGCCAGCGGCAAATCAGCAGGATATGGTGAAATGGCCTCGGCGGCAACAAGCATTGAGGTACCGGAAGAAGTTGAACTGAAGGAAACAAAGGATTTTTCCATCATAGGAACGGACAGGAAAAATGTGGATGGTGAAAAAATAGTCACAGGAAAACCACTTTTTGGTCTCGATGTACAGCGAGAGGGAATGCTCATTGCCATGATCGTGCACCCCCCTGCCTTTGGCATGAAATACAAGGGCATGAACGCTGAATCGGTAAAATCGATGCCGGGAATCAAGGATGTGTTCCATTTTGAAGTATATCCCGAGGATATGGAAAAGCAATGGTCCGATGGCGGGGGAATCCCAGAGTTGGTGGCCATTGTAGGAAACAGTACCTGGGAATGCATGCAGGCCAAGAAAGCCCTGGAAGTGGAGTGGGAAGAAGCCTCCAAGTTGGAGAGCACGGCATACCATGAAGAGGCCTTGGCGGCATTATTGGAAAAAGCCCCTGAGCAACCTGCAAGAAAGGATGGGGACGTGGAAGCGGCCTTCAAAAAAGCGGCAAAGATTGTCGAAAGCACCTATTCCGCACCCTTTTTGCCACACAATACCATGGAACCCATGAATTTCTTTGCCCACGTGACCTCTGAAAAAGCAGAGCTTTTGGGCCCTGTTCAGACTCCAGAGTTCCTCGAAAAATCATTGGTGTCCCGTTTGGGAATGCCCGCAGAGAAAATTGAGGTGATGATGACCCGTATGGGTGGTGGTTTTGGCCGCCGTTTATATGGAACATTCGCTGTGGAAGCAGCCGTTATCTCCCAAAAAATGAACGCTCCCGTTAAATTGGTCTATACAAGGGAAGATGATATGACCCAAGGAACCTATCGTCCATCTTACAAAATAAAGTACAAAGCAGGGCTGGATGAAAATGGCAACCTGATCGCATGGCATGTAAGAGGTGCCGGAACAAATGACGACCTCATCTTTGAAAACCGTTTCCCTGCTGGAGCGGTGGACAATTATCTAGCCGAAAAACACAGTTTGCAGAGCAACGTGACCACAGGGGCATGGCGTGCACCCCGCTCCAACTTCATCGCAGGTGCGGAACAGGCTTTTATGGATGAAGTTGCCGAAGTTTCGGGAAAGGATCCCATCGAGTTCAGATTGGAGCTTTTTGATAGGGCCATCAACAATCCCGTGGGTGACCCAGAGCAGAACGATTACGATCCTGAGAGATATGCAGGAGTGTTGAAACTTGTGAAGGAAAAATCCGGTTGGAACGCTGAAAGCAACGGTAAGGCCAGGGGAGTTTCCGCTTATTATTGTCACAACTCCTACGTGGCCCAGGTATTGGACTTACAGGATGGTGGCGAAATGCCCAAGGTGGACAAAGTCTGGTGTGCTGTCGATTGTGGCATTGTTATAAACCCTTTGAGCGCCAAAAACCAAATAGAGGGAGGTATTGTGGATGGTATAGGACACGCTACCTACGGGGCACTGAGTTTTGAGGATGGAAAGCCAAAGCAGGCCAATTTTGATACCTACCGCCTCATGAGAAACATGGAAGCGCCCAAGGAAATAGAAACATTCTTTGTGGATAACGGCATAGATCCCACAGGTTTGGGAGAGCCATCATTGCCCCCGATTGTTGGGGCATTGGCCAATGCATTGTACAAAGCCAAGGGCAGGCGTTATTACAACCAACCTTTTGTGAATGAAAAGCCACCTTTGGTAGGATGAAGGGCAAACTTTAAAATTTGGAATGCCCATGTTGGTATTCAGGTTCTTTTTTTATTGCTATTTGAACAAATGGAAGTAGGGTGGTGAAGAATTGTTGATGATAATCGTTTGATTTCCATTTATTTGGAGCGATTAAAATTTTTTTGTCAAAAAAGTTGACGTATTTAATTTTTGTTTATGTTTGACCCCCTGAATGAGTCTATAATATCAAGACACGTCGCCTAATTGCGTTGAAAACTTTTTTCATGTTCGGGCTTTTGGGAATAAGGAAGTCAACCCAAAAAGCCGTCTTCAGGTCAAGACACCGGATTTTAGGTCTGACTTCCGAAAAACATTCCATTATCCGTGATTTCTCACGGACGCCCTTCTTTGTTGCATATACCGTATTCGAGTTTCGTATCTGAGAACCTGCTTTCCATTTGCCCAGAAAATTTTTATCAGTTTTTATCAATACGAAATCTAAATGAAAACAAAATACATCGATTTAATCGAGCAGACCTATGATTTTCCCCAAGAGGAATTCCAACTGGAGGATAACAAATTGCAATTCCACGGTATAGATCTATATGGTTTGATACAGCGTTATGGCACCCCATTGAAGTTTACCTACTTGCCCAAGATATCGGAGAACATCCAGCGGGCCAAAAAGTGGTTTGGTGAAGCCATGAAGAAACACAACTATGCGGGCTCCTACCACTATTGCTATTGTACCAAGAGCTCCCATTTTGAACATGTGCTGAACGAGGCCCTTAAAAATGATATCCACATTGAGACCTCTTCGGCATTTGATATAGATATTGTGGAGCATTTGAAGAAAAATGGCAAGGTGACCAAGGATACCTACGTGATCTGCAATGGATTCAAAAGAGATCAATACATACAGAACATTGCCCGGTTGATCAATGGTGGACACAAAAACTGTATCCCCATCATTGACAACTATGAAGAAATAGACCTTTTGAGCGATGCGATAGAGGGAAAGTTCAAGGTTGGGATCAGGATTGCCTCGGAAGAAGAACCCAAGTTTGAGTTCTATACATCAAGATTGGGAATCGGGTACAAGAACATTGTTCCTTTTTACAACCAGTCCATCAAGGGCAATCCGCAGGTGGAATTAAAAATGCTCCATTTTTTCATCAACACGGGCATTAGGGATACGGCCTACTATTGGAACGAACTCCTCAAATGTCTTAAAGTGTACATCAGCCTCAAAAAAGTGTGTCCAACACTGGACAGTCTCAACATTGGCGGAGGGTTCCCCATAAAGAACTCGCTGGCCTTCGACTATGATTATGAGTATATGGTGGATGAAATCATTTATCAGATAAAACAGGCATGTGAAGAAGCTGGAGTTGAGGTTCCGAACATTTTTACCGAGTTTGGAAGTTTTACGGTCGGTGAAAGTGGTGGTACCATATATGAGGTCCTTTACCAAAAACAACAGAACGACCGGGAAAAGTGGAACATGATCAACTCCTCTTTTATAACCACTATGCCAGACTCATGGGCCATAAGCAAAAGATTCATCACGCTCTCCATCAACAGGTGGAACGAAGAATATGAAAGGGTACTTTTGGGCGGCCTCACCTGTGATAGTGACGATTACTACAACTCTGAGCAGCACATGAACGCCATCTATCTTCCAAAGTATAGAAAGGATAGGCCACTTTACATCGGATTTTTCAATACGGGAGCCTATCAAGAGACCATTGGAGGATTTGGGGGATTGCAACACTGCCTTATCCCACACCCCAAACACATATTGATCAACCGGGACAAGGAAGGGAACCAGAAGACCTCGGTCTTTGCAGAACAGCAGACCGCAGGGGAGTTTCTTTCCATATTGGGATATGGCAGCAAAAAATCATCGGAAAACTTGGTTGGGTCGAAGAAGATACCAGAACCCAGCAAAAATTGAATGCGAACAAAAATTTGACATGAAAACGAATAGAATGTATGCCGGTATTCCAAAGGAATACGGGACGGCCGAAAAGGCCAAAGTAGTATTGTTGCCCGTTCCCTATGATGGAACCAGTACTTGGGGAAAAGGCTCGGACAAAGGACCTGAGGCTTTTTTGGAGGCTTCGGAAAACATGGAGCTCTATGACATCGAAACGGACACCGAGGTCTATAAACAGGGGATTTACCTAGCGGACCCAGTTGACGGACTGGAGTCTCCCGAATCCATGGTGAATGCGGTCCATAAAACCGTTAAAGAATACATCAAAAGAAATAAATTGGTCACCATGGTGGGCGGGGAGCATTCCATTTCCATAGGTGCCATCCGAGCGTTCAACGAATGTTTTGAAGACCTCACCGTTTTGCAGATCGATGCCCACGCCGACCTTAGAAAAGAATATGGAGGCACACCGTACAACCACGCTTGCGCCGTATATGAAGCCAACGAGACCACCAATTTGGTGCAGGTGGGCATCCGAAGCATGGACCATGCGGAAACCTTGGTCATGGATAGGGACAAGGTGTTTTTCGCTCATGAAATGGTCACGGATGATTTTTGGATGGATACGGCTTTGGACCTGATGACGGACAATGTGTACATCACTTTTGACCTGGATGCTTTTGATCCTTCCATATTGCCATCCACAGGGACCCCCGAGCCTGGAGGCCTTTTATGGTACGAGACCTTGGATTTTCTCAAAAGGGTCTTTGAGGAAAAAAACGTGGTGGGATTTGATATTGTGGAACTGTGCCCCAATGAAAAAGAGCGGTCGTCAGATTTTTTGGCCGCCAAACTGTACTACAAAATGCTCAGCTATAAATTTTTAAAAAAGAATGATTATTTGGAGGACGGATTTGAGGAAAACAATGATAACTTTAAGAAATCCGTAAATCTAATGGACGATGACGATGAACAATAAAGGAGAAATATCACAATTCATTCAGAAATACTTTTTGCACTTCAATGCTGCTGCCTTGGTGGATGCCGCAAAGGGGTATGAGGCCCAACTGGAACAAGGTTCCAAAATGTTGGTTTCCCTTGCAGGCGCCATGAGCACGGCCGAACTGGGCAAGATATTCGCCGAGATTATTCGCACTGATAAAGTACATATCGTTTCGTGCACAGGGGCCAACCTGGAAGAGGATCTTATGAACTTGGTGGCGCATTCCCACTACAGAAGGGTCCCCAACTACAGGGACCTTACCCCTCAAGATGAATGGGAACTGCTGGAAAAGGGCCTGAACCGGGTCACCGATACCTGCATTCCCGAAGAGGAAGCCTTCAGACGTTTGCAACAGCATATTTTCAAGATCTGGAGAGATGCCGATGACAAAGGAGAACGTTATTTCCCCCACGAATTCATGTACAAACTGTTGCTTTCCGGCGTACTGGAACAATATTATGAAATAGACATCAAGGATTCTTGGATGTATGCCGCGGCGCAGAAAAACTTGCCCATTGTAGTGCCGGGGTGGGAAGATAGCACTATGGGGAACATCTTTGCCAGCTATGTCATCAAAGGCGAGCTTAAGGCCAGCACCATGAAATCGGGTATCGAGTACATGACCTTTTTGGCGGACTGGTACCAAAAAAATTCCGAAAAGGGTATAGGTTTCTTTCAGATAGGAGGGGGCATAGCAGGAGATTTTCCAATATGTGTGGTGCCCATGCTCTACCAAGACCTGGAGCAGACCGAGACCCCGTTTTGGAGTTATTTCTGTCAGATCAGCGACTCCACAACAAGTTATGGGTCCTACTCAGGGGCGGTGCCCAATGAAAAGATCACATGGGGAAAATTGGATATAGACACCCCCAAGTTCATTGTGGAATCGGATGCGACCATTGTGGCACCTTTGATTTTTGCTTACCTTCTAAACATGTAGCAATGAAGAACAGACAACCAATGACGTTGAAACGGGTCATAGTGGATTACAAAAAGCTGGACAACAATATGCTGAACCTGCTCGTTGAAAAATTTCCCGATGGGTACGACGATGATGATATTGTCACCTATAGAAATGCAAACAATGAAGTGGTGGAATGCGTGGAAGTACGCACCGATGACACCGCTTACCTCGTAAAGGTGAGCAAGAGACTGGTGATGGCCATGGAAGACCACGAGGATACCGACAACAACGATACCGACGAAGAGACATCCTTGGACACGGATGAATTGGAGAGCACCGAAGAGGAGTAATCGGCCCAACAGTTAAAGATGGGCAGATGTGTGAAGGCGAAGTAAGGGCTTAAAACCATTGAAGATGGGGCTGGTACAGGGATTTTCTGGACAGCCCTTCCAAAAAAAGGAACCTTATGAGGAAAACAGTCAAATCACGTTTGATCGCCGTGCACAAGGATAAGGTCCTGGTGTTGAAAAAAGTGGGCAGCCCGTTGAGGTACACTTTGCCCGGAGGTGTCAAGAAACAAAAGGAAACGGAATCTGAAACACTGATCAGGGAAGTAGGGGAGGAAATTAAATTGAAACTGTCGGAAAAACAGTTCGATTTTTATTTCTCAAATATCCGAAAGGGCAAAATGAACGATACGGTAAAGAACTACTATTTGATCCAGTTAAAACCAAAAGACATCAAGGTAAAGGAAAAGCACAAGTTTGAGGCAGCCCTTTGGCTGGAATGGAAAGAGGCTTTGCCTTTCATGGACCGGATGGACCGAACGGCTGTTAGGTCCTATTTTAAAAGTTTGGGCAGAAAAATCAAGAAATCGAAAACAAATGGATACAAAGTTCCACCTCGCCTTGCCATGTAATGACATAGAGGAAACACGCGCCTTTTACCAAGATGTGGTCAAGGCCAATTTGGGCAGACATGCCGAAAAATGGTTGGATGTTGATCTTTTTGGCAACCAATTGACCTTTACCCAATCGGGAAATTTCAATTTTGACTACAAAAATTATCGCTTGGAGGACTATATATTGCCCTCCTTCCATTTTGGGGTCATTGTCCCTGCGGATGTATGGGGAGAACTCTACTCTAGACTGTCCGAATTGGACCTTGAGATCACCACTGAAGCTACTTTTATGCAGGATAAAGTGGGAGAACACCTGTCCTTTTTTATTCAGGACCCAAATGGCTATATGGTAGAATTCAAAAGTTTTAGGGACCCGGCCGAAATTTTTGCAACCTAATGCCATGGATTCAAAGGCCATAGCCCTTCACCTTGCGGAAAGCATAGATATACCCGCTTGTAGAAAAGCCATAGGAAGAGAACTCTTTTTTGGCGATAAGGACGAGCTTTTCTATGTTGATTCCGCACGGTACCTATATATTTTCAGGTATGGAATTGTTTCATTTTTTGGATTTGATAAGGCCGATATTTCAGAAATCCTGTCCGAACTGGAACCCTTTTGTGAAGGAAAAGACCTTTCTGAACTTACCGATGAAATGGAAATAGCGTTGGTGCCTGATGGGACATCCCCAAAAGTGACCAACAATAAGATCGTGTTGCCCGAATCCAATGTGGAGGGAATACGGCTGGCTCTTTTGCACCTGTCACAATCAGTGGCCCTCGATCATTTTGCCGGACTTTCGGACCAAATTTTGAAGGAGACCAGAAAACATACCAATTATTTGGAAAATAATGGACGACTGGACCTTGGTGGAAAGGAACTAAAAAAATACATTGCAAGAGTTTTGAACATCAACAACCAAATTTCCGAGAACCTCTATATTTTTGATTCTCCGGAAGTGGTCTGGGAAGATGAGGAACTGGATCGTTTGGACAGGAGCCTAAAACAGATATTTGACCTAAAGGAACGTTACAGGACCATCAAGGAGCAGGGATACATCACCAAAGAGAACCTAGAGCTTTTTAAGGACATTATGGACCACAGGGAGAGCAGCAGGTTGGAATGGATCATCATCATATTGATCTTGGTTGAGGTTTTGGACCTGTTCATTATGCGTATAATCAATTAAAGAGATTTTTATTTTGGACAATTTGGAAATATTGGGCAGTGAGGAATGGTGCCGTTTTGAGGATTTGGGAATACCGGCCATCAAGGCAAGAGTAGATTCTGGAGCAAAGACATCATCCATACAGGCCAGTAAGATCAAGATATTCACAAAAGGATTGGAAGATTGGGTGCGCTTTGAAGTGAACCCCTTGCAAGATAATCGCAGTATTTCCATTTTGTGCCAGGCGAAATTGGTCGATGTGCGGAGTGTAAAGAGCTCCCAAGGCATATCTGAGGAACGGCCAGTAATCAAAACCCCGGTCAGCATTGGGGGCAAAATGTTCGAAATAGAGTTGACCCTTGCCAACAGGGACACGATGGAATATCGCATGCTTTTGGGGCGTGAGGCCATTAATGGACGGTATTTGGTGGATCCTTCAAAGGGCTTTTGTCAGGGAGATATTTCAACCGAAGAAATGGCCGTGAAATACCGACCGTATAAATCCGACAGATCTGGATTGACCCTTGGATTGCTCGCCAGTAACCCAGAGCTGTACAGCAACAAGCGCATTATAGAAGCGGGTGAGATGCGAGGGCACAAAGTGGTCTTTTTGAATGTGGAGAATGTGTACATGAAACTGGATGCCGGTTCGCCGGAGATCAGGTACAGGGGCGGCAACATTTTAGATAAGTTCGATGCGGTCATACCCCGCATCAAGCCAGCGGTTACTTTTTATGGCTGTGCATTGCTCAGACAATTTGATACACTCGGAGTGTATTGCCTCAACACCGCGGATTCCATCAGTAAATCGAGGGACAAGCTCTTTGCTTCCCAACTCTTTTCAAAGAATGACATCCATATTCCCATAACGGGCTTTGCCAAATCCCCTATGGACACCAAGGACCTTATCCGCATGGTGAACGGCGCTCCGCTGATCATCAAACTATTGGAGAGCACACAGGGCAAAGGAGTGGTACTGGCAGAGACCAACAAGGCTGCGGAAAGTGTCATCAACGCTTTCAAGAGTGTACAGACCAATATTTTGGTGCAGGAATTCATCAAAGAAGCCAATGGCCAGGACATTCGCTGTTTTGTAGTGAACGGCAAAGTGGTCGCATCCATGCAGCGACAGGCACAGAAAGGAGAATTCAGGGCCAATATACACCAAGGGGGAGCGGCATCTTTGATCAAGATAACCCCTGAAGAACGAAAATTGGCCATAAAATCCGCCAAAGTTCTCAATTTGGACGTAGCAGGGGTGGACATTATACGCTCCAACAGGGGACCGTTGCTTTTGGAGGTCAACTCTTCACCCGGATTGGAAGGTATCGAAAATGCCACTGGCATGGATATCGCCAACGTAATGATAGAAACCATAGAAAGAAAGTTGAAATACACCTCTTGACCCCTGTTTTTTTATCAATAAGCTAGAAATCAAACAGTTGTTATTTTAATCCGTACTTTCTTACGAAGGCGGATTTTTTTTTGAATATCAATTGAAAACCGTCATCCGTTAACGCAAACCCCCCATCCGTTAATTGGGCAGATATAAATGCCAAAATCGGTAGTATGTTTGTCCCGACATCAAAAGGAAAGCCACCTGAAAGTATGATGGGGTGAGAGTAGGGTACTCAAGTGTTCTTTGCCCAAATCTTTTTCAAAATAGGAGGCTTACGTTGCGCCAGGGGGTTTTTGAGGTTGAGCCCCCTCGGCCGTAACGGTTTCAAAGTCAAAAATATGTTCCCATAAATTTGACCTACTTTTTTTGAGGAGGCTGTCTGAAAAGGCAGCCTTTTTGTTTTGGACATAACGAATTGTTCACATCTTTTGAGAAAACACAGAAATCCAATGGTGTAAGTTTTTGACCAAAAAACCTACTTTTGTAACATAATGAACAGCGGAAGATTTTTGTTATGAGTGAACAATTGGAAAGAATTAAAACATTGATCATTGGATCGGGACCAGCGGGCTATACCGCTGCAATCTATGCTGCAAGGGCAGATTTGAAACCCGTAATGTACACCGGGATGGAACCCGGAGGACAACTGACCACGACCACAGAGGTGGACAACTTTCCCGGATACCCGGAAGGGATTGACGGCCCCACTATGATGATACAACTGCAACAACAGGCCGAACGGTTCGGTACCGAGGTTCGTGTGGGCATGGTGACTGCCGTAGATTTCAGTGATGAAATAGGCGGAATCCATAAAGTGACCGTGGACGATGCAAAGGTGATTGAAGCGGAAACCGTGATCATTTCAACAGGGGCTTCTGCCAAATACCTGAATATCCCAAGTGAGCAACGCTTGCGGGGAGGTGGGGTGTCTGCCTGTGCGGTATGTGACGGTTTCTTTTACAAAGGACAGGAAGTGGCCATCGTTGGAGCGGGCGATACCGCAGCTGAAGAAGCGTCCTATTTGGCCAATATCTGTAAAAAGGTCACCATGTTGGTGCGAAAGGACCACATGAGGGCATCCAAGGCCATGCAGCATAGGGTGAACAGTATCCAGAACATCGAAATAAGGTACAACACTGAAGTGGATGAGGTGTTGGGCGATCAAGTTGTAGAGGGTCTAAGGATGGTGAACAACCAAACCGGAGAAAAAGAGATCATACCCATCACAGGACTTTTTATAGCCATAGGCCACAAACCGAATACGGATATTTTCAAAGGTCAGTTGGATATGGATGAAACGGGTTATATCATTACCCAGCCAAAATCCACCAAGACCAACAAACCCGGAGTCTTTGCCAGTGGGGATGCCCAGGACAAGATTTACAGACAAGCTGTAACCGCTGCAGGAACAGGATGCATGGCGGCTTTGGATGCTGAGCGCTATCTGGCTGCCGTGGAGAGCAAAGAGGTTTTGGCCTCCTCATAAAGACGGTACAAAACTTATGAAAAAAAAGGCACCATTTTCGGTGCCTTTTTGGTTTGATAGAGGCTTAATCGATCCTTTTGTAATTTTCGGAAAAGGTCCTGTTTCCATCGTTGTCCACGGTGATCTGACTGAACGAATCTTCGTTAAGAATCAGTTCAAAGGTGAAATTGCGCATGGTGTCCAGTGCTTTCATCATTTCATTGTCGCCATACTCAATGACTTCCACCAGCGTGCTGTCCGTTATTTTGTACGACCCATAGCCAAATCTTCCGTTGGGGTCATCCGGCACATATCTGGTCCACATGATCTTTTCTTTTGAGTACATCTTCACCTGTCTGTACCCATCGGATTTATTGATGGTATCAACGATGTTCTGCCCGTCATAATTATAAAAGCTCTGTAGTTCCCAAGTTCCTTCCAGGGATGGACGATTTGGTCCGATGCCTTTAAAGCTCATGGCCAGCAATAAAACAAGGAAAAGATATGAAACGATTCGTATTGACTTTTTCATCTGTTTGAAGTTTTGAGATTATCTGTTTGATGAACACTTCCGGTTTATTGGACTTTTGGAACTGTTTTGTACCTGCTTATGGGCAGGGGCTCGGGCAAACTTGTTCAATCTGTCAAGGCAGACTTAAAAGTTTAATACTATTCATTAAGATGAACTCCAAGTGGGAGTTAAAGAATGTATAAAAGATAGCAATATTTTTCGTTAAAAAGTATTTTCAAGGCTTAAAATTTTAAGATAATAACAAGGATTAAGCCTGTGGCTGTTAAAAGCGATTTTATTAAAAAAGTTTGGAAGGAAACATCTTTTTCAAAAGATTCGCAAAGAATTTGACAATAATGAACTGAATACCTCTAATTTTTATAGAATAAACATTTTTTAATAAAAATGTTTGATTTGTAAAAAATTTTAGACAATTTTCGGGACTATTAAAACAAACTTAAACAATGAAAAACATTCTTTTGACATTTGTTACAGTATTTTCATGCGTTGCCGCAATGGGTCAGACCATCACGGGTACCGTATCCGATACCTCGGGTACTCCCTTGCCTGGGGTGACCATAGTGGTAAGTGGCACGAACACTGGTACAACTACTGATTTTGATGGAAATTATTCCATTAATGCCTCCAGTGGGCAAGTATTGAGGTTTTCCTATTTGGGAATGACGACCAAAGAGGTGACCGTAGGCTCAGGAACAACACTCGATGTGGTGTTGGAGGAAGATGCGGAACAGTTAGGTGAGGTAATCGTAACTGCTTTTGGCATATCCCAAGAGAAAAAGGCCCTTGGATATGCGGCCCAGAGCATAGACGCCGAGGAAATCACTCGAACAAAACAGCCCAATCTGGTAAATTCATTACAAGGTCAGGTGGCTGGTGTGCAGATTACAAATTCTGGTGGAGCACCGGGACAAAGCTCGAGAATCATCATTAGGGGTATAAACTCATTGGATCCCAGCGCGGACAACCAGCCGCTGTTTGTGGTGGATGGTGTTCCGATTGATAATTCAACAGTTGAATCAGCAAACACACCAAGGGGGCTATCCAACCGGGCTGCAGACATTAACCCTGCAGACGTGGAATCAATGTCCGTTCTAAAAGGAGCGGCCGCAACAGCACTTTATGGGGTTCGAGCAGCGAATGGAGCTGTGATCATTACCACCAAGAAAGGTAAAAAAGGCAAGGTTAGCATAAACCTCAATACTTCTGTTGGATTTGAGGAACTTAACCGTTTGCCCAAGCTCCAAAAAGAATATGGACAGGGTTTCAGCGGAGAGTACGACCCTTCAAGCTTTTGGCCAAGTTGGGGAGCTCCAATAGATGAGGTGGCACAAACCGAACCAGGACATAGGTACCAAGATAATTGGAACAGGGCATTTGATACAGGTGTCCAGACAGATCATAGTTTGAGCATTTCCGGGGGCGGAGAGAAGACGACCTTTTATGCTTCTTTGGGACGTTTTGACCAGAAAGGAATCATACCTTTTAGTGATTGGGACAGAACAACAGCGAAAATTTCCGGTACGATTACCATGAACGAAAAATTCAATTTCGGGGGCTCTATCAACTACTCAAATTCAGGAGGTAATAGAGTGCCACATGATCGGTTCATGGAGCGTATGATGTATTGGGCCGAAACCCAGGATGTAAGGGATTATATCAACGAAGACGGGACTATGAAAACCTACGGCAACACAAACCCTATCTACGATGCCCGTTTTAGCACATATAAGGACGATGTGAACCGTATTATAGGTAACCTGAACTTCAATTATAGTCCCCTGGAATGGTTGACCCTTTCCTATCGAATAGGAACTGATTTTTATAGTGATTCCAGAACAGAGATTACCCCAGGGCCTAAAGGGATAGATGGTGAAGTGCCGTTGAGTTCTACCGGTTTCATAGAGGAGACAAGGATAAATAGTAGGGATATCACCTCAAACTTTTATATTACATTGAACAACAAATTTGGTGATGACCTGACTTCCACCTTACGTTTGGGAAATGACATTTTTGAAAGAAAGTATGATCGTCTGACTGCCACGGGGACTGATTTTGTAATTCCTGAGTTCTATAATTTGAACAATACCAGCCAAATTTTTTCTGACCAAGGAAAAAGTATAAGAAGGCTGGTCGGGTTTTATGGAGATCTAATGTTGAACTATAAGGAATATCTGTTTTTGAACCTTACTGGGCGAAACGATATTTCTTCCACTTTGCCCAAGGACAACAATTCATTCTTCTACCCTTCGGTAAACTTGGGATATGTGTTCTCCGAGCATATGGAGATGCCCACATGGTTTACCTTTGGTAAGCTAAGGGCCTCTTGGGCACAAGTAGGAAAAGATACAAATCCCCATGTACTTGGCTCAACGTTTGTTTCACCGGCCCATTTTCCGTTGGGGGGACAAGTTGGATTTAGTAGAAATAGTGAGTTTGGTGATCCAATGTTGAAGCCTGAATTGACGACATCTATGGAATTTGGAGCTCAGTTATCTTTCTTTGATAGTCGATTGGACTTGGATTTTACCTACTATAAATCCAATGCAGAAGATCAGATCATCCCAGTCCCTATTTCCGATGCCACCGGGTTCTCTTCCTACATAACCAATGCAGGTGAGATACAGAATAGTGGAATCGAAGTGGTACTTGGGGCGGACATTGTACGTAATGAAGATTTTACGTGGAAGGCCACGGCCAACTTGTCCATGAACAACAATGAGGTCAAATCCATCAGGGAAGGCATAGATGAAATTATTGTGGGAAGCCAATTTGGTTATGTTGGGAGTACTGTTACAATGAAGTTGATAGAAGGAGAAGCCTATGGAAATTTGTATGGATCAAGCTATCAAAGGTTTGGGGCGGACGAAGAGTCCATTTTCCTTCAACGCAATTTGCCGACGGTCATAGGAGAAGATGGCTTCCCGGTACGTAATGCTGACCAACTCATACTCGGCAACGCTGTTCCTAAATGGATAGGAGGCTTAAGAAACGAATTCACTTATAAGAATTTTGAATTGAGCTTTTTAGTGGATTTTAGGGCCGATGTGGATCAGTATAACCAGTTCGACAACTTCTTGTCTGCCTTTGGTAAAAATGAATATACCTTGGCACGGAATGATTTCCGTGTTTTTGATGGAGTATTGGCCGATGGTACCCCGAACACGCAGGAAGTATGGCTTGGACAAGGCGTGGGCCCAGATGGCAGGGACTATGGTGCAGGTTATTGGAGAAACGCTTATAGGGGCGTCAGTGAGAATTTTGTACAGGATGCCAGCTTTATTAAATTGAGGAACATATCGTTGGCCTATAATCTGGACAGCAAAGCACTGGCAAAAATGCCTTTCTCGTCATTGCGCATTTCATTGGCGGCGAACAATATCATTTTATATTCTCCATGGGATGGTTTTGATCCAGAGTCATTTTCTGCCGGCGCAGGCGGAAATGCCATAGGTTTCACTGGTCTTGGTTTTCCAGGGACCCAGAGCTATTTTCTAACGTTTAATTTTGGAATATAAAAAACTAGAATGATGAAGATCACCAATAAGATATTAAGAAATGTAGGGCTGTCCTTGGCTTTGGTCGTGGTTTCCTGCGACTCCTATTTGGATGTCAATGAAAACCCCAACAATCCGGAAGATGCACCTATATCAGGTTTAATGATCAACACTTCCTATGAAACGGCAAAAAATGTTTTCAGGGTAGGAGGAATCACTTCAAACTATGTGCAGTATTTGGCATCCCCAAATCAAGCCAGTGCATCGGACACGATGGAGCCCGTAAGCCACAACAATACGTGGTTCAATATTTATAATGTCATGACCGATTTGACAGTGTTGATTGAAAAAGCCGAAGAGCAAGGTGCCAATCATTACAAGGGAGCGGCACAAGTATTGATGGCTTTGAACCTGGGGATGGGTGTGGATATTTTTGGGGATATGCCATTTTCAGAAAGTTTCACTTTTGAAACCGTTACCCCTTCCTATGATGATGATGAAGAACTTTATGGCGTGATCATGGGTTTTTTGGATGAAGCCATCGTCAATCTGCAGGGAGAAACAACTGTTTCCATGGGAGATGATGATTTTATTTATCAAGGGGATACCACCAAATGGATTGCTTTTGCCAATATGTTGAAAGCCCGTTACATGATCCATACCCAAGGAAACACGTCCGAAATATTACAGGCAATTGACAATGGGTTTCAATCCAATGATGATGACGCCAAGGTGAATTTCTTTGAACAAGATATCAACCCTTGGGCCGATATCGCCAGGGATAATGCCGACCTTTTGTTGGGAGGGTGGATTTCAGAACAATTTGTTCAGGCCTTGGATGGTACATCTTACCCAGCAGTTGACCCAAGATTGGGTTTGATGATTGGGACAACGGATGACGACACCTTTGTGGGTACAGTAAATGGTGCAGGAAGAGGAAATGCACCGGAACAAGGTGCCAGGTCAACTTTGATTGAAGGTCAATATTATACATCGATTACTTCTCCCATATTGATAGGAACTTATAGCGAACAAAAATTCATAGAGGCAGAAGCAGCCTTCGCATCGGATAAAGCCAGATCTTATCAGGCCTACTTGGATGGAATAACCGCACACATGGAAATGCTCGAAGTGCCCCAGGATGAAATCGATGCCTATCTTGCAGATCCCAGTGTAAGTATGGGAGAAGGTGCGTTTACCATCAACGATATTTTTAAAGAAAAGTGGATTGCGTTGTTTTTGCACCCAGAATCGTGGAACGATGCAAGAAGGTTTGATTATCAATATAGGGATATGGACCTACCCGTCAATTTGAATCCAGATTTGAACGGTCAGTTTATTAGGAGGTTGCCCTATCCTGATAATGAAGTGAGCAGGAATGGACAAAATGTGCCCGATGTCACCCTTCTTGATCGAATTTTCTGGGATGAATAACCCCGTCATATCAAATTTTTAAACATTAAAGGCCATCCAATGGGATGGCCTTTTTTATGGGTGTTCACTGTATTTTAAAAAACATCTTGCTCCGTCAAGTACAGGAGACCTTCATCCTTTTGGTTCAGAATACGTTTGGTTCGCAAGTAGCGGTCATAATTGTATTCATCAAAATTTTCAGCATTTCTGTCCATACTGCTGATGTGTACATTCCCTGCGGAGTGGATAAATTCGTTGTTGCCAATCCACATCCCTACATGGATCACCCTTTCCGAAGTCGTGTCAGTCGCTTTCCTTCCAAAAAAGAGCAGATCTCCAGGAATGAGCTTATCGAACTCCCTTGAATCGTCAACCAATGTTCCCTCATGGATCTGTTGTGAGGCATCACGGGGTATGATCATTCCGTTCATGAAATATACGGTCTTGGTGAAGCCACTGCAATCCACGCCTTTTGTGGAGGTACCTCCCCACAGATAGGGTACGCCCAACATTGTTTTGGAGGTTTCCACCAAGGCTTCCTTGGTAAAGGACAAGTTCGATTTCCAATCTGAATAGGGAACTGCTTCCGATTTGGGAACGAAAGCATTTCTTCCATCAGGGTATCGTACCCCGTAAAAAGCTGCTTCATCAGAAATCAAACTTAGGATATTGCCTGCCACAAGGTCCGATATGACTTGGGAAGATATATTTGCTGCGGAAAAAGAATGTCCATACGTTTTGGTGTAAATTAATTTCTCAGACCCTTGCCATTGTTTAAAACCTGCTTCATCCATTAACTCAATTCCTCTGCTGTCCACCCAGCCCAAATAGTGGTCCGGGGTCTGGATACGGTACCAGCTTCCCTGTTTTTGATACACGTTCACGGGCATTCCCAAAGTTCCTTGGGTGACCATTTCTGCGGAATGGGCTGGTCGGGATCTTAAATTGGCCACGGAGAGTGCTATGGCACCAAAAATTTTGCCATCCAGATTTGCTGAAGGAAGTAGTTCCACACTGTCCTGAAACACAATTTGTTCCTGTTCCAATTGCTCCCGTAAGGCAACCAACGCCTCTGGTAGGTTTGTGCCCCCTTTTAGGATATACCCTTCAGGATTCTTTACGGCTTCGATATCAAAAAGCACTACCCGTGTATCCGGCGCATAAGTCGATTTGATGGAAGAAATGGTTTCTTCAATTTTGTTGGGCTCCGTATCGGTCTTTGTTTCGCATGCCATGAAAACAAGGGGGAGCAATGCATAAAAACAGTATCTTTTTTTATAGGAGAAAAGAAATTTCATTGTAGAATTTGGTTTAATGTTTATAAAATAATAAAAACAATTAAGATTGAAGCACGTTCAAGCAGTTGGCCAATTGCTGAACATCCTCTTTTTCATGGTAGGCGCTCAACACTATCCGTCCCACAATGGGCCCTTCTGCATCCGGATAGTTGAAATAAGTGGTGATGAAGCCATTTTTCTCCAAGGCCATGGCCAAATTAGCATCCTTAAACTCAAAAGAGGGATGCCCTTCCATGTGGTTAAAAAATGAAGGGAAGTCCAATGATTCCCTAAAAAGAGCATAGTTTTCCATGAGTTTTTTCCTTCTTTCGGAATAAATGGTACTGGCATCCAACAGTGTACCCATGAATGCAGGTAGTGCAGGGCTCGCCCCTCCAAAAAAGGAAGTTTCCCTAAGCATTGTGATTTCCTGTTCATCCCCAAATACTGCCCCGGCCTGTACACCCAAGCCCTTGCCCAAAGAACAACAGACCATTAACTGGGCAGGATTCAGTTTTTTGAGCATGGCATAGCAGCCGGCTCCATCCTTCCCCACAATCCCGATGCCGTGCGAATCATCACCAATGAGCATGATCTTGTCCAACGGAAGCTTTTTTAATTCGACAAAATCGGGAAATTGGTTGCCGGAAAAGTCAATGGTATCAAAAAGAAGCACTGGCATTGAGCCACCACGATGGACTTCTTTCTGAAGGCGATTGCTAAGATCTTCAAAGCTTTCCGTTTTGATGACCCCGTTCAAATGGAGCGCAGTATGGGCATTGGGAGCCGAAAACAGCCTGTGACCTCTCTGCAATAAGGTCTGGATGACCAATTGGGCAGCCAAATAACCCGAAGACATGGTAAGGCAGCTTTCACTGCCCACCCATTTGGCCAAATGTGCTTCCGCCCGCTCATAGACTTCCAGTGAAACATTGGATTTGCGGGATGCACCGTAATGCATTCCAAACTTTTCCACATTTTTAAGGAACAGCTCCAAAAACGGGGGATGGGATTGAAGGCCCAGATAAGCGGTGCCCCCAAAATACAGATAGTGTCTGTCATCAATAAAGACTTGCCTATCCGGTATGCGGTGTATGGAATGTGCCATTAGAGCAGTTCTACCCCGCTTCCGGGAAGTTTGGGGAAAACGAGTTTGCCATCTTCCAAAATTTCCACTCCGCGGGCAATGTCATGTTTCAGCAAAAGCGAACCGTCCATGTCCACGTAGTCCAATTGGGGAGTCAGTTGGGCAATGGCCGAAATTCCTACGGTGGATTCCGTCATACAGCCCACCATGATCTTCAGCCCCAGTTCCTTTCCTTTTTGGATCATCCGTCGGGCAGGGGTGAGTCCCCCGCACTTGGTTAGTTTGATATTGATCCCATGGAAGTAGGGACCGCATTTTTCCACATCGCTTTCCACAATACAGCTTTCGTCGGCAATCACGGGCAGTGCGGAATGCGCTTTTACTTTTGCCATACCCTCCCAGTCATCGGCCTTGAGGGGCTGCTCCAAAAACTCGACCCCAAGCTCTTTCAGCAAGGGTGCATTTTTGATGGTCTCTTCTGCAGTCCATGCGCAATTGGCATCTATGCGAAAGATACTGTCGGTGTGCTTGCGCAATTCCCTGACAATGGCCACATCGTCTTTGGTGCCCAGCTTGATCTTATAAACGGGCCAAGGCTTTTCTTGGAGCTTTTCCACCATTTTTTCAACGGTGTCTATGCCGATGGTGTAGTTGGTAATGGGGTATTTGCTGTTATCGGTGCCCCAGATCTCATACAGGGGTTTGCCCACTAATTTTCCATAAAGATCATTGGCGGCGAGGTCGAGGGCGCAGAGTGTGAATTTTTCAAGTTTCAGTGATTCCAAATGCTGATAGAAATTTTCAGGATGGTCAAAATCATAACTTTCTATGGCCTGTCTTACCGCTTCTATCTCGGCAGTCATGCTTTCGACGGTAATTTTGTAATAAGGATTGGATGTCGCCTCGCCATACCCGGTCTTTCCCTTAAGGGAAAGGGCCACGATCATGGTGTCCTGGGTATCATGCGATTCCCTGGAAATGGTAAAGGTATGGGCGAGTTGCAATGTATATTTCTTAATCGTTATCTGCATGGATCTTTCTTTTTTTGATCATGCTAAGATAGGGTTTCACACCTATTTATTAAAGACAAAAGCCCACCGAAAACTCGGCGGGCCTTTGCATATTTAAAGGGAATTGGATCAATATTTGCGTACGCTACCTGAAACGGATTTTTTGGTCTCCACACTGGCGTCACCGGTATAGGAGATATCCGCTCCGCTACTGGCATCGGCCACAAGCGATTCGGATACGTTCACGGAAATATCCGATCCACTGCTGGCATCTGCACGACAGGTCTTTACAGAAAGATCTCTCGCTTTGATGTCGGAGCCACTACTGGCGTCAGCATCGAGCATATCAGCTTTGCCCGAAATCCTGATGTCGGCACCGCTGCTTGCGTTTGCAGAGATTTCATTGGCAACCACCTCTACTTGAAGGTCGGAACCACTGCTGGCCTCCAAGTCGATTTTTTCAGATTCGATGACATTTTGGACAATAAGATCCGCCCCACTGGAGCTTTCGAGCCCATCAATATTGGGGAGGGACACGTACACATTCTTGGTGGCCCTTCCGATGTTCTCAATGGCATGGATCTTTAGTTTGCCATCCCTAACATCCGTTCCGATTAGGTCTATGATATTCTCATCCGCCTCAACGGTAATTTTGAACTCCGCACCCTGTGTCACGAACACATCTATTCCTTCCGAGGCGGACACTACGGTGAAATCTTCATCCACGTTTCGGTTTTCCTCTACGACTTCGCCGTTTCCGGTCTTGCCACTCCCAAAGTTCATGTCCATCATACAGGAGGACGCGAACAGGGATAATAGTACTGCGATTGCTAATCTTGCTAGTGTTGTCATGATTGTTGTTTTTTATGCCCGGTTTAATGGGGCATACGTTATTGATTGATTTATGATTTAGTTGTGATCCATACTGAAATTAATCAGCGTAAAGGTTCTTTTTTATTTGTGTATTATAAATTATGATATACCGAATTGTCGATTTGAGAGTGTCAATTGTTAATTTTTGGCCTTTACCTTGATTCCGTCCTCGTTGATCTTCATCTCAAAGGAATCATTATTGTCCTTGATGTTGATATCGACACCATTCTCGTCAATGATGATTTTGCCATCTTCATCAAATCTGTCCGTTTCATCATCGGTGCAGTCCTGGCACTTCAGTTCCCCATCTTTGCCCATGAGCCAGACATGGCCCACAATACCGCTTCTGTAATAGTCCCTGTCATTATCTATGCCCCGCCCTATGTGGTACCTTGTGGATTCCTCAAAGCGTACCATTCTCCCTTCGGGAATATAAATGGTGGTGGTCACCTCTTGATTCCTGGCCTTGTTGGAGATGTCCGTGGTGAGATATTCATCCAAAATCACTTCATTGCCTGAGAGTTCATACCCATACACAATATTTTTGGCCCTGTCCCTGGCCGCTTTGGAGGAGCTGCCATTGGAATCTTTTCTGATGGATACCGATATGTTGTCGTTGTCCGACTTTTTTACCCTGATGTCCACATCGTCCGACATGAGCACCCTGTTGTCGTTCTCATCGTAGGCAAAGTTCATGTCCCCAAAATGGACATCATCTTCATGATATTCCAGACCTGGGTTCTTCATTTTGATAACCAAGGTATCCGATGGGTTTTCCAAGAACATTTCGCGCTCTTCATGTACGCTTCCCGTGCTCGAAAACTCGGCAGCCTGACGGATGCCCAGGACAATCAACACCCCAACGGAGATCAACCAAAGGCCCAAAAGGGAGAACTTGGCAATGTTTCCGATGGATTTCAAATTGTTCACCAATATCTTCAGCCCCAAGTAGAGCAAAAAGAAGAAGGGAATCCCTATGGCAAAGAAGAGCAATATGGAAACCACCCAAACGGGGGCCCCTGTGGTGTTCACGATCTCGTAGAAATCCACGCCAGGGAATGCTACCGCATCGAACATGCCCACAGTGAACAGTCCAAAGAAAAGACCGATCAGGGTGGAGGCCCCGATGATGATCAACAGAATGCCTATGAACTTGCCGAATACCTTGAAAAGGAACAGGATGACGTCCCCGATGGCATCAAAAAAGGTCTTGGAGCTGCTTTTGACCTTGTTGCCCACTTTATCGTAGTCAACATTTTTTACCTTGTCGGCAACATCATCAAACCCCTCTTTGACCTTGCGTTCTATATTGCTGATGTTGACGGGCTCTCCCCGCATATCCAATTTTTGCGAGGTGGTGGCGGCTTCGGGTACCAAGATCCAGAGCAGGATATAGGCTATCAAACCAAAACCACTTGTGAAAACGGCCAAAAGGATGAATATGAGTCGGATCCAAAGGGCATCAAGGCCCAAATAGTGCTCCAAGCCGGCACAGACACCGCCAATGTACTTTTGGTCAATGTCCCTGTACAGCTTTTTGCCCCGTGGTCGTGGCTCTGCGTAGGTTTTCTTGGGTTCGTCCTCAAAGATGTCCTCGTCCACCATATAGTCTTCAGGTTGTCCCATCACATCGATGACCTGGTCCACTTCCCTATGGGTGATCACCTGTCGCTCGTTTTCCATTTTTTCCAAAAAGAGCTCGGCGATCCTGGCCTCAATGTCGGCTATGATCTCATCGCTTCCCTTGGTGCCTGCAAAAGACCGTTTTATGGACTCCAGGTACCGTCTCAGCTTGTTGTACGCATCATCGTCTATGTGGAAGAGCGTATTTGCCAAATTTATATTTACTGTCTTGTTCATTTTTTGATTGTTATTTTGTGTTGGTTACCAGATTGACTGCATTTCTTAGTTCATCCCAAGTGCCGTTGAGTTCCTTGAGGAACAATTGGCCTGTTTCGGTCAGTGCGTAATACTTTCGGGGAGGTCCCGAGGTGGATTCTTCCCAACGATAATTGAGCAACCCAGCATTCTTCAGCCTTGTGAGCAAAGGGTATATGGTACCTTCCACTACCAGCATCTTAGCGTCCTTGAGGGCATCCAGGATCTCTGAGGCATACTTGTCGTCATCCTTTAGGATTGACAGGATGCAATACTCCAGAACCCCCTTGCGCATCTGTGCTTTTGTGTTTTCTATGTTCATAACTTCATGGTTCTATTAAATTAACTGTTCGTTTTTGTTCTGCCAAACCTTTTTGGCCTTGTTTCCACTCCATTCCCCTGTGATGAGCAGGGGAGTGGAAACGTTTTTTGATTGATGATTGATTGATGATAGATGAACTTTTCGTTTTTTGATTGATGGTTAAACTCCTATTCTTTGATTGATGGTATTATTCTTTTTGTAAGTGATGGTCATAGCTAAGTTCCCGTTTTATTTTCCACTCACCATCCACTAGCATCCACACATGGGTGAACTTGGCGATGTCACCTTTTTGGTATTCGTTTTTATCGTTCAAGAATTCAAATCGGTGCACCCCGTGTTGAATGGCCCCGTAGAGTTCCCCATCCTTCTTTAGAGGATAAACCTCCAAACTTCCATCAATCAATATTCTTTTTGAATATTGTGGGGTGGAGGGATCCCGCTTTTCACAGTTCTCACGGGTGGGCTTTAGAAACTCTTCACGACCATCGGTAAAACCTCCCCGGTCATGGTAGAACTCAAAATCCTCGGTGAACAACGATTTCATGGTCTCGGTATCACATCGATTGAAAGCCGCATCGAACAATAGGCTGTCTTTCGATTTTAAGGTTTTATAGAGTTCGGTATCCTCCGCAACCTGCGCATTGGCCATAGCTGTCATTCCAATCAAGGCAAGGGCCATTATGTTTTTAGTCCGGTACATTACTTGATGAATTTAATGGTGAACGGATATTTGAAATATTGCCCTTCATTGGTTCGGATAGTGGCCAGAATGCTGAACACAATGTTCACTATGGCAAGCCCCACCTGAAGGACCCCGGATATGCCCACCGGCCAAAACAACCTTCCAAACTTAAAGTCGTCACTATCGATATGGATGTTTAGGTTGTTCAAATCGCTCAGACTGTGGAATCCAAAAAAGTTCCAATCGAACAGGTCGGGCAGGAAACCGATAAAAAAGGGAATGGTGATCAATCCCGCCACAATGGAATAGAGCAGCATACTGATCTGAAAGTTGAGGGCCTGTTTTCCGTTATAGTCCACAAAGTCGTACTGCTTCTTGTTGGACATCCATAAGATCAAGGGTACGATGAAGTTCCCGAAAGGAATAAAATATTTCGAGAACATGGACGCGTGTATGATCGCGGATAGATTTCGTTCGTGTTTGGTGATGATAGTTGCCATTTTTTGATTGATGATTTTGATGTATAAAAGGGTTAACCTATTAGCTTACGATGCAAATATATATCCAAAAGACAGTACTATGCAAAACAAAGTACTAATAGTTAACTTTTTTTTAACAATTCAATATAACGGTATTTTGCCTATTTTTAGGATTCCAAATCCTAAGATATGGCACTGACTCCCAGTAAAATCAATACGTTTACATTTCTGAAACTCCCGTCGGCCTGGTGGTGCGGGGTACGGCTCAAATACATTGATGACCAAAAGGCAACCACCACGGTAAAGCACAAATGGGTGAACCAAAATCCGTTCAAATCCATGTTTTGGGCGGTTCAGGGTATGGCCGCTGAGTTGAGCACGGGAGCCTTGGTGATGAACGAGATTCAAAAGAGCGGAAAAAACATCTCGATGTTAGTGGCTAACAACAAGGCCACCTTCACCAAAAAGGCCACGGGAAGAATCACTTTTACCTGTGAAGATGGCCCATTGATTGCCGATGCCATCCGAAAAACCGTAGAAACAGGGGAAGGACAAACCTGCTGGATGAAAGCCGTGGGGGTAAATGCAGATGGGGTAGAGGTGAGTACCTTTCATTTTGAGTGGACGGTAAAGGTGAAGAGTTAGTTATGGTGAAAGGCCACAGGGTAAAAAGTCAAGGTTTTAGCAAATGAGAATGGATTGTCCTTTAAGAGTGTAACAAAACCCCAAACCAATCAACAAATAAACATTTCAACATAAAAACGAACAATATGAACGCACACGAAATCGACTATCACATTTACGGAGAGGAAATGCAATATGTGGAGATTGAACTGGACCCACAAGAAGCCGTCATCGCGGAAGCTGGAAGCTTTATGATGATGGACCAAGATATTAAAATGGACACCATCTTCGGGGACGGTTCCAATCAGGACACGGGGGTTTTGGGCAAACTGTTCTCCGCAGGCAAGCGTTTGCTCACGGGTGAGAGCCTTTTTATGACCGCCTTCCTCAATATCGGTCAAGGCAAAAAACAAGTAAGCTTTGCTTCACCCTATCCGGGCAAGATCATCCCGATAGACCTTTCGGAAAAAGGAGGGAAGTTTATCTGCCAAAAAGATGCGTTTCTGTGCGCCGCCAAGGGTGTTTCCGTAGGCATCGAGTTCTCCAAACGCTTGGGCCGTGGCTTTTTTGGCGGTGAAGGCTTCATCATGCAAAAACTGGAAGGGGATGGTATGGCCTTTGTGCACGCAGGTGGGACCATGGCCAAAAAAACATTGGCACCCGGCGAAGTGCTCAAGGTGGATACGGGCTGCATTGTCGGCTTTTCCCAGACCGTGGACTATGATATCGAGTTCGTGGGCGGAATCAAAAATACCGTGTTCGGCGGGGAAGGCCTCTTCTTTGCCACCCTTCGTGGACCAGGAACCGTTTATATCCAATCCTTGCCATTCAGTCGATTGGCCAGCCGCGTATGGGCCGCAGCGCCTCAAGGTGGTGGAAAGGACAAGGGCGAGGGCAGTATCCTTGGTGGAATAGGCAATTTGCTGGACGGGGATAATCGGTTTTAAGTTGCTAGATGTTGGATGCTCGATGTTAGGTGCTTGGTGCAAAATGTCCATCATTGTGAAGGTTTAATATGATTGAAAAAGCAAAGTTCAAATTTGAAAAACTGCACATTTGGCAAGACGCCATGGATTTGGGAGAACAAATAAACTTGATCGCTGATGGTTTTCCCAAAAAGGAAACATATAACTAATCATCCCAAATCTGTCGTGCAGTAGATTCGGTGGCCCTTAATATTTCTGAGGGTTCCATTGTCCAGTCAAAACTTGAGTTTAGAAAGTTTCTGGGCTATTCTGTACGTTCATTGGCTGAAGTGGTGACGTGTTTGTATAAGGTAAGTAATAGAGCGTATGTTTCCGATAAGCAATTTCAAAAACTATATGATTGTTGTTTTAAGTTGATGAACATGATCATAGCTTTTCGAAATAAAATATAGTTTCACACCATTAATGATTTTTAACACCAAACAACGAGCATCTGGCATCGAACATAACATCCAATGAATTTTAAAGACCTGTTCCATTTTCTGGAAGAACTGCAACAAAACAACAATAAGGAATGGATGGATGCCAACCGAAAATGGTACAGATCTCTCCGCAATGATTTCATAGTATGGTTGGACGACCTTGACATGACCATGACGCAATTACACGATGATTATTACCCCACTCCGGGTAAGAGGGGCATCAACCGCATCAACAACAATTTGATGTTCCACCCGAACAAGCCAGTGTACAAGGACCATTTTGGTGCTGGCTTGGACAAAGCGCCCCAGTCGGCCGATTTCTATATTGAAATTGGGCTGAAGCAGTGCCTCTTGGCGGGTGGTTTTTGGCGTCCCAATCCGAACACGTTACGAAGCATTCGGGAAGGTATTGATTATGATGGGGAGGTGTTGCAGGAAATATTGGACAAACCTTCGTTCAAAAAGACGTTTGGCAGTTTGTATGAAGATGAAAAGCTGACCAATGCCCCCAAAGGGTTTTCCAACGACCATCCGCATATCGATTTGCTCAAGAACAAGACCTTTGCCGTGGCGCACGAGTTTCCCAGGGAAGAAACTTTTCTAAACAATTTTAAGGAAAAAATAGTGGAAGTTTACCTCGAAATGCTTCCGTTTCGTCAATATTTGAACAAAACCGTAACCGTTTAAATCGTCCATGAAATACGGAAACATCAGGAACGTCAAAAAGGAGCTGTTGTCCGACAATTGGTACACCCTCAACAAAGTCACTTTTGAGTACCAACGGGAAGATGGGACTTGGGAAACACAGGTCCGTGAAGCGTACGACCGGGGCAATGGTGCTGCCATTTTATTGTACAACAGAGAAAAGGGCACCGTGGTATTAACCCGTCAGTTTCGCATGCCCACTTATTTAAACGGCAATGCGGATGGCATGATGATCGAGGCCTGCGCGGGACTTTTGGAAAAAGGCAATGCCGAACAGACCATTAAAATGGAAGTGGAGGAGGAGACAGGGTATAAGATTGATAAGGTGGAGAAGGTTTTTGAAGCCTATATGTCACCCGGTTCGGTAACGGAGATCCTGCATTTTTTTATCGGTCAATACGAAGAGGCCATGAAAGTAAGTGAAGGTGGGGGAGCTGAAGACGAAACCGAGAACATTGAGGTTTTGGAACTGAATTTTAATACAGCCCTTCAGATGGTGAAAACAGGGGAAATCCGTGATGCGAAGACCATCATGCTCATCCAATATGCTCAAATCCACAATCTATTGGGTCAGTAAGTTTCGTAAAGTTTTTTAAGACTGTCATAAATGGTGTTCCTAACTTCAATGGAGGGGACCGTAAAATGGTTGTTCATAAAACTGAATATGAGCAGTTTTCCCGATTTGGTCTTAATGTACCCGCTCAGGTTGTAATTGTTCCCAAACGACCCTGATTTGGCAAAAAGAAAAGGTTCCGTGGAAGGGTCTTCCCATTTTTCCACGGTACTTGTGGGGCCCCACATCGGGAATATCCCAAAAAGGCGTTCTTCGGGCACTTCTTCATAAAGTTTTTGCAGGATCTGCACAAAAGAGCGAGGCGTGAACAGATTGTAGCGCGAAAGCCCCGAACCGTCCACCCATCGGGGCTGTTGTTCCAGATCGGCCAGATCATGCTCCAGCATATAGGTTATGGCCCTTTTGGTCCCGAGCGTATCCGAAATTGTGGATGAAGCGGCCATCAACAGTTGTTCGGCCAAAAAGTTGTCACTTTTGAACAGCATCTGCTTAAAGATGGAATCAGTTTCCATACCGTACAACGTCTTCTTTGAAGTATTGGGAAAATGGTCCGCCAAGGCAATCTCTTTTTGCAGAACTTCTTCCAAAAGTTGTTTTGTGAGTGAATCACCGGTTATAAAAGGCACTTCCAAGGTGTCCTGTTCCGAGGGGGCAAAATAGAAATGATTGTCAAGCTCGTTCCTTCTAAAGGATTTTTCCATTACTTCAACGGAATCAATAAAAAGTGAAGGGGAGACCTCCAACCCTTCTACATTGGAGATGGTGACCACATTGCCGTATAGAGGAATGGTGGTTTTTTCGGGTGAAAAATAGGTGTCGTAATCCTCCCATGCCCAGCCCGGCCCGAATCGAAGTTCATCGGAGTTCTTGGTGTACAAGGCCACGGACCCTTGTTTTTTCAACCAATTGATGGCCGTGCTATCCTTTAAATGGGGGTGCAGCCAAGTGGGATCTCCGGTACCTTCTATAAATAAAGTGTCATTGGCAACGGCATATTTTAGGGTTGGGATGTTTTTTGGAAGCAATTTCACCCCCGTGTAGAACGTCACAATTTTCGTGTTGCTGGCCGGAGTAAAGTATTTGTCGCCATTCCTGTCATAGATGGTTTTTCCCGATCTGGCATCCATGACCACTAGGCCATGGAAGGAGTTGGACAAGTTTGTTCTTTCCAATTGGTTGTCCAAGATCTTTCGGGTAGTGGTACAGCTTGAAAACAGGATTGATATGATTAATAATCTTGTTATCAACAACTTGAAACCATCTTTTTTTGAACTGCACATTCGCTTTGTTTGTATTGGTCAATGCGAAGTTATTTAATTTTTAACTGGATTTTTGGTTTTACAAAAAGGATTTTTCTTTAATTTAGAGCACAACCTAATTATCCAATTATAATCAAATTTCTATGCCAAGAGCTATGTTGGATTACACCAAAATGATCCTACAAAAGGTAAGTTTTGATGCTAAACTCTTCACCAAGGAATTGAAAAAAGCCCTAACGAGGCTATTGCCCAGTGAAATCGAGGAACTTAAAATTTGGTTGCAGTTTTATATTGTGGACAAACCACAGTTGCGACCAACATTGTTATTGTTGAAAGCTTAAAATAGGGCCGCATTTCTGCGGCCCTATTAATTTTTGGCCAAAGGACTGATGATCTTCACGTCCTGAAAGGTAATGGCGCCCCTGACAATGCCTGAAACAACTTCTTTCAGTGCATCCGTTATCTGTATCTTCAACTCGCTTTTGTGATAGATCAGGCTTATTTCCCTTGCAGGGGAAGGACTTTTGAACGGTTTTAGGTGCTGTTTTTTAGAGGCATCCAGGTGCAAGGTGTTCAGATAGGGAAGAAGGGTCATGCCCATACCTTCATCGGCCAAACTCACCAAGGTTTCAAAACTGCCGCTCTCTATCTTGAACTGGTCCCCTTGCATATTTTTTGATGCTTTGCACAGATTGATGACCCCATCCCTAAAACAATGCCCATCCTGCAACAAAAGGATATCGTTCACATCCAAATGATCCGTGGTCAACTCATCTTCTTGCGCCAGTCTGTGACTAGGGGGCACATAGCCCACAAAAGGTTCATAATACAGAGGACGTTCTTTGATGAACTCTATTTCCAAGGGTGTGGCAGCTATACCGGCATCCAAGTGTCCATCCATAATGTTCTTGATCATGGTATCGGTGGATTGCTCCTTGATGATAAGGTTTACCTTCGGATATCTTTTGATAAAAGTGTTCAGGAACATGGGAAGCAAGGTGGGCATTACCGTGGGGATGATTCCCAAAGTATAGTCCCCGCCGATATACCCCTTGTCCTGATCCACAATGTCCTTTATCCGTTCTGCTTCCGCCACAATGTTCTTGGCCTGTGCCACAATTTTCTTGCCCACTTCGGTAATGGAAATGGGTTTTTTGCCACGGTCAAAAATGAGTACGCCCAGTTCATCTTCCAGTTTTTGGACCTGCATGCTGAGGGTGGGCTGGGTAACAAAACTTTTCTCGGCAGCAAGGGTGAAGTTTTTATACTCCGCAACAGCCAGAACGTACTGAAGTTGGGTAATGGTCATCTCATCATAAGTTTGAGATATAAAAGTATAAAAAACGATCAGTGTAATCTATAGAAATTAAGCCATCTTTTACATAAAAAAAGCCTGCACATGGCAGGCATTTTAGTTCCAACCGGACAAAAAGTCAAAATCGGATGGTGAATTCCAAATCGTCCCCATTGACTTCAAATCGGGCATTTTCAAAATTTGGTGGCCCCATGGACATATCATTGCCCGACATACCGTAACTCTCTTTGGGCATGCCGTTGTCCTGAAAATCCATTCGGTTGTTTCCATTGACATCATGCATGGCCGAGATAGCGTAGGTGCCTGGCTTTACATTGGAAAAATACAATACCACTTTTCCATTTTCAATGGCACTTTCCTGATTTTGTACACCTGGTTCTTTCATGAAGGTTTCCGCCGTGTGGAGGCTGGCAAGGACTTTTCCTTCATCACTGGTCACATTGTCAATGGTCACGGTGATGTTGATGCCGTTCTCTTCCTGTGCCATGGACAAAAGACTTACCAAAAAGAAACTTAATGCTAGGGTAACTGTTTTCATAAGGTTTGTTTTTTAATGCCCTATTCGACCGGGCACTTGTTAATGATGGTTCAAAATTCAGGTACACTGGCTTTAGATAAAATTCGGATCTACCGAAATGTTGATTTTATGGTATGAATTGTACCCCGGAAGTAGCAGTTTCAATTCATCGGCAAAATTCCACAATTGGGTATTTCCTTTTAGCAAGGCTGATGGTTTGAGGACAATTTTGTGGCATCAATCTAACGAACAGTCATGAAAAACATACTTATTTTATTTCTACTGCTTTCCAACATGGGCTTGTTTGCCCAGAGCACCGTATCAGGAACCGTTACCGATGCAAAGAACAATCCCATTGAAGGTGCAAATGTGTACATTCAAGGTACTTACGATGGAGCTTCAACGGATCGAGAGGGTAAATTTAGTTTTGAGACCTACGAAGAAGGCACACAGACCTTGGTGGTTTCCATGTTGTCTTTTGAACCCCATTATGAGATGGGTGATGTATCCTATTTTAACAATCTCGCGATAAAACTGGTGGAATCCATCAATTCCCTTTCCGGCGTTACGTTGACGGCAGGAACTTTTGAGGCAGGGGACAACTCCAAGGTGTCGGTGCTAAAACCCTTGGATATTGTGACCACCGCAGGGGCTGCGGGCGATTTTGTGGCGGCTTTGCAAACCTTGCCGGGGACCAGCACCGTGAACGAGGACGGACGCTTGTTCGTTCGGGGCGGAACAGCAGGGGAGACCCAGGTGTTCATTGATGGGCTCAGGGTTTTTCAGCCTTTCAATGCCACGGCCAACAATATTCCCACCCGGGGCCGGTTTTCGCCCTTCCTTTTTAAGGGAATCACCTTCAGCACGGGAGGATATTCCGCGGAATATGGCCAAGCCTTGTCCAGTGTGCTTTTGTTGAATACCACCGATGTTCCCGATCAGGAGAAAACCGACATTTCCATCATGTCAGTAGGAGGAGGGCTGGGCCATACCGAGATTTGGGGCGATCAATCCCTGAGTTTGAACACATCGTATGTCAATTTGGCCCCTTATGAAGCATTGATACCCTCCACGCAAGGGGTTCGCTGGAACAGTCCCTACGAATCTGTTTCAGGGGAGGCTGTGTTCAGGAGCAAGGGGGAGAGGAGCATGTTCAAACTGTACACCGGGTTCAACCATGCCAATCTGGATATAGCCCAAGAGGACATCAATTTTCCTGATTTGGTAAATTTTCAATTGACCAACAACAACCTTTACTTTAACTCCTCCTACAAGTATTTTTTTAAAAACGATTGGAGCCTTGTCTCGGGTGCTTCCATTTCTTGGGATGTCAATGATATTGGTATTCAGGATAACATAGTGGACGTCAAGGAAACGGCATCCCACATCAAGGTGAAAGCCCGGAAAAACTTTAGCAGTCGGTTCGACCTTAATTTTGGAACGGAGCTATTTGTTTCCCATTTCAATGAAACTTATACCGATGTTGAAGGTAGTGCCTTTACCACAGGCTATGATGGCCAGATATGGGCGTCCTTTGCAGAATCCGATATCTTTTTGAGCAACAGGTTTGCCATGAAAATTGGGGTAAGGGCAGAACATAGTGCCCTTCTTGATGGTTTTAAGCTATCGCCAAGAGTATCCTTGGCCTACAAACCTGGGGAAAACGGCCAATTCTCCTTGGCTTATGGCGATTTTTACCAAACACCCAAGGCAGAAGTTCTCAAGTTTGATAGCAACTTGCAACTTGAAAAGGCATCACACTATATCTTGAACTATCAATATGTGGCCAATGGCAGGACATTTAGGGCCGAAGCCTACTATAAGAATTATGATGATTTGATAAAATACGATACCCAGATGCCGCAGTTCAATTCCAATTTTGAAAACACCGGAAACGGCCATGCCAGTGGGCTGGATGTGTTTTGGCGGGACAATAAGAGCATTGAATACTTGGATTATTGGGTATCTTATTCCTATTTGGACACGGAGCGGGACTATCAAAACTTTGTGGAAAGTGCCACGCCCAATTTTGCCCCAAAACACAATCTGTCCCTAGTCACCAAATATTGGGTGGACAAACTCCGTTCGCAGGTAGGACTCACTTACTCCTACGGTTCGGGTAGGCCATACGATAACCCAAATACCCCAGAATTCATGGCAGAAAGGACAAGGTCGTTCAACAACCTGAGCTTCAATTGGGCTTATTTGATCGACCAACAAAAAATCCTATACTTTTCCGCAAACAATATTTTGGGATTCAAGAACGTCAACAACTATCAATATGCAAACACGCCCAATATGGACGGTGTTTTTGACAGACGTGCCATAACCCCTGCCGCGGACAGTTTTTTCTTTGTCGGTTTCTTCTGGACCCTGAGCACAGACAAAAAGAGCAACCAACTGGACAATCTCTAGGCTATTTTTGCATTTTCAGGTAATAGTCCACCGAATGTTTCCCCGAACCATAGACCATAAAGAAAAGACAAGCCAACAGTACAACCAATGCCAATGTCAGGTTGAAAATGTTCATGGTTCCCAGAAAATTGGTCAGTACGGCCCCAAAGAGGATGGGAAGCTGCGCAATCGCCGCCCATCGTGTGAGCAGGCCAACAACGATCAACACCCCTCCGACAAAATGGGCCGGGGCAACATAGTGCAAAATGATCATACCTCCGGGGATGCCTTCAAAGGGTTTGGCCATTTCCGCCATTTCTTGGTAATTGGCCATAAATTCCACCCCTTTGATGAAAAGGAAAACCCCTAGGGCGACCCGCAAAAGATCCAACGGGTAATACGTATGGGCGTTGGCCCATTTGTTCAGCTTCTTTACTGTTCCCATGGCTGAAAGGTTTTAGGTTGAATACATTTAAGGTACTCATTTTTAGTGAGATGAAAAAATTGTTGGCCATGGATTGTCAACATGCCCGTGGGAATTGGGATTAGTTTAAAAAAAATGAACTTTATTGGAGGTAAGCATACCCCAACTTGATAAGGTTACATTTGTTTGAAGGTATAGTGGGTACAAGTTTTTGGTTCAAAAAGAACTCTTGTACATGGAGATTTACATAAAACTGTTCTGATTTTTTGGTGCAATCCCCATCCACTCATCCATATATCCAAAGAGCTAAGCCACGTGTGGTTTTGGAGAAGTATTTTTTTTCATTTTGGAGAGCAACAATGCCCCGTTGATGGGCTTGGTGATAAGGTCATTTGCCCCCAACCTGAAAATTTCCTTTCGGGTCTTGCTGGTATTGTCGGCAGTGATCACAATGATTGGGATCTGTGGATCACAATTGGCCCTGCCGGCCCTGATGATCGATGTGGTCTCGAACCCGTCCATTACGGGCATTTGCAAATCCATTAAAACTAGGTCAAAAGCTTGCTTTTTCATGATTTCCAGTGCTTCTTTTCCATGGTTGGCGATGGTCAGGTCGATGTTTCCCCATTTTTTGAACAGCAATTTGACCACGGTTTGGTTCATTTTGTTGTCTTCCACCAGCAGCACGTTGCTTCTTTCCTGTGCAAAATGGGTGGAAAGCGATTGTTGGTCCTGTGCCAAAGCCAATTCGTCCTCTTCAACCTCAAAACCAAGTGTCAATTCGCAGATGGTGCCACCTTGTTTCGGATTGTTCGTGATGTTGATATTGCCGCCCTGCAAATCCACATAGTTTTTCACAATGTACAGACCAAGTCCCAAACCACTGAATTCCCGCTTGTCCATGAAGGATTTTTTGGTGAACGATTCAAAAACCGTACTCATTTTTTCCTCAGAAATTCCAATTCCGGTATCGATTATGGTGAAATCGAGGATGGCTCCATTTTTTGCTCCTCGTTTGCAATTTATCCTAACGGCCACATTCCCCTCGTTGGTAAACTTGATGGCATTGTCCAAAAGATGGTTCAGTATTTGGGCGAGTTTTCCTTTGTCCCCGATAACCCTTGTGGGCAAACCGTGAAGATCGGAGCAAGTGAAGTCCAAATTTTTGGCTTCGGCTTTTATCCGGTGTGCCATCATAATTTTTGCCAAGGTGGAAGGAAGGTCAAAGGAAACCTCTTTCAATTCTTGATTACCTTTTTCAATGACAGTAAAATCCAGAATGTCCTCAATATACCCCAAAAGGTTTTTGGAAGAGCTCAATATGAGCTTGCACTTTTCCTCCAAATCTTCATCCTCTTTATGTTGTTGAAGGGAATTGGCGACACCCATGATGAGGTTCAATGGGGTTCTCAGTTCGTGACTGATGTTCGATAAGAAGGACGACTTGATTTCGTTCATATCCTCGGCACGTTGAAGCGCCAAGAGTTGGTTCTTTTCATTTTCCATGCGGAGGTCACGGATCCTGTTGCTCATGGAAATGGACAGGAAAATGATTTCAAGCCCGATACCAAATTTTGCTCCATTGTTGGTAAAGAACGAGTTTTCTATGGTGTTGAAATTATTCAGTATAAAGACCACGAAGCCCAGCACCAAAAACGATATGCCTACAATAAAATAGGGATCCACCTTCACTTTTTTGCCCTTCATCAGCACAATCGAACTGATCATGTGCAACAAGACCAATATGCCTATGCCATTGGCAAGCGGATACGTGAACGCCGGCAATGTCGGTGCCATACAAAGTATGGATATGCCCAAGAGGGTGCCAAAGCCCAAAATTTTTCCAGAAATATGCAAAAACCTACTGTTTTCCTTCAGGTTCAGGAACTTGTCCCCATATTTCCCAAAGAAGAAAAGGGAGATGAAGGCAGTGAGCAATACGGCCCTATCCGAAAGCCATCCGCCCTGGGGGGTCAAGTATTGATGAAAAAGACCGTCCAGCGAAAACTGCATCAAGGCGATAAAGAGAACATAAAGTCCGTAATATATGAAAGCATTGTCCCGCAGTGCGAAAAAGAAAAAGAGATAGATGATACAGGCCAATATCAAAATTCCATAAAAGAACCCATAAAATACTTGCTCTTTGTAGGTCAAATTGAAAAACTGATTGCTTTCGTACATCCGCAGGGGCATCATTACTACCTCCCCATCACTTGCTAAATGGATATAGGCCTCCATCTTTTGACCCGGTTCCAATTTGATGTCAAAAATGGATTTTCTGTGCGACACAGTTTTTTGGGAGAAAGGAATCTTGTCACCACTATATTGCCGTTGAACCGCTCCATTTTCATCAACCAGATATAGCTCTACAATGTCCGTGATGGGTCTGGCAGTCTCCAAAAAATAATGTGAGGTGGTCGGGTTTGGGTTTTCCAAAGGGAACCGTAACCAGTAGCTTTCGTCCGAAAAACCCATGTTCTCCTTTAAACTGGAAAGTGGTACAAAAGATATATTGGGGTTGTTCCGAATATCATCAAAGCCATAATCCTTGTTCCCGGCAAAGAATATACTGGCCTGGGGCCGTAGTGAAACAATATCGGAAAGGTCAGCTTTATCTTGGGACTGGGCATTGATTGAATGTGGCAATACAAGTACTGTGAAGTGCACAGAAATAGCCGCAATGAGGGACAACAATGGGGTTATGTGGCGCATAAAGTAGGTTTTCTATCGATGCCACTCTTTGGGAAAGTGGAATCTGGTTTGTACCATAGCCGTACGTCATGCGGTCGGCTATGGAAAAATAAAGAAAACCAAACCCCATCCATTCTGCAATAAATGGGGATGTCCTGCAATATATTCCGATGTTCGGCAATTTACTCCACAAAAACCAGGCTGTCTTTCAGCAAAGACAATCCATGAATGTTCCATGGAATCAATTGGATGAATGTTCCAAAATCATTTTCTTCCATCAAAAGGTGGGATTTTCTGACTAATGGGGACCATATTGTGTCCGTATTTATTAGATTTGGCTTAAAACCAAACTATTCCACTGAATCATGAGCTTAAAGCAACCTTCTTTTAGTTTTCTATTTACCTTTTTAGTAAGCTGCGCCCTCTTTGCACAAGATTTTGAAGCCTTGCAATACCGCACCATTGGACCTTCACGAGGGGGAAGGGTGACCACAGTGACGGGCACACCTATGCTGCCCGGTACTTTTTATTTGGGGGCTTCGGGTGGCGGTGTATGGAAAACGGACGATTATGGCACAACCTGGAACAATGTTTCCGATGGTTATTTCAAAACCCCTTCCATAGGGGCCATTGAAGTGGCGGTGAACGATCCGAACATCGTTTATGTGGGCACCGGGTCGGATGGGATTCGCAGTAACATCATTGAGGGCAAGGGAGTGTACCGATCTATAGATGCCGGAAAAACCTGGGAGCACATAGGTTTGGAAAATGCGGGACAGATCGGTGCCGTGGAAATAGATCCCACGAACAACAATGTCGTTTGGGTGGCTGCCATTGGAAACGCATTCAAACCAAACAGTGAAAGGGGCATCTACAAAACCACTGACGGCGGACAGCACTGGGAAAAGGTTCTGTTCGTTTCCGATGAAACAGGTTTTGCCGATCTGGAACTGTTACCGGGCAACCCCAATGTGGTCTATGCCGCAGCATGGAAAGCACGCCGCACCCCTTGGACCATTGATTCGGGAGGGGAAAACAGTGAAGGAGGCATCTATAAATCCATCAATGGTGGAAAAGATTGGGTGAAGCTGGAAAAGGGACTCCCAAAAGGATTGATCGGTAAGATCGATTTGGCTGTTTCTCCTGTGGATTCCAAAATCCTTTACGCCGTTATCGAGGCCCCGGGAGAGGACAGGGGACTCTACAAATCTGTGGACCAGGGAAAATCCTTTGTCCATGTTTCGGACGACGAAAGGTTGGTGAACAGGCCTTTTTACTACACCAATATTGAGTTGGACCCCACCAATCCGGACATCATTTATTCAAATGCCAACCCATTGATCAAATCCACCGATGGTGGCAAAACCTGGACACGCATGAGTGTACCGCACGGGGACAATCACGATATTTGGCTCAACCCCAATAACCCAGATCTATTGATCCAGTGCAATGATGGCGGAGCCAATGTCTCGCACAATGGGGGAAAAACATGGTCCACCCAGTTCAATCAGCCCACGGCCGAAATCTATCAGGTTGCGGTGGACGACCAATACCCATATTGGGTCTATGGTGCCCAACAAGACAACACCACACTTGCCATTCCCAGCATGGCACCTACGGCAACCTCTCCCGCAAGCGGACCCGTGATAATGGATGTTGGTGGCTGCGAAACCGGTCCTGTCATCCCGATGCCGGGCAACCATTATATTGTTTACAACAACTGTAAGGGACGCTTTAGCGTGTACAGCAAAAAGACAGGAATGGACAGGGAGTACTCCATTGGTGCCTCCAATATTTATGGGCACAATCCAAAAGATCTAAAATATAGGTTTCAGCGGGTGGCTCCCATCCACGTTTCCCCTTTTGATCCAGAAGTGGTCTATATGGGATCACAATACCTACACAAAACAAGCAATGGGGGAAAGAATTGGGAGATTTTATCCCCTGATCTAACGGCCAACGAGCCGGACAAACAGGTAATTTCAGGAAACCCTATCACGCGCGACATTACCGGTGAAGAATATTACAGCACCCTGTATTCCATCCGCGAATCAAAGATCAGTCAAGGTGTCATTTGGACAGGATCCAACGACGGCGTTATTTCGGTGACCAAGGATGGCGGAAAAACTTGGGAAAACGTTACGCCCAAAAAACTGCCCAAGGGAGGAAGGGTCGAATCCGTGGAACCTTCGCAGTTCAATCCTGCCAAGGCCTACGTGGCGGTGGACCGACATTTGTTGGGTGATTCCAAACCCTACCTCTACAAAACTGAAAATTATGGAAAAAGCTGGGAGTTGATCAGCACGGAATCCAATGGAATCCCATCCGACCACACCACAAGGGTTTTAAGGGAAGACCCCGTTCGCGAAGGGCTGTTGTATGCCGGGACAGAATTTGGGATGTTCGTGTCGTTCGATGATGGAGGTAGCTGGAAGAAATTCCAACAAAACCTTCCCATAACCCCCATTACCGATATCACCATCTTTCGGGGCGATTTGATCTTGAGTACCATGGGCCGTGGCTTTTGGATTTTGGACAACATCACTACCCTTCGGGATGGCAACATCACAAAACTTGGTGATGCCCCGATCCTGTTCAAGCCGGACAATACCATTCGATACAGAACTCCACGTGGAGGGGGAGAATTCCCTGATTATCCATCCACAAGCGTGCTGATTGATTACTATCTTCCCGAAGAGATAAAGGATGGGGTAAGTCTCCAGATTTTGGATGCACAGGGTAGGGAAGTCGCCACTATTGTAAGCGACTCCACCCAACTGAAAACCTCAGCGGAAAAAGTGGAGGACATGGGCCTCAGCATGACATTTGTCTATCTGGACAGTAAGTTGGAAACGAAAAAGGGCATCAACCGATTTGCATGGGACCTTCGTCAAAAAGGGGCCTGGGACAAAAATGAACGAAGACGGTACAAAAATGGGCCAATGGTCTTGCCCGGGAACTATACTGCCAAACTAAAAGTGGGAACCCAAACATTTGAAAAACCTTTTGAAGTGCTTGTTGACCCCAAATTGGAAGAAGATGGCATTTCCTTGTCCGATATGAAAGAACAATTGGTGCTCCTGCAAAAAGTGATGGATTTGCTTTCCGAAGCACGAAAATTTCAGGACAAGGTAGAGGAAAAGATAAAGGAACTGGAAAAGACCAAAGCAGATGAAGCAACCTTGGAACCATATAAGTCAGCACTGAAAAAGCTGAAGAATGATGAAGGTGCCTATCCTCGGCAAGTAATGGTGGCCCAAATATCCTATCTGTACTATATTTTGGACAGCGGGGACAAAGAGCCTGGTCAAGAGGAAAAAGACCGTTATCAAGAATTGTTGGGACAGTTCAATCAACTCAAACAAGGATTGAAATTTTAATGGGGTTGTCCCCTTTCTTGAAAACCCAATCAATTGGATTTGGTGGAAAAAAGATGTGTTGTTAAGCTGTCATACAACATCACATTACCTTGTAAAGGCAACATTAAGCCACAGTTTTGTTGTTCCCATGGAATTGGTTTGTTGATATGAATTGCATGGGTATGCCATACTGAGGCAAATCGATTGCTTTGAATCAAGATTTCTTCTTCAGCAGTGCCATATAGAATCCATCAAAACCTGTTTCTGAGGCATAAATGTTCCGTTCCTTGATGAACTCAAAATCTTTTCCGTTTTCCGATGCTAGGAATTTCTTGACCTGTTCGGTGTTTTCTTGGGGGAGAATGGAGCATGTGGCATAGACCATTTGACCACCACTTTTGACCATTTTACTATAATTTTGAAGGATATCCTGCTGCACGCCCATAATACGGTCGATGAATTCCGGTTCCAATTTCCACTTGGAATCGGGATTCCTTTTGATGACCCCAAGTCCAGAGCATGGCGCATCCAAAAGCAACCTATCAGCACTGTTGTGCAGTTTTTTGATCACTTTGGTGGAATCAATGACCCGTGTCTCAAAATTGTGTATTCCGTTTCTTCGGGCACGGGTTTTAAGTTTTTTCAGCTTACTTTCATAGATGTCCAGGGCAATGAGTTGCCCCTTGTTTTTCATGAGCGATGCCAGATGTAGCGTTTTACCGCCGGCACCTGCACAGGCATCTACCACCCGTTGGCCCGGTTCCACTTCCAGAAATGGGGCGACCAGTTGGGAAGAGGCGTCCTGGACCTCAAAAAGTCCGTCCTTGAAGGCTTCCGTGGTGAACACATTTTTCCGTTCCTTTAATTTCAATGCATCCGGATAGCCCTTCAATTCCTCGGTTTCAATATCTTCCTTGGCCAAAAAAAGTTGGAGTTGCGGCTTGGATATTTTGAGGGTGTTCACTCGCAATATCACATCGGCCTGCTTGTTTTGGGCAGCGATTTCCTTGGTCCAAAGCTCGCTGCCAAGGGATTTTTCACCCAGTTCGTCCATCCAATCGGGAATGGATTCCCTGAACTTTCTGATTTTGGAAAGCTCATCGAACCTCCCCTTTATGCGCCGTTCCGGGGTAGCTTCCAATTGTTTCCAATCAGGTAATGGAATGCCCCTGAGCACACACCAAACCGCAAACAAACGAAAGAGGTGGGGGCGGGTGTAGGGTTCGTGGACCTCGGCAATTTCGGAGTACAGACGTTTCCAGCGGACAATATCGTAAGTGGTCTCCGCAATGAAGGCGCGGTCACGGGCACCCCAACGCTTGTCGTACCGAAGCACTTTCTCAATCACCTTATCGGCATATTCCCCATCATTGAAAATTTGTTTCAAGGCATCTATTACGGCAAAAACCAAGTTTCGGTGCAATCGCATGATATAAAATAAGGTTGCAAAGGTACCATTTCTCCTTACTTTTGAAGAAAATAATTACCATGAGGATTTCCATTCTGCTTTTGACCATCTTGGTTATGGCTTCCTGCACCAACGAAAAGAAGTACCAACCCTTCCAATCAGTGTCCATCACTCCTGTTTTTGAAGATTCGGTAAGCATTCGAGCGATCACCTTTTTGGACAACCGAACATTGGCCTTTGCAGGCAGTAACGGGATATATGGAACGGTTGATGTGGGTTCCGGAAAGGTCCGAACCAATGTGCAGACCCATGATTCGTTGACACCCAGTTTCAGGGCTGTGGGCAACACCACCAATGATTTCTTTATGCTGTCGATTGAAAGCCCTGCTCTGTTGTACAAGACAGGGGACAGTGGAAAAATGGAGCTGGTGTACAAGGAGGAAGGAGAAGGGGTGTTCTATGATGCCATGGTCTTTTGGAACGATACCGAAGGTATTGCCGTGGGGGATACCGTGGACGGATGTCTTTCCATTATTCTCACCAAGGATGGGGGACAATCGTGGAAAAAAATACCGTGTTCCGATCTTCCCGAAGGGATTGAAGGGGAAGGTGCCTTTGCCGCAAGCAACAGCAACATTGCCGTGGCAGGAACTAAGGTTTGGATCGGTACCACGGAAGGCAGGGTCTATCACTCCAAGGATAAAGGAGCGACTTGGGAGATTCAGCAGACACCGATTATTGCAGGGGAGCCTACACAAGGCATCTATTCCATGGATTTTTATGATGAAAATCTGGGTTTTGCCATTGGGGGTGATTATACTTCACCAGATTCCAATCAAAAAAACAAGATCATTACTGTGGATGGCGGTAAAACATGGAACCTGATTGCGGATGGTAAAGAACCGGATTATAAAAGTTGTGTGCAATTTGTCCCCAATTCTGATGGAAAAGGATTGGTGGCCATTGGGTTCACTGGCATTTCCTATTCCGGGGATGGTGGCGAAAACTGGAAGGAACTCAACGAGGAACCGTTCTTTACCCTACGGTTTTTGAATGATTCCATTGCCTATGCGGCGGGCAGCAATAGGATAGCGAAATTGGTGTTCAAATAAGCTGAAAATGAGTACGAATCTTGACTTGATTTTCGTTTCCGAGAGCGGTTTATGAGGTAAACGACTGCATTTCCACAAGTTTCTTATAGTTTTTGTCAGACTTCATCAGCTCTTCATGATTGCCTTGCTCAACAATTTCACCTTTGCTGATCACCACAATGGAATCCGCATTCTGGATGGTGGACAATCGGTGGGCGATGACGATGGAGGTACGGTTTTGCATCATTTTTTCCAAAGCATCCTGGACCAATCGCTCGCTTTCCGTGTCCAAAGCGGATGTGGCCTCGTCCAAGATCATGATCGGTGGATTTTTCAGCACTGCCCGCGCAATGGATAGGCGCTGTTTTTGACCACCGCTCAATTTATTTCCACTATCGCCAATATTGGTATCGTAGCCATGGGGCAGCCCCATGATAAAATCGTGTGCATTGGCCACTTTGGCCGCGGCAATGATGTCGTCCATCGTGGCATTCTCCTTGCCCAGAGCGATGTTGTTCTTCACGGAGTCATTGAATAGAATGGAATCTTGGGTCACCAGCCCCATCAGGGCACGAAGTGATTTTTTGGAAATTTGTTTGATGTTGGTGCCATCGATCAAAATTTCCCCTTTGTTGACATCGTAAAAACGGGTCACCAAATTGGCCACGGTACTCTTTCCACTTCCGGACTGGCCCACCAAGGCCACGGTCTTCCCTTTCTCAACCTTTAGGTTGAAGTTTTTCAGGACATAATCATCCTCATATTTGAAGGAAACATTGTTCAGCTCAATTCCTGAATTGAAATTGGTTTTTTCCAATGCCCCTTCTGCATCCTTGATCGGATTTTCCGATTCCAGTATCTCCAAAACGCGTTCTGCGGCAGCGTTTCCTTTTTTTACACCATAAGAAGCTTTGCTGATAGCCTTGGCCGGGGTAAGGATGTTGTAGGCAAGCCCCATATAGGCAATAAATGATGACGCATCGAGTGTCTTGTCCACCAGGACCATTTTGCCACCGAACCAAAGCAAGACCCCAATGACGAGTATCCCCAGGAACTCACCGGTCGGTGAAGCCAAATTCTGTCTGTTGAGCAGTGAATTTGAGAATTTGAAAAATCGGGTCGTTGAGTTTTTGAACGTATTGAAAAATTTGGATTCAGCATTAAATGCCTTGATGACACGCAGGCCGCCCAAGGTTTCCTCCACAATGGAGAGGAATTCGCCCTGTTCTTTTTGCACCTTGTCCGACTTTCGCTTTAGCGATTTCCCAATTCTTGAAATGATCATTCCTGCAATGGGGATAAAGACAAAAACAAAAATGGTGAGCTTGGCACTGATTCCGAACATGACCAAAATGGTAAAAAGGATGGTCAATGGTTCCCGCACGATGAGTTCCAATATGGACAGAAAGGAATGTTGGATTTCGAGGACATCTGAGGTGATCCGGGCAATGACGTCCCCTTTGCGCTTTTCCGAAAAATAGGAAATGGGCAGATCTACAATTTTCTGGTACATCTTGTTCCGAATATCCTTGAGCACCCCGTTCCTCAAAAACGTGATGAAGTACATTGCCAGATAATTGAAGGCATTTTTCAACAAGAATAGGGCTAACACCAAACTGATGACCAGCACTAGACCTTTCATGTCATCATCTCCGGAATATGCAGTGACCCGATAGTTGATGTAGTCCTGTAAATAGTCTTTGGATTTGGCAAAACCTTGATAGATAGGCTTTACATAGACTTTTTCATCCGGTTTGAACAACACATCGAGCATGGGGATGAGTGCCGCAAAGGACAACGCGCTGAAAAGCGCATATAGAATATTGAAAAATATGTTCAAATACCCGTATTTACGGTAAGGTCCCGCAAAACGTAGGATTTTTTTAAAGTAGTTCATTCACTTACAAGTTCAGCTCGGAGAGGATGCCTTCTATTTTGGAATCCAACTGCGAATTTACGGATTTATAATCCTCTGCTCTGTCCAATTTTGCATTCGTGCTGATGTAGAACTTCACTTTGGGCTCTGTTCCACTGGGTCGGGCGGCAATTCGGGTACCGTCCTCGGTCTCATAGATCAACACATTTGACTTGGGAAGGTTGATGGCCTTTTCCTCGCCCGTCTGCACGTTTTTGGCAATGGAGGTGTTGTAGTCCTCGATCCACAGCAATTTGGAACCTTGTACGGATGCCACTGGGTTTTCCTTAAAGTCCTTTAGCATCTGCTTGATTTCTTCGGCTCCGCTGATGCCTTTTTTGGTCAGGGAAATCAATTTTTCCTTATAAAATCCAAACTTCACGTAGCAATCGATCAGTTCTTCGTAGAACGAGCTGCCGTTCGCCTTGGCATTGGCACCGATTTCGCAGGCGAGCAGGGTAGCGGTTACCGCATCCTTGTCCCGTACAAAATCCCCCACCATGTACCCAAAACTTTCCTCACCGCCTCCAATAAATTGGGAGTTTGGAAAGTCCTTGATCATTTTACCGATCCATTTGAACCCGGTCAACGCTGTTTTGAACTCCACGCCGTAGCTTTTGGCCATTTGCTCCATCATGGGTGTGGAAACGATAGTGGTGGCAATAAATTCATTGCCCTTGAACCCTTTTTCTTTGTATTGGTCCAAAAGGAATTTGGTCATCAGCACCATGGTCTGGTTGCCGTTGAGCAGTTCCATTTTTCCTTCCAAATTGCGAACTGCTATGCCCAAGCGATCACTATCGGGGTCGGTGCCCACCACCATGTCGGCTCCGATTTCCTCTGCCTTGGCCATCGCCATGGACAATGCCTCGGGTTCTTCGGGGTTGGGTGATTCCACCGTCGGAAAGTTTCCGTTGGGTTCGGCCTGTTCCTTAATGATGGTGACATTTCGGTATCCGGCGCGTTTCAGCACTTCGGGGATGGCCGTAATGGAAGTCCCGTGTAGGGCGGTGAACACAATATGAAAATTGTCTTTCCCCTTGGCGTGGAAACTTCCGTTTTTCACAGAGGCTTCAAAGAAGGCTTCGTCCACATCCTTGTCGATCATTTGGATCAGGCTCTCATCTTTGTTGAATTTGATATCCTCAAAAGAAAGTGCATTGATCTCGGCAATGATTTCCCCATCCTGTGGGGGAACAATCTGACCGCCATCGGCCCAATATACTTTGTATCCGTTGTATTCGGGCGGATTGTGTGATGCGGTCAGCACAATGCCCGCGTGGCAACTCAAATGCCTGACCGCAAAGGAAAGTTCGGGGGTGGTCCGAAGTTCGGAAAACAGATAGACCCTGATGCCATTGGCGGAAAAAACTTCCGCTACGGTCCGGGCCAACGTATCGGAATTGTGCCTGCAATCGTAGGCGATGACCACCCTGATATCACTGTCCGGGTATGATTTTTTTAGATAATTGCTAAGTCCCTGGGTGTTCTTTCCCAAGGTATATTTGTTGATCCGATTGGTACCGACTCCCATAACACCGCGCATTCCGCCTGTGCCAAACTCCAGATCTTTGTAAAACCGTTCCTTAAGTTCCTCTGGGTCGTTTTGGATGAGGTGTTGTATTTCCTTCTTTGTTTCGTCGTCAAAAAAATCGGTCAACCAAGATTGGGCCGTCGCGGTAATGGAATCCATTGTCTTTTCGTGTTTATTAATCTTAAAAATACAAAGTTTATGGGGTTTGGGGAGGGCTAAAGATTAATTTTATCGGAGATGTTGTAGCGGGTGTCGTTTTTTCTGGATCGCACCATGATTTCCCCAATGAACCCTGCCAAAAAAAGTTGCGTACCCAACAGCATGGCGGTCAGGGCTATAAAAAATTGTGGACGCTCCGTGATGAGTCGCCCGGTTGGGTTCAGGAACAGTTTGTCTACCCCCAAATAAAGTGAAAAGCCCAGCCCGACAAAGAACATAAGAACCCCCCAAGCCCCGAAAAGGTGCATGGGCCGTCGCCCAAACTTAGAAACGAACCAGATGGTGATCAAATCCAAAAATCCGTGGATAAAACGTTCCGCACCAAATTTGGTGGAACCGTATTTTCGGGCCTGGTGCTGCACCACTTTTTCCGAAATGTTGGGGAAGCCCGCATTTTTGGCCAGAACGGGGATGTAGCGGTGCATTTCCCCCGATACTTCTATGGTCTTGACCACGTTGTGATCAAATGCCTTGAGGCCACAGTTGAAATCATGGAGTTTTACCCCGGACGTTTTTCGGGCGGCCCAATTGAAGAGTTTGGAAGGGATGTTTTTAGTGATTACGGAATCATACCGCTTCTTTTTCCAACCCGAAACAACATGCTGACCCTCTTGGGTGACCATGCGGTACATTTCGGGGATTTCCTCCGGGTTGTCCTGAAGGTCGGCATCCATGGTGATGACCACATCGCCCATGGCGGCCTTGAACCCGGCATGCAGGGCCTGGGATTTTCCAAAATTCTTCAAGAACCGGATGCCCTTCACGTGTTCATTCTGTCGGGAAAGCTCCGTGATGGTTTCCCAAGAACCGTCCGTACTACCATCATCGATAAAGATGATCTCATATAAAAAATGATTGGATTGCATCACCTGTACAATCCAATCATGCAGTTCTTTAAGCGATTCTTGCTCGTTAAGTAAAGGAATTACAATGGAAATCTGCATTGCTTGTTTCTCGAATTCCCTTCAAAAGTAGCATTTTTTGGTTTAGTATGTGGGTTTGGCCTTTTTCAAGATCAATCCAACAATAAGTCCGAGGACCAGCCCCACGATACTGTTCAGGATCAAGCCGACCGGATATTGGATCCAGGCAAAGTTTTTTTGCATTTCCGCTGCCTGTTCCCATTGTTCATCGGTGAGGTTGGGATTTTGTTCCATGGCTTTGGGCTTGGCTATTTCCATGACCTTGTCCAGATAGTCGGGTTCGATAAAATTGGTGAGCACAAAATTATAGAGCAAGGAAATAATGGTTCCGATAAGTGCCACTCCCACAGCCACTTTCAAGGCCTCAGAAATGGTAAGAAAGCCGCCATTGGCCTTTTTGAAGGCATTTACGGCCAAAAAGATGGCCGCAGCCATAAAAACAATGGATACCACAATGATGGGAGCGCCCATTTCGTAGTGCATCTTTTGGGTGTAGAGCATAACGCCGAACACCACAAATATGAGGCCCAATATCAATCCATAATTGAGCGCAAATTTTCCGGTTTTTGGTTGTTGTTCTTCCATTTTATTAATTTTTGTGTTGATTGTGGTACATTAGTGCCTTGGTCAAGGTTTTTGTTACAACTAAAGGTACTTTTTTATTTTTTAGGTATTTTGAGTTGGAGGTGTCAAAGAAATCATTAAATTTGCACCTCGAAAATTCTGAGATTAAGCATTTAAGACGATGAGAAAAGGAATACACCCGGAAAACTATAGATTGGTAGCTTTTAAGGATATGTCCAACGAAGATGTGTTCATTACCAAATCCACTGCTGAGGCAAAAGAGACCATCACTGTGGATGGAGTCGAATATCCTTTGGTGAAGTTGGAGATTTCAAGGACTTCGCATCCGTTCTATACCGGTAAGACCAAATTGGTGGACACCGCTGGTAGGATCGATAAGTTCAAGAACAAGTACAAAAAATTCAAGAAGGAAGAGGAGTAGGACGAACAGGTCGCCCTTTTTAACGAAATATAGGAACGCCCCCGATGTTATTCGAGGGCGTTTTTTATTTTTACGCCAGTCAAAAGCATAGCTTATGAACTTTATCCTTTCCGATGGCAACCACCGCAAGGACCTTTTTCCCTTTACACTGACACGACCAGTGGCCGAGATACGCATCGGCATCCTCACCATCCGCGAGAAATGGGAAAAATGGCTGGGCGCGCCCTTGAGCTTTCAAACGGAGGACTATCTTTCGGAAAAATTCCCGCTGAAGACCGGTAACGAAAATATCGTGATCAACGGCAGCTATCTTCCCGATGAAAATTTGGTGAAGGCCATCAAAAAGTTGACTCCGGGCGAGGCGTTGGTGAATGATGGTGACTATATCGCCTATGCCATGCAGGACCATGAAAATGCGTTTGAAGACTCACGCTACAAGTCCATTTTATATCCATTTGACGGAATTGCCATCCGAAACACCTGGGATATCTTTTCCAAGAATGGTGCGGCGCTGCAAGCCGATTTTGAGCTACTGACAAAGGGAAGAAATAGCCAACCGATTTCTAAGACCAACCAGGTGCTGGCCCCTGAAAATATTTTCATTGAGGAGGGTGCCACGGTGGAGTTCTGTACGCTGAATGCCTCCACGGGTCCCATTTACATTGGCAAAAATGCCCTGATGATGGAAGGTTGCATGGTGCGCGGGGGCTTTGCGCTTTGCGAGGAGGCCATTTTGAAGATGGGCTCCAAGATTTATGGCCCCACCACGGCCGGACCGGGCTGCAAATTGGGCGGAGAAGTGAACAACTCGGTGCTGTTTGCCAATTCCAACAAGGGGCACGATGGCTTTTTGGGGAACTCGGTGCTGGGGGAGTGGTGCAACATCGGGGCGGATACGAACACTTCCAATCTGAAGAACAATTATGCCGAAGTACGCCTGTGGAACTACCAAACCGAAGGTTTCGCCAAAACGGGGCTCCAGTTTTGCGGGCTGATGATGGGCGACCACAGCAAGTGCGGCATCAATGTGATGTTCAATACCGGGACAGTGGTCGGGGTGAGTGCCAATATTTTTGGCACGGGCTTTCCGCGGAATTTTGTGCCCAGCTTTAGTTGGGGTGGGGCCGCGGGCTTTACCACTTTTTTGCCCAATAAGGCCTTTGAGGTGGCCACGGCCATGATGAAACGCCGCGATATGGTGTTCAACGATACCGAGGCCCACATTTTGGAGCATGTTTTTGAGCTGACGAAGAAGTGGCGGAATTATTAGAAAGGTTTGGGATATAACCCAGCTGGTGCGATCGTCACGTTAGTATCTGCTTGCTCTTAATTTTTCACAGCACATCAATTTACTTTCTTACTCATACTTGGCACGAGCGCAACACTTCGGCAGGCTCAGTGCAGGTGCTCGCGCGAGGGGGTATTGTTTTATCCAATCATAGTAATCCAATCGCCAAAATTGTCGAGTAGGAATTTAATACCTCTTTTAAACACTTCCTTTCGTCCCAATTCCAGCACTTCTTTTAGTAATGGTAAGCTCTTTTTCCGGACTTTTGCAAAGAATCCACTAATTCTCTTTACAGTGGTTCGTTTTGTCATTGAAGGAATTTCATCTTTTATTTCCTCCGCTTCTTTTATTAAGTCCGCATTTTCCTCTTCATTTTGTTTTAAGATATGAATAATGTTTACGAAGTAATTATGAATAATCACTTGCTTTTCCAATTCATAAGGTTTTGTATCTGCATCTTCATCAAGAATTTCAAAATTTGCATAAAATTCCTGCTCATATTCGTTTAAGATACTTTCGTCTGCTGATAATTCAGTTTTGTTATATGCTTTGATAAGATTTGTCCATTGTTCCAAAAAAGTCACAATCGAATTTTCTTCTGTTGCCACTTTCCTTGAAGCAAGTGAAGTACCATTTGAAGGATTAAATTCCGCTTCAAAGATTATTTTATTGTTCGAATTTTGTGTAGGATTTGAGACTGAAAATTTAAAATCTGAATATTTTGATTTGTCCTCAATTACTAATTCGAAAGGCTCGCTTTTTGTCAATTCCAAAATATCATTGTTGACTTCAACAAATGTTCGAATTCGCTTAAAAAGTCTTTCGACAGTTTGCAATAGAATTAGTGTATGTTTCTTTTTGTTTATCATTTTCCAATATTGCAGCTAATGTTCTAAGACATGATTCATTTTAATGAATGATATTAACTGACAACGAAGTTAACAGAAAACCCCTATAAAGTTCATTGTTGTCCCATCAGGTAATCAACATTGTTATCAACATAACCCCCTGTATTTGTGTGAGTTGTCACAAACAAAAAGTCTTGGTAAGTTTGGATTATGTCCATTCCATCTCCAGTTCAAGAACAGTATTGCTAAATGCGGGAACGGTTCGGTCCGTTCAATCTATTACCTAAACAACTCCTGGACCGATTCCGGGACACGCTTGGGTCGAAACGTTTTGGCATCCAAAAGACACCATTCTGTTGTGGCCTTTACGAGCAGTTCGCCCGTGTTTTTGTTTTTGATCTCCACGATCCGGGTGGAAATGGGTCCCTTGTTGCCCGCAATATAAGTATTCATAAGGATGGTGTCTCCCAAAACCGCCGATTTGAGGTAGGAAATATGGTGGTTGCGCACCACCCAGATCAGTTCTTTTTGGATGGTTTCAGTCGTAACCTGTTGCCAATGTTTTTTGGAAATGTCCTGGATCCACTCTACATACCTGATATTGTTCACGTGGTTGAGGTCGTCCAAGTCGTCCTTTGCCACATCAAAAACCTGGGAGAAGGTCTGCATCAGTCTTTTTTAAAAATGTTTACCTCAAACAGTTTGTCCCAATTCTTCCCGGTCACAAAAAAGGTTTTCCGTTCCGGGTGCCACGCCACTCCGTTTAGTACGGAATTGGTATCGTCCCATTCCGCGCCCCTGCTTACTTTGCTTTTTAGCCCCCCAAAGTTGACAACTCCCTCAATGGCCCCCGAAGTGGCATCAATGATCATCATGCTTTCTTTTTGATAGACATTGGCATAGATTTTTCCATCCACATATTCCAGTTCATTGGCCATGTTGAAGATGGATTTGTTGGTTACGGTCTCTATGTGGCCCGTTTCCTCCAGGGTTTCGGGATCCAAGAACCATATCTTTTCCGTACCATCGCTCTTGAAGATTTTCTGGCCATCGTTGCACAGTCCCCAACCTTCACGGCTTTTGCCATAGGAAAAATCCTTGACCTTTTCCAGATCGGGAATGTTGTACACATACCCCATCCCGCTTTGCCAGGTAAGTTGATAGAGCTTGTTGTCCATGATGGTAATGCCCTCGCCGAACACGGTCTTGTCCAGATCAATTTTCTGGAGCACTTCGCCCGTTTCGTAATTGACCTTTCTTAGGGTCGATGCCCCTCTTTTTCCGGTGCTTTCATAAAGAACCCCGTTGTGGAACTCCAGTCCCTGTGTGTAGGCTTTGGGATCGTGTGGATAGGTGTTCAGGATTTCGTAGGTATAGACTTCTGGGGCCGAAGCGGCCAAGAGTTTCAATTTTTCCTCGATCTCTACGGTTTCCCCCTCGATATCGAACTTGGCCGTCAAAATTTTGTTGCCCAAGGTTGGAAGGTCCAGGGTCAATTTGCCATTGTCCAACATAAGTTCCTTTCCGTCCATAAAATAGCGGATATTGGAAATCTCGATATCTTTTTTGTTCTTGATGGATACCCCTACGCTTTGGTTTTGCTGTAAGGTTTTGTTTTCCAGTTGGATGGAAAAATGCTTGGCGGGATCGGAATTCCCGCCACAGCCCAAAAAGAAGAGCAGCAATCCCAAAAAAGAAGCTAGTTTGACCATCGCCATTAATGTGTATTTCATGAATTATGACTCTTGGGCATCGAAATTAAGAATGAATTGGGATTGTCACAAATTTAAAAGGTCGTATATTTGCAGTCGGCAAGTCCTACACGACCAGCTCCTGCAGAATCCCCCAGGGCGGGAACGCAGCAAGGGTATGTGGTCGTAGCGGTGCGATGTAGGTAGCTTGCCTTTTTTTGTTCCCTGAATTCTGCTATCATGGAAAAAAAAGTGGTACTCATCACCGGAGGTTCATCCGGTATAGGCAAATCCATAGGAACCTTTTTGACCAACAAGGGGTACAAAGTGTACGGCACTACGAGAAATCCCGATAATTATCCAGGTTTTGATGCTTTTGAGCTGTTGCGCTTGGATGTGAAGGACGTGGAGAGCATACAATATGCCGTTTCCCATGTCATTGAAAAGGAAGGTCAGCTGGATGTGCTCATCAACAATGCCGGGATTGGAATAACCGGTCCCATTGAGGAAACACCGCATGAGGAAATTTTAAAAGTGTTCGACACCAACTTTCACGGTCCAGTGCACATGATGAAGGCGGTATTGCCCCAAATGCGGAAGCAGGGTAGGGGTACCATAGTGAACATTACGTCCATTGCGGGCTACATGGGGTTGCCCTTCCGTGGATTTTACTCGGCCACCAAAGGAGCGCTGGGACTGATTACCGAAGCACTGCGAATGGAGACCAAGGATTTTGGGGTGACCATCACCAATGTGGCCCCGGGAGATTTCGCCACGAATATTGCTGCGGGAAGATACCACGCCCCGGTCTTGGACGGATCGCCCTACGAGGACAAATATGCGCAGACCATCGACTCTATCAACAATGATGTGGACCGTGGGGGAGACCCGGAACAAGTGGCGCATGCGGTTTATAAGATCATCAACCGGAAAAAACCCAAAGTACACCATCCCGTCGGGGCATTTATGCAGAGATTTTCACTCACCCTAAAGAAACTGCTGCCCGATAAAGTCTATGAAAAATTATTGATCGACCATTATAAGTTGTAGTTTTACACTTCCAAAAAATCACCAATTAAAACAAATAAAGAATGAAGTTTTTTATTGATACCGCCAACCTGGATCAGATAAAGGAAGCCCAACAATTGGGTGTTTTGGACGGGGTTACCACCAACCCTTCCCTCATGGCCAAGGAAGGCATCACAGGGAAGGACAATATTTTAAAACATTATGTGGACATCTGCAACATTGTTGACGGAGATGTGTCCGCCGAAGTTGTGGCGACCGACTTTGAGGGAATGATCAAGGAAGGTGAGGAGTTGGCCGAACTGCACGAACAGATCGTGGTAAAGATCCCTATGATCAAGGATGGGGTAAAGGCGCTCAAATATTTTTCCGATAAAGGCATCCGTACCAACTGCACCTTGGTGTTTTCAGCTGGACAGGCACTGTTGGCCGCCAAAGCGGGAGCGACCTATGTTTCTCCGTTTTTAGGGAGGTTGGACGATATTTCCACGGACGGATTGAACCTCATTTCAGAGATAAGGCTCATTTATGACAATTATGCCTTTGAAACCCAGATATTGGCAGCCTCCATACGCCACACCATGCACGTGATCGATTGTGCCAAGATCGGTGCCGATGTGATGACCGGGCCCCTTTCGTCCATTGAAGGGTTGTTGAAACATCCATTGACGGACATAGGTCTGGCCAAATTCTTGGAAGATTACAAAAAAGGAAATTCCTAAGAAATAAACTTGTTGACCAAAAAAATAAAGCCCTGAGAAATCGGGGCTTTTTTATGTGCTGTTTGGTGTCTGTTACTTTAAAGGCTTTGGTCTGGTCACATAAATAAATCAATAACAAATAACCAAAGGTCATTAAAGGGAAGTGTAGAGGTTGGCAAACCCGTCAACCACCAATGTGTCCTTTGTGATGACACATTTGTTCAGTCCATCGACCACCATGCTGGTTTGAATCTCCTTGAAGTTGTCCCCATAAAAATGGGTGTCCTTGTCCAGCCCATATTCCTGGACCAATAGCTTCCACTGCGGATAACTTGTCCTTAGATTGATGCCCACAAAGTTGTGGTCGGGATATTTCTTTTTGAGCATTTCGATATGTTGGCTCACATTTCTGAAATGGCGTTTTTGGGAAGCGGTCCAAAAGTAGATGACCGTGTTCCCACTCTTTTTGACGACATCTTTAAGGCGAACCACATTGTCATCAGTATCCCTCAATGCCAGATTGGGAATGGATGCATTGGGCTGTAGGTTCTTGATGGCATTGTACAGCAGGTCAATTTCCGCCTTGTGCGCATCATTGGACGAAAGCGAACGGAATTTATCGATAAACGCATTGCACTCTTCACTGGAATCATGTTCCTTTAAAAGATACTCGATGGCTATGTTTCTGAACAGGATGTCCCTTAGCTCGACTGCTTTCACCAGACTGTCCACCATGGCCAATTTGTGTTTGTTGAAATGCAGGTGGTCGCTCACTGGTTTTTTTCCGGTAGCGCATTTTTCCATGCAGGTCATGTAGGACAGGTTGCCAAAATGCAATTTCATAAAATTGAAGTAAGGCCTATAATAGGTAAGGTCCTTGCTGTTCAGGTCTATTTCCTTTCTGTATGCATAGAAGGAATCATCAAGGTCATGAAAGGTATCTTCGCCTGTTTTCTTCTTGTGGAAAAAAGGATATTTCTCTTTGTTGATGTAAGTGTTGTAATCGATGGATGCCTCGGCCATGGCCAAAACACGGTCGGAAACATCATTGTCCTCGGCAAATTCCCTCAAGTGGTCCATTTTGATGGAGCGGAGTGAATCTATCATCTGACTGAAGACTTCCGGGTCGAGGGAATAGTACCCTTGGATCAAAGGTTCCTCCTTTTCATGGGCAAGGAACATCTCGATCATAAAATTGTTGATTTCGCTTCCTTTTCCCGAGAAAACCAAGGTCTCATCAAATTCAACAGTGTTCAACCTGGCAAGTAAACTGTCCCCTTCCTTTAAATAGACATATTGGAGCTCAGGGGTATGGTCAAAATGGTAAAGTCCCTCTTCAATATCTTTTAAGTTGAAGGCAAATCGGTTGTTGTCATCGAGTTTTACGGAATCCACATAGGCGTCATTGCGATAAAGCACCACATAATCACTGGTTGGGTTCACAATTTCCCCTCCAAAATAAATGGTGGCCGATTCTCCGGACTTCTCGGAGCATGCGGAAATGGAAAGCAAAGTGAGGCCGAGTAAAAATCTAACCATAAATAGGGAACCATGCATTATAGAACAAATATTGCAAATACCTTCAATCTATCCTGTTAATGGGGAGTTAAATGTTGTAAACGCACATTTGTAAAAGCGCAATAAAGTGTGTTTATATTGTACAGAAGAATTGGTTTTGGCTACTTTTGCAAAAAATAATAGTTGCATGTTATCAGTATCCAATCTATCCGTTCAATTTGGTAAACGAGTGCTGTTCGATGAAGTAAATGTGACCTTCACCCACGGGAACTGCTACGGTATCATTGGTGCCAACGGAGCGGGAAAATCCACTTTTTTGAAAATTCTTTCGGGACAGATAGATCCCACATCGGGCCGTGTACACCTGGAGCCCGGGAAAAGGATGTCCATTTTGGAACAGAACCACAATGCCTATGACGAATTTCAGGTTCTGGAATCCGTTGTAATGGGAAACAAGCCCCTGTCCAAGATCAAAAAGGAAATGGATGCGCTCTATGCGGACTATACGGACGAGAATGCTGAAAAAATAGGGGAGCTGCAGGTCCAGTTCGAGGAAATGAACGGATGGAACGCAGATAGCGATGCTGCCGCCCTGTTGTCCAATTTGGGCATCCACGAAGATTTGCACTATACCACCATGGCCGACATGGATTCCAAATTAAAGGTCCGGGTGCTTTTGGCGCAGGCTCTTTTCGGGAACCCAGATGTGTTGATTATGGACGAACCTACCAACGATTTGGATTACGAGACCATAAGCTGGTTGGAAAATTTCTTGGCCAATTACGAAAATACCGTGATTGTGGTGTCCCACGACAGGCACTTTTTGGACGCAGTCTGTACCCATATCGCCGATATCGATTTTGGGAAGATCAATCTCTTCTCGGGCAACTACACTTTTTGGTACGAGAGCAGTCAGCTAGCTGCACGCCAACGTGCACAGCAGAATAAAAAGGCAGAGGAAAAGGCCAAGGAACTCCAAGAGTTCATCATGCGGTTCAGTGCCAACGTGGCCAAGAGCAAGCAGGCGACATCACGGAAAAAAATGTTGGAGAAGCTCAAGGTCGAGGACATCAAGCCATCCAGCAGAAGATATCCAGCCATTATTTTTGACAGGGAAAGGGAAGCTGGTGACCAGATCTTGAACGTGGAAAAGCTTTCGGCCACTTCCGAAGACGGGGACCTGCTCTTCCAAGATGTGAACATCAATCTGGCCAAGGGCGACAAGGTGGCCATTTTGTCCAAAGATTCCAGGGCAACCACCGCGTTTTACGATATCATTTCGGGAAAAACAAAGGCAGACAGCGGATCTTACCAATGGGGCGTTACAACGACCCAATCCTATCTTCCTGCCGATAACTCGGATTATTTTCAGGAGAACATCAATTTGGTGGATTGGCTTCGCCAATGGGCCAAGACCGAAGAAGAAAGGGAGGAAGTCTATATCAGGGGTTTTTTGGGAAAAATGCTGTTCAGTGGGGAGGAAGCCCTAAAAAAATGTACGGTCCTTTCCGGAGGGGAGAAAGTACGTTGTATGCTCAGCCGAATGATGATGCTCCGTGCCAATGTCTTGCTATTGGATGAGCCCACAAACCACCTGGACCTTGAGAGCATCACGGCCTTCAACAATTCGCTCAAAAACTTCAAAGGCACTATTTTGCTCACCACCCACGATCATGAGTTTGTGCACACCGTGGCCAATAGAATCATTGAATTGACACCCAAGGGCACCATAGACCGTTATCTGACCTTTGATGATTACATGTCGGACAAGGCTATCAAGGAACAAAGGGAAAAAATGTATGCCGTTACAGCTTAAGCATTGAAATACTTACTGTTCCAAATCACGGGATTGAAATTTTTGCCCAGTGCGAAACCGTAGAAAATCACCACGGAAGCGATACATTTGAACATAAAGAAAAATATGATCAGGAACTCCGACAGGGTGTTGTTCTTGGAGAAAAGCCCGTTTGGGACCATCAGGGTCACCAAATAGCTGATGCAAAGGACCAAAAAGGTCAGGTTCACGATATTCTTAAAAGGCCAAGCCATGAGTTTTCTCAACGGGTGCAGGTCGTTTCCCCATTTGTGGATCAGATAGAAGTATCCATTCCCAATGGGGGCAAAGAGCAAGGGGTCGTCCATGTTCTCCAACTTAAAGAGTTTGGATGGTGCCATGATTTTATAGCCTTTGATGTCCGTACTATGGGCAGCTTCCAACTGTTTGATCTTGGAAATGGCCGTTTGAGGGATTTCACCCTTAAAAAAAGAACTGTCCAAAAACCGCAACCGATAGTCGATACAGATTTTTTTGATCTGGTCCAAGTGGAAAACCCTTTCGGTTTCCAAAAGGTCGAACACAAAATTATTGCTGTCGGTTGACATTTTTGAGTGGAGTTCTTCTTTGATTTTGCTCGTTTTCAGTGAATCTTGGCGTAAAATTTCCCGTACTTCGGCCAAAATTTTGCCTTGCTCCGCATGTCTGTCCCTAACCTTGTGAAGCTTATCTTCAATGTTGGTACCTTTAAATATCATGTCAATTTTCTTAGCAATCCACTCAAAGTTAATGAATTGTATGGGCGATTGAAACAGGCTGGCACAAAACCCAACGTTAACATTTTGTTAAATGGATTTGGATAAGCATAAAACCATGCCGATTTGATCAAAAAGATGTATCTTATCGAAGTTTTCTGCACTTTATCGTGCCACAACAATAAAAACTAGGAAAAGCACAAATTGGAAAGACAATAATGAAAGCCCCCGTCACTAAAACCCTACTAGGTCTTTGCATGGCCTTAGCCACATTTTCGTTTGCCCAAACCAGTTCCCCAGACCTAAAGTCATTTTCACAGAATACCAATGAGTCCGATGACCATAAGATTTTGTTCGCTGCCGTTAAGGCCACCAATCTGGATGATATTCTGGAAAAATCAGGCCCTTTCACCATTTTTGCCCCATCTGATGCTGCTTTCCAAAGATTCTCAAGTGAAAAAATAACGGAACTTATCAATGCCAAGGACAAGAGCGAACTGAAATCATTGCTCACCTACCATATTGTGGCCGGGCAATTGACGGCTTCCAGAATTCTCCGGGCCATGTGCCAAGGAAATGGGAAGGCCAGTTTTACCACGGTTCAGGGGAAAAAGTTGTCGGCCCACCTCGAGGGTTACGATATTGTCTTGACCGACCCAATGGGAAACACGGCAAAAATAACCACGGCCGATCTTAATCTAAAGAATGGGGTAGTCCATGAAATTGACAGCGTAATCTTACCTGCCCAAATGTAGGACTATCGTAGTTCGGCTCCCAATTCTTTTTGGTACTGGGACAAGAGTTTGCCCATGATCTTGTCAATCTGTTTGTCGGTCAAGGTTTTGCTTTCATCGGCAAGGGTAAAACTCACCGCATAAGATTTTTTCCCTTCAGGAAGGTTTTCCCCCGTGTACACATCGAACAAATTAACTCTCTTAAGGAGCTTCTTCTCGGTTTGCCAAGCGATGTCGTAAACCTTCTGGAAAGAGGTTGAATTATCCAACAGCAATGCAAAATCCCGTGTAACTTCAGGAAACTTAGGGATTTCCCTGAAGACTATGTTCTGGGTACTTATAGACTCAAGAATGGCATCCCAATCAAAATCGGCGTGGAACACATCCTGTTTCAGGTCAAACTTTTTCAGGATACTTTTGGAGACCAATCCATAAGATGCAAGAGGCCTGCCATTCTTCCCACAAGTAAGCCCTTCGGCGTAAATGGAACCAGAAAGGGGGGCAGTTTCCAAGTCATGGATTCCGAGTCTTTCGAAAAGCGATTCCACAATACCCTTAATGTAGAAAAAATCTGTTTTCCCCGTGGTTATTGACCAGTTGTTTTGGTTGCGATCTCCCGATATGAAGAGGGATAAATGGCGCTTTTCCTTATACTGACCATCTATCTTATGGTACGTTTTGCCAAACTCAAAAAGCTTTAGGTCGGTTTTTTGTCTATTGTGGTTGTAACCCACCGTTTGCAACCCGGAAGACAACATGGAAGTCCGCAGAACGGACAGGTCGGAACTTAGGGGGTTAAGCATCTGCACAGCCTCGTTCCCATCGCCTGAAAGGGCATTGGAAGAGACCAGACTATTGGTCATTATCTCATAGAACCCCTTAGCGGCAAGGGTGTTGCCAATAATATCCTGGATTCTGTGATTTTCATACCGGGAAGACTTTGCTATGGACGCATTGAGTTTTTCCTTGAAGTCAATATTGTTGTAACCATAAACCCTCAAAATTTCCTCGATCACATCCACTTCACGGGTAACATCCACCCTATATGTGGGTATGGTGAGTCCCAGACCGGATTCGGTAACATTGTTGATACGGATTTCCAAAGAGGAAAGAATGGATTTGATGGTGTCCCTTGGAATTTCCTGGCCGATCAAATTGTTGATCTTGTCAAAGGTCAGAAACACTTGTCTGTCCTGCGGTTTTTTGGAGTAAAGATCGACAATTTCCGAACTGATATATCCTCCGGCTATCTCACGTATGAGCAATGCCGCCCTTTTTAGTGCATACTCTGTCATGTTGATGTCGATGCCCCGCTCAAATCGGAAGGAAGCGTCCGTGTTGAGTCCGTGCCGCTTTGCCGTTTTTCTAATGGAAACAGGGTCAAAATAGGCACTTTCCAAGAAAATGGACGATGTGTGTTCCGTTACTCCCGAGTATAGCCCGCCAAAGACACCAGCTATGCACATGGGCTTTTCCCCATCACAGATCATGAGGTCATCTTCATGAAGCTCTCTTTCCACATGGTCCAAGGTCGTGAACTTGGTTCCCGAGGGAAGGGTCTTCACATGAATTTTATTGCCCTTTATTTTGGAAGCGTCAAAGGCATGAAGGGGTTGGCCAAGCTCGTGCAGCACATAATTGGTCACGTCCACCACATTGTTTATGGGCGATAGGCCAATGGCCCTCAATCTATTTTTCAACCAATGTGGGGATTCCTGAACAATAAGGTTACTTATGGTGATACCGCAATAACGGGGTGCCAACTGACTGTCCTTCACTTCCACATCGATTTTCAAAGACCTGTTGTCGATGGAAAAATTACTGGTCGATGGGGTAACAAGCTCTTTTTGGATTTCCTTTTGTTCCAATCCGGCCTTTAGGTCACGGGCCACACCAAAATGGCTCATGGCATCGGCGCGATTGGGTGTCAGGCCTATCTCGAACACTTCGTCACTTTCAATATCGAACACCTTGGAACAAGGAGTGCCCGGTTCCAGCTCTTCGTTCAACACCATGATGCCATCGTGGCTTTCACCCAGACCGATTTCATCCTCTGCACAGATCATGCCCTGGCTTTCCTCGCCTCGAATCTTCCCTTTTTTGATCACCCAGGCCTCACCTTCCTTAGTGTATAGCGTAGTTCCTATGGTAGCGACAGGAACTTTCTGTCCTACCGCCACATTGGGGGCGCCACATACAATCTGAAGCGGCGATTCCTGTCCAACATCCACAGTGGTCAACTTTAACCGGTCTGCATTGGGGTGCTGTTCACAAGTGAGCACATGGCCTACAACAATCCCTCTCAATCCGCCCTTGACCGATTCAAAACTGGAAATACCCTCTACCTCAAGCCCTAAATCTGTCAATAACTCACCTGTCTTTTGTGAGTCCCAGTCAATCTGTAAAAACTGTTTCAACCAGTTGTAAGAAATCTTCATGCCCCTTTTTTATGAATCGACAAATATAAAACAATAGGGGAACAGATTCAACGTAAATAATGATCATAGACCGCCAGTGATGTAAGTTTTCCATTGTATTTTCCTACATTTAGGGGAAACTTTCAAAATATGATGAGGATTTGGCCATTGGCAACGATATTGATCTTGTTGTTGACATCTTGCAAGAAGGATGAAACAAAAGAATTGGCACTCGGTGATTGGTTGGGCACCATAGAAGTGTCCGAATCCCAAAAGTTGCCCTTCAATTTTACGTTGTCCAAGGAAGAGGCTGGTTACATCATGAAAATATACAATGCTGAAGAAGAAATAGTTGTGGATGAGATAGTGTTGTATGGGGATTCCCTTCATATCCAGATGCCCATTTTTGAAGGGTATTTCACTGGGATTTTCTCAGAAGAAGCCATGGAAGGCAAGTTTATTGAAGAGGGCAAGGAGCGGATTGTCCCTTTTACTGCTGTACATGGCAAAAAGGAAAGATTCGAGGTGAAAGAGGATGCCCGTGTCAATATTTCTGGCATTTGGGAGACCTATTTTGACATCAACACCGACAACGAATACCCAGCGAAGGGAATTTTTATGCAGAATGGGAACCGAGTAAAAGGGACTTTTAGAACCAAGACCGGGGACTATAGATTTTTGGAGGGAGTGGTGACGGGCGACAGCCTGAAACTTTCTGCTTTTGACGGTTCCCATGTGTATCTGTTCCGAGCACAGGTCTCTGATAGCACTTTGGATGGCAAATTCTATTCGGGAAAGCATGCCGTACAAGAGTTCATGGCTGCCAGAAACGAGGCTTTTGAGCTTCCCGAGGCGGACAGTTTGACTTTTTTGAGGGAGGGTTATGATAAGTTTGATTTCTCTTTTCCCAATGCCGAGGGCGAAATGGTGAGCCTGTCGGACGCACAATTCAAAGGAAAGGTGATTTTGGTGCAGATCATGGGGACATGGTGTACCAATTGCTTGGACGAGACGCGGTTCTATGTGGATTTTCTAAAAAACAATCCCGACCTGGATGTACAATTGGTGGGACTCGCCTTTGAATATGCCAAAACCCAAGAAAAGGCTTTTGAGGGAATTAGGCGGCTCAAGGAAAGAGAGGACGTGCCTTATCCCATTTTGTTGGCACAGTATGGGACTTCCAATAAACAAAAGGCCAATGAAAAATTGCCCATGCTAAACCATATTCTGTCCTACCCGACCACGATTTATATCGATAAGAAAGGAGAGGTGAGAAAGATTCATACCGGTTTCAATGGCCCGGCTACAGGAGAAAAATACGAACAGTTCAAAGAGCAATTTGCAGCAACGGTCCAAGGGTTGGCCAATGAACAGGGCTAAATCCTGAATTTAAGTTATTCCGTTATAAAGTTGTGGGCTGCGAGTGAGGTGCTTGGAATATAGTGCTAACTTGAACTTATTCGAGAAAATTGGTGCAATTCGTTTCAAACATTTGAAGTCTGAAACCACAGTTATTAGGTTATTCTGTTACTAACTTATTTGAAACTTGAATTTGATCTTTGAACTTGAAATCAGATAATCGTTGACTTCCCCAGATCGATGTTCTCATCGTTTATGCTAAAGTTGTCCTCGATGTCCACGATGTTATGGGCAATAAAATCACCTACCTGATTGGTTCCGTAATGACTTTTAGCCCTTAGGTCTGGGGTTACGATACCCCTTCGCAGCGATTTGTCCACTGCCATTTTGATGGCCATGGCCTCTTCATTGAGTCCAAAGTGTTCCAACAACATGGCTGCGGAGAGAATCGAGGCTATCGGGTTGGCGATATCTTTTCCCTTGGCTTGCGGGTAAGAGCCATGGATGGGTTCAAAAAGGGCACTCTCATCACCGACCGAGGCAGAGGCCAACAATCCAATGGAGCCCCCAATGACGCTTCCCTCATCAGAAAGGATGTCCCCGAACATGTTTTCTGTAAGAATCACATCGAACTGTGTGGGATTTAGAATGAGTTGCATGGCCGCATTGTCCACGAACAGAAAATCCAGTTCCACATCGGGGTAGCTTTCCCCGATTCGGGTCACCACTTTTCGCCAAAGCCTGGACGATTCCAATACATTTGCCTTGTCCACCAAGGTGACTTTCTTTTTTCTGTTTTTGGCCGCTTTGAAGGCCAAATGGGCCACTCTGCTGATTTCCTTTTCGGAATATTCACAGAGGTCCGAGGCTACGGTCCCTTCCTCGTTCAATTTTTTCTCACCAAAATAAATGCCCCCGGTCAGTTCGCGATAGATTACAAAGTCGGTTCCTGAAATAATTTCTTTCTTCAGTGGGGATTTACCCAATAGGCTGGGGTGCGATAGAATGGGGCGGATGTTGGCATACAGGCCAAGCTCTTTGCGTAGTTTCAGCAAACCTTGTTCGGGTCTTACCTTGGCTTCAGGATTGTTGTCGTATTTTGGGTCGCCAATGGCACCAAAAAGAACGGCATCGGCTTCTTTACAAAGCCTTAGCGTGCTCTCTGGAAGCGGGTTCCCTTTTTTGTCAATGGCAACGGCCCCTACGGGAGCTTCCTTATAATTGAATTGATGGTTGAAGGTTTCTTCGACAGCTTGCAGACATTTTACTGCCTGGGCCAACACCTCCGGTCCTACGCCATCTCCAGGTAGCAAAGCTATGTTCAGGTTCATATTTGATAAGCTATTGAATTGTTGGATTCAAAGAATACACCTCACGCTAGGCCAGACTTTGCATGCTAATATTGCTGGTTTCCACTATTTGATGGATGTCATCGTCCAAGATTTCTTTTTTACGGTCCGCAAATTTCAAGAAGTTCTCATAGACTGCATCCAATTGCAATTTAGTAAGCTCATAGCCTACCTTTTTGGCGCGATAGGCCAAGGCGGCACGTCCGCTCCTTGCTGTCAAAACAATAGAGGATTCATTGACCCCTACGTCCTTTGGGTCGATGATTTCATAGGTTTCACGTTGCTTGATCACGCCATCTTGGTGGATTCCCGAGCTGTGGGCAAAGGCATTGGAGCCAACAATGGCCTTGTTGGGCTGCACAGGCATACCCATTTTTTGGGAAACCATTCGGCTGGTGTCCCACAATAGCTTGCTATTGATGTCCGTGTCCAGATTTAGATAGGGATGTTGCCTCAAAATCATGACTACTTCTTCCAAAGAGGTGTTCCCGGCACGTTCTCCAATACCGTTTATGGTACATTCTATCTGTCTGGCACCATTGATGACCCCAGCAATGGAGTTGGCGGTGGCCAGGCCAAGATCGTTATGGCAATGGCAGGAAAGAATGGCCTTGTCAATGCCTTTCACGTTTTCCTTCAAATATTTCATTTTGGCACCATACTCCTCGGGGAGACAATATCCTGTGGTGTCGGGAATATTGAGCACGGTGGCCCCGGCCTTGATGACGGCCTCGCATACCCTGGCCAAAAATTCATTGTCCGTGCGTCCGGCATCTTCCGCATAGAACTCCACGTCCTCCACAAAAGATTTGGCATAGGCCACGGCCTCCACTGCCCGTTCTATGATTTTGTCCTGTGTGGAATTGAATTTGTATTTGATGTGGGATTCTGAGGTCCCGATTCCGGTATGTATTCTGGGTTTCTTTGCAATCTTAATGGCCTCGGCAGCTACTTCAATGTCTTTTTTCACGGCCCTGGTCAATCCACATACCGTGGCGTTTTTGACCAATTTGGCAATTTCGTGGACAGATTTGAAGTCGCCGGGACTGGATATGGGAAAGCCAGCTTCGATCACATCGACACCCAACTCATCCAGACGTTCGGCAATGACCAATTTTTGTTCCGTATCCAATTTACATCCTGGAACTTGTTCTCCATCCCTTAGTGTAGTATCAAAAATTTGTACCTTATCTTTACCCATTATTCCAATCTGTTTTTTCTGAGACATACGAAAATAGATAAGGCAGGGCGAAGAATAAAAGTAGGCTAGTGGCCGTTACAACGTTAAATAGTATTCGACTCGGTTTAAATAGCTGTAAAACAACCTCTTAAATTATATTTTTTACGATGACAAATGCCCATAAGGATGCGTTGTTCGTGTTGATAAAATCGCTCTCCAAGTCGGAAAAGCGACAATTCAAACTGTATGTTGGCCGATTGGGGGTCAATACGGACGCCAAGTTTTTGGCACTTTTCAACTTGTTGGACAAAATGAGAAAATATGATGAGCGACAGATTTTGGACAGTGGTATCGTGAAAAAGGCGCAACTCTCCAATTTGAAGGCCCATTTGTACAAACAGATATTGGTAAGCCTACGGCTGAATCCGGTGAACCAGAATGTGAGGATACAGATCAGGGAACAGTTGGATTTTGCCACAATACTCTACCAAAAGGGGCTTTACAAGCAAAGCTTGAAGATTTTGGACAAGGCTAAGAGTTTTGCCATTGAGAATGAAGAGAAGAATGTGGCCTATGAGATTGTGGAGTTGGAGAAACTCATTGAAACGCAATATATCACACGGAGTATTCCGGACAGGGCAGACGAGCTTGCCCTTCAGGCCAAGGAACTTTCCGCACAAAATGTGATGACCAGTAAATTGTCCAACCTGTCCTTGCAATTGTATGGGATGATGCTGAAAGTGGGTTATGTGCGCAGCGACGAGGATCTAAGGAAGGTCAAGACTTATTTTGAAACCCACTTGCCCGCCTATGAGTTGGATAAACTCGGATTCCGGGAAAAGTTATGGCTCTATAAGGCTTATTTATGGTACAGTCTGTTGACGCAGGACTTTTTATCGGCCTACCGATATGCCAGCAAATGGGTGGACCTCTTTTATGAGAACGAGCACATGATCCCCTTGAACCCTGTCTTTTTCCTAAAGGGCAACCACTATCTGTTGGAAGCACTTTTCTTTGTAAAGTACGCGTCGCAGTTTAGGGAAACTTTGGAAAGGTTGGAAAAACAGGTCGAAGATCCCAAGTTTCCGCAAAACGACAACATTGCCTCATTGGCTTTTTTGTACATCAACACCAACAAGCTCAACCTCCACTTTTTGGAAGGCACATTTGATAAGGGGCTTTACCTGGTCAACATTATTGAATACGGTATCAAAAAGCATGGCGAACGTATAGACGAACACCACATCATGTTGCTTTACTACAAAATAGCCTGTTTGTATTTCGGGAACGGGGACAACAAAAATTGCATCGTCTATCTAAAAAGGATCATTTCCAACAAAAACCTGAAAATGCGGGAAGATCTTATGTGTTTTGCCCGTGTGCTGAGCCTTGTGGCCCACTATGAAGCAGGCATGGACTATCATTTGGAGGTGCAACTGAAAAGCACGTACAAATTCTTGTTGAAGATGAACGACCTGCACGCCGTTCAGAAAGAGATGATCAAGTTTTTGCGTAATCTTGGCAATATTTACCCAACAGATTTGAAGAACGAATTCCAAAAGCTCTACAATGAATTGAAGAAATACGAGAACCATCCTTATGAAAAAAGAGCGTTCCTCTATTTGGACATTCTTTCTTGGTTGGAAAGCCACTTGGAGAACAAGCCGGTGGGACAGATCATTAGGGAGAAAGCCTTGGCCCTTACCCGTTAGTGCAAACATCCCAAATAGGGTCTTGTGGTGGGGGAGCCGTAAACTGGATGGATTCCTTTTGAACAGGGTGTTCCAGTTCCAAGTACCGGGCATGCAAGTGAATGCCGCCATCTTTGTTGCTGCGGTCCGCCCCATATTTCAAGTCCCCCTTGATGTGGCATCCCATGGCCGCCAATTGCGCCCTGATCTGATGGTGCCTCCCGGTCTTTAGATCGATTTCCATCAGATAATACCGATCCAGCTTTTTCAGGAGTCTGTATTCCAGTACTGCTTTTTTGCTATTCGGGACCTCTTGTCCGTGTGCATAGGACTTGTTCTGTTTGGGATTGCGTACCAACCAATGTATCAGAATCCCGCTTTCATCAGGTGGTGCATTATCCACAACGGTCCAATATATTTTTTTGGTCTTTCCTTCGGAAAACAATTTGTTCAATCGGGGCAAGGCCTTTGAGGTTTTGGAAAACAACACGATGCCTGATGTGGGCCTGTCCAATCGGTGGACCACACCCAGATACACATTGCCCGGTTTCTTGTATTTTTCTTTAAGGTACTGTTTTACAACCTCGCTCAAGGGTGAATCCCCAGTTTTATCGCCTTGTACAATATCGCCGACCCTTTTGTTGACAACAATTAGGTGGTTGTCCTCAAAGAGTACTTGGAGGTTGGAGGAGGTGGAATGCAGGGTGCTTTCTGACAATGGTTGATCGTTAATTACGGATTGGATTAATATGACTCTTCGTCGCTCGGAAAATCCTTGCGCTTTACATCATCCACATATTGTGAGATGGCATTGCTCATTTCATCGTAAAGGTTTAGATATCTTCTGAGAAACCTCGGATGGAACTCGTGGGTCATACCCAACATGTCGTGTACCACCAAAACCTGTCCGTCCACATGTCCTCCAGCACCAATGCCAATAACCGGGATGGACACACTTTCCGAGACCTCCTTGGCCAATTTGGCCGGGATTTTCTCCAGAACAATGGCAAAACACCCCAACTCTTCGAGTAGTTTGGCATCATCTTTCAATTTTTGTGCCTCTTCTTCTTCTTTCGCTCGAACGGTATAGGTGCCAAATTTATAGATTGACTGAGGGGTAAGCCCCAAGTGCCCCATCACAGGAATGCCCGCCTGAAGTATTCGGGTAACGGATTCCTTGATCTCGCTGCCGCCCTCCACTTTAATGGCGTGGGCACCGCTTTCCTTCATGATCCGTATGGCCGAACGCAAGGCTTCCTTGGAATCACTCTGGTAACTGCCAAAAGGAATATCCACCACCACTAAGGCCCTTTTTGCCGCCCTCACCACGGAGGAGGCATGATAGATCATTTGATCCAAGGTAATGGGCAGGGTGGTTTCGTGGCCGGCCATGACATTACTGGCAGAATCCCCCACCAAAATGGCGTCCACGTTGGCGGCATCCACAATTTTGGCCATGGAATAGTCATAAGCGGTGAGCATACTGATCTTCTCTCCGTTTTGCTTCATTTCCACCAGCGATTTTACGGTGACCCTTTTGTATTCTTTTTTTACAACAGACATTATGATTCTTGTTTATCGGTTAAATGTAAGCAGATTTGTTTAATTTGGGCTCCAATCAAAAAACTAAAGGAATGAGAAATATTTCCAGTATGCTGGTACTGTTGATGTTGGGTGTTTCTGCTTATGCCCAAGAACAAAATGTTTCCGATGCGGAGGCCAAGGAGCAGGTGAAAAAGGTGATCGAGACTTTTTTCGATGGGTTCCACAAACAAGATTCCGCAATCATCAAAACTACTGTGGCCGATCAAGTGGTATTGCAGACCACTGGGAAGGACCCTCAGGGCAAGACCTTATTCAGAACCGAGGAATTTTCAAAGTTCATCCATTCGATTGTCAGCATTCCGGACAGCATCCAGTTTGAAGAGAAGCTGACTTCGTTTTCCATCCAAGTGGACCGAACCATGGCCAATGCATGGGTGGGGTATGAGTTTTGGCTAAAGGGTAATTTCAGCCATTGTGGCATCAATTCGTTCCAACTCATCAATTTTGATGGGGAATGGAAGATCATCTACCTTATAGATACCAGGGGAAAAGAAGGTTGTTTGGATTAACAATCACTCAAAAACACGCCTACTGCCAGACCTCCCTCGGAAGTTTCTTTGTATTTGGAACTCATGTCCTTTGCGGTCTCCCACATGGTATTGACCACCTTGTCCAGAGGCACTTTCGCCTCTTTGGGATCACTGTCCAGAGCAAGTTCCGCTGCATTGATGGCCTTAATGGCCCCCATGGCATTGCGTTCGATGCAGGGTACCTGTACCAATCCGCCAATGGGATCACAGGTAAGCCCCAAATGATGTTCCATGGCGATTTCGGCTGCCATGAGCACTTGTTCGGGAGTTCCGCCCATTAGTTCGGTCAAACCGGCAGCGGCCATGGCCGATGATACCCCGATTTCAGCTTGGCATCCTCCCATGGCTGCGGAGATAGTAGCTCCTTTTTTAAAAATGCTGCCCACTTCACTGGCCACCAACAAAAACTGCCGGACATCATCAAAGTTGGCGTCGTGGTTTTCGATGACCATATAATACATCAACACGGCGGGAATCACTCCGGCGCTCCCATTGGTGGGGGCGGTGACCACCCTTCCCAAAGCTGCATTTACTTCGTTGACACTCAAGGCAAAACAGCTCACCCATTTGATGATCTGGCGGAATTTCACCTCGGTATCCCGAATGCTTTCCAACCATTCTTGGGGATTGGAGTAGGGGGTGGTCCCTTTCAAATTTTGATGGAGTTCAAATGCTCTTCGTTTTACGTTCAGTCCACCGGGGAGTTTCCCTTCGGTATGGCAGCCGAGATACATGCTTTCCAGCATGGTATTCCAGATACGGTGCAGGCCTTCATCGATTTCCGCTGCCGATTTGAGCGAAAGTTCGTTTGCCATCACGATTTCGGAAATGCGTTTCTTTTCCGTTTCACAATAATGCAGAAGCTCACTGCCCGTTTGTACCGGGTAGGGAAAACTTTTGAAGGTTTCTTTGTTCTCTTTGGAGTTGATGAGTTCTTCTTTCACCACAAACCCGCCCCCTATGGAATAGTAGGTTTCTGAAACAGTGTTTCCATTGGACAATGTGGCTTCGAACCAGATTCCGTTGGCGTGGAAAGGCAAAAATTCCTTTTTGAAGACAATATCTTTATCAAAATGGAAGGAAATCTCACGTTCTCCCGAAAAATTCAACTTGTTTTCGGTCTTCACCCTGTCAATACTTCCTGAAATACTGTCAATGGGAACCGTCTGTGGGTCGGTGCCCATCAACCCCATGACCACGGCAACATCGGTGGCATGCCCTTTTCCAGTAAGGGAGAGAGAGCCATAAAGAAAAACGGAAATGTGCTGTACGTCTTCAAAAACACTTTGCTCCTTTAGCTCCCCGATCCACCGCTCCGCAGCACGCCAAGGGCCAAGGGTGTGCGAGCTGGAGGGCCCTACCCCGATCTTGAGCATATCAAACACACTGATACATTCCATGGATTCAAATTCTAGTTCCAAATATAACAACCTAAACCATACAAAATTGTGAATATCCAATCGACAACACCAATATTTCTTCCTTTTAATATTCAGATGCCCATTTTGTGGACTTTTGTTGAAAAATGTTCAAATAGCTGACACCTTGTCATATTCTTGGTCGTGGCACGATCATTGACATTTCAAGATCGAGACAAATTTTTAAACAGATATAACTTTAGATACGATGAGCAAAATTATAGGTATAGACTTGGGTACGACCAACTCCTGCGTCTCTGTTATGGAAGGTAACGAGCCTGTGGTGATCCCAAATGCTGAGGGTAAGCGCACAACTCCTTCCATGATCGCTTTTGTGGAAGGCGGTGAGATAAAGGTAGGTGACCCGGCAAAAAGACAAGCGGTGACCAATCCACACAAGACCATTTACTCCATTAAAAGGTTTATGGGCAACAAGTATTCAGAATCCAGCAAGGAAGCGGAAAGGGTACCTTATAAAGTGGTGAAGGGCGACAACGATACCCCGAGAGTGGATATTGACGGTCGTTTGTACACCCCACAAGAGCTTTCGGCCATGATCCTTCAAAAAATGAAGAAGACTGCCGAGGACTATTTGGGACAGGATGTGACCCGTGCCGTGATTACCGTTCCTGCTTACTTTAACGATTCACAAAGACAGGCCACCAAGGAAGCCGGTGAAATTGCCGGACTTACCGTGGAACGAATCATCAATGAACCGACCGCAGCCTCTTTGGCCTACGGTTTGGACAAAAAGGACAAGGACCAAAAAATTGTGGTGTTCGACTTTGGTGGGGGTACGCATGACGTTTCTATCCTAGAGTTGGGTGATGGTGTTTTTGAAGTACTGGCCACAGATGGTGACACCCACTTGGGAGGTGACGATGTGGATCAAAAAATCATAGACTGGTTGGCAGAGGAGTTCAAGAAAGATGAGGACATGGACCTTCGAAAAGATCCCATGGCCCTTCAACGTTTGCGTGAAGCTGCGGAAAAGGCCAAGATTGAGTTGTCATCTTCTGCGCAAACAGAGATCAACTTACCTTATGTAACGGCGACTGCTTCAGGGCCCAAGCACTTGGTAAGGACCTTATCAAGGGCCAAGTTTGAGCAATTGATTGCCGATTTGGTCAAAAGGACCATTGAGCCCTGTGAAAAGGCATTGAAATCTGCCGGACTTTCCAAGAGTGATATCGATGAGATCATCTTGGTAGGTGGTTCCACCCGTATCCCTGCGGTACAGGAAGCTGTTGAGAAATTCTTCGGTAAAAAACCATCCAAGGGGGTGAACCCCGATGAGGTTGTGGCCGTAGGTGCCGCTATCCAAGGAGGGGTATTGACCGGAGATGTGAAGGATGTACTCTTGTTGGATGTGACCCCACTTTCTTTGGGTATCGAGACCATGGGCGGTGTGTTGACCAAGTTGATCGAGGCGAATACCACGATCCCAACAAAGAAATCACAAGTGTTCTCCACAGCGGCGGACAACCAACCTTCGGTTGAGATCCACGTGTTGCAAGGGGAGCGTCCCATGGCTGCGGACAACAAGACCATTGGTAGGTTCCACTTGGACGGTATTCCACCAGCACCAAGAGGTACACCCCAGATCGAGGTGACCTTCGATATAGATGCGAACGGTATCATCAAAGTTTCAGCTACCGATAAAGCCACTGGCAAGTCGCAAGATATCCGAATTGAAGCTTCATCCGGATTGACTGAGGAGGAAATCAAAAAGATGAAAGCCGAAGCCGAAGCCAATGCCGAAGCGGACAAAAAAGCGAAGGAAACCGCCGATAAGCTAAACGAAGCAGACGGGATGATTTTCCAGACCGAAAAGCAATTGAAAGAGTTTGGCGACAAATTGTCCGATGACAAGAAAAAGCCTATCGAGGATGCCTTGGAAGAATTGAAAAAGGCCTATGAGAGCAAGGACCTCGCTGTTATCGAGCCTGCGTTGAACAAAATCAACGAAGCCTGGAAAGTCGCTTCGGAGGAAATGTACAAGGCCCAAGCCGATGCGGCGCAGGCCAATGGGTCAGCAGGTGCTTCCGCTGGAGCGGATAGCGCAGCAGGAGGCGGAGCCAAGGAAGGCGATAATGTGGAGGACGTTGACTTCGAGGAAGTGAAATAATTCCCTTCACCAAGTATACACTGAAAAACCCTGACGAACTCGTCAGGGTTTTTTATTTACCTCAACTTTAAAAATGTTAGGCAGCGTTCAACTGCCGTATCTCCATTTCCTTCAACTTTTGCAAAGCCTCGGACTTGGAGTTCACATTCAGTTTGACGTAAATGTTCTGGATGTGGAAATTTACGGCACTGGGCGTTACACAGAGCCTGTCGGCAATCATTTTGTAGGTAAAACCTTGGGTGAGCAGTTCAATGATCTGGTTTTCTTTCCTTGAGAACGAGTCGAAGGATTTGGTCTGAAACGAGTTGATGATTTTTTTGGCCACATCATGCTCCAAGGCCACGCCATGTAGTTGAAGGGCCTCCAATGCATTGAAGAACCTTTCCTTGGTGAGTGGTTTGATAAGATAGCCCGAAGCTCCTTTCTTAAAGGCCTCCTTGATAAGCTTGAAATCGTTTTTTTTGCTCATCATCAGTACTTTGAGATCTTCATTTTTCTTCAGAAAATAATCCAGGCCATCTATTCCGGAGATGCCGTTGAGTTGTGCCTCACAAATAATGATATCGGGATGCGAACGGCCAAAATTGGACAGTAGCCCATGTACCGATTTGTAGATTCCGTGCAGTTCGTATTCCAAATTTTCACTGAAATAGAGCCGATAAATAGGGTCGAGTGCCTCATCATTGTCGATGATGGCAATTTTTAATGCATTTGTTTTCATGATAAGAAAGATTTGGGGGGATTGATAACTTTTTACATTTTTCTTTGAATTTATAGGTTTGCCATAGGGCATAAAAAGCCCGTTCCACAGGTTGAAGGAGATAGGACAAAGGTACGGTACATCAATCCAAGCTCCTGAAAACAAGAAACTGGATAAAGCAGACCCATGACCAAATCTTTAATCTGGGCAAGATCCCTATAAGGGATCGGTTCAAAAAAAGTTTAGAAGAGGTAGGTTAACTTCTTAAAAAAGAAAATCCAAAAGAGGTTTTGGGATGCCTTTTTTCCGAGTGTTGTAGTTTTTTTTCATGACTAATAGATTTGGGAATGTATTATTTCAAGAGTTAAATTAGGATTTTTTTACCGCGGATAGAATTTTTTGTAGTTTTTTTCGTTCAAATGCACTTTGTGATTATTGGATATCAGGATGTGGTTCGGCCCGAAATGAAATTTGAAACAGGGTAATAAATTGATTGTGAAGTATATGCATAAAAAAATAGGATACCTTTTAAAAGGCATCCTATTCTTGGTGGAAAATCGGTCAGATTGAAATAATACAACCCGCTTTCTATGATAGACTGTCAGTTCCCCCCTGTCTTTCTTATCATGGTCATGAGTGTTTCTAATCTCGGCTATGAAACGCATCATACGACAATTCAGGTAGTTGACCGATTTTCTAAATCGTTTGGATCAAAGACTATTCTTCATCAAAAGAGGTTCCGGCATATTTATGCTCCGTTCCACCATTCATGGCGGTTTGCAGGCCGGCGTCCCTTTCAGCAACGTCTCTGTACTGATCTTGCTTATCTGAACGTCCGTAGGCCACGGTATATTGTGAGATGGTGTTATTGTACCCCCTGTTGGACACTACAAATCCCAATTTCTTTTCTGGACTGAGCTGGATGGCATAATCATCACTGTCGCTGTTGATGTGGTTCCCCAAGTTTACGGAAGGGGTGAGGGTGTTCTGTACCACCTGGGTGGCATACAGGTCCAATCCGCCGAAACCATCACGGCCTTCGGAAGCAAAGAAGAGCAAGGTACCGTTATAAATGCTGGGGTACAGTTCATCCTCTTTGGTATTCACTTTGGATCCAAGGTTTTTGGACACGCCCATGCTGCCATCTTTATTGATATCGGCAACATAAATATCGTATTTACCATAGCTGCCCTTCATGTTGGAGGCAAAGAACAATCGTTTTCCGTCTTCCGAAACAGTTGGATGCTTGGCAGAGTAATGCTTTGGACATACTTCAAGTTTGGTGATGTTGGTCCATTTTCCGTTGATGTTTTCGGCACGGTAAACATGGTGCACCAATTCTTTTTTGGAAAAAACGCCGTAAAGCGGCTTTTCATAAGTTCCCTTGCTGAAGTAGGCTGTTTTACCATCTTTGGTAATGGACATGGAAGGCACGTAGCCATCAATGGTGGAAACACCTCCGGTTATGGTTTCGTCTATCATTTCTTTGGCCATTTGCCCAAAAGAACTTTGGCTGGCCAGTATCATTCCTGAAACAAGTAGGCTGTAAATTGTAGATCGTGTCATGATGTATAGATTTGGGGGTTAATACATGACAAAGATCAAAAAGAAAGCAAGGAAATACTTATCAATTTTTCACAGGTTTTCACTTTTAACGAGTAAAAAATGCAGTTCATCGAATATTTTTTAGGTAAAAACACCTTATTTGATGCAAAAAACACCGATTAGCGGACTTTTTGGCCTTTTGTCCTTCGCAATTACCTTTTAAATAAATAAAAGGAGCAGCAGCACCAAATATATCAGTTACACCTTTTGCCCTTATATTTTGTAGGTCTATAAATTGTGGGTAATTTTGCCGCTTCTAAAAATGGACAAGACCTCAATTACATATCAATTTGTATTGCCAGTGGCGACTCCGCCCTGAAGCATTTTTTTTAGGACAGTCCCGTCCACTATCAAACCTGAAGTTTTTTAACCTATTGCAGTTTTGACCGATGGGTCTATTGCATTATCCAAACACACATGAAACAATATTTAAGATTATTTGATTTTTCACAAAAAGTAAATTATCGGACCGAAGTGCTTTCCGGCCTTACCGTTGCCATAGCTTTGGTTCCCGAAGCCGTAGCCTTTGCCTTTATGGCTGGGCTGTCCCCATTGGTAGGGCTGTATGCCGCCTTTGTCATGGGCTTGGTGACCTCCATTCTTGGAGGCAGGCCAGGTATGATCTCTGGGGCAACGGGTGCCGTTGCTGTGGTCATTGTAGCCTTGGCAAAGACTCATGGAGTGGAATATGTGTTCGCCACGGTGGTGTTGGCCGGTATCCTTCAAGTGCTCGCAGGGGTTTTAAAGCTAGGTAAATTAATGCGTTTGGTGCCATTGCCCGTAGTGTACGGTTTTGTGAACGGCCTGGCCATCATCATTTTTATGTCCCAGCTGGATCAGTTCAAGGATGCTTCGGGGAATTGGCTCACGGGCAATACGCTATATATTATCTTGGGGTTGGTGCTGCTCACCATGCTCATCATTTGGGGGTTGCCCAAGCTGACGAAGGCTTTTCCGGCATCCCTTGCCGCTATTTTGGTGGTTTTTGGCATTGTGGTCGTTTTTGGAATAGATACAAAGACCGTAGGGGACATGGCATCCATAAAAGGTGGATTTCCTCCGTTTCATATTCCCGATATTCCTTTCACCTTGGAAACCTTGACCATTATTTTTCCCTATGCGGCGATTGTGGCCGGGGTCGGCCTGATAGAAAGTCTGCTGACCTTGGAGCTTATTGATGAGATCACCGAGACCAGGGGTCGGACCAATAAGGAAGCTGCGGCCCAAGGCATTGCCAATATAGCCTCTGGATTTTTTTCCGGGATGGGTGGTTGTGCCATGCTGGGACAAAGTCTGATCAACATTTCCAATGGGGCAAGAGCCCGCCTGTCAGGTATTGTGGCTTCCGTGGCATTGCTCATTTTCATCATGTTCGGGGCACCCTTGATCGAGAAATTGCCCATTGCCGCCTTAACGGGCCTTATGATCATGGTGGCCATCGGAACCTTTGAATGGGTAAGTGTAAAGATTTTGAACAAATATCCCATTTCGGATATCATCGTAATGGCATTGGTGATGTTGGTTACCATATTTCTGCACAACCTTGCCCTTGCCGTGCTGATAGGTGTCATTATTGCGGCCCTTGTGTTTGCGTGGGACAATGCCAAGCGTATCAGGGCGAGAAAGCATGTGGATGAAAGCGGGGTAAAGCACTACGAGATTTACGGCCCGCTTTTCTTTGGTTCCATAAAAATGTTCAATGACAAGTTTGATGTACTGAACGACCCTGATGAGATCATGCTCGACTTCAAGGAAAGCCGCATTGTGGATATGTCAGCCATTGAAGCAGTGAACAAGCTCACGGAACGTTATCACAAAGCAGGCAAGAAAGTGTATATCACCAACCTATCGAGCAGCAGCCACAAACTCTTGATCAAGGCCGATAAAATGATCAATGTGAATGTTGTGGAATAAATTTGAAAACATTCCACAATCCGGTCAAACAAAGTTTATCCTATCTTGGTGCCATTTTGAACCTTTCTTTCAGGCTGGATCAAAGTTACTTGTCCGTTGTCGCCAATACTACCCAGAACGAGACATTCGCTCATTATGTTGGCAATCTGTTTGGGAGGAAAGTTGATGACGGCCACTACCTGTTTTCCGACAAGCTCTTCCGGATTGTAGAGTTCGGTGATCTGGGCAGAAGTCTTCTTTTGCCCCAACGCTCCAAAATCAACAACCATTTTGTAGGCAGGATTACGGGCTTCCTTGAATTTTTCGGCGGAAACTATCGTGCCGACCACCATGTTCACTTTCAAAAAATCGTTCCAGGTCAAATTTGGATCCATTTTGGGTTTTATTATTGATCTATTCTTCAAAAATAAAAGCTATTCCCTCATTTGGATCCACAACAGCCCACAAAATTGATGAAACATATCCTCAGTTTTGCGAAAATCTGTTCACCACTATTTGCTCTGCAGCATTCTTTTGTGTGGCCCAGACGTGCAGTTTTCCCTCATCATCTACCTGAAGGCCAGCGGCCCCGATAAAATCTGCCCCGTTTTGGCAATGGAAGGTTTTGGAAATTATTTTCTCCACTTGGGGATCGAAATGATCCAATGAACTCACAAAAAAGAGATCGGCAAGATGCGTTCCCTTTTCTTGATGGAATCCGATGGCATAAATGCCCTTGTCGTCCATGACTAGGTTGATGGACTGATAGCTCGCCCAATCGTCAGGTGCCGCTATACTTTTTAATGGCCAACTTTTACCCTTGTCAACATCAACGGCATAAAAATCCCAGACACGGGCATCCCAGTTGGCGACTACCATTAGGTATCCAACATCTCGCGCCAATAGGCCCGTTGCCCCGGCCGTGGGTCGTTTGACCTCACCTTCCCTGTCGATGGTCACATTGGGTCTGGAGTGGTATAGACCAACATTCTCGTATGAGTACACACAGACTTTGGCTTTGGTCTTGGTGTTGTTGTCCTCGATGCCCACGGCCAAATAACCATTGCTTACCTGAATGCCGCCAGCGTGTCTGAATGGGTCTTCCATCAAAACGATCAGGGTATCCGTTTTTCGGTTTTTCACATCTGCCCGGACAATGTAGGCTTGGTCGAGCGAACTTCCCGAAAGGAACAGTTTTTCGTTGCCAATGGCTCCTATGGCCTGCACTCCTTGCAAATGTCCTCCTTCTGTGGGAATATCAAGGGTGTTGCTTAAATGAATCACGATAGGATTTGGATCTATGGCATCAAATGCTTCAGGAACGTTGTTTACCTTTTGTGACAGGGTAGGGGAAATATAAAAGAATAGGCCAATAATTGTAAAAGCCCTGAACTTAAGGTTTGTTTTGATAGGACAGGTCCAATGGTATCGATGGGTGATGGTCATGGTTCTTTAGATCATTTTTTCATGGTGCGGGAAAGGTACACAAAGATGGGTTTATTCGTTAATTTTATGCCATGAAATCAATTTATTACCTGTTTTTGCCCGCTGCACTTTTGATGGGTGGCTGCTCAAACACCCCCATGATCTCTGGCACCCTTGATCTTTCCGATGGAGCAGGGTGGAAGCACAAGATTTACCTGCTTCGGCCCCATACTTGGAGCGAGGTAGGGCAAAGTTTTATGGCAGAGGTCATGGATTCTGCCCTGATCGATGATAAAGGAAATTTTCATTTTCAGGAACTACGGGATGCCAAGGAACCCATTTTGCTGGAATTGGCGGTGCAGAAAAAAGGTGAAAAACATGCCAATCGTTTGGAAAATGAAGACCCCAACACCGACAACTATTTTCCGATAGTCTGGAATTCCGGGCAGCATATAAAAATCCGAGCGGATATCAGTGAGTTCCAAAACAGTTTGACCATGGAAGAGCCTTCCTCCGCAAATGCTGAAATCCTCCGACTTCGGGATTTGAGAAAGCGGGCTTTTGATGGATATAAGGAAAGGTCCTTGGAAGAAAGTGGTGCGGACGAAGCCTTACTGGAGCGGGAAAAGAACCTGCTCGACTACCAAGCCCAATTGATGGCGTTTGCAAATACCACTTCGGAATTATTGCCTGCCTTGGTGGCGATCCGATGGATCAGTCCCGAGGGTGATTATGAGCGTATCCCCGAATTTTTGCACGGGCAGGGTCAAAAGTGGGACTCGTTGCATCCCGATCACCCATGGGTGCAGGAACTGAAAGCAAAAGCCGACAAGGAAAAACTGCCCATTTTGAAGGGCGATCTCATGCCCAATCTAGAGTTTCCCATGGAGAATGGGGAAACCCTGACTTTGCAAGAAGTATTGGATGGAAATAGGTTGCTGCTTTTGGATGTTTGGGCTTCTTGGTGCGCTCCGTGTCGGATAGAGAACAGGGACATACTGGTGCCGCTTTGGGAAAAGCATCGGGTCAACGATTTTCAGATTATGGCCTACGGTTTGGAAAGTAATGAAAGGGCATGGAAGAATGCCATAAAAAGGGATGGAGCGGACAGATGGTTGCACGCCTCGCATTTGTTGGGAGATCAAAACCCGTTGATGGATGCCCTAAGATTGAAAACGATACCCGCCAATTTTCTGATAGGTCATGAAGGAAAGGTCTTGGCCAAAAATTTGCATGGCGAAGATTTGATCAGATTTGTTGAAAACTACATGGGCAAGACCACTGAAATCCAATAAAGAAAAGGTTGTCGTTCCGTGAATCCAAGCCATCTGGGCAAAACAGAGCACCATGGAAAGGTGGGTTCCTCACCGTTCCAATTTTTTAAAAATGTCGGGCATGGTCTCCTTGTCCATGGACTCCATGTCAATCAATTTAAGGGATTTGACCATTTTCAGGGTAGAGGATTTATAGTGCTTGAAATGAGGGGTTTGCAGATGATCTTTATAGGCTTTTTCATCCAAGTAAATTTCCAAAATCCTTATTTGCGAGGTATTTTCTTCCACAAACATGGGATAGATGGAAATGACACCGGGCTCCAATCTCACAGAAGCTTCGGCTTCTTCCTTGAGAATTGCAACATATTCATCCAAATACATTGGAAAAACCTCAATTTCAGAAATTCTCACGACCAAGTTTTCTAGCTGCGCCAACCCTTCCTTTTGTTCCTTTTTTCCACATGACCCGATTATCATTAGAGTGAAAATAATCAGAATTTTTGTTCTCATACCGAAGCAGTTTATCGGGCAGTTTGATTTTGGGTCCCTTTAAAAGAGGTCAAGCCCGATTTTAAAAATAACCAAAAAACCGAAGATGGCGGCGGTATCTTATTGATGGAATTCCGATTTCTAATGGATCAAACTGAAGACATAGTACATCTCAGTGGCGATCTGTCTGCTCCGTTCACTATATTTTTCGGCTTGTTGTGGGGTGTTGTCAAACGCCTTTGGGTCTTCAAAAGTAATAGGTATCCTTTTTTCGGCACCGGGAACAAAAGGACAGGCCTCATTGGCGGAATCACAGGTCATGATGGCCGCAAATCCTGACTTGGGGTTGAAATCATCATCCAATTTTTTCGAAAAACCAATCACCGGATGTTCGTTATCAGCGTATTTGATGCCGTAAACCGGGTTTTTGCCATCTGAAAGTGCCTGGACCTGAAACCCGGTGTTCCCCAATGTCTCTGCCACCATGGGAAAGAGTGCCGTGGCCTCTGTACCGCCCGAATAACAGCTTACACTCTTGATCCCAAAATGGTGTGAGATGGCCTGTGCCCAAATTTGGGACAGATGGCTCCTGCGCGAATTGTGGGTGCAGATAAAATTGAGGCGGATTTCCTCCCGAGCATCTTTTTTTTGCCGGACAAAGTCCACAAGCGGTTGGAGGATCTCTTTTCTTTCCGCTGGGATGGTGTTGGGGTCCAGCTCAGATAAGAATCCTTGCAGTTTTTCAAATAGTGCCATAAAATCGGTTACAAAGGGTTAGCAACAATTTCCGTCGGGGGAACAACATGGTTCGCTGGTCAAAGTTGCCAATTTCACCTTTGGCTTTTCCGCAGGAACCCCACATTTGTCCTTGGCAAGGCAATCGGTATGTTTGGAGGTCAGCAAAAAGTGGTTGCCGTCAAAGTCCAGCCCAAACTTCTGGATGGTTTGCCCTTGGTATTCGACCTCGATTTCCAGATCTCCGATACCCAAGTTTTTTTCGGATAGGGCTATGATGTGCAACAATTTTTCAGGATGCAGCCTGTGGTCATAATCATTGGCGTTCCAAAGTTGGAAGTTCACCACCTCCTCGTTGCGTACCGTTCCACCGCAGTCGATAAAATGTTTGGTGACCTTCCCCACTTCCGTAACGTGGAAATGATTGGGCACCAATTCCCCGTTGGGCAATTGAAATGCGATAGTATCCAGTTCAGCGAGCTGTTTTTTTATTTCAGATAGTTTCATAATGGTTTATTTTGAATTTGTAATAAATTGATTTAAAATATGTTAGCAACAATCTGTTTGGGGAGTGTTCTGCTCCAAAAAATCGGATAGGACTTTCTTCATTTTGGTCCAGTTTTCGGTGTCGATACAGTAGCAAACGCTGGTGCCTTCCACATTTCCCTTGATGAGGCCCATCAATTTTAGTTCCCTCAAATGTTGGGAGATGGTGGGTTGTGCCAGTCCTATTTCGTTGACCAGATCGCCGCACACACAGGAATTGAGTTTAAAAAGATGCTGTAGGATGGCCACCCTGGCCGGATGTCCGATCACTTTGGCAAAAAGCGCAATCTGGTTTTGCTTGTCGGTGAACATTTCTGTTTTGGAAACTCCCATTCGTTTTATTATTTAATTGCAATATTACGATTAATAAATTAATAAGCAATCATTTTGTTGAAAAATGTGGATGCCGCGATATTTGGGGCAGGTTTAAGGGTTGAGGAGGAAGGGGGGGGAATAGTGGGGGTGTTATAATAAATGTTATGTATTGTGTTTTTAAAAGATTGTTTTAATTATTTTGTCAACTCCATTTATTAAATTGTCAACATCTTCTTTCTCTGGTTCCTTTTTTTTATTATGGTCACAAAGATTTCTTATGTCGCCAAGATGTTGAATTTTTCTCCAAACAGTAGTTTCATACACTTCTGCTGTTTTTAATTTATCGTTGAAATTAGAAATGGTAGGATTCTTTTTTAGAATCTTTATTTTATGATTTTCACAAACTTGAGCTAAATGTTTTTCTAAAACTACTCCAGCAATTGCTCCAGCACCACGTGAAAACCCTTTTTTGTTTAATTCTTTAGCAGCATCAAGTTCCGAATCAAAAATATCAGCTTGTGTTATTTGTTTAATGTCAAACAGAGAACTTTCAAATCTTTTTTCAACAGATTTTAAAATATATAACTGTTGCTCAAATTGGCTAACTGCTGCTTCTGGTCCAACTTTACGCTCTCCAAATCCACTTGTAACTATTAAATTTTGTAAATAATCTTCCAAAACATAGTTTCCATATTCGATTGTTTTTCTTGTTTTAGGCTTTTCATAAAGTTTTATAAAGTCATTGACCCTATCAGGTAATAATTGTCTCAATAAAACTAACGATTCAGAATACCAATGCTGATAATCTTGTTTAAATGGTTTTATTTTTTCAACGAAGGTTTTGTAGTCTTTTTTTAATTTAGGTTTTATCTGCTTTTCAAATTCCTCTGGATAACATTCGTATTGCATAACCATAAGAAGTTTTTGCCCATCCGTAATTAGCTTTTCTAAATCAGATTTAAATTTTTCTAAATTGGTCATTCTTCTATCTATGGTTCTATTTTTACATTATACACAACGTTAAAGATATGATTCGTTTTTAATGAATGATATCGACCGATAACGAAGTTAATTGAAAACCACCTAAAAAACCTCACGCTTTCCAGTAATCAATCAACACTTTTGTCAACATAATCCCTTGTTTTTGTGTAGCTTGCTGTAAACAAAAAAAGCCTGTGGCTAAACTTTGCCACTGGCCCTTAACCTAAAGGTTAAAAACCTCCTGCTCATTGCACCACCTCGCTGATCTGGATGATGGGTTGGATGTTGGTATAGTTCGGGATATCGCCCCTTATCTGGGCGGCATTGGGGCCAAATGCGTTTTGGTAAGCTTCGATGCTGTCAAAATAAAGGTGGCCGATCGCCAAATAGGGAGTGGGGTCATCGGCGGTACGTCCGGACATTCCCTTGTCGATCTCCAATTTCTTCAAAGTATCCCCGAACAGTTCGGCCAGCATGGGCATGTGCTTGTTGGCATAATAGTCCATGTCAAACGTTTTCCCGGTATCATTGGGATAGAGTATCGTCACCTTGATCATTCCCGTTGTGGTTTGGGAATTGGCTGTGGGGTCGGTCTGCGCAAAACTTGCAACGCACAGGGCAAGACCGAAAATCAGGAAGAGGATCTTGTTTTTCATAAGCTGATGGTTCTATTTCGTTTCCAAGGTCGAAAAATTACAAAATCAACCGATTGGCAAATAGCATTTTACGTGCATTTTAACAAGAAAGGCCAATGGCAATATCTTGCCACCGGCCTTTTAAACTTTAGTTTAAACCCCAACTATTCCTTCACTTCCGGCATTTGGGTAAAGGGAGCTATGCCAAACTCGGGATAGACCTCGGTAGGGTAGTAAAACGTCCCTCCCCGAGAAACCAGGGCAATGCTCTTTATCGCCTTGATGTCCTCCACGGGGTTGCCAGGGACCAAGAAGAAGTCGGCCAGTTTGCCCGGAGCAATACTGCCCAGATCTTCATGGCCTAGGTATTGCGCCATGTCGTAAGTGGCCAGTTTCAGCACTTCGGCATTGGTGTAGCCCAACTGCTCCGTATAAAGTTCCAGTTCGCGGTGCAGGTTAAAGGCGCCGCCAAGGTCGGTCCCGGCTACGATCAAGATACCCTTTTCCTTCATCATTTTAAGGGTCTCCACAATTTTTTGATAGGCTTCCCGATAGGCTTTGTCCTCTTCGGCATCGGCAATCTGGGCCAAGGCCACTTTCAGTCCGCGCTGCTCGTTGGGAGGCATGTGGTCAACATAGTCCAGGGCACCGGGTGCTATTTCCCCGTTGCGGGAGAGCATCAATCGCTCGTGGATGGCCAAGGTAGGATCCATGGCGGTCTTGTTGGCCACAAAAAGATCCAAGGTTTCCTGTACTTTATCGCTGTTTAAATCCAGTCCCGGAAAGCGTTTCATGGCAGTTAGGCGCAGTAGGGTCCGGGTGTCCTCTTCGGGTTCGAGCACCCATCCGAGCATGGTCTGGTTGATATGGGTCATTTCGTCATACCCAGCGCTCAGCATGGCATTGGCGTTGGAGAAAGCGGGAACGTGCCCGGTCACGAACATTCCTTTTTCATGCGCCTTCTTCACGATGGCAGGTGCCCAGTCCCCGTTCATGCTGTTGTAGAGTTTTACACCATAGTAGCCCAGACTGTCATAAGTGTCCACCGCGGCCAGGGCCTCGGCTTCGCTTTCCACGATGATGCCGTTGTTGGCGTTGAACTGGCTCTTTCCTTCGATGAAGCCCAATCGGGTGATCCGTGGTCCGGCCAATACGCCCGATTCGATCTTTTCCATCAGATCGGACAGTACTTCGTTGTCGTTCCCCATATCGCGGAAGGAGGTCACCCCTGCCAAGACGTTCAACAGGGCACCGTTGTCCCCTGAGTGGGCGTGCATTTCGTATAGCCCAGGGACCAAAGTGCCCCCATTCCCATTGATGGTGATTTCGCCTTCACCTGTGGCATCGGCCGCTTCGATGGTCATGATTTTTTCACCTTCCACCACCACGGAAACCGGGTCGGTCAGGCTCATTTTTTCCGCATCGAACACACGCACGTTCTGGATGCGCACTTTTTTGTCGTAATGGTGGGCATATTCTTTTTGAAGGGTCTCGTAGCGCTTCGCGGAGTAGTTTTCGGCCAATTGACGCATATCTTTTTCCACAGCCTCAAAACCTTCCCTGATCACAATAAATCTTGGGTCGATGGCGGCAAAAAAACGTTTCTGGTCGTCCAAAATAAAATAGGAAGGGTTCAGGTCGGCCCCGGAAAGCGCGTAGGTGGTCAGGGCCAGTTCGCCTTCACCGGAGGGCATGGGAACGCTGAGTGTCTCCATTGGGGTCAAAGTCAGGTTTCCAGCAGGAAGCACGGGCAAGGTATTCTCGGGTGCGTTCAGTAGCAACCTGGCCGCCAATACGGAAGCGTAGGGGCTTCCAAACTGATTGACATAAAGCTGTGGGTTTTCAACTGTTTCGCTCCCTGAACCCGTGGCGTCGGTCCATGAAGCCTTTTGGCCCTCAAGGGAAAAATGTTCGTTCACGGCATTGCCAAAAGTGGTGTTTCCGGTAATTTTCCAATCCACCGGATACCCTTCAGCATTGAGCACGATGGTTTCCTTCATGGTCGGGCCACGTCCGTTGTTCTTGTAATCGTAATCAACGTTGATGGTATCGCCCACAATGGTGGTTTTGAGATGGCCCACCTTGTTCTCACCAACAATCACGGTATAGGTTTCATTTCCTTGATAGTCCGCCAGGGAAGAAACGGGTTCTTGTTTGCAGGAAAGGCCCAACACGAGGATAAGGCCCAGAATTGGCATACGAAATTTCATATAGGCTGGTTTTAAAATGAAGGCCTTAAGGTAGGGAATTTTGGGATAGGATGGTGAAATGCAAGGGGTTTAAGATTCGTGGTTTGCTCGATGATAGAGATTTAAATGCCCCCGCGGTAGATTACTTTACCGACCCACCTTCGGTTTTCAGTTTTACTGCTTTTCAAAACCTATGGATTGTTCAATTTACGTTGCTCTTGTTTTGTGGATAAAATCAACATTTTAGGATAAAAATTATCTTTTCTTCAAAAAAAATAAACTTTTGTCACCCTCTTTAAAGGTTTTGGTAACTTAAAAGTAACAACTCGGTTTTCTTGATCAAAATGACAAAGACCGGGGCTGGCCCAGGCCAAATTGTATTTTAAACTGGAAAGAACCTAAATTAAATAACCAACACTCTTTAAATCCAATATTTTATGAAACATTATTTATTGACAACATTTTTAATACTGCCCTTGCTGTTGAGCGCCCAGATGATCGGAGGCCCTGATCGTAAGCCAGGTGAGGGTGAAGGCCCTTTTGACCGACTCATCATCCGTGGCGTTACCTTGATCGATGGAACAGGAGGCCCACCCCGTGGCCCTGTGGACATCGTCGTGGAAAAAAACAAGATCGTTGATGTGGTTGGCGTTGGTGCGCCCAAAATACCCATTGATGAATCCAAGCGTCCAAAACTGGGAACGGGCAAGACCAAAGAAATCAATGCCGAAGGCAAATACCTCATGCCAGGAATTGTGGATCTTCACGTCCACACAGGGGGAGTGCCCAAAGCACCGGAAGCGGAATATGTGTACAAATTATGGATGGCCCACGGCATCACCACAGTACGTGGAGTGCCCACAGGTGATCTAGAGTGGTCACTAAAGGAGCGGGAAAGGAGTGCGAGCAATAAGATGGTGGCCCCAAGAATAGTTTCCTACCACCGCCCCGGTAGTGGGGAAGAGTGGAAGGGGCGAAAGATCTTGACCCCTGAGGATGCCAGGGAATGGGTGCGCTATGCCAAGAAAAAGGGAGTGGATGGCCTAAAATTGGGTGCTTTCAGGCCAGAAATCATGAAAGCACTTTTGGACGAGGCCAATTCATTGGGATTGGGTAGTACTGCCCACCTAGCGCAGAGCGGTGTGGCCCAAATGAACGCCTTGGATGCGGCCCGACTTGGGCTCACCAGTATGACCCATTTCTACGGACTATTCGAATCCATGTATGAAAACAACGATGTGCAGCCATTCCCAGTGGACATCAATTATGGGGACGAACAGCACCGTTTTGGACAAGTGGCCCGACAGTGGAACTTGGTGAAGCCGGGCGGTGAAAAATGGAATGCCCTTTTGGATGAATTTTTGAAGCTGGATTTTTACATCAACCCGACCATGACCATCTATTCCGCAGGACGGGATGTGATGAGGGCCCGAAATGCGGATTGGCACGAAAAATATACCCTGCCCACCCAAATGGATTTCTTTGAGCCCAGCAGAAGGAACCATGGGGCCTATTGGTTCGATTGGACCACGGAGGATGAAGTGGCCTGGAAGAAGTATTACCAGGTCTGGATGCAGTTTTTGAACGAATACAAGAACATGGGCGGAAAAGTGACTGTGGGGTCAGATTCCGGTTTCATTTACCAATTGTATGGATTTGGAACCATTTTGGAACTCGAAATGTTGCAGGAAGCCGGTTTCCACCCGCTTGAGGTGATCCGTTCGGCCACCATGCACAGTGCCGAAGAAGTCTTCAAGCCCATGAACAAACCCATCGAATACGGTGTTGTCCGCCCCGGTCTATTGGCAGATATGATCATCGTGGATGAAAATCCGTTGCAAAACTTTAAAGTGCTCTACGGAACCGGTGCTGTGAGACTGAACGATGAAATAGGAAAACCTGAAAGAGTGGGCGGTATTGAACTCACCATCAAAGATGGTATTGTGTACGACGCCAAACAATTGCTCCGCGATGTGGAAGCCATGGTGGACAAACAAAAAAAGGAAAGAGGAGGCAAATAACAAATAACCAACCAGCCAACCAAACCTTTACAATCACTATTTCTAAGCGAAAGGCCGAACCAAAGGGAACCATTCGGTCCTAGCAACAAGCCCCCGATCAGGGGGCTTGTTTTTTGTTAACTTGGTATGAAATCCATTATTTTTCCAGTCCTGCCTGTGCCAAGGTGATCAAAAGGGCCAATTGGATGGACTCGTCATTTGGCTCATCGTTGAGAAACCATTCGTGCAAAGAGTGCGCTCCGCCACCTTTTCCACCCCGACCGATGCACACGGATGGAATTCCCTTGGAAACAGGAATGTTGATGTTGGTAGATCCCCGACCCAAACTTGGGGTGGCCCCAAAATATTGCGTAGCGGCCATGGTTCTTTGGATGAGGGGTAGGGAAGGGGACAGCTCCCCGGAAGGTCTATCACCGATTTTGATGAGTTCGTAGGTCACTTGGTCCCGCACCCCACTGGCATTGTATTCAGTGATTGCTTTTTCCACGGAATTCTTGAAAATCATCTCGATTTCATCCAAATTTTCAGGATTAATAGCACGCATGTCCACTTCCATCCAAGACTCAAAAGGAATGGAATTCACAGAAGTGCCACCGCCGATCCGTCCAACATTGAAACTGGTTTTGGGTATATCCCCGGAAGTATAGTCCCATGCATTTTTGGAGAAAACAGCAATGGCCTTTCCCAGCGCATGATGGGGGTTGGCAAGCCCAAAAGCGCCCCAAGAATGTCCTCCCGGGCCTTTTACCACCAATTTATATCGTTTTGAACCCAGTCCAGCATTGCTTATCCTGCCCAAGCTACCGCCGTCTATGGCGATCCATGAATCAATATCCAGTCCCGACTCGTTGAACATATATTTCATGCCGCGCAGGTCTCCAAGGCCCTCTTCGCCCACAGAACCAACGATTAGGATGTCCTTTTGGGTCTTGATCTTTACCTTGTTCATCGCCTTGAGCATGCTGATGAGCATGGCCAGTCCACGGGTGTCGTCCCCAATTCCAGGCGCTTTTAGGGTGTCCCCTACTTTTTTGACGGTAACATCGGTCCCTTCCGGAAAAACAACATCCAAATGGGCATCGACACCTACGTAGCCGGATTCCCCGGATGTCCCCTTGCGCAAGCCGATCACATTTCCGACCTTATCGGTCCAAATACTGTCCACCCCGGCTTCTTGGAGCATCTTTCCAAAAACTTTTCCCCTTTCTTCCTCCATAAATGGAGGAGCCAGAACTTCGGTCAGGGTGATCAAGTCTTCGGTGGTTTGGTCTTTTTGTGCTCCAATGAGGTCAAAGGCAGCCTTGACCTGTTTGTTTTTGGCCAATCGCTCTACTTCTTTGGTATATTTTTTTTCAATTTCTTGGGCCATTACCGAACCGGATAACAGGCCAAGAGTAAACATTAGGGCTAATGTGGTTTTTTTCATGGTTTATCTTTTAATAAATTTAAGGTTGTTACTTGTTGAAATCAGATTTGAAGTTCTTTATACGCTATACTATTAATTGAGAGGAATCGATTGCCTTAAGCTGAGCAAAGGTTTCTTGCAATTTTTTGGTCATCGGACCAATCTTGCCAGGAGGATGATAAACATGATCGTCCAGCTGGGCTATGGATGCAATTTGGGTGGTGGTTCCCGTGAAGAAGGCCTCATCCATGGTTGTGATCTCTGCCAAGGACACCGGTTTTTCAACCACCGGAATGTGAAGGTCGTTACAAAGCTTCAACACAATTTTTCGCGTAACGCCGTCCAAAATATGATTGTTGGCAGGATGGGTATGTACTTTTTCGTCCTTAACAAAGAAAATGTTGGTGTGCGAACCTTCGGTGATATATTCGTCACGTACCAAAACAGCCTCATCAGCTTTTTCATCCATGGCCGCTTCGTTGGACATGACGTTTCCGAGCAGGGATATGGATTTGATGTCGCAACGGTGCCACCTAAAATCGGGTCTGGTCACAGCTTTCATATTTTTTGTGTTGATATGTGGCAATGAATAGGGCAGCGCATACATCATCACGGTGGGTGGAGCCCCTTTTGGGTATGCATGTTTTCGGGGAGCCACACCCCGGGTGACCTGCATATAGATCAAACAAGGTTTTTTGGTCAGTTCGGAGGCTTGTAGCAAGTGTTCAAGCTGTTCCTCCAATTCCTTTACACGGAATGCTATCCCTATTTTATTTAGATTGTCCTGCAGTCTATCCAAATGGGCTTTTTGATAGAAGATTCCCCGTTCCAATTGGACCATTACCTCGTAAATGCCATCGCCAAAAAGAAAACCGCGATCAAAAACAGAAATGTTTGCTTGGTCAGAACTTACAATTTTACCATTTAAATAGACTTTTTCAGGAAAAGTACCTTTGGGCAACATGTTCTTGGGTTCATTTTAAGCACAAAAGCGCATTTTTGCGCTTTTGTATTGGTGTTGTGTGAAGGTAAAGTTTATTTTTCCAATTACAAACAACCAGACGTTTCAAGATGGGGTGGTTTTAGGGATATTTTCACCAAAGTGGTTTGATTATCCCTCATTTTTTGACGTACTTCACCAAAAAGTAGCTTTATGATCATTTTTGTGGATATGGACGAGGTGATAGCCGATGCATACCGAGCCCACATCGACCTGTACAATGAAGAATTCAATGCGCAGCTCACAATGGATGATTGCCATGGGAAAGAGGCTTGGCAATGCGTTCCGGAAGAGCACCAGCAATACATAAAGGATCACACATGGCGTGTCGGTTTTTTTGAGGGCTTGAGTGTCATTCCCGATAGCCAGGAAGTACTTTATGAGCTGAACAGGAAACATGAGGTCTATATTGCCTCAGCAGCCATGGAATTTCCCCAATCACTACGGGAAAAGTCAGATTGGCTGGACAGGTATTTTCCCTTTATACCTTGGCAAAAAAGAATCCTGTGTGGGGACAAATTCATTTTAAAGGGCGACGTGTTGATAGACGACAGGAGCAAAAATCTGAAAAATTTCAATGGCCGGACCATCATGTTCACTTCCCCGCACAATGTCCATACCAATCATTTTGAACGGGCGGACACTTGGCAGGACATTGCCAACAAACTTTTGTAAGCTGTTATTTTGAAATGGGAAAAAAGATGTACAGATGTTTTTTGTTGGGGACTTTTCTTTTGCTGCAAGCTTGTGCGGCGCAATCCCAATTGGTACAGGATGAACTGCTAACGGTCACCAAGGAAAACTTGAGGTACTATCTTTATTATCCCGAGGGATACCTTTCCTCAGACAGGGAATTTGGTTTGTTGCTTTTTTTACATGGTGGTGGAGAGTCTGGCAGGGAAATCGAAGAGGTTCGTAAAAATGGTCCGCCCAAACTTTTGGCGGAGGGCAAACAATTTCCATTCTTGATCTTGGCGCCGCAAAACCCGCATGAAAAGAAATGGTGGAACACACAGGCCGTTGTACAGTTGTTGGATTCCATTGTAGAAACGAACCGAGTGGATAAAGACCGTGTTTACTTAACCGGACTTAGCAGGGGTGGAAGTGCAGCTTGGGAGCTGGCCACCCAATATCCCCAAAAATTTGCGGCCCTGGCCGTGGTCTGTGGTATGGCTCCTTTGCCCTATGCCCATTGGATCGATAAGAATATGCCCATTTGGGTATTCCATGGGGACAGGGACGAGGTCATTTCGGTGGAGGAATCAGATGGTATGGTGGACAAATTAAAGAAAATGGGCTATGATGTCCGCTATACCAGATATAAGAATGTGGGACATAATGCCTGGGACAGGGCCTACACTACCGATTCACTCTATGCATGGATGGCCGAACAGAAACGCATAAACTGATCGCAATGAGATATTCTTTGTTTATTTTGATGGCTCTTTTCTTTTTCAATTGTCGGGAAAAGGAAAATGACAAGCAACCCGAACAACAAGAGCAAATTGTAGTAGAGGTTGCCGATACGGTCCTTAAAAAGGATAAAAAGCTAAAAACTTTTGAAGGTCTGGCCGATACCACTTTTGTTCGTCTGGCGGATTTCAGTGATGATTTTGCATACGACCTTCGGTATGCCACCGAAAATAACTTTTTGAAAGCAAAAGTGTATGATTGCGCCGAATGTTATACGAGGGTAAAAACAGCAAAGGCACTTATCGAGGCCAATAAGGAATTCATGAAAAAAGGGGTGAAAATCAAGTTTTTTGATTGCTACAGGCCCAATTCGGTGCAGTACAAAATGTGGGAAATTGTGCCCAACCCCCAATACGTTGCCAATCCGGACAAGGGCTCCATTCACAATAAGGGAGGGGCAGTGGACATCACTTTGGTTGATTTAGAAGGCAACCAATTGGACATGGGAACCGATTTTGACTACTTCGGAAAACGGGCTTACCACGACAATTTTGACCTCCCCAAAAACATTTTGGAAAACCGAAAATTATTGAAAGAAACTATGGAAGCTTATGGGTTTTGGTCCATCCGAACGGAGTGGTGGCACTACAACCTATCCGCAGGCTCTAATGACAAGGTGGCCAACTTTAAATGGGACTGCCCCGATTAGACCTTTTTGCAAACCAAGAAAAGCAAATTGTTATGGATGTCGGTGGTGAAGAAGAGATAGATTTCCCCACCATCACTTATTTTGTGTTTTTTTCGGAGGTCTGCTACGGATACTGGGAAATTCCGTGTGGTGATATTGGCTTTGGATATGCCCAACTTTTTGATTGAGCTTTTGGAATAGGGAAGGGCTTTCACTATCTCAAACGGCCTGCCGGGAAAATCGATCAGTTTGGAAGCGGTGTACAAATGGGAATGTTGGTGCAGTTTGTTGAGTTGGAATTGGCTTCCCACGGACTTGAAACCACCTGATTTTAAGATGGCGGCATTGGGTTCGTAAAGGTAGTTTGCCGGCTCCCCGAAGACAACAGCCGCGTTTTGTTCTTCCGATAGCATGAAACTAAAAGAATCTCCATCACTATCTTTCAGGTTGACGGTCTTTATTGCAATATCCCCTACAAAACCTTTTTCGAGGACAAACAAAAGTTCCTTAACCTCATTTTGGAGTGCAACAACATGTACTTCTTTTACAAATTCAAGTTCTTCCACGCCCTGTTTGATGTCGAGAAGGGGAGAAGTTTTCAAGAGAACATTCTCGGTCTTTTCAAAAATCAAGTTGAGATTTTTGGGAATATCGGGAAGGCAATCCCGGAGTAAGAACACTTTTCCCTTTTTATCGCTCCGTCTGGAGGGATCCGCATAGACCCAATCCAATTTTTCGGAGGTGTGCTTTAAGAAATCGATTCCATTTTCAGCAAAGCATTCGATGTTTTTTCTTCCCAACATCGTAAAATTATGGGAAGTAATTTCACTGAGATTTTCATCAATTTCACAATGGAAGACAGTATCAATTTTTTTGGAAAAAAAGTAACTGTCCACACCGAAGCCACCGGTAAGATCCAACAGTGTTTTTCCATCCACCAAATTGGCCTTGTATTGGGCGGTGGGTTCGGAACTGGTCTGTTCAATGTTCAGCTTGTTCGGGTAATAAATTCTAGCGGTGTTGAACCAAGTGGGCAATTTTTCCCGGCTCTTTTTTTGGCCTTCCAGTTGTTCGGCCAGTTCTTTTTGCGAAACGCCTTCGAATAAAGGCTTTTTCAACAAAACTGACATGATGTCAGTGTTTAAATTTTCTTTAATAAAATTCTGTATTCCAGTGTTTAAAAGTAATTTATTCAAACTGATACTATAAGTTTTTGGTCAATTTTTTCACAATGGAATATTCGGCCAAGAATTCCTTCAGCACTACTTTGATAGCGGTATATCCCGGTACTGCGACCACCATTCCGACCACCCCAAAAAGGAGCCCGGCAATGATGATGACCAAAAAGATTTCCAAAGGGTGCGACTTGACGCTGGTGGAAAAAATAAAGGGCTGGGAAAAGAAATTGTCCACCAATTGACCTATGGTCAAACCGAGTAGGACATAAAGTGCCTTGGGCAGGATAACGGTACTGAAGTCGGCCCCTAAAAAACTGGTCATGGTCAAGGTAATCATAATCACACCGCCAATGATCGGACCAATGTAGGGGATGATATTGAACAGTGAACAAAGAAATGCGATGACGATGGCATTTTCCACACCCACAAGAAACAGGGCTATGGTGTAAATCACAAATAGGATAAAAAGCTGGAGCAGGATTCCGGCAAAATATCGGGAAAGCAGACCATTGATCTTGTCGATGGATTTGACCAAGTTACTTTCTTTATTGTCGGGCACGAAGGTCAGCAGACCATTTTGGAACAATTTGCTGTCCTTCAAAAAGAAGAAAGAAATGAAGAGAACTGAGAACAGGCCAATGCTAAAATTGCTCAGGGCGTTGACAAACGAATTGAGAAAGTTGGGAATGAAGCGTAGGTCCAATCCCTTGATCATACTTTCCTCAATGTTCGATTCCGTGATAAGATTACTGACACTTCCGCTAGAGGCTCCAAAATAGTCCAGCATTTGAAGGTAAAGTGTATTGATGTCCCCCTTGAGCGCCTCGATGTCCAAAAGGGAAAGATTTTTGCTCTGTTCGGAGATCAACGGAATGAAAAGTGCCAAGATGCCCAAAAAAATAGAGAGCATAAAGATCATGGTGGCCACCACGGCCAAGGTATTGGGAAACTTCAGTCTTCTTCTTAAAAACAGTACAATGGGCCTGCCCAGCAATGCTATCACCACGGCAATGGCCAAATAAGCAAGTACGGACCGTACCTTGTAGAAAAAATAGCCCAGAAGAACAATGCCCGCCAAGATAAAGACGGCCCTCAATATTCCGTTGGCTATTGTTTTGGAGTTCATAGATCAGCTTTTAAAGGCATATTCCACAATATTGGCGCCCATTTGCAATGCTTTTAGTCTGATTTCCTCGGGATCGTTGTGGACTGTTGGGTCTTCCCATCCATCGCCAAGATCACATTCAAAAGTATAGAGCAGCACCAGTCTGCCGTTTTCAAAGATGCCGAACGCCTGCGGTCTTTTTCCGTCATGCTCATGAATTTTGGGAAGCCCTTCGGGAAACTTGAATTTTTGATCGAAAATGGGATGGTCACCACCTAGTTCCTCCAACTGCTTGTCCGGAAAAATCTTTTGGAGTTCCCTTTTGAGATAGGGTTCCATGCCGTAATTGTCATCAATGTGCAAAAACCCCCCCGACAGAAGATAGGTTCTGAGGTTTTCCACTTCCTCATCCGTAAAAAAAACATTGCCATGCCCTGTCATATGCAGGAAAGGATATTTAAAGATCGTGACACTTCCTGCTTCCACGGTTTCGGGCTGTGGGTCTATTTTGGTTCCTATGTTGCCATTGCAAAACTGTATGAGGTTCGGCAGAGCCGTGGGGTTGGAATACCAATCGCCACCACCGCCATATTTCAGCACGGCAATCTGTTGGGCATTCATTGGACCCATGCTCCAAAAAACGAAAAAGGCAGTGAGCAGAAGTAATCTTTTCATGGTGAAATCGTACCGTTTACCTCAAAAGTAAGGCATTCATTGCTTAAAATGTATAAAAACACTCTTTTTGGCTAGCTATTGATGGTGGCCACTGTTGCACAGGCCACTATGGCAGCAGTCTCGGTACGCAAACGGTTGTTGCCTAGCGATATGGGGACAAAGCCCTTTTCCTTGGACAGATCCACCTCCTCTTTGGAAAAATCCCCTTCGGGACCGATTAGAATGGTAATGTCCATGTCGGCTATGACCCTTCTTTTCAGTTCCATCTTTTCACCATTTTGGCAATGGGCTATGAACTTGAGACCCGTGAACTCTTTTTCGATGAACTCTTTGTAGGATATAGCGGGATTGAGTTTGGGCAAAACCGTCTGCAAGGACTGTTTCATGGCAGACTGTATCACGCGCTCCATTCTTTCCGGTTTGATTTTTTTCCGTTCGGAATGGTCGCAGATAATGGGCGTGATCTCATCAACGCCAATTTCAGTGGCTTTTTCCAACAGCCACTCGTATCTGTCGTTCATCTTTGTGGGGGCCACTGCCATGTGAAGGCTGTATCTTTTGGGGATGGCCTTGGTCCTTGAGATGATCTGGGCCACACATTTTTTTTGGTCAGGAGCCAGTATTTCAGCTTCAAAAAGATATCCCTTGCCATTGGTGATCTGAACGATGTCCCCTTCGCTTTTCCTCAATACCCTTACAATATGCCTGCTTTCCTCAGGGGAAAAAGTGAACTGCTTCACACTGTTGTCCAACGATGGGTCATAAAAAAGTTGCATAGCTCTTGGGTTTAGAGGGTTTACAGTTTGTTTTAGGGAAACATCAGCTTCCTATGGCATAGCGGGCCTTTGCCGCAATGCTTTGGTCGGCAAACGCCCCTTTTTGGAACTTGAGGTAACCTACAATTCCGATCATGGCGGCATTGTCGGTGCAGTATTCAAATTTTGGGATGTAGGTTTTCCATCCAAGTGTGCTTTCCGACTCCTTGAGCCTTTTCCTGATTCCCGAATTTGCGGCCACCCCACCACCAATGGCCACTTCCTTGATTCCCGTCTGTTCCACGGCCATGGTCAACTTTTCCATTAAAATTTCCAGAATGGTATGCTGTACCGAAGCGCAAATATCGTTGATGTTTTCAGAGATAAAATCAGGGTTCTTTTTTGTTTCCCTTTGCAAAAAATAAAGGATACTGGTCTTGAGTCCGCTAAAGCTGAAATTGAGCCCATCAACCTTTGGTTTTGGAAAATCAAAGGAGGAAGGGTTGCCCAACTGGGCATACTTGTCCACCAAAGGCCCACCGGGATAAGGGAGCCCCATCAGTTTGGCACTTTTGTCAAAAGCTTCGCCGACCGCATCGTCCAGGGTTTCGCCCAACACTTCCATGGAAAAATGATCCGAAACCTTCACAATTTGTGTATGTCCCCCACTTATGGTCATGCCCAAAAAAGGGAACGAAGGGGGCACCCTGTCTTCATCATCGATAAAATGCGCCAGAATGTGTGCCTCCATGTGGTTTACCTCGATCAGCGGGATGTCCAATCCCAAGGCCAATGATTTGGCAAAGGAAGTACCGACCAGTAAAGAACCCATCAATCCCGGACCCCTTGTAAAAGCTATGGCAGATAGTTGTTTTTTGTCGATATTTGCCTTGGCCAAGGCTTGGTGTACCACGGGAACAATGTTTTGTTGATGTGCCCTAGATGCCAATTCTGGGACAACACCCCCATATTGCTTGTGAATTTCTTGGGTAGCCACCACATTGCTCAGTACTTTTGTATTGCAAAGAACTGCAGCGGAAGTGTCATCACAGGATGATTCGATGGCAAGGATATATTTTTTTAGATCTGTCACAGGTTTTGGAACAAAAATTGGTCGTCAAAGGTAAAACATAAAGCCCTATCAAAAAACTTCGGAAAATACTATTGCGCATCTTGTTGGCCATACTCCTGGTCTTGGTGTTGGCCTCATTGGTACTTTCCATGCCAGTGGTGCAGACCAAAATGGCCAAATACGCAACGGATTCCATCAACGAGGAGTTTGGTACGAACATCAACATAGACAGGGTCAGTCTATCGCTTTTCAACCTAAATGCTGGGCTGAAGGGCATTTATGTGGAAGATTACAAAAAGGACACTTTATTCTACATACACAAACTGGAAACTTCCATTTTGAACCTCAGGAACATGGCCGCAGGAAAAATGGAGTTCGGCGATATCGAAATAGACGGACTGGTCTTCAACCTTAAGACGCACCAAGGGGAAACGGAAACCAATTTGGATGTTTTTGTGGCCAAGCTGGACGACGGAAAGCCACGAGACCCCGGCACCCCGCCCTTCTTCATGGCCGCCGACGAGATTCAGATCAGTGGTGGGAAATTCAGGTTGATCGACGAGAACCTGGAAAAGGAAAAAGTCTTGGACTTCAACGACATCAAGGTTTTCTCCCATGATTTCCAGATTTTGGGCCCAGAGGTAAGTTTGAAGATAGACGGGCTTTCCATGCAGGCCAGACGAGGGATAGCATTGAAAAAGTTGGTGACAGAATTCAAATACACCAAGGAACAGATGCGTTTCGATTCCCTTTCGGTCGATACAGAGCAGTCCGAGCTAAAGGGGAACTTGGTCTTCAACTATAATCGGGAAGATCTGGCAGAGTTTGTGGACAAGGTCAACATCGATGCCCAATTTACCGAATCGACTGTTTCCTTAAACGAGGTGAATGCTTTTTTCAATGAATTTGGGCAGGACAGGCTCGTCACCTTTACGGCAGGTTTTAGTGGAGTGCTCAACAAACTTCAAGTGAGCGATCTGTTTTTGTTTACTGACAACACTGGCATACGTGGTGATTTTGAGTTCGACAACCTGTTTAGTGAACAAGCACCCTTTGTGCTGAGAGGGGATATTGACAACCTCACCTCAAGTTATTACCAGTTGCGGGGCATATTGCCCAATATTTTGGGAAAGAACATCCCAGAATCTGTGCAAAAACTGGGGCAGTTCACCGTTCGCGGCGATGCCGAGGTGACCGAAACTTCTTTGGACGCCAAGGTCAATTTGAACACGGCCATTGGGAGCAGCTACGTGGACCTGCAAATGACCAATATCCAAACCATTGATGATGCTTCGTATATCGGTTTCATCTCATTGATGGATTTTGATCTGGGCGACTTTACCAATGACCAACAACTTGGGCTAACAAGCCTGGACATGAACGTGGAGGGAAAAGGGTTTGTGGCAGAAAGTTTGAACACCGAAGTCATTGGGGAAATCTATAAACTGGAGTTCAACAACTATGAATACAACAAGATCAAAGTGTCGGGCATCTTGAAAGATCAGCTCTTTGACGGGACCCTTTTGTGCAACGACGACAATTTTCGGTTTGATTTTAAAGGATTGGCGGATTTTGGCGGTGGTGAAAACAAGTTCAACTTTATCGCTGCTGTGGACTATGCCGATTTGAAAAAACTAAATTTCATCGACGACAGCATCTCCATATTCAAGGGCTACGTCAATATGGACATTGAGGGGAACAATCTGGACGACATGGCGGGCCAGATGAATTTCACCAATACCACCTACCAGAACAAAAACGAAACCTATTATTTTGAGGACTTTACCGTCAATTCCTCTTTTGAAAGGGACACGGTAAGGACCATCGAGATCAATTCGCCCGACATCATAACCGGGTACATGCGGGGAAAATTCAAGGTCAACGAAATAGGCAAATTGGTCCAGAATTCCGTGGGGAGTATTTACACCAATTACAAACCTTTCGAAATATCCGAAGGGCAGTACCTGGACTTCAATTTTAAGATATATAATAAGATCGTGGATGTCTTTTTTCCTGAAGTGGCCTTCGATCCAAATACTTTTATGCGAGGGAACATCGTGGCGGATGAGGGAGATTTCAAACTCACTTTCAAGTCGCCGAGCATCAAGGCTTTTGACAACACCTTCGATAACATTGAGCTGAAAATTGACAACAAGAACCCGCTCTTCAACACCTTTGTTTCGGTGGAGGATATGTCAACAGAGCTTTATGACATCAAGGATTTCAGCCTTATCAACACCACCCTCAAGGATACCCTGTTCTTTAGAACAGAGTTCAAAGGAGGCAGTGAATACAATGACAGTTACAACCTTAACTTTTACCACACCTTCAACGAAAACAACAAATCGGTCATTGGCCTGAAAAAATCGGATGTCAGTTTCAAGGGGAACACCTGGATCTTGAACAAGGATGGGAACAGCAAGAACAAGGTTATTTTCAACAATACACTGGACAGCATCAAGATAGAGGATGTGGTCATGGACAATAACAATGAAGAACAGATACGCTTGCGGGGAGAGTTTGCCGATTCCACCTATAAGGATCTTGACCTTCAGTTTAAAATAGTATCGCTCAACAAGATTACACCCGCTATAGACAGTCTCAAACTCAATGGTTCTGTGGACGGATTCCTCAACATTCTTCAAAAGGACGGGAAATATTTGCCCACATCCAGCCTGAACATCAAGGATTTCAGCGTGAACAACATGCGACTTGGTGATTTGGAGGTCGGTATTTTTGGCAACAACGACCTAACGGAATTTGGGGTCAGCACCTGGTTGAACGACAATGGAAGGGAAAAAATGAGTGTCAATGGAAAGGTGACCAATATCAACAACAAGCAAGAATTGGACCTAATGGCAAATTTCACCGACTTTGCCTTGGAACCTTTCAGTCCCTTGGGGGAGGGGGTCATTTCCAATATTCGCGGGAAATTGAGCGGCAGTACAAAGGTTACAGGTGCCGTCGAAAATCCTTCCATAGATGGTGTGCTCAGTCTGAACGAGGCGGGGATAGGGATTCCTTATCTCAATGTGGATTATGACTTTGCCCCGTATTCCCGAGTGCGGCTCTTCGATCAGACTTTCTATTTTGAGAATGTCGGATTATCGGATGTGGACGAAGGCACCACGGCGGTTTTGGATGGCACTATAAGCCACACCGGTTTTGATGATTGGTACCTGGGGCTGGACGTGGATACCAAGAACAACCGCTTCATGATCCTCAACACGGAATTTGATGAGGAGTCGCTCTACTACGGAACAGGTTTTATCAACGGGACAGGGAGCATTTCCGGCCCAACGGATGCCCTTACCATCACAGTCGATGCAACAACGGCAAGGGGAACCTCACTTAAAATTCCCTTAAGCGATGTGACGAGTGTGGGGGATTATTCCTTTATCAACTTCATTGAAAAGGGAGAATCCAAATCATTTGAAGAAGAAAGGACCCTCCAGGAATACCAAGGGTTGGAGATGGCATTTGATTTAGCGGTAACCCCGGATGCCGAAGTGGAGATCGTTGTGGACAGGAGTTCGGGAAGTTCCCTAAAGGGAACGGGGGAAGGAATCCTCTTGATAGAGATCAATACGAACGGAAAGTTTTATATGTACGGGGAGTTTGTTGCGGTTACCGGGCAATACAATTACAAATATGGAGGGGTCATCAACAAAACATTCAAAGTGCGCCCGGGGGGCACCATACTTTGGGAACGTGAGCCATTGGCAGCCCAATTGAACCTGGAAGCGGTATATGAGCTCAACGCCAATCCCGCCCCGCTATTGGACAATGCTGGCTACACGGGCAGGATACCCACGGAGGTAGTGGTTCGGTTGGATGGGGAACTGGAAAGCCCCAACATCAATTTTGACATTGAATTTCCGGGCACCACTTCCGTAGTGCAGTCCGAGTTGCAATATAGGCTCCAAGACCCCACGGTGAAAGAACGGAACGCTTTCTTCCTGTTGGCCCAGGGAACCTTTGTGAACCCACAGTCGGGCGGTATCAACCAGCAAGCGGTCACTGGAAACCTGATCCAGACAGCATCCGGACTTCTCAACCAAATTCTGGGCGATGACAATGAGAAGTTCAATCTGGGGCTTTCCTATGAACAAGGTCTTCTGGATCCCAATGCGGACACCCGGACCGAAAACAGGATAGGGGTCACCGTGTCCACCCAAATATCAGACCGTGTCCTTGTCAACGGAAGGGTAGGGGTTCCAGTGGGCGGCGTCTCGGAGACCGTAGTGGCTGGGGATGTTGAGGTACAAGTGCTGCTGAACGAGGAGGGGACCCTGAGCGCCAAGATCTTCAACAGGGAGAACCAAGTCCAACAATTTTTGGCAGAGCGCCAAGGCTATATCCAAGGTGTTGGACTTTCATACCAAGTGGATTTTGACAGTTTTAGGGAGTTGATGCGTAAGGTTTTCAACAAGAAACCAAAAAAGGAAAATCCTATTCAACAGACAAGACCTATGGAGATTATGGGCAACGATAGTCTCATCCGTTTTGTGCCCAAAACCAGTAGTGCGCAAAAACCCATCAATTAAGTTTAAATTTTTAAACGTTTTTTGTTTGTTTTTTTACGAAAACGTTTGAGAAATTCCGATAAAGTAAATAAATTATTAAGGCATTCATATTTTGGATAAAGTTTCCTAGTTTTGACCTCTTAAAATTTTTAATGGCTTCAAAAATTAAGAAAATAGGGGTTTTTACATCAGGTGGAGACTCGCCAGGAATGAATGCGGCAATTCGTTCCGTGGTCCGTACCTGTGCGTACTTGAAAATAGAGTGTGTGGGCATCTACCGGGGATACCAAGGTATGATAGAAGGAGATTTCAAATCCCTTGACGCCCGAAGTGTGAACAACATCATCAACAAGGGCGGGACCATTTTGAAATCAGCCCGTTGCGAAGAGTTCAGGACAAAGGAAGGACGCCAAAAAGCGTATGACCAATTGGTCAAGGAAGGAATCGATGCCTTTGTGGTAATTGGTGGTAACGGGAGTTTCTACGGGGCCATGTTGTTCAACCAGGAATTCAACTTTCCCGTGATGGGAATTCCAGGCACCATAGACAACGATATTTTGGGCACGTCCTACACCCTTGGCTTTGATACGGCGATCAACACGGTTGTGGAAGCTGTCGATAAGATCAGGGACACAGCAAGCTCGCACAACCGCCTTTTCTTCGTGGAGGTAATGGGAAGAGACGTGGGCCACATTGCCCTGAATGCAGGAGTGGGTGCGGGAGCTGAGGAAATATTGATACCGGAACAAAACTTGGGTCTCGAGCGTTTGTTGGAATCCCTCAAGCGCAGTAAGGCATCTGGAAAATCTTCCAGCATAGTCATTGTGGCCGAAGGGGACAAAACAGGAAAAAATGTCTTCGAACTCAAGGAATATGTAGAGGAACATTTGCCTATATATGATGTTCGGGTATCGGTTTTGGGACACATGCAACGAGGGGGCAATCCCACTTGTTTCGATCGTGTGCTGGCCAGTAGAATGGGCGTAAAGGCAGTCGAAAGTCTATTGGAAGGCAAGTCCAACTACATGGTGGGCATCAAGGACACCAAAATGGTTCTCACACCCATAGAAGAAGCTATCAAGGCCCACACAGAAATTGACGAAGAGCTCGTAAGGGTTTCCGATATAATGACAACATAATATAAACACAAAAAAAGTAGAAATGTCAAATTTGAAAATAGGAATCAACGGATTCGGTAGAATAGGGAGGTTGGTCTTTAGGGCAACCGTGAAAAGAGACAACGTGGATGTTGTGGCAATCAACGACCTGTTGGATGTGGAACATCTGGCGTATTTGTTGGAGTACGACTCTGTACACGGAAAGTTTGATGGCACAATCGAAGTAAAGGATGGGAATCTGGTGGTCAATGGAAAAACCATAAGAATCACTGCTGAGCGTGATCCAAAAAACTTGAAGTGGGACGAAGTCGGAGCGGATATCGTGGCAGAATGTACAGGCATCTTCACCACTTTGGAAACAGCACAGTACCACATTGACGGTGGTGCCAAGAAGGTCGTTATTTCTGCACCTTCCAAAGATGCACCGATGTTCGTGATGGGTGTAAACCACCAAGATGTCAAGGCATCCGACAAAATCATCTCGAACGCTTCCTGCACCACCAACTGCTTGGCCCCATTGGCCAAGGTGCTCCATGACGAGTTTGGCATCGAGGAAGGACTGATGACGACAGTACACGCCACTACGGCCACCCAGTTGACCGTTGATGGTCCTTCGCGCAAAGATTACAGGGGGGGGAGAAGTGCCCTGCTCAACATTATCCCTGCCGCAACAGGAGCTGCCAAGGCGGTGACCAAGGTAATCCCGTCCCTAGAAGGGAAACTGACGGGTATGGCATTCAGGGTACCCACTGCGGATGTTTCAGTGGTCGATTTGACCGTTCGTTTGGAAAAGGAAACCTCTTACGAGGAAATCAAAAAAGTGATGAAGAAGGCTTCCGAAGGCGAATTGGCAGGAATTTTGGGTTATACCGATGAATTGGTCGTTTCCCAAGATTTTGTGGGGGACACCAGAACCTCCATTTTTGATGCCGATGCAGGTATCGAGCTCAATTCAAAATTCTTCAAGGTCGTTTCTTGGTATGATAATGAAACAGGTTATTCCAACAAGCTGGTTGATTTGGCCTTACACGCATCAAAGCTATAATTTCAGTACTTACAAATAATCCCAATGAGGGGTCGCTCCCCTTTTTGGGATTTCACTAAAATCTCAACCTATGATCTTGATCGTGGATAGTGGCGCCACCAAATCCGATTGGATTGCCTTGGACGAAAAAGGGGAACAACTTTTTCTCACCCAAACATTGGGACTCAGCCCCGAAGTATTGACCAGGGAGGTCATAGAAGATCGATTGGCCAACAATTTCGAGCTTTCCAAAAACAGGGAAGCCGTGCGACAGCTCTATTTTTATGGTGCCGGTTGTGGGACCGATCGGATGAAAAATTTCTTAAAAGATATTTTCAAGGATTTTTTCCCCAATGCCAAGGCCGAAGTAAGGGAAGACACCTATGCGGCGATCTATTCCACCACCCAGATAGGAAGGCAGGGCATTGTATGCATCTTGGGCACCGGTTCCAATTGTAGCTACTACGATGGACACCAACTGATGCAAAAAGTGACCTCACTGGGCTATATTTTGATGGACGATGGCAGTGGAAACTTTTTCGGCAGAAAATTGTTGCGCGATTACTATTTCCACAAAATGCCACAAGATCTGGGAATCAAGTTTGCCAAGGAATACGATTTGGATGCCGATGTGATCAAAGAACATCTATACAAACAACCCAACCCCAACACTTATTTGGCCACTTTTGCCCGTTTCATCATCGAGAACAAGGAACACCCTTATTGCAAAGGCGTCATAGAAAAAGGACTGCAACAGTTTGTGAACAATTACATCATGCAGTTTGAGCTCGCCACAAAAGTGCCCATCAGCTTCGTTGGCAGTATTGCCCACTTTTTACAGGATGAGCTGAAAGCCTGTTTGGAACGGAACGACCTGATTTTGGGTGTTATCCGAAGAAGGCCCATCGAAGGCCTGGTCGAATTCCACAGAAAGACTATTTAACGGCGATCATCGAAATTTCAACATTGACAAACTTGGGAAGATTGGCCACTTCCACGGTTTCCCTTGCAGGGGCTGTATCGGCGTCAAAATAACTTCCATACACTTCGTTTATCTCCGAAAATTGGTGCATGTCTTTGATGAAGATGGTGGATTTGACCACATGGTCGAAGGTCATTCCAGCTTCTTCCAAAATGGCCTTTAGGTTTTCCATGGATTGCTTGGTCTCTTTTTTGATGTCGCCCTCCACCAATTTTCCGGTTGAGGGATCTATTGGTATCTGACCCGAAACAAAAAGCGTATTGCCACTAAGTACCGCTTGGTTGTATGGTCCGATCGGTGCCGGTGCCTTGGAACTGTTGATTATTTTTTTCATGGGATATTAAATTGTTTGTTTTGGGCAACAAGGTATTCAAAAATACTATCTGTTGCTAAAGGGTTGGCTCCTATCTTCCCATTTAAGGTCTTTCAGGATAGAACTACTGATTCCTATGAAAAAGTACCATCGTTCATATCGGCCGAAAGGAGTCCAGTCAAAGCTCAAATTAAAGCTGCCCAAATCACGTTTAAAATTGAACCGGGTGTCCGCAAACCCTTTGTTTTTTATATCATAGCCCGAGTTGAAGCCCACTTCCCACTTTGGGGACAACTGTATATTGCCCGAAAACATCAGGGAATGATTGGTAATTTCGCCCTGTCGGTTGTTGTTGCTGTAAGTGGCCACATAGGTGAAACGGGCATCCCAGGGCAGCTTGGTGTTGTAAAGGGGGATGTCTTCCTCTGCATCATTGTTTCCCCTATTGCCCCTGTCGAGGCGTGATCGGTCACCACGAGGATCATCAAGTTCAAATGGGTTTGCCCCATAATCCGGGCTTTGTTGCTCTTCCGATCCCTTCTTTTTTTCGCCTCCTTTTTGGAACATTTCACTGTTTAGGGAAAACCCCGTGTTCAGCCGGGCAGAGGTCAGTCTGGCAATCCCACCACCATTGTTTATGTTCAGGGTGTTGATCCTTCGACCATTATTGTCTATGGCATAGGGATCAAAGGTTGCGGCAAAGTTGATGGGCACATTTTTGATGATCTCTGTGGCTCCGCTCATGTTTATGGGGCTCAATTTCAAAGAGTCAGCTTCAAGGTTGTAGTTGGCAGAGAAGGTAAGGTTGCTCAAAATACTCACCTTTTTGGGCTCGGTGGCCGTGGAATCCTTGTCACGTACCTTGGCTTCCAATGAGTTCTGTAAAGAGAAGCTAAGGGAACTTCCCCTGCTCAGCGAAGGCCTTCCATAAATACTGGTCTCAAAAGGGGTGTACTGCACATCTTCCCCATCCCCGTCCACATAGGTCTCATAAAATTGTTCAAAGGAAGGTGCGTAGCTATAACTTACAGAGGGACGTATCACATGGCGAAGTGCCTGGATCTTTTTACCCTCACCAAAATTCCAGGTACCATACACAGTGGTACCAATACTGGCACCAAGATTATATCGGTTGAAACGATCAAACCCGGGAATGGTATCGGTGACCACGGCATCTTCCTCTTGGTTATACTGCCTGCGGATGGTTTCCAAGGTCCAAACATCTTCGTAGCTACCGTTCAGGCTCACACTGAAATATTTGGCCACTTTGAAGTTTGTTCCGATGGGGATTCTGTGCCTCGCTCCAATTCTTGCCTCATCGAACATCTTACTGGTAAAAAAATCCTCCTCGGTGGTGGTAATACTGTTTTGGGCATTCACATCATATTGAAAGTTCACATTTTGAATGATCCCTTTTTTGATGCCGTCCCGTTTGGCAAACGGAAATATGCGCTCCATACTGGCCTGAAATGTGGGCAGCGACATATTGATCTGTTGTGTCCTGGAGTTTTGAGTGTGGCTCAAGGTCAAGCTGGTGTTCACGGACGGATAGGCTGGAAAAGTCTTGGAATAGCTTATGGATGAGGCAAAAGTATTGGTCTGTGTATTGTTCCGGTTCACCTGGTTGAGCGAGTTCGTGTAAAATTGGCTGCTACCAAGGTTGACCGAGGCCGAAAACCGTGAGTTGGGACTGGCCTTTGGGTCTTGGGTGTGCGAAATCCTGATGTTGTAGTTGCTCGTTCGGCTGAAATCATCAAAACCTTTTTGGCTGCGTATCAGGTTCTCATAACTGATGTTGATATTGCCCCGGAACTTATAACGCTTCGTGTAGATGGACTGCCCTCTGAAACCATAGCTTCCATTGGTGTAGAAATCCCCGGTTACACTCAGGTCCACATAATCGCTGATGGGCAGGTAGTACCCACCATTTTGGATGAAATATCCCCTTTGGGGATCGTTCCCAAATGTTGGGAAAATCAATCCCGCTACCCTTCCCGTGGTCAAAGGAAAATAGGCAAAGGGCAATGCAATGGGAGTGGGCACATCCACAATGTACATATTGCTGAGACCGGCAATGATCTTCTTTTTGGGCACAAACTTGGCCTTGCGCACCCGGATGTAATAGTCTGGGTCAACGGTGTCCTTTGAAGTGGTCAATTTTCCTTCATACAGAAAATAGACCGAATCGTTCTCCTTCTTGGTTACCTCCGCATAGACTTTCATGGCATCACTGCCTATTTGCCCCAGCCCTGCCTGTTGCTCTGTTCTGGAGTTCCAAATTAGTGCCTTTTGGGTGTCGAAGTTGAAACGAATGGAATCCGGCCGTACCTCGTTTTCTCCTTGTTTGAAATAGGGAAGCTGGGAATAATTGCCAAGGGAATCCTTCATCCGTCCGGCATATACCTCGTTTTTTACATAGTCCATTACGATCACCCCGGCCTTGAGTTCCGTATCCTGATAGTAGATCTCAGCTTCATCGTACAGATAAATTTTGTTGTCCTTTTGGCTGAGTTTCACATAATCCTTTGCCTTATATTTGATTTTGTCCAACAACAAGGGCTGTTTTTTGGGAACCGTATCGGTTTTTACTGAGTCCACTGCAACGGTATCGTTCAGGATGTTCGGAGGCAATAGGGGAGCCGTCAAAGTGTCCTTGATGGCCTTTATGGGCAGTGGAACTATAGGGTCTTCCTGAGCCTTTAGGGTTGCCTTGCCACATAGAAGAACAAATAGGAAAACGAAAAGATGTTTATTTGGTTGCAACGTGATAAATCCTATTTTTGTGCTAGTTTGGCCCAGTTTTTGGCCCCAAACTTACATATATTTTTTGTTCTACTTAAGGGGGATTACAATATTTTTAACCAATTGTGGACACTATAATTACTCAGTTCTTATGAATAAAAGTCGGTTAGCATTTTTAGTTTTTATCATTATGGTCCTTCCATTGACCTCATTGGCCAAAAATGATACCGAAGCACCCCCGAAGGAAAAATTTGTGGTGGTCTTGGATGCTGGGCATGGCGGACACGACCCGGGCAACATAGGAAATGGCTTTTTGGAAAAGGAAATCGCCTTGGCCATTGTGCTCAAAATAGGGGAGGAACTGGAAAAACATCCAGATATAAAAGTGGTATATACCCGAAACGACGACACTTTCATCGATCTTTTTGTTCGGGGTGAAATTGCCAATGAAGCGAATGCCGACCTTTTTGTGTCCGTACATTGCAATGCCCACAGTTCAGATGCCTATGGTGCAGAAACCTACGTATTGGGACTGCACGCCAACCAACAGAACTTTGAAGTGGCCAAAAAGGAAAACTCCGTTATCTATCTGGAAGACGATTATGAACAGAGGTATGCCGAATACGATATCAATTCCCCTGAATCCATAATTGGGCTTACCATCATGCAAGAGGAATTTTTGGACCAAAGTATCCAGTTGGGCAAGAAACTTCAGGACAATTTCACCCAAAAGCTGAAACGAAAGGACCGAAAGGTAAAGCAAGCAGGGTTCATTGTGCTGCACCAGACCTTTATGCCCAGTGTTTTGGTGGAAGCTGGTTTTTTGACCAATAAGAGTGAAGGGGGCTATCTCAACTCCAAAAAAGGACAGAACGAAATGGGCAAGGCCATTGCAGATGCCATTTTGGCTTACAAAGCTGAAGTGGACACTGGAATGGATACCAGTTCCCAGAACCCAAAAATCGAGGACACCGAAGTCGCTGTCAATGTTCCAGAGGTTTCTGAGCAAAAGAAAAAGGAACCGCTGGAGCAAAAAACTCCCAATAATGAGCCAGAAAGGGCAAAGGAAAGCATTGTCTCCCCAAAAACAGGGGTAGTGTACAAGGTACAGCTCATGGCCAGCGGCAAGGATATTCCACTGAAAAGTGGGAATTTCAATGGATTGGATGCATTGTCCAGAGAGCCATACAAGAACCTGTTCCGTTACATGTATGGCAGCGCAAGTACAATGGAAGAGGCAAGGCGCCTCAAGGCCAATGCAGATGCCAAAGGCTACACCACCTCATACATTGTGGCCTACAAAGACGGCAAAAGGGTGCCTTTGTCGAAAGCGCTTGACTGAGGGAAAAAATATCAGAGGGGACCTTGTGAAAAATATTCCTAATTTTGTTTAAACCATAAACCGAATCTTTTGAAACTATCCAGGGAAATCAAAACTGGGATTATAGTGATTGCTGGGATTGTGGCCTTTATTTTTGGGCTGAGCTATCTTAAATCCTCCCCACTCTTTGAAAACAATAAGACATTCTACGCTGTTTACGACAATGTGGGCGGCCTACAGCCGGGAACCCAAGTCTCCATCAACGGTTATGGCGTGGGAAATGTCATTGGCATAAACTTTAAGGATAACTCCGGAAAATTGTTGGTGACCTTTTCGGTGAGCAACGAATTTGAATTTTCGCAGAACAGTGTCGCTGAACTTTTTGATACGGGAATCATCGGGGGCAAGGGCATACAGATCATCCCCGTTTTTGACGAAGCCCCAAGGGCCCAATCGGGAGATACCCTGCAATCCAAGATAAAACCGGGCATTACGGAACTGGTGCAACAAAAGCTGACCCCTTTGCAGTTAAAAGTGGAGGGAGCTGTTTCCCATGCCGACTCTTTGTTGATGAACGTCAACGATATTTTGGACGATCCCACCAGAAGGGAGCTCAAACAAACCATAGTTTCCCTGAACGAACTCATCAGGTCGTTTAAGGGCAGTGCAGACAATTTGAACGTGCTTTTGGCAAACAACAAGGAACAATTGGACAATTCATTGAAGAATGTGGACAACATTACTTCCAATTTTTCAAAATTGTCAGACTCTTTGGCCAGTGTGGATCTGGCCGGGACCCTTACCAATTTTCAGACCACGGTGGACAAATTGAACGGTATTCTTTCCAAAATTGAACAGGGCGAGGGGTCTTTGGGCAAATTGCACAAAGACGATGCCCTATATAATAATTTGGCAGAGGCATCAAGGGAGTTGGATCTTTTGTTGCAAGATTTCAGGCTTAACCCCAAGCGATATGTGAACGTGTCCGTGTTTGGGAAAAAACAGAAGGAATATACACTTCCCGAAGATGATCCCGCCGAACAAAAACAAAATCAGTAGATGGAATACCTGCCCAATATAATCTTTGTAATTGCCCTTGTAGCGGGCATAGGTTTCTTCGCCCGTAATGTAAAAAAACTATCCAGGAACATTAAATTGGGAAAGGATGTTGACGTAAGCGACAACAAGCCCCAACGTTGGAAGAACATGGCGAGAATAGCCCTTGGGCAGACCAAAATGGTCGTGCGCCCCATTGCCGGACTCATGCACATCATAGTCTATGTGGGCTTTGTCATCATCAACATTGAAGTTTTGGAGATCATATTGGATGGAATTTTGGGCACCCATAGATTGTTTTCTCCACTGGGCTCCTTGTACAACTTTTTAATAGGATCTTTCGAAGTGTTGGCTTTCTTGGTCATTGTGGCCGTGATCGTTTTTTGGATCAGAAGGAACATCATCAAATTAAAAAGGTTCATCAAACCCGAAATGGAAGGCTGGCCCAAGAAGGATGGGAACTTGATCTTGTACATTGAGCTGGTGCTCATGTTTTTGTTCCTTACCATGAACGCGGCAGACTTTCAATTGCAACAATTGGGGGCCGAACATTATGCCAAGGCAGGAGCTTTTCCCATAAGCCAGTTCATAATGCCACTGTTTGACGGCCTATCCGTTTCCACCTTGGTTTTCATAGAAAGGACAGCTTGGTGGCTGCACATTTTGGGCATTTTGGCATTTTTGAACTACTTGTACTACTCCAAGCACCTCCATATCCTTCTAGCCTTTCCAAATACCTATTATGGCAGGGTGAAGCCACAAGGACAGTTCAACAATCTGGAATCCGTGACCAATGAGGTTAAACTCATGATGGACCCCAATGCTGACCCTTTTGCAGCGCCTACCAGTGCTGAAGCGGTTGTGCCGGAAAAATTCGGGGCATCCGATGTCATGGACCTCAACTGGGTACAACTACTGAATGCGTACACCTGTACCGAGTGTGGACGTTGCACTTCGGAGTGTCCAGCCAACCAGACCGGAAAGAAACTGTCCCCAAGAAAGATCATGATGGACACCCGTGACCGTTTGGAAGAAGTTGGAAAGATCATGGATGCCAATAAGGGCGAGTTCGTTTCGGACGGCAAGCAACTTTTGGACGATTATATCAGCAGGGAAGAGCTTTGGGCCTGTACTACCTGTAATGCGTGTGTGGAAGCCTGTCCTGTGAGCATCGACCCCTTGTCCATTATCGTGGAAATGCGCAGGTATTTGGTGATGGAACAGTCCGCTGCGCCCATGGAACTCAATAACATGATGTCCAATATAGAAAACAACGGGGCACCATGGCCATACAATCAAATGGACCGTTTAAACTGGGTTAACGAATAAATTTAGCACTATGGACGAACAATTGAAGGTGAAGACCATGCAGGAGTTTATGGCGGAAGGCAAGCAGCCCGAAATCTTATTTTGGGTGGGTTCTGCCGGAAGTTATGACGATAGGGCCAAAAAAATATCCAGGGCATTCGTGAAGTTGTTGAACAAGGCCAATGTCGATTTTGCTGTGCTGGGTCAGGAAGAAAGCTCAACGGGCGATGTGGCCAAAAGGGCGGGCAATGAGTTTTTGTTCCAAATGCAGGCCATGATGAACATTCAATTGCTGAATGGCTACGAGGTCAAACGAATTGTAACCTGTGATCCGCATTCCTTCAATACCCTAAAAAATGAATACCCCGGGTTGGGGGGAACTTATGATGTGGTCCACCACACCCAATACCTGAAAGAACTCTTGGACCAAGGCCGTTTGACCCTGCAAGGGGAAACCTATAAAGGAAAACGTATTACGTTTCACGATCCCTGTTATTTAGGTAGGGGCAACTCAGTTTACGATGCCCCGAGGGAAGTATTGGCCAAAACCAATGCAGAATTGGTGGAAATGAAGCGACATAAGGCCAGGGCCCTATGTTGTGGGGCAGGTGGGGCACAAATGTTCAAAGAGCCCGAAAAGGGAGATATGGACATCAATGTGCTGCGCACCAAGGATGCTTTGGAAACCAAACCCAATATTATTGCAACAGGTTGCCCGTATTGCAATACGATGATGACCGATGGCATCAAGGCACATGAAAAAGAAGATAGTGTTACGGTTTTGGACGTAGCCGAACTTTTAGCAAACTCAATTTGATATGTTGGTGGACTTTAATGAATTGCCCGAACACTCAAGAATTTGGATCTACCAATCCAATCGCAGTTTCACGGACAACGAAATACAGGAAATCGAAGCTGATTTAACCAATTTTCTCAAGGAATGGACGGCACACGGTAGCCATTTGCACGCTGGGTTCGAGGTCAAGTACAAGCGGTTCATCGTCATCGGATTGGACCAGACCAATGCCAGCGCATCCGGATGTTCCATTGATGCCTCGGTCCATTTTATGCAGAGTTTGGAGAAAAAATATAGTGTGGAGTTGTTGGACCGCATGAACGTATCTTTCAAGCAAGGGGATTTCATCGCTTACAAACCTTTGAAGGATTTTAAAAAAATGGCAAAGGATAAAGCCGTTTCGGCCAATACCATAGTGTTCAACAATTTGGTGGCCACCAAACAGGAATATCTGGAAAATTGGGAAGTGCCTGCCAGCGAAAGTTGGCACTCCAGATTTGTGTAGTCAAGTCTTAATTTATCTTAATTTCCGTGCATTCCTCGACCAAATGCAATATTTTTATCAGCAATAAGTTGATGTCCTAGACAAGATATTTATGCGGTCAAACCTATATTTTCCCTTTTTCATACTTCTTTGTTTTCAGGTTGCTGGCCAAAAGCACCCTTTGATCACCCAGGATTCCCTTGCCCAAATGGCATGGGTGGAAAACCAATACAACAATATGTCCCTGCAAGAACGGGTAGGGCAATTGTTCATGGTCAGTATAGCATCAAACCAAGATAAGGCCGCAACGGATAACTTAAAAAAACTGATTCAACAACAAGGTATCGGGGGGGTCATCTTTTTGAAGGGAACCCCATTGCGACAAGCCAAATTGACCAATGAATACCAATCCAGCTCCAAAATCCCCCTACTGATCGGCTTGGACGCGGAGTGGGGCCTGTCCATGAGGTTGGATTCCACCTACGCATTTCCGTGGAACATGACGCTGGGTGCCATCCAGGACAGCTCCATTGTGGAAAAAGTGGGCCATCAGATTGGTAAACACGCCAAACGCCTTGGGGTACACATTAATTTTGCGCCAGATCTAGATGTAAACAACAATCCGAAGAACCCGATTATCGGCAATCGCTCTTTTGGGGAAGACCCCATCAATGTTGCCCAAAAAGGAAATGCTTTTGTAAAAGGAATGGAAGCGGCCGGAGTATTGTCTTGTGGCAAACATTTTCCGGGCCACGGGGACACGGCAACTGACTCGCACAAAGCCCTGCCCATCATCACTTCTTCGCGGGAGCAACTGGATTCCATAGAGCTCCATCCATTTCAAAAAGTGATCCCCAATGGATTGAGTTCCGTGATGATAGCTCACTTGGATGTGCCTAGCCTGGAGCGCAGGGAAGGCCACCCTTCGTCCCTTTCCAAGGACATTGTTACAGGTTTATTGCAAGAAGAAATGGGTTTTCAAGGATTGATTTTCACCGATGCACTGAACATGAAAGCGGTTTCCCAATTTGCAGAGGAGGGTGAGGTGGAACTGGAAGCCTTTTTGGCAGGAAACGATATGCTGTTGATGCCTGAAAACGTCATCAAGGCCAAGGAAAAAATAATGGAAGCCTATGATGAGGGAACCATCACGGAAGAAAGATTGGCCCTTTCGGTAAAGAAAGTATTGATGGCCAAATACAAGGCCGGGCTTCACAACTATCGGCCCGTTGCATTGGAAAATCTGCACGGAGATCTCAACTCCATTGAAAACGATCTCATTTATGAAGAGGCCATCGAGAACGCCATCACCGTGGCCAAGAACAATTTTTCCCTAATGCCCATCAAAAAGCTGGACAACAAAAAGATTGCCTATGTGCATTTTGGTGACGATTCAGGAGCTCCATTTTTGAACGCCCTCAACAAATATAACCAGGTCACCCCGATAAAGGCCAAGGATATTGCAGCCTACAAGAAAGAATTGACCAACTACAACTTGGTCATCATCGGTTTCCACAAGAGCAATGAAAGCCCATGGAAAAGCCATACATTTTCAAAGAACGAGCTTTTTTGGTTGGAAGAAATCTCCAGAATGCGGACCAGCAATACCATTTTGACCGTGTTCACCAAACCCTACGCGCTTTTGGATGTGCTCAATTTTGATACCATCGATGGGGTAGTGGTAGCCTATCAAAACAGTAAGATGGCACAGGAAAAAGCCGCAGAGGTCATTTTTGGGGCCATAGGTGCCAATGGTAAACTGCCCGTTTCGGCCCACACGGAATTTCCTGTGGGCACCGGGGTGAAATTGGAACCCTTGCAGCGGTTGGGTTACAGCATCCCGGAACGGGTGGGCATGAGCTCGGAACAACTGGCCCAAGTGGATACCTTGGTGCGCCAAGGGCTTGATTCGCTGATGTATCCGGGGGCACAAGTGCTGGTGGCCAGAAGGGGCAAGGTCATCTATAACAAGAATTTTGGAAAACCCACTTATAATTCGGATGAGGAAATTCAGGAAGAGTCCATCTATGATTTGGCCTCCCTGACCAAGATTTTGGCCACCCTGCCCATCATCATGAAAATGGAAGAGGAAGGAAAGATAGCACTAAACGATACCTTCCAGGACCTGATTCCTGAATATGCGGATACCGAGTTGAAGGATGTAACCGTCTTGAAGGCCCTGTCCCACTACGGGCGCCTTCCCGCTTGGATCGCTTTTTACATTGACACCTTGACCAAGGACAGAAAACCTTCCCCGGAATTTTATAGGAACAAGCCTTCCGAGGCCTTTCCGTTCAAGGTAGCAGAGGATTTGTACCTCACTAGGGCCTATAAAGATTCCATTTACAATAGGATCGGAAGACAAAGTCTGCGTTCCAACCGTTATCGGTACAGCGACCTTGCTTACTACATACTCAAAGAGTATATCGAGAAAACTTACCAAAAACCGATGGACGAACTGGTGGATAAATATTTTTACCAACCTATGGGGTTACAACGCACCACGTTCAATCCTTTAAAAAAATTTTCAAAGGAAGAGATAGTTCCTTCGGAAGAGGACGACTATTTCAGATATCAGACGGTGCAAGGCTACGTCCACGACATGGGCGCGGCCATGCAGGGCGGAGTTGGAGGCCATGCGGGGCTTTTCAGCACTGCCAATGAAGTGGCCAAGATCATGCAGATGTACTTGCAGGGCGGTTTTTATGGTGGAGAACGTTTTTTGAACGAACGGACCATTAAAAAATTCAATACCTGCTATTTCTGTAATAACAATGTGCGAAGGGGAGTTGGGTTCGATAAGCCTCAACTGGAAGAGAGCGGTCCCACTTGCGGCTGTGTTTCCCGAAAGAGTTTTGGGCACAGTGGGTTCACGGGGACATATACTTGGGCAGATCCCGATGCGGAACTGGTCTATGTTTTTTTGTCGAACAGGACCTATCCATCGGCGACCAATACGCTGCTGATAAAGTCTGGATTGCGGACACGTATCCAGCAAGCTATTTATGATTCCATTATTAATTAGGCAATAAATATTGCCTTAGATTTGTTTTTATGAAATGCACAGCCCCAATTTGGTCTATAAATAAGTACAACAAGGCATTGCACCTGCCTGCCGGTATGGTAGGTCTGACCTTTGCAAAAATGACAAATACCGACAGATGAAAATTGCGATTGTTTGTTACCCCACTTTTGGTGGAAGTGGCGTTGTTGCCACGGAACTGGGCATCGCCCTGGCGAGAAGAGGGCATGAAATACACTTTGTCACCTACAAACAACCGGTGCGTTTGGGGCTTTTGGACAACAATATCCATTTTCATGAAGTGCATGTGCCGGAATATCCCTTGTTTCATTACCAGCCTTATGAATTGGCACTGTCCAGTAAGTTGGTGGACACCATCCGGCTCTACGACATAGAACTCTTGCATGTACACTATGCCATTCCCCATGCCTATGCGGGCTATATGGCCAAAAAGATGTTGCAGGAATACGGTATTTTCATCCCCATGATCACCACGCTCCATGGAACCGATATTACCTTGGTGGGCAAACACCCCTTCTATAAACCGGCAGTAACGTTCAGCATCAATAAATCGGATGTGGTGACTTCAGTGTCCGAGGCCCTCAAAACGAGTACCTTGGAGCTTTTTGATATTGAACGGGAAATCGAGGTGATCCCCAACTTTATTGAGATATCCAAATACAGCTCGGATTATTCGGACTGTCAACGCACATTGATGGCCAAGGAGAATGAACGGATCATCACCCATATCAGTAACTTCAGGAAAGTGAAGCGTATTCCCGACGTGATCAATGTCTTTTACCGTATTCAGAAAGAAATCCCCGCCAAGCTCATCATGGTGGGCGAAGGACCGGAAAAGGAAAAGGCAGAGCAAATGTGTGATGACCTCGGTATCAAGGAAAAAGTTTTGTTCTTGGGCAACAGTACCGAGATTGATAGGATTCTCTGTTTTTCGGACCTGTTCCTATTGCCTTCGGAAACAGAGAGTTTTGGTTTGGCCGCTTTGGAAGCCATGATCAATAAGGTAGCTGTGGTTTCCAGCAATACCGGGGGTATTCCCGAGGTGAATGTTGACGGGGTATCCGGCTATCTGGCCAATGTGGGCGATGTGGAGGATATGGCAGCAAAATCCTTAAAAATCCTGAAGGACGATGCGGTACTAGATCAGTTTAAGCAGAATGCACATAAAGTGGCATCGAAATTTGATATTGTGAACATCTTGCCGCTTTACGAGGAAATCTATGAAAAGGCATACAAGTCACGTTTCAAGAATACGTTTTGACCATGAAATACTTCCTGTTTCTTTCCTTGGTATGTCTCCTTTCCTGCAAGGCCCAAAAACAGTTGGGGGACCAAATCGAAGGCTTGGTTTTGTTGGAACAGGACGGGTATAGCGGAATCGAGACCTTTGAGACCCGGGTAATCCGGGACACCAAATCGTTGAACAAATTCTATACACAGATCAACAAAACCAGAAAGCCCGGACTTCCAGTTCCCATGATCGATTTTTCCCGAGAAATGGTGTTGGTGGTCTGTCTGGGCAAGCAACAAGGCGAGCATTCGGTCACATTGTCCAAATCCAACGAAACAGCTACCGATCTTACGGTAATCGTACAGTTGTCAAATTCAAGCAAAGCCGAATCGGCAAACACTCAACCTGTCACCAATCCCTTTTATCTGTATAAAATGCCACTTACCGGAAAAACCATTATTTTTCAAGTGGCTGAAAAATAGCCTTTTGAAAAATTTTCTTACTTCTCATCGAAAATAAACGCACTTGAAAGTGCAAAGTTTAGCTTTAATCCCACTTGACATAGATTTGTAGTCGATAAACCTCAAATCGATTATTATGACTATTTCAAGACCTGCCCTCGTGGCCATGGTATTATCTTTTGCCCTTTCCACAGTCAATGCACAAGATATGGAGCTGACCAAGAAGGACAGTATTGTGCAAAGTTTTTGGTTGGTATCTTTGGGAACCAATATTGTGGATGACTCTGGGGACGAATTTGGAGATCTTTTGGACTTGCAGGATGGCTGGAACATGGTTCCGTTTCCATCAAGGATCAGTGTGGGGCGATACTTCAAGAATGGTCTTGGACTGGAAGCCATAGGAACCTACAACAAATACAAGGAAGGAAAAATCATTGATAATGTCGTAAATCCTGAGGATGTGGATTATTTCGGTCTGGATTTCAGGGTCAGCTACGATTTGAACATGATTTTGGGTGAGACGGGATTTTTTGACCCTTATATAGGTATTGGAGCTGGTTATACGGACGCCAATAACCAAGGTAGAGGTACCTACAATGCCGTGGTCGGTTTTCGGACATGGTTCTCCGATCATTGGGGATTGGATTTCAACTCCAGCGGAAAATGGACCATGGACACGGCGAACTCGAGCAACCATATACAACATGCCTTGGGTGTGGCCTATAGGTTTGAAGTGGAAAAGGGACTTTCCAGAAAAGGAGAGGAAAAATTGGCCCTGTTGGAAGAAATGGAGAAAGAACAACAAAGGGTTCAGGATTCCATCGCCAAGGCAGATGAAGAAGCCCGATTGCTTGCTGAACGCTTGCAGAAAGAAAAGGAAGCTGCTGAATTGGCAGCTGCCGAGAAGGCCAAAAAAGATGCCGAAGAGGCTAGACGCGCCGCACTTCAGAACAAAATCAATAATTTGGGGAATGTTTACTTTAAGCTGAACTCCTCCTATCTTACCCAAAAAGATAAGGAACTGCTGGACCAACTGGTGGGGATTATGGAGAGCGAACCCAACTTGGCCATAAAGGTGACCGCACATACCGACTCTAGGGGAACGGACCAATATAACCAATGGCTTTCGGAGCGAAGGGCAGAACGCACAGTGGACTATGTGCTTTCCAAAGGAATTTCGGCAGATAGGATAAGCCACGAAGCTTTTGGGGAGACACAATTGGTGAATGAATGCTCCGATGGTGTTCGCTGTACGGAAGAACAGCATTCCAAGAACAGGAGATCGGAGTTTTTGATTATCAGATTTTAAGAAGATAAAACAAGAAGACATCTTCAAAAAAAGTGCGGCGCCAATTGGCGCCGCACTTTTTTTTAAAAATCATCAGGTCATTCCCATTTTTTAATGGGCATCATTCGGTCACATTTTGAAAACATGAGCCCCTCAGTGAAATTGTTGTATTTGTCCACGGAATTTTCTCCATTAAGCCACGAGAGATAAATGGCCGGGGTGTTGATGCCCGCTTCATGGGAAAAGGGGTAGCCACCACCAAACCTAGGGTTCATTTCAAGGTAATAGACTTTGTCATTGCTCACAAAAAAGTCACAATCCATGTTCCCGATGTGTTTGGTATGCTCCGCTATGGTCTTGGCTATTTTGGAAAATTTCCCATTGATCACCGAAATGGCCTTATCCGTTTCGCCCGAGCGCATGCTCATTTTTTTTCTGATGAAAGAACCGTAGTGCTTGCCTTCAAAGTCGTTCAAAATATCAATTCCATATTCATCACCATTGATTTTCTCCTGAATGAGAATACTCTTTTCAATATCCTCTGAGCTGGCATCTTTTAGGATGGACTTTTGAATTTTTAATCGTTGGAGTTGATATGCCAGTTGGAGCTCCTCTTCATTTTCCACAATGTCGATGGCTATGGAAGCACTGCCCCATCTTGGTTTGATGACCAATGGAAACTCCAGTTCGCCTTTGGCCAATGCATTTTGGGCATCCGATAAGGTGATATAGGTTTTTGGCGTGTCCACCCCGATTTCCTTAAAAAAATTGAATGTTTTCCATTTGTCAAAAGCAATGTCTATGACACGGGGACTGGAGATGATGACCTTGGCTCCCAGTTGCTCAATTTCGTCCCTGTGTTTGGCCAATATGGGCAGTTCAAGGTCGTTGAGGGAAATGATCGCATTGATATTATGTGAGCGTACAAGTTCTTTCAGTTTTTCTATATAATCCTTGCTATAGATGGACGGAACCTGGATGGCCACATCCGCATCGACCAAGGCAGGGGCCGATAGTTGGCTATCTGCGGCCAAAACCTGGCCATTGCCCCGCAAGGCTTCCTTGAAATAGTTAATGAGATAGTTTCTGCGGCCCGCGCAGGTAAAAAGGATGTTGGTTTGTTTCATAGAGGTGAACCGTTAAGGATGTAGTAATTTTTCTCTGCTTCCAGATGAATTTCTTTCTGCATACAAATTTCTACTAATTTTTCTCTTTTTAGAGTTCAACAATGGAATTTCATTTACATATTCAATTTTGATATGGGCATTGTTGCCCACATAGGACCTAAACAATCCGATCAGCTCCCTTTCCTTTGGAAATGGTCCATCAATATTTATTTTGATGATATAGGCAGATGGATTGGTCTGTATGAATTGAAATTGTTTGACCTCTGGATATTTTGGGACAATTGCCATAAACTTGAAGGGACTGATCATCTTCCCCTGTGTGCTCAAAAGAATATCTGATTTTCTACCTTCAACGCTCTTGAGTATGGGAAAAGGGTGGTCGGATACCATTTCCATAGCGCCGACATCTCCTGTATCATATCGAATCATGGGAACGGCATGGTTGAACAGATCGGTCACCACGATACGCCCCAATTCACCATTTTCAACAGGTTCATCAGAATCAAAAGCCAAAATTTCCACAATATAGCTGGCCCAGTTAACCACAAAATAATCGCTATTTGTTGATTGTTGGGCCAAAATGCCATTTTCGAAATTTGAGTACCTGGACACCATTGGCGCATCAAAGTAGTACCACATCCTGCTTCTGACATGGTCGCTCAGGTTCTCCGACATACCTATGATGGATTTAACATTGCAATCCAAAGGTTTTGAATTAATGGAATCCAAATAGTCGCATATTTTTTCCAACCCTGATGGATAGCCCAGCCATCCTTTTGGGGATTTGTCTTTTTGCAATCTGTTTAAAAGATGTGCAATGGTATGGTTGTCAAGTTCCTCAATCTCAATTTGCTCAATATTTTGCAAAAAGGCAGGAATTTTTTTCTTTTTCAGTTTTTCACTCCACAATCTGAGATAGAGCAGCTTGTCTCCAATGGTAAACCCCGCTTGCCTGGCAAAATATATGGTATCGGCCGTATTTCTGTATTTTTTGGCTTGATTTTGATAAATCATAAAAGGCGTTCCGGTAGATCCGCTAGTGAAAACAGTATGGAGCTTATCTGCTTTGGACGACTTGGTCAACAGCGCATCAAAATTTTCCTTGATGATGTTTTTGTTCACCACGGGATAATCTTGAAGGGATCGATAGTATTTGAATCTACTGTAAAAAGAAGTTTCGGCAGCAGCTTTGTCCAAGAGCTCGCGTAGGATTTTATCGTTCTTTTTTTTGAGAAGGTCAAATGAATTTAGGGCAAATGAAGCCTCAATATCCATGAGGTTACCCTTAATCTTGTTGCCACGGGCGGCATCCACGATCCAGAATGCCGATTTTCTTAGGTCACAAAGAAAAGTTGTGTTCATTTTGGCTGAGGTTAAGAAAGGTCAAATGTGGGGCGACCCTTATAAATTAGTACCAAATTACATCAAAAAGGTTCAACTGTCTGTAAAGAACCCATTAAATTTTGACCAATGGTTCCGAGAAGATGCAGCTTAATAATCCTTACCAGTGCATCAAAACGAAACGGCTGATCTGTTCCATACCTAATGTATAACGTTGTTTTGATGTGAATGCGTATAATTTTTATTGGGGCACAGATAAAATATACAATGTATTTTTTCTTGAACGTTTTATGGTACGCTCACGGTATTTTTTTGCATTTCATCGATATTTCCCATTCAAAGCGACCAACTCTTTTTGAAGAGGTATATTTTTGTTTAAGACTGCCTGTAAAAACAACCTTAAAACCTCATTCTCAATGATTAAAAAATTACTCGCAATTGCATTTTTTCTGGGTTATTCCAGTATAAATGCCCAAAATTTACATAGTCAGGCAAACGCTGCCTCAATTGAAAATGAGGCTAATGCTACAACAGGATGGACAGGTGGGGCCACTATTAATTCCGTATCTGATAATCCACAATTTGGCAGTTTTTCCATTAGCGCTGTATCAACAAACAACAACGGAAGAAACCTTGAGTACGCTTTCAATGCCGTTGTTGGGGTAGATTATGTCATACGGATTTGGGCCAAGGAAGGACCTGAGGTATCGCCCAACAATGAACCTGCCTTCGCAAACTGGACCGGTTTGGCAGGATTTTCTACTACCGTTATTGCTGGAACAGAGTGGTCTGAATATGTTTTTAATGTTACAGCTACTTCAACTTCTCCCGTCATCAGGGTTTATACAAGTCCGTACACACAACGATTAGTGGCGGGCAATACTATTGGAATAGATGGAGTTTCCATTACTGCTGAAGGTAGTGATACCGAAGCACCGAGCGCCGTGACTGACTTGGTTTCCTCCAATACGACTTCCACCAGCACCAACCTTTCATGGAGCGCATCCACAGACAATGTTGGGGTGACCAACTACGAAGTGTTCCAAAACGGGGTGAGCATAGGAAATACGGGAACGGTCACCAATTTCAACGTAACGGGACTGTCCCCCAGCACAAGCTATAATTTTACTGTCTTTGCCGAGGATGCCGCAGGCAATGTTTCCGCGGTGAGCAATACCGAAAGTGTCACCACTGCCGGGGCTCCTGACACCCAAGCACCCAGTGCTGTGACCGATTTGACAGCTTCGGGAACCACATCCACCAGCACCAACCTTTCATGGAGCGCCTCCACGGACAATGTCGGGGTGACCAACTACGCAGTGTTCCAAAACGGGGTGAGCATCGCCAATACGGGAACAGCCACCAATTTCAACGTAACGGGACTTGCACCAAGTA
>JBLWSV010000005.1:172512-302152 GCA_048270465.1 Allomuricauda sp.
AGCTTCGGGAACCACATCCACCAGCACCAACCTTTCATGGAGCGCCTCCACGGACAATGTCGGGGTGACCAACTACGAAGTCTTCCAAAACGGGGTGAGCATCGCCAATACGGGAACGGCCACTAACTTCAACGTAACGGGACTTGCACCAAGTACCAGCTACAATTTCACGGTATTTGCTGAAGATGCTGCTGGGAATATCTCAACTGTCAGCAATACAGAAAATGTGACAACTTCTGCAGGTAGTGGAATAGTGGATTATACTTCCGAAAATGCCAACATTGCCACTGTGGACTGGACAGCGAGGGATTTGTTTGCGGACAGGAATATCGGTATAGGCATAACAGACACCCAAGGATATCGATTGGCCGTAGCCGGAAATGTGATTGCTGAAGGAGTAAAGGTAGAGCTACAAGGCAACTGGCCGGATTTTGTCTTTGCCAAGGACTTTGACCTTATACAATTGGCAGAACTAAGAAATTTCATTCGGGAAAATGGCCATTTACCCAATATCCCAAGTGCCAAAATGGTACAGGAGGAGGGTATTGACCTTGGACAGATGGATGCCAAACTGTTGCAGAAGATAGAAGAGCTTACACTTTATATTATGTCCCAACAGGATGAGATTGAAACCTTGAAAAAGGAGAACACAAAGATCAAGGATATATTAATTCGACTTGAACAATTGGAGAATAAACGCTAAGGTTCGAATATTACCCTTTAAACTTGTATTTCCTAGCAAAAAATTAAATGAATTATTGCACAGCACCTCTTGCTTTATGAAAAAGAATTACACTCATGCCTTAATTATCGTAGGGTTCCTTTTTATCCAGATTGGGTTTGCTCAAAGCATCCGAAAGGGCTTTGACGAAATGACCGACTATGAAATAACCGAGCTGGTCAATGCCTTTTATGAGTTGAGGAACGGTCCCGATCTGTTCAATGACCTGGCACAGTTTCACGGTCAGTTTTTCAATTATGACAATACAGCAGATCCCACCCGGTTAGACTTACATTTTAACCTTCCCGATGAACCCGAGCGTGAGATATTCTTGGCATGGCATAGGAGGCAAATGTTTGAAATGGAACAAGCGGTACAGGAAATCAATCCAGATATCAGCCTTGCGTTTTGGGATACATCAGTTTATCAATCCCCAACTGATGCACTATGGGACGAGGAACTTTTGGGAAGTTTTGACACCAATTGGAATTTGAACAGGAACTTTGGGAGTGGTGGACCATTGCCTACACCTTCTGATGTAAGCAATCTAATGACCATGGATGACTTTTTTGAGTTTTCGAACGAGTTGGAAAGACGTCCGGTACATAGAGGTGCGCACGTTTGGACTGGTGGTGCCATGCCGACCACTTTGTCGCCTAGAGATCCAGTATTTTATTTTCACCACTCTTTTGTGGACAAAGTTTGGCAAGAATGGGAAAGCATACATGGGACTTCGGCGTTTATCACCACATCCATGCTAAGGTATGACGGGACCTATGTGTTTGACGGGGAAACCTTACCATTGGTGGACCCCAACGATATTACCGATTCTAGGGTCTATGGTGTTTTTTACGCAGAGGATGGCTTGGCCCAATTGGACAACTATATTGTTAGCAACACCTACAATCCTGAAGAGATTTTTTACTATCAGTTCAATATTGAGGCGGGCAATAACTTCATTGTCCCTGCAGGAACGGTTGCGAGGTTCAAATCCGTGAACGAGATCAATCTTGTTCCCGGTTTTGAAGCGGCTCCGGGATCTTCTTTCGAGGCCAATATCGAGACCCAAAATGGAACGGGCAACAAGTCGTCACTTCGAGGTGCGGTTGCGCGGGCCAACAATCCCTATCCTTATTCTGAAAAATTGTTTGAACCCATTGTTTGGGAAGAGGGTGGGGATTTGCTGGATGACAAACCCATCATTCTAACGGCTGCACCCAATCCGTTCACTGAAAAAATCACCATAAAGTTGAGCAAGCGCAAGGATTGTGTGATCGAAGTCTTCAACATGATGGGAATGCTGATCAGGGAAGAAGCTTTCCAGAATACAGATACCATGATTATCAATAACCTTTATGGTCTGTCCTCTGGATTCTACGTTATCCGAGTTACGGATGCCAATGGAGAGATCTTGGTGGTAAAAAGAATCATCAAGATGTAGTGAAGAAACATAAATCATTAAAAAAGGGGAGCAGTTTATGTTCCCCTTTTTTTGTGTTTCAAAAATTTCAAATCAGTGTTTGCCGTGATCCATGTGCATGCTCGCAGGATCTCTATATTTGCAGCATTCGGGCAAATTATCATAGACTTCCTGTGGAGCTGTAAACCCTTCGGAGTCGTGTCCTATTTCGGCTATTCTTTTTCTAATGTCCGAAACAGAACATTTTCTTTCATCGATAATTGCCATGAATTTTTTGGTTTCAATGTCCCATGAAGCAAATTTTACTCCTTTGATCTTTATAGCGGCCTTTTCAATGCGTTCTTTGCACATTCCGCAATTGCCTTTCACCTCAAAGTTTATGGATAAGTTTTTTTCTTGGGCAAGGCCGATGCCCATTACAGTCAGGGCCAAAAATGTGAGCAGTGTTGTTTTCATGAGCATATCTAATTAAATTTTGTATCTAAATCCGGCATAGTAGGCACTTCTTAGCACAGGGCCGAACAGGATAGTACTGTCAAAATAAGTGCCAAAAGGGTCGTTGCTTGCCAAAATTGGATTGTTTTGCGTAAAATTCCCGATATTCTCCCCACCGATGTACAGTTCAAATGTGTTGGAGAACACTTTGGTCACCTGCGCGTTCATCAACGTGTAGGAAGGGGAGTGGGAAGGAAGTTGAAATTCCTGTGGATTGGCAGTGGTATCCGGCAATCGCTGTCTTCCCAGCCAGTTGGTGGTAAAATCAAAGCGCCATTGGGACCCTTCCCGTATTTTGGGTGTTTCATAGCTTAGGTTGACAAAAAAACGATAGGTCGGTTGCAACGGTTTATCAAGTGTACCGCTTCGGTAATCCGTGACCACATCGAAAAACTTGTAAGTGGACCTGAGATGGAAATCTTGTAGGATCTCATAGTTCAAATCTATCTGTAAGCTATTGGAATAGCTTTTTCCCTCGAGATTGTAAAATGCCACTTCCCCGGGATTTTCCCAATCCACCACGACCTGATCCTCAAAATGGGTCCGGTAAAAATCCACTGAAAAGTCCAGCACCCGGTTCCATAGATAGAGTTTTTGGATAAAGCTCATGCCATAATTCCAAGCCGTCTCCGGGTTGAGCCCATAGTAATTGCCATTGGTACCATCGATGTTTATTTGTCTGGACGAAGCAAACAGTTGCTGGTTTTCCGCAAAAATGTTGGCGCCTCGCTTACCTCTTCCAAAGGAAGCCCTGAATGTGGCTTTGTCCCATAGGGAATACCGCATGTGGAACCTTGGCGTGAGGAAAGTGCCCAAATTGTTGTGGTGGTCGGCCCGAAGACCGGCCTCAAAACCAAGACCTTCCAAATTGTCAAAAGTATATTCAAAAAAAGCGCCCACGGAATTGTCATCGCGGTTATAGGAGCCGGAATTGACCACTTCGCTAAAACCATCGTGGGTAAGGCTCAGCCCTGTCTTGAACTTGTGCTGTGTGCTGCCTATGATACTGTTGAAAATCAGGTTGGAATAGAAGGACCGGTGGTTGATGTCGTACCGGTTCAGGCCATAATAGGAATCTTGGTCGTGGGAACTGTAAGCCGTTTGGAAACCGAAACTTTGATAGGGCAGATCGGGAAAAACATAGCCCAGCTTGGCCGAAAGGTCCAATCGGGAGGTATTGATCTCGCTGCCCCATGCATTGGTAGTAAGCCTGTCGGTGTCGGGGTCAAAATCAGTTTGGCCGATTTCCTTGTTGTCCGAGAGGTATTGGACATTGGCATATCCCACCCATCCATTGTTGGGGTTCAGGTATTGCCATCGGTTCATTAAATTGACCTGGTTGGCCAAGGGTGTGTCCAAAAAGGAATCCCCATTGTCATCGATATACCCATTTCTAAGGTTGGCATGGATGTATAATCCAACCCCGAGCTCATCCGAGATGTTATGGTTGAAACGGGAATTGAATTCATACCGTTCAAAATTGTTGGCATACATGTTCAGAAAGAACCGCTTGTCCCTCAAGGGTTTTACGAGTTCACTGTTGATGTGCCCCGAGATGCTCTCAAAACCGTTCAGCACGCTTCCCGCACCTTTGGTGATCTGTATGCTCTCAATCCATGATCCCGGGATAAAAGAAAGCCCGAATACCTGTGAAGCCCCCCTTATGGACGGCATGTTTTCTTGGGTAAACATGAGATAAGGACTGTTCAACCCCAGCATCTGGATCTGTTTGGCTCCCAGAATGGCATCGGAAACATTCACATCCACGGTGGGGTTGGTCTCAAAACTTTCGGAGAGGTTGCAACAGGCCGCCTTGAGCATCTCCCTGCTGTCCACAGACACCACATTCTGTACCTTGAACAACGATTTTTGGATAGGGGCCACCTCTTTTTCTACAACCACTTCGTCCAGCACCACATTGGGGTAAAGGATGATATTGCCCAGATTGGGCCGATTTACGGGAATAGTGTCCGAACGGTATCCCATGGAACTGATCACCAATTGCTTAATACTTGCTTGATAGGGGGTTTTGAAGTTTCCTTCGATATCCGTTGTGGTGCCGATGGAGCTGTTGAGCCAATACACACTTGCGTTTGCCACAGGTATGGTTTTCCCCTTTTCATTGTATTCCAAAACCTTTCCGGTCACCTGAAATTGGGAATGCGCAAAAGTACAGATCAATAGCACGGGAATGACCAAGGATAATCTCATCTTGGGGAGGTTGTTTTTTGTTTTAAAACTACGTCTTTCAAGGATCATTGCATGATTGTTGTCCTTATTTTAACAATGCAATGCAGTTCATGGATTTTTTTTGGATTTAGTGGATAATTATGACCAATGGAGTTGTTTATATAATAGCTTTACAAAATGCACAGTTTTATTCCATGGTGAAATGATGTTGATCAGGATTGTTTTGTTTTTTACCTTTTCGGCTTTCATGGTCCTTCCTGCTCTTCAATGTGGGGGAGTGGATCAAGATAACGGGTCGGTGACCAAAATTCGTGTGATCAATGGGAGTGGGCATTCTTTTGACCAGGTGTCCATTTTTTCCATGCGCATGCCCGACCTCAATCCGAACGACACCACGGAATATATCGAGTTGGACTTTGATCCTCTTACGGACGACTCCTTGATATATGCAGTATCCGAGGGAAAAAATTTGGGGCGATACGTGGAAATCCCGGAAAAAGGGGTAAAGCGGGCTTCTTATATCATTCAAGGTTTGAATGATGGCATTTTGTATGTGGATTATCAGGTGGAAGATGAAAATTAAAAAGGGTATGAACATCGTATTAAAGCATAACGTATGATCGGCTTTTTTGAATGGCTGCGAAAGGTGGCTTTTTGGTCGTTGGATGCATTGAAGGGAGGTCCTGTCAGAAAACATTACAGGCAAATCCGGTCGGTCTTGGCCGCCCCTGAATCCGAAAAGGCCCGAAAGATAAGGCAAGGGAATCTCCACAGGATTTTGGAACATACGATCCAAACAGTTCCCTTTTACGAAAACCTGCGCCATGTTTCTTTTTCCCTTCAGGACTTTCCCATTGTGGACAAGCAAACGGTCAGGGCCAATTTTGAACAGTTTCGGAGCAAGACGTTCCGAAAAGAGAAAAACTACATGGTCACCACAAGTGGTTCCACGGGCAAGCCGTTCAAGATATTGCAGAACAGGGACAAAAAAGCCAGAAATACCGCCGACACCTTTTTCTTTGCCGACCGTGCTGGGTATCGCCTCGGTTCCCGACTTTTTTATCTAAGACTATGGGACAAACAGTACCAGAAAAACAAGCTTTTGACCTTGGTGCAGAACATGGCCACCTATTCCGTGGACGACCTGACGGACAGAAATTTGGAAAAACTGGTCGAAGAGCTGCAAAGCAAGGGTCCCCGCAAAAGCATTTTGGCCTATACTTCGGCACTGGAAACGGTTTGTGGTTACATCGAGCAGCACCACCAAACACCTTTGGATACCCAGATTGATTCCATAATCGCTGTGGCAGAGGCCCTGGATAACAGCACAAAGGACCGGGTGAAAAAATGTTTTGGCACCGAGGCCCTGTCCAGGTATTCCAACAGTGAGAACGGGATATTCGCCCAACAAAGCCCCGACGATCTTTCAGGTGATTTTGAGGTCAATTGGGCCAGTTACCACATTGAAATTTTGGATTTGAACGCCGACCGGCCCGCAAAGGAAGGCGAGACCGGAAGGATCATCATCACCGATCTGTTCAATTATGCCATGCCCATGATCAGGTACGATACTGGGGATGTGGGTACCATGCAGTATGATGACACCCGAAAGGCCTTGGTCTTCACCAAAATAGAGGGCCGGAAAATGGATATGTTCACCAATACCAAAGGAGAATACATCTCTTCGCATATCATCCATCACATATTGCAGTTTGAGGGGATTGACCAGTTCCAGTTTGTGGAGGAAGAAAATGGGGACTATGTCATCAAAATGAAAGTATTGCCCCACTACGACCCCAATGATGAGGAAAGGATACGCAAACAATATGCAACATATTTTGGCGAAGATGCCACCATCCGGATGGAGTATGTGCATGAGATTCCGTTATTGCCCTCAGGAAAGCGTAAGTTGGTGGTGAACAAACGTCAGGGGGGAATCCCTATAAAAGCTGTTGGGGAAACACTCGTACAAAACTAGCGGGAAAATAGCTTTGTTTTTCTACCCCTGTTGCTGGGCCTTGGCCTTTCTGTAATCATCAAAACTGGGCATGCCAATTTCAGTATCCAGAGCCACATCCTCTCTAGAAACTACTTTCAGAAAGGTTTTGTACAATATTTCCACGTCCAGTGCAAAGGACAATCGGTTCACATATTCAATGTCTTTCTGCAACCGCGTGTCCCAGTCCAGAAGATTTCTACCTGAAATTTGTGCCAATCCTGTAACCCCGGGCCTTACCGTGTGTCGAACTTTCTCTTCCTCGGTATAATAGGGCAAATAGCGTACCCTGAGCGGGCGTGGCCCTACCAAACTCATATCACCTTTGATGATGCTGATCAATTGGGGAATTTCATCCAAGGAAGATTTACGCAGAAAAGTGCCAAACTTTGTGACCCGTAGCTCGTCCGGCAATAAGTTTCCACTTTCATCTTTTTTGTCCGTCATCGTCTTGAACTTGATGATGTGAAAGACTTTTTCATCCTTGCCCGGCCTGGGCTGCAGAAAAAAGGGTTTGCCGTCGTTCACGAAAAGTAGAATGACCCAGATAAGGACAAAAACAGGGAACAGTATCGCAAAACCGATCACGGCAAGGACAAAATCAAGGATTCTTTTGATAAATAGCTTGTACATCAATACAGGTTGAAGTTTTGGTAATAACGTTGCTTTTGCCACGCCATTGTGCACATCCACAGAAAACAAATATAAGCGCATTTTCGTCCCGTTGGCCAAAAGACTGGCCTTAAACTGATGGAACACCATTTTGTCCAAAAAAATCTTGATGTACAGCTGTTGGATGCAGCGGTGTTCACGGGGTAATTTCAATTGACCATGGGAGCTGAATGCTTGCTCAAGCGTAAAAGTGTGGCGATTAAGCCAAAAAACAGGGAAATCTTAAATTTCGGAACCCATATCAAAAAAAGAGAATAAAGGGCTTGTTTATTAAGAAATGTTAAAATAACTTGCAGTTCATCGAGTTTTGGGTATCGATGAAATCCACTTCGTTTGAAATTTACGTACAAGCTGTGTATTTCATCGAATTTTTTCGTTTTTGAACGATTTAACTTTGAGGAAATGCTAGTTTTATAACCCGAAATCTCGAATGAACGCATGAAGTTATCTTATCGTACCCCACAAACCATGATTTTTTTGGTCGCATTTGCCCTATTTTTTACGTCTTGTGCAAAAGACAGCGACCTTTTTGACGAATATGTACTGGCACCTGAAGAAGAGGTGGTTGAGCCAGGTGATCAAAACGGTGACACAGATGGTGACACCGATCAGGGTCAAGGCCAAGATCCTGACCAAAACCCGCCAACCGATGGGTCAAATGATGATTCCTCAGCGGGAATAGATTTTGGAACCCCTGATAATTTTGAGAACACCAATAAGATTGATGGTACCTATTATCCTAAATCAGAAGCGGACATCACCAATCCTGCCCACGCAAATTTCAAAGCGGTGATATCGGAATCGTTTGAATGCAACGGATGTACCTTTGCGCCCAACCAGACCATTGAACCTGCAGGTGGTGTCATTAGTGGTTCCAATATTAACCTTAACGGGGCTTATATAGAGAACACATACAAACAGGCGTTTTCCCCATCAGTCAGTTTTAGTCAAGTATATGAAGCATCACGTGTAAGTGCAGAAACTTTTGGTGCAATATCGGGCGATAACATTGATGACTCTGATGCGATTGACGCCCTTATCAATTATTCTAGATACGCCGTCGGTAGTTCAAAAAGCACTTACATAAAGAATAAACAAAGTGTAATCACAAGAAGCGGTACGTTTGACTGGAATATGAATGAATGCATTATTAAAACCACTACTTCCTCATTTATGGATAACTCCGTAACTAAAGTATATCTGTTTGATATAAAAAACCTTTCACCCAAGATTTATAATGGAGAGTTTGATGGAAATAATTCATATGGCCGTTTGATGTATCTTAAGGGACAAAAGGGATTTCATTTTGAAGATCTTTATGTGCATGACTATTATTCTCCAGTGACTGCAGAAGCTGCAGCTTTCAGATTTGACTTATACCCTCAATCTTATGGCTCAGTTGAAGGAAGAATGTACAATTGTACAATTGATAGAATAGTTGCGGAAAAAGACTATATTGCCAACAATACTCCTGGCGGCATAGCCAAAGGGGTCTTGATGTATTTATGGCAGTCAGGAACAGGGAATATATATTTTGAAGGTAATACAATCACAAATATTTTAGGTGATGATGCCGAGGCAGTATTGGTTAGTCCAGCTTCTGCATCAATGTCAAACAATACACATTTTTATTTCAAAAATGAAACGTATAAAAATGCTCAACGTCGGCAGATGAAAATCACAACATCAAATGTGCATCTGACTGATTGTTATTTTGAATCACCAGGTCAAGCACCTGATTTTCCTGGTCAAGCAGCAGCTTTGGTAGCGGCCTTTTCAACAAATTCCAACCAACCATTGCTGAATTTTGAATCTATCAATTGTGATTATGTTTCAAATGGAGTGCATAGCATGTTAGGGTTGTATCTAACTGATATTAAGGATGCAAAGATTGAAAATAATAGATTTAATTATTCTAGTTTTTCAAATTATGTAGGTTTATCTCTTGGTACTGGTGTTTCTGGATATACGGGATCTTTTGAAAATGTTTCTATAACAAACAATGAATTTACTAATTGTGGTGTTCAGGTTTCAACAATTTTTAATCCCGTTGATGTTCTAACGTTAAATAACAATACGTTTGAGTATGACATATCATCCGGAAATCCCGGGGCTTATATAGCTGCTGTTCGATTTTTGGGCACTTCTGGAACATACTCCAATTTCCATTTTATTGATAATTCTATATTTGTTTCTGGTAGCAACAATCTGTTTGCCGGGGTATTATACATGCGCGGAGCTAATCTTTCAAATACAGTCTTCGATAATGTTGAAATCAACTACACAAATGGATCAGTAACTTATCCTTGGGCTTTAATAGGGACACCAAATCAAAATGATGGGAATTATGGAAGCACAAACAAAATTATGAATTGCAAGATAATTGGAGATATTGGTACGGGGGCAATATCGATTTTGGGTAGTGATAAATCTGTAAATATTTCTAATAGTTTTGGCGATGGCTCAACGGCTATAACATCTAATTAAATCCACATTATAATTAGGTAAATGTGAAATTAAAATATTCAAATCAAGAGGGGCTTTCAAAGCCCCTCTTTTGTTTTGTTCTAAAATGAAGCCGTTATAGCACGCTATCCATAAAAAACAGCATTTCATATAATAATGCTTGCATTATGGGGTTTATTGAACATCTTTGTAATCAAAATCTATAAGCGTGGCAAAAAAAGCATTGATCACCGGGGTCACCGGACAAGACGGGGCCTATCTAAGTGAGTTCTTATTGAAAAAGGGATATGAGGTGCACGGACTCAAACGCCGTTCCTCCATGTTCAATACCGACCGAATCGATCACCTGTACCAAGATCCCCATGTGGAAAACCGTAATTTCATACTCCATTACGGGGATATGACCGACAGTACCAACCTGATCCGCCTGATTCAAGAGATTCAACCCGATGAAATATACAACCTGGCGGCCATGAGCCACGTCCATGTAAGTTTTGAGACCCCGGAATATACGGGAAATGCAGATGGTCTGGGCACCCTTCGGATATTGGATGCGGTACGTTTGTTGGGACTGGGCGACAAGACCAGGATCTATCAGGCATCCACCTCCGAACTCTATGGAAAGGTACAGGAAGTACCACAGAGCGAGACCACACCATTTTATCCCCGTAGTCCCTATGCCGTTGCCAAAATGTATGCCTACTGGATTACAGTGAACTATCGGGAAGCCTACAATATGTATGCCTGCAACGGCATATTGTTCAACCATGAGTCCCCCATCCGGGGCGAGACCTTTGTGACCCGAAAAATTACCCGGGCCACCTCGCGCATTGCACTGGGCTTGCAGGACAAGTTTTATCTCGGAAACTTGGATGCCCAACGGGACTGGGGTCATGCCAAGGATTACATTCGGATGATGTGGATGATCCTACAGGCCGATGAGCCCGAAGATTGGGTCATCGCCACCGGCAAGACCACCCCGGTCAGGGATTTTGTGCGGATGAGTTTCAGCGAAGTGGGCATAGAATTGGAGTTCAAGGGCGAGGGTGTCGACGAAAAAGCCTATGTAAAAGCATGCCATAATCCCAAATACCAATTGGAAATCGGGAAAGAAGTGTTGGCGGTAGATCCCAAATATTTTAGACCAACGGAAGTGGACCTGCTGATCGGTGACCCGACCAAGGCCAAGACCAAATTGGGCTGGGTGCCGGAGTATGACTTACAGGCATTGGTCAAGGACATGATGCAGAGCGACATCAAGCTCATGCAAAAGGAACAGTTCCTGAGAGAAGGGGGATACCGCATTCTCAATTATTTTGAATAAGGATGAGGTTTGATGCTAAAATTTATGTGGCAGGGCATCGTGGATTGGTAGGAAGTGCCCTGGTCAAAAATCTCAAGGCCAAAGGGTACAATAATATAGTGGTTCGCACCCATGCGGAACTGGACCTGACCGATACCCTGGCTGTGGCCCGATTCTTTGAGCAGGAAAAGCCGGAATATGTGTTTTTGGCCGCGGCCAAAGTAGGAGGTATTGTCGCCAACAATACCTACAGGGGCGAATTTATCTACGATAATCTGATGATTCAGAACAATGTCGTCCACCAAAGCTACCTGAACGGGGTGAAAAAATTATTGTTTTTGGGCAGTACATGCATCTACCCCAAACAATGTCCACAGCCCATGAAAGAGGATTATCTGTTGACCGATGTGTTGGAATATACCAATGAGCCCTATGCCATAGCAAAGATAGCGGGGATCAAGTTGTGCGAGAGCTACAACCTCCAGTATGGGACCAATTTTATATCGGTGATGCCCACCAATCTTTATGGTCCCAACGATAATTTCGATTTGGAGAAATCGCATGTGCTTCCGGCCCTGATCCGAAAGATCCATTTGGGCAAGGCTCTGGAAGAAGGGGATTGGGATAGCATTGACAGTGATTTGGACCGACTGCCCATCGAAAAAGTTTCTGGATCTTCCCCACGAGAAGCCAAGGAGGCCATGCTTAAAAAATATGGGGTTGCCAGTGATCCTGCTGGAAAGGTATCCGTTGAAATATGGGGAAGTGGCAGGCCCAGAAGGGAATTCCTGTGGTCGGAGGATATGGCGGATGCCTGTGTGTTCATCATGGAGCACAGGAACTTTAAGGACACCTATGAAAAGGGACAGCAAGAAATAAGAAATACCCACATCAATATCGGTACGGGAAGCGATGTCTCCATTGCTGAACTGGCCCAGATGATCAAAGATCATATTGGTTTTCAAGGAACATTTGTTTTCAATACCGACAAGCCGGATGGTACCATGGAGAAGCGTACCGATGTGACCAAACTCAACAACTTGGGTTGGAAACACAAAATTGGTGTGGCCCAAGGGCTGGACATGATGTACGATTATTATCTCAGATAGGAGTGCCCTTTCATTCCAGGTATTTTAATTTTTAATAACCTCTTTTATCCGCAAACTTGATCGGGAAAATCACAACATACCTAAATAACAATTCCGGGTTTACCAGATACCTGAAGAATACCTCTTGGCTTATGGCCGAAAAGGTCATACGCCTTTTGATAGCGTTGAGTGTAGGGGTTTGGGTGACCCGTTATTTGGGGCCCGAACAATTTGGGGTACTGAGCTATGCCCAAAGTTTTGTCGGTATTTTTGCAGCCTTGTCATCACTCGGCCTAAACGATATAATTATTAGGGAATTGGTCAAGAGCCAAGATCAAAAGGATGTAATTTTGGGTTCCTCGTTCGGTTTGCAGACCATGGGTTCAACAGTAATCATGCTGATACTGGCCATAAGTATTTTCTTCAACGACAATGACGCCTTGACGAACAAGATCATTATTATTTTGGGATTGTTGACCTTTATCAACAGTTTCAATGTCATAACGTCCTACTTCCATAGTCTGGTGAAGAGCAAGTATTTTGCACTCACAGGCTTGGTCGGCATCATCATATCAGCTTCGCTGAAAATATACTTTATACTTGGGGGTTATTCGCTGATCTTTTTTGTGTATGTATTGGCCTTTGACGTGATTTTTTTATCAGCAGGGTTGATATGGTTTTATGCAAAGTCGGGTCAATCCCTGTCTGCTTGGCGTTTCTCTTGGAAAGTGGCATTGAACTTACTGAAAGATGCCTGGCCTTTGATATTGAGCGGAATAATCGTATCCATTTACATGAAAATTGACCAAGTGATGATCAAGGAATTTATGGGGAATAGTGATGTCGGACAATATTCGGCGGCAGTGCGCCTCAGTGAAGCGTGGTATTTTATTCCAACGATTATTTGCAGCTCATTGTTCCCGGCCATTATAAATGCAAAAATGAAGAGCGACGACCTGTATATGGCCCGGCTTCAAAAATTGTACAACCTGATGGTAGTGCTTGGAGTGGTGGTCATTTTGCCCGTTCTTTTATTTAGTGATTGGATGATCCAGATTTTATATGGGGAAGCGTTCAGCCCATCGGCTGGGGTATTGGACATTCACATTCTGGGAAGCGTGTTCGTTTTTTTGGGGGTGGCCAATCAAAAATGGTTTATCAGTGAAAATTTTCAGGCGTACAACATCATCTGTTTGGGATTTGGGATGGTCGTCAATATTGTTTTGAATATCATCATGATACCCAGATTGGGCATCATGGGCGCGGCTTATGCGACATTGATTTCCCAATTTGTGGCCTCGGTCTTAGCGCCAGTGTTCTTTAAAAAAACAAGAAAGTCCTTTTTTATGATGTTGCGGGCCCTTTTTTTCGTCCAGGTTTTCAAAGACAAAAAATTGGTGTGATGGGGCAAAATGGAAATGACGGGCATAATGGACAATTTTTAAGGACAAACAGAGTTTTTTTATTGACCATGACCAACATGCATGTAAAGGGAGTGGGAAAATAGAACTAAGCAGAATCAACTATAAAACAATAAACCTCAACGAAAATGTGCGGAATTTTAGGAACGGTACCCGCTTCCGAATACAGTCAGTTTAAACAAGCCCTGGATACCCTGAGCCATCGGGGTCCGGATAGTTTTGGGATAGAAAATGTGTCCGACGAGGTTTCCTTGGGACACCGAAGGCTCTCCATTTTGGACATCTCGGAAAATGGACACCAGCCCATGTTCCACGAAAGCAAACGATACGGCATCATCTTTAACGGGGAGATCTATAACTTTTTGGAAATACAGCAAGAATTGGAACTCCTGGGACATACCTTTAGGTCGTCCTCAGACACCGAGGTGCTTCTCAAAGCCTACATAGAATGGGGTGAGGACTGTGTGCTCAAGTTCAACGGCATGTGGGCCTTTGGTATTTGGGACGCCCAAGAGAAAAGATTGTTTCTGTCACGTGACCGATATGGCAAAAAGCCATTGTTCTATGCCCACATCAATGGCAAATTTGTCTTTGCCTCAGAAATGAAGGCCATCTTTCCCTTTATGGACCGATTGGAGGTTTCGGATGATTTTCATTGGATGAAGAAGAACATTTTCTTCTACGAAGCCACCGAAAAATGCCTGATAAAGGGCATTAAACGGTTCCCTGCGGGACATAGTGGTCATTGGGAAGCAGGCAAACTTAAGATCTACCGCTATTGGAACACCTTGGACCATCTGGTGGAGGTGCCCAAAAGATATGAGGAACAAGTGGAACATTTCAGGGAGCTCTTTATGGATTCCTGTAAGCTCCGCATGCGTTCCGACGTGACCATTGGTACCGCATTGAGCGGAGGGTTGGACAGTAGTGCCACCATTGCCGCCATGGCCCATTTGGCCAAAAACAACAACAGCTATTCCAACGATTGGCAGCATGCTTTTGTGGCCTCTTTTCCCGGTACTCCCTTGGATGAGTCCCATTATGCCAAAATGGTGACGGACCATTTGGGAATCGGTGCCACATTTGTCGATATTGATCCTTTGAAGCATTGGGATAAACTGGAACATTATTTTTATTTGTTCGAGGATCTTTACATTACCTCCCCGCTGCCCATGATCATGCTGTACGGAGCCGTCAAGGAGAATGGCACGACCGTTACACTTGACGGGCACGGGGCCGATGAACTGCTGAGCGGTTACCAACAGGGAACCTTGGAAAGTCTTTGGGACGCCAGGTTCAGTCCCAAAAATACCCACGACATCCTCGACATCTACCAAGGTTCCATAAACGAGGACAAGCTACAGTACAATAGGGTGGGCAATTGGAAACTGTACCGTGACTACATGATCAAAAAATTGGGAAAAAAGGTCTTGGGCAAAAAAATGCCATCGATGGACAATGGCCATCCCAATTTTGGAAAGCTGGACAACCTTAGCCAGTACCTCTACGCTATGTTCCATGAGAACATACTGCCCACGCTCCTGCGGAACTACGATAGGTATTCCATGATCAATGGTGTGGAGATACGCATGCCCTTTATGGACCACAGGATCGTTAGCTTTGTAAATTCCTTGCCCTATTCCAGTAAAATTGGAAACGGATACACCAAGCGGATCGTGAGGGATGCCTTGGACCCTTATTTGCCCAAGGAAGTGACTTGGCGAAAATCAAAAATAGGCTTTAGTTCCCCCATTGTGGACTGGATGCAGAACGACCTATCCGATTGGTTTATGGACCTTACCCACTCCAATGGTTTTTTGGAGTCCGATTTGGTTTCAGATCCCAACGGTTTAAGGGATAGGATAACGGCCATCGTGAAAAAAGAGAACCACAATTTCACGGAAGCGCAAAAGTGCTGGACAGATTTATCTCCTTACATTTGGGGCAATGCCATTCTTAAAAACAATACAACAGTAGGGGTTTAAGAAATCGTAAGCCCATTGCCCAAGGCATCAAAGAACAGAGATATGGTCAATACGTTAAAAAAATGGGTGCTTTCCAACGCTTTTCTGACGGGGACGGCCATTTTTTTCAGAAGAAGGCACCTAAAGCGAACAAAGGGCATCACCTTTCAAAAGGGTGCCTTTATCGGTTTTTCGGTGGAATGCGGGGGACGTAATGGCTTTGGAAGGAACAGCTCCATCGTTTCATCACGTATCGGGTATGCATCCTATATTGCCGAGGGAGCCAAGATAGCAAAGGCAAGCATTGGAAAATACTGTTCCATTGGCCCAAATGTCCATTGTATTTTTGGAAAACACCCGTCCCATACCTTTGTGTCCACCCACCCCTCCTTCTTTGCCTTGAAGACCCCTGTTGGTTTTACCTATGCGGACCGTCAATATTTTGAGGAATTTGCTGCACCGCATGAAGGCAAGTACAGTATCACCATTGGAAACGATGTGTGGATCGGGGCGAACGTGTCGCTCATGGACGGTGTTCGGATAGGGGATGGGGCCATAGTGGCAGCAAATGCACTGGTCACCAAGGATGTGGAGCCATACACCATTGTGGGCGGCGTTCCGGCCAAAGTGATCAAAAAGCGTTTTACAGCAGAGCAAATAGCATTGCTATTGCAGTTGAAATGGTGGGAGAAAGATGAAGAATGGGTACAACAAAATGCTGAGTATTTCAGAAATATCGAAAATTTTGTGGAACAGCTAAAAGATGCTTGAAATGAGAATCCCGATAGTGGTGGTGGCCTTTAATAGACCAAGATCCTTGAAACGTTTGCTGGATTCCTTGACCAAGGCCAACTATCCCCATAAAGACATCGACCTTATTATCAGTATAGACAAGGGAGAAAGCAATCAGGATGTTTTGGCCCTCGCCAATGGATTTGAGTGGGAACACGGTCAAAAAAAGGTAATCTACCAAGAACACAATCTGGGGCTGCGGAAGCATATTCTGAAATGTGGGGGGCTAAGTTTGGAGTACGAAGCGGTGATTGTACTGGAGGATGACCTATATGTTTCCCCCAATTTCTATGTTTTTGCCGAGCAAGCCTTGACATTTTCATTGGATCAACCTGGAATAGGGGGCATTTCCCTGTACAACCACCAACTCAATGTGCATACCCGCGATAATTTTTCCGCCCTTGAAGATGGCTATGACAATTGGTACTTTCAGTTTGCCTCTTCCTGGGGGCAGGCATGGACCAAGGAACAATGGTCCGGCTTTATGGAATGGTACGATGGGGATCCCGATATAGATGCCGACCCGAAGGTGCCACCCTACGTGCTGAGTTGGTCCCCAAAATCATGGCTCAAATACAACATAGCCTATTTGGTGGAGAAGAATCTGTATTTTCTGTATCCCAAGCTCTCATTGACAACCAACTTTAGCGATGCGGGCACCCATGTCGGAAAGGACAGTACCATCTATCAGGTTCCATTGGATCATGCCATGGAACGGGAATATCGATTTTCCGGTCTTGGGGATTCACAGGCGGTCTATGATGCGTTTTACGAGAATACCAAGCTGCACAAAACCCTTGGACTGGAACCTGCGGACTTGTGTGTGGATCTTTATGGGGGCAAATCTCCCACGGGACAGCGATACGTGCTGACTTCCAAGATTTTGGACCATGAAATTGTACAATCTTTCAGTCGGTCACTAAAGCCACATGAGGACAACATCTTGAGGAACATTGGGGGCAGGGAGTTTTTTTTGTACGACACATCCAAACACCAAAAGAACCCGAACAAACCGGATTTTGACCGTAAAGTGACCTATAATTACAAGCAACTGCCCTATAGTTTGATCCGCAAGCTCTTTCTTTTACAATCCATGGAAAAGGCAAAGCGTTTGATACATAAAATAACAAAAAGATAAGCGAGTGTTCAAGGAGATTAAAAAAATTGGGATACCCTTTGTGGCACTGTTGTTCATCTATTTATTGAACCCTTATGGGTTGAATATTTATGTTGGCTATCTCATGGTAGCCCTGATGTTTTTGCAAAAGGATTTTTTGGCCAAAAATGTGGACATGGGCTTTTTGTTATTGTTGATTTTCTCCCTGACCTACGCTGCTTTTTTTTCTTTTGACCCCAAAGCGGGCAAGCAGTATATTCTGATTTATGCTTTGGTACCGCCGACATTTTATCTTTTGGGCAAATTCTTTGCTGGTAAGTTAGAGGCGAATAAGAATCATTTGATTTTACTTTTACTGTTGGCAGGGGTAGTTTTTTCCATTTCTGCCGTACTTTCCGTTTTTACAGACATCCTTCAAAATGGTTACAATATTGTCGAACGGAACCTACCCAATTATTGGACAGGAAATATCGTTCCTGCTACCATCATGGGTTCCTATTTTACCATTTTGATGACTATGCCGGCCATATTGATCCCCCGTATCAACAAACTTTCATTGGTTTTGAGGATACTTTTGTTGGTTTTATACGCGGTGGCCATGGCATGTATTTTAAGGATTGGCAGCAGGACACAGATCAGCATAAGCTTGATTACATTGTTTTTTTCTTTGGTCTATGTTATGCCGAGACAATCGTTCCGGCGAAATCTTTTTATGTTCCTATTGTTCTTTTTAGGTGCTTTTTATGTCATGAACACTGTGAGTTTTGATTTGGACCAAGATTGGCTTTCAGCATTTGCCAATAGAATGGAGAACACTGAAGATGTGGCCTCTGGTGGAGGGCGAACCGACCGTTGGGTTAAGTCGATGGAGAATCTTTTTGAAAAGCCCATGGGCTGGAGTGAACATGAGTTTGGGCATGCCCATAACCTTTGGTTCGATGTATTACGGATTGGGGGAGTTCTGTCGTTCTTTTTTTTGATATTTTTTACGACCAATGCCTATAGGACTGTAATCAGGGCAATCAGAAAAGATAGGGGGGCGTATGCATTGAACAACCAAATCATGGTCTATACATTGGCCTTTTCCTTGGTCTTCATGGTGGAACCCATCCTTGAAGGCATGTTTGATTTTTTTGCTTTTTTCTGTTTCTTTATCGGCGTGGTGAAAAAGTACAGTACTGCCGATAATCCCGTAATTGGATAGACTCATCCAAAAATATATGGCCCTTGGATACTTTACCGTACTTTTGCGACGTTGAAAACATGAACACTAACAACCCTTGACCAGTACCCCAACTATGAACCAGTTCGCTGTTCTTCTCACCTGTTTTAACCGAAGAGAAAAAACCTTGGCCTCCCTGACTGCCCTGCACGCGGCGTACAAAAAATTGGGTGCCGGCTGGCAAATGGCCATATACCTTACCGATGATGGCTCCACCGATGGCACTGCGCAGGCTGTTGCGGAGCATTTTCCCGATGTGAACATTTTGCAGGGCAACGGATCCCTCTATTGGGCAGGGGGCATGCGGAATTCCTGGAAAGAGGCCATCAAGGGTAATTATGATGCGTATTTGTTGTTGAATGACGATACCAATGTATATCCCCATCTTTTTGAAGCAGTATTGAAAACCCACGGGTTTTGTGTTTCAGAACATGGTATGGGTGGGATCTATGTGGGGACCACGGTGGATGCCCAAACCAAGAAACCGAGCTATGGCGGAGCTGTTTTTAAGAATCGGTTCATGGCCACCATGAGGCAAACACAGCCCCAAGACCATCCCGTTCCCTGTCAATTGGGCAACGCCAATATTATGTGGGTCAGCAAGAATGTGGTGGATGAAGTGGGCATACTGTCCGAGGGCTACGTGCATGGCATGGCAGATTATGACTACACGCTCAAAGCAGTAAAAAAGAACTTGCCTGTCTTCCTCATGCCGGGTGTTGTGGGTGAGTGCATCAACGATCATAAAGATCCGTACCAAAGATTTTTCAAACTGTCGCTTAAAGAAAGGTTCAAAATGTTGCGCCATCCGATCGGGTTCGATTTTGTGTCCCAGACCCACCACATGAAAAAACATTTCCCCCTTAGATTGCCTTTGTTTGTTATGACAGGATATTTTAAAGTACTTTTCCCAAAACTGTATTACAACCTATTATATAAAAACAGAAAAAACTGATATGTTGAAAAAGAACCTGATTGTTTTCGGAACAAGGCCGGAAGCCATTAAAATGGCCCCCTTGGTGAAAGCTTTTCAAAATTCGGAACAATTTGAGACCAAGGTCTGCGTTACGGCCCAGCATCGGGAAATGTTGGACCAGGTACTGGATTTTTTTGAGATCGTTCCCGATTACGACCTCGATTTGATGAAGCCCGGACAGAACCTTTACGGTCTTACGGCGGCGATCATCACCAACATGCAATCCGTTTTGGAATCCTATCAACCCGATTTTGTTTATGTACACGGGGACACCACTACGACCATGGGATCCAGCATTGCCGGTTTTTATTCGGGGGCGAGGGTATGCCATGTGGAGGCAGGCTTACGCACCTTCAACAAATGGGCGCCCTTTCCGGAGGAAATCAACAGAAGGGTGACCGGCCATGTGGCCGATTTCCATTTTGCGCCCACCCAGACCTCATTTGAAAACCTGAGAGGGGAAGGGGTGGATGAAAAATCCATCACCATTACGGGCAATACCGTGATCGATGCCCTGCACGAAAGCGTGGAAAGGGTCCAAACTCTCGATTCCGAGGCGCTGAACGCTTTGAAAGCGATAATATCAACGGATAAAAGAATCATTTTGGTCACCGGGCACAGACGTGAAAACCACGGACAGGGTTTTATCAACATCTGTCAAGCATTGAAGGAAATAGCCGAGAAATTTGACGATGTGGAAATCGTATATCCGGTCCACCTCAATCCAAAGGTGCAAAAACCCGTTTACGAGCTTTTGGGCGACATGGAGAACATCAAATTGATAGATCCCTTGGCCTATCCTGAGTTTGTTTGGCTGATGAACGAAAGCCACATGGTGATCACCGACAGCGGTGGCGTTCAGGAGGAAGCACCCAGTCTGGGCAAACCGGTACTAGTAATGCGGGACACTACGGAAAGACCCGAGGCTGTGGAAGCCGGGACGGTCATCCTCGTGGGTACCGATAAGGATAAAATCGTCTCGGAGACCATTACTTTGTTGACCAATGAAGAAAAATATAAGGGCATGAGCAGGTTGCACAACCCCTACGGGGACGGCAAGGCCTGTGAACGTATTGTTGAATTCATGAAAAATCAAATATAGTGGCACAAAATACAGTTACCATGATGGGTTTGGGCTATATAGGCCTGCCCACTGCGGCATTGATCGCAGGAAACAGAACGAAAGTTAACGGAGTGGATGTTAACCCTAAGGTGGTGGATACCATCAACAAGGGCAAAGTGCACATTGTGGAGCCCGATCTGGAAGCAGCGGTATCCAAAGCGGTCAAGGAAGGCTATTTGCAGGCCCACTTGGAACCAAAGGAAGCCGATGCCTATCTTATAGTGGTACCGACTCCGTTCAAAGAAAAAAACGAACCGGACATTTCTTATGTGGAAGCGGCCACCAAGGCCATTTTGCCCCTTTTGAAAGAAGGAGACCTCTATATTATTGAATCCACGTCCCCAATTGGCACTACGGAAAAGATGAGAGATCTTATTTTTGGCTCCCGCCCGGAACTCGAGGGCAAGATACACATGGCCTATTGTCCGGAAAGGGTGCTACCGGGCAATGTGATGTACGAGTTGGTGCATAACGACCGTGTCATCGGAGGAATCGATGCGGAATCAACGGAGCGGGCCGTTGCCTTCTACGCAGCCTATGTAACGGGCGAACTGCACAAGACCAATGCCCGTACCGCCGAAATGTGCAAGTTGGTGGAGAACTCCTCCCGTGATGTACAGATTGCCTTTGCCAATGAACTTTCGCTGATCTGTGACAAAGCCGATATCAATGTTTGGGAACTCATCAAGTTGGCCAACAGGCATCCCAGGGTAAACATCTTACAGCCCGGATGTGGCGTTGGTGGACACTGTATTGCCGTCGATCCTTATTTCATTGTATCCGATTATCCCATGGAATCCAAAATCATTGGAACCGCTCGTGAAATCAATAACTACAAGTCCTTTTGGTGCGCAGAAAAGGTGCAGAGCGAAAAATTGAAATTTGAATTGGAGCACGGATACAAACCAAAAGTGGCCCTGATGGGGCTGGCGTTCAAGCCGAATATTGACGATTTGCGCGAATCCCCTGCCAAGTATATCGTGCAAAAGGTATTGCAGAATACCAATAATGAAGCATATTTTATCGTGGAACCCAATATTGAAACCCACAATGTGTTCAAACTGACAGATTACAAAACGGCCTTTGAAGAAGCGGACATTGTGGTGTATCTAGTGGCCCACAACCAATTTAAGGAACTCCCCAGGGATACAGGCAAAAGAATACTGGATTTTTGTGGGGTATATCAAATTTAATAGAATTAATGGAAAAAAAAGTGCTCGTTGTAACTAATGTGTTACCTCATTACAGAATTCCAATATTCAATTTGTTGTCTAAAAAATATGATTTAACAGTATCATATTCATTGGGTAACGTAGATCAATCCAAAGAGATAGATTTTGAAATTTTCAAAATACCAGTTACAAAAATTAATCGGTTTTTCATCCATACTTCATCACTTCATACATTATGTAAGAATTTTGATGTAGTTATTGGTCTCGGAGATATATCCTGGTTGAGTATAATGGGATTGTTATTTAAAAAGAAGAAGTACAAGGTTATTTTATGGGGGATAGGGTTACGAGCTAGCTATAAGAATCAATTTGGAAAAAAGACAATATGGGATACCGTCAGATTCTATTTGTTTAAAAAAGCAGACGGGCTTCTTTTTTATTCGGATAAACCGATTCCAATTTACATTAAAAAGGGTTTTAATCAAAAAAATCTTTTCGTTGCTAACAATACAGTAGAAGTTTATTCAGGAACTGAAAAAAACTACAATAATTCGCTAAACATAAAAAATACTCTAATATTCATAGGTACTTTGTATAAAGAAAAAAAAATTTATGAACTTCTTGAATGCTATGAAAAAGTAAAGAAAAGAATTGACAGTGTGCCATTACTAAATATTGTAGGAGATGGTGAGGAATTTGATAACATAAAGAGTTGGATTGAAAAAAGAAATTATCAAGATACAATAATACTGCATGGTAAGATAATTGACGAAAAAGTTTTATCCGAACTATTCAAAAAAGCATTTGCATGTATTTCACCTGGTCAAGCTGGTTTGTCTGTGTTAAAAAGTATGGGTTATGGTGTACCTTTCATAACGAAAAGGAATGCCATTACAGGAGGGGAAATTTTTAACATTATTAACGAATATTCTGGTATTCTATATGACACTGATGATGAATTGATAAATATAATTTATGATATAAGTTTTAATAGAAAAAAATATGTTGTTATGGGAGAAAATGCTAAGGCTCATTATAACAGATACAGAACTCCACAGAGAATGGTTAATGATTTTGTTAATGCTATTGAAGGTGTTCTAATGGCAATATAAATTCTAAAGATTTAAAAATGAAAAGACTCTTGCAAATTAATGTGGTTTCCAATTCAGGGTCTACTGGTAGAATTATGGAAGATATTGGAAATCTTGCATTGAATAGTGGCTGGGAGAGTTATGTTGCATTTGGAAGAAATTCGAATGGAAGTTCTTCAAAAGAACTCAAAATTGGTAATAAATATGATTTTTATTCCCACGTTTTTCAAACTAGATGCTTTGATAAACATGGGTTGGGTTCTATAAAGTCCACTAAAGCATTCATAAAACAGATTATGATAATAAACCCTAATGTTGTGCATCTCCACAATATACATGGATACTATTTAAACTTCGAGTACTTATTCAACTATTTAAAAGCAAGTAATATTCCAGTTGTTTGGACTCTTCATGATTGTTGGGCCTTTACAGGACATTGTGCTCATTTTGATATGACGGGTTGCCAAAAATGGAAGATTGAGTGTGGTCAATGTCCTCAAAAAATGTCATACCCAAAAGCTTGGATTGATAACTCAAAAAACAACTTTATTAAAAAGAAGGAAATTTTTACGACTTTAAACAATTTGACAATCATCAGCGTATCTGATTGGTTAAACAATTTGGTCTCGAAGTCTTTTTTAAATCATTTCGAGAGGAAAAGAATACACAACGGGATTGATTTGAAGGTATTTTTTCCAAGGCCTAAGAATACTATCAGAGATAAATACAAAATAAATAACAAGTTTATGATTTTAGGAGTGGCAAATGTATGGGGTGGTTCAAAGGGTTATCTAGACTTTCTGGAACTTAGCAAATTGATTTCAAATGAAGAAGTAATAGTTTTAGTAGGGATTTCGCGAAATCAGATTAAGAGTCTTCCATATAATGTAATTGGAATTGAAAGGACTCAGAGTACCGCAGAACTAGCTGAAATATATTCTGCGGCAGATGTTTTTGTCAATCCTACCTTGGTTGAATCATTGGGTATGACCAATATAGAAGCACAAGCTTGTGGTACTCCAGTAGTTACTTATGCTACAGGAGGGTGTCCAGAAACAGTAAATATGAACACAGGTTATGTTATAGATAGAGGGAATATTTTTTCCTTATATGAAGGAATTCAAAAAGTAAAAGAAATAGGAAGTCAATATTATAAAAAGGATTGTTTAGACTGGGTTAAAAATAATTTCGATAAAACTAGAAATTATTTGGAATATATAAAGTTATATCAATCTTTATAAAAATTAGGATATGTTCAAAGGCAAAACACTATTGATAACAGGAGGCACCGGCTCTTTCGGGAATGCCGTACTGGATCGTTTTCTACAAACGGATATCGGGGAAATCCGCATATTTAGTAGGGATGAGAAAAAACAGGACGATATGCGAAACCGCCTGAAAAACCCTAAGATCAAATTTTACATCGGCGATGTGCGGGACTACAATAGCATTCACCAAGCGATGCACAGGGTTGACTACGTATTCCATGCAGCAGCCCTAAAACAGGTACCGTCTTGCGAGTTTTTCCCAATTGAGGCCGCTAAGACCAATGTGTTCGGGACCCAGAACACCATTGATGCCGCCGTGGCCAATGGGGTACAACGAGTCATCTGCTTGAGTACGGACAAGGCTGCCTATCCCATAAATGCCATGGGGATCAGTAAGGCATTGATGGAAAAAGTGGCCGTGGCCGCGTCCAGGAACATTCCCGAAGATGCCACCAAGGTATGCTTGACCCGCTACGGAAACGTGATGGCATCCAGAGGCTCCGTTATTCCGTTGTTTGTGGACCAGATCAAGGCAGGGAACCCCCTCACGGTGACCGACCCCAACATGACCCGCTTCCTGATGTCATTGGAGGATGCAGTGGATCTGGTATTGTTCGCCTTTGAGCATGGCAACCAAGGAGACCTTTTTGTGAACAAAGCTCCTGCCAGTACCATCGGTGATCTTGCCAAGGCCATCAAGGAAATATTCAAGGCGGACAACGAGATCAAGGTAATAGGTACCCGTCATGGAGAAAAACTGTATGAAACGCTCTGCACCCGAGAAGAAATGCAAAAGGCCGAGGACATGGGCGATTTTTACAGAATTCCTGCGGACAACAGGGACCTGAACTACAGCAGGTACTTTTCTGAAGGGGAGAAGGATATCAGTGCCATCGAGGATTACCACTCGCACAACACCAAACATCTGGACAACGAAGCATTGAAACAGACCCTTCTCAATCTGGATTTCATCAAAGAACAGCTCCATGCACACTGATTTGTTGATCAAAGGGGAAGTATTTGCAGATGATAGGGGAACCATGCGTTTTGTCAATGCGTTCGATATGGCCGAGGTGGTCCGATTTTATGAAATAGCCCCCAAAGACCAACACATCATAAGGGCTTGGCAAGCCCATAAGCACGAAAAAAAATGGTTCCATTGCCTATCCGGTTCCTTTGTCATCAATGTAGTGGAAATAGATGATTTTAAAAAGCCTTCAGACCATTTGGAACCCATCAGAATTGAAATCAACTCCTTGGTTCCGGAAATTTTGGCCGTTCCCAGTGGATTTGCCACAGGCATAAGGGCATCATCAGAAAATGCCAGCTTACAGGTGTTTTCCAATGCGACTTTGGAGGAATCAAAAAAGGATGATTTTAGGTATCCTTTGGAAAAATGGACAGCGAAATGGTAAGCAAAAACTCAATGAAAAAACATAGCATAGGAATCACTGGTCAGGCGGGTTTTGTGGGCAACCACCTATACACTACCCTGTCTTTACGGGATGATGTGGAATTGATCCCTTTTGAGCGGTCCTTTTTTGAAGATCCAAATGCACTCTCCCAATTTGTTTCGGAATGTGATACCATTGTCCATTTGGCGGCCATGAACCGACATGAAGACCCCAATGTGATCTACGAAACCAATATCCAATTGGTTGAAAGGTTGATCAAGGCTTGTAAAGAAACCCAAGCCAGGCCACATATCATTTTCTCATCATCTTCCCAAGAGCTAAAGGACAACCTCTACGGAAAATCAAAAAAAGAAGGCAAGGAGAAGCTCATGGAATGGGCCAATGGATCGGGGGGGAAGTTCACATCCTTGACCATTCCCAATGTTTTTGGCCCTTTTGGAAAGCCCAACTACAACTCGGTTGTGGCCACTTTTTGCCACAAAGTGGCCCATGATGAAAAACCGACCATCATCAATGATGGGGAAGTGGGGCTCATATACATCAATGATCTGGTGAAAATTTTCATCAATACCATTTTTGGGGACCAATCGACAACATCACTGGGGAAAAATAGCTTTGAGGTGGATATAGCGCCTAATCATTACGTTAAAGTCTCACGAATCTTGGAGTTGCTGAACCGCTACAAGGCAGATTATATGGAAAAGGGTATCTTTCCCAATCTGGAGGACCATTTTGAAAAGTCACTTTTCAACACATTTCGATGCTATATTCCAGAATCCCACTACCCGGTAAAATTCACAAAGCACACAGACCCAAGAGGAAGTTTTGTGGAAATTGCCAGGACCCAGACATCTGGGCAGTTCTCGTTTTCCACCACCGTTCCCGGCATCACGCGGGGCAACCATTTCCATACCCGAAAGGCTGAACGTTTTGCGGTGATCAGGGGGAAGGCACGGATACAATTGCGAAAGATCGGAACGGAAAAGGTAATCAACTATGATCTGGACGGGGAAGAACCCGCCTATGTGGACATGCCCATTTGGTACACCCATAATATTACCAATGTAGGTGACGAGGAGTTGATTACACTGTTCTGGATCAATGAACCCTATGATCCCGAAGACGCCGACACCTATTTTGAAAATGTTGAGTAAAAAACCATAAAAACATTCGATCTTGAAAAAACTTAAAGTATTGACCGTTGTAGGAACAAGACCGGAAATCATCCGCCTTGCCTGTGTCCTGAACGCACTGGATGCCAATGAAGCCATTGAACACACCTTGGTCCATACCGGCCAGAACTATGATTATGAGCTCAACGAAATCTTTTTTGAGGATTTTGGTATCCGCAAACCCGACTATTTTCTGGGAGCTGCCGGCAAAAATGCCTCTGAAACGGTTGGCAATATATTGATCAAGATAGACCCTTTGCTTGAAGAAATTGCCCCAGATGCTTTTTTGGTTTTGGGTGATACCAACTCATGTCTCTGTGCCATTCCAGCGAAGAAGCGTAAAATACCCGTTTTCCACATGGAAGCCGGAAACAGGTGTTTTGATCAACGAGTTCCCGAAGAGACCAATCGAAAAATTGTGGACCACGTGTCGGATATCAACCTGACATATAGTGATATTGCCAGGGAATATTTGTTGCGGGAAGGATTGCCGCCTGATAGGGTGATCAAAACGGGTAGCCCCATGTACGAGGTGCTCCACCAATTCAAAGATAAAATTGAAGCATCCACGGTTTTGAAAGACCTTGGATTGGAAAAGGAAAAATACTTTGTGGTCTCTTCGCATAGGGAAGAGAACATCAACAATCCCAAGAATTTTGAAGGTTTGATGGAGTCCTTAAACCGGATTGCGGAAGAATACGGTTATCCAGTCATCGTTTCAACACATCCAAGGACCAGAAATATGTTGGATTCCAAAAAAGTAGTGGCCCACAAGAACATCCAGTTCCTTAAGCCGCTCGGTTTTTCCGATTACAATGCCCTTCAAATCAACTCTTTTGCTGTTTTGTCCGACAGCGGTACCATTTCTGAGGAATCCTCCATCCTGAATTTTAGAGCATTGAATATTCGAGAGGCCCATGAACGACCAGAGGCCATGGAGGAAGCCTCCGTGATGATGGTCGGTCTGAATCCCGATAGGATCATGCAGGGACTCAGGGCTTTGGAAGTACAAAAAAGAGATCCAGAGCGAAATTTCAGGGAGGTTTCGGACTATACCATGCCAAATGTAAGCGAGAAAGTAGTCCGTATCATCATTTCCTATGTGGACTATGTGAACAGGGTAGTCTGGTCTAAATAATTGTTGTGATGAAAATTATTTTTTTGGCACTTGGTTATCCCGACATCAAAAAATCCACCATACTGTACACAGACTTAATGCAGGAATTTGCAGCGCAAGGCCACGAGGTCATGGTTGTAGCCCCCGCTATTGAGCGGGAGGATCATGGACCCAGAAAAGAAGGAGACGTCACTGTCTTGCGCGTAAAAACACTCCCTCTTTTTAAGGTAGGAGCCATTAAAAAGGGGATTGCCAACCTGCTTCTTCCATTCCAGTACAAAAAGGCCATCAAACAACACTGCACGGAGTTTGACTTTGATTTGATCATTATGCCGACCCCGCCCATAACTTTGATTACGGTAGCATCTTGGTTGAAGAAAAAGACCAATGGAAGGCTATATCTGATTCTTAGGGATATTTTTCCTCAAAACGCTGTGGACCTCAAGATGATGAAGAAGGGAGGGTTGCTCCACTATTATTTTAGAAAGAAAGAACAACAGTTATACGAACTTTCCGATGCAATTGGCTGCATGTCCGAAGCGAATGTTGCTTACGTGAAAAAACATAACCCTAATTTTGACCATGGCAAACTTCATCTGCTTCCCAATTGGGAGAAGATCCCAACACCCATTCCCGAAGATGAGGTAAAAAAGACAGCTGAAAAGTTTAACCTCACCCACAAATTTGTGTCCATTTTTGGGGGAAATCTTGGAAAACCGCAAAAAATGGAAAACATTATTAACCTGGCCCGCGCGTGTTCCGAACATGAAGATTTTCATTTTATGATTCTGGGCAGTGGCACAGAAACCAAAAGGATCGAACAAATGATTTCGGAATATGGGTTGGCCAATATGGAACTGGTGGGTCGCTTGCCCAAAAAGGAATATATTGAAGTATTGGCTGCAGCAGATGTTGGCCTGATATCATTGAGCGAAGCATTTACAATTCCCAATTTTCCCTCAAAGGTTCTCACTTATTTTGGGCTCAAAAAACCGGTTTTGGCTTCTTTGGACCTGAGTACCGATTTTGGCCAAATGTTGGAAGCCACTCAATCTGGCCTCTGGGCAGAGGCAGGCAAAACGAATGAGTTGAAGGAAAAATTATTGTGGCTATATCACCACAGGGATGAGCGCATAAAAATGGGGCAGAATGGATATGAATACATGAAATCCAACCTGACCCCAGAGAAAGCTTACAAAACCATCATGATTGAAATGGAGAGAGGCTGAACTTAAACGCTACTTTGCCCCAGTAATTTTTTTACCGATTTGGTAATAAGTGAACCCTAGTTTATTAAGTCTATCGCTATCAAATTGGTTTCTTCCATCAAATATTATGGGCTGTTTCAGCCCTTTTTTGACCTCCATGAAATCCGGTGATCGGAATTCTTTCCACTCGGTAAGCAGCAATAGGGCATCGGCATCTTTCAGGGCTTCATATTTGGTATCGGTATATGTAATGCCATCCACATCTTTCAAGTAGAAGGATTGTGCCTCGTGGATGGCCTTAGGGTCATATGCTTGGACCTTGGCTCCAAGAGCGGTCAATTTTTTAATAATGTAGATGGAAGGCGCTTCACGCATGTCGTCCGTTCCCGGTTTGAAGGAAAGTCCCCATACGGCAAAGGTTTTACCGGAAAGGTCTTCTCCAAAGTGGGAAATCACCTTGTCCGCAATCACAAACTTTTGCCTATCGTTCACATCTTCCACGGCATTCAGTAGCTGTGCATGGTACCCATTCTGTTCGGCGGTCTTTTTGAGAGCCTTCACATCTTTGGGGAAACAAGAACCACCATATCCGCTACCAGGATAAATGAAACTGTATCCGATGCGACTGTCCGAACCTATTCCGATCCTCACCTTGTTGACATCGGCACCGACCAATTCGCAGATATTGGCCACTTCGTTCATAAAGGAAATTTTGGTGGCCAACATGGCATTTGCCACATATTTTGTCATTTCGGCAGATCGTACATCCATGACCAACATTCTGTCCATACTGCTTCTAAAGAAAGGGGCATACAATTGGCGCATGGTTTCGGCAGTATCCTTGTCCTCAGTGCCCACTACCACGCGGTCAGGTTTCATAAAATCATTTATGGCATCCCCTTCTTTTAGGAATTCGGGGTTGGAAACCACATGGAATTCAATGTTTTCACCTCTTTTTTCCAATTCCTTGTCAATAACGGACTTCACTTTGTCCGCTGTTCCAACAGGTACGGTGGATTTGTCCACTACAATTAGGGGCGTGGTCATGTGCCTTCCTATTTCAGTGGCTACTTGGAGCACGTATTGCAAGTCTGCGGAACCATCTTCTCCCATTGGTGTTCCAACGGCAATAAAGGCCATGTCACAATTCGCTAGGCAGTCCTTTAGTTGGGTGTGGAAAAGCAAAGTCTTATTGGCCACATTGCGCTGAACCATGGCCTCCAAACCTGGTTCATATATGGGGATGATCCCTTTTTTAAGGTTTTCAATCTTTTTTTTGTCAATGTCAACACAGGTCACCGTATTTCCCATTTCGGCAAAACAAGTTCCTGTGACCAAACCTACGTATCCAGTACCTACTATTGTTAATTTCATGTTGTTGAAGAATGTTCAATTGTAAAAATAGAAGCACAAATATGCGATAAACTCGTAAAATGTTCGGCCCGTTACGGATAAACTTTTCATAAAACGGATAAAGTGCAAGCTGACATTCATTGGACGGGGCCACACTATTTTTAAGTGCTGTCTGAAAACTATTTGAAATGTATCAGACTTGGTAATGATCTTTGAACCAATTGATAAAATTTTGTACCCCTACTTCAATTGGGGTATTTGGTCTGTAATCATAGTCTTTTTGCAAACCGGAAACGTTCGCCCAGGTACTTTTTACATCCCCGGGTTGCATCGGTTGCATTTCCTTGATGGCTTTTTGTCCAAGATTTTTTTCCAAAGCTTCAATGAAATCCAGCAACCTGACCGGTTTGCTGTTCCCGATATTGTAGAGGTGGTACAATTCTTTTGGATCGTATGCTTTCGTGTACTTGTCCTCCACAATCTGGACCATGCCTTGAATGATGTCATCTATATAGGTAAAATCCCGTTCCAAATCCCCATTGTTGAACACTTGAATGGGCCTGTTCTCCAGCATGGCCTTTGTAAACAGGAACATGGCCATATCAGGACGGCCCCAAGGGCCATATACCGTAAAAAAGCGAAGACCAGTGGTCCTGAAACCAAAAAGATGGCTATAGGTATGAGCCATCAGTTCATTGCTCTTTTTGGACGCCGCATACAAGCTGATAGGTTTGTCCACATTGTGGTCAACCTTGAAGGGCATTTCCCTGTTCATACCATAAACACTGGAGCTACTGGCATAAATCAAATGCTTGATATCATGGTTTCTGCAACATTCCAACAAATTTAAAAAACCAACAATGTTGCTGTCTATATAGGATTCAGGGTTCTCCAAGCTGTAGCGGACCCCAGCCTGGGCAGCTAGGTTGCAAACAACTTCTATTTGCTCTTCTTCAAAAAGTCGTGGCAATGCTTTCCTGTCCTCCAGATCAAGTTTGATGAATTTAAAATCAGGATAGATTTCACTGGCAGAAAGAGCACCGTGCTCCATTGCCGCTTTTTTGGAGATTCCCAGTTCGTTCAGTCGGGCATATTTCAGGTCAACATCGTAGTAATCATTGATGTTGTCCAGCCCGATTACGTTGTGACCATTTTCCAAAAGCCGCTTTGAAAGATGAAAACCGATGAATCCAGCCGCACCAGTTACTAAAATTTCCATGACCGATTATAATTTTTTGTAAAGAACGTAAATGTAAACCAATCGTAAAAAATAATGGGCAGCTGAACCAACAAGTATAAGTGCACATGGCTGGGGGTGAATTTAATTCTTGTGCCTTAAAAGATGTAATCGGCTGATTTTCATTTTTCTGAATGGCTTGTTTTTTGTGAGGGCAATACATTGTCCTCCATAATCGAGTTTTTGGATGGGCATAAAAAGGCACAATGTGATTCAAAAATTGGTCGCATAGAGGTTTCCTGATGCAACACTTAATCGATTTTTTTTCATGTTGGGCGAATAGTGGGTTGAAATAAGCTGACAGGCAAATTTTACTGTTACTTTTACTCTTGAGAATTGAAAATTCGCCTACTTATATCAACCCAAAACCAAAAATGGAAACCACAGTCTTGAAAAAAATTTGGTTATCTCCCCCTCACATGGGAACCAACGAGGAAGCTTACGTGAAGGAAGCCTTCGAAACCAACTGGATAGCCCCCTTGGGGCCCAATGTCCAAAAGTTTGAAAAGTCCATTGAAGAATTTGTCGGGAACAATGTCCATGCAGCTTGTTTGAGCTCTGGGACTGCTGCCATCCATTTGGGATTGCAGCTTTTTGGGGTTGGAGCTGGTGATGAGGTGCTTTGCCAAAGTTTCACCTTTGCTGCATCGGCAAACCCCATTACATATCTGGGAGCATCACCCATTTTTATAGATAGCGAGGAAGAAACCTGGAACATTTCACCGGAACTCTTGGAAAAAGCCATAAAGGACAGATTGGCCATAGGGAAAAAACCCAAAGCCTTGGTTGCGGTCCACTTATATGGAATGCCCTACAAAGTTGATGAAGTGCACGCCATTGCCCAGAAATATGACATTCCAATCATTGAGGACAGTGCCGAAGCACTGGGAAGTTCCTACAAAGGTTTTAATTGTGGGAGTCTTGGGGATATTGGTATTTTGTCTTTCAACGGAAACAAGATCATAACCACTTCTAGCGGAGGTGCCATGCTTTGCAAGGATAAAGAATTGAAGGAAAAGGCGGTTTTTTTGGCTACCCAGGCCAGGGACAATGCTCCACATTACCAGCATTCGCAAATTGGGCACAATTATAGGATGAGCAATGTTCTTGCCGGAATAGGCAGGGGACAAATGGAAGTCCTGAAAGATAGGGTGAATGCCAGGAGGCGCAATTTCGAATTTTACACGGAACAATTATCAGATATTCCAGGAATCACTTTTTCCAAAGAACCCCAAGGAAGTTACTCCAATAGATGGCTCACTTGTATTTTGACCCCATCCTTTGAAGATAGGGAAAGAATACGAAAGGCCCTTGATAACGAGAACATAGAATCAAGGCCGCTTTGGAAACCCATGCATGCACAACCGGTTTTTGAAAATGCCATATCCTACGTAAACGGCGTTAGTGAAGATCTCTTTGAAAAAGGGCTTTGCTTGCCCAGCGGGTCCAGTTTGGAAGTGGAAGACCTGGAAAGGGTGTGCCATATTGTTAAAAACGAACTCAAATGATCAAAGATTACTTTTTCAGAAAAGGTAGGCGTTATGCATCCAAATGGACGGTACTTTGTATCGACCTCTGTATCGTTGCGGTTTCTTTTATTCTGGCCTATTTCATAAGGTTTAACCTCAGCTTCAATTTTGATGTGCAAAACCTATGGACCCAACTTCCCATAGTGGTCCTTTTGTTTATGTTGGCATTCCTCATTTCGGGGAGCTATAAGGGCGTTGTAAGACATACGGGCATCAAGGATGTCTATGCTATTTTCAATGCTGTCTGTTTGGCCAGTATTGGAGCCATTGGCGTTGTTCTCGCAAATAGATACATGGATGTGGTGGACGATTTTACCATTCCACTCTCCATCATCATCATCAATAGTTTGCTGACCTTTATTACATTGGCAGCATCCCGATACGTGTTCAAGATTTGTTATGAAAGTTTGATGAACAACAACACCGGGCCTACCAAAAACCTGATCATTTATGGTGCGGGTGAATCGGGGATCATTACCTACAATACCCTCACCAATCATTCCCAAATGGGCGTGAAAGTAATAGGCTTTGTGGACAACAACCTTCAAAAAGTGGGGAAGCAGATCAATGGCGTGAAGGTTTATGACAAGGCCATCCTCACCGAAGAGTTTGTAAAGTTCCACAACATTTCAGAGGTCATATTTTCCATTCAGACCATCAGCCCAAAGCAGTTGAGGACCTTGGTCAATGAAATTGTGGATCTTCCGGTCAAAGTAAAGATTGTTCCGCCGGTCGAGGACTGGATCAATGGAGAGTTGAAGGTCTCCCAGATCAAAAGGGTACAGATAGAGGACCTTCTGGACAGGCCGCCCATTGAGATCAAGAACAGTAAGGTCATGAAGGATTTTGATGATAAGGTAATTATGGTCACCGGTGGAGCTGGATCTATAGGAAGCGAGTTGGTAAGGCAGATTTGCAAGTACAACTACCGGGCATTGATTGTTGTGGACCAAGCAGAATCAGCGCTCTACGACCTTCAACAAGAACTGAAACAGGTCGGATTCTTCAATTTTTTGCCCATAGTGGGCGATATACGCGACAAGAACAAAATGCGCGTGTTGTTCGAGGAACACAGACCCGACAGGATTTTCCATGCTGCGGCTTACAAGCACGTGCCACTAATGGAGCAAAACCCGTATGAGGCCGTAAAGATCAATGTGGCCGGGACCAAGACCATCGTTGACCTTTCTGTGGAATACAATGTCGAAAAATTCGTTTTTGTATCCACGGACAAGGCTGTGAACCCGACCAATATTATGGGTGCCACCAAGCGGATTGCCGAAATGTACATTAGCTGTAGGCAGCAAGAGGGTAAAACAAAGTTCATCACCACACGGTTTGGGAATGTTTTGGGATCCAACGGATCCGTGATACCACTGTTTAGGAAACAAATTGAAAAAGGAGGCCCATTGACCGTCACCCACAAGGACATTACCCGATACTTCATGACCATTCCAGAAGCATCGCAATTGGTTTTGGAAGCAGGGGCCATGGGCAAAGGAGGTGAGATCTTCATATTTGATATGGGCGAATCCGTCAAGATCATGGATTTGGCCAAGAACATGATCCGATTGTCGGGTCTGCATTATCCCGATGACATCGATATAAAGATCACAGGTCTGAGACCAGGTGAAAAACTGTATGAGGAATTGTTGGCCAATGGGGAAAATACCTTGCCCACCTACCATGACAAGATCATGATCAGCAAGGTAAGGGAAATAGATTATGCGAAGACCAGGACCATGATCGATGAGTTGTGCATATCCAACCTATTCTTTAAAGACAATGTGGTGCAATTGATGAAAAGTATTGTGCCAGAATATATTTCCAACAATTCCGATTTTTGTAAATTGGACAACAAAAGAAACTTGGATCTGGGGGCAAAAGAGCCAACAAAAGCCGAGTACCTCAACTAAACCACAAAATGAATACCTCAATGTTCCAAAAATCCAAAGTTGCATACCTTATTGTTGCGGTATGTCTCATCGCTTCATGTGCCCCGTCCAAGGACGTGGTCTATTTTCAGGATGCCGACCAGTTTGAAACCCTAGTGGATGACAACACCTTCACGACCAAGTTCAAGGTGGACGATTTGGTGAGCATCCATGTTTCCACATTAGATCCAGAGGCTAGTGCGCCCTTCAATCTGTATAGGGCATCCGAAGAAGATGGCATTCGCCCAGAACAGGTAAGCTACTTGGTTGATAAAAATGGGGAGATTGACTTTCCTGTTATTGGTAAAATAAAAATTGAGGGATTGTCCCCAAGTGAAACCAGGGATTTACTCAGGGAAAAGTTAGCCGATTATCTCAAGGATCCCATCATCAACATTAGGATTCGAAACTTTACCGTTACGGTTTTGGGTGCAGTGAACAGGCCGGGAACGTATCCCATCAATGGAGAGCAGATTACCATCATGGAAGCCCTTGGGTATGCGGGAGACATAAACATAAAAGGTCGTCGCGACAATATCATGGTCATAAGGGACTTCGATGGGACAAAGGTGTACAACCGCATCAACCTCAACCAGAAAGAGTCGTTGAAATCGCCGGTCTATTATCTTACGCAGAACGATGTGGTCTATGTGGAGCCCAACAAATCGGGGAAAACCGCATCAAACCTTGATCAAAGGGCATCCATTGTTGTTTCGATCATCTCTGTTTTGGTCACATCGACAGTGATTTTACTGACAAGGAATTGATACGACACATTTTTAAACTCCCCAAAAATCTTTAAAATGTCAAGCACCCCTGAGTTAAACCTAAAATCATTATTGAACATTTGTCTAAAGAACTGGAAGTGGTTTTTGATTTCAACCATTTTATGTGTGGCCTTGGCTATGGTGTACCTAAGGTATGCCATACCTGAGTACAGTGCAACGGCAAAAATTCAAATATTGGAAGATTCAAACCAGGCCTCGGAGCTGAGTGTGTTGGACGACCTCGATATTTTTTCATCTGGCAAAGCCAAAATTGAAGATGAAACGGAACTGTTGTCTGCGAGGGACAACTTTATCCACATTGTTGAGAAATTGGACCTGAACATCCAATATTTTATAATGGGCAACATAAAAAATACAGAGATTTATCAGAAGGCAGATATACCTTTCTCGGTAAATTTTCTGGCCAATGATTCCATCATCAACAACACCAAGTTTGATTTTTATATCAGGATCCATTCCAACACTTCATTTGGCTATAAGGAAAAAGAGGATGAGGCGGAAAGGAAATACGATTTTGGGGATAAAATCAAAAGTGGTATTGGGGATATCATACTAACTCCAAAGAAAGAGCTGCCCAAATACAAGAACCGAGAGTTGCACGTTGTCATCAACCCATTGGAGATGGTAGCAGACGGTTATAGAAAAAAAACGCTCATCAATCCAAATGATAAAAAGCTCTCCAATATCATTAACATCACATTGACGGACCCCATTGAACAAAGGGCCATCGATGTGATCAATGAATTGATAGGTGTCAACAACGAAAATGCCGTGGCCGATAAAAAAGCCATTGCCGATCGCACCACTAAGTTCATCAATGACCGTATCACAGAAATTTATACCAGTCTGTCCTCAGTTGATGAGTCTGCCGAAAATTTCAAAGAGAGTAGGGGAATAGCCGATCTGGGTTCGCAATCCAATGTGAACTTTACCATGAGTGCATCCAGCGAGCAAGAACTGCAAAATGCAAACATTCAATTGAGCATTGCCAGTTCCATGAAAGAATTGATCGATGGACAGGAGGGCTATGATATTATTCCAGAAGTAGGTCTTGCAGACCAGGGCATTTCATCGACGGCACAACGCTACAATGAGTTGGTGGCGCAAAGGAACAGACTTTTGGAAAGTTCCAATGAAAAGAATCCGGTGATCGTGAAACTGGACCAGCAACTTGATGACCTTAGAAGGGGTATGAAATCAAGTTTGAACAATGTCACCAATAACCTCAACTTGCAGGTGAACAGTTTGAGCAAGCAGCTTTCACAGATCAACTCCAGAATTTATGCCGCCCCTAGCAACGAAAGAGCTTTGAGGGACATTTCAAGAAGACAGCAGACCACCGAATCACTTTACCTTTACCTCTTGCAAAAAAGGGAGGAGTCCCAGATCACTTTTGCATCGGCTTCACCCAAATCCAAAGTTATTGACTCTGCATACGGATCTAATTTTCCGGTTTCCCCAAAAAGGAGGGCCATCCTTTTGGCCTCCATAATACTTGGGCTTCTTATACCTTTTTCGGTTATTTATGTCAATGATATGTTGGATGACAAAATCCACAACAAGATAGACTTGGAAACATTGGCAGGAGATGTTCCCGTAATGGCGGAACTTCCCAAGCTCGGAAGGAAAGAAAGCAGAATCATCCTCAAGGAAGACCGTTCGGTCTTGGCGGAGTCGATGCGGATACTCAGAACCAATCTGGATTATATACTGAGGTCCAAGTCCAAAGTAACGGACAAGGGACAGGTGGTTTTTATCACCTCAAGTGTGCCGGGTGAAGGCAAAACCTTTGTATCATCCAACTTGGCCACGATTTTTGCAAATACGGGCAAAAAAGTATTGCTCATCGGTGCCGATATCCGGAACCCCAAACTCTACACGTTCTTTTCCGAAACCAAAGACCAAAACGGTTCAAATATAAAACCCAAAAGGAATGGGGGCAAGGGACTTACAGAATATTTGTTTGATAATTCCCTGTCGGAGCAGGAAATCATAGTCAAGACCAAGACGAACACCAATGACATCGACGTCATATATTCCGGAAAGATACCTCCTAATCCCTCAGAGCTTTTGATGAGCGATAGGATGGAGGAACTGTTTGAAAAGGTTTCCGGACTGTACGATTACATTATAGTCGATACCGCCCCGCTAATGGTGGTTACGGATACTTTACTGATAAGCCAATACGCCGATCAGGTGCTCTATGTTACCAAAGCGAACGTTACCGAAAGAAAGGTGATCGAATATCCCTTAAAGCTCAAAAAAGAGGGTAAGCTAAAAAACCTGGCCTTTGTGGTGAACGGGGTAAAGCAGTCCAACTTGGGTTATGGCGGTAAGTATGGATATGGCTATGGAAAGACTATCAAAAAGTGGTGGAGCTTCTCCTGATCAATAAAAAGTCTCGATTGTATTTTCAATCACTGGAAGCAAAAGATTCAAGGTCTTGTTCTGTAACTTGATTTCCTTCAAAAGATTGAGCTGTCGCATATTGTGGATATCGGACCCCACAAAGTCCACCAATTGGTCCTCCAAAAGCTTTACGGCCATTTTTTGGACCCCGCTCCCATAGGATTCAGCGGTCAAAGACAATAGGTTCAACTGGAACTGGATTCCGTTGGCCCTCATTTTTGGATAGGTCTTGTACTTTTGGTGGAAGTACATATACCGCTCTGGGTGTGCCAACACAGGAAAATATTTGAGCTTTGCCATCTTTTCCACCGCAATATCAAAATTCAGGGAAGGTTGCAGATAGGACATTTCGATCAACAAAAATGAATCTTTTAACCCAACGACCTGACCCTTCTCCAAAATGTTCTCAAAATTCTCATCGATCATGTGTTCCGCAGCATACCCAACGAAAACTTCGGAAAGCGTTGTTTTCTCCAAAGCAGAAACAAGTGTTCTGTGTGCCCCACTAATGGTTTTGGGCGTGTTTTCATAGTGGAGGTGCATGATGTGCGGCGTACAGATGAAGTTTTTGATTCCAAACTGACCAAATTCCTTGATCAGACCGATGGATTCCTCGACCGTTTTTGCCCCATCATCAATGCCCGGAAGAATGTGGTTGTGCACATCCACCAGTCCATGCAGGTAATCCACCAAATAAATTTTTTTTTGGAAAAAACTGAACATGATCAAAATTTGGAATGCAAAGATACGGGATAAGAGTTTTACTCGATAATCAGTATTCTAAATACCAGAGCATCCATTAAAATGAAGAATGTATTTTTTTCCAAGATTCAAAGGCCTGCCTCTGCAGTTTAGTGTGTCTGGAAATTCCCAAAAACAAAAAACCGGCCATACGGCCGGTTTTTTGGATTCGCTACTTTGTGTATTGTATCTAACTAAACTCAAAACGAATATAGGCGACTTCGGTACACAATCGGGTTAACAAAAAGACAAAAAGACTAATGAAAGATTAATAGCCTTAACCAAGACGTAAATAGCTGATGTTTTTTTGTTTATTTAGCACCATGCTGACCAAGAGAAATCTATACATTTTGGTGTTTGTGGTTTCCGTAGTGGGACTATTTGTGGTACAGTACCAATATCTTAGGGTTGGTCTGGGTCTGGCCAGGGCGCAGTTTTCCGAAAAGATAGATGGTGCGAGGACCAACATTGGCAAGGAACTCTCCGAGTTCAATTCGCTTACCTATACGATAGGGAATACCATCAGAAAGGATACATCGGACTTGAAAATAGGACTGGACAGCTTGCAGAAAACTTCACAGTTTTACCTTAACGACTATATTTCCTACCAATTGGGACTTTCAGGGATAGATGCAACGTTTACGTATTCCCTTTTTGCAAGGGATTCAACGGAATACCTCAGTTCAGTGAAGCAACATCCCAGAAATGGTGATGTGCTCACTTATCCCATCAAACTGGAGGGATATTTGCCCGACCTTTTGAAGAAGGAAGTCATTCTAGAGCTTGGTTTTCAGGACCTGAACAAGTATTTTATGGGACAGTTGAAGGGACTTACCATTCCCGGTACCCTTTTTCTTGTGGCAATAATCATAGTTGTCATTTGGGTGTTGAGGTCGTTTTATTGGCAGAGCAGTATCATCACTACCACAAACGATTTCATCAACAACCTGACCCATGAGCTGAAAACCCCGGTATTTTCCATTGGATTGGCCAGTAAGATTTTGGAAGAGGGTATATCCGAGGAGAAGAAGCCTGTTGTGGAACTTATCCGAAGGGAAACCGACAGATTGAAAAGGCATATTGACAAGGTGCTCGAACTGGCCAGTTTGGAATCAGGCAATAAATTGATGCATTTCAAAACATTGGATTTTAGACCGGAACTGCTTCGGATCTGTGAAGATTTTGCCCTGCTTGCCCAACATGAAAAAATTGATTTTGGTTTTGAATTGGAGGAAGGTAGCTATTTCATCAGGGCCGAAAGGTTCCATTTGGAAAATGTGATTGCAAACCTTTTGGAAAATGCCAAAAAATATTCCGATGATCCCGTGGTGCGCTTAAGGGCATACGTGCAAAAGGGAAAACTGGTGATAACCATTTCCGATAACGGGCAAGGTATTGCCGCACAGGACATGAAAAAGATTTTCAGAAAATATTATCGTGTAAAGAATGGAGACGTGCACAAAGTGAAAGGCTATGGACTAGGACTGGCTTATGTACAAAAAATAATGAAATTGCACCGTGGAAAGATTACCGTGGAAAGTAAATTGGGCGAGGGCACAACATTTATCCTCTCCTTAAAAATGGTCAAAAATGGATAAAAAATACAAATTGCTCTTGGTCGAGGACGACACCTCGTTGGGCTATTTGCTCTCGGAATATCTGGGGATGAAGGGTTTTGTGGTCACTTGGGCAAAAAATGCCCGTGAAGCACTGCAAAAAACCGAGACCAATGTTTTTGATCTTGCCATTTTGGATGTCATGTTGCCCGACATGGACGGTTTTGAGCTTTCCCAAAAGATAAAAGCCATCAATGCAGGTCTGCCTTTTCTTTTTCTGACCGCACGTTCCCTCAAAATAGATGTGCTGAAAGGATTTTCCCTGGGTGCCGTGGATTATTTGAAAAAGCCCATCGATGAAGAGGAACTGGTGGTCAGGATCAATGCCCTTTTGTCCCGTTTGGTGGCCGACACCGACGAGGAACCACAGGTTTCGGAATATAAGATCGGGGACTACACCCTTAACACGGATAATTTTGAACTCCGCTACAAGGGAGAGATCATAAAGCTGACCGGAAAGGAATTTGATCTGCTCACCTTGCTTGCCATGAACCAGAACCAACTCTGTACCCACAAGGAAATATTGACCACCATTTGGGACAAAAACGATTATTTCAACAAAAAAAGCCTCAACGTTTTTATTTCCCACCTGAGAAAACACTTGTCCAAAGACCCGAAAATAAGCATTGTGAACGTCAACCGTAGGGGATTCACACTTCGAGTGGAAGAAAACTGAACAAAACAAAATGGCTTGGTTTTTGATGCTCTTCAATAAGCAGCCAAACCATCCTTTTATATTTACTAATGTTCAAGTTTCTACGAAATAGTTCCCAAAATCCAAAGGTATCGTTGCACCAACTGGACCATCTTTACCAGCACGCTGTATCAAAATTGTCCAAGAGCGATAAGATTGCATATTGTGAAAGGTTGATAGAGCGTTCAAGGTTCCATTTGGAACAATCCTGCCCCAAGAAGGAGGCAACGCACCTCAAAACACTCATTACAGCCGCGGACGAAGAAATCCGCAAACTCAGATTGCACAAGCAATATTGATTTTGTCCCTTAAATTTGTAAATTTCAAACAAAGCGGATACCTGTGCATACTGCCGAACAAAAACTTAAGGAACGCATCAAAGAGCTGACCTGTCTTTACGAAGTCACTTCCTTGATTGTCAATAGCGACTACGAACAGATAGAAGAGGTGCTACGGGCCATCGCATCCTGTCTTCAAAAGGCCTGTCAATACAATGAGGAAACCTTTGTGGAACTGAAAACACCACTGACCACCATCCGGACAAAAAAGAAATATGACAAATATGTGTTCCTAAAATCCCCGGTAAAAGTGTTCAATGAGGAAAAAGGACATGTAAGGATAGGCTACCCCTCACCAAAATACACATTGGACGATTTCCTGATCGAGGAAAAGCAGTTGCTGGACAATGTATGCCTTGAAGTGGGAAACCTGTTGGAACGTAAGGAGATCAAAGAGAGCCAAGAGGGCATCCGACGACAAGTGGAACAAGCGGACCGCTTGCGTATCCTTGGGGAGATTACCGCTGGAATCGCCCACGAGCTCAACACCCCTTTGGCCAATATCCTGGGTTTTGCCGAACTGTTAAAGGAAAGAGTGGAAGGGGATCAAAAAGCAGGGCAAGACCTGGACAAGATCATCACCAACACCATTTTTTCAAGGGAAGTGGTGAAAAAACTGATGTTCTTTGCCTGTGAAATGCCCCAGGAAAGGGCCAGCCTTAACATCGTGCCCGTTATTGAGGATGCCATCGACCTGCTCAGGACCACATTACGGCAGAACGAGATTTCCTGTAAATTGATTGTGGACAAAAGGGACATTGTGCTCAAGATGGACAAGATCCAATTGACCCAGGTTTTGTTCAACCTTATCATGAACGCCATTTATTTTTCCCCGCCCCAAAGCACCATTGTGGTGGAAGTAAAGGAAAAAAAGGGAAATGTCATCCTCAAAATTGCTGATGAAGGGACTGGCATACCCAAGGACAAGGCAGACAATGTTTTTGCCCCTTTCTTCACCACAAAACCCGTGGGCGAGGGGAGTGGACTCGGGCTCAGTGTGGTGCACGGCATCGTAAAGAGCCACCAGGGCACAATAGACCACGCACCCAATAAACCCAAAGGCACTATCTTTACGATCAAATTTCCCAAAACCCTGTAACGGATATGCTCAGGAAGGAGAACATTTTATTGGTGGACGATGACATCCAAATTTTGGAGCTTTTGCAACGGCACCTCAATTCCATGCAATACCATACCTATAGTGCGGTATCGGTAAAGGAGGCCCTTTATATCCTCAAGGATACGGAAATAGACCTCCTCATCACCGATATCAACATGCCCGAGATCAATGGTATCCAATTGGTAAAATATGCTGCGGAACATTTTCCGGATATGCCCAAACTGGTCGTTACGGGTTTTCCTTCGATCGATGATGCGATGGACGTTTTCAAATCCGGGGCCACGGAATACCTTACAAAACCCTTCACCAAGACGGAGTTGGCCGATGCGGTAAAAAAATCCTTGAAGAGTGCCCCTGCCAAGAAGACCACAAAGCCCCAATCTTCACCAATCGATGAGGGCTACGGGGAAATGATAGGGGCATCCGAGGCATTTGGAGACATTGTGGAAATCATCAAAAGGGTAAAGGACAACCACGCCACCATCCTGATTCAAGGAGAAAGCGGCACCGGAAAAGAATTGGTGGCACGATCCATCCATTATTCGGGAAAATTTGCTCGGGCACCCTTCATTGCCGTCAACTGCGGGGCCATTCCCGAGAATCTTTTGGAGGCGGAACTTTTTGGGTACACCAAAGGGGCTTTTACAGGTGCCAATGAGACCAGAAAGGGCTTTTTTCAGGCTGCGGACAATGGCACCATATTCTTGGATGAGATCGGGGATGCATCCTTGGCAGTCCAGGGAAAATTGTTGAGGGTGCTCCAAGAAAAGGAAGTGACCAAGGTGGGGTCCCAAAAACCGGAGAAACTGAATGTCAGGGTCATAGCGGCCACCAATAGTAACTTGGAAGAACTCATCCAGAAAAAACATTTCAGGGAAGACCTTTATTATAGGTTGACCGTGGTTTCCATTGTGGTTCCCCCGCTTCGGGAAAGACTTTCGGACATACCGTTGCTCGTGGAGAAGTTTTTGCGAAAATATGGAGTGGAATATCGGGACCGTTTGGTGGGCATCAGCCCGGAGGCTCTAAGAATTTTGGAACGTTATTCTTGGCCGGGAAACATTCGGGAACTGGAAAACGTGATCCAAAGGGCCGTGATCATGTGCGATGGAAGAGTCGATGTAAAGCACCTGCCCGAACAGGTAAAGTACAAGATTGATTTTTCGGACGAACCCTTAAAATCCTTGAAACAGGTGGAGAGGGAACATATCACCAAAGTATTGGCCATGACGGGAAACAACAAGACAAAGGCCGCCGAGATTCTGGGCATAGACCGCAAGACCCTTCGCGAAAAACTCAAGTGATAAACTGGGTAAAAATTACCCATGTGGGTAAAAAATACCCGATTTCCTTTCGTTCCCTAAAACTTCCTTAACTATAAATAATTGAAATTCAATTAGTTGATGTTCTCTGCTTTTCAAATAAAAAAAAGGCATAAGGTTTGCCTGTATAGGAAAAAATCGACCACACTGATTTTTTGAAACCATGTGGTCGCACTTGGAGGCAGCTTATGAAATGCATCGGACCATATTCGAATGGGAAGTTGTAAAGGCAGAAAACATTAACGACCACTTATGAAACGGAATAATCTGATCATGGAAAAATCGGATTATGTGGCCATAAAGAAGGTATTGAATTTTCACAGATACTATCAAGATTATGCCCATAAAGATACTTTGGACACATTGAGGGAGCAGCTTGACAACACAATGGTCTGTGATGAAGCAAGTTTGCCAGAAGGAGTCGTTAGGCTAAGGTCAGAAGTCACCGTGGCCTCAAAGTCGGGTTGGTGGAACACCTTTCAGTTGGTGCTCCATGCCGATGGGGACAACAAGGAAGACCGGATTTCCGTGAAGAGCACCTTGGGTGCCGCCCTGATCGGAAGGAGCGTGGGGGACATTGTTCTGGTGGGAATGCCCAACAATGCCCTGAGCTTGGAGATCAAGGCAGTGAAATGGCCAACCTTTGAAGAGAAGAAGCTGCCATTGCTCAAGAATGAACATTGAACATGAATTATAAACCTTAAATACGATCAATTATGAAGAAATACATTTTATTCCTAGGAATGTTTGTAGCGGCCATGAACCTTCAGGCCCAAGAAGTCACAGTAGGGGACACCTTTGAAATTGGAGCCCCCGAATCACCACAATACGAGCATTTGGAATTTCCAAGGGCCAACTTCATCATCAAAAGAGGGGGCATTGCCGATTTTAAAAGTGTAAAGGGCAACAAGGTAGTGGTGACCGACATCAAGGAGAAAAAGGACGGGACCAAGTTGTTCGTGATCAAGAGAACGGATGGCAACAGATTTTTTGGAAGCCACTGGCAAGTGGCAGCCAATATTGAGAAAGCCCTAGAATCTGGGGAATTGCTCAAAATATAGTTGATTGATTGATGTGATGTACTGCTCCGGTCTCTGTATCCTTAGGTTTGCTCAAAACAGGGGCCGGGCTTTACTAAATTAAAAAATATTCATTTGTTCAAACCCAAAGTTATATCGGGAGGGAAATCCAAAGGGAACCGGCGTTTAAAGTTTTTCTTGGTGCTGGGCATATCCTTTTTGCTTATTCTCATTGCGAACCTGATCGACTATAGCTATATTTTGAATGTGCGGCACAATGTGAACTCCGTCTATAAAGATCGGGTCGTGGCGCAGGATTATATCTATCAACTCAACAACCTCTTTCACCAAAAACAGCTTTCCCTAACGGAAAACACGGCCGGTGTGTACACGGAATCGCAGAACGACTCCATAGACCGCCTTTTGGCCAGCTTTGCAGAAACAGAACTCACCCCGAACGAATCCAACTTTTTTGTGGCCCTTCAAAAGAATTATGTGGAACTGGTTTCTTTGGAAAACGTACTGTCTGCCCAGAACACGGCCCATGCAGTGAGGGAGGACATCAAGCGGGAATTGCACGAGATCAAACGGAATTTGGACGATCTGGAAGGGGTGCAGTTCACGGAAGGAGGGCAAATGACGCAACTTTCCAACCGATCGTTGGGGATGAACGCCTTTCTGTCCAAACTGGAACTGGCCTTTTTGATTGTGAACGGCGCGGTGATTCTCTATATGGTTTTGCTGGGGACCAACCTTATGGGGAAGGTGAATTGAATGGGTTCAGTTTTAGTCAACCATTCTTTTTGAATCTTGTTTTAAGTTTCTCAAGATTTTTCTCAAAATCAAAGTTCTCAACCCTTGGGCTGTCCAACCCTTGTTGAATGGCATTTCTTAAAGCAATCATTTTGCTTTCCTCATCTTCCAAAAGTCGAAGTCCGGCACGTATCACTTCACTGACATTTTTATACCGGCCCGCCGATACCTGGGCCTGTACAAAGTCGTCAAAATAATTTCCGAGTGAAATGGAGGTGTTCTTGCTCATGGTCTACTTTTCCTCAAAAATACCAAAAATTGGTAAGTTTTGCAAATTATGTCCAGAGCCAATACTCATTTATTCCAATGTCAGTCCACTTTTATACAGTTATTGTCCTTCTTCACAATTTACCATAAAATCCAAAAAAAACGCTTAAGTTTAATATGGAAAGCAATACCGATAACCCATTCCATAAAACAAAAATCAACCTCATGAAAAAATCGATATTACTCGTAAGTTTACTCACTTTCAGCATAAGCGTTTTCGCTACAGAGACCAAACTGATGGTAAGGGCCAAGGCCAAGGATGCCAAATTTATCGGAAGCTCCATCGGTGGTGCCTTCGTCTTGGTCAGGAACACCGCAAACAACGAAATTTTGGCGCAGGGCACCACAACGGGGAGTACGGGCAACACGGATCTTATCATGAAAACCCCCAAGGAGCGGTATGCATCCTTATCGGACGACAAAACAGCGGGGTTCTTGGCCGTGGTGGACATAGACGAACCCACTTTTGTCCGCATAGAGGTTCTTGCCCCGTACCATAGAAAAAATGCACAGGTAAGTGCCAGTACCGAACTGTGGCTCATTCCTGGAAAGGACATTCTTGGGGACGGCGTAGTGCTGGAGATTTCCGGTTTTGTTGTGGATATTTTGGCTCCCAACACCCATCAGTACATCCCGTTGAAATCCATCGATGGAGGGCTGGATATCAAGGCCAATATCGTGATGATGTGTGGCTGCCCCATCGAAAAAGATGGAATTTGGGATTCCGAACCGTTGGAAGTCAAGGCCATATTGAAAAAAGACGGTAAAACTTTGTCGGAAATTGCCCTGGAAAACCCTGGGAGGAATATTTTTTCCGGTAAGGCGGACATTACAGCCCCGGGTTATTATGAAGTCACGGTTTATGCCTACGACCCAAGGACGGGGAACACTGGGGTGGACAGGATCAATTATGTGGTGACCGATTGATTTGTCATTGACAGGATTTGTGATGTTTTGGTTGGATACATCTTTACCCATGAAAAAGTGCTACCTTTTTAGTCTGAAATAGCGACCGTATCCAGATGAAAAAGACTGTTTTGCCATTTATTTGCATTTTCTTCTTTCTCTTTGCCTGCCAGCAGCCCAAACGTGTTGACCTGTTGGATATTGGCATACCCCTTGCCATGGCCGAATATCGCAGACAGCAGGTTTCCGATGTGGTCTATGGCCTGTCCTTTGATCTTCCTGCGGATAAAAATGCACCCATTTCATCAAGATTAAGGCTTGACCTTGAGATCCATGACCTTTCCCAGCCCCTTTATTTGGATTTCAATGCTGCCCCAGCTTTGCTGAAAAACTTGAAGGTCAATGGAACAGCACAGGAAATGGTGCATCAAAAAGAACATATCATCATATCCGAAGGCCTTGAAAAGGGAAGCAACACCATCGAAATTATGTTTGATGCTGGTGAGCAGTCTCTCAACCGAAACGAAGATTTTCTCTATACCCTTTTGGTTCCCGAGAGGGCGAGCACCTTTTTTCCCTGTTTTGACCAGCCCAACATCAAGGCCCGCTATGTTTTGGATGTGACAGCGCCAAAGGAGTGGAAAGTCCTTAGCGGTGCTCCTTTGGAAAAACGAACGGAACAGGACAAAAAAGTGCAGTATCATTTTGCCAAAAGCGACCCGATGAGCACTTATCTTTTTTCCATGGTTGCCGGAAAATTTGATTCGTCCACGGAAAATCCGGGCATTTTTGAAATGACCTTTTTCCATAGGGAAACCGATACTGCAAAAATAAAGCCCAGTATTCCCATTGTGTATGACCTCCACCAACGATCCATCGACTTTTTACAGGGATACACGGAATATGAATTTCCCTTCCAGAAAATGGATTTTGCGGCAATTCCTGGGTTTCAGTATGGCGGCATGGAACACGTTGGGGCCATCCAGTACCGCCAATCCGCACTTTTTTTGGACGAGACGGCCACGGAACGGCAACATCTTGGCAGGGCTAAGCTCATTGCCCACGAGACCGCACACATGTGGTTTGGCGATCTCGTCACCATGGATTGGTTCAACGATGTGTGGATGAAAGAAGTGTTCGCCAATTTCATGGCGGACAAGATCATCAATCCAACATTTCCCGATGTCAACCACCAATTGCAGTTTATGACCTCCCATTACCCTAGTGCTTATGCGGAGGATAGAACACGCGGCACCAATCCTATAAGACAGCAGTTGGACAATTTGAAGAACGCGGGCAGCCTGTATGGGGGCATCATTTACAACAAGGCACCTATCATGATGAGGCAACTGGAAGCGGCCATAGGCGAAACAGGGTTTCGCGAAGGTATCAGGGAATATATCTCCCGGTTTGCCTACCAAAACGCGACCTGGAAGGACTTGGTGGAAATTCTGGACGAAAAAACCCCCGATGATCTGAAAAAATGGAGCGAAGTTTGGGTGAACCAATCGGGTAGGCCAATTTTTACTGGGGAAATAAGCTATCGGGATGGAAAAATAGACAGTCTTTTCATTTCACAACGTGCCGAGGATGGCAGTGACAAGCTTTGGCCCCAATCCTTTGAGATTACCTTGGTCTATCCGGACAGTACTTTTGTGGTTCCCGTTTCCATTTCGGGCAATAGGACAAAGGTGGACGCAGCCAAGGGACTGACCAAACCGGATGCGATCATTTACAATTCCAACGGCTTTGGTTACGGCGTCTTTCCCATGGAGGTTTCCGATATGTCCATCATCCCAACAATGAAGGATGATGTGGCGAGGGGCCATGCTTATCTGAACACTTTTGAGAATGTACTTTCGGGCCGTATTTCGCCCCAAGCAGGGCTGGATTTCTTTCTGAAGGGGATACGGTCAGAAAAGAATGAACTGATTCATAGTATGCTTTGCAGGCAGGCCAACAGTATTTTTTGGAGTTACCTCACGGCTTCTGAAAGAGAAGCGCAACAGCCCCCCGTCGAAAAAATGCTGTGGAAGGAACTTATGGAGGGGAATCATGGGGCGAATATTAAAAAGAACCTTTTTGGCCTTTGGAAAGATGTCGCATATTCAGATGAGGGCAAGATAAAGCTCCATCATATTTGGAACGGGCGTACCAAAATCCCCGATCTGAGGTTGAACGAGGATGATTTCACCGATATGGCCATGTCCTTGGCGCTCTTTGGGCACGATGATGCTGATGAGGTCCTCGCCAAGGCAAGGGAGCAATTGACGAATCCCGACAAACTGAAACGTTTTGATTTTCTACTACCGGCTCTATCGGCCGATGAATCGGTTCGGGATGCTTTTTTTGAATCCTTAAAAGAAGCCAAGAACCGTGAGAAGGAATCTTGGGTGCTGACTGCCTGTGGGTATGTGCACCATCCATTGCGGCAGAAATCGGCCACAAAGCATTTGCCCATGTCGCTCAACCTGCTCCAAGAAATCCAAAAAACAGGGGATATCTTCTTTCCCAAAAGGTGGCTCAGCAGCACCATTGGCCAATACCAATCTCCGGAAGCCTATGAAGTGGTTGAAGAATATTTGGAGGAAAATCCGGATTTGGACCCGTCCTTGAAAGGAAAATTATTGCAGGCCACGGATGACCTCTACCGTTTTGTGAAAATGAGGAGGAATATATGAATTTATAAGAGGGTTACTTTCCGATACAGAAATTGGAAAAGATATTGCCCAAAAGGTCATCCGTGGTCACGCTGCCCGTGATCTCCCCAAGGTGGAAGAGCGCCTGACGGATATCGATGGCCAAAAGATCGCTGGAAATGCCCATGTCCATACCTTCCTTTACTTTTTGTATTTCTTCCAAAGCTTTGAGCAGCGCATCATAGTGCCTACTGTTGGTGATGATGGTGGTATCACCACTCAACGCACCGGAATCCATAAGGTCAAGAAGCTTGTTTTCCAGTTCTGCAATGCCCTTCTTGTGTTTTGCCGAAAGAAACAGCACATCGGGGATTTCCTTTTTCAGCAATGCTATCTGGTCATCATCCAAAAGATCCATTTTATTGCAGATGGGCAATAGTTGTTTGTTTGGATAGCGTTTTTGTATGCGTTCCAACTCACTTCTGTCAAAATCCACCCCGTCAAAAAGATATATGATCAAGCGTGCCTTTTCAATCTTGTCAAAGGTGCGTTCTATGCCGATTTTTTCGACAACATCCACAGTTTCGCGTATTCCGGCAGTGTCTATGAACCTAAAGTTAATACCCTTTATACTGATGTGATCCTCTACCGTGTCCCGCGTGGTGCCAGCAATTTCACTGACGATGGCACGCTCCTCGTTGAGCAGTACGTTCAGCAGGGTGGACTTGCCCACATTGGGTTGGCCCACAATGGCCACGGGAATACCATTCTTGATGACATTGCCGAGCGCAAAGGAATCAATCAGTTTTTTGAGCACTTCGCTGATGCGGTTCAGCAATTCATTGAATTGTGTCCTGTCCGCAAACTCTACATCTTCTTGGGAAAAGTCGAGCTCCAGTTCGATAAGGGAGGCAAAGTTGAGCAACTCTTCGCGCAGTTTTTGTATTTCGTTGCTGAACCCGCCACGCATTTGCTGAATGGCGATATCGTGTGCTGCCGCGCTATCGCTGGCAATAAGGTCGGCCACGGCCTCGGCCTGGCTCAAATCCATCTTTCCATTCAGAAAGGCACGCAATGTAAATTCCCCGGCGGAAGCGGAGCGACAACCATTTCGGAGCAAAAGTTGAATGATCTGTTGTTGTATAAAGGGAGAACCATGGCAGGAAATTTCCACTACATTTTCGCCTGTATAGGAATGGGGCCCCTTGAAAATGGACACCAGTGCCTCATCCAAAACCTTTTTTCCATCAGCTATGTGTCCCAAATGAATGGTATGGGTCTTTTGGTCTTTCAGTTTTTTTCCTTTAATGGACTGGAAAATATGGTCCACCAAAGTAATGGCATCGGGTCCTGAGACCCTAATTATAGCAATGGCCCCAGTGCCCGAAGGAGTTGCCAAAGCCACTATGTTATCTGCGTATGACATGGGCACAAAAGTACGAATTAGTGGAAAGCTGTAACATTTTAAGGAATTTACATACTGATTAATTGAATCATCAAAACAATCAAAAAATGGAAGTCATCAATCAAACCACCGTTAGAAAGGACACTACCTTGTTGTCCGTTGCACATCTTACCCAGCTTTTGCACTACGTGACAGGCTTTGGGGGATTCATTGTACCACTCATCATTTGGCTGGCATCCAGAAAAAGTGTCGAGGGAATGGATGAACATGGAAAAGCGATCATCAACCTACAATTGAGCTTGTTGCTCTACATCATACTGAGCATTCCGGCCATATTGCTGTTGGGATTGGGTATCTTGGGACTGATAGCGGTTGGCATCATGGGCTTTGTTCTTCCCATTGTCAATGCGGTCAAAGCGGCCAATGGAGAAGCTCCTTCATATTTCCTTACAATCAAGTTTTTGTTATAAATTCTGTGAACATGTAGATTATTTTTTCTTCTACAAAACTAATCTGTACCTTCACTTCTATAAATTAATCTAAAGTTTAATTGGAGAAGGTAGTAATATTTGGCGCTTCGGGGCATGCTAAAGTGGTCATTGATATTTTTGAGAGACAGGGGAGCTATGAAATAATTGGATTATTGGATTCCAACAAAGATCAAGGTGTAGAGATATTTGGATGTAAAGTTTTGGGAGATATGGATCAAATCCCTTTATTGCTGAAGGAAACTCCAGAATTGTGTTTTTTTATTGCAATTGGAGATAATTGGACGAGATCTCTTATTGTAAAACAACTTTTGGAAATTGCCCCTAATATTAGATTTGTGAATGCGATACATCCCAATTCCATTATGGGGAAGAATGTTGTACTAGGAAAAGGAATTATGATTATGGCCGGTTCTATTATAAATGCAGATAGCTATATAGGTGATTTTACAATAATAAACACGAAGTCTAGTGTTGGGCACGAGTCAATATTGGGTGACTTCTGCAGCCTCGCCCCAAACAGTACTTTGGCTGGAAATGTTAGAGTGGGCGAATTTTCAGCAGTCTCTCTAAGTGCCACTGTTTTGAACGGTAGAGTAATTGGTAATCATTGTGTAATTGGATCTGGGTCTTTGTTGATAAAAGATGTTGATGATTTTTCCGTTTACTATGGAGTGCCTGCCAGATTTATAAGATTTAGGGAAAAGGGGGAGAGATATTTATAGAGAACTATTCGGATAGTTCAGGACCTAATCTTACTTATTCATCTTCAAAATAGATAAAATTCAGCATGAAATTTTTGGTTATTCTAAGGAAAAATGCATTTTGGACCTTGGATTTTTAAGGGATTACCAATAAAAAAAATTATGAGGAAATTGGAAGGCTTCTTGAAGACCCATTTAGTGATGAAAGCATCAATATACAAGAGAAAAATCTGAGCAGACTCTTGGATTATTCAACCAAAACGCCCCCTTTTTATCTTAAATATAATAACTACAAAGACCTACGTGACTTTCCTGTAATAGATAAGAATTTGATTTTAAGTGACTTCAAAGACTTTAGGTCAAGTCTTTACTTTAATACAAACCTTCACAGTGTTTTCACTAGCGGTTCTACTGGCATTCCCTTTGAAGTTGCCCATAATAAGATAAGAGAAATAGAAATACAGCTGACGTTATTATTTTCTCGGAAAAAGCAGGAGGCGTACTGGGAGACAAATTTGTATTTATTAAGCTCTGGGATTCTAAAAATAAGAAAGGAGGCCTAATATGATTTTTACAGAATGTTTATGCCCACAATGTTGTAGCCTTCCCTAAAACTCAGGAGGAAGCACAAGAAAAGGCTTCCCGCAAGGACCAAGAACCCATTGGAGGCCCCGATGGAGCCCAACGAGGTCTGGAGCATAGACTTTATGGCCGATGTACTGTCCGATGGAAGGAAGATAAGGTTGTTCAATGTCATGGACGATTGCAACCGGGAAGCCCTGGCCATGGACGTAGGGCTGAACTATCCGGCGATAAAGGTAGTAGAGACCTTGTCACAACTGGAGGAAGAGATAGGCCTGCCAAGGGCCATACGCTGCGACAACGGTCCGAAGTTCATATCGAAGACCCTATCGCAATGGTACAAGGGCAAACGTGTGGAACTACAATTCATCAAACCCGGCAAGCCCATGTAGAACGGATATATGGACCGCCTGAACAGGTTTTACAGGGAGGATGTGCTCGATGCCTATTGGTTCAACGACCTGCGCCAAGTCAGGACGCTGACCCAAAAATGGATGGGGATTACAATACAAGGCATCCCCATTCATCCATCGGGGATATGCCATCAAGGGAATACAAGAACCGTTTCGGGGAAGTATTCTTCCCCGAAACAGACAACATTAATGATAATTTTATGAATTTAGCGATGTCCTAAAAAGGGTAAGGCTACATTTTTAGGGAAGGCTACAATATCTACAAGAGCCATAACAAGAATTCTGTTGGCATATCATTTTGTCCGTCCTATCAAATATCGCTGTAACGTTTTGAGTGAGGAGGTCTCGAAGACCTTTCGTTCGGTTTGTATGGGAATGGAGCAGCACCATGAGATTCTTTTTTTTGGAGATTGGCCAAGCGGCGACCACGCCCATTTTCTTGTCCAGAGCGTCCCCAATGCTCTCCTTAAGAAAGATTGAGCATCACAGCAAAGGGAATTTCCCGTATTCACCCCGAGATAAAGCGACAACTTTGGGGCGGGAGGTTCTGGACGAGCGGTTATTATCTGAACACTGTCGGGGATTAGTACACCAACGAAGATGCGACAAGGAGGTACCTCCAGAATCAAAGAAAACAGGGTAGGGAGTACAAAGAGATACATAAGAATCAATTACGTTTGTCTTGATATCTCGTACGCTCTGCATTGAGGTAGTTCATTTGTCTAATAACTTTCAAATCAAAGCATTCACTTTGATTTGACATTCCTATTCCATATGTCCCCAACATAATAGAATACAGTTAATTCTAATAAGTTAATCAACATCAAAATATTGAAATAAATAATAGTAGTATGAACAGATTTAATTGTTTAGCATCACGGGCATTACAAGCATGGTCACATGCTCACCTTCATCCAAACCATCGATTGGGGTAAGGATCCCAGCTCGGTTGGGCAAACTCATTTCCAAGGAAACATCATCCGAGGAGAGGTTGTTGAGCATTTCCAACAAAAACCTGGAGTTGAAGCCTATCTGCATATCATCCCCTTGGTAGGAACAAGAGAGTCTTTCCTCGGCCTTGTTGCTGTAATCCACATCCTCCGCGGAAATATTGAGTTCTGCTCCGGCAATCTTCAAGCGTATCTGATGCGTGGTCTTGTTGGAGAAAATGGAAACCCTGCGCACCGAGCTCAAGAACTGGCTTCTAGCAATGGTGAGCTTATTGGGGTTTTCCTTTGGAATTACTGCTTCGTAATTGGGGTATTTCCCATCGATCAACCTACAGATGAGTACCATGTTGTCAAAAATGAACTTGGCATTACTATCGTTGTACTCTATGGTCACTTCGGATTCCGATCCGGCCAATATGCCCTTCAAAAGGTTCAATGGTTTCTTGGGCATGATGAACTCGGCCACCTGGGAAGCACTGACATCCTGACGTTGGTATTTCACCAATTTGTGTGCATCTGTGGCCACGAAGGTGAGGTTCTCAGTCGAGAACTGGAAAAATACGCCGCTCATCACGGGACGAAGGTCATCGTTCCCAGCGGCAAAAATGGTCTTGTTGATGGCCGTTGCCAAAATATCGCCCAAAAGGGTAGTGGAGCTTGGGTTGGAAACTTCCACTGCCTTCGGAAACTCTGCTCCATCTGCATACGCCAAGGCATATTTACCATGATTGGAGCTGATCTCTACGGTATTGTTGTCCTCGACCACAAAGGTCAGGGGCTGTTCGGGGAATGTTTTCAAGGTATCCAACAACAAACGTGCAGGAACGGCAATGGTCCCTTCGGAGTCCGAATCCACTTCGAGCACAGAGCTCATGGTGGTCTCCAGGTCGGATGCGGAAACGGTCAGTTGGTTTTTTTTCAGGTCGAACAAAAAGTTGTCGAGGATGGGAAGGGTATTGCTACTGTTGATAACTCCTCCCAAAACCTGTAATTGTTTCAATAAATATGTACTGGATACGATAAACTTCATCAAAGAAATTCTTTAGTAATGGTGTCTTTTCCGTCTATTTTTGCCCTGAATAGGGCCGTTTAAATCGATAAAAGCAAATATATCTTAAAAGGTTTTAGCAAAGAAACAAAATTATCAACATTGGGCGCTAAATTTCCGCTTTCTGTAAAAACCGAAGATTGCTCCAAAAATCAAGGTCAAAACCACTGGTACACCGATGTTTATGAACTGCCATTTTGTTTTATCGACAGCAATTTTTTCCACATCCAACAACGGAATGGATACTTTTTTGTTTCGAATGTTTATAAGTCCATTGTTGTCCAAAAGGTAATTGGTACAGTTGACCAGAAATTCCTTGTTGCCATAAAAACTATTGGTCCATTTGTCATACCCCAGTTCCAATGGCCTGCCATTTCTCAGTTGGTTTTTGATGAGATCGCCATCAGAGATCACAATCATTTTGTTAGTGGGGCCTTCTTCCAAAGCATTTTGCAGTTTCAATGGCTTCACCCTGTTTTTGTACATGGAGGTGAAATTGCCTTCCACCAGCACGGCCAAGGGCAGATTCCCTTGGGTGTATGTTTTTTTGTCCGGTGGCGTGTTGAGCATATCCAAACTTACTTCTCTGGGCGTCCCGTCGGTTTTGGACAATGGGGAACTTCTAAGCAGCACGGTCTGGTCATAATCATTTTCGAGCACATCCATGGGGCTGGCAAATTGAAAACGAAGCGCCTCAATATTGGTGTTGATAGGGTGATCGTTCCGGGAAAAGACCATGGGATAATAGTACCAGGGCACTGGATTGTACTGTGAATCGTTTCCTTCACCCGTGGCCAGCACTATTTGGGTGAAATAAAGATCGTTGACCAAAACAGGGTTGATCCTGACCCCATATTTGAAAAACAGGTCTTTGAGGTTCAATTCTCGCGGAAGGGCAAAGGCATTTCCACCACCGGCATAGATGCTGTCCATTTCCATGGCCACTTGGTCCATCAACCAAATGGATTTCCCACCTTGCACCATGTATTGGTCCATTATATATTTTTCTTGGTCGGAGAAGGCCTCAGTAGGTTTGGCGATCAGTGCCAGGTCAAAAGCTTTCAGTTGGTCCAAAACCTTCTGTGGATTGCTGGCCACCGAATCCAAGGTAATGGCCCCAATGTTGTAATAGTCCTTGATGGAGGTCAAGTAGTCGGCCATATAAATATCACCCAATTCCCCATTTCCCTTGATCACCGCTATGCTCTTTTTTTCTTCAATGCCCAGCTTTGTAAATGCATCGGCAAAGGCATATTCCAAATTTTGTACGGAGTTGTTGATGCGTTCTTCGGCAGTGGAGCCCAACTTGTTCTTCAGCAATGGGACTTTCACGGTCTGTTCCTTATAATTGACCATGGCCCAAGGAAAGACCAGTTCGTTGGAAACCTTGCCATTTTCTTCCACGGTAACATTGGCAGGTTGTAGCCCGAGACTCTGCAATTCGGCAACGGTCTGTTGGGCGTTCGCTTCATCTTCCAAGGGGTTTACCAAGTTGTATTTGATATTGTCGTTCTTCGAGGCGAAGGATTCCAACAATTGGATGGTCTCTGTTTTCAGTCGTGAAAATTCTGCTGGAATGTTGCCATCCAACAAAATATCCACTATTAGAGGGGAATCAAATTTTTGGGCCGCATCGACCGCAGGTTGTGAAAGGGTGTATCTTTTATCTTCCGTAAGGTCAAAACGGGCGTGGACAAAACTGGCCAAAATGTTTAAAACAACAACGGTAACAAGGGCCACAAGAACAGAAATGGTAAACTTTTTCATCTGGGCAATTGTTTTAGACGTTGAAAGGTGAGATATAGGAACAATACCGTCAAGGATATAAAATAGACCAGATCCCTGGTATCGATAACCCCCCTTGCGATACTGTCAAAATGGGATCTGGCTCCCAGCCCTGCCAAAATTTGTTGAGTGCCACCATTTGCAAACAGCGAAGCGATGGCATCAAACCCGTTGAACACCAAAAAACAGACCAATATACCCACTAGAAATGCGATGATCTGATTGTCCGACAGGGTAGAGGAAAAGATTCCGATCGATGTATAGGCTGCAATCAGAAAAAGCAAGCCGAAATAAGATCCAAGGACAACGCCCAAGTCATAGTTTCCTTCCACAATGCCGAGACTTGAAATGGCAAAAACATAGATAATCGTTGGGACAACGGCAATGATGCACAGGAAAAAGGCGCCCCAGAATTTGCCCAAAACCAGGTTCCAGGCCGAAATGGGTTTTATCAACAACAATTCAAGCGTTCCCATTTTGCGTTCCTCCGAAAAGCTTTTCATGGTGATGGCGGGCACTAAAAAGATAAAGATCCACGGTGCCAACAGAAAGAAATTGCCCAAATCGGCAAAACCGTAATCAAAAATGTTGTATTCACCTTTAAAGACCCAGAGGAAAAGCCCATTGAGCTGCAAAAAAGACCCCACGATCAAATAACCAATGGGCGAAGTAAAAAACGACCTGACCTCTCTTTTGAAAATTGCGAACATCAAGATGGGTTTGTTGGTTGGACTTTATTTACGCTCCACGCTTCGGGTTTGTCGGAGAACAATTTCTTTGTCTTGCCCCAAACCTCCTTGAAAAAATCGGAATTCCTATATCTTTCCAAGCTGGACTTTCCTTCCCAAAAACTATAGGTGAAAAAAATATTTGGATTGTCGATATCACGGTACAGTTCTACCATATTACAGCCCTCAAAAGCCAAGATTCCGTTTTTGGATTCTTCAAAGATTCGCTCAAAACTAGCAATATTTTCGGGTTTAAAGGTCAGTTTTACGATGCGGATGAGCATTTAAAAGAAATTTATGGTTACGGTGTCCCGATAATTCAACCCAAGGAGGGAAGAGGCTCCCCCGACGGAGTTTAGGTCGCTTTTATAAATGGCAAGTTCAATGTATCCGGCGGAATTGAAAAGAGCCAGGGCATCACCTGGCCCCTTTCGCTGGCTCCTATCCAGATTATAGTTGATGATGCCATTGTAGCTATGGTGCACCTCTTTGATCTTGGTAGTCCGCGCAATGATTTCAAAATCCCTCCCGTTGCGGTACGCTTCAAAAAGTACTTTTTGGATATTGGTGACCACATTCCCATAATTGTCAATGTAGATCACGTTTCCGGAAATGCTCTTGCCGTCGTTGAGGATCCTCGGTTCAAATTCACGTAGCTCCCTGAGTCCATCGAAAGGCTTTCCGATTACTTCCAACTTTCCGCCGCGGGCTATGTGGCAGGCCACTTGCACAAAAACATTGAGCACGGGGAATGAGCCAGGGACCACATTGGGGATACTGATTTCGACAATTTTTTCAGGTTTTACCTCGGAAGTGATCAACGACATGACCCCACTGTTGGCACTCACAAAATAATGCCCGTCCACCTGAACCACAATATGCTGGTTTTCGGGTGAAAGCTCAGAATCCACTCCCACAATATGCACGGTTCCCTTCGGGAAATACGTATAGGCGTTCTTGAGGATATAGGCACACTCTTGGATGTTGAAGGGACTTATTGCATGGGAAATATCAACAATATGTGCATCGGGAAGATTGGTCAGTATAGTCCCTTTTACAGTACCGACAAAGTGATCTTTATGGCCGAAATCTGTAGTTAAGGTTATGATGGACATATAATACTGTTGATATGTTTTTCCGGGCTCAAAATGATTTTTGGTTAAGTTTGTGGTGTAAAATTAGTCAAAAAAGAAAGAATACAATTCTTCAGAAACAACTGTAATACCTCACTTTTTTTGAACGAACTTATAATAGAACTTACAGATATCAGCCCCCAGGATTTTTTTGGGCAGCAGAACGAGAACATTGAGCTCCTAAAAAAATACTTCCCAAAACTGAAGATTGTGGCCCGTGGCAACAAGATAAAGGTGTACGGCGATGAGGAACTCTTGGAAGAGTTTGACAAACGCTTTGACATGCTCACCAGCCAATTTGCCAAATACAACAAATTGGACGAGAACATGATCGAGCGCATACTGACCAGTGATGGTAATGAAGACTATGCGTCATCCAGCAGCAGTGGCGATGTTTTGGTACATGGCGTCAGCGGCAGATTGATCAAGGCACAGACCGCCAATCAAAGAAGATTAGTGGATGCCTGCAAAAAGGACGATATGGTTTTTGCCATAGGCCCGGCGGGTACCGGAAAAACCTATACAGGGGTTGCTTTGGCCGTGAAGGCCCTGAAAGAAAAACAGGTGAGGCGCATCATTTTGACCCGACCAGCTGTAGAAGCAGGGGAGAACCTTGGTTTTTTGCCCGGTGACCTCAAGGAAAAGCTAGATCCCTATATGCAGCCATTGTATGATGCGCTCAGGGACATGATCCCAACCGAAAAACTGGCCAAATACATAGAGGACGGTACCATCCAGATCGCACCCATGGCTTTTATGCGTGGGCGGACCCTGGACAATGCCTTTGTGATCCTGGACGAGGCCCAGAATACTACCCATGCCCAAATGAAGATGTTCCTGACCCGTATGGGCAAAAATGCCAAGTTTTTGTTGACTGGCGACCCAGGACAGATAGATCTGCCCAGGAGGGTGATTTCTGGACTCAAAGAGGCACTGCTTATTTTGAAGAACATAGACGGCATCAGCATTATATACTTGGACGAAAAGGATGTCATCCGGCATAAATTGGTCAAAAAAGTCATAGATGCCTACAAAAACATTGAGCACCAAAACCAATTTTGACATGGGGCAGAATACACTGATGTCCACGGATTTTCATTTTCCGGGACAAAAATCGGTCTATAAAGGAAAGGTAAGAGAGGTTTACACCTTGCAAAACGATTTATTGGTCATGGTGGCCACCGATCGTCTATCCGCATTTGACGTGGTCATGCCAAAGGGCATTCCTTACAAAGGACAGATATTGAACCAAATCGCAACGAAAATGATGCGGGCCACGGAAGATATCGTCCCCAATTGGTTGTTGGCTACACCTGACCCCAATGTCGCGATTGGGAAGGCCTGTCAACCGTTTAAGGTCGAAATGGTCATCAGGGGCTATCTTTCTGGACACGCGGCCAGGGAATACAAAGCGGGCAAGCGGCTACTCTGTGGAGTTCCCATGCCCGATGGGATGAAGGAAAACGACAAGTTTCCGGAACCCATCATCACTCCGGCGACCAAAGCTGAAAAGGGCGATCATGATGAGGATATTTCCAGAGAAGATATTCTAAAACGTGGAATTGTTTCCCAAACGGATTATGAGGTTTTGGAAAAATATACCAAGGCCCTATTTCAGCGCGGAACGGAAATAGCTGCCGAGAGAGGGCTCATTTTAGTCGATACCAAGTACGAATTCGGAAAGACCAAGGAAGGTGAAATCGTGCTGATCGATGAGATCCACACCCCGGATTCTTCTCGGTATTTCTATGCCGATGGCTACGAAGAACGACAAAGCAAAGGCGAACCCCAGAAACAGCTTTCCAAGGAATTTGTGAGGCAGTGGCTCATTTCCAATGGATTCCAAGGGTTGGAAGGACAGACCGTTCCCGAAATGGACGATGCTTATATCAACTCCGTATCCGAGCGTTATATTGAGTTGTATGAGAGTATCACGGGAGATTCTTTTGAAAAAGCGGACACCTCCAATATCCATGAACGCATTGGACAGAACATTTTCAATTATTTGAACAATTTTCAGTAAATACTTTGTATTCCTCTAAATTTTTGATGTTTTTTGTGTGGATGTTTTATATTTCACACATCAACCTTGACAAATGGATAGCCAACATCGAAAAAAGTATTGGAAGGAAAATCTTAAGTACCTCACAATTTTAATCACTATTTGGTTCGTGGTCTCCTATGGCTTCGGAATTCTTCTTGTGGATGAGCTCAACACCATCCGCATGGGAGGCTTTAAATTGGGCTTTTGGTTTGCCCAGCAGGGATCTATCTACGTTTTTGTCATCCTCATCTTTGTCTATGTCCGCCTGATGAACAAATTGGACAAGAAATATAAACTCGACGAATAATGGATATTCAAACTTGGACCTTTCTCATCGTCGGGCTCACTTTCGCATTGTATATTGGAATAGCCATTTGGACCCGTGCCAAATCGACCAAGGATTTTTATGTGGCAGGTGGGGGAGTTTCTCCATTGGCCAACGGATTGGCCACGGGAGCCGATTGGATGTCCGCAGCCTCCTTTCTGGGCATGGCCGGCATCATCGCCTTTTCGGGCTATGATGGTTCAGTTTACCTGATGGGCTGGACGGGTGGCTACGTATTGCTCGCCCTATTATTGGCCCCCTATCTGCGAAAGTTTGGTAAATTCACCGTTCCGGATTTTATCGGAGACCGCTATTACAGCAATGTGGCACGTACCGTAGCGGTGGTTGCCGCACTTTTTGTCTCGTTCACTTATGTTGCCGGACAGATGCGGGGCGTTGGAGTGGTTTTTTCCCGCTTTTTGGATGTTGAAGTTGATACCGGGGTATATATTGGGATGGCCGTGGTGCTTTTCTATGCCTTTTTGGGTGGGATGAAAGGAATCACCTATACCCAAGTGGCACAATATTGTGTGCTCATCTTCGCCTTTATGGTCCCCGCTATTTTTATTTCGCTCATGGCAACAGGAAACCCGATTCCACAGATTGGTTTTGGTTCGGCAGGTGAGGACGGTATCTATCTGTTGGACAAATTGGATGGATTGATGACCGATCTGGGCTTCACGGCATACACCGATGGCACCAAATCCACCATTGATGTTTTCTTCATTACGGCTGCCCTGATGATGGGTACCGCAGGTTTGCCCCACGTGATCATCCGGTTTTTTACCGTCCCGAAAGTGCGTGATGCCCGAAAATCGGCAGGTTATGCACTCTTGTTCATTGCCATTTTGTACACCACGGCACCTGCCATAGCGGTCTTTGCGCGTACCAACCTGATGGAGACCGTTCAGGATACTCCGTATAAAGAAATTCCGGCATGGTTCACCAAATGGGAGAACACCGGACTTATTGCTTGGGCCGATAAAAATGGGGATGGTAAAATCCAATATCTTCCCGGGTCTGCCATTGATGGAGGTCAGCCCCAATTCGTGGAAAGTAGGGGGGATGTGGGCCAGCGGATGATTTCCAATGCGAGTACATCGCCCAACGAACTCTACGTGGATCGGGACATCACGGTTTTGGCCAATCCCGAGATAGCCAATCTGCCCAATTGGGTCATCGCCTTGGTTGCAGCAGGGGGACTTGCGGCAGCTTTGTCCACAGCGGCGGGTCTTTTGTTGGTCATTTCCACTTCAATTTCCCACGATCTCATCAAAAAACAGTTGGCCCCCGATATTTCGGATAAAAAGGAATTATGGATAGCCCGTTTTTCGGCATTGTTGGCCGTAGTCGTAGCGGGGTATTTTGGTATCCATCCGCCAGGTTTCGTGGCTTCTGTGGTCGCACTCGCTTTTGGATTGGCCGCTTCTTCCTTTTTTCCGGCCATTGTGATGGGCATTTTCAGCAAGCGCATGAACCGTGAGGGAGCCATTTCAGGAATGGTGGCAGGACTTGCGATCACTTGTTACTACATTGCCCGTTTCAAGCTGGGATGGATAGGGAACCCGGATACTGCTACCGAGGATCATTGGTGGTGGGGCATTTCCCCGGAAGGTTTTGGTACCGTGGGGATGTTGGTGAATTTCTTTGTATCCATCCTTGTATCAAGATTTACACCGGCCCCTCCAGAGGACGTTCAGAAAATTGTGGAGAACATCCGTATTCCGAGTGGGGCAGGGGAGGCAATCGGACATTGAGACACAACAAGTATTGCCCTCTTTTTTTTAATTTTAAGCACAAAAAATTTAATAAGCAGCATGAGTAATTACCACATCAAACATTTGGAAGAATATTTTCAGGTCTATCGCAAATCCGTCAGAAACCCGGAAGGTTTTTGGGAAGAAGTGGCAGAAGAGCATTTCCATTGGAGAAAACGATGGAACGCTGTTCTGGAGTGGGATTTTTCAAAGCCTGAGATCAAATGGTTTGATGGAGCGCAACTCAATATCACCGAAAACTGCATAGACCGTCATTTGCGCATTCGCGGCGATAAAACTGCCATCCTTTTTGAACCAAACGACCCCAATGAGGAAGCCGAACATATCACCTATACCCAATTGCACGAGCGGGTTTGCAAATTTGCCAATGTGCTCAAGGACCAAGGTGTCAAAAAAGGGGATAGGGTCGTGGTCTATCTGCCCATGATTCCCGAATTGGCCATATCCATTCTGGCCTGTGCCCGTATCGGAGCGGTCCATTCCGTGGTTTTTGCCGGATTTTCATCAACGGCCCTTGCTACCAGGGTCAACGACTGTGGCGCTAAAATCGTGCTGACTTCGGATGGTTCCTATAGAGGAAACAAGACCATCGACCTTAAAGGTATCGTGGACGATGCTTTGGAACACTGTCCTGATGTCACTAAAGTTTTGGTGAAGAAACGCACAGGTGGAAAAATCAACATGAAAGAGGGTCGTGACCTGTGGATGGAGCCGCTGTTGGATTCGGCCTACTTGGACTGTGTTCCTGAAGTGGTGGATGCCGAACATCCCCTCTTCATTTTATATACCTCGGGTTCTACCGGCCGCCCCAAAGGGATGGTACACACAACCGGGGGCTACATGGTATTCACGGCCTATACCTTTAAAAATGTGTTCCAGTATCGCGAAGAGGATGTATATTGGTGTACGGCGGACATTGGATGGATCACGGGGCACTCCTATATCGTTTACGGGCCTCTGGCCAACGGCGCCACTACGGTGATGTTCGAGGGCGTTCCGTCCTATCCAGATTTTGGAAGGTTTTGGGAAGTTGTCCAAAAGCACAAAGTGACCCAGTTTTATACCGCCCCAACAGCCATCAGGGCCTTGGCCAAGGAAAATCTGGACTACGTGACCCAATATGATCTTTCCAGCCTAAAAGTGTTGGGGACCGTTGGAGAACCAATCAATGAGGAGGCATGGCACTGGTACAACGATCATGTGGGGGAGAAAAAATGCCCCATCGTGGATACTTGGTGGCAAACAGAAACGGGGGGTATCCTGATTTCGCCCATACCCTTTTCCACACCAACAAAGCCAACTTATGCCACACTGCCCTTGCCAGGTGTGCAACCTGCTCTTATGGACGAAAACGGCAAGGAAATAAAAGGCAACCAAGTGGACGGCCGTTTGTGTATCAAATTTCCATGGCCTTCTATTGCCAGGACCATTTGGGGCGACCATCAACGTTATAAGGACACCTATTTTTCCGCTTTTGAGGGCAAATATTTCACAGGCGATGGCGCACTGAGGGACGAAGTGGGATACTATCGAATTACGGGAAGAGTGGATGATGTCATTATCGTTTCAGGACACAATTTGGGGACTGCACCGATCGAGGATGCCATCAACGAACATCCAGCTGTTGCGGAATCGGCAATTGTTGGGTTCCCACATGATATTAAAGGAAATGCCCTCTATGGCTATATCATTCTAAAAGAGACCGGCGAGGACCGAAACAGGGACAATCTGAAAAAGGAAATCAACCAATTGATCACGGAACATATTGGGCCCATTGCGAAATTGGACAAAATCCAGTTTGTGTCCGGACTGCCAAAGACCAGAAGTGGTAAGATCATGAGGCGTATCCTCAGAAAAATAGCCTCGAAGGACACCAGTAATCTGGGTGATACATCAACTTTGTTGAACCCCGAAGTGGTTGAGGAAATTATTGCAGATAGTTTATAATTTTAAAAGCCAAATTTTGGAGGGTCTTGTTTTTTGACAAGATCCTTCAAATTTTTTGGTGTCAATTTTTCCACGATTCGCACAAATGCGATTGCGGTGATGAGTGCATCTCCCAAGGCTGTATGCCTATCTTTTCTTGAAATACCGAATTTTTCTGCAAGTTCATCCAAGGAATATTTTTCTTTTTTGTGGAGCAGGGGCGAAGTGAGCAATGTACGTTTGTAGAGCAGACCTGTATCCAAGGTTTCATTTTTCAGTTTGGGCAGGCCGTTTCTTTTCAGGGCCGCATTGATCATGGTCACATCAAACATTACATGATGCCCCACCAAAACATGGTTTTTTACATAGCCCAAGAATTGCTTTAGGGCATTCAGCTCGGATACTCGCTCCTTTTTGCCCTTTTTGAGAATGCCGTGGATCTCTGCGCTATTGGCATCATAATGCTCTTGATGGATATAGACCTCAAGGCTGTCCTTTACCGCAATTTGGCCATTCACAAGTTTGAGCGCACCAATGCACAGCATCCTATCCTTTGCCAAATTGAAACCCGTGGTCTCCGTGTCCAGAACAATAAAGGTATTTTCGTTTACGCCCACCGGAAGTTTTTCGCGGAAGCATGCCTCATAATCCAGCCAAAAAGCAGGAAGTTCCAAGGATTTCTTTTTGGAAAAGAACCACATCAGCGTGGTAGATTTTTAAGTTGGAACCTGATCTCCAGCAAGGACTGTATCTCCTTAATGGTCTTAAAAGTCCTTTTGAGCTTTATTTTTTCCTCTTTGTTCAGCCTGTCCAATTCTATGAACCGACCAGAGTCGTTGTGCAGCAATCCTTGTTTGGTCCTGAATTTCAAAAGGGCTTTGCTGGCGTATGAGCAGGCCAGGTAAAGTTCCTTGTTCTGGGGCTCCAGTTCAGCAAGTTTTTCATAACGTTCCGCAGTATTGTTGATGGATTTTATGGAGTGGGACAGGATAAGTACCCGGGCAGCGTCCACTAACGGCATCAATGCGCGCAGTTTGAGGTCGAAGAAATCTTTGTGCGCACCATCCTGTTCCACCAAAAAATCCCTGAAAAACCCTGAGGGGGATGGGTTTTTCAATGCCCCGCTGGCCAAGTGGGTCAGAAATTGTGGATATTTTTTGGCATTTTCAAAAATGTGCAATGAAAGTTCGTCCGCCAGGGCTTTTTCACCAAAGGTGACATTGTAATCAAAAAATATGGAGGACAGAAGGATTTCATCTGGGCCCGGATTGCCCATCCAATGGGCGGTCACTTCTTTCCATTCGCTCAAACTATGGCACCATAAAGGATTGGAGGCCATCATTTCGGCTGGGCAATACTCAAACCCGATCGTGTTGAGTTCATGGGAAATGAGCCGTCCCAGTTCCAGAAAATAGTTACGGGTTTCTTCCAGCTTATCCTGCGGTACATCCTCAAAAAGAATGGCATTGTCCTGATCGGTGTTCAGCAACTGCTCCGATCTACCTTGACTGCCCATGCTGAGCCACGAGAACTTGGCAGGCGGTTCACTGTCCATTTTTTTGATGCAGATCCCAATGGCCTGTTTGGTAGAGGCATCGTTCAGTTCCGATATGATCTTGGACACTAGCCCAATGGGAATGTTCTGTTCCAAATAACCTTGGAGCAAGTTTAAGGTGCCTTGCCTGATGCTCCGAAGTCTTTTGGACGTTATGGACCTTTTTATGGCTCGCATCAGCACTGCGGGATTGTTGCCCATGGCCACCATGATGTCGTGCTTGGAGAGTATGCCCACGGCAGGTGTGTCAGTGGTTCCGTCCACGGTTAGGACTAAGTGGCTGATGTTGCTCTTCATCATGGCCATTTGTGCCTGGGTCACCGTCAGTTCCTTGGGGTAGGTGATCACCGGGGCCGTCATGATGGATTTGGCACTACTGGTGATGGGAAATTCTCCCGTGGCCACCTTTTCCCTCAGATCTTTATCCGTGATGATTCCTACTGGCAATTCTTCCTTAGTGACCAAGATACAGCTCACATTTTGCTTGCCCATGGTGTTGGCAATGGTCTTGACCTGTGTGCCCTCGGTACAGGTTACCAGATCTGTGGAATACCGCACAGGTTGAAGATCCAGCAATTTGGTTTCCGTTCCATCTCCCGATTCGGTTGTGATCCCATACAATTTTCCCCTGTGTTTTATGGAATAGGGATTTCGGGTGTTGGAGGCAAAACTCTCTATCAAAAAGTCCCCGACCCGATGGTTTTGCAAAGCAAGGGGCTTGAATTCCTTGATGGGGATGGCATACAGGATGGTCTCTTCGTGGGCTCTGGCCTCCAGTTTGTAATTTTCGTGTGCCAACAAAGGGCGTAGCCCAAAGACATCGCCCTCATCACAGATGTCCAAAACTTGGGTGGATCCTTTTTTGGTCAGGGCAATGGCCCCTTTGTGTACGACATAAAAACAATCGTGTGGTGCTTCTTTTTCCGAAAAAACGATGCTGTTGCTTTCCTTGTGTACAATGGTCACTTCATAAGAAAGCTTCTCCAACTGTCCACTTTCCAGTGCATTGAAAGGAGGGTAGTTTTTAAGGAAATCGGCAACGCGCTCGGAAACAGTGTTCTTCATGTCACAAAAGTAAGCTTTGAGCCGCATTTTTGAGAATCACTTTTTATGGAAATCTTCCATCCGTCATATCGGAAAGGGGTTTTGTCAACTCATAGGGGGCATCCGTCAATTGGGATATATGTCGTATGGAACATTTGTTTACCTTTCTCTAGAACAAAGGGAATACTGACGCCCTATTTAAGTAAGTATAAATCTAATTTATTTTTGAAATGGAATTTGAAAGTTTAAAAATGAGTAAGTTTAAGGAAAATGCAATCAAAAAGGAGCAACTCTTTGGTTTAACTGGAGGAGGCATGGCAACAGGGGGTGGTACTAATTTGGAAGCAATCCATGGAGGCCAAACTACATGTTTTGACTATGGTTATGATGCTGTAAGGAATAACCCAGATGGGAGTACTTTTATTACATATCACAACAGGACTAATATTAGATACGGGATTTGTCAATAATATAAGTTCCTAAAAAAACATGCTTTAGAAGATATTTACTTCTAAAGCATGTTTTCTTTACCTGAACGAATATTCTTCTTTGTATGTGTTTTGTTCTATATTATAAAATGGATTTCTCAATTAACTCAAAAATACATTACAGGTGCATACTTATGTTTCTTATTTTCACTTTGGGTTGTGGCCAATTTATTTTTGCTCAAAGAGATCTACAAGTAAAAAACTTCAATCAACAGGAATTTGATAAATTCGAAATTAACAGAGATATTTTCAATTTTTGGTGGTATAAAAACAAGAACATTTTATTTAACAAAAATGATACTTTGCCGTATATCGTTGACGACAGGAACTATAGAGGGGTTGTAAATTATGGTGTAGAGTATTCCAGAGTAGATAGACGGAATTTAAATTTTACTGAGAATTTCATCATGTATTATCAGAAAATTAAAATCAACTCCTGTAGATATAGTATTAAAGATAGTATCATAGAAATAGAGGGAGAGGTGTCAGGTGGAGTACCACAAAATGACAATATATATGGTAAGGACAATAACATCAACGTTTTCATTGGCAAAATTGTTGACACTACCAAAATTCTATATCTCAACATACTGGACCCCGATATATATATCACGAAGTTTAAAGGGGAAATTATCAACAAGCTTACACCGCTAGATACTTTTAATGGCTATTATATTGATGATTATGTACAAACGAAGACTAAGATATTGGAGGATGACAAAAGACGTTTTACAATAAAATCTAAAGTCAAAAAAAACTCTACTTTAATTTTTGCTTCAAACTCCACCTTCACCAGAGTTTATGAGGTTGGAAAAATGATATATTCAAACAACTCTGGCAATTTAGCTGAGAGCGTTAAAAATAGTGAAATTGTCAGACCTCTATTTAAGGTAATAATTAGAGATAACGTTCAAATTGCAGACCCCAATGCCGTTGAAAAATCTGAATATTATTTGAAGACTGAAGAAGCCGAAAATTATATTTTAAATAGGCAATATGGACATGCGGCTAAAATTTATATGGGGATTTGGAACAAATTTCAGCACCTTTTTGCTAGAGATATTCACAATGCTGTTCGTTGTGCCATATTTGCGCGTGATTATTCAAGGGCAATCTTTTGGTGTGAAAGGCTTGTATTAAAAGGAGTTCCCCTCAACTATTTTGACGCTAAAATTTTTGACAGAATTCGTAAAGGCCAATTATGGCAATCCTTTGTGTCAAGGTATGCAGATTTGCATGAACAATTCAAGGTAAATTTTGATGAAGATTTGAAGCTTGAATTGGAACAACTTGTAGAAGCTGACCAAGTGGCATACAAAAAAAATATTCATGGGAATATCTCAAGGGGTGAATTACATAAAGTAACAGATTCCATAGACAATAAGTTGGTTGAACTTATCACTAAAAAGGGATTTCCTTCAGAGGAAAGGATTGGAGTAGAAATATCAAAAAATGGGGTAGGCATTTCAGATCCGAAGTTTTATGTTCTAGTTTATCATAGTCATCAAACTAAGGGGGATAATTTTGATGAATTTAGAGAAATACTGAAAAGTGCTACTGAAAAGTTTCTTTATGACGGATATCGGGACAATCTTTCCCTATTCAAAAAGAACGGAAATACCTGTCTGCAAATATATAAGGGAAAATTATATAACGATAAAACTTGCAATCTAAACAAACTGCAAGTCGAGAAAATAAAATTTAGGTTCAATAATGAATTTGGGTTTAAGATAGATTCCGGTGAAATGATGGTCTATCCTTACAATCCAAAGACCGAAAAGGAAGATGACGAGTATTTCAGTGACAAGTTTGATTTTGTCTTGAATTTAACAGATGATTGGTTATTTTATGAGAATTAGAGTATGGAATGATTTTGATATACAGCAGGGACACTGATGATTTTGTCAATGATGTAATTGACTGTCTAAATACTGATTTGATTAGAATCGGGGATAGAGACCCAATATTAATTGAAAAGGTTGGTTTGAATAAGAGCACTGATATTTTTTTAGTCGAAAATGATAATATGAGTTTGACTGATTTGATTGATGTTAATAGCATTTGGTTTAATGGAGGGGTTGCCAATACCAATGGAAGCGACTATGAAAACAAGTGTTATATAAACCTTATAGATTCTTTTCTGAGTTATCATCCCTCTCTAAAACTGGGAAGAATTTCACATGGATTTGAGTTGAATAAATTGGATTTAACCTTAATGGCCAAGCGGATAGGTCTCTGTACCCCAAGAACTCTAATTACTGGAAATAAAAATGAGTTAATGAATTTTTATAAATATCACTACAAGAAAAATGGAATAATATGTAAAAGAATACTTGATGAATACTTTTATGAAAACAATGATTTTGTGTATGATTTCACCAATACTTTTATCATAAACGACGAGATTGTAAAAGCCATACCTGATGATTTTGCAATTTCTCTATTTCAAGAAAGGATAATGGCAGAATTTGAAATTAGGGTCGTGTTTATCTCTGGAAATATATATTGTGCTTCCATTCACTGCTTTGATGATGATGTTGACTATAGAAAAAAAATAAACTCAACAAAAGATATTCGAATCGTACCCTTTTATCTGCCAGAAGAAGTTTCTGATAAAGTAATCAAAATGTTCAATGTAATTGACCTCAATTACGGATCCATGGATTTGATTTTCGATGGGGACAACTATTATTTTTTAGAAATAAATCCAATTGGACAGGTGAGTTTTATTAACGAAAAATGTAATTTCTATCTTGAAAATACAGTGGCAACATTCTTAAAAAATGAAGCATAAAGACCCGCTAAATATATTGAATGGCAAAAAGCATAAAAAAATGATAATAGACTCATCAATGCTGGTGCCTATGAAATCTTATAAAACTTCATACAATATTACCAAGCCGTTTTTTAAGCCAATTTCAAAAATTTTTTAGTTGAGTAAAAAGTTCATCTTGTTTGCAAATTGTCTGCTCGTAAAAGGTGCAAAAAGAAGTATTATATGTGATGTGCAAAATAACTTATACTATTTTATACCTAATAGTTTGTTCAAAATTTTAGATTCATTTAGTGGAAAAACGGTAAATTATGTAAAAAAAGAGTTCGATAATGAACATGATGATGTCATAGATGAATACTTCGATTTTTTACATTCCAAAAATTTAATATTTTATCACTCAGGCCCCGAGTTATTTCCTAAGCTTAGTCTCGATTGGAAGTCTCCATCACCAATCACCAATGCCATTATAGACTATGGTGAATTGAATCATGATTTTTTTGAAATCTTGCAACAACTGGAGCTTCTTAAATGTTCAAACCTACAATTGCGTTTTTTTAGTCATAAACCAATCAGTCTCATAGAGGAATTGTTCAGCATTATCGAGAAGGAACGTTCTAGGATTTCTCATGTAGATATTGTTTTGCCTTTTTATACAGGTTTAGCTGAACTAGATTTTCAAGAATTTTTTAAGAATCATCCAAGAATTCATTCCTTGGTTTTATACAATTCTCCATTTCGAAGAAGTGATAAGCCTATTTGGAACAGATTGGGTTATTTGATTCATACCGATAGGAACATAAAAAATATTAAACACTGCGGAATCATAAGTACTGAATATTTTTATTCTAATATTAAGTTATTTTCAGAGTCTCAAAGCCATAATTCGTGTCTCAATCGCAAAATATCGATAGATACAAAAGGTAACATTAAAAACTGCCCATCCATGCCCCAAAGTTTTGGAAACATAACCAATACTACATTACAAGATGCTTTAGCCCATCCAGACTTTAAAAAGTATTGGAACATTACCAAAGACCAGATTGCTGTTTGCAAGGACTGTGAGTTCAGGTATATCTGTACAGATTGTAGGGCGTACCTAGAAAACCCTAAAGATCAGTATTCAAAGCCCTTAAAATGCGGATATGACCCATACACAAACCAATGGGAGGAGTGGAGTACCAACCCATTAAAGCAAAAAGCCATTGAATATTATGGTATGCAAGACTTGGTGAAAAAAGATGCTTAAAGCGTTCCCAAATTACAAACAAGCAGATGCCAAAGATTGCGGTCCTACTTGTCTCAAAATCATTGCCAAACATTACGGCAATACCATTTCGCTGCAACAAGTCCGTCAATTAAGTGAAACCACACGGGAAGGCAGCAGTCTATTGGGTTTAAGTGGGGCGGCGGAAAAATTAGGCTTTCGTTCTTTAGGAGTAAAAATCGATTCAAAAAGATTGGAGGAGGCTCCATTGCCTTGCATTGTACATTGGAACAAAAATCATTTCGTTGTCCTATACAAAATACAAAAGGATGTATTTTATATTTCAGATCCGGCACATGGCCTTTTGAGATACAATACAGATGAGTTTTTAAAGAATTGGATAGGGAACAGTGCCAATAAACAGACCCAGGAGGGCATTGCACTGTTGTTGGAACCCATGGCCAAATTTTTTGACACCGATTTCAAAGAGGACATAAAAACTTTTGGCTTTTCGTTTCTCAGCAGGTACATTTTTAAATACAAAAGGTTTTTATGGCAACTGGTCTTTGGCCTCATAGCGGCGAGTTTGCTTCAGCTTGTTTTTCCGTTCTTGACCCAGAGCATAGTGGATGTAGGAATAAAAAATCAGGACATACATTTTATCTACCTTATCCTATCTGCGCAATTGGCCCTGTTTATAGGTAGGACTTCCATAGAGGTCATACGCAGCTGGATTTTGTTGCACTTGAGTACACGTATCAATATTTCCCTCGTATCGGATTTTTTTATTAAGCTCATGAACCTGCCCATCGCTTTTTTTGATACCCGTATGACAGGTGATATTCTACAACGCATCAATGATCACAAGCGCATTGAACAAATCTTGACAACCTCGTCATTGAATGTATTATTTTCCATGGTAAATTTGGTGGTATTCAGTTTTGTATTGGCTTATTACAGTCTGCAATTGTTCGTTATTTTTTTGGCGGGCAGTTTTTTGTACTTCCTTTGGATTACCATTTTCCTGAAAAAGCGTAAGGATATAGATTACAAACGTTTTTCCCAGATAAGCCAAGAACAAGGCAAGGTCATAGAACTCATAAACGGCATGCAGGAAATCAAGCTTCATAATGCCGAGAAGCAAAAACGTTGGGGTTGGGAGTTTTTGCAAGCAAGATTATTTAAGGTCTCCATTGAAGGTTTGACCTTGGAGCAATACCAAAGTGTAGGTTCAGGGTTTATCAACGAGGTAAAAAATATACTCATAACCGTCTTGTCCGCAAAATTGGTCATTGATGGCGATATTACATTGGGTATGATGTTGGCGATCAGTTATATTGTAGGACAATTGAATTCTCCAATTGCACAGCTCATAAATTTTATAAGGGAAGTCCAGGATGCCAAAATTTCCTTAGACCGTTTATCGGAAATACATAACAAGGAAGACGAAGAGCCCTCAGATATTGATTTTGTAAGCGAAATTAATCCCGAAGAGAGTCTATCGGTATCCAACCTTTCATTTCGGTATGTGGGGTCAGAACAAATGGTGCTCCAAGATTTGAACCTTGCCATTCCTGCCAATAAGGTAACGGCAATCGTTGGGGTAAGCGGAAGCGGGAAGACAACCCTAATGAAATTGTTGCTAAAATTCTATAATCCCAAAGAAGGACAAATCAAACTGGGGAATTATGACCTTAAAAATGTGTCCCAAAAAACATGGCGTCAAGAGTGTGGAGTGGTTATGCAGGAAGGCTACATTTTTAACGATACCATAGCAAACAATATTGCGTTAGGAGAGGATTACGTGGATAAACAAAAGTTGGCCCATGCCGTAGATGTAGCCAATATAAAAGAGTTTATAGAGACCTTGCCACTATCATATAATACAAAAATAGGTATGGAAGGCGTAGGCTTGAGTACTGGACAAAAGCAACGCCTGTTAATAGCTAGAGCTGTATATAAAAACCCGAATTTTTTGTTTTTCGATGAGGCAACTAGCGCATTGGATGCCAATAATGAAAAAGTCATTATGGAAAATCTCAACTCATTTTTCAAATATAAAACGGTAGTGGTCATTGCCCACAGGTTGAGCACGGTAAAACATGCGCATCAAATCGTGGTACTGGATAAAGGAAGGATTGTTGAAGTAGGGAACCATGAAACATTGATAAAGAACAAAGGGGACTACTATAATTTAGTGAAAAACCAATTGGAACTCGGTAAATAAATGCCCAATAGTAGCTTAGAAGATATAGAATTAAGAAGCGAAGAAGTACAGGAAATACTTAGCAAAGTACCAAACTGGATGTTACGATGGGGCAATATGCTGTTCCTTGCCTTAATATTTTTGGTTTTGCTACTGTCATGGTTTGTAAAATATCCCGATATCATAGTTTCCGAGGCTACGATAACAACCCTCGACCCGCCCCAAAAAGAATATGCCAAGACCACGGGAAAATTTGATGCTATTTTGGTAAAGGAGAATGAATTGGTCAAGCCTGGACAGCCATTGGCGATTATAGAGAACACTGCAAACTATAGGGATGTCTTTTCATTAAGGGCGATGATGGATACCGTTCAGGTCAACACAAGGAATTTCAGTTTCCCCATTGATAGTATTTCCATTTTGTTTTTGGGCGATATTGAATCACAATACGCTTTGTTTGAGAATAGCTATATCCAATACCAGTTAAACAAGCAATTACAACCATTTGCAAGTGAAGCCACAGCAAATAGCTATTCCGTTTCAGAATTGAACAATAGGCTACGAAGTTTGCAATCGCAAAGAGATATCAATAGGACGGAACTGAAGTTTAAGGAAAAGGAATTGCAACGGAATAGATCCCTTTTCGATAAGGGCGTCATTTCTGCTCAAGATTTTGAGGGCAAGCAATTGGAATATGCCCAAGCCGAAAGGAACTTTAAGAATTTTGAATCGTCCATTTCACAAATACGTGAAGCCATAAGCCATGCCCATAAAACGTCCAAGGGAACAGAAATCAATCAGGTAAAGGAAGAAATGGCCTTGCTCAAGAACGTCATTCAATCCTTTAACCAATTGAAGAAAGCGATTAAGGAATGGGAATACAATTACGTCCTGCAATCCGAAATACAGGGCAAGGTATCCTTTTTGAAATATTGGAACGTAAACCAAACGGTTAGTCAAGGAGATTTGGTGTTCACTGTGGTTCCCAACGAGAATACATCCTATTTTGCCAAACTAAAAACACCGGCACAAAATTCAGGAAAGATTAAGGTTGGCCAACGTGTCAATGTCAAACTTGAAAATTATCCCGAAACTGAATTTGGGACATTATACGGTCAAGTCAAAAGTATTTCCGAAATTCCCGATGAAGAAGGATTTTATTATATCGATGTAGCACTACCCGAAAAACTTCTTACCTCTTACAATAAGGAAATAGACTTTAAGCAGGAAATGAGAGGTTCTGCTGAGATCATTACAGAAGACTTAAGGTTGATTGAGCGTTTCTTCCATCAACTTAAATTTACTTTTAGTAGATAAACAGAATTTCTCAAAAATAATATAACCACCCTTCAAAACACTGCCTTAAACCACCGTAGCAATATCCATTCACTTACCATCGTTGGTTTTATTGTAGGCCCTTATCATAAGTATGGACCAGATGGCTACCAGAACAATGACTGCGATGGAAAACCACAGAACGATATCATTTGCTGTCATTGTCCACAAGTTTTAAGTAAATCATAATGCCCAAAAGCGTTGGGGCCCAAAGCCCCACAAATAGGCCGTGTTCCGTGTTACCGGTTAGAAATAGGTATTCCGCGACAAGAATGATCACGGCACATAGGATGAGCATGAGCAAATTGGCAGTTCCCAGCTTTTTGAAGTAGTTCATTCGATGGTTGGTTTAAAATCTTCAAGTTAGGAAAAAAAGTATAGAGTGAAAACAAAAAAGCCATCCAACTGTAGAACAGCCAAATGACTTTTTTTGTAGCGAGAGGGAGACTTGAACTCCCGACCTCAGGGTTATGAATCCTGCGCTCTAACCGCCTGAGCTACCTCGCCATGATTTTGTTAAGCGGGTGCAAATATATAGTTTAATTTTTGCTGAATCAAAATTCGGGATTAATTTATTATTTGACATTTATTTTTTTATCTTCCCAAACTATATCAATTGTTGAAAAAGATAAATTAGGACATTATAATGAGCGATAAGGTTAGATTTGAAATAGAATTTGTCATCCAAGCTTCCCCCCAGTTGCTTTACCAATATATTTCCACCCCATCGGGCCTCTCCGAATGGTATGCCGACAATGTGAACTCGCGGGGCGAAATGTTCACCTTTATTTGGGACGGGGCAGAGGAAAAGGCCAAAATGCTGAAACGCAAGAGTGAGGAGTTTGTAAAGTTTGCGTGGACGGAGAACGAGGACGGCTCCTTTTTTGAAATGCGCATCATTGTGGATGAGATCACCAAGGATGTTTCCCTTTTCATCACGGATTTTGCGGACGAGGATGAAGTGGACGAAGCCAAAATGCTCTGGGAAAACCAAATCTCCGACCTGAAACAAGTATTGGGCTCTAAATAGAACATTTCTTAGCGATAACGTATCTTTGGTCCCGATAAAAACCGGGACTTTTTTCATGTTCAATTTTAACGGCAGACTTTTTACAAACGAAACCCATGTGCTCTCCCACAACAACCGAGGGCTGAAATATGGCGATGCACTTTTTGAGACATTGCGCTGTGTCAATGGCACTCTTTTTTTTTGGGAGGACCACTATTTTAGGTTGATGGCTTCCATGCGCATCCTCAGAATGGAAATTCCCATGGAGTTCACCCTTGAATTTTTGGAGGATCAGATCAAGAAGACCATCGAGGCCAATCAACTGTTGAATGCTGCGGCAAGGATCAGATTGACCATTTTTAGAAATGATGGAGGGCTGTACTGTCCGGAAACCAACGAGGTGTCTTACTTAATTGAAGCCAAGCCGTTGGAATCCCCATTTTATATGGTACATGAAGATGGTTACGAAGTGGAACTTTATAAGGACCACTACATAAACAAAGACATGCTTTCCAATTTGAAGACCACGAACAAGTTGCTCCATGTGGTCGCCAGTGTGTATGCCAAAGAAAACGGATATGCCAATTGTCTTTTGGTGAATACGGACAAGCAAGTAGTGGAAGGCATCAACGGAAACCTCTTTTTGGTACAGGGCAATGTGGTTAAGACCCCTCCTTTGGGTGATGGTTGTTTGGACGGCATCATCAGGAAAAAAATCATCGAAATTGTATCTGCAACGGAAGATTTGAAGCTTTTGGAAGCATCCATCTCTCCTTTTGAACTACAAAAATCGGATGAAATGTTTCTGACCAATACCATTGTGGGCATTCAACCCATAAGCCAATACCGCAAAAAGATATTTGGAAACAGTGTGAGCAAAAGTTTGGTGGGAAAATTGAACGCTAGGGCGAGAATGTCGCAGACTAGTTGAGGGATGGATTTTCGGGTGCGTTGGACCAAAGGAGATAATCACCGCCCAATTCCACCATTTTTTCTTTCCAGAAAGCTGTGGATGATTTTTCAAGAATACTACTTTCGTATTCGTTTTGGACCACTATCCAGGATTTTGATGATAGTTCTTGGTCCAATTGGCTGGACCCCCATCCGGAATATCCCAAAAAGAAACGAATATCCTGTTCGGTTATGATCCTGTTGTTGATGAGTTCCACGGTCTTTTCAAAATTACCGCCCCAAAAAATACCATCGGAAATTTCCACGCTGTCCTCAATGAGATGGGGAACCTTGTGGATAAAGTAAAGATTGTCCTGCTCCACCGGACCGCCATTGAATACCTGAAAGGGAATCGTGATTTCGGAAACCAGGTCGCAAATGGTATAATCCAAGGGTTTGTTCAGGATAAAGCCCACAGAACCCTCTTGGTTGTGTTCGGCAAGCAACACCACAGACCTGTTGAAGGATACATCCCCGGTAAGTGAAGGTTCAGCTACCAACAATTTGCCTTTTTTTGGTCTATTGCCCACCATTTTCATAGGACTCGGTCTTCTTATTTGAAGTATAATATACAACATTTATGAAAACTGGAAATACCCACGAACAAAAAAAGCACTCCTTTTGCAAGAAGTGCTTCCGTATATCAAAAAAATAATTGATTAGTTTACTGCACTGCTCAATTCAGCACCTGCCTTGAACTTTACCACATTCTTTGCAGCAATCTTGATGGTCTTGCCAGTTTGTGGATTTCTTCCTTCCCTGGCACTTCTTTTGGAAACTGACCAAGAACCAAAACCTACCAAGGAAACCCTGTTCCCTTTCTTAAGTGATCCTTCTACATTTCCCAAGAAAGATTCCAATGCTTTTTTTGCCGCTGCCTTAGTGATGCCAGCATCAGCTGCCATAGCATCGATTAATTCTGTTTTGTTCATAATGGAATTAAATTAATTGTTGTTAAAATTATTTTAATGCTGAACAAATTTATACGGATTTGAGACTAACGCAAGTAAAACCAAGGGAAATAGGGGTTTTTGTTGATAACTTCAAACGTTTGTTGATAAAGTCGGAAAAAAATGACACTTTTTTGCCAGCCCAAGCATGGCAAGGGTTTAGCGGAGATGCGCTCCCTTTTCCAGATTTAGGCCGTTCAAAACCTCGTTGACCTTCATTTTGCGCTTGCCCGAAAACTGGACTTCCAACAGATGGAGATATCCACTATCTACGGCAACTTTCATGGTTTTTTTGTCCACGATCAGTTTTCCATTGGGATGGTCGTGTTTCGTGGCTTCCATCCCGCTATCATATATTTTGATAGGTTCTTCCCCGTCACCATTGATCAGGTGGGTCCATGCACCGGGATAGGGACTCAATCCCCTGATGTGGTTATGGATCTCTTCCAAAGGTGCGTTCCAGTCAATTCGACAAGTCTCTTTGTGGATTTTGGGTGCCGGCTTCAATACTGTGCTTTCTTTTTGGGCCGAAACGGTCACTGAGCCTTCCTCGATCTGTTTACAGGTTTCCACGACCAGATGCGCGCCAAGTGTCATCAGCCTATCGTGCAGACTCCCGGCATTGTCCTTTGGATTGATTTTTTCCTTGGCTTGAAGGATAATATTTCCTGTATCTATCTTTTCATCTATAAAAAAAGTGGTGACCCCTGTTTCCGTTTCCCCGTTGATGATGGCCCAGTTGATGGGTGCCGCGCCCCGGTATTGGGGCAGGAGCGAGGCATGGAGGTTAAAGGTACCGTGTTTGGGCATTTGCCAGACTACTTTGGGCAACATCCTGAAGGCCACGACCACTTGCAGGTTGGCACCTAGGCTTTTGAGTTCCTCCAAAAAAACTTCGTCCTTCAAATTGGTGGGCTGCAATACCTTCAATTGATGCTGTATCGCAAATTCCTTTACGGCAGATTGTTGCACTTTACGGCCACGACCTGCGGCCCTGTCCGGTGCCGTGACCACCCCTACCACGTCAAAACCTGCGTCCAAAATGCTGCGTAGGCTTCCAACGGCAAATTCAGGGGTGCCCATGAACACTATCCTGAGAGGGTTATTTTTTGATGATGTATTCATTGCTAAGATTTAATTGGATGATTTCATCTTCCAGCAAGCGTTGCAAGGTCTTCAGGAGCACCTTTTCATCTACTCCAGTTGCCTTTTCCAATTGTCTGGATGTGCTGGGTCCCATGCTCAAAAGACCCAAGATCCTTTCTTCGATATCTGGAGTATGAATGTTTTTGGCCCTCTTGGTGCAAATATCGCAAGTGCCACACTTTTCCCCGGTATTCTCGCCAAAATATTTTAAAAGATAAATGCTTCGGCATTCGTTGTTGTTTTCTATGTAGCCCAGCATCGCCATCATGTTGTCGTGCTTCACCCTGTTGAAATCCTTGATTTTTTTTGAAAAGGGGTTGATGGTATGGTCATCTTCCCTTGGGACCAAAAAGGTAATCTCCAGATCACTGGTCACATTTTGATATTCCGCTATGCCATCGTCCGAGAGTTGCTGTAATATTGTTTTGATGGTTTGTTCACTCTCTCCGGTTTTTTTGGAGAGCAGATGGATGTCTATTTTGGTCTCATATTCCGTGATGCCGCCATAGGTGCGCAAAATGGTTTGGACCATGGGAGCTATTTTGCGGTTTTTTTCCAAATACACAAAAATCCCCGCTTTGGATGCCACAAATTGCAAGGTGCTTTTTTCCCTGAAATTGTCAGAAAGGGACAGGACCGAATTTTGGTCCAGGATACGCAGTGCGTTGAAGGCCATGCCGGGATGGAACCCATAGTGTTTGCAGAATTCATTGAATTGGAATCCTTGTGGCTCGGAAACCAGCTCTCCATAAGAAATCTGAAAATGATTGTTCAGTTTGGAATACACCTTTTTCACGAAGTCAACATCGGGCAATGATGAGAGGAACTGTTCCCTGGCCCTTTGTTTGTCCTCGTTTGAAGTTAGGACAATGGCTGTTGAAGGATTACCGTCCCGTCCGGCTCGTCCGGCTTCCTGGAAATAGCTTTCCAGACTGTCCGGAACTTGATAATGGACCACCAAACGGACATCCGGTTTGTCCACTCCCATGCCAAAGGCGTTGGTGGCTACCATTGCTTGTATATCCCCGCTTAACCAAAGGTTAAGTTTTTTCTCCTTTTCCGATTTGGGAATGCCACCGTGGAAAAAAGCCGATGGGATTCCTTGTTTGTTCAAATAGTTGGAAAGGGACACTGCCATTTTTCTGGATCTGACATACACAATGGAGCTGCCCTGTATTTGGTCCATGTTTTTTTTGAGCTGGTACAGTTTGTCTTCTGTATGTTTTACCTGGAACGCAATATTGGCCCTTGAAAAGGAATCTTTAAAGATTTTTGCCCGATCCATTTTCAGGTTTTCCAGAATATCGTCCACTACCCGTGGCGTGGCCGTTGCGGTCAGTGCTAAAAGTGGTTTGTCCGGAACCAATTCCCTTAGGATGGCACAACCCAAATAGGCAGGTCTGAAATCATTGCCCCATTGCGAGATGCAGTGGGCCTCGTCAATGGCGATAAGGTTCACGTTCATCCCTTGGATTCGCTCTTGGACCATACTTTGTTGCAACCGTTCCGGGGACAGGTAGAGAAATTTATAGTTGCCATACAGGCAATTGTCCAAAAGATCGTTGAGTTCGTCAAAAGGAATGCCCCCGGTGAGTGCCACGGCCTTTATGCCCCTTGACTTCAATTGGGCCACTTGGTCTTGGATCAGGGCCACTAAGGGCGATACCACAATGCAGATGCCCTCTTGGGCCAATGCGGGCACTTGATAACAGATGGATTTTCCACCTCCGGTGGGCATCAGTGCCAAAACATCCGTTCCGGAAAGCACGGTATCGATAATGGCTTCCTGGGATCCCCGAAAACCATCATGACCCCAGAATTCCTTTAAAATGGACGTGGTCTTTTTTTGCACTAATTTTTTTTAAGGGTTTCCAAAATAAAGGAAATACGCTCGGGGACGATGTCTTTTGGCACTTCTATGGGCTCATAGCCGTATTGGGAGTAGGTGTTCATCAGGGCGTGGTGGATTTTCTCCGCCTCTTCGTAGGTTTCCAGACGCTCATTGTCGGAAACATAAATGTCCTCCCACGGCGGTACAATGAAGACCGAATCGTATCGATGGTCCTCACAGTATTTCACAAATTCTTTGTCATATCCCTGCCCAAAAAAATCCATATAGGCAAGCACATCCGGAATGCCACGGTCAAAGAAGCTTATGGGCACATCGGTGATGATGGATTGCTTGTAGTGCTGTGCCCTTCCATAGAGCAGGTCTTTGTTGAACTGCAGGGCATCATCCACAAAAACCAACGGATTTGATATGAAAATATCGGATTGTCCTCCCTGTTTCGCCTTGGAGGTCATGTCCCTTATAATTTCATGGAAACATTGAAAACCTTTCTGCTCCAACCCCTTGATGATGGATGTCTTTCCCGTTCCGGGCGCTCCTGTAATAACAACTTTGTTCTTTCCCAAGCACTATGATTTAGCCATACAAAGTAATGAAATAGCCAGAAGGTAAAAAAATTGTCGGTTAAGCCATATATTTGTAAAAAAAGTAACATGGAGAAGGAGAATACGGATGAGTTTTATGCTCGGCTCAAGGAAAAGTTGTTGGAAAACACCAGTTGGCCCTCCAATTACCTGTACAAGTTTATAGTGCCTTCGGATGAGGAGCGAATAGCACAGATTCATGAGATTTTTGATAATACCGGTGCGGTCATTGAGTCGAAAAAGTCCAAAAAAGGAACATATACCAGTCTTTCAATCACCGTACATTTGAAAGACCCCGACGAGGTCATCATGAAATACAAGGAAGTGTCGATTGTTGAAGGCATAATTTCCCTATAGCTCCAGTTTGCCATAATTTTATTATTTTGCGGACGTTATCGGATAGATACTTCCCGTTGATATAACATCTTAAACCCTTTGATTTGAACCTAGTAGAAAATTTAGAATACAATACCGAACGTCCAAAGCTTTTTATTCCTGAATATGGTCGCCATTTCCAAAAAATGGTGGATCATGCTGTTTCCATAGAAGACCGTGAGGAACGGAACAAAGTGGCCAAGGCCATTATCAGTGTGATGGGCAATTTGCAGCCCCATCTAAGGGATGTGCCTGATTTTCAGCACAAGTTGTGGGACCAATTGTTCATCATGTCGGATTTTAAACTGGATGTGGATTCTCCGTTTCCCATTACGTCCAAGGAAGTTTTGCAACAACGCCCTGAACCGTTGGAATATCCACAGAACCATCCCAAATACCGTTTTTACGGCAACAACATCAAACGAATGATCGATGTGGCGGTGAAATGGGAGAAAGGGGACATGCGTTCCGGACTGGAATATGCCATTGCCAACCACATGAAGAAGTGCTATTTGAACTGGAACAAGGACACCGTTGAAGATTCAGTGATTTTTGCGCATTTGAAAGAATTGAGCGATGGGCAGATCGATTTGGCCACCGATGGTGAAAACCTGACCGAAAGCGGACAGTTCCTCAAAAGCCGACCTGTAAAGGCCAGTAGGAATGGGGGAGGGAAAAAAGGGCAACAGCGAGGCCGAAAAAAGAGATTTTAAAAAACGCCAAAGGATTACATGGGTACATTTCGAATAGAGGGTGGACACCAATTGCACGGTGAGATTACCCCCCAAGGAGCAAAGAACGAGGCATTGCAGATTCTTTGTGCCGTTTTGCTTTCCAAAGAAAAAATCACCATTCACAACATTCCGGACATTGTAGATGTCAATAAACTGATAGCCCTTTTGGAAGATCTGGGTGTTAAGATCCAGAAGAAAGGCAAGGGTTCCTATACCTTTATTGCGGATGACATCAATTTGGAATACCTTCAATCCGGGAAGTTCAAGGAAGATGGCCGAGCCCTTCGGGGTTCCATTATGTTGGTTGGGCCACTTTTGGCAAGGTTTGGCAAAGGCTACATTCCCAAACCCGGGGGCGACAAAATCGGTAGAAGAAGGTTGGACACCCATTTTGAAGGGTTCATCAAGCTAGGGGCGAAGTTCCGGTACAATAAGGAAGAATATTTTTATGGGGTTGAAGCCGAAAAGCTCAAAGGCACTTACATGCTCTTGGACGAAGCTTCTGTGACGGGTACGGCGAACATTGTTATGGCAGCCGTATTGGCCGAGGGCACTACTACCATTTACAATGCGGCTTGCGAGCCCTATTTACAGCAATTGTGCAAAATGCTGAACCGCATGGGCGCTAAGATTTCAGGGATCGGTTCTAACCTGCTCACCATTGAGGGCGTGAAGGTTTTAGGAGGTACCGAGCATAACATGTTGCCCGATATGATCGAGATTGGCAGCTGGATCGGACTCGCTGCCATGACCCGTAGTGAACTCACCATCAAAAATGTGAGTTGGGACGATTTGGGTCAAATTCCCTCGGTGTTCCGAAAAATGGGAATTACGGTTGAGCGTAAAAATGACGACATTTTCATTCCAAAGCACGAAAAGGGATACCAGATCCAAAATTTTATCGATGGATCAATTTTGACCATTGCCGATGCACCATGGCCTGGATTCACTCCCGATCTATTGAGCATCATCCTTGTAGTGGCCACACAGGCAAGGGGAGAAGTGCTCATACACCAAAAGATGTTCGAGAGCCGCCTTTTCTTTGTGGATAAATTGATAGATATGGGCGCCAAGATCATTCTGTGCGATCCCCACCGTGCCACGGTCATCGGACACGATTTTAAATCGACCTTGAAGGCCACCACTATGACCTCACCCGATATCAGGGCAGGGATTTCTTTGTTGATAGCAGCTTTGTCCGCAAAAGGAACTTCCACAATCCACAATATTGAGCAGATAGACCGTGGTTATGAAAATATTGATGAAAGGCTGAGGGCCATCGGGGCCAATATTGTACGGGTTTAGCTCCCAATGAACGCGTATTGGGTCCTCAATTTGATTTTCTTCGAAATTCCTTCGACAATTACGGATTTTGCATGCCGGAAATGGAATTTTTTGGGTCTTAGCTAATTTTTTTCACCAAGGATTGGTCTTTAGGTATAATGATGGTTACCCTAGTACCGGTCTTTTGGTCCTTGTTTAAGTTTTCGATTTTAATTAGCTCTTGTTCCGAAAATTTCTTCAGGGCATTGATTCTTCTTTCCGTAATGGACATGCCCCTTGAGATCCTTTTTTCTTTCCCGTTGTCCGACCGGGGGTTGAACCCCACACCATTGTCCTCAATGATGCATTCCAAATGCTCAGCTTTGTCAATGAACGATATTTGGAGGCGTTTTGGGCCTCCCTTGGGCAACAACCCATGGACTATGGCATTTTCAATATAGGGCTGCACCAAGAGCATGGGGATTTCATTTTGGTAGAGATCCAGGTTTTCATCAACATGGAAACTATAACTGAAGGAATTGTCAAACCGTAGGGCCTCTAACTCTACATAAATCTTCAATAAATCGATTTCGTCTTTTAACACCAAACTGACATTCACGGAGCTTTCCAAGACCTGTCGGAGCAATTTGGAGAATTTGGAGAGGTATTTCAGGGCGTTTTCCCTATCCCCTGAATTGACAAGGTGTTTGATCGAGTTCAGGGAATTGAAGATGAAGTGCGGGTTCATCTGGGCGCGGAGCATGCGTTTTTCCAGTTCAACATTCATGGACTCGATCACTTCGTTCTGGTGGGATATGAGCTTGTTCTTTTCCATTAGGACAGTGTTCGATTTTTTCTTGGCCAGAAACCGAAAATAGAGCAAGCTGGCTGAAAACAGCAATAGTATCGCAATGATGGTCATATACACCAATCTTTTGTTGTTCAGGGCCACTTTGGTATTGAGCAATGCCATTTGCAGCTCACCTTCCTTGATCTCCTTGTCCTTGAGGAACACATCGTGTCGGACCTGTAGGCTTTGGATTTCCTTGATCTTGGTCTCGTTGAGCAGGCTGTCCCCATAGGCCATGGTCTGTTTCAAGTGATCTATGGCACGGGTAGGTTGTCCGATGGCCTCATAGATCTTAAAGGCCATTTCATGTGCTTTGCGCTTTTCCGAATAGCCACGCAAACTGTCCAACGTTTCAAGACTGTTGGTCGAATAAGCCAAAGCTTCATTGAGCTTTTTTTGACGGAACATAAGATCGGCAAGTTTATATTGTGCGGCGGCGACCTTTTGTTTGACAGAAAGTTTTTTGGCAAGATTCAAGGACATTAGATAGTAGTCATTTGCCAGCGGCCATTGCTTCAATTCCACATAACAGTCCCCAATATTGAAATAATCAGTGCATAGATCAATATTGTCTTTTTCCTTTTCATGATATGCACTTACTTTCAAATGTTTTTCAAGGGCTGCTTCGTACTCACTGTTTTCGAAATCTATCTCAGCCAAATTGGCCAAAATGGTGATTTGTAATGACTCGCGTTCACTTTCAGTTCCTTTGAACACGCTCAGGGATTTTTCATAACTTTCAACAGCTTTGTCCGGTTCACCCATTAAATCGTACAAAATGCCCAAATTTAGGTAAGGAGCTGAGATATCATGATCCAGTTGTAATGAATCTATAAGCCTTATGCGCTTTAGATAATAACTTTGGCTTTTTGGATAATCCCCAATTCTCTTGTAAACAATGCCCATGGAATTGTAAATATAGTTGACCCTTTCAAAATCATGGTGTTTCTTGGCCAAGACAAGGCATCTGTTTAGATAGTCCAAGGATTCTGCATAGCTCCCCGTCATCCCATGGGTAAGCCCAAGTGAATAGAGGCCGTTGATTTCTCCATCCAGAAAGCCTATTTTTTTGGATTTTTCGACACTTTCCAAAAGTAGCCCAAGGGCTTTGTCCTTATCATAAGACCTTAGGAGAATACCTTGCTTTCGAAGTAAATTGACTTCTGTGGTGTCATTGGCCGTTTTCAGCAATTCTTGGATGCTATCTATCTCTTTGGATTGCCCATGACAAAAAAACGTACAGCAAAACATTGCTGAAATGCAAAGAATGGATTGGAGCGGTTTCATTGGTTTGGTGCATGTTAAACCAATTTATTCTTTTTTTCGCAATGTTTGTATCCTAAAAAGACTTTTGTACTGTTAAATCATCCATTCATAAGAAATGGGCAGCACCTATTGTATCATTTTTCTGAAATAATCTCCTGAATTCAACCCTTCTCGTCCAATTTCCCATCGGGATAAAGGGCAAACCTCCCCCTATCCTTGTCGTGGACATGGTCGGCATAGGGCCATGGCCAGCCACCAAATTGGGTAAGACGGTATTCTTCCATGGCCTTTTGGATCTCTTCGTCGGTGTTCATCACAAAGGGACCGTATTTGGCCACAGGTTCCCCAATGGGTTTTCCCTGCAACAAAATAAAATGCGCCTTTTCCGATCCAGTTTTCAGGGTCACTTCTTGTGTTGGATCCAACACGATGCCAAAGTTTGGATTTACTTTTTTGTCGCCAAAGAAGATTTCCGAACCTTCATAAAAGTAAAGGGTCCTGCTCACTTCGGAACTGGCTTTGGGCAAGGTATATTCCGAACCGCCATTGACATGTATGTTCCAGATGGCCACATGGTTGTCCGGATCGGCTGCCCAAGAATCCGGGGCGGGTGCGGGGGCCTGGGTTTCCTTATACTTTCCTGCGATCACCTTTATTTTTGCACTTGCTTCATCCACTATGGGAATCTCTTCGTGCCACAACATTTTGAAATGGGGATCCACAAATTTGTTGGCTTTGGGAAGGTTCAACCATATTTGGAACAGTTCCAAAGGGTTGTCTTTATGGTCATGTAGCAATGGGAACATTTCGGAATGTTGGACACCCCTTCCTGCGGTCATCCACTGCACATCACCCTCACCAAACCTGCCTGCGGCCCCCAACGAATCCGAATGGTCACAGAAACCCTTGTTGACAATGGTGATGGTCTCAAACCCACGGTGAGGATGGTAGGGAAACCCGGGAATACTCTGCCCGTGGTACATTCGCCATTTCTCATTGGGATTGAAGTCGCTGCCCAAGTTACGGCCTTGGAGAAGGGATGGGGCGGGACCCATTTCCCCGTTTCCGGGAGGGTAATGGTCCAGATGATAGACACTGAACAGAAAAGGGTCTTGGGTTTGCCAAGGTGTTCCCAAAGGGAACGTTTGTACTATCGGGTCGCTCATGCTCATTGTTTAGTCTAATTGAATGGCATCCAAAATGCTTAAGGGTCTTGGATATGGTTTTGTTTTTCGCTCTCGGAATCTTCGATTATGTTGATGGTATGCTAGACTGAATGTCTATTTTTCCCATTCAGATCAATTACCGGGAATGGGTGGCGGGCCATCTATCATGGCCTCATATTTTTCATCGCCTTTCCGGGTCTTAAATTCTTCTTTTACCTTTTCCACCAGTTTAGGGTCCTTAAAAAGATCTAACATGGTCATGCTCATGGCCTTGGCCGCATAGACCATTCCCTTGTGACCGATGCTCATGCCACCACAGGCCACTACGGCCCAGGAATGCCAAGGGGTGTCTTTGGGAGCCACCGTTACGCCCAAATTGATATTTGGCACATTCCAACTTACATCCCCAACATCTGTGGAACCACCTCCGGGAAGTTCTTCGGTTTTCCGCAGTGGCCGGATTTCGGCATCCATGCCCACTTCCGGCTTTCCAGTGGCCTTTTGGATGGCCTTGCCAAAGGCAATTTCTTCTTCCGTGTAGGTTATGGGTCCCAAAAGCTCTAGGTTTTCTTGCATGATTTCACCTCCTGCACGATTCACCAATGTTTCGTAAATACCGGAAACCAGAGACACCTTGTGATCCACATTGGCCATGATGGCGGCACCTTCGGCCATTTTTTTGACCTGTTCGTAGGTGGGCAACATTACTTTTCGCTTGGGGTCGCGAACCCTTACCCAAATTTTGGCGTAATCGGGAACTACGTTTACCACTTGGCCTCCATCTTGGATATGGTAGTGGATACGTGAGGATGGTCTTATGTGTTCCCTGTAATAATTGATTCCAGTGGTGTACAGTTCCAGTGCATCTGCGGCACTCCGTCCGTTCCATGGGTCTGCAGATGCATGCGCAGCCTGTCCGTGAAATTCAACAATAAAATCGATCAATGAAAGTCCACTTTGCACATCGGCTTCGATTTGGGCCGAAGGATGCCAACTTACATTCACATCCACATCATCCCAAAGTCCGGCTTCCACCATCCAGATCTTGCCAAAAAACTTTTCCTCGGCAGGGGTGCCCAAAAATTTCACGGTCCCTTTGATGTTTCCAGCCTCGATCTGTTCTTTAATGGCTATGGCTGCTCCAAGACTGGCCGCGCCGAACATATTGTGTCCGCAGCCATGTCCGGGAGCTCCTTCGATTTTTGGATCTTTGTTGGGCACGGTATTTTGCGAAAGCCCGGGCAGGGCATCAAACTCGCCCAAAATACTGATTACGGGCTTGCCCGAACCATAAGTGGCGGTAAATGCCGTTGGGATATTGGCAACTCCACGGGTCACCATGAGTCCGTTGCTTTCGGCATAGTCGGCCAAGAGTTCTGCGGAAATGGATTCTTCAAATGCAGTTTCGGCCAGTGCCCAAATGGAATCACTGATCTGGATCAGGTTTTCTTTGTGCTTTTCGATGGAGGCGATCACCTCTCTTTTGTCTTTGGTCATCTTTTGGGCGGAAAGATTTATGGTCATTAGCCCTAAAAGAAACAAGGTTGGAATGTTTTTCATTTTTAAAAAGTTTGAGTTAGCTGGTGGTTGGGGTTGATAAAAAACTCGTTGTCTGTCAGTTCGAGCGCAGTCGAAACTCTTTATACATTTTTATGTTCTCGACTGTGCTCGAACTGACAAAATCAAAATATCACTTGTTTTGGACAACCTTCATTCAATTCGTCTTAAAAATACTGAAAAAGCATTAACCAACGGCTTCTTTGTACACTTTTAGGCATCGCTCGCGTGCCATTTTATGATCCACAATGGGAGAAGGGTAGGTGAGTTCTTGTAGTTCGGGCACCCATTCGTTGATATACTCTTTTTGTTTGTCAAATTTTTCCACTTGCGTCATTGGGTTGAATATCCTGAAATAGGGCGCAGCATCCACCCCGCTTCCGGCGGCCCACTGCCAGTTTCCCACATTACTGGCCAGTTCAAAATCCAATAATTTTTCCGCAAAATAAGCCTCTCCCCAGCGCCAGTCGATCAACAAATGCTTGCATAGAAAACTAGCGACCAACATCCGTACACGGTTGTGCATGTAACCTGTGGCATTGAGTTCGCGCATGCCTGCGTCCACAAGTGGGTAGCCAGTGTTTCCCGTTTTCCATTTCTCAAACTCTTCTTCATTGTTGCGCCACTTGATCCGATCATACTTGGGTTTGAAGGTCTCCTTGACCGTATGGGGATAATGCCATAAAATCTGCATAAAAAATTCCCTCCAGATCAACTCGTTCCAAAAGGTTTCATCCTTTTCAGCAATGGCCTTTCTAATCTTTTTTCGAATGGAAACCGTACCAAAACGTAAGTGGGGCCCCAATCTTGAAGTGCCATATCTAATGGAGGGATAATCCCTTGTCGCTCCATACTTTTGGATAAGGTTTGGGGAAACCTTATAATCGGGTACTTTGATCTGGGAAGGTTCAAATCCCATTTCCCCAAGACTTACATTCGGAAGGTCGGATGCTTTGTACAGTTTTTTTCCGAGAAGCGGATGGGTATCATAATCAACAAGGTGGATGGAAGGGTTGAATGTTGCCTTCCAACGTTTCATGTAGGGGGTATAGACCACATAAGGATCACCATCATCCTTGACAACCTCGCTCTTTTCAAATATGACCTGATCTTTATAGGTTTTGAAAGTAATGTTTTTTTCTTCCAGGAAGGATTTGACCTTGGCATCGCGCTCCCGGGCGTAAGGCTCATAATCGTGATTGGTGAAAACGGAGGCTACCCTAAAATCTTTTGTCAAACTTTTGAATACCTCCAATGGCTCACCATAAAAAATTGAAATACCACTGTTGTGTTCCGCTTGGAGCATATTCCGCAGTTTTTGAAGCTGCAGGTGGATAAAGGATACCCGTGCATCATCCTTGGGAAGATTTTCCAAAATTTCCTTGTCAAAGATGAAGATGGGCAATACGGGAAACTTGCCTTGCAGGGATTGATAGAAGCCTACATTATCATCTAAACGAAGGTCGCGCCTAAACCAAAATATGGATATTTTGTCACTCACGAATTGGTATTTATTTTGGACATCCCACCATCAACGGCGAATACCTGTCCTGTAATCCACGAATTGTCTGAATCCAACAAAAAGGCGGCCATATTGGCCACATCCTTGGCAACACCGACCCGTTTTAGGGGGTGTCTTTCTGCCATCATGTTTTTCTTCTTATCGTTGTTCAACAGTCTTCCGACCAGCGGAGTGTCCACCAAGGATGGTGCTATGACATTCACTCGGACCTTTGGGGCATATTCTGCGGCCAGAGACAGTGCAAAGCCTTCTATGGCTCCCTTGGCAGCGGCAACACTAGTGTGGAACGGCATACCGGTTTCCACGGCAACCGTGCTAAAAAATACCATGCTGGAGTTTTCCGTCATTTTTCCCATGATTCTCTTGACCACATTTACCAAGGAGAAAAAATTGATTTCCATGTCTTCCCTGAATGTGTCGATATCCATCATTTTCAAAGGCTTTAGGGTAATGCTTCCAGGGCAGAAGGCAAAACCATGGAGCTCATCTGGAATGGACAGACTGGATATATCATCGTTGATGGCATCGAAAGGAATGTGCGTAACATCGATTCCATCCAGGCCTTCATCTGTTCTGGAGGCTACATGCACGTGGTATTTGGTGGAGAGTTGCTTGGCAATTTCAAACCCAATGCCATAGGAACCTCCTATAAGCAGTATATTCTTTTTCATGTTATATCGTCTTAAATTCCAATGAGTTTTTTGCTTGGGCCACTGTTCCAAAAAGGGCTGAAAGTTTTTCTTCCCGATATTTGAAAATCTTCAATAATTGATTTTTGACCAAAAGGGAATGGGCCCATGTTCCCAATATTCCAAACGGCAGTTTATAATCGATCACATCCTCCATCTCCACACCACCTTCAACTTCTTTCAAGAAGTGCTTGTGGTGCCACAAGGCATAGGGGCCAAAACGCTGCTCATCCACAAAATAGCTGCCATCCTGCACATGGGTAATTTCCGTGACCCATCTAGTGGTCACAAAAGGAAATGGTCTTACTATATATTGTATGATTTGACCGGGATACATACTCCTTTCTGCTCCCGAAAGGATTTGGAACCCCATGTGGTCTGGTGTGATGACTTGTAGGTTTTTAGGACTGGAGAGAAATTCCCAAGCCTTTTCCATGGAAATGGGGAGAATCTGCTTGGAACGGAGTTGGTATAGTGCCATTAATTGTCTTTTAGACAAAGATAACATCTATTTGTTTAATGTTAAGTTAAAAATATTAAACAAAAAAATTGAGGCATGAACTATTTAAAACCGTGGTCATGACCTTGAAATTCATTTAAGATTTTCTTAACAATTGATGGATTTCTTTTGGTATAGTTTTGTTCCTTAACTAAACAATTAAACACTATTCCTATGAAAAAATTAGCACTATTACTTTTTATTGGTTTGTTGTCCATTTCCTTGGAGGCACAAATACAGACCCCTGCCCCAAGTCCTTTCTCAAAATTGGAACAAAAAGTGGGGCTCACTGATGTGGTGGTCGAGTACTCAAGACCGTCCATGCGGGGAAGAAAAGTATTCGAGAATTTGGTGCCCTATGATGCCATTTGGAGGACAGGGGCCAATCAAAACACCATGATTACTTTTAGTGATGATGTAGTCGTTCAGGACAAAGAATTGAAAGCAGGTACTTATGCTATCTACACAAGACCCGGTGAGGCCGTTTGGGAGGTCATTTTTTATACCGATACCAATAACTGGGGTGTTCCACAAGAGTGGGATGCTTCCAAGGTTGCTGCCACGGTAAAAGTGGAAGTTTACCCAATGGAAGAGACCATTGAGACCTTTACCATCACCTTTGATGACCTGCATAACAATGGGGCCACTTTGGGAATGCTTTGGGAAAATGTTTATGTGGGGGTAAAATTTGTGGTTCCTACCGTGGCCAAGGCCACCAAGAGTATTGAAGAAACCATGTCCAAACCAGACTTGACCGCCAATGACTATTTTGCAGCCGGATCTTATTATTTCAGTGAAGGCATGAACTTGCAGCAGGCCAAGGAATGGGTGGACAAAGCCGTATCGATGGGGGATGGCAAGGCATATTGGATGACACGCACCCAATCTTTGATCTATGCCAAACTGGGCGACAAGGAAGGTGCCATCGAAGCAGCCAAACGATCTTTGGCAGCGGCCCAAGCTGCGGGTAATCAAGATTACGTTAAGATGAACAAGGATTCCCTGAAAGAATGGGCGGGAATGTAATAACCTGCATTCTTTTTTAGAAATACGAGACTGTCTAAAAAGCTTATTATCTGTCTGTTCGACTGAGATTAACCGAACAAAGACAAAACTTGATAACTTTTTAGACAGTTTTTTTATACCTCTTCGGGTGAATTTCCAAGGAAGTCATCAAATGCCTGCGCGATGATGGAAAGCACGATCACCAATACACACCCAAAGGCATTCAACCACAAATAGGACATCCAGTCCAAGTTATAGCCTACGATCACAATGATCTGTGTAATGATGGCGGCCACAAAGACAGCGTTGCCTTTCACGAACTTAAAAAAGAAGGCCAATAAAAAGATGCCAAGGACATTGCCGTAAAAAATGGAACCAATGATATTTACCAATTGGATGAGGTTGTCAAAAAGACTGGCAACATTGGCTATCACAATGGCCAAAATTCCCCAAAGCAGTGTAAACCCCTTGGTGGCCAAAAGGAAATGCTTTTCATCATGCTCTTTTTTGACATTCCGTTTATAAAGGTCCAATGCTGTTATGGTCCCCAAAGCATTCAACTCTGAAGCCGTGGAGGACATGGCTGCCGAAAGAATCACAGCCAATAATAGCCCAATAAGGCCCACAGGAAGGTTGTTCAATATAAAATGGATGAAAACGTAGTCCTTATCGTTGGTTTCGACCTTGGTGCTTGCTTTGGCAATCAACTCCTTGGCAGCGGCCCTACTGGCATTTTCTTTTTGGTTGATTTTTATGATGTTCTGTTCGGCCTGTTGTATGGCATTGTACTCCTTAAGTTCGAGTGCGGCTGAAAAAGAATGTTGTGCCATTCTTTTTTCCATTTCCAATTTTTTGTGATCCTCTACCAATGCATTGTATTCATCCGCATATTCAGATTCCATAACGGCTTGTGTGGCCGCAGGATTAAAGTTTAGGGGAGAGGCATTGTACTGATAGAATACAAAGACCATTGCACCCACCAATAGGATGAAGAATTGCATCGGAATCTTGAAGACTCCGTTGAAAACCAGTCCCAATTGACTTTCCCTCACCGATTTTCCGGAAAGATAGCGTTGTACTTGGCTCTGGTCCGTACCAAAATAGGCCAAAGCCAGAAAGAAACCACCAGTGATACCGCTCCAGAAGGTGTACCGGTTGTCGGTATCCAGCGAAAAGTCAAGAATATTGAGTTTGTCGTTTGCCCCGGCTATTTTCAATGCCTTTCCAAAGGAAACATCTGTGGGCAGGGCACCGAGTATAAAGAAAAACGCAAAGAACATCCCGAGCATGATGATGAACATTTGCTGTTTTTGGGTAACGCTGACCGCCTTGGTTCCACCGGATACGGTATAAATAATGACCAATACACCAATGATGATGTTGAGCGTGCGCAAATCCCAGCCCAAAACTGCAGAAAGGATAATGGAAGGCGCAAAAATGGTGATTCCAGCTGCCAGTCCACGTTGTACCAAAAATAATAGGGCTGTAAGCGTTCGTGTTTTTAGGTCGAACCGACCCTCCAACATTTCATAGGCGGTAAAGACCTTGAGCCTTTTGTATATAGGAATGAACACCAAGCAGATAACGATCATGGCCAAAGGCAGCCCAAAATAGAACTGTACAAAGCCCATTCCATCGTGGAACGCCTGCCCAGGAGTGGACAAAAAGGTGATCGCACTGGCTTGGGTGGCCATTACGGAAAGCCCTATGGTCCACCATTTCACATCGTTTCCGCCCCCGCGCACATAATCGTCCACATTTTTGCTGCCACGGGTTTTCCAAACCCCATATCCAACAATGAAGAGTAGCGTACTGCCAAGAATGATCCAATCTAAATAGGCCATTAAGGGTTTCAGTTATTAAAAATCATGATGAAGTAAAAAATCAAGATATAAATGGCGTTCAGAAGGATCACGACGGTGTATTCCTTCTTCCATTCCATTTTATTGAACATATTATCCTTTGACATTACTTTCTCTTTTTACTTCATTTTTGCCTATCGAGAGCATATTCGCAAACAGTTTGTAGGCACCGGACACTCCTGCGGGCAGTTCCCTAAAAAAGCTCAGTCCGGTGTAAATATAATGACCTTTGCCATAAGGTGCCACCAAAAGGCTGCCTTTTGATTCGGTTTCCCCCTCATCGCCCATGGAAAGGATGGGGGTGAAGTCTGAACTCCATTGGGCAGGAAAATAAAGCCCTCTTTCCTGTATCCAGCCATCAAAATCCTTTTCGGTAATGGTGTTCGGGAAATTTACCAAGGCATTATTGGGTGCCACGATCTCCACTTTTGCATTTTCATCGGTTACGCGATTGCTGGAAAGCGTGAGGTCGTAAGGGGCAATGTTTTCAAACTGTTTTGCCCAACGGCCTGCGGTGTTGTACTGCACGATCATGTTCCCACCGTTTTTCACGTAATCGAACAGAATGGGTTGTTTGAATTTTAGGGATTCCACGACATTATACGCCCGAATACCCACAACAACAGCATCGTATCTGTCCAAAGATCCTTTTTCCATCTTATCTGGGTCGATGATATGTACTTGATATCCAATCTGTTCCAAACTTTCAGGGACCATATCGCCAGCACCCATGATATAACCGATGTGTTCCCCTGATTTTTGGATGTCCATGCGGACTACTTTGGCTTTTGAGGGCAACAAAATGGATTGCTTCGGAATGTGTTCATACTGAATTTCCACAAGTTCCTTGCCATAGGTTTTTTGACCAATCGTGATTTTTGGGGCAATTTCACCCTCACTCTCCATTTTTGGCGGTGTGACCATAAAAACCACTGAAAGTTCCTGTCCCCTCTGTGGAATGGAAAAGGGGATGTTTTCAGGTGTAACGGTCCAGCCAGTGGGGTGTTCCAAGGCCACACTCCCAGAAACATTGTTTTTGCCTGCCCGAATCTTGACCTGCACTTTCTTGGTCTCCTCATTGGCAAAAATCAGGACCTTTTCATCAATCTTTGATGTGGCTTCGGGAAGCACTACAAACGGTTCGTACAGTTCCCCCTTGTCCGGTTTGGAATACCTGTAGATCACAGATTTGTTAAAATCAATCTCGGTCCCATCAAATTCCAGCACAAATTTAGTGCTGAAGGCACTAGCTGTTTCAGGTTTGCCGATCAGGGTTTGTTCATTCACCGTATAAGTTCCCAAAGTACCAGGTTCGTCCAACCAGTAAGGGCTGGTGTAAGGGGTATTCTCAGGTACCTTCAGATCGATGCCCAGATCTTGCCTCTCATTATTGGCCAACAGTTTATTTGGCGATATTGTGGCACCTGTGCCAATAATTTGGATCTCTTTCAGAAAAATCTTCTGGGAACTCCTGTTCAGGGCCTCAATATTGATTTTTGTGATACTGCCGGGAGTGGTAGAGGGAGCATCGGAACTTGCTTCCAGATAAAGGCCCGCACAGGCCAGGATAATCGATTTTAACTCTTCCGACTTCAATTTTCTCCAATGTTCATTTTCACTCTTTTGCAAAAGTTGGTACGCCTTCACCAAGTCGGGTATGTGTTTTGAAGGGTTCCTGAAATCAAAATTCTTTTCTATTTCGTACAGAATATCGCCAATGGCTTTCCCTCCTTCGATTCGGGACCATGTGGTATTGATGCCTGAAAAAATATCATTGTCCTTTGGAAAATCACCTTTGAGCAGCTCTAGATATTCTTTTGAAGCCCCGCGCTCAGAGAGTCGTCCAAATCCTTGGCAAAGGTGTTGGCTTCGTGCCATTGCAGCAATTTCATTGTTGGAGGCACCAAGTTCAGGGTAGAAAACCCCGATATCCAAAGTCAACATATTCGATTTGTCGGCTTCTTCGAATTTCTCTCGGCTGCCATATTGCCACCAAGAAGTATTGTAAAAAGACCTTTTGGGTTGCCATGTTGATGTCAGTTCCAATTGTTTTGGATAAGCATTTGGGTTATTGGCAAGGTCAAAGGCTTCCATGCTCAAAATGGCCGAGGATGTGTGGTGACCATGGGTGGAACCAGGGGTTCTGTGGTCAAAACGGTTGATGATGACATCCGGCTTCAAAGTGCGGATGGCCCAGACCACATCGCCCAAGACTTTTTCTTTGTCCCATATTCTAAGGGTTTCGTTGGGATGCTTGGAAAAGCCAAAGTCATTGGCGCGGGTGAAACGCTGTTCCCCGCCATCAATCCTTCTGGCAGCGAGCAGTTCTTGTGTGCGCAGCACGCCAAGAAGTTCCTGCAACTCTGAACCTATTAAATTTTGTCCGCCGTCCCCACGGGTCATCGAAAGATAAATGGTCCTGGCCTTTTCGTGGTTGGACAGGTAGGAAATCAGACTGGTATTTTCATCATCGGGATGTGCGGCAATATAAAGCGCCGTTCCCAGAAAGTTCAGCTTTTGAAGGTCGTGATATAACTCAGCGGAGTTGGGTTTATCTGGTTTTTGGGCAATGGCTTCAGAAAAAAAGAGGGATATGGCTACAAAACAGACCCAAAGGTGTCGCATAGTTGGTTTTTTTGTGGTAAAGTCAAATATAGAAGATTGTTATCAGTGTTTGCGCTATTTAGAAGAGTTTTAACAAGCTCCATCATGTTGTGATCAATGGGTTCACAGGCCCAAACTGTCCCTTAAGATCAAATCCTTGTTTCCATTTTGTCCCCAATAAGCGGTCTTCATGCTTTTTATTTTGGTGGCAGAAGTGATTAATGTTGCTTCATTGGGACCGAACCCACTTTTGGTTTCCTCGGTCCAGCTTTCAATGGTATATGGAAAGGTGTCGGTGAAATTAATGTGCAATGTCCGTTCCAGTTCAGGATAGAAAAGGGAGTAAGAGGTGATTCCTTCCTTGGTGGTCATACTGGCTAATGCTTCGTATGCTTTGACTTCCTTGTGGGCCAATCGCAAAAACTCAAGGGAAGGAATAATTTTTAGCTCTCCTAGCGGCAAACCTTCGGGGTTTATCCTGATCTTGGTCCAGATTTCATTTTCCATGATGTCTTTATCCATGTCATATTCTTGGTCCGCTTCCTTTTCAAAATAGGAATGTGAGGTAAACTCGAACATAGCCCTATTATTGATCTGAGAATAGACATGGCCACACCATTCCTGTACAGACAAACTGGTCTTTATGGAATGTTGGTTGTCGTGCACGGGGTAAAAAGTACTGGACATGATGGAGTAGGGATAAATGCCTGTTAGGAACTTTTTTGTGGCGTTCAATTTCAACACAGATATGTTTTCGGGCCGATTCTGGTCGGCTTTGACTTGTTTTTCGGGCAGAAAGGGTTCGGTAACATAGATCAGTACCGCATTTCCGTCCCTTAGTTCCCCATATCGGGCCTGCTTCAGACGGTACGAAGTAATTTCAGCATCCCCGGCGTACCAATATTGTTTAAAATCTTCAGAAAGGGGCTTCTTTGGTGTTTCATTGGTTGCTTCCAATGGGGAGGACAGGGAAGTGTTTTCGCCTTTGTTCTCCTTCTTTTCTGCGCAGGAGATGCCAAGAGCGAGGAACAGTATGGCACCGACCGTTTTTATGGACAATTTTTTCTTCATGGCAACAAGGGATTGATTCCCTCAAAGTTAATCATAGGAAATTTAAGAAGCCATCTCCATCAGGGTTTTGTACACCAAATGGGTGGGCAGACCGACCACGTTGGTGTAAGAACCGCTTATTTCGGATATGCCGATCATTCCGATCCATTCCTGAATGCCATAGGCGCCCGCTTTGTCGAACGGGCGACATTTTTCGATGTAATAATGGATCTCGTCCTCCGAAAATTCATTGAACCTGACCTTGGTTGTGGAACTCACCGTTCTTTGGGAATCCTTGGTCATGAAACAGACCGAAGTGATGACCTCATGCGAATCTCCTGACAGGGTACGTAACATTCTGGCCGCTTCTTCGCTATTTTCCGCCTTGGCCAATGAAGCGCCATTGTGCCATACCACGGTATCGGAAGTGATCAGGATTTCGTTTTTTTGCAGTTCTTTTTCAAAAGGTGTAGCCTTCAATCGGGCCAAATACTCGGATATTTCCTTTCCTTTCAGGCTTTTGGGATAAATTTCCTCCACAGATTTTGGACGTACCTCAAAATCGAGCCCCAGTTCTTCCAAAAATAGCTTTCGTCTTGGGGAGCCAGACCCCAGGATTATTTTAAAGCCTTTCAGTTTTTTCTTGAGTGGGTTCTCAGTCATTTTTGGCACTGAAATTATCGTTCCAGTCCCCCCGGACCTTCAATACTTGTTCTATGATGTCACGGACACAGCCATCGCCGCCATTCTTGTGGGACACATAGTCTGAAATGGCCTTCACCTCGGGCACGGCATTTTGTGGCGCGGTGGCAAGGGCCACCAGTTTCATGGGGGGGATGTCAGGGAGGTCGTCGCCCATATAGACCACGGTCTCCGGGTCAATGCTGTAAATGTCCAAATACTCTTTTAAGGGTTCTTCCTTGTGGTGGGCGCCCATGTAGAAATCGGTCACCCCAAGACCTTTCAAGCGTTCTTTGACCCCTTCATTGGTGCCCCCGGTGATAATGCAGACATTATACCCTTTTTGTATGGCAGTTTTCAGGGCATAACCGTCCTTGACGCTCATTTTTCGGAGCAGTTCACCGTTTGAAGTGATCAATACCGAACCGTCGGTGAAAACGCCGTCCACATCAAAAATGAACGTGGTGATGTTGCTCAGTAGCTCCTTATAGTTTTTCTTCATGGCATTTTTTTATGGCTTCGCTCAAAAGGGTATAAAGTGCAATATGTTTTTCGTCCTTCAAAAGTTTTAAGTGGTTTTGTATGCTTTTTTGGTCATTTCTCCTGGCTGGCCCGGTTTGTGCTTCCCTGGGCGACATGGTCTGTACCTTTTCTGCCGTTTCCAGGATCAAGGGTTTCAAAAAATCGAACGAAAGCCCTTCTTCCAAACAGATTTCCTCTCCGACCCCATACAGATAATTGGTGAAATTGTTCACAAAAACCGCTGCAAGATGCAATTTTTTTCGTTGGCCCGAATCGATTTCATGTACATTTTGGGAAATTGCACCCGCCAATGATTTCAATGTATCCAAAGATTCCGGTGCATTGGCCTCGACGCAGATGGGAATGTTCCCAAAATCGATGTTCTTACCTTTGGTAAACGTTTGCAACGGATAAAAAACACCATGGTTTGCTGGCGCCAGTACGTTCATGTCGGTTGCACCGGAAGTATGTGCCACAACTCCTTTTTTGCCCATAAGATGGTTGGAAATGGTTGCAATGGCGTCATCTTTTAGGGCCATGAGATAGATATCGGCGTCAGCTACGGAATCGAAATCGGAGGAGGTGGGCACTGATTTTGAAAACCAACGAAGACTTTCGGCGTTTCTGCCCACAACTTGCACCACCCGAACCCCTGCGGTTTGTGAAAAAGCCCTGAAGAGATGTGTGGCAAGGTTTCCGGTACCCAGAATAACGATATTGAGCATGCCCAAAATTACAAAATTTAGGCTTGAAGCATAACACCGATAATTAACAATGCCTTTTCATTTTTTATTTATGGTAAAACAACTAAGTTCCAAAAAGGCCGTATTTTTGCAAACCGAAAGCAGATAGTATTTCCATGATCGATATTCTTAAAAAGACCCTATTTTCCACGAGACTTATGGCCGTTCTTTTTTTGGTTTTTGCTGCGGCAATGGCCATCGGTACATTTGTGGAAAGCCAGTACAGCACAGAAACCGCCAGAATCTATATTTACAATGCCACATGGTTCGAGGTAATCATGGTATTTTTTATGATCAATTTTATCGGGAACATTTACCGATACCAATTGCTGCAATGGAAAAAATGGCCGGTACTGGTACTTCACCTGTCTTGGATATTGATCATTGTAGGCGCCTTCGTGACGCGGTATATCAGCTATGAGGGCATGATGCCCATTCGTGAAGGTGCTACCGAGAACCAATTTTATTCGGACAAGACCTATTTGACGGCATATATAGATGGTGATATCAATGGAGAGACAAAGCGCCGCATTTTGGAGGACGATATTTTGGTGACCCCGGAAGGAAAACGTTCAAGTCTGCCGTGGAAATCCGATTTTAATGGTCAACCGTTTACCATTTCATACGTGGATTTTATCAAGGGAGCGGAAAAAGGGCTCATTCCCGATGAAAATGGACAGGAATATCTTCAAATTGTGGAGGCAGGCGATGGCCAACGACACGAGCATTATCTGGAAAATGGAAAGGTGGCCAGTATCCATAATGTACTCTTTGCTTTGAACAATGATACCGAAGGCGCCATCAATATTTATTATAATGAAGAGGAAGGCTTTCAGATCAAATCACCTTTTGAGGGGAATTTCATGCGCATGGCAGACCAACTTCAGGGCGAAGTGATCACCGATAGTGTCCAGCCCCTACAGTTGAGGTCGCTCTACACCATGGCAGGAATGCAGTTTGTTATTCCCGAGCCGATCATCAAAGGCAAATATGGAATAGTGAAGGTTCCCGAGGAGGAAATTACCAAAGTGACCCAAGATGCACTGGTGGTTTCCATTTCGGCCAATGGCGAGTCCAAGGAAGTCAAATTGCTCGGAGGCAAGGGCACGACCAATTTTTCGGACAAGATCAATGTGGGTGGGCTGGATTTTTCACTCAGCTACGGCTCCAAAATATATGAGCTTCCTTTTTCCATTCAACTAAACGATTTTATTGCGGAGAAGTATCCCGGTACGGAAACAGGTTATGCATCCTTTATGAGCAAGATCACCGTGAACGATGAAAGGTCTTTCGATTACGATATCTACATGAACCATGTTTTGGACCATCAGGGCTATCGGTTTTTTCAGTCCAGTTTTGATCCTGACGAAAAAGGAACGGTACTTTCCGTGAACCATGATTTTTGGGGAACATGGATTACTTATATTGGTTATTTTTTGCTTTACATTGGGTTGATGGGCATCATGTTCTTTGGCAAGACACGGTTTAGGGACCTTCAACAAATGTTGGAAAAAATAAAGGTCAAAAAGGCTGCATTGGCCATGATTGCCATGCTGGTTGTTTCAACCATGGCAAATGCCCAGGAAACCACAGACCATGCCCATGCGGTAGGCCCTACCCAGGCACAGGTCGATTCGGTGATCCAATCTACAAAAGTGGACAGGGAACATGCCGAAAAGTTTGGAGCAATGATCATTCAGGATGAGGGAGGGCGCATGAAACCCATCAATACCTTCGCTTCTGAGCTATTGCGGAAATTGAGTGGAAAGGATAAATACAAAGACCTTTCTGCCAACCAAGTGTTCCTTTCCATGATGTTGAACCCAGGGGCATGGTACAATACCGAGTTCATTGCCTTGGGCAAAAAGGAGAACGACAGTATCCGCAAAGTGATCGGGGTGCCCGAAGGAACAGCGTTTGTAAAGGCCACCGATTTTTTTGACTCAAAGGGAGTTTATAAGCTGCGCCCCTATTTGGAAAAAGCGACTTCAACGAACAACCCCTCCAATTTTGAAAAGGATTTTAAAAAGGTAGGGGAAAGACTCAGTCTGTTGAACATAGCGCTCAGCGGACAAATCGTGAAAATATTCCCTTTGCTCAATGATGAGAACAACAAATGGATCTCGGCCGTAGAGTACCGGGGTGGCCAGTATCAGGTTCAGGATTCCCTGTACTCCAATTTCATCAGGAATGCAATGCCGTATTACTTGAACTCGCTGCAAAGGTCCATTGCTTCAGGGGATTATTCAGAACCCGACAAGTTGTTGGAAGCCTTCAAACAGAACCAATTGAACAATGGCGCGGAAATATTACCGTCCGAAAACAAGATCAAGACCGAGATCATCTATAACAAGCTGGATATTTTCAACCGATTGTACAAATATTACGCTTTGGTGGGAGGACTGCTTTTTATTGTTCTGATTTTGAAAATCTTTAAGGAAAGGGAACTGCTCAAGGCTTTAGCGTATTTTTTGAAGGGAACCATTATACTGTTCTTTATTTGGCACACGGCAGGTCTGGTGCTGCGCTGGTACATTTCGGGGCACGCTCCTTGGAGCGATGCTTATGAGAGCATCCTATATGTTTCTTGGGCCACCTTGGCCATTGGCTTGGCTTTGGGCAGAAAGAGCGAACTCACCATTGCCGCAAGTGCGTTTGTGACTTCCATGCTGCTTTGGATAGCCCATCAAAGTTGGGTGGATCCCGCCATTGCCAACCTACAACCTGTGTTGGACAGTTATTGGCTGATGATCCATGTTGCAGTAATTGTAGGAAGTTATGGCCCCCTCACCGTAGGAATGATCTTGGGGGTTGTCTCCTTATTGCTCATGGTGCTCACGACCAAAAAGAACAAGAAACGGATGGACCTCAATATCAAAGAACTCACCGTGATCAACGAACTGGCCCTAACCACAGGTTTGGTCATGCTCACCATAGGCAACTTTTTGGGCGGACAGTGGGCCAATGAGAGCTGGGGTCGCTACTGGGGTTGGGATCCCAAAGAAACCTGGGCCCTGATTTCCATCATGGTCTATGCCTTTGTGCTCCACATGCGTTTGGTTCCCGGGTTAAGGGGCAGGTGGATCTATAATTTTGCCAGTATCTTGGCCTTTGCCAGCATCATGATGACCTATTTCGGGGTCAATTTTTACCTTGTGGGGCTGCACAGCTATGCCAGTGGGGACCAAGTGATCACTCCCAGTTTTGTTTGGTACACCGTTTTGGGTGTATTCATTTTGGGAGGAATCAGTTTTTGGAGGTACAAGGTGCACTATGCCAAAAAATAAAAGGGAAGTTTCCTCATTGAAAGGCGTTTGATCGTCCACTAAGACTTGCCAAAGTTGATTTTGTCAACAATGAATTGTTAGGAATCAAACAAAAACAACTTTTTACTTTAGGTTTTTTCAAAAAAGTTGCATATTTGCCGCATCATGAAGCTATAAGAATTATGTACGCTATAGATGTCACCTTTGGCTTTAGGCCAAAAAAGTAATCCGATACCCTTTCGGTACTGCTGACATTTCTCCTTTTTGTTTATACATAATTCTTTTACAATGACACATCACAATACACTTTCATTCAAGAAATTCATTAAATATTTCTGGATTGCCGTTTCGGGCAAGGAAACAGAATTCACATCGGGAAGCATCCGAAAGGCTATTTTCATGCTCTCCATCCCCATGATCTTGGAAATGCTCATGGAATCCATTTTTGCACTGGTCGATATTGCCTATGTTTCCAAAGTGAGCGTCAATGCCGTCGCCACCATCGGTTTAACAGAGTCGGTGATCACCTTGGTCTATGCACTGGCCATTGGGTTGAGTATGGCTGCGACGGCCGTTGTGGCACGTAGGATTGGGGAAAAGGACGTTCAGGGAGCACGTGTGGCCGCCGTTCAGGCCATCAGCTTGGGAGTGCTGATTTCTGTGGTCACCGGAATCATCGGAATTGTATATGCCAAGGAAATTCTGGCCTTGATGGGCGGAGAGCCCGATCTGATCGAGGAAGGTTATGGCTATACCCAATTAATGATCGGTGGGAATATCACGATTGTTCTCCTGTTTCTGATCAATGCCATTTTTAGGGGAGCCGGAAATGCCTCGATCGCCATGTGGGCCTTGGTACTGTCCAACGGACTCAACATTATCTTGGATCCCTTGTTCATTTTTGGGTTTGGACCCATACCAGAATTTGGCGTTACCGGTGCTGCGATTGCCACCAATATTGGCCGTGGTACCGCTGTTCTCTTCCAATTGGGAATTTTGTTCTTCGGTTGGGGCAAGATCAAGTTGGCCCTTCGGGATTTGGTGATCAACCTGAAGGTCATGGTCAACTTGGTCAAGGTTTCTCTAGGGGGAATTGCCCAGTTCCTGATCGGTACTTCGAGCTGGATTTTTCTGATGCGGATCATGTCGGAATTTGGAAGTGAGGTACTGGCAGGTTACACCATTGCCATCCGTGTGATGATGTTCACATTGATGCCATCATGGGGGATGAGCAACGCTGCAGCCACCTTGGTTGGGCAAAACCTTGGGGCCAAACAACCGGATAGGGCGGAAACCTCAGTTTGGAAAACAGGAAAGTACAATGCCATTTTTATGGGAACGGTTTCCTTGGGATATCTCATTTTTGCCAAAAGTATCATCTCTTGGTTCAACACTGCCCCGGAAGTGGTCCAAAATGGTGCCCTTTGTCTTCAGATAATTGCTTTGGGCTATGTGTTCTATGCCTATGGAATGGTGGTCAGTCAAGCGTTCAATGGGGCAGGGGATACCCGCACACCGACCAAGATCAACCTTATCTCGTTTTGGTTGGTTCAATTGCCTCTGGCCTATGTGGCTGCCCTTGTTTTGGGTTGGGGTGCCATGGGTGTATTTGTGGCCATTACTTTTGCGGAAGTCCTGTTGGCCATCATTGCCATGGTCTGGTTCAAAAAAGGAAAATGGAAGCAGGTGCAGGTTTGATGGGTTTTGTATCTTTGATAGGGTAGTAGGGCAAACTGAAACTGTTTTTGAAAAGGGTCGCCCCAAAATCGTAAATTTGGGTCTATGGACGTAAACATTCAAGATAAAAAAATCGAGTTGATCCAATGGCTTTCAACGTTGAACGATGAATCGATTATTGAAAAAATAATGAAGCTTCGGGAAAGTGAGAGGTCCGATTGGTGGAGAGAAGTCTCAAAAGAAGAGAAAAAATCCATTGAGAAGGGAATAAAGGATGCGGACTCTGGAAAATTGGAACCACACTCGAATGTGAAGAAATTGTATGAAAAGTGGCTATAAGATTCTTTGGACCCAACATGCAATCTCTGAATTGGAGCAAACAGTCAAATACTTGGAAGAAAACTGGACCGAAAAGGAACTGGGAAATTTTTCGCGAGAACTGGATCATACCATAGAACTTATTTCCAAAAACCCTAATTTATTTCAGGTCTCAACCAAAAAGAAGAATATCCGAAGAGCTGTTATTGCAAAATATACCAATCTTTACTATCGTATGAACTCCGATTCTGTAGAGGTACTTTCACTATTTTCCAATAGGCAGCATCCGGACAAGCTAAGCTTAAAGTAAAACCACCACAAATATCATGAACACAGATAAAAAAGGCATCAATACCATTTGTACCCACGAAGGGGAACTGGAGGACAAATTGTTCAAAGGAGCTGTTTCCCCTTTGTACATGAGCACTTCCTATGAATTTGAGGATGTGGATGTTAAACGGTATCCCAGATATTTCAACACCCCTAACCAAGAAGCCCTTTGCAAAAAACTGGCCGCCTTGGAACATGCAGAGGCCGCATTGATCTTTGGAAGTGGCATGGCGGCCATAAGTACGGCGTTGATGACTTTTCTGAAATCAGGGGACCATATCGTACTGCAACAAACGATTTACGGTGGCACCTACAATTTTGCGGTTGCCCAGTTCGAGAAATTTGGAATTGACTATTCATTCACCACGGGATGGTCCGTAGCGGATTTTGAGCGGGAGATCAGACCGAATACCAAGTTGATCTATATTGAGACGCCGTCCAATCCGTTGCTTACGATCACCGATGTGGGCGGAGTGGCCCAATTGGCCAAAAAACGTGGCATCCTCTCCATGATCGACAACACTTTTGCCAGTCCCATCAACCAAAACCCCATTGATCTGGGAATCGATGTGGTGTTGCACAGTGCCACAAAATATATGGGTGGACACTCGGATATATGTGCGGGTGTGGTCGCTGCCTCCCGAGAACACATGGCGAAGGTGTTCCAGACCGCCATCTGTTTTGGGGGAAGTTTGAGCGACTATACGGTATGGCTTTTGGAACGGAGCATCAAGACCATGGCAATAAGGGTAAAGGCCCAGAATGACAATGCCATGAAGATGGCCCAGTATTTGGAAGCAAATAAAGATATTGAAAAAGTATATTATCCAGGTTTGGAGACACATCCGGGACATGAACTTGCCAAAGCACAGATGAAAGGGTTTGGCGGCATGCTCTCCTTTGAAATGGCCCCTAGCATTGATACATCCTTGTTTTTCAAACAGTTGAAATTGATAAAGCCATCCATGAGCCTTGCTGGGATTGAAAGCACGGTCCTTTCCCCGACCCAGACATCACATTCGCTGATGAGTCCCGAGGACAGGGAGAAACAAGGAATCAAGGATTCCCTCATCCGGTTTTCATTGGGAATAGAAGAAACAGAGGATTTAATTGCCGACATTGAACAGGCCATTGCCCTAGTAAAATCTGCTGCAGTGACCGCTTAAACGATATGAAATTAGACATTTTAGTATTTGGGGCACATCCCGATGATGCCGAACTCGGTGCCGGAGCGACCATAGCCAAAGAGGTTTCCAAAGGAAAAAAGGTGGGAATTATTGACTTGACCCGGGGCGAACTGGGAACACGGGGTTCAGCCGAAATAAGGGACAGGGAAGCGGCCAAAGCCGCCAAAATTTTGGGTGTTGCCGTTCGGGAGAACATGGAGTTCGCCGATGGTTTTTTTGTAAATGATAAGGAGCACCAACTGGAAATCATTAGAATGATTCGGAAATACCGTCCTGAAATCGTGCTCTGCAATGCGGTGGACGATAGACACATTGACCACGGAAGGGGCAGCAAACTGGTCAGTGATGCCTGTTTTTTGAGCGGATTGATCAAAATTGACACAAAAATCGATGGGGGCGATGAATGGCAGGAACCATGGAGGCCAAAAGTAGTGTACCATTACATCCAATGGAAAAACCTGAAACCTGATTTTGTTGTTGATGTTACCGGGTTCATTGAAAAAAAGACCGAGTCCATCATGGCATACAGTTCACAGTTTTATGACCCTGACAGCAATGAACCGGAAACGCCGATAAGTAGTAAAAATTTTACGGACAGTGTGGTGTATAGGGCGCGAGATTTGGGAAGGATAGTCGGTGTAGAGTATGCCGAGGGCTTTACGGTGGAACGCTTTGTTGCGGTTGACCATCTCGATAAACTGATATGATCAACTGGCCTTTTGGTATCTTTTCTCTGCCTTTGGAACCGTAAAGTAAAAGGTTGAACCCTTTCTGAGTGTACTTTCCACCCAGATTTGACCTTTGTTTTTCAATACCATCTCCTTGCAAAGAGATAATCCAAGACCGGTGCCTTTTTCGTTGTTGGTGCCGTAGGTGGTGATATTTGTAGTGTCCTCAAAAACTTTTTTCTGCATTTCCCTATTCATGCCGATCCCGGTGTCGCGAATGGATATTTGCCACACATCAGATTTTTCTTCTGCTTCAATGGTGATCAGCCCATCGTTTGAAGTGAACTTTATCGCATTGCTGAGGAGGTTTCTCACCACAATGTCTATTTGGTTCTGATCGGCCCAGATGAGTGAATTTTCAGGAAGTTGGTTTATGATCTTTATGGATTTGCTCTTGGCCAGTTCGGACAACAATTGGATATTGCTCACCACTATTTTGTCCAAAGAAACCCTTTTCGGTCTTGTCACTGCGCCATTGAGCTGGTTTTGTCCCCATGACAACAGATTGTTCAGGGTGAAGGAAATGTTTTCCACATCAGCTTTGAGTTTTGGGATGAAGGATATGAACTCGTCCTTGCCAACCTCTCCTTCCATGAAAAGCCTGAGCAATTCCTGTAAAGCACCGATGGGCCCTCTCAGGTCATGCCCAATGATGGAAAACAATTTTGTCTTGGTTCTGTTGATCTCATTGAGCTCGACTTCACGTTCAATGACCGCCTTGGACTTTTCCTTGAGCTCTTTGTTGAGTTTTTTCTGGATTTTTTCACTGCGGCGTACCACAAAAATGATGATGCTCAAGATCAATAGGACAATGACACCGAGGTAAATATAGTTCCGCTGTTTGGCCAAAGCAGCTTGATTGGATTCAATCAGTTCCCTTTTTTCCCGTTCGTAACCGAGTTTGGTTTCCAGTAGGGAAAGACTTTGTTTGTTCTTGTCCCTGAAAAGTGAATCGGATAGTGACTTGAAAGTTTCCAGATAGCTCAGGGCCTCTGTGTTATCGCCATTTTTTTTGTGGAGTTTGTACAGGGTTTCGGAACAGTCGATCTGACCTTGGAGCGACTTTATTTTTTTGGAGAGTTCCAATCCTTCCTTGGCATGGATGAGTGAAAGACTGTCCTTTTCCAGCCCCAAATACACCTTGGCCATGCCGTTCATCAGGTCAATCTTTATCCTATCATCCTCAATTTGATGCTTGAAGAGCATATTGCTCTGATCGAACCAATACAGCGCCCATTGGAACTTCTCTTGTTTCAGGTAAATGTTTCCCTTCACCTCATAGGCGTATGCCAGCCAATCGTAAATTTTGTGCTTTTCAAAAGTGTTTATGCTCCTGTTGATGTTGAACATGGCATGTTTGAAGTTCTTTGCATCCATATATAGGGACGCCATGTTGCTCTGGGTCTCTGCATCGATGACCTCATTGCCCAACCTTTTGTTGATCTTTTGGACGGTATCGTAGAACATCAGGGCATTCTTAAAATCTTTTTGGTCTGCATACAGTCCGGCAATGTTCTCGTTCAGAATGGAGAGCATTTGCTGGTCATTGATTTTTCTGGCTAGGTCGATGCCCTTCAGGTTCAGGTTCAGGGCCTCGGCATAATTGCCCTCAAAACTATAGTTTTGGGCAAGGGTGTTGATGATGGATACTTCAGAGCGTATGTCGTCCATTTCCTTGGCCAATTGCAGTGCCTCTTCGAATCGTGGCATGGATTTTTTTCGATCTCCCTTATCATAATAATAGTTGCCCAGAGCATCCAATCCCTTGATTCTTCCATATCCATAATCTATGGCCTCACTGTATTTGAGGGCCCTATCTGCAATGGAATACAGACTGTCACTGTCCAAATATCTATAGGAAAAGGCAAGACGGATCAGAAGATTGATGTGGGTGGTGTCCTTGGGATTGAACCTGTTGGTGGATTCCAAACGTTTCAACCTAAAGGCCAGACTGTCCCTTTTGCTGCTCTGTGCTAAAGATGATACTGTCAATAACATCATAAACACACTCACCAACAATTTTACAAGTAGGTTTTTATAGCTGAATATGAGGTTTTTTTTGGACAACAAAGAGTGTGAATATTTTGGGGCAAAAATAAATTTGGAATGAATTATGGAAAATTAAATGTTGTGAAATGCTAATTTACGTGTGTTTGGTCTAATAAAACATGCATTTTACCGATAAATTGCACTAAACTCCAAAAAACAGTTGTCCAGACTGTTGGGCAGAATGATAAAAAGAAAGGGGCCGTTGTTTAAAATTTTTGTGAAGGTAAGGGGCAAAATATTTTGGATGGATCAGAACAAAAAAGTATTTTTGCATCCGCTTTAAATGGTGGTTGTAGCTCAGTTGGTTAGAGCGCTGGATTGTGGTTCCAGAGGTCGCCGGTTCGAACCCGGTCTTCCACCCTTTATCATTGAAAAATCCCGGAACTTGATTGTTCCGGGATTTTTTTTGCATTGGATTTTCAATCCATCAACTCAAACCCAACATCCATCAACTCAAAAGGGGCATTCGTCAATTGAGGGGTCTTAGACTTGTTTGTTTCCCTTATTTTCCCCTCCAACCTCAGTGTTTGTTCTTTCATCATTCTAAAAGAAGTTGGTATTTATGGGTAAAAATGTGCTGAGGCTGTCTTTACTATGTCTTGTTTTTCATCAACTGGCCTTGGCCAAAAATGGTACGGAAAAGGATTCACTATCCACTGAACAACCTACCACGGAACAAAAAAATATCAAGAGGTACTTCAAGGGATTGGACAATGATTTCTCGAATGTCCATTTCCCCCAAACACTTCAAAGCGAGTTTGATGATGCTTATTTCCAACAAAACTTTGCACGGGATACTACGACGACTCAGATTGTCCAAACTGCAACATCGGTCTTCGAAGAGCTGGAGGTTACCCAAAACTATGTGAACTTGATTGCACCCAACGACATGGTCACCCTTCCGATTGGGGTCAAGAAGGAAATCGGGACCATTACATATAGGTTGGCAATTAGCAAGGCCATCATTTTTCCAGACCACATGGAAGTCACGGCCTTTGTCCATATCGGTATTCCACAATCTGGTTCAAATGGTGAACCTATTGAACTTTTTTTTGGTGCGGAGGGAATCAAGATTTCCCATAAGGGAGGCATCTATGGCGATGCCAATTTGGTGCTGTTGGGGGATATCGGTATCCCCATCAACGGTGGTAATGGCCTTGTTGCCCTAAGGGGAGGGTTCGATATGGAATCGGGAAATACGGACAAGCTTACCTATGTAACCATTGATTGTGGCGGGTTTAAGGAATTGGGGATTACCGCCGACTTGATGTTTCCGAGAAGTATGTTGGAACCCGTGGATTCCAAATACGAAGTGATCCCGGATGAAAATGTAAAAGTTGAGGGACATTTCCAGACCATTGTGAGTGACTGGAACGATATTCTTGTGGAAGTGGACCTGCCACCGTTTCAACTGACCAAACAAGGGAGTACAGATGGTAAGGGAAAGGCTGGACTGGTCTTTGAACTGAATAAGGCTGTTTTTGATTTCAGTGATCTCAGGAATTCCCCGAACGTTGCATTTCCTGAAGGTTACCAGCAATATTTGATTCCCGGCAATGAACAATTGTGGAGGGGTGTCTATGTGGATGCCTTCACGGTCATCTTACCGGAACAATTCAGCAAAAAGAACAATGAAAATCGAGTCCAATTTCAAGCACAACATTTATTGGTAGATGGAATGGGTGTTTCGGGAAATTTCTCCGTGGACAACATTTTGCCCATCCATGAAGGCAATGCATCCAAATGGCAATTTTCCGTAGATCATATCGAGGCTGAATTCGTGACGAACAACCTGATAGGGGCAGGCTTCAATGGAAAGATTGTACTTCCTGTTTCCAAAGAGGTGACAGCCACAGAGCTATCGAATGAAAATTCAGAAACCATACAGCGAAAAACGTTGGTGTATGAAGCTATTATCGATCCTGTTAACGATGAATATATCTTATCGGCTTCGGCCAATGAAGCAATATCCTTCAATGTGTTCAAGGCAACGGCCACACTCACTGAGAACTCTTATGTGGAACTCAAGGTAAAGGAAAAAAAGTTCAGGCCCAAAGCCGTTTTGCATGGAAGTTTGGACATACGGGGGGACAATTCTGAATCGGAAAGCAGCAATTCGTTGATCAACTTTAAAGGGATTACCTTTCAAAACCTTCAATTGCAAACGGAAAGTCCTTATTTCCAAGTGGATCATTTAGGGTATAATGGAGAAGTGAAATTTGCCGATTTTCCAGTGACCCTTTCTCAAATTGGATTTACGTCCAACGCTTCCATGGCGGCACTTTCTTTCAACCTAGATGTGAACATGATGGAAAAGGGGTTTGCGGGAAATACCACCCTTTCCATTGTTGGGGGATTTAACGAAGATCAGGGATTGCACCGTTGGAGTTTCCAGAAAATCGAACTTGATCAGATCTATCTGGAAGCCGATTTGGGAACCATCCAGATCAGTGGTATGGTGGACATTAAAAGGGACGACCCCGTTTACGGGAATGGATTTTATGGGGAGTTGGGAGCGACCTTCAATGGGATTGCCGTAGATGCCTCGGCATGGTTCGGAAGAAAAGACTTTAGGTACTGGTTTGTGGATACGTATGTGGATCTTTCCAATTCTTTGACCCCATCCTATATAGGCCCGGCCAAAGTAAATGGAATAGGCGGTGGTGCATATTACAAAATGTCCAAAAAACCAGGCACCTATTCTGCAATGATCCCATCAGGACAGTCATACGTCCCAAATGCCAACAATGGTTTGGGATTCAGGGCCCTGATCGGTTTTGCACTCACCAACGAGAAGGCCTTCAACGGAAAAGTGGGCTTTGAAATGGATTTCAACAACCACTATGGATTGAACCGTGTGATGTTCTTTGGTGAAGGCCATATTGTCAAAGCATTGGATTTTGAGTTTGGCGATAAGTTCAAGCAAAAGTTGAAGGGGATGGAGGAGCAAATCAATTCATTTGGTGAAAACAACCCCACGATGGAACGTCTGAAGGAAACCAATCTAGTGGATTACAGTAAAGTGAGTTTCCCACAGGATGGATTGACCTTTGATGTGGGCATCGATGCCCATTTTGCCATGGAAATGGATTTTCAGCATAGGACATTTCATGCCGAACTGGAAATTTACGTGAACACCCCAGGAGGCTTTTTTCAGGGAGTTGGTCCCAAAGGAAGGGCCGGATGGGCCGTTTTTCACATTGAACCGGATGAATGGTACCTACATATTGGAACGCCTGAGGACCGTATTGGCCTGAAACTTGGATTGGGAAGTTTCAGCCTAAAAAGCACTTCTTATTTAATGATTGGGGACAATATTCCCGGAAGTCCGCCACCTCCTTCCATTGTGGCTGAAATATTGGGGGTCGAACTGTCGAGTTTGGACTATATGCGCGACCTGAACGCACTGGAAAGTGGGATGGGCTTTGCCTTTGGCTCCGATTTCAGTATCGATACAGGAGATATGACCTTTTTGATATTCTATGCCCGTTTTCAAGCTGGATTGGGCTTTGACATCATGATAAAGGATTATGGGGAGACGGCCTGTAAAGGAAGCGGACAGATCGGTATTGATGGTTGGTATGCGAACGGTCAGGCTTATGCCTATCTGCAAGGAGAACTCGGCATCAACATCAAACTGTTTTTTGTACGGAAAAAAATACCCATCATCAAAGCAGGTGCTGCGGTATTGTTACAGGCAAAGCTGCCAAATCCAGCTTGGTTCAAGGGATACTTGGGAGGACATTTCAATCTTTTGGGCGGATTGGTCAAAGGTAGGTTCCGGTTCAAGATAGAATTGGGCGAGGAATGCGAAGTGATCGGTGGTGCACCATTGGGCGGGCTAAAGGTCATTTCCGATGTGACGCCACGGGATGGAGCAGGCGAAATGGACGTGTTTACCGTTCCCCAAGCCGCCTTCAACATGCGCATCAACCATCCCTTTGAACTGGAGGATGATGAAGGGGTAAAAACGTATCGCATTCTTTTGGACGAATACAGTGTCACCAAAGACGGCAGTGCCATCACTGGGGAACTGAAATGGAACGAAAACAACGATCTGGCCAACTTTGTGTCCCACGATATTTTACCGCCCAATTCGTCCATCCACGTCAAAGTAGCTGTGAGTTTTCAAGAATGGCGGGGCGGTAGATGGATTACCTTGACAGAAGGCGGCAAACCGGCCAAGGAAATCGAGGAGCGCAGTTTCACCACGGGTGAAGCACCGGATTACATACCGATTACCAATATTGTGTATTGCTACCCTGTAATAGACCAACAGTATTTCTATCAAAATGAGAGAAGGTCTGGATATGTAAAACTGGAAAGGGGTCAACCCTATCTGTTCGCTCCTGAAACTGACTGGGTGCAATACACCAGATTTGAGTCGGAATCGCAAATAGTGGGCGCTAACGGTGTATCCTACAATGCTTCGAATAAGATGGTCCATTTTGATTTTCCAACACTACAAAATCAACAGACCTACACCTTTAAATTGTTGAGTGCATCTCCTGAAGAGGCTACGGCAGGAAGCACCAGCGAAAATTACGCTGCCCAAGACACAGGCCAAGAAGGAAACTCCGTAGAGGTCAGGAATAGGGAAATAACAACAACGGCACAAATAGCGGAAGAGACCGAAGTTTTGGTGTATAGTTTTTCCACAAGTCAGTACGACACCTTCAAAGAAAAAATATCGGACAAAAAAGTGGACCAATATTTATTGGACCCCATTTATTCCAACGTACATGCATTGCAAGTGGATGTGGTGCCATCCGAGCGTTTTGGCAAGGAGGAAATGCTAGGGGATAAATACACGGGCGGTTTGCCGATGATCACACGACAAGCGGTTTTGAGCGATAGCTATTACCACGAAGTCATTGACCCACTCATTTATGAAGGATATCCTTTGGAATCCCGCTTCACTGTCGATAGGGATGTAATTGAGCTTGGCCTACCCCCAAAAAAGGGAGTGGATATCATGACATGGTACATCTCTTATCTGGAGTCCAATCCCAATTACTCCTTGTTGGATAAAAGAATTCCGTATCGTTACAACCTTCCTTTTTACTACAAGCAGGATTTTATTGACATCCAATACAAAGTGGTGAATGCATACCTGCATGAACCTGACAAATACCAATCGCAGATCAGCAGGTACAATTACATTATAAATGGAACAATGCCGCCCATCCGCACAGGGGATTACAAAGTAATGTTCCAATATATGCTTCCTGGAAATATTCCCGGGACCTCCCAAATCTTCATGTATAACAACCCTTATTAATGGTAAGATCAATGAAAAGACCTTCAATTGCAAGAAGTTTCCCCTTCGCTGTTTTATTGGGTTGTTTGTGTGCGATACAAACCTATTCCCAGCAGGATTCATTGATAGTGGCCGAGCCACAAATTGTTGCGATGGCCCGTCCGCAACAAAATGGTAGAATCTTGCTACGATGGGCGGTGACCACACCCCTTGCATGGCGAAAGCTCAATGAACACGGCTATGAGTTGAAACGCTATACCATAACCCGCAATAACACCACACTTCCCCGACCGGTTGAAAAATCCTTTGGTGTTTTTAAGCCTAGATCCCTAGAGGAATGGATGCCTTTGGTTGAGAGTAATGACAATGCCGCAGTAATGGCCCAATCGCTCTACGGCGAAAGTTTTGATGTGGAAGGCATGGATCAGCTTTCCGCCATCGTCAATTTGGCGGAAGAGCAGGAGCAACGGTTCACTTGGGGGCTGTATGCTGCCGATCAAGATTACGAAGTGGCGCAAATGGCAGGTTTGGCGTATGTGGACATGGAGGCATACCCCAATGAAAAATATTTGTACAAAATCACCTCGATGGTTCCCAAAGATGTTTTGGAAATTCAAGAGGGAGGTGTGTTTGTCGGCCTTCAAGATTATGAGGAATTGCCTAGACCAATGGATTTGGCTGTCATTTTCTTTGATGGTAAATCCATGTTGAGTTGGAACTATGCCATACATAACCAAATATATAACAGTTACTTCATTGAAAGGTCCATGGATGGGGTCCGATTTGAACGGTTGAATGATTTGCCTCTCACCACCCTCAACAACAGCGAAAAAACAGACCCGCTGCGGATGTTTTATACGGATTCCATCACTAATGGGAAAACCTATTATTATCGAATCAGAGGGAAAACTCCTTTTGGGGAGGTCAGCCCAGTTTCGGAAGTGGTTTTGGGTAGTGGAGAAAAGCAACTTGCCTATGTACCTCATATTACCTCCAAATATTATGAGGATGATAAAACGGTGTTGTTGGAATGGGAGTTTATGGAAGAGGGGAATGACTTGATTACGGGTTTTGAACTCAACCGAAGCGATAATGTGGATGGCCCGTACAAAGTAGTGGTAAAAAACATCCCACCCGAAACGCGAAAGGTACGTTACGATAGTTTAATGCCCACCAATTATATGACCATTACTGCTTTGGGCAAAAACGGGAGCAGCAGGACTTCCTTTCCTGCTTTGGTGCAGCCCGTGGATTCCGTGCCGCCCCATAAACCCAAAGGGTTTCATGGACTCGTGGACAGTTTGGGAGTGGTGACCTTAAGTTGGGAAGCCAATACCGACGAAGATATTCTTGGGTACCGGATTTTTAAGGGACATAACAAAAATGAGGAATACTCCCAGATTACGGTCTCCCCGCACCAAGCGATCATCTATTACGACAGTGTTTCGGTAAAGAACCTGAACAGTAAGGTATATTACCAGCTTATTGCCGTGGACCAACGGTTCAATATGTCCGAACCATCCGAGGTGCTGGAAATCAAGAAACCAGACTTCATCAAACCCACCCAACCTGTATTCAAATCGTATGAGATTAAAGAGGGGAAAGTACACCTTACATGGGCGAACAGTTCCAGTGAGGATGTCGTGAAGCATCAAATATACAGACGGGAAAAAGATAGTGTAGGCTGGGTGTTGATATATGAGATTGACAGTCGGCAGTCGGCAGTACGCAGGGAGCAGTTGACAGTATGCAGTATGCAGCAAGCAGTATGCAGTGGACGGATAGCGAAGTAACAGAAGGACAGCAATACAGTTACACCATGATAGCTATCGACGACAGTGCATTGGAGTCTGAACCTGCGCCACCCTTGACAGTAATTGTTCCCAAGACCACTTTATACCCACCCTTGGAAGGACTATATGGAGAAGCGGACAGGGAAAAGGGCAGCATCACCATTCATTGGAAAGCGTATAGCGAAACCAACGCCACCAAAATAGCCATATACAAGGGAATGGAAGGCAAACCGAAAAACTTGTTGAAGGAAATCCCTGTGGAAACCAAAGGAATTGTGGACAACAAACTAAAACCGAACAACACCTATGAATACCTGTTTCGGGTGGTTTTTATAGATGGTGGGGTGAGTGCGGTAGCAGTGTTGAATGTAAAATACTAGGAGAATGAAAAATAGACTTTTACACATGTTGTTTGCGCTAAGTGGATGTATAGGTTTCTCTCAATCGACAACCTTGTTCGTACATGCTGACAAACCTACAAATATATCACCAGCAAATGGCTGTATAATTGGAGATTATGAATACCACTATGACCTATCTCATGAAATGGGAATTTTTCCAATAAATGATATGGAGGTATTGGTCAGTGTGGATTATAGAGAAGGATACAATGACGACCCTAATAATAATTGTAATGGTATCTGTGGACAGTTTGCTTGGTATTGCGATGATCCCAATGATATGGAAGAGGAAGTTTTACAGCCTTTTGAAACATTGATTGTTGAATATAATGGACCAGATGTCATTGAATGTGGTACCGAGGATTGTTTGCCGATTAATTATCGTGCTGTTTTGTTACCAGATATAGATCCGGGAGACCCAGAAAGATGTTCTGAGCAGCCATTATTCGAACAATATGAAGATGGCCAAGATCATTATGTGGAAGGATTGCGGTGGAAATATCTTGGTTTGTTTGGTTGGGAGGATATACCAAACCATACTAATCGTTATCCATTAAACGTGAGTATTGAAGAGATTTTCGGGCCTGATTATGAATCTTCATTTATGGGTAATTTACATTTGACTTATGAGGTTACAGCCCCATTCAGCAATATTGTGCTTGAATCAGGAGTACTTTTTTCATTCTCTTTAATTGGTTGCTCCCCAGGGTTAGAGGGCATAAATCCAATTTCCACCACCTGCCCAGGAGCCGATGATGGCAGTTTCACCATGACAGTGAATAGGAATCTGAATGAAGGGGAAGAACTGGTGGTTGCGGTCTATGATGTAAATTTTCCAGATGGAGGGAGTCTGCAGCAAGAACCCACCACAGTTTTAATTGATAATGGAGATACGACCTATTCCTATGTGTTTCCTTATGTTTTAAGCTCAGGAAACTATTTTGTTAAGTATCAAACTCATCCCACAGGCGAAGACATTGAAGATGAGTCTTGGAATAGTCTAGAGTTTTCAGACCCATTCGAAATCCTGCCTCCACCAGAGGTAACCTTCACCCTCCAAAAACTCAACGATGTCCGTTGCCACGATGGTAGCGATGGCCGCATCGAAATCGAAGCTACCGGAGGCATGGGAGAGGGGAACTATCAATATAGGGTCAACAATAATGGTGACTGGATGGATTTTAGCAATACTGACAACCATATCCTCAATGGCTTGTCCGAAGGTGATTATGTTGTGGCCGTGCAACGGATCAATGGTAACGCGACATGCGCTGGACAACCTAATGGTCCTCATCAAATACATATTGATGAACCTTCCGAACCATTGGCAGTTGATGATGCCGTGGAATTTGTGGAACCTACGGCCTACAATTTCACGGATGGAAGCATCACTGTGGATGTATCTGGCGGCACGCCCTATCAAAATAACAGCTACAATTATACGTGGCGTGACGTAAACAATAACATTGTCAACACCACCTCCGCGATGTACCAAAATAATGTATATCGTATCACCTTGGAAGATATTGCAGCAGGAACCTACACCTTGACGATCCGGGATGCCAATTACAACCAAGCGGACGATAAAGGTGGTTGTATCCTCATAGAGGAATTTGAGTTAACAGGTCCTCCCGAGTTGCAATTGCAAATAACGGAAACTATACCTATATCCTGCAATAGTGCCAATAATTACAACAATGCATCCAACGATGGCCAGTTGACCGCTAACGCATCAGGTGGGGTGCCCCCATATCAATATTTCTGGAAAAAGAAAGATGAAAACAATCAATGGCAGCTTGTTCCAAACGAAAATACGGCGGTACTCAGCAACCTTGAAGCGGGCGAATATGCCGTCAATGTTGAGGACGCCCATGGAATTGTCATCGGAACCTATGTGAACAACCAATTGCAACAGGCCAATGACGTGGTTTACGCCTTGGAAGAACCCGAACTGCTCACCGTTCAAATAGAGAAAACGGACATCAACTGTTTTGGAGGAAGCGATGGCACTGCTACCGCCTTGGTCAGTGGTGGAACCCCACCTTATGAATTTTTGTGGTCCACAGGGGCAACCAGTGAGACCGCCGAAGGGCTTTGGTTGGGCAACCATTCTGTTTATGTGGTGGATAGCAGAGGTTGTGAGGCCGAAGGCGAGGTCATCATCGGACAACCCGATGCACCGGTTTCCATTGCAAACCCGCAATATGTGCAACCCACGGCATACGGTTTTACCAATGGTAGTATCACGGTACAGGTAAATGGTGGCACGCCCTATAATAATGATAGCTATAATTACGAATGGCGGGACGAACAGAACAACATTATCAACACCACTTCGGCACAGCACACGCCCGATGGCTATGTCATACAAGCTCACGATATACCCGCAGGTACTTACACCATCACCGTAACCGACGCCAATCATGAAAATGCGGTCCAAAAAGAAGGATGTACCTATGTTGCTGAATTCATTTTGGAAGAGCCACCCGCTTTGGAATTGAGCGTGGAGCAGACTATTCCGATTTCCTGTAATGGCGGCAACCAGTTCAATAACCCTTCGGATGACGGACAACTCATGGCAATCGCAACAGGCGGGGTGCCTTTTGATCCTTTGATCGATGGGCAATATGCCTACATCTACACTTGGAAGAAAAAAGACGAACAGAACATCTGGCAAATAATACCCAACGTTACAGGAAATGTGTTGGATAATGTAGGTGCCGGTGAATATGCTGTAAACATTGAAGATGCAAACGGGATCATTTTAGGGATCTATGTGAACAACATCTTGGAAGAACCCACAGACTATCTCTATCCTGTGCAGGAAACGGACCCCATTGTGCTTCAAATAGAAAAGATGGATGTCAGTTGTTTTGATGGCAACGATGGTTTTGCATCAGTATCCATCGATGGCGGAATGCCCCCTTACGATATTTCGTGGTCATCGGGAGCATCTGGTGAAATTGCGGAAAACTTGACAGCAGGTACCTATTTTGTCTATGTCAAGGATTTCTACGGTTGTGAGGTAAGTGGTCAAATAGTCATAGCACAACCCGAAGAATTGAAAATCAGCATAGTTGATACTGTTGTTCCCACCTGTTATGATGCCAACAATGGTAGCCTGACGGTCGAGGTTTTGGGTGGAGTGGCTCCCTATACGTATTTGTGGAATACAGGGGAAAGTTCATTGTCACTTGCCAATTTGGGTGAAGGTGTCTATACTTTCGAAGTGATGGATGCCATTGGGTGTACCACCACCAAGGAAATCGTTTTGGAGGCACCTTACCCGACCCAAGTGGATCTCGGGGAAGATCGAACGCTCTGTAACGGACAGGAGCATTCTTTGGACATTTCGGTGGATGACCCGGCAGCCACTTATGAGTGGACGTCCAACAATGGGTTTTATAGCACCTCGCCCCAAGTAAACCTATCCGAAGCTGGAATTTACACCGCCACCGTGACCAATAGTTTGGGATGCTCCGGGGTCGATACCATTGAGATATGGACCACTCAAGTTGATGTAGATGCCCAATTTTTGATTACATCGCAGGCCTTTGCTGGGGAGGAAGTGGTCTTGGTGAACACAAGCAACCCCATTGGCACCAATGAAGAATGGGTTTTTCCAAATGGAGCTGAAGTTGTGGAGCAGGAGAAGGGAATGGCAATCCTACAGTTTGATGTGCCGGGAGCCTACGAGGTCATTCTTAGGAACTATCAAGACGATTGCTATCAAGACGTGGCCAAGACCATCATTGTGGCAGAAGCTAGGGAGCTTCCCGATGTGGGGGACGCCATATCGCCGTTCATCAAGGATTTTAAGGTCTATCCCAATCCATCCTCGGGATCATTTTCGGTGATGGTCTCGCTTCAAGAAGTATCCGTTGTTTCATTGCGGTTGTTCGGACTCACCACTAACCACATTCACGATGAAAAACAATTGTCCGGAAGCCTCATATACGAAGTGCCCTATACAGTAGATCTGGCATCTGGAGTGTACCTCTTGTTATTGGAAACTGCCAAAGGAAGTGAAGTCAGAAAGATTGTGATTTTGTGATGCGAAGTCTAAAAAACATAGCTCTTGGTGGGTTGGTAGGGCTTCTGATGTCTTGTGCAAAAGAAGTGGCATTGCCCATTGATGCCAATTTTGAAGTTGAGGTAGTGGATAACGATTATTCGGTCCCGGTACATGTAAAGATCCATAACCAGACCGAAGGCGCCGATACTTTTGAATGGACTTTTGAAGGTGGGGAACCCTCCCAATCCACCGATAAAAACCCGGGAATGGTTAGTTACAGCACCAAAGGGGAATATTCAATTCGTTTAAAAGCATCCAATAGGGATGGAGTGGAGGAAGAGGTGAGTTATGGGTTGATGATCGATGAAGCCATTGTACCCGGTTTTATCATCACTATTGAAGGTGATGATTATGCCCCCGTGACCATCAACATTGAGAATATCACAACTGGGGCAACCACATTCGATTGGACTTTTGACGGAGGAGTTCCATCAAAATCGGATGCACACACTCCTGGTAAAATTGTCTTTCAAGAGCCGGGGGACCATGTGATACGATTGGAGGCGGGAAATGGGAGGGAAACCCAGATTCTTTCCGATACGGTTTCTGTTTCCCAAGATATTATTGCCGATTTTGAGATTGAACCCACTTTTGAAGATGATGACTATCAGGCCCCGGTCACCTTGAACCTGACCAACAAAAGTATCAATGCCACAAGTTTTGAATGGACTTTTGAAACAGCTGAACCAGCTTTCAGCACAGCAACCGACCCAATGATCACTATAACTGAACCTGGGATGCATCAACTCAAACTCAAAGCTTCCAACAGCAAGCGCAGCCATGCCATCATCAAGGAGGTGACCATTTTTGAGGACACCAATCTCAGGGTTTTGGAAAATGTTGCATTGGGAACCAGTGCAGCCCACACGACCAATCAAAAGGGTGCCCTATATTCAACAATGACGAGACAAGTGTATGATGCCGCCAGTGTTCCTGTGGATGATGGTAGCATGATCGACATTGCCTTTTTTGCGCTCAACCAAGATTTCACTTTCAACAAGTTTGTTTCCCCTGATGAGGTTCAGGAGTACACCTTTGGACTCATACCCAATGCAAAGCATACCCAATTCATCAACCTACAAGAGTCCTGTGAATGTGAGGCATCACTCTCCGTTGCAGAATTTGATGCCATGGAGGATGATGGGCTTTTGTCTGAAATGATTATTGAGGAAACCATAGGTGGTATTCAAGATTTTGATAACACCATAGTCCCGCGGATTGTACTCTTTGAAACTTCGGACGGTCGAAAAGGGGCCATTAAAATAAAAGCATTTGTTCAGGATGGGGCCAATTCGCACATCGTGATGGACATTAAAGTACAGAAACAATGAGCAATGAGCAATAAACAATCTACAATGATCAAAATAAAGAAACATAAAGGTTTGGTTAATGTCATTCTGAGCATCGCGAAGAATCTCTTGATGCCCGAGGCCTATATTCTCAGAAACCTTTTGGCAGTACACAGCAAATTTCAGAAGATTTCAAAAGCACTGCTCCCTGCCTACTGCCTACTGTTTTGCTGCCAACTGTCGAATGCCCAGATCTATCCGGTACAGGTGACCCCGCAACTGATTCCCCCGTACAGTTTCAAACTCTCCGACTATGCCACCACGACCCAGGAAAAACTGTTCGTCAACCTTTTGCTCACGGATGCCCAGGAATCAGGCCGACAGGTACGCTTGAAAATGTTCGTGGAAGGTCCCGGAGTGAAATTTCAGTCCGTGGATTTTGTCAGTGGGGCTTTGCCCATTGTACTTGATGGAGGCATCAACCAACGTTTGACCAATCTGGATCTGCAACCTTATTTTAATCTGAACAACCTGGTGGGGATAACTCCCAAACAGTATGGCCAACAATTGCCCGAAGGGCAGTACCGATTCTGTTTCGAGGTGTACGACCAGTTTTCGGGCCAGCGCATAAGCAACCGCAGTTGCGCCAACATCTATCTGGTGCTCAACGACCCGCCCCTGCTCAACGTTCCTTTCCGTGGCGATCTGGTCACTGCGCAAAATCCGCAGAACATCATTTTCAACTGGACGCCAAGGCACATCAATGCTGGGGCGGTACAGTACGAGTTTACCCTAAAGGAACTCTGGGACCCGGGCATGGACCCACAGGCCTCCTTTTTGGCCAGTCCGCCGCTGTACCAAACGACCACCTTTGCCAACACTTTGCACTACGGTCCCGCACAGATGCAGCTCTTGGAGGGCAAGAGGTATGGTTGGCAGGTCAGGGCCTTTGTGAGCGATGGCATTTCCGACACCTCCCTGTTCCGGAACAACGGAATGAGCGAGATTTTCCATTTTACCTATCAGGCCGATTGCCACCCGCCCCGTTTTGTGCTGTCCGAGGCCGAGAACTCCCAAACGGTAAAGATCAACTGGCAAATGGGGGAACAGCTGCGCTACAGGGTACAGTACCGCAAAAAGGGCAGTGGGGACAGCGACTGGTTCGGGCAGTGGTCGCAAGGGAACGAGGCTACCGTCCGCAATTTGGAGGCGGGCACCACCTACGAGTTTAGGGTGGGTGGGGACTGTACAGGCCCCCTCTCGGTCTCCCCCAAAGGGGGAGAAGAAAGTGGAGAAGGACTTGCTTTTTCTCCGATACACGAATTTACCACCCCGAGCGAGGACGAGATGGCCTACTATAACTGTGGCATACCGCCCAAGATTGAGATCGGCAACCAAGAGCCGTTGCAGAACCTTGGGGTGAACGAGGTGTTCATGGCCGGGGATTTTCCCATTATTGTAAAATATGTGGACTATTTGAGCGAGGGGAGATTCAGCGGTTGGGGAACTATTACGGTACCTTATTTGGCCGACACCAACATAAGGGTAGAATTTGACAACATCAAGATCAACACCGATTACCAATTGGTGGAGGGCATTGTGGAGACGAGTTATGACCCCAATTGGTCGGGTATTGTGGATGTAGATCAGGCGATTAAAGATATTGGTGATTTACTGGAGCTACTTTCGGATGAATTGAATTCCATAGTTGCTACATTAAAAGAGAATTGGGAACTAAACCGACAGGTGGATGCAGCAATAGAGATACTGGAAACCAACTTGGAAGATCCAAACAATGGATTGACAGATGAGCAGGAAGAAAATATCAGAAATTTTATTGCTGATCGCGATAGGGTAAAACAAACTATAATTGAGGAGAAAGAAAAAATCGCAAATGGAGAAAGGGATGAGGTAATTAAACAGAATTTGGCCAGTCACTTTGTCAATAAGGAAGAAACAAAATCGAATATCTCAAAGGAGTTTGAAATTTATTATTGTGATAGTATAATAAAATTGGATAAGCACAATGACATCTTGAAAGAGTGCAACAAATTAAAGTTGCAGTACAAAAAAGAGGATTCTACTGCGACAAAAACTGTAGAAATGAAATTAAAGATAATCCCAAATGATGAAGGCAAGGATAGGTTTTTTCCAAGCAAGGATGGTTGGCAGAGCGTGAAATACAATGAAGATTGGGAAGTGGATTTTGATTCAATCCCTTCAGGGGAGTATTTGGCAGAACTCAAGGTGAATGATAGCATTTATAAACATGAATTTAGAATGCAAAAGGAATGTACCAGTGGTTATTGTTGCGAGGTTTGTGGTAAGGATTTAACCATTACTGAAAATAAACTAAAAAAGATATTCGAAGGCTCTAAAAGTGATAAATTAACATCTAATACCGCAGAAATTTTCACAAAGGCGTTAAAAGGTGGTGGGTTTAAAACGTGCAAACAACATGCACATTTCTTTTCCCAAATCATATTAGAGTGTAATAATTTCACCGATTTTACAGAAGGGTATTGGTTCACGTTATTAAATATATATCAAACATTTGGAAAACAAACTGAGAATAATACTCAGGAAGTGATATATTCTCAATCCTTTTGGGATGATGAAAAATACATAGATTACATCAGTTCAAATAGATGCATACATAGATACATTGAAAAGCCAGAGGATACCATCTCAACAAAGTACAAAGCATCTACCGACAAAATAACTAAATCAAGAGGTTCACGGTCAATTTCATTTCCTAAATCCTTTTCAAAAAGTAAAGATTCAACGGCTATCTATAATTTAAAAAGAATAAATAGTGAAACGAATGGGAAGAATTTATACAATTTGGTTTATAAAAATAAAAATGGCAACAATGAAGATGGTGATGGTTGGAAATATCGAGGACGTGGAATTATTCAACTAACAGGGCGCAAGAATTATAAAGATGCTTCTACTAAGGCAAATGAAACTTATGGAACAGCTTTTGATTGGGAAGCAAATCCAGATGAATTAGAAACGGATATCAAATCTATTATTTATTCGGCGACATCTTGGTTTTTGAACAATTTTAAACCTATTTCAATTCTGGACGATATGACATCATATGAAGCTACCAAAAAAGTAAATACTGCAAGCCACCATAAAAGTGAGAGAAAGCAAAATTATGATAGACTTACTTCTGATATTAAACTTTATAAATGTGATAAAAAATGAAATTTAAATTTATAATAACCGGAGTGTTTATAGCCTTTTTTTCTTGCAATGCCCAAGAAAATCAAACTAGTAAACATTGTTATCAGAATGCTTGGGCTAAGTGGATTGAAAACGAATTACCTGAATCAATATGCATTAAAGAAGATGAGATGATTTATAGCCTCTTTAATAAATTTGATTTTAACATTGATGGAATACAAGATTTGGCTATAGAAAAGGGAGGTGATGAATTGGTTAATGGCTTGCAAACAGAATTAGTTATTTATCAAAAAGTAAATGATAGTACGTTCACCAAATTTAGAGAGCTTGACAATGTTTATCCTCTATGGTTTGAGGATTATGACCCAAGCGTAAAAGTTGGTGACCCTAAGATTGATGCTGTCAAAGAATATTATGAAGGAAACCCTTTAAGGCGGATTGAACTAGTTGATAACATAATAGTATTGAATTTAAACGGAGACGTTGTAACAGAATACATATTGACATATACCTATTCCAACGAAAAAGAAGATTGGTTTTTAACCGATTATGTTGAATATGATTTGCATAATAATGTAAAGAAGCCATATCCAAGTGATAATATAGGTACTTCTATCTCTGAGTTTTCTTATGTAGAATTTATGAATGGGGAGTATTAAGTTCTAATGCCATAACAGGAAAAGTTCTTTGAAATATTGAAAGCAAAATTATCCACGGGCTTTGAGCGAAAGAAAAGAAGTCCGTGGAAGTAACAGCCAATTCTCGGGCTGGGGCTATATCACCCTACCGTTCCTGGAACAGTTCAAGGAAGTAATCGATGCGGCGAACATCGCCACTGGAGGAGATGTGAACATTGGCAAATTCAGTCGGATACGGGTGGAATTTGACAACATTAAGGTCAATACCGATTACCAACTGGTGGAAGGGATGGTGGAGACGAGTTACGATCCCGATTGGTCTGGTATTGTGGATGTGGACCAGGCGATTGCGGATATAAACGATTTTGTAGGTTCGCTCAAAGAGATTATTGCTCAAATTTTTGACAGAAGGGAAGAGGAACTGGACGAATTGCAAGAGTTGCAAGACCAATTAGCAGAAGGCTCTATAACTAAAGAAGAATTCAATGAACAAGCAGAGGAAAAGGCAACCAATATTGAAAAATTGGACGATTTGCTCGGTGAGCAACTTAGAGAAGGAATACTGGAGAGTCCCATAGCTACAGAGTCTCAAAAAGAGGAAGTCAAAAATCTTGGCCCAACGGCACTAGCCAGTAACTATGACCTAAGCCAAGCGGACATCGAGGATATCAAAACAAAAGACGCCTCTACAAGAAAGCGATTGGAAGAGATTGCCGAAGAAGTGACCATGGCGGAGGATACCTACTTTGTAAATGAAGCCTACATCTTATTGTCAGAGGATGGGGTATACCAAGAAGTACTGGAAAAGATAAAAACCATTGCCGAGTATCTGAAAGAATCTACGCAACTGTGCAAGGAACAAGGGTGGGGAAGCTACAAGGACCAAGGTGTATTCCCTTATTGTTTATGGAAGGAAGCCCCTATTGCGGAAGCTTTTTATTATAGCAAAGTGGACATTCCCTTTGTAGCCGGCCTTACAGATGGACTATATGGTGAAGTGGAAGGTTTAATGTTGCTGCCAAAGATGTTCTATGACCTTTCCACCGGTATGCAGGAATTCATCTACGCCTACACATGGGCCAAATGGCAATGCACGCCCAACAAGGTGGCCATAAACCAAAAGCGGATGGGACTGCTTTTGGAAAAGCTGGAAAAAGAACAGGTAGAAACCAGTATATGGAGCTGGGTAAAGGAGCAATGGTACGCTGGACAAAAGGAACTGACCGAATATCAAGGCAAACGTTGCGAGGATGCAGAAAAACTGCGAAATGAAGTTGACGAGTTTGTGGAATTTGTACACGAGATCGATAACATCAAGAAGCTTATCGAAGAGGTACAGGCAAATCTGGCAGACTATTGGAAACAGATAGAACAGAAGACCAATGTAGGGAGGTACGAGGAAGGAAAGATCACGGTGATTGTGGGTTCCCTTTTTATAAGCGCAGGAGCTTTGGCGGCCACCAAAATAGGACGTATAAAGCAGATACTGCAAAAACTGCATACGTTTACCAAGGCACAATGGGATGAGTTTTTTTGGGAGGTTGGTCAAAGGTTAGGTAGGAATGGAAATTTATTTAGCAAATTTGGCCAAAAACTTGATGAAATAGGTGAGGTACTTGAAAATGGCTTGGTTAAGGGGAAATATTCAGGAAGAGTTTTTAATCCTAATAATGCTGGCGGAGCAATAAAACGTCTTGATTGGAAAGTTACAGAGATTACAGATGAGGGAATTTCAATAGTAGAAAAACATACATTACGTTTTATAGATGAATTTACGGGTTTGCCAGATGAGGCTAATACAAAAATGATTGAAAGGTTAAAAAAGATAAGTAAAGGAGAAATTCAATCTACTGATTACGATAAAAGATTTTATACACATGAGATTAGAGAATATGAAAGATATAAAGAATTGGGTATAGAAGATGGAGAAGACCCAGGCTACGATTTATGGAATGATGTACATTCTGCAAGTTTAGAAGATTACTCTATTAATGAACAAATAGATAAATTATATCATCCTAGTACTGAATAGATATGAAATTAAATAAATATGAACTGGTATTGTTAAAAGTTATTTTGGATTATAACCAAGGTAGAGGTATTGGAACACCGACTCTAGATAGGTTATTTTATAGGGAATTAGAACAAATAAAGGGCCTAGAAAACATTTACGATATAAGATGGATACCTTTAATCAAAAAGTTGCTTGATTTGGGCTTAGTGGAAAAAGTTCCGAGTGGGAAAGGAACTGCAATTACTACTAAAGGAAAAAATGTTCTATTAGGTCTAACTTAATATAATCATATAAATCACGGAAATTATTGGATTCCCCCGCTAGCGCGAGCGTCCCGCTCGTGCCGTATAAGAGTGAGCACAGAACACAAAAAATGATTAAACAATAGAATGGATGAGCCGTAAATACAAGTTTCACATGTAGATACCCCGATCTTTAGGACAGTTTCTCCACAAAACTAATATAATTATCAAGCTGCTTTTCTATAAACATCGT
>JBLWSV010000006.1:0-246859 GCA_048270465.1 Allomuricauda sp.
AGCGATGCGGTCATACAACAAAAGATTGATTATATCCACAACAATCCGGTTGAAGCAGGTTTTGTGACAGACCCAGTGGATTGGAAATATAGCAGTGCGAGGAATTATCAAGAAGACCAAACTGTTTTAGTCATAGATTTATGATGGAAATGATAAATGGCACAAGCATCATGCTCGTGCCATTTAAGAGTGAACACAGAACATAAAAAATGATTAAACAATAGAATGGATGAGCCGTAAATATAAGTCGAGAATCTAGAGAGATAAACAGACATTTCTAAAACAAATATCAACCTCAAAAACAAAACGATGAAAACATAAACCCAAATCAAGACCAAATCCTAACCTACCTATGCCAATTTTAAAAGCGGCCACATTTTGGCTTACGCTGTCTTTTTTCTTTTTTGTTACCCTCACAATTGCCCAAACCGTTGATCTGGAAACCTTGGGCAAGGGCAAAGCCTTCAAACTGGGTGGTGGAATCTCATCCAACGGCGTTTTTTACAGTTCCAATCAAGATGTGGGGCGGGCACCGTTCACCTATTTTTTGCAGGGCAATCTGAATATTTCGTTCTATCAGTTCAGTATGCCCATCAGCTATAGTTGGTCCAATCAGGGAGAACAGTTAAACTATAATTTGCCCTTCAATTTCAACCGTTTGAGCCTACACCCCAAATACAAATGGATCCAAGGACATATGGGTGATGTGAACATGGCTTTTTCACCCTACACGCTGAACGGGCATCAATTTACCGGGGGAGGAGTGGAGCTGTCGCCCAACGGCCCATGGAAGGTCAGTGCCATGGCAGGCCGATTGTTGAAAGCAACCGAGGATGATGGCAATAAACAAACGCTTCCCGCTTTTCGGCGGATGGGGTATGGCTTAAAAGTGGGCTTTGAACAAGAACGATATCGCATCGGGGCTACAGCGTTCTATGCGAAGGACGATCTCAATTCAATCAGTACCGTGCCCGATGAAAAGGGAGTGACACCCAAGGAAAATATGGTATTGGGCCTGGAAGGCTCCTATAAAATTTTGGAAAATCTACAGCTCAACGCAGAATATGCCACCTCGGCAATGACCCAAGATATAAGGGCAGTTGAAATTAACAATGTGCAAGGAAATTTGGCTGGCCTGGTAATGAACAGTAGGGCGTCCACCGAATATTTCGACGCTATCCGCGCCGGATTGGACTACCGTTTTGAGAAGTCCACCCTTGGCGTTGGTTATGAGCGCATAGCCCCCGGTTACGAAACCCTTGGTGCTTATTTTTTCAATAATGATTTTGAAAACATCACCTTGAATACCGGTACGGTGTTGTTCAACGACAAATTGAACTTGGCATTCAACATCGGATACCAGCGGGACAATCTGAAAAATCAAAAGGAACGGGCGATGAACAGGACGGTGGGTTCTGTCAATGCCACATATACTGCCTCGGAATCGTTGACCATAACAGGTTCATATTCCAACTTCACCACATTTACCAACTCCAGATTGGACCAGTTTGAGGTCATCAATGACGACAATCTATTGGATAATGCGGAAGAGGTGTTGAACTATAAGCAACTCTCCCAAAATGCCAACCTGAACATCAATTATATTCTTTCCCAAAAGGAAAACCTCCAACAGAACATGAACCTCAATTACGCCCTGGCCGATGTTTCCAACGAGGAGGATGGGGTGGTTCGGTTGGGAAATGCATCCACGTTCCACAATGGGAATCTTTCCTATACCGTGGGTTTCCCGAATAAGGGCATGAACATCACCACTGCCTTGAATGGAACCATCAACACCATTGGCATGGACAATTCATCCACTTGGGGACCCACTCTGAACCTGAACAAAAAGTTTTTGGACAATACCCTTAACACCAATTTTGGGGCTTCCCATAACACCAGTAATTCCAATATGGCCAACACCCATGTCACCAATTTCAGGCTCAATGCCACTTATGTTTGGAAAGAGAAGCATCATTTCCACTTGAACCTTATTCAACTGTTCAAGAATCTTTCCAATGGAAACACCCAAGAACTGACCCTAACATTTGGGCACAGCTACAGTTTTTGACAAAAAAAGAGACTGTCCAAAAAAGCAACAAAATTTTAAGCTTGTCAGGTTGATCGCAGTCGAAACCTATTGATTATCAACATACTACTTTATGTTCTCGACTGCGCTCGAACTGACAGGTAACCAGCTTTTTGGACAGCCTCTTTACTTTTTTTTAAAATCATAGGACTTAATCAGCTGCTTTGTCAACCACCAATCGGTCAGGTCTGTTCGCTATCTCCCATGCCGTGTGGAAAATAAGTCGTGCACGGTTTTCCAATAGGTCATAGTTGATTTTGTCAGGCGTATCCCCAGGACGGTGATAGTCCGCATGCGTGCCATTAAAATAAAAAATAATCGGAATGTTGTTCTTGGCAAAATTGTAATGGTCGCTTCGGTAGTAAAACCTGTTCGGGTCGTTTTCGTCGTTATAGGTGTAATCAAACTCGATGTTGGCGTACTTTTGGTTCACCTCTTCGGAAAGATTGTGAAGCTCTGTACTCAATTTATCAGATCCAATCAAGTAAAGGTAATTTCTGGCACCCTTATAATTGGGATCAATGCGTCCGATCATATCGATGTTAAGGTTGGCGACCGTTTGCTCCAACGGAAAAATGGGTTCCACATCGGTATAGTATCTAGACCCCAAAAGTCCTTTTTCTTCCCCAGTAACATGCAGGAACACAATAGATCGCTTGGGACCATTGCCTGCTTTGGCTGCGTTCTTGAACGCCTCTGCAATTTCCAGCATGGCCACGCTTCCCGACCCATCATCGTCCGCTCCATTGTTTATCTGTCCATCGGCTGTAATTCCGATGTGGTCCAAATGGGAGGATATCACCACATACTCATCTGGTTTTTCGGTGCCTTTTAGTACAGCGACCACATTTTCAGAGTTCACTTTATCGTTGCCGCTGGTAATGTTGAGAACGATTTCTGCCGAAATCATTTTTGGAGTATCATCATTATCAATATCACTTTTGACCGCTTTTGCCGATGTCTCGTTCAGCACGATCAGCACCGAATCATCATTGTCTCCCGCCAGTTGCATTCTACCACTGTTGTTGGTCTGCATAAAACTGAAATAACCTTGGAATCTTGGGTAGCTCTGTGCATCATAATAAAGAATGCCTTTGGCCCCTTTTTGTACTGCCAATTCCGCTTTTTTTCCCATGGACTCGGATAAATTGCTCCATGCCGATTTTTCCGAGGTTCCGGTAATCACATAATTGCCATTGCCATCCACAGGTTCGCCTGCTTTGATGAGCACCAATTTTCCGTTCAAGTCCAAGTCCGTATAATCCGAATAATTTTCATCTTCGATTCCATATCCGGCATAGACTATTTCACTGAAATTGCCCTTGGCTGCTGAAAAAGTGACCACATCTTCTCCCAATACAAAGTTATTTCCGTTTATGGAGATGCTTCCCTCGGGCACCTTGGACACTTCCAATGGAACATCTTGAAAGTAGTCCCCATTGGGTTTGGCCGCGGGAATTCCCAACGATTCATAATGTGCCTTTAGGTATTCCACGGCTTTTTTCTGTCCGGGCTGTCCGGTCTCCCTTCCCTCAAATTCATCCGAGGCATACGTGTAAAGATGTTCTTTCAGCTCTTCCTGTGTAATGGTTTCGGCAAAAGGTACCGGGTCGGCCACTCTTCTGGCCTGCGTGGTTTCCGATACGGTTTTCTGCGAAGAGTTGCAGGCGAACAAAAGTCCCAATGCAACAATGGATAATTTCTTCATCTGTGTTTTGTTTTTCAAAATCTCCCAAAAGTAGTCAAAAGATCGGTAATGAAATGTGTATCTGGATTGAAGGGGTTTGAATTTGAAAAAAGTGGCTTTAAGGTTACATCATCGCTATATGGTCAAGTTTCTGATTTCAAGTTTCAAGTTTCTGGTTTCAAGTTTCTGGTTTATCAAACAACCCGATAACAAATAACAGAATAACCCATGCTGAAAGTTCAAAATTTCTCATGCCCTTTGTTTATCTTGGCACCCAAAATATCAACTTCATATATCGTAAACCACGTAATATGGACAGTAGTAAAAGTGTTATTGTTGTAGGAGGCGGAATTGTCGGGCTTTCCACGGCATATTTTTTACAGAAAGAAGGCCACCAAGTGACCGTTTTGGACAAATCGGAAATTGATTCCGGAGCTTCTTTTGTGAATGCGGGGTACCTTACCCCAAGCCACATCATCCCACTGGCCTCGCCGGGAATGATTACCAAGGGGCTGAAATATATGTTCAATTCGTCCAGCCCCTTTTACATGAAGCCCAGATTGGATGTGGAATTTTTGAAATGGGCCTGGTATTTTAAAAAATCCTCGACCAAGGAAAAGGTGGAAAGAGCCATGCCCATCATCAGGGATATCAACCTGTTGAGCAGGGAACTTTACGAAGACATGAAAGCATCCGGGGATTTGGGCGATTTTCAGATCGGGGACAAGGGTTTGTTGATGGTATATCAGACGGAGAAAGCCAGGGACCACGAAATGGAGGTAGTGGAAAAAGCCGCCAAAATTGGACTGATCGGTAAACATTTGTCCAAGGAAGAATTGAAAAAAATAGAACCCGACGTGGACTTCAATGCAGAGGGAGCCATACTTTGGGAATGCGATCGACACACCACACCACCCCTGATCATGAAAAAAATGTTGGAACATCTTGCCAAAAATGGGGTAAAGATCAATAAAGGGGAAGAGGTGCTGGACGTTATGGTCAGCAACAATAAAGTTACCGGGGTCAGAACAAACAGATCTGAATACCAAGCCGATGAAGTGGTGCTCGCCGCCGGCTCTTGGACTTCAATTTTGTCTAAAAAGTTGAACCTTGCCTTGCCATTGCAGGGCGGAAAGGGGTATAGGATCAACGTGGAATCTCCGACCGGCATCAACATGCCTGCCATCTTGATGGAAGCAAAAATGGCCGTGACCCCCATGGAGGGCTTTACCCGCTTTGCAGGGACAATGGAGTTTTCAGGAATCAACAACATCATCCGGAAAGAGAGGGTAGAAGCCATAGCCAAGGGAGCAGAGCATTATTATAAGGGACTCAAGATTTCCGAAGCGGACAAAAACAATGCCCAATGTGGATTGCGTCCCGTGACCCCCGATGGGCTACCTTATATCGGCAGGGTCAAGGCCTTTGATAACCTTATCATTGCCACCGGACATGCTATGATGGGCTGGAGCCTGGGGCCCGCCACGGGCAAATTGGTTACCGAACTGATTTCTGGTCAAAAACTTTCTATGGACATTGCTCCTTTCCATCCGGAACGTAAATTTTAAGGAACCCATATTTTCTAATGGTTAATTTGGGCACAGTATGTGCCTTAAATTTTTTAATTGATGTAATTCAACCTAATTTTGTGGTATGAACAAACACTACGCCTCGTTTTTATTTCTCTCTATTTTTCAGGTATTTGGGCTTCGCTCCCAAGAAGTTCAAATATTCAAGGTAGAAGATTTTGACCTTAAGGGAAAGGTGAAGTCGTGCTTGGTCATCACGGATTATGGCAGAGAGCTGTTCGAGTTTAATAAGGAAGGTCTCCTGACCAAGACCATTACGCAATACAATGATTCAGACCAGGATATCACCCATTACAAATATGAGGGCGGTGAACTGGTGGAGAAGCGAATGGAGAGCTACAAGAACAATGTTTTGGACGAATCCACCTCCATGGCCTACTTCTATGCCATCGATACCGTTCCGCAACGAAACGTGGTGGAAAAAATCCTTTCCTATGACAAACAGTTCTTGGAAAAACAACAGTACCAATATGATGAAGAAGGAAAATTGGTAAAGATTATATCCTCCAATATTGATGGTGTGGACGAAACCACTTTTGAGCATACTTCATCCAAAAACGAGACCACGGTGAGCACTTTCACCAATGGTATTCTGGAAAAATCGGTGAGGACCACAGAACGCAAAGGTTCCAAAGGAACCCAAAAATCCGTCCTTGTGAAGGAATATATTGATGGGGAGCCCAACAGGGCCAATGAAGAAGTTTTTGATGATAAGGGCAGATTGATCACCAGTGAGGACTTTTTATACAGTTTGGAGGACAAGGAGTTTGTCTCACAGAAAAAACTCTTTTATCACTACAAGGAAGGTGTTTTGGACAGGGTCGTTACCAAAACCCTCACCACGGAATCCGTTGACAATTATATTTTTCAATTTGATAGCAATACCCCAAAAAATTGGGTGAAACAGATTGTGACCCCAGACAACACCTACACCACCCGGGTCATCAAGTATTATCCCGATGAAGAACCAAAGGAAGAACCCAACAACTAGAACTTTGGCCTAAAGTAATTTTTGGATAATCCCAGGCTTTATTTCATGTCCGCCTTCAAAGGTGATGATTTCCGCTTTTCCTTTAAAAAGAGTGTCCATCTTCATTTTTTCCGCTTTTAGCCGATCCGTGGTCAGGTATGCATCCCTGTCCCCATAAATGATCTTTATCTTGGTTTTTTCAAAATCCAAAAAATCGAAATCTTTCGGGGTCAACTCATTGGGAATGCCCCCGGCATACAATACCAGCATTTTGCAGCTTATCTTTCTGTGGGCCAACCATCTCATGGCAATGGAAACCCCTTGGGAGAATCCGAAGAGGATAAAATTTAGGTCTTTTGGAAGGTTCTCAGCATCCCAAACGGCATCAATATAGCGAAACACATTTTGGATCTCCATGGCGGTATTTTCCTTGGTCAACCAACTGGCACCAACATATTTGTACTCATCCTTCAAGTAGTATTTTGACGGTGCTTGTGGCACAATGATGTAGTTTTCCGTTGGATCCAGATCCTTAAAATAGTTTACAAAGTAACGGCTCAAATATCCGATGCCATGGAACACCAGCCACACATTTTTTGTTTTGGCGGTAATGGTGTTATGGGTCAGGTAGATGTTCTCCGTAGTGTAAGTAACTATTTTTTCGTCTTGGGACATAATCATAAGGCTTGGTTCGATATTGCCATAGCTTTATGTAATTTTACAAAAAATAAGAGGATGAACGAACACAAAGAGAAGATTCTGTCCGTGTGCAATGCCATCACCAAAGGGACATTGATGGAAACTTTGGACATAACCTATATTGATGTCGGGGAGAATTTTCTCTTGGCACGCATGCCGGTCACCCCAAAAGTGCACCAACCTGATGGCGTACTTCACGGAGGGGCATCCGTGGCATTGGCAGAGAGTGTGGGCAGTGCTGCCTCCTATATATTTTTGGATGCAAAGGAGTTTTTTGTGCGGGGGATAGAGATTGCCGCCAACCATGTAAAATCCGTCAAGGAAGGATATGTCTATGCACGAGCATCCATTATCCATAAAGGGCGGACCACCCAACTTTGGGAGATAAAGATCACCAATGAAGAAGGCGACCTCATTTCCAACTGTAAACTGACCACCATTGCACTCCCTAGAAAATAGATCCTTTTCGGAAATATTGGCCAAGGTCGAAACTGGTTTGGATAAAGGATTGCCATTTTCCGTTTACCGAAAACCACAGGATGAAGAACTTATTGCCGTTTTTCAATCCGATGGTTGCCTGAACACAACTTCAGATTTTCAGGGCAAGGGATTTGTTTTTGCCCCTTTCAACCTAAAGTACGGTGCTGTCCTAATCCAACCGGATGAGTTGCTGAAGGGAACTTTCCCCAAAGGGGAATGGGCTGTCAACAAAGAAGTAGCTGTATCGGATGAAGGCAGGGATGCCCATTTGGAACTGGTGGAAAAAGGCATTCGGGAGATAAAACAGGGCAAGCTGAAAAAAGTGGTACTCTCCAGGAAAATGGAAATACCGTTGTCCCAAAGCCCAACAGCTATTTTCAAAACCCTTTTGCAGCGTTATACCAATGCGTTCTGTTACTTTTTTTACCACCCCAAAATCGGAACATGGTGCGGTGCCACGCCTGAAACCTTGGTCAACATTAAATCAGGGGAACTGCGGACCATGTCCTTGGCCGCTACCTTGCCCTTCAGCGATAATGAAGAACCCAAATGGGGCGACAAGGAAATCGAGGAACAGAAAATGGTTTCCGACTATATTCGGGAAAAGCTGGGGCATTTCATGGACAAACTGGAAGTGGACGAAGCGCAATCTGTGAGGGCCGGCAATCTTTGGCATTTAAAATCAGAGGTAAGGGGGACGTTATTGCCCCAAACAGGTGTAAAGGAAATAATCACCGCCCTGCACCCTACACCGGCCGTTTGCGGAATCCCGACCCAAGAGGCCAGGGAATTCATCCTGGAACATGAAAATTATCCCCGCACTTTTTACACGGGCTTTTTGGGAGAACTCAACCTATGGGGAAATAAGGAATCATCGCTGTTCGTCAATTTGCGGTGCATGGAACTGAAAGGGGACAAAGCCACAATTTATGTAGGCGGGGGCATTACTGCCGCTTCCGACCCCATGAGTGAATGGATTGAGACCCAGAACAAAAGCAAGACCATGTTGGGCATCCTTTAATTTGATGCTTCGGATTTTGGGGGAATATCGTTTTCAAGTGTATTTTTGTACTCCATGATATATTCCAATATTCCCGCCGCACAAACGTTGGTCCTGTATTTTAAGTCCAAGGGAATCAAACATATAGTGATTTCACCAGGTTCCCGGAATGCACCTTTGACCATAGGTTTCACCAAAAACCCTTTTTTTAAGTGCTACAGCATCGTGGATGAGCGCTGTGCCGCATTTTTTGCCTTGGGTATGGCCCAGCAAATGCAAGAACCAGTTGCCGTGGTATGTACATCAGGGAGTGCCCTGCTCAATTATTATCCCGCAGTCGCGGAGGCCTTTTATAGTGATATTCCCCTTATCGTGGTTTCTGCGGATAGGCCCAGCTACCGAATTGACATAGGAGACGGGCAGACCATCAGGCAGGAAAATGTTTTGGAAAAACACATCGGGTATTCCACCAATTTGAAGCAAGATGTGTCCCACGCACCTGAAATTGTTGCAAAGTTGGGCAAACAGCTTTTGGTAGAATCCCAGAAAGAGATCCAGGCTTTTAATGAAAAGGAACTGGACATGGCAATCCAAACAGTATTTGTTCAAAAAGCCCCGGTACACATCAATATCCCTTTTGAAGAACCACTGTACGGACAGGTACAAGAACCTATGGTGGAAGTTTCCGGGGCAAAAGATGATTCGGTTGAAAGGGAAGCGGAAAATAATTGGGACGAATTTGCGAAGACTTGGAAAAACAGCCCCAAGAAAATGGTCTTGGTCGGGGTGAACCATCCCGATACTATCAGCCAAGAAGTTTTGGAAGCACTGGCAACCGATGGCAACACTTTGGTGTTCACGGAAACGACCTCCAATCTGCACCATCCCGAGTTTTTTCCAAGTATTGACAGTATCATCGCCCCAATCGAGAAATCTGCGGAGCGGGAAGCTCTTTTCAAGGCACTGCAACCCGATTTGCTCATCACATTTGGTGGGATGATCGTTTCCAAAAAAATCAAAGCGTTTTTACGCAAGTTTCAGCCCGCGGCTCATTGGCACATCGACCCTAAAAAAGCGTATGATACCTTTTTTTGCCTTTCAGACCATATCAAAACCAATCCGAACGAATTTTTAAAGGCCATTGTTTCCCCAGAGACAACGGAAAGCCTCTATAAATTGAAATGGAAGGGGGTAAAGGCAAAATATGAGCGGGCCAGGGAAACCTATTTACAACAGATTCCTTTTTCAGATTTTACGGTGTATGATGAGGTGATGCAGCACATACCCAAAGGGTATCAGGTGCATTTGGCCAATAGCTCGACGGTGAGGTATGCACAATTGTTTCCCATGCACCCTACGTTAAAAGTGTTTTGCAATAGGGGCACTAGCGGGATTGATGGAAGCACTTCCACGGCGATCGGGGCATCGGTCCATTCAAAGGAGCCGACCCTGCTGATCACGGGGGACCTCAGTTTTTTCTATGACAGCAATGCCCTATGGAGCAACTACGTCCGCCCAGATTTTAGAATCATTGTCATCAATAATGGAGGAGGGGGTATTTTTAGGATTCTTCCCGGCAAGGAAGATACGGAAGAGTTCGGGACCTTTTTTGAGACCCATCATCAGTTGACCTCGGAACATCTGGCCAAGATGTTCGGGTTTGAATACACCAAGGCAGTGGACAAGGATAGTTTGGTAAAATCCTTCAGTGTTTTTTATCAAAAATCCCAAAAACCAAAGATTCTGGAAATCAATACCCCACGGGGGCTTAACAATAAAATTTTGCTTGACTACTTCGATTTTATATCTTAGGCGATAGCTATAATTTTTTAAAAACAACACTGAACCATTATGAGCAAACGAGACGAACTGATCCAGAAATATGCTGAAGACATTAAGACCAAATTTGGGGAAACCCCCGATATGGATCTCTTGACCAAGGTGGCCATTGGCCTAGGTCCTGCCATCTATAATCTGGATGCTTCCAAGGTTTCCGGGTCGGATGACAAGGAACTGGAGACCGTCAAGAATAATTTTTTGATCAAAAAGTTGGGACTTGCGGACAGCCCAGCCCTTATGGAGGCTATAAGCACCGTAATTCAAAAATATGGACAGTCCGAAAAAAACAAGTACCGGGCCGTGATTTACTATATGTTGGCCAAGCACTTTGGTAAGCAATCCGTTTACAATTAGAATAATTTATTATATTTAAGAAAATTTAGTAGATTAAAATTAATTGAAAGGCTGTCCTATTCTGGGGCAGCTTTTTTTATACACACAAATAACAGCTACCTTTGGCACATGATAGCATTGGGAAAACACAATAAGCTGAAAGTGTTGCGCAGCACCAGCGTAGGCCTCTTTTTGGGAGATGATGAGGGCACAGAAATCCTGTTACCCAACAAATACGTTCCCGAGGACTTCGAGATTGATATGGAAATGGAGGTGTTCTGCTATTTGGACAATAGCGAGCGCCCTGTGGCCACTACGCTGAAACCCTATGTGACCAGAGACGGTTTTGCCTTTTTGAAAGTAGCGGAAGTAGGCACTTTTGGCGCTTTTTTGGATTGGGGGCTGGAAAAGCATCTGCTTGTTCCCTTTAGGGAACAGTCCCAAAGAATGGAGGTCGGAAAACAATATGTTGTGCACTGCTATATGGACGAAGAAAGCATGAGGCTAACAGGTTCCAGTAGGGTGGATAGGTTTTTGTCCAACAAGGATGTGGATTACGAAACCAATGCCGAGGTCGATCTGTTGGTGTACCGAAAAACACCCTTGGGCTGGGAGGTAATCGTAGATGACAAACACAAAGGGCTTATTTTCGACAGCGACCTTTTCAAGCCCATTTCGGTGGGGGACCGATTAAGGGGATTTATCAAAAATGTCAGGGATGACAATAAAATTGATGTTTCCCTACAGCCCATCGGGGCGAAAATGCTGGAGCCCACTGCCAAGATTATTTATGATAAACTGCATGCAAACAATGGTTTTTTGCCCCTTCACGACAAATCTTCCCCCGAAGAAATCCAAAAAACACTTCATTTAAGCAAAAAAGCGTTCAAGAAAGGAGTAGGCATTCTATATCGACAGCGTAAGATCAATATCCAGGATGATGGGATTTATCTGCTCTGACAAACAATATTTTTCAGTAATTTAAACCCCCTAAGTTTTTTTCTTTCCCCAAAAACTTTACATTTGTAGATATACCGATTAACTTATTGACAACTACGTTATTAGCACGGCTGATAATTCATAACCCCTTGACAATATGCCTTTTATTGAAGAAAGCGATTTGTTGGATTTACACAAGGACATAGATAAGGCCCAGATCATCAACGAAAGATTACTGGATCAGATAAAGTACAAGAACAAAGATCTTCGCAAACTGAAGTTACAGCGGAACATTCTTTTGGGTTTCGTGGGATTGTTCGTAATCGGCACCCTGGCCATTACGTCCTTCACTGCTGGCCTAAGCACCAAACAATCCTTTGAGAACCAGAACAATCTCTTGGTCTCCATCGACAGTTTGGATGCCATCAAGAACAGGATAGACAACCTTAAGAGCCAGAACGAGGAACTCAGTTTGGTGAAAGAATTTTATCTCGCGAAGGAGTTCTTAAACAAGGAAAAAATCTATTCCGTTCAGGTCAAGTCGTTTGTGGACAACAACGTGACCCTTGCTTCGGAGGCACTCACCAACACCCTTTTTGTGAAGACCAATCCTTTTTACGCCTATTCCCTTGGAAATTTTGAGACCTTGGCCGAGGCACAGTCCTTTAGGGCGCAATTGGTACAAATGGGCTTCAAGGACGCTTTTGTGGCGTCGTACAAGGATGGAAAAAGAATCAAGATAGAAGAACCTTTTTAATTGGGAAAGACAAAGGCCTGGGTGCAGGCAGCCCGTTTACGGACCCTTCCATTATCCCTTTCGGGCATTCTAGTCGGCACGGCCATGGCAACCATGCAGGGTCTTTTCAAACTCGATATTTTGTTATTTGCCCTACTGACCACGGTTGGTTTTCAGATCACTTCCAATTTTGCCAACGACTATGGTGATGGGGTAAAGGGGACCGACAATGAGGATAGGGTCGGCCCGGCCAGGGCATTGCAGAGTGGGTTGCTCACCAAATCCGAACTGAAACGAGGAATAGTCCTTTCCGTAATCATTTCGATGGTTTTGGCCATTGTTCTTATTTATCTTGCGTTTGGCACGGATGATTTACCTTTTGTGCTTCTTTTTTTCCTGCTTGGCGGACTGAGCATTTGGGCGGCCCTCAAATACACCATGGGTTCCAGTCCTTATGGATACAAGGGATTGGGAGATTTGTTCGTGTTTCTTTTTTTTGGTCTTTTAGGGGTGTTGGGCAGTATGTTTCTGTACACAAAAGCATTGGATTGGGTTTCCGTATTGCCGGCAATGGGCATAGGACTGTTGTGCGTAGGGGTGCTCAACCTGAACAATTTGAGGGATGTTGTCTCCGACAAAAAGCATGGTAAAATCACTTTGGTGGTAAAAATGGGTTTTGAAAATGGAAAACACTACCATTTTTTATTGATCCTGATGGCTTTCTTGGCCTTCCTTTTCTATATATGGCTAAAAAATTTCAGTTGGCAACAATCCTTTTTTATGCTTGCCTTTTTGCCCCTTATCATGCACTTGACAAAAGTCATGAAAACCGAAGAGCCAAGAGAACTTGACAGTGAACTTAAGAAAGTGGCGCTCAGCACTTTTATGCTAGCTATACTCTTCTTCACATCAGTTAATATTTTTTTGTAAATTTGATTACAACCAGATAAACTTTAAGGAACTTTGGAACATCCAATTAAAATTTTGATCGTAGAGGACAATGTCATCATTGCCGATGATATGCAATCCATGCTCGAGGATATAGGTTATGAGATCGTGGATAATGTCATTGTGTATGAACAGGCCGTTGAGGTATTGAAGAACAACCATGTGGATCTGGTGTTGATCGATATTATCCTGGCCTCCGACAAAACCGGAATAGACCTCGGGAAACACATCAGGGAAACCTATAATATTCCGTTCATCTTCGTGACTTCCAATTCAGATAGGGCAACAGTGGAGAATGCAAAAACGGTAAAACCGGATGGTTATCTGGTAAAGCCTTTTGAACAACAGGACCTGTACACCTCCATTGAAATAGCACTCTCCAACTTTAGTTACAACAAAAAGGGAAACAACAAGGAAATAGATGAGTCCATAGGGGAGAGCTTTACTTCCAACTCAGTTTTGAAGGACTCCATTTTCGTAAAGAAACAGCACTTGTACTACCGGATCCAGTTCAGTGACATCCATTTTATCAAAGCGGACAATGTATATTTGGAAGTGAACACGGTGGACAAGAAGTTCTTGGTCCGATCCCCGCTCAAGGACTATTTGGAAAAGTTGCCCAAGAACAAATTTTACAGGGCACACAAGTCTTACATCGTAAATGTGGACCATATCGATGCCATCAATTCCAAGGATATTATGATCAATAACAATTTGATTCCCATCTCCAAGGAATTCAAGGAATTCATACTTTCTTCCATGAACAGTTGATGGATCCATTTTGATTTTACAATACGTAAAAGTGCCTTTTTCGGGCACTTTTTTATTCCACGTCCTTTTCCAATAGCGTTGCAACAACTTTTGGGCTGTTCACAACAATCTTTTTACCATCAGGATAGGTAACCATACTTTAGCAGTATAAATAATTAAGAAAGTAATTTTTTCATTTTCATATAGTGTTCTCGTAAAAGGGTCTTGTTGTTAAAAGCAAGGCCTTTTTTAGTTTTATGATTACCTTTTCGATTTGATGTTTCCACAAAATGCACAAAACATCGACAAAATGCATCTTCACATACAAATAGATGCTTTTCACAACAGAAAAGCATTGTTTCACAACAATACCGGTCAAGTCTTTGGGTTTGGATTTAATTTTGAAAGCAAACTAACGTTCTTTATATACCCCATACTTGGTTTTTCAGTGATGCAGTTATCTCATGAATTACTTGTTTTTTGGGGGAAGTAAAGAGAAAAGGGCACAACAATGATGGCACCATGGGCCAGACCCGGATTGCCGTATCAGATAAATTAATGGGACGTTACGTAAGATTTTTTTTCATTGCTTTTTATTTAACAATCCTGTCCACGGCATCGGCCCAAACTTCCGGTGCTGATGAGCAGAGCGCATTGAAGGAGTTCCAGCAAACAGACTCCCCTTCGGAAAGGTTCGACTTTTTCTTCAATTCCATAGACAGATACAACGTAAATTCTGCATACGATTGGTTGGATACCGTCAAGATATACCTGTCCAATGCCCAAAAGACCAATGATACCCTGGCTACCCGGCTTTACAGGGTGATGGAAGCTCAGATATACAACGATTTGGGCGAATATGATAAGAGCACTGCCTTGGCCAAGGAACTCTACGACACCAAGGATTCTTTGGACGCTGCCTCCAGAAAAGTGGTGCTGGATGTTCTGGACAACAATTACGCCAACCTCCAAATGTATGACAAGCAAATCGAGATCCGTAAGGAAAAACGCGAGCTGGGCATAACAGAGAACGTTTCCTTTTATGACATATACAGCAATTTGGGATTATATAGGAAGGCCCGAAACCAGTACATAATGGAGGTGAAGCCCACCATTGCGGACAATGACTCCTATGGGTTGGCCAAATACCATAGCAAAGTGGGCAATTATCTCAGATTGGACAATTCGGCCCCGACCGCCCTGAGTGAACTTAAAAAGGCAAAAGGCCATTTGGAAGTGTACCTCAATGACATTTCTACCCAAAAAAGTGAACAGGATATCTTTGAGAGCCAATTGCTCAAAGCGGAAATAGAGGGAAACATTGCAAAATGCCACGTAATGATGGGTGAATATGAAGCCGCTATCCCCTTGCTCGAGGGAAGCATTGAAGCTTTGGAGGCTTCCCCCCATAACCAACACAAAAGCGAAATCATAGATAATACACTCTACTTGGCCGATGCAAACCTTCAATTGGAACGGTTCACGGCGGCAAAAAATTACCTCGATATTGAATTTGAGAACATCGGCATATTACAGACCATTAAGCGGAACAGCTTGTTGGCTGCTTTTTATGATAAAGTGGAGAATTTCAAGAACGCAACCATCTATTACAAGCGCAATGAACGGATAAAGGATTCCCTTGCACAAAAACAATCTGCCCTCATCAAGCAGCAACTGGTCACCATTGTGGCCAATGAGGACCTAGAGAACTCCCAACGGCTGATCGATGAGCAAAAACGGATCAATGAACTGGCTCGCAGTGAAATGAAGGCCAAGGATGAGCGTATCCATCTTGTTTTTGTTTCATTGGTGTTCACCCTATTGGGTTTTGCCGGCTTGGTCTATGCCTACCTGAAGAGTATCAAGAACCAACGCTTGATCGCCGAGCAAAAACGCATCATCGAGAACTCTCTCGTTGAAAAAGATTCACTTTTGAAGGAAATACACCATAGGGTCAAGAACAATCTGCAAATGGTCTCCAGCCTTTTGAGCCTCCAGACCAAGAACACCCGCAGCAAAGCTGCCATAGAGGCTTTGGAAGAAGGAAAGAGCAGGGTCAAGGCCATGGCACTGATCCACCAAAAACTCTATCAGAACGACGATCTCTCGGTCATAGAAATGCAGGGATACATTGAAAGTTTGATCAACAGCGTGCAATCCGTTTACAAGAAAGGGGGGCACAACATCACCATCACGATCGATGCCGAGGGCACCGAACTGGACATAGACCGGGCCATTCCCTTTGGGTTGATTTTGAATGAGTTGGTATCCAATTCCTTCAAATACGCCTTTCCAGACAATGATGACAATGGCAAGATTTACATCCATTTGCGCAAGAACGGTGACCAAGGCTACTTTGAATATACCGATAATGGTATTGGGCTACCCGAAGATGCCGAGGAACGTGCCCATTCTTCCATGGGAATCCGTTTGATGAACCGTTTGGTGAACCAACTCCAGTCCAAACTGAACATTGACAGGGATGGTGACGGAGTGCGTTTCTGGTTCAATTTTAGCTAAGACATCAATTTTTATTTTTCTTCATTTATCGGAAACCGAATTTTGCCTTTAAGATTCAAAATATGGTTAAATTTGAATCTATTGGATGGAAGCAAGCTATAAAAAGTACACCCTGAATTTTAAAGTCCCCAGCGGAACTTCCCGTGGGATACTCACCCAAAAGGAAACCTGGTTCATTGTCCTTCGTAATGACGGACGATATGGAATAGGGGAGTGCGGTATTCTCCGCGGATTGAGTATGGATGACCGTCCTGATTATGTGGAAAAATTGGCTTGGACCTGCCGAAACATTCACTTGGAGCAGGAACAATTGCTGCAAGAACTCAAGGAGTATCCCTCCATTCAATTTGGATTGGAGCAGGCTTTCCTGTCCTTGGCATCCGAAGACCCTTTTGAGCTCTTCCCTTCTGATTTCACCCAAAAAGAAACCCCCATCCCCATAAACGGCCTTATATGGATGGGTGATGAGGCCTATATGCTCCAGCAATTGGAACAAAAAATCAAAGATGGCTTTCGGTGCATCAAAATGAAGATCGGGGCCATTGATTTTGAAAAGGAACTGTCCATCTTAAAATTCATCAGAAACCATTTCTCTTCCCAAGAAATTGAAATACGGGTCGATGCCAACGGTGCTTTTTCTCCCCATGAAGCCTTGAAAAAATTGGAGCGCTTGGCCACTTTTGAAATACATTCCATTGAACAGCCCATAAAACAGGGACAATGGGAAGTTATGGCTGATCTTTGTGAAAAGACCCCGTTGCCCATTGCCTTGGATGAAGAGTTGATAGGCGTTTTTGATATAACACAAAAGAAGGGATTGCTACAAACCATACAACCGCAATACATCATTTTAAAACCCAGTTTGGTGGGTGGTTTTTCGGGCAGCCAAGAGTGGATTGATCTAGCCAAGGAGCAAAAAGCCGGATGGTGGATCACCAGTGCCCTGGAGAGTAATATAGGGTTGAATGCCATAGCACAATGGACATTCACATTGAACAACACAATGCCGCAAGGACTGGGGACCGGAAGTCTTTACACCAATAATGTGGAAAGTCCCTTGGAAGTCTCTGGCGGAAAAATTTTTTACAGGCAATCCAAGGATTGGAACATGGATTTAATTACAGAAATATGTACATAGAACAAGGGTACAAGGGAAATGAGGGACTTTGGAAATATTTGGTCCTGCCGATTGGCTTTATCGGGTTTATGCTCATTAACTACATCATGACCATCAATTCTTCAATAGATACGGAAGTGGCCATGCAACAGGTCATTGAACAGTTTGGGTCCAATTTGGTACTGATCATCTTGCTGGCACCTTTGGTGGTCGGATTTTTTGTGGTTTTGGGCTGGACGCTATTGGTCCACCAACAGTCCGTTACCTCCCTGACAACCTCAAGAAAAAAAATTGACTGGAAGCGGATTTTTTTCGCTTTTGGCCTATGGAGCTTGATTACCATTGCGCTCACAGGAGTGGACATCTATTTCTCCCCGGACGATTATGAGCTCAACTTCGATTTGATGAAGTTTGTTCCTTTGGCCATTATCGCCATCCTTTTGATTCCCTTGCAGACCAGTTTTGAAGAATATCTGTTCCGGGGCCACATGATGCAGGGAATAGGACTGATGGCCAAAAACAGGTGGTTGCCCTTGGTGGTGACCTCAACCTTGTTCGGGTTGATGCACATTGCCAATCCAGAGGTGGAAAAACTGGGCCATGGCATACTGATCTATTATATCGGAACGGGCTTCTTTTTGGGCATTTTGACCTTGATGGATGAAGGATTGGAACTTGCTTTGGGGTTCCATGCCGCCAATAATTTGATCACGGCCTTGCTCGTTACTGCGGATTGGACGGCATTTCAGACCCATTCCATTTATAAGGATGTCTCCAAGCCTGAATTGGGATGGGATGTATTGATTCCCGTATTTGTGATCTATCCCATACTATTGCTCATTTTTTCCAAGAAATATGGATGGAGAAATTGGAAAGCGCGACTTTTTGGCAAAGTCTTGGCCAGAGAAGAATACACAGCCCTCAGCAATGAAGCATCCAGCATGGCATAACATCCACCCCGACTTTGAGCTCAATGGTGCTTCCTTCAACTTTGAGGAACTTAACGAAATGGGCTACAGTTTGGTAAAGGAAGGGGAGGAATTTGAAGCTCCATTGGGCGAATTCCTTTTGGATTGGATTTCCAACAAACCATTTTTGGAAGTGTTCACATCGGGTTCTACAGGGCCCCCTAAGAAAATTACGTTACACAAAGCCCAGATGATCAATTCGGCATTGGCCACGGGAGAATATTTTCAACTTCGACCAAAACAGACTGCCCTGTTATGTTTGCCCTGCTCAGGAATTGCAGGCAAGATGATGGTGGTGCGCGCCATGGTACTGGGGATGCATTTGGATTATGTGGAACCATCATCGACGCCACTTGATCATTGTGAAAGACCTTATGACTTTGTAGCGATGGTACCGATGCAGGTTCAAAATTCTTTGGAGAAGCTATCCCCCTTTATTAAAACCTTGATCATTGGTGGCGCTCCCGTTGATGCCTTGTTGATGGATCGATTGAAAACCGTTTCCACCCACGTTTTTGAAACCTACGGTATGACGGAGACCATAACACACATCGCCGTAAAGGAAATTGCACCCAAATCCAGTCTATTTTTTAAGACCTTGCCCCATGTGGAAATAGCTGTGGACGACCGGGGATGTTTGGTCATCGATGCTCCCAATATTTCGGAAGGGAAAATCATTACCAACGATTTGGTGGAGTTGATCGGAAAGGACCAATTCAGATGGTTGGGGAGGTACGATTCCATCATCAATTCCGGAGGAATAAAACTATTCCCTGAAAAAATAGAGGAACAGTTGTCATCAATTATGGAATCCCGCTTTTTTGTGGCTGGAACACCCGATGGGACACTGGGACAAAAATTGATCTTGGTGGTGGAAGGAGAAACCACATCCAAAAAAACATTGCTCGAAAAGATCAAAAGACTGAAAAACATCTCCAAATATGAAGTGCCCAAAGCGATTTATTTTGTAAAACATTTTGATGAAACACCAAGTAAAAAAATCGACAGGAAGAAAACTATGCAGCAAATAAGTTAAGTTTTGTACATTCAGGAAATCAAAAAATCAACCATGCGAAAAATCATCAACCTAATATTGTTTCTTTTACCATCTATTGCGTTATCCCAACAAATCCTTCCCGAAGTGGAACGGGCCAGGGTAATGGACGAGATTTTGGAAGAACGTTTTGACGACTTGCTTCCCAAATTGATGGACGACACAGGCATCGATATGTGGATTTTGATTTCCCGTGAATATAATGAAGACCCTGTCCTGAAAACCATGCTGCCCGCCACTTGGTTGAATGCCCGGCGTAGGACCATACTCCTTTTTTATCGCAATAAAGCCAACAATACAATGGACAAATTGGCCGTTGCCCGTTATAATGTGGGTAAAAGCATCATTTCGGCTTGGGACAAGGAACAAGAGCCGGATCAATGGAAAAGATTGGTGGAGTTGATCTCTGAACGGAATCCTAGGAAAATCGGGCTCAATTTTTCAAAAGACCACAACATAGCCGATGGATTGGACAAAACGGATTATGACGAATTTATGGCCAACCTGCCCAAAAAGTTTCATTCCAAGGTTGTGTCGGCCGAACAATTGGCTGTGCGTTGGATCGAGACCCGCACACCGAGGGAAATGACCATTTTCAACCAATTGGTGGACATTACCCACGATATTATCGCCGAAGCCTTTTCCGAAAAAGTCATCACGCCAGGTGTCACTACCACCACCGAAGTAGAGTGGTGGATGAGGCAAAAAGTGACCGATCTGGGTCTGGAGACCTGGTTCCATCCCACGGTGGATATCCAAAGGACCAGCGAGGAGTTGGTCAGCCATCTGTACTCATTTTCAGGAAGACCGGACAATATGGTGATCCAACAAGGTGATCTACTGCACTGTGATTTTGGGATCACCTATCTACGACTCAATACCGATTGCCAAGAGTTGGCCTACGTTTTGAAACCTGAAGAAACCGAGGCCCCTGCTTTTTTGGTGGAAGCCTTAAAGGACGGGAATCGAGTACAAGACTTTTTGACCAAAAACATGGTCAAGGGAAGGGTTGGTAACGATATTTTGGCCAAAGCACTCCAAGAGGCAAAGCAGGCAGGGCTTCGACCTTCCATTTATACCCATCCGTTGGGTTCTTATGGACATTCTGCGGGCACGACCATTGGTATGTGGGATGCCCAGGGGGGCGTTATGAAGGATGATGGTCAAAACTACCCGTTGAACCCCAATACCGTTTATGCCATAGAACTCAATACCACTGTGCACATTCCCGAATGGAAACGTGATATTCGCATCATGCTGGAAGAAGCAGGTTTTTTTGGTGAAGAAGGATTTAGGTACGTGAACGGAAGACAGACCGAATTGATGCTGATTCCCAGACCCAAAGCGCAATTGGGGAATTGAATTTTTTTGTAAATTTAGTAATCATCCAATACCCATTGTATTATGAGGTTACTGCCATTTATATACTTTTTCTTTTTTATTTCAGGCTTCACTTATGGTCAAAGAATAATACAGGGTCATATTTCCAATGCAGGAAGTCCTTTGTCCAATGTCCATGTGATCAATCTATCTTCTGGAGACAAGACCGCATCCAATGAACACGGATATTATCAAATTAAGGCCGAACCTAGGGAAGAACTGGAATTCACCTATATGGGTATGGATACAATTTCCATCATAGTTGAAGATGTGACCCAAATCTTGAACATAAAAATGACCCTCAAAATTGAAGAATTGGATGAGGTGACAGTTTCTAAAACTATCCTGAAAGGACAAAACGAACTTGAATCAGAATACCACTCCAATCCCAATATCATCAAATCATCATTTGGTTTTATAAATCGTGAAACATCAAGCTTCCCTGTAAGAATTATTGATGAAGAGGAAATCGAACGCTGGCCTAATTTGAATAATGTTATAATGGGCATGTTTGCCGGGGTTACTGCATTCTGTGATCCAGGAACAGATGAGTTGTATGTGAAAATGAGGTCGACACAAAGCCTGTCTTCGGGTGGCGGAGCTATTTTTGATGTGGATGGTCTAGTTTTGACCAAAGTTTATTGCAGCCAGTTTATGGGCAATTTGAAGAGAATTGCATTTATTTCTTCTTTGACCGCTACTTCATTATATGGTAGTCTCGGTGCTGGCGGTGTTGTTGTCATCAATACCAAGACAGGAACAACCAATCCAACTACACGAAATTATAAGCCATACAATCAGGCATTGATTCGTAATAATTATATAAAAGAAGGTATGGTCAAAGAAAATGGAAACTTGGAATCAATGCCCGTCTATTTGGAAAATCTTCGCAAGAGTGAATCTTTAGAACAGGCCAAAACAGTTTTTGGTCGTATGAGTGAAATCTATGGAAATCACCCATATTATTTATTAGATTCCTATGTATACTTTTACGAACAAAGGGAAGAGGAAAAATACGCCGATGGAATTTTGGAAAGGTTTGTGCAAATTGCAAATAAAAACCCAGTACTACTAAAATCCCTAGCTTATGTTTTGGAATCTGAGGACAGGTTGGAAAAGGCCCACGAAGTCTATAAAAATGTGTACATCCTAAGACCCGATTACGCCCAGAGCTTTATCGATATGGCCAATAGCTACCGTGATCTTGACAGACCGGAATCTGCGGCCTCTCTATATTTGAGACATTCCTACCTGCTTGACGAGGGACTGTTGCCCAAGGACAGCTTGGAGCTTCCACAGATAATGCAAAGGGAAATCGATAACCTCTTCGCTCTGGAAAAAGGTACTTTGAGCATAAGGCAGGGAAAGCAAAGCGACCAAAATGAATATACCACACGATTGGTTTTTGAATGGAACGACTCTGAGGCAGAGTTCGACCTACAGTTTGTGAACCCGAACGGCCAATATTTTGAGTGGAAGCATACCTTGGCAGAAATGTCGGAAAGAATCCGCTCCGAAAAGAAACTGGGCTATTCCATGGTAGATTTTCTATTGGATGACGAAATTCCTGGGACATGGAAGGTGAATGCCACCTACCATGGGAACAAACAATTGACCCCGAGCTATCTTAAGGCCACCATCTACCGAAACTATGGTGGAACGCTCCAAAGCAAGGAGGTCAAGGTCTTCCGCTTGTGGATCAAAGGGGCCAACCAATATTTATTTGATTTGAAGCTTCCTTCGGAAGTGGTACATAATTAGACCTGCAACACCCCCATATTGAACTTTTTATCAATGGGTGCATGGTTGGCGGCCTCGATGCCCATGGAAATCCATTTTCGGGTATCCAAAGGATCTATGATGGCATCGGTCCACAGTCTGGCGGCCGCATAATAAGGTGATATTTGGTCGTCGTATCGTTTTTTGATCTTATCAAAAAGGGCTTTTTCCTTTTCCGGGTCAATGATTTCCCCATTTTTCTCCAAACTGGCCTTTTCGATCTGTAGGAGCACCTTGGCAGCAGAATTTCCACTCATTACGGCCAGCTCGGCACTTGGCCATGCCACAATCAGCCTTGGGTCATAGGCCTTGCCGCACATGGCATAGTTTCCTGCACCATAGCTGTTGCCGATTACAATGGTGAATTTGGGCACCACGGAATTGCTCACCGCATTGACCATTTTGGCTCCATCTTTTATAATACCGCCATGTTCGCTTTTACTGCCCACCATAAAGCCGGTTACATCCTGAAGGAAAACCAAAGGGATTTTCTTTTGGTTGCAATTGGCAATGAATCGGGTGGCCTTGTCCGCAGAATCGGAATAGATCACTCCCCCGAACTGCATTTCGCCCTGTTTGGTCTTCACCACTTTGCGTTGGTTGGCCACAATGCCCACAGCCCATCCATCGATGCGGGCATAACCCGTTAAAATGGTCTTGCCGTAGCCTTCCTTATATTGTTCAAATTCAGAATTGTCCACCAACCGTTTGATGATTTCCAACATATCATATTGATCACTTCGGGAAGCTGGGAGGATGCCATAAATGTCCTCGGGGTTCTCAATGGGTTTTTTGGTTTCCACCCGATTGAAACCTGCTTTTTCAAAATCCCCGATCTTGTTGATGATGTTCTTTATTTTATCAAGGGCATCCTTGTCATCTTTGGCCTTGTAATCCGTGACCCCGCTGATTTCGGAATGGGTCGTGGCCCCTCCCAGCGTTTCGTTGTCAATGCTTTCACCAATGGCGGCCTTCACCAGATAGCTGCCTGCCAAGAAAATACTTCCTGTTTTGTCCACAATAAGGGCTTCGTCGCTCATGATGGGCAAATAGGCCCCTCCGGCCACGCAACTTCCCATGATAGCGGCAATTTGGGTGATCCCCATACTGCTCATCACCGCATTGTTCCTGAAAATGCGTCCAAAATGCTCCTTGTCCGGGAATATTTCGTCCTGCATGGGCAGATAAACACCCGCACTGTCCACCAGATAAATGATGGGCAATTTGTTCTCTATGGAAATTTCCTGTGCACGCAGGTTCTTCTTTCCAGTGATGGGAAACCAGGCCCCGGCTTTTACAGTGGCATCATTGGCCACCACAACACATTGTTTTCCTTGAACATATCCCACTTTCACTACAACACCCCCCGACGGGCACCCGCCGTGTTCCGCATACATGCCCCCTCCGGCAAAAGCACCAATTTCAATGGATGGAGATTTGCTGTCCAACAAGTAATCGATACGTTCACGTGCCGTCATCTTGCCTTTGGCATGTTGGTTTTCAATGCGTTTCTTGCCACCACCGAGCTTCACTTGCGCCAATCGTCGTTTCAAATCGGATAGCAACAGTTTGTTATGGTCCTCGTTTTTGTTGAAATTGATGTCCATATTTCCTCAAGTTCGTTTGATCGGCTAAAGATAAGGAGTTATGGTCATTAACCTTTATTGCTTTTTGGATATTGAAGGATTGGAATGCTGTTCTGATTTTATTTATAAAAGTATCGGGAATCAAATCTTTGCCATTGAGATCTTGATTCCCGAAACCTTTTTTGCCATGCACAGGCAATTTTCTTTACATCCACCCAAACAAGTGCATGAACTCATAATGTATTGAAATCCCTTTATAGTGGAATGCTCAAATTGAAAGCAATGTTCCTTCCCATGTTGGCTATGCCGTCCGTTTTCAATCGGGAAAGATGTGATATATAGTTCTTGTCAAAAAGGTTGTTTCCACTGATCCTGTATCCTACTTTTTGCTCAAAAATGCGTACATCACCACCAATGCCGATATTAAATAGGTTATATCGTGGGGTAGGTGTTTCAAAATCGGCCACCTTGTTCTGGTCAAAATGGGTCTGCAAGGTTACAAACGCATAACATCTATATTGTGAGGCCCTTTTTTTCCATTCTACCCTGAATGTGTTGGTCCAGCGGTTGGCAGGGATGAGCGGAAGGTTCGATTTGTCTTCCAACTGTCCATAAACAATGTCATAACTGCTTTCCAAATGGAGCCAATCCAGCGGATGGGGATGCAAATGAAAGCCGAATTCACCACCGTACAGAGTGGCATCCTGTTGTTGGAAAACATAAACAGGGTCCTCATTCCTAAATTCACCTGTGGGCTGTAAGTATATGTAATCGCTCACGCCGTTGTAGAAAGCATTGATATATGCTTCAAAATGCTTGTTGTTGTACTCCAAAGCCACGTCCACCTGAAAGTTCTGTTCACTTTTCAAGTCTGGATTTCCAATTTCCACCCTATTGGCCCCACTGTGCAATCCATTGGATGTCAATTCGGAAAGATTCGGCGCCCTAAAGCCCGATGCCAGATTGACACGCCCCAGAATATTCGGGGTCAGGTCCATCCGGTACCCCACCGCAGCATTGAAACTGTTGAAATCCTTGTCCAATGCCCCAATATAGTCCTCATCGCCGAACACACCATTTTCCTCGCCCTTGATGGAACGCAGGTCATACCGCAGCCCCAGTTGAAGGTCGCCATGTTCAAAATGGATATGGGAAGTGGCCAGCACCCCGAAGTCGTTGGTAATGGCATCTGGGATAAGCACTTCTTCGCCAAAATTTTCATTCTTTTGGTGCATGCCCTGTACTCCGAAGATAGTGGTCATTTTTCCCCACTGTGGATTGAACTGGATATTGTAGTTGAACGTACTGAGGTCCATGTGCAGTGCGGGTCCTTCCTCACCATGCTCTTCTTCATGTTCCTCTACCGCATGCTCTTCTCCCTCTTCTTCATGGTGGTGCTCCTCAAATTCTTTCCGGTCATTGAACGTGTAGCCAAAGGTTGCTTCCAAGCTTGATTTTTTAAAGAAGAAGTTGTTCTTTGAACTTATGATATGGGTCGAGATTTCCTGATTGGGCAAAAGTGGATCCCTGTTATTGTCCTGCACCCCAATTTCTTCGGGAATGCCCAAATTTGAAGCATTGTAGTTATAACGAAGCTCAGTTTTGAACCTTGTGGCCTGATAGGCTAGCCCCGTTTTGATGTCGGCTTCGTTGAATCTTGAGTTGGTGACCCCGGTTCCATCCCCAGTCTCATAATCTGCATGGGAAGTGTAGGCCCCGCGGACCAAAAACTTGAGCTTGTCCCCAGTAGTCTTAAAACCGGCATTGGCCCCATAGCCCAAGGTATTGGTGAAATGGTTCAGGTTGACATCGCCCGAAGTTTCCCCAGCGAGTTCAAAACCTTCAGGATTGAGGTAGAGCACCCCGCCCAGTGCATCCGAGCCATACAACAAGGATGCGGGACCCTTGATGACTTCCACGCTGGATATCCCTGCATCATTGATGCCCAGACCGTGCTCGCCACCATATTGTTGGTTTTCCAAGCGGATGCCCTGGGTATAGACCAAGACCCGGTTAAAGCTCAAACCCCGGATCACTGGCTTTCCAATGCCCATTCCAGTGGAAACGGAAGAGACTCCCGGAATGTTGGTAATGCCATCTGCAAGGGTCACTGCCCCGTTGCTCTTCAGTTCGGCCATGGATTTTTGTTCCACTTTCATTACATTTTCACGCTGTAGCTTGTGGAATGGAGTGGAAAGGACCACTTCGTCAATTTCGATGGCGGAAGAGACCATTTGATAGCTGAATTGATTCTGTCCCATATTGATTTCAAAAGAGGTTGAATAGGTCTCATAGCCCAGATAGGCCACGACCAATTTATAGGAACCTTCAGGAAGCCCCTTGAGTTCGTAGTCCCCATTTTCATCGGTCACTGTCCCTTTTTCCAATTGGGGAAAATAAACGGACACCTGTTCCAAAGGTTCCCCGGTTTCAGAATCGGTAATCTTGCCGGACAAAGTGTTCTGGGCAGATGTAAATATGGGCATCAATGCCAAAAGCATTGAAAAATAAAATAGTTTCATGTTACTGATATTAGGTGTTTTTGAAAATTGTATGAGGTCCTTGGGTCAGGAAAGTACAGGAGGGCCCCTTAGGGCAAGTTGCTCTCTGTCAGAAGATTCAAAAACAACGGAAAGGTAAGTGTTGGCGTATAGAATATCTGGCACCTCCACAGGTGTGTAAACAAATTGGGAGGAGAACAGTATTTTTGATGCCAACGCAAAATCGTGGAAATCACAATCAATATCGGAACTGTGTATGTGATCTTTTCCGTAGGAAATACATTTTTGCTCCGAATTGTGCCCGTGTAGCGCATGTCCCAGTTTTATCATGGAAGGGGCCAAGATGGCCATCGCCATGACAAGGGCGATAAAAGTAATCGTGCGTTTATGGAGAAACGGGGTCATGTCCCGCAAAGTTAACCAAGCCTTTTGCTCTTTTTGTGTTAAAAAAAACATAAACTATGGGACCAAAAAGCCCAATCCCATGCGTTTGAGCATTTTTTTCTCAAAATCCCAGAAAAATTGAAATTGCCCGAACAGCCAACCGACAGCGACCAGAATGAACTGATAGATGGGCAAAATCAAAAAGATGCGGGCCGTCCAGTACAGCATTGGATGGGTCACACCTTTTCCCAAACCCAGCCATTCCACCAAGGGCCCTGCCAATTTCCCGGAAAGTGATCCGGTAATGGCAAAAACAATGAAAATGGTTATCATTTCCCATTTGTAGGTCACTTTCCACCTGTTTTCCAATTTTTTGAAACACCAGAGAAAAAAGCGTACGAACAGAAAGTACAAAACAGCAGAGACCCCTATGGTGAAAATCCATTCGGAAAAAGTGTTGTTCAGACCAAATTGATGGAGTAAGCCTCTGGCAATGATATATGCCGCAAGCAGTGTAAGGGAAGCTCCGAGCATAGGAAATAGCAATTGCCAGTTTTTCTGGATTTCCCAACGCTGTTTCAATTTTTCCATTGCCCTTAATTAGTTCAGGACAAAAATAAGACATTATATCCGGGGAAGAAAAGGGCCCAAACGCTGATTGTATTTGCGTTGAAAATAAATGAAATAGTTGTAGAGTTTGTAATTGACCTCATACCCATAATCGATGTTTGGATCATAATTGATCTGCATTTCGTATAGATTGGGGTTGTACATTAAAGGTTGTAATACTCTCTGGTTCCAATTGGTGACCAAGATGGCATTCCGGTTCTCCAAAAAACTCTGCGAATAGTATCCTTCCGGTCGTGCAATGGACTGTAGCCAAGTGTAAAAGCCGGGTTCAATGATGATGATCTCATATTCCGTTTCATCATCCTTGATTTCCACAGGCTGTTCGTCATCGGAGTTGAATACGGCCTGTTCTTCATTTGAAACGTCCAACATTTCTTTTTGGGCAGTGCAGGACACTAGAACAAGTGCTGCTGTTATTGCCCCAAATAAATAGTATAAAATTCTCTTTTTCATGGAATTAAGGTACAAAAAAAGCCATTTGAAGATTCAAATGGCCCTGTTAAAAATCGTTAAGTGTGTTTCTTATTTGCCGAAAAGCCCCCCGAGCATGCCACCCAATCCTCTTTTTTTGGTATTTCCACTGTTGAGCACCATTCCCGCCAAATCGTCTATGACACTTCCGTCCCCATCGGAGTCCAAAAAGGTTTCAATAAGCGACTGCTGCTTCGCCGCTGCCTTGTTTCCGCCCATGAGTCCACCCAAAAGCCCGTTGAGACCATCGGGGCTGCTCACGTTTTGCTGACGGGTTTGCTTGCCCAAATAGCCCAATAGGATAGGGGCCGCTATTTTCAATATTTGCGATACTGTACCGGCATCCAAGCCCGATTTACTGCTAAGGGCATTTTCCACCTGCGGTTGTTTGGTTCCGAGAACATGGCCCAAGATCCCTGCACCATCGTTCACCACACTTTGGTCCACACCTCCTCCGAAAAGACCTCCAAGGTCATCCAAAATACTGCCATCGTGTTTGGAAGAAAGTGCGTCCATCAATCCCTGTGCGCCTCCGGGGGTGGAAGCGTTCTTTTTCATGGCACCCATCAAAAGGGGCATGGCCATGCTCAGAACATCTGCGGTCTTGCTTTCGGGCTGACCTGTTTGGTTGGCCACCCCGCTTATCATTTGTCTGCCCATTGGGCTGTTCAATAAATCCAATAATCCTGACATCTTTTCTTTACGTTAAGGTTAGAAGGACAATGTACAAAAAACTGGGTTTTGAAGTTCTGATCAGACAGTAAAAAGCAACTATTTTAGCAATTTGATCACTTGTTGGGCCAATTCCACCCCTATGCGTTGTTGCGCCTCCATGGTGGAAGCACCGATGTGGGGTGAAAGGGATATTTTGGGGTTCATCAGGATCTTGATCTCTGGGTTGGGTTCCGACTCGAATACATCAAGCCCTGCGAACGACAGATGACCACTGTCCAAGGCATCGACCAAAGCCACTTCGTCCAAGACGCCTCCCCGGGAAGTATTAATGATTCCTGCGCCCCTTTTCATCATGGCAAGCTCCTTTTTACCTATCAGATACTTTTCTTGTGCAGGCACATGAAGGCTCACAAAATCTGATTGCTTCAACACCGCCTCCAAATCGGTGCCTTCAAGGTCGAATTGCATGGACTGGCCGTCGAAAAAAGGAACCGTCAAGGTGATTTTAGTGGTATGATGATCGGTAAAAATGACCTTCATGCCCAATGCCAGTGCCATTTTTGCCGTGGCCTGTCCAATTCTACCAAAACCGACAATCCCCAAGGTTTTGCCCCGCATTTCCACTCCTCCCGCATAACTTTTTTTCAATTCCTTGAACATGCTGTCGCCATCCAAGGGCATACTGCGATTGGAATCGTGCAGAAAGCGCGCGCCGCTGAACAGATGGCCAAAGACCAGTTCGGCCACTGATTCGGAAGAGGCCTCTGGTGTGTTGATGACATGGATCCCTTTGGATTGGGCATGTTCCACATCGATATTGTCCATGCCCACCCCACCACGACCTATCAACTTAAGGTTGGGGCAGGCATCGATGATTTTTTTGTTGACCTCTGTAGCGCTGCGGACCAGTAAGGCACTTATGTTGTTTGTATTGATGAAGTTTGCTAGTTGTTCTTGTGCAACCCTTGTGGTCAATACTTCAAAACCTGCTTTTTCAAGTAAATCGATTCCCGATTGGGCGAGCCCATCATTGGCTAAGATTCTTGTCATTAACCTATCCTTTCTTTTCCAGTTCGCTCATAATGTCCACCAGAACCCCAACACTTTCCAAAGGAAGGGCATTGTACATGGACGCCCGATAGCCTCCAACAGACCTATGCCCATTGATGCCACTGATTCCGGCTTCCTTGCACATTTTGTCGAAGGTATCCTTCAGAGCATCGTCGGTGATGTTGAAAGTGGCGTTCATGACCGAGCGGTCTTCCTTGGCCGCAAAGCCGGAAAATAATGGATTGAGCTCGATTTCCGAATAAATAAGATTTGCTTTGCGTTCGTTGATTTCCTCAATGGCGGCAATTCCGCCCAAATCCTTCAGCCACTGCATGGTGAGCATGGAAACATAGATGGCAAAAACAGGAGGGGTATTGAACATGCTTTCTTGCTTCACATGAACCGAATAATCCAGCATGGAGGGTATTTTCCGGGATACCTTTCCCAAAATATCTTCTTTGACTACCACCAAGGTGGCCCCGGCGGGCCCCATGTTTTTCTGGGCACCGGCATAGATAAGGTCAAACTTGGAAAAGTCGAGCTGGCGTGAAAAGATGTCCGAACTCATATCACAGACCAGCGGGACATCAGTTTCGGGAAATTCCTTGATTTGGGTACCGAATATGGTGTTGTTTGAAGTGAGGTGTAAATAATCAAGGTCGGATGGCACGGTATATCCCTTTGGGATATGGTTGAAATTCTGCGCTTGGGAAGAAGCGACTTCCACGATATCGCCAAACAATTTAGCTTCCTTGATTGCCTTTTGGCTCCAGGTACCCGTATTGAGGTATCCTGCTTTTTTTTCGAGCAGGTTGTAGGCCGTCATCAAAAACTGCATGCTCGCCCCACCGTGGAGAAACAAAGCTTGATAGCCTTTTCCTTCCAGTCCCAAGAGTTCCAGGGCCAAGGAGCGGGCCTTTTCCATGATGGCCACAAATTCTTTGCTACGGTGTGAAATTTCTATGAGGGAAAGACCGATGCCATCCAGTTCCAGAACGGCCTCGGATGCCTTTTGCATTACCTCTTTGGGCAAAATGCAGGGGCCTGCGCTAAAATTGTGCTTTTTCATTTGCTAGGTTTAGGGGATAAAGGTCTTAAAAAAAACTTGGATCAAAAAACGGATTGGTAGGTTAGGATTTTATTAAATTACCAGTTGTGTACTTTGAAGGCAATTATGTCAAAAACCGTCAATTCGAGTGAAATTCCAGAAGAATTTTGTATCGAGAATCGGTTTTTGGACTTGAAATTCTGGTTCTCGATACAATTTTTCTTTCGAAAAATCACTCGAACCGACAAATTTCAGTCATAATGCACAGATAATCAAAGTTTTAAAAGAAACTCCATGGTGTCCACACCATCAGCGTAGTCGTTGAGGCTTGGTTTTTGGGTCTCGCCGAAGCCAACTCCGTCCCTGCTTGAAACAATGCACTGAATTTGGTCTTCCTGTGTCTCCAGTTGCTTTCTCAGTGCTTCTTCCGAATCATAAAAGGAGTAGAAAAGCACGGAAATGGGAGAGGAGAGGCCACTATCTTCTTTCAATACCAAAAAACCATTGTCAAGAACCTTAAAATCGCTCATCAGATAAACGGCTTTGTTGTAATCGTAGTTATTGGCATATTTATGCTGGTTGATGATGTCCTTATAGTGAAAAAGGGCATTGAACAATGCATCGAAATGGTATCCTTGGGGAACAAAGACTTTGGAAACATTGCGGCAGCCCAGACCGTAATATCTGAAAATATCCTCACCGAGTGCTTTCAGTTCCTGTTCCGTTTCATTTCCGGTAAGAATGGCCACGGAATTTCTGTTTTTTCGAATGATGTTCGGCTTATTTCCGAAATAATATTCAAAATAGCGGCTGGTGTTGTTGCTTCCTGTAGCAATGACTGCATCAAATCCCTCCATTTTACCTTCGGTGAACACAATACGTTCTGCTAGGGAAGGTTCTTCTTGAATCAGGTATTGGGAAAGAAAAGGCAGCAAAACCTTGTCGTTGGACGAGAGTTTGGCCAAAACCTTGTTTCCGGAGAGTAGCACGCACAGAAAATCGTGAAATCCGACCAAGGGAATGTTCCCAGCCATCACAATACCAACTGTTTTTGAAGAAGTTGTTTTTTCAATGGGGTAGTGGGACAGCCAATCCATAATTTTTTCCTCGGTCAGCAATTCGCCCCATTGTTGCAGGGCAAACAAAATGTTCTCTTGGGTAAACCAGCCGTTCATCTGCCCGGCCTTGGCGATGGCATTGCCCAAACGTGGGTCGATATCATCACCATCATTATACCATTTTTCACAAAAAACCGTTAGGTAATTTCCGAGTTTAACAAAAGCTTTAATGGTTTCGATATACGGTGTCATTATATTTGTACACTAATTTAGTAGGGTTTATTTTTGTCAAAAGTAAGCATGCTGATAAGAATCAACCCAAAAGGAAAAGAAAATTATGGCTATTATTATAACAGATGAGTGCATCAACTGCGGAGCTTGCGAGCCGGAGTGCCCAAATACGGCAATTTATGAAGGTGCGGACGAATGGAGATACAGTGATGGGACTTCATTGGCCGGGAATGTGGTACTGCCCAACGGAAAAGCAGTGAACGCAGATGAAGTACAGGAACCCGTCAGCGATGAAATATACTATATAGTTCCCGACAAATGTACCGAGTGCATGGGGTTCCATGAAGAACCACAATGTGCCGCAGTTTGCCCCGTGGATTGTTGTGTGCCCGACGAAGACCATGTCGAGAGCGAAGAAGAGCTTTTGGGCAAGCAGAAGTTTATGCATCCCAACGGTTAAGCGATAAAAATCATGTAATTTAGCCCCGAACCTTAATTCGGGGTTTTTTTATGGAAGAAAAAGAGTACAATGGGATATGGAGGCAAATAGGCTGTATCCTGTCTTTGGTGGCCATTTTGGGAATCATTGCCCTGTTCGTGACGGGCATCTACCTTTTGATTCAAGGATTTTAAACTTTTTGTACCAAAACTTCAACTTATATTTGCAGCCTTAAAAATAGATAGTATTCAATGAAAGCCGGTATCGTAGGATTGCCCAATGTAGGAAAATCGACCCTCTTCAATTGTTTGTCCAATGCCAAGGCGCAAAGTGCCAACTTCCCTTTTTGTACCATTGAACCGAACATCGGGGTGGTCAATGTGCCGGACTCCCGGTTGGAAAAATTGGAAGAATTGGTCAAGCCCGAGCGCGTTGTCCCTGCCACGGTAGAAATCGTGGATATTGCTGGATTGGTGAAAGGGGCCAGTAAAGGTGAGGGGCTTGGCAACCAGTTTTTGGGAAATATCCGTGAGACCGATGCCATTCTCCATGTGCTACGCTGTTTTGACAATGACAATATTGTCCATGTGGACGGTTCTGTAGATCCCATAAGGGATAAGGAAACCATCGACATGGAACTCCAATTGAAGGACTTGGAAAGTGTGGAAAAAAAATTGGACAAGGTGAAGCGTGCCGCCAAGACGGGCAATAAAGAAGCCCAAAAAGAGGAAGCTGTCCTCAATGCCCTAAAACAGGGACTGGAGGCCGGAACCTCGGTGCGCGCCATTCAACTAAGTGCGGAGGATAGGGCAGAATATGTGAAACCCATGCAGTTGATCACCGACAAACCCGTCATGTATGTCTGCAATGTAGATGAAGAAGCTGCGGCCACCGGAAATGCTTATGTGGAAAAAGTAAAGCAAGCCGTTTCACATGAAAATGCCGAGGTGATCTTTTTGGCAGTCGGTACTGAAGCGGATATCACGGAACTCGAAACTTACGAAGAGCGTCAAATGTTCTTGGAAGATCTTGGACTTTCCGAGCCAGGTTCTGCTAAATTGATAAGGGGCGCATATAAACTTTTAGACCTCGAAACCTATTTTACGGCAGGGGTGAAAGAAGTACGGGCATGGACGATTCCCGTTGGGGCCACTGCTCCACAAGCCGCCGGGGTGATCCACACCGATTTTGAAAAAGGCTTTATCCGCGCAGAGGTCATTTCTTATGACGATTATGTGAAATATGGCAGCGAAGCAAAAGTGAAGGAAGCTGGCCGTATGCGGGTAGAGGGCAAGGAATACATTGTCAAAGATGGTGATGTAATGCACTTTAGGTTCAATGTATGATACCATAGTTCCATCCTTTTGGGCTATCAACAGCGTTTGTTGATTACTTTCTGTACCGTATTCTTTTATTTTTGATCCTAAATTTTATATTGCATGGATTAACCCTTACTTAATGGCAGATACCCAATATACTGAGGATAATATCCGTTCGCTGGATTGGAAGGAGCATATTCGCATGCGTCCCGGTATGTACATTGGCAAATTGGGCGATGGTTCATCCGCTGACGACGGCATTTACATCCTTCTCAAAGAAGTTATCGATAACTGTATCGATGAATTTGTGATGGGTGCCGGCAAGACCATCGAAATCAACATCAAGGAGAATACCGTGCATGTGCGCGATTATGGACGTGGCATTCCGCTGGGGAAAGTGGTGGACGTGGTCTCCAAAATGAACACAGGAGGAAAGTACGATACCCGTGCCTTCAAAAAATCTGTTGGATTGAACGGGGTAGGTACCAAGGCTGTAAATGCCCTTTCCTCATATTTTAGGGTACAGTCCACTCGGGACGGACAATCCAAGTCTGCCGAGTTTGAGACCGGAAACCTTACCAATGAGGAATTTTTGGAGGAAACCTCCAAGCGAAGGGGCACCAAGGTCACTTTCACTCCTGATGAGACCATTTTCAAAAAATATAAATACCGAAATGAGTATGTCGAGCGCATGCTCAAGAATTATGTGTATCTGAACCCGGGGCTCACCATAGTGTTCAATGGTGAAAAGTTCCACTCCGAAAACGGATTGAAAGATCTGCTGGAGGACAACAACAACGAGGAAGATTTCCTCTACCCGATCATCCACCTGAAAGGGGACGATATCGAGGTGGCCATGACCCACAGCAAGACCCAATACAGTGAGGAGTACCATTCCTTTGTGAACGGACAGCACACCACCCAGGGCGGTACACACCAAGCGGCCTTCAGAGAGGCAGTGGTCAAGACCATCCGTGATTTTTACGGAAAAAATTATGACGCTTCTGATGTTCGGAAGTCCATTATCTCTGCAATTTCCATCAAAGTAATGGAGCCTGTCTTCGAGAGCCAGACCAAGACCAAATTGGGATCTACCGATATGGGAGGTAATCTTCCCACCGTGCGCACCTACATCAATGACTTTGTGGGCACCCAATTGGACAATTATCTCCATAAAAATCCAAAAACGGCCGAAGCCCTCCAACGCAAGATAGTACAGGCCGAAAAAGAACGAAAGGAGCTTTCCGGAATCCGAAAACTGGCCAGGGAGCGGGCCAAAAAGGCCAGCCTTCACAACAAAAAACTGCGTGATTGCCGGGTGCATCTGCAGGACATGAAAAATGAACGAAGATTGGAAACCACCCTGTTCATTACGGAGGGGGATTCCGCATCGGGGTCCATCACCAAATCGCGCGATGTGAACACCCAAGCTGTGTTCAGTCTTAGGGGAAAGCCGTTGAATTCCTACGGAATGTCCAAAAAAATCGTGTACGAGAACGAGGAATTCAATCTGTTGCAAGCGGCCCTCAACATAGAGGAATCTATGGAAGATCTGCGCTACAACAATATTGTGATCGCCACGGATGCCGATGTGGATGGAATGCACATCAGGCTGCTACTTATCACTTTCTTTTTACAATTCTTTCCGGAACTGATCAAGGAAAACCACCTGTATATTTTGCAAACCCCACTTTTTAGGGTACGAAACAAAAAGGAGACCATCTATTGCTACAGCGAAGAGGAAAAAAGGAACGCTATACAGAAACTTTCGGGAAAACCTGAAATCACACGGTTCAAGGGACTGGGTGAAATATCACCAGATGAGTTCCAACATTTTATTGGTGATGATATCCGTTTGGAGCCCGTAATGTTGGACAAAGCAATGAGCATTGAAGGCCTTTTGGAATTTTATATGGGGAAAAATACTCCGGACAGGCAGGAATTCATTATCAATAACCTTAAAGTTGAACTTGATTTAGTTGAAGAAAACCAACTATAAACCAAATAAATGCACATCCTTCTAAATGGAAGAGAACGAAGAATTGAACGATGAAGGCTTAGGAACCCAGGACAATTCCCAAGACAGCTTGGTAAAGGTGACTGGCATGTACAAGGATTGGTTCTTGGATTACGCTTCCTACGTGATCCTGGAACGTGCCGTACCTGCCATTGAGGACGGGTTCAAACCTGTTCAGCGCAGGATCATGCACTCGCTAAAGGAATTGGACGATGGGCGATACAACAAAGTGGCCAATGTGGTCGGGCACACCATGCAGTACCACCCCCACGGCGATGCCAGTATTGCGGACGCCATGGTACAGATTGGGCAAAAGGACCTGTTGATAGATACGCAGGGGAACTGGGGAAACATTTTGACGGGTGATGGCGCTGCCGCCCCGAGATACATTGAAGCACGGCTTTCCAAATTTGCCCTTGAGGTCGTTTATAGCCCAAAGATTACAGATTGGCAGCTTTCCTACGATGGAAGAAAAAAGGAGCCTGTCAACCTTCCCGTAAAGTTTCCATTGCTGTTGGCACAAGGTGCCGAGGGTATAGCTGTGGGACTTTCCACAAAAATTTTGCCGCACAATTTCAATGAATTGATCGATGCCTCGATAAAACACTTGAAGGGGCAGCGATTTACCCTCTATCCCGATTTTCCCACCGCAGGAATCATTGATGTGACAAATTACAACGATGGGATGCGGGGAGGCAAAGTGCGTGTAAGGGCAAAAATTTCGACCTTGGATAAAAACACCTTGGTCATCAATGAAATACCTTATGGCACCAACACTTCTTCGTTGATAGATTCCATCTTGAAGGCCAACGACAAGGGTAAGATCAAAATAAAAAAGATAGAGGACAACACAGCAGCGGAAGTGGAAATCTTGGTACACCTCCCCAGCGGCATCTCACCGGATAAGACCATTGATGCTTTGTATGCCTTTACAGCATGTGAGTCGTCCATTTCTCCCTTGGGGTGCATCATCGAAGACAACAAGCCTCTTTTCATCGGGGTCAAGGAAATGCTCGAACGTTCTACGGAGAACACCGTCGAATTGCTTAAAGCGGAACTTGAGATCCAACTTGATGAACTCGAAGAGCAGTGGCATTTCGCATCTTTGGAACGGATTTTCATCGAAAACAGGATTTATCGGGACATTGAGGAAGAGGAGACTTGGGAAGGTGTCATTTCGGCCATCGACAAAGGCCTGAAACCGCACACCACACACTTGAAGAGGCCAGTTACCGAGGAAGATATCGTCCGGTTGACAGAAATACGTATCAAACGGATTTCCAAATTCGACCTGGAGAAAGCCCAGCAACTCATTGAAGGCCTTGAAGAAAAAATTGCACAGACCAAACACCATTTGGAACATTTGGTGGAGTATGCCATTGATTATTTCAAAGAATTGAAGAAAAAATATGGCAGTGGAAGGGAACGTAAATCCGAGATAAGGATATTTGACGATATCGAGGCCACCAAAGTGGTCATCAGGAACACCAAGCTCTATGTCAACCGCGAAGAAGGCTTTGTGGGCACATCATTAAAACGTGATGAATATGTAACGGATTGCAGTGATATTGACGACATCATCGTTTTTACCCAAAAGGGGGAAATGATGGTCACCAAGGTGGACTCCAAAGTGTTTGTGGGCAAAAATATCATCCATGTGGCCGTTTTCAAGAAAAAGGACAAGCGCACGGTGTACAATATGATCTATAAAGACGGCAAGGGCGGCCCCAGTTACATTAAAAGGTTCAATGTGACCAGTATTACGCGCGATAAAATATATCCTTTAGCCGGCGACAAGGCATCGGCAGAGGTGCTTTATTTTTCGGCCAACCCGAATGGTGAGGCCGAAGTTGTCACTGTTTTGCTGCGCCAATCCGGTAGCATAAAAAAGCTGAAATGGGATCTCGATTTCGCCGATGTATTGATAAAGGGACGAGCATCCAAGGGGAATTTGGTCACCAAATATGCAGTCAAACGAATAGAACTCAAAGAAAAAGGGGTGTCCACGCTCAAACCGAGAAAAATTTGGTTTGATGATGTGGTGGCCCGCCTCAATGTGGATGGGAGAGGGGAGCTGCTCGGGGAGTTCAAGGGAGACGACCTATTGCTGGTCATCGATCAAAAAGGAGTGGTGAAAACCATACCGCCCGATCTCCTGACCCGTTTTAACGAAGACATGGTCGTTCTGGAAAAATGGAACCCCAAAAAACCCATATCCGTTGTCCATTTTGACGGCGAAAAGGAACGTTATTATCTGAAACGCTTTTTGGTGGAGAACCCGAACAAGGAAGAGGTTGTGATCTCTGAACATCCTAAATCGTTCATGGAGCTGGTGTCCACAGATTGGAGGCCTTTAATAGAGCTTGAGTTTGTTAAACCTCGTGGCAAGGACGTCAAGCCAAATCAACAAGTGGATGTAGAGGACTTTATTGCCATTAAGGGCATAAAGGCATTGGGGAACCAACTCACCACAGAAAAGGTGAAAAGCATCAATGCTTTGGAACCACTGCCTTTTGAAGAGCCGGAAGAAATCAGGGCCGAAGACATGGAGGTAGTGGACGAAGAGCGCATAGACAATTCCAATGATGATATAGAATCAAAGAATGACAGTTCTGACCAAACTACTTTGTTTTAAAGCTTTTTCTGCCTATTTTGTCGCAAGAGTAATTTATACACATCCAAAACCAACACTTAACACCTCTATATGGATTTCACAAACCCGCTGGTTTACGGCGTACCGGTTTTTATAGCTTTTATTTTATTGGAACTTACCTACAGTAAAACGAACGGCGATCACCACATTTACAATTGGAAAGATTTAGCGGCAAGCGGATTTATGGGAGTTGGATCCGCCATTTTGGGGCCTTTGTTCAAAGTGGCCTTTGCCATAGTGCTCTTTGAAGGTGTTTATGAACTGTGCAATCCGCTGGTGAATGGGGTTAGGACCAATTTTTTGGGCTACGAATCATTTGGGTATGCTTGGTATGTTTGGATTATTTGTCAGTTGGCAGACGATTTTACATATTACTGGTTTCACAGGGCCAACCATGAGATCAGGATTCTTTGGGCAGCTCATATTGTGCACCATTCCTCTGATAATTTCAATTTAGGGACAGCCATCAGGAACGGATGGTTCACCATTCTCTATAAGCCTTTCTTTTACGCTTGGCTTCCCGCTATAGGCTTTCCACCGGAAATGGTGGTGGTTTGCCTAGGGATAGAAGCACTTTGGCAGTTTCAACTGCATTCCGTCTATATTCCCAAACTCGGCTTTTTGGAAAAGTTCCTGAACACCCATACCATGCACCAAGTGCACCACGCCCAAAATGTGGAGTATCTGGACAAGAACCATGGGGGCTTCCTCAATATTTTTGACAAAATGTTTGGCACGTGGAAAGAGTTGGACGATGACATTGATGTAAAATATGGAGTAATACATTCCCCGGAATCTTACAACCCCGTCGTCATACTTACCCACGAGTTCAAGGATATTTGGAACGATGTGAAAAAAGTGGACAAGCTATCGCACAAGCTCATGTATATTTTTGGCCCTCCGGGATGGAGCCACGATGGGAGCACGCTTACTGTGAAACAACAACAGCGACTGCACGAAGAACACAAAGCCACCAATCCAGAACTTGTGTACCAAAGACCCAATTAAAAAAAGTATTTTTTAGTCCTTATTGAACCTTGATGGCTGTTCCCTTGAATTTTCGGGAATCTCCTACAGCCCCATATTCAAACGTATAGGTGGAGTCGGTAGTGCTCAATATTTTGATGTGGATGGATTTTTCCTCCGACTTGTTTTTGGGGTTCAGGTTTTTCAGGACGTATTCACAATCATTTATCCAACGAATGGAAGAACTGTCCTTTTTGCCCTCAAACTCATCCACCTCAATGTCCAATGTGCGATGAAAGGTAGTTTTCTTTTCCTCTCCATTGATCACAGCGGTAAAGGTAAACGTACCGGTTTTGAAATCAGTACAATTTCGCTGGGGCGGCTTTTGGCATGCCAAGAAGAATACCGCAAAAAATCCAAAAAGTAGTTGTTTGGCCATAAAGGCAAAGTAACGGAAAGAACACGAAAGGGTCAACCTTTTTTGTTGTTGAATGTTTCAAAAGTTCCATCCTCATAGAAAAGCACGATTTTAATAGGATCCTTTTGGGAGATTCCGATGGACAAAGTAAGAGAAGGATCCAATGTCTTTTCCCCTGTTTCCTCTTCCTTTTCTTCACTTTCAGTTGTAAAGTCATTTCCCTTGGATGCAACTTTCGGAAAACCCCCTTCACCTTTCATCAGCCAGTACAAATCTACTTCGGGGTAGGCGGTGACGAGTTTCATCACAAAGTCCAAACTGGGCTTGTTTCTGCCGTTCAACAAATGTGAAATACTGGAACGCTGCACTCCAATTTCATCGGCAAAAGCAGATACAGTCAGGCCATAATGGTCCATCACTTCTTGGATACGGGAAATTATCGTTTCATCCACAAATGTGAAATTTCATTTCGACAAATGTACAAAACAATACTGTTCAAGCGCAAAGGGGTTGGGTATGTGAAATAAAATATTTAATCTTAAACATCACATAGATTTATATAAACATCAGATATACAGATTTATAACTACAAGTCAATCTTTGTAAGATACAATTGTAGCAAAACGCTTAATTTTTAAACACAAAATGGTAACAAATGTAATTATTCAATAATACATCATGTTACAATTGTAAACATATCGATGTTTATTTTTGTGCCCTAATCCTCAGCCAGTGATTGATTATTCAGTACATAAGGAAGCTTCATTGCACGATAGATACATTACCCTGGACATGCTACGGACTACATGCTTTTCCAAACTTCCCTTTCCGTTGTTGGAAATAGGAAATTCGGTAAACGGGGAAACCATTTATGCTTTTGCAATGGGAAGCGGCAGAAAAAAAGTTTTGATGTGGTCCCAAATGCACGGAAATGAGTCCACCACCACCAAGGCTGTTTGGGACATGGTCAATTTTCTACAATCTGCTGATGATCTGGCAAAAACCGTTTTGGAGCACTGCACGCTCATGATTGTCCCCATGCTCAATCCGGATGGTGCCAAGGTCTATACCCGAGAGAACATCAATCGAGTAGATCTGAACCGAGATGCTCAAGCGCTCTCACAGCCCGAAAGCAAAGCTTTGAGAAAACTCTTTGAAGATTTTGCCCCGGATTTTTGCTTCAATCTGCACGACCAGCGTACACTTTTCAGTGTAGGGAACACGGACAAGCCGGCCACGGTATCCTTTTTGTCGCCTGCAAGCAATGAGCAGCGTGATATTACCCCTTCCCGTGAAGTTGCCATGAAAATCATTGTTGCGATGGATGCCATGTTGCAAAGGATTGTCCCGGGACAAGTGGGCAGGTACGATGATGGCTTTAACGACAATTGCGTGGGCGATGCTTTCCAAATGATGGGAACCCCTACCATTCTTTTCGAGGCCGGGCATTACCCAAAAGATTATGAAAGGGAAAAGACAAGGGAATATATTTTTCTGTCCCTATTGGAAGCCCTGAAAGTCATTGCCACTGGCAAAATTGAGGAATATGAAGTGGATGGTTATTTTCAGATCCCCGAGAATGAAAAACTGTTCATGGACATTTTAGTTAAAAACCCCCATGCCATTAACCCTGATTTTGGAGCAGATGATGTTGTGGGGGTTCGCTTCAAGGAGGTATTGGCAGGGCAAGAGGTCACTTTTGAGCCCGAAATCGCAGAAATTGGACCTTTGGATGGGTTTTTTGGACATGAAATCATAGAAGGTATTGATTTAAAGGATATTGAGTTGGGGCCACTGCACAAAAAGGTTGTTAATTTATTGCTCCAAAACGGAAATTAAACAAGTATTTTCCGTTCGTTCTTGCGTTTTATTTAAAAAAGAACCATTTTTATTACGTAAATTTCCCCGTTTCACTAATTTTGCTGAAAATTTCAATATAATGAACAAAGTAAAGCTAGACGAAGTTGACCACCAGATATTGGACATGTTGATAGACAACACCCGTACCCCATTTACCGACATCGCCAAAAAGTTGTTGATTTCCGCAGGGACGGTCCACGTTAGGGTCAAAAAAATGGAGGAAGCGGGCATTATCCGTGGTTCTTCACTTACCTTGGACTATGTGAAACTGGGCTATTCCTTTATAGCCTATGTGGGTATTTTTCTGGAGAAGACCCATCAGACAAAATTTGTCCTTGAAAGGCTGAACCAGATACCTTATGTCACCGTGGCCCATATCACTACCGGGAAATTCAATATTTTCTGCAAAATCAGGGCAAAGGACACCACACATGCCAAGAACATCATTTTCAAGATTGACGATATCGACGGTATCAGTAGGACCGAGACCATGATTTCGTTGGAGGAGAGCATCAATGACAAAAAGCGTTTGATGCATACCATTTTCAACGAACTATAATCCATTTTAGCACAAAAAACCATGCGGCTTTCAGAATTGTCCCTTTCTGAGTACAATCCTTTTTACCATACCTATATCCAGGCACTGGGGGAAGTTTCCCTAATGGAAGAATTGGAAAATGGTAAAAGCATTCTCTTGTCCCTCATGGACAACATTTCGGAGGATAAACTCTCTTTTGCCTATGGTGCAGGAAAATGGACCTTGGCCGAGGTTCTTCTCCACATTGTGGACACAGAAAGAATTTTCCAATACCGAGCGCTGCGATTTGCCAGAAATGACACAACAGATCTGCCTGGTTTTGACCAAGATGCATATGTGCCGTATTCCAATGCTTCGGGGCGTACAATAAAAGACTTGGCCGAAGAGTATGCTGCTGTAAGGAATGCAACGCTGATGCTCTTCAAATCTTTTGGCGATGAGGCTTTAAAACGAAAAGGGGTGGCCAGCGGCTCGCCAATGAGCGTTAGGGCCCTGGGATTCATCATAAACGGGCATCAGGCCCATCACCTGCGCATCATCAAGGAGCGATACCTGGATCAGCCCAACAGTTCTTCGTTGTCGTAATCGTCGATTTCAAAGGTTGGGTCGGCCATGGGCTCCGCTTCCAGGTCTGAAACAGGTCCTTCATCCAAATCCCTGTCCAATTCCTTTTCCATCGTTTCCTCAAAATTGGCCATAAAGCTGGAGAGGCTTTTACTGATTTTCACAAGGTAGATGGTGTCTTCCGTCCTCACTTCCACAGCCTCAATAATCTCCCCGTTGGGTTTTTTAATGGTAATGATGTCGTCATCGCCATAACCATCGGGGTAGGAATCGATCAAGACAGCGGCTACCCGGTGGTCCATTTTTTTGTAGTCTATCAAAATACGTTTCATAATGGTCAGTTATTGAATACCGACTCAATCTAAGCATTTCGAATCAAGATAGATATAGAGAGTTGCGAACGTTGAAAAAAAGTATATGTAAGGATCAATCCAGATAGTATGCAAAGGCTTTTTGAAAAAGGGTATCGGGTACTTTTACGTCCGTTACCGCTTCACCAATGGAACGCAGCAGCACAAAATTGATGTCGCCATGCGAGTTTTTCTTATCGTATTTGAGCAGCTCCAGAATGGCATCCATATCATTTCCATCAAAAAACACCTTTTCAAAATAGCCCAGGAAAGTTGTTTTGATCTCGTCCAAAGAAAGTTTGGGCAAACCTGTCAGTTCATGGGACAGATAACCTTCCATGATCATACCAACGGCTATGGCCTCTCCGTGCAGAAGGGTCTTCTTTTTTGGGTTGTCCAAACAGTAGGATTCAATGGCATGCCCCAAAGTGTGGCCAAAATTCAAGATCTTGCGCAGCCCCTTTTCCGTGGGATCCTGCAAGACCACCTCGTTTTTGATGGCGATGGACTTTTGGATGGTGGAAGCGTCCGTAAATGCATTTTCCAATTTGAGGGATGACCAATATGCTGCATCCTTAATAAGGCCGTGTTTCAACATTTCGGCATAACCACTTGTCACTTGTCGGGACTCCAAAGTTTTTAGGAACTCGGGAAACACAAGCACCAAATTTGGTTGGTTTATGACCCCAATCTGGTTTTTGAGCGACCCAAGGTCCACTCCGGTTTTTCCACCCACCGAAGCATCGACCATGGATAGCAGGGTAGTGGGGATGTTGATAAAATCGATGCCCCGCTTGAATGTGGAGGCCACAAATCCCCCCAGATCGGTGAGCACGCCACCACCAAGGTTGATCAAAAGACTTTTTCTGTCCCCGTCCAAATTGGAAAGCAGTTCCCAAACCTTCAAACAGGTAAGGATGTGCTTGTTTTCCTCTCCCGGTTCAATCTCAAAAATGGAATCAATGTTAAAATCGATCATTTTTTTGAACAAGGGCAAACAGTGTTCTTTGGTGTTCGTGTCCACCAGAACAAATATTTTCGAATAGTTTTTTTTGGCAATATGCTGATTCAGGGCAGCTTGCGCCAATTCTCCAAAATGCACCTCGTAGGATTGTGATTTGACCGATTCCATAATGTAAATTTCACCACTAAATAAAGATTATTTTTATAGAAAAGGATACACTTTCCCTACTTATATTTGGATCTTTAATAGAATACAAATAATGTTGCCGAATTTTGAGAATACTGCAATAGCTTTTGAGCTAAAGAGCGACTCCCAGTTGGAGCGTGCCTACTTTCTTTTTAAGATGATTGCCAACGAACCGTTGGTGCGCATCGGCACCGCAATGACCAACTTTGCCATCAAGGCCCACCTGCCCGTGGAGGGATTGATTCGGGCCACCGTCTTCGATCATTTCTGTGGAGGGGTCAGTGAGGAAGACTGTTTGCCAATTATCGACAGAATGTACGAGAAAGGGGTCTGTTCCATTCTGGATTATTCTGCAGAGGGCAAGGAAGTGGACAACCAGTTTGATTTTGCCATGGAAAAGACCCTGGAAGTGCTCGATTTTGTGAAGGAAAAGGACGCCATGCCTTTTGCCGTGTTCAAGCCAACGGGTTTTGGGCGGTTCAAACTGTTTGAAAAAGTAAGTGCCGGCAACAAATTGAATGATAGTGAAACTGCCGAGTGGGGCAGGTTGGTGAACCGATTTGACAGGGTTTGCAAAAAAGCCCATGACCTGGATGTATCGCTTCTCATTGATGCCGAGGAAAGCTGGATGCAGGATGCCGCGGACAACCTAGTGCTGGAAATGATGCGCAAGTACAACAAGGAAAAGGCCATCGTGTTCAATACATTCCAAATGTACCGTTGGGATCGTATGGACTACATTAAGAAATTGAAAGATATGGCTGCTTCGGAAGGATTTAGGGTCGGGGCGAAAGTGGTTAGGGGCGCCTATATGGAAAAGGAAAACGACAGGGCAAGGGAAAAAGGCTATACAACTCCGATCTGTGCATCCAAAAGGGAGACCGATGAAAACTTTGATGCCGCGATCGAATACATGATGGAGCACCTTGATCAGTTTGTGCTCTTTGCCGGGACACATAATGAACAGAGCTGCCACAAATTGATTGCCCAAATGCAAGAAAAGGGAGTGAAACCTTCAGATGGCAATGTTTGGTTTGGTCAGTTGTTTGGGATGAGCGACCATATCACCTACAATTTGGCCGCACATGGCTATAATGCGGTAAAGTATGTTCCCTATGGCCCGGTGCGCGACGTTATGCCCTATCTGATACGGAGGGCAGAAGAGAACACCTCGGTGGCAGGGCAGACCTCAAGGGAATTGGCATTGATCCAGAAGGAGCGGAAACGCAGGAAGTTGGATGTTTAATCCAATAATCTGATATTTTCAACGACAATTTTTTCTTTGCAGTTTTTGACTTGTAATTCCATTTCCCTATCAGCAATCGTTTGTGTGACAAAATATATTTTACACGGCTCGGCTTTGGTATCGCTCTTTCCAAAGTCCACATTGCCATCTGCTAAAATGGATTTCACCACAAGCGTATCCCGATAGGCTTCCGGAAGACTCTCTCCAAAAACAAGGGGTTTGGAACGCATGTCCTTGAGCACCCTGCAATTCGGGAAATAACAGAAATCAATGCCCTCTTCACCTGACTTTTTCTTCAGGAAGAAAACCAAAAAAACTATTCCAATGGACAGTCCTACCAAATACCACCCCAATCGCCTTAAAAAACCCATCCGTCTCTAAAAAATAAGAAAATTAATATCGCTATAATTCATTCCAAACCATTCGCCCACCGATTTGTTGGTCAAAATACCGTGGTACATATAAAGTCCACTTCTAAGCCCTTTGTCAAACCGAAGCGAGTGCTCCAGGCCGCCATCCTCACCAATTTTCAGCAAATAGGGCGTAAAGATATTGCTGATGGATATGGAGGAGGTCCTTGGGTATCTTGAGGGAATGTTGGGCACCCCGTAGTGGATGACACCAAACTTCTCAAACGTGGGTTTGGTGTGCGTGGTCACTTCGGATGTCTCGAAACACCCACCCATGTCTATGCTCACATCTATGATCACGGCCCCTTTTTTCATGTTTTCAACCATGGAACTGCTCACCACCACGGGCGAACGGTCCTTTCCCCTTGTGGCCCCAATGGCCACATCACACCGTTTCAGCGATTTTATCAAATTCTTGGGCTGGATGGTGGACGTATAGACCATTCGGTTCAGGTTGGTCTGCAGGTTACGCAGCTTGCTTATGGAATTGTCGAACACCTTAATATTGGCACCAAGCCCCAAGGCTGACCTTGCTGCATATTCGCCAACGGTTCCGGCGCCGATGATGACCACTTCCACCGGGGGCACCCCGCTGATGTTGCCGAACATCAACCCATTCCCTTTGCCTGTGGTCGCCATCAATTCCGAAGCGATGAGAATGGAAGAAATCCCGGCAATCTCGCTCAAGGACCGTACTGCGGGATAGTTTCCGTCATCGTCCCTAATAAATTCAAAGGCGATGGCAGTAAGTCTTTTTTTGGCCAAGGTCTCAAAATATTCCCTGTTTTGGGTCTTGATCTGCAATGCCGAAATGACAATGGTCTGTGGGTTCAAGAGATCTATTTCTGAAAGGGTAGGGGGTTCCACTTTGAGGATAATGGGGCAGGAGAAGACTTTTTTGGTGTCGCGGGTGATTTCGGCCCCGGCATTGGTGTAGTCAATGTCCGAAAAATGGGCGCCATCCCCGGCTCCCGACTCCATGAGCACACGGTGACCATGGGCCGTAATGGCATTGACTGCATCGGGAGTGAGGCAAACCCTCTTTTCCTGATATTGGTTTTCCCTTGGAATCCCTATAAATAGTTCCCCTTTTTGTTTGAGTACTTCCAAGGTTTCTTCTTGGGGCAGCAGTTGCTGTTTGCTAAACGGGGAAGATGGTTGGTTCATAAGCAGTAAATCTGTTCATCGTACCAAAAGGTATTTAACAAATTTACATTTTTTTTGAAAGGGTCTTCTGCTGGCGTTCGAGTTTCTCTCGCTCTTTTCTCAACTCTTCCTTTTCCTTAAGGATTTGAAGTTCTGTGTCCATGGCGTCAAGGTCGATGCCGTGTACGTGCTTGTCCACCAATTTTAGCCTAATTATATATACAATTGGTACAATTACCATGGTCACGGCAATGACGTAGAGGATTTCGTTTTCATCAATTTTTTGGGCATCATCAAACCTCAGAACATAATATAGCTGAAAACTGTACATGGCAATGGGGATGAGTATGGCGTGGTACCACCAGTTTTTGGAAGTGATGAACCAAATCACCAATAACATCAAAGGAACAACTTTACTGCCATAATAATAGAACACTTCACTAACATCGTTGAACCCGTTGGCTGTGAATTCAATACCCAAAAAACTCCATGACTCTTCAAGGGGAAGATACTTGTAGAAATAGAACATTATGGGGGTTATAGCTATCAACAAGGACAGAATACCCTCAATAATAAACTTTTTTCTTGCAACAATTTTATCCTTCATCAATCTCATAACTGAAAAAGTGATGGAATATTGTACAAAAAAATAATCCCTTTCAATGAAAGGGACTATTGTTTGGTTCTGACAAAAAAGAGTATTACAATTTTCTGATATCTTTTTTATCAATGCTAACTGTTTGGTCGCTATCAATTTTAACAACGTTTGTAGAAACAGCGGTCATAGCCAAAAAGGCAACAGCTAGCAATCCAAAAAAAACTTTTTTAGTGTTCATCGTAAAAGAGTTTTTGGTTAATAAATGAATTCATTCACAAAACAAATGTAGGAAAATATTTCATCCTGACCTACACTTCATCGATAAAATTGGTTTTTTAACGCAAAAAACATTCTTTTCATCGAATAGTGCTTGCTCCGTGCAATATATTTTTGAAGATAAGGGAATCGAAAATTAAGAAATATTTAACTCGACTGAGCGTGTGTTTTCATCGACAAAGTGCAGGAATACGCCCACAGCATCCTCGGGAATGAGCGTGCCGATCTTTTCGGGCCATTCTATCAAGATCCATGCATTTGTACCCAGGTAATCTTCCAGCCCCATGTCCAGGGCCTCCATTTCATCGTTCAATCGATAAAAATCAAAATGATAGGCAATGGGGTTGTCCACTTGGTCATGGTATTCATTAACCAGCCCGAATGTGGGGCTATTGGCCTCGTCCACCGCTCCGATTTCTTTCACCAGTGCCTTGATCAGAGTGGTTTTGCCCACCCCCATTTCCCCATAAAAGCAGAGGATTTTTCCAGGAACAGTGCCCACGATCTGTTTGGCCACTTCCCGGATCTCGTTCAATTGAAAGGTTGTTTTCAAAATGGATTCATTTTATTTTGCTTCCAAAACTACAAAAGGTACGATCATTTCCTCCAACGAAACCCCGCCATGCTGGTAGGTGTTCCTGTAATAACTGACATAGTGGTTGTAATTGTTGGGGTAGGCAAAGAAAAGATCGTTCTTGGCAAATATGTAGCTGCTGCTCAGATTGATGTTCGGCAGATGGATTTCCTGTGGGTTTTTGGAAGCCAACACTTCTTTGTCCTCATAAGTCAGGCTTTTTCCCGTTTTGTACCGAAGGTTCAGGCTGGTTTCGCGATCGCCGATCACTTTGGAAGGTTGCTTCACGTTGATGGTGCCGTGGTCCGTGGTCAGTATTAGTTTCATCCCCAATGCCTGCGCTTGCTGAATGATCTCCAACAAGGGCGAGTTCTTGAACCAGCTCACGGTGAGCGAACGATATGCCTTGTCGTTGGAAGCAAGTTCCTTCACCACTTCCATTTCGGTCTTGGAATGGGACAACATATCCACAAAATTATAGACCAGAACCGTAAGATCATTGTCTTTTTGGGATTTGAAGTTCTGGGCCAGCTGTTTGCCCTGTTTCAGGTTATTGATCTTATGGTATTCCCACTTTAGGTTAAGCCCCAATCGTTTCAATTGTTCCCCTAAAAACTCTGCTTCAAAAAGGTTCTTGCCTCCTTCTTCCGTGTCGTTTTTCCACCAATCGGGGTAGCGTTTTTCCATCTCCAGTGGCATCAGACCGGAAAAAAGGGCGTTCCTGGCATATTGTGTGGCTGTGGGAAGAATACTGAAATAGGCACATTCCTGTTTCTTTTTATAATGTACGGAGAGGGTTTCCTCAAAGGCCAACCACTGGTCATAACGCAGATTGTCTATGACCACCAATAGCGTCTTGTTGCCTTTCAGTTCGGGTTGGATCTTGTTTCGGAACAACGTATGCGACATGATGGGGGCATTTCCGTCCTTGAACCAGTTCTTGTAGTTTTTGTCCACAAATTTGCCAAATTGGGAATTGGCCTCCACTTTTTGCGACTCCAGGATCTCGAACATGCCCGAATCCTCTATCTGTTCCAATTGCAACTCCCAATAAATGAGTTTTTTGTACAGCTCCACCCACTCTTCATGTGAGTTGATCATGGAAAGGTCCATTGCGATTTTTCGAAACTCCTGTTGGTAATTGGCCGTAGTCTTTTCTGAGATGAGCCGGGAGTTGTCCAAACTTTTCTTCAGGGCCAATAAAATTTGATTGGGATTCACCGGTTTGATCAGGTAATCGGCGATTTTCGAACCAATGGCCTCGTCCATAATGTACTCCTCTTCGCTCTTGGTGATCATGACCACGGGAATGGACGCGTCATATTTTTTGATCTCGTTCAAAGTTTCCAGTCCCGATATGCCCGGCATGTTCTCATCCAAAAAAACAATGTCAAAAAAGGTTTCCCGAATATCTTCCAGGGCATCCTGTCCACTTTGGCTGGTGATCACCTCATAGCCCTTGCTCTCCAAAAAAAGGATATGGGGTTTCAGCAGGTCGATCTCATCATCTACCCAAAGAATTGTAATCTTGTTCATATAGTGATTATCTTTGTGGGATTAAAACAAAAATCCTTGGTAAAAACCAATAAGCTTAACGTTTTTAACGATCCAATTTACGGTTTTATTGGAACTCCCAACGAACTAATTTTTAGCTTGATCGCCCACCCTTATTTTCAAAGGTTGAGGAGAATATCCCAAATGGGCATGTCCTATTTGGTATATCCCGGGGCCCACCATACCCGATTCCACCATGCCTTGGGCAGTATGCACCTTATGACGAGGGCCATACAGGTACTCCGAATGAAGGAAATCGAGATTACGGACGAAGAGGAAAATGGGCTGCTCTGTGCCATACTGCTGCACGACATGGGACATGGTCCCTTTTCCCATGCACTGGAAGGAGTCATGGCCAAGGGCCTTAGCCATGAAAAGCTTTCATTGCAATTTATGAAGGCACTCAATGAAGAGTTTGACGGACAACTGGAGACCGCTATTTCCATTTTCATCGGCGATTACCCCAAACCTTTCATGAACCAGCTGGTGTCCAGCCAGTTGGATATGGACCGTTTGGACTACCTCAAAAGGGACAGCTTCTATTCAGGGGTCACTGAAGGGAACATCAATTCCGAGCGCCTCATCTCCATGCTCAATGTGGTGGATGGGAACTTGGTTTTGGAGGAAAAAGGCATTTATGCCGTGGAAAAATTCCTTATGGCCCGCAGGTTTATGTATTGGCAGGTATATCTCCACAAAACGGGATTGGCAGCGGAACAGTTGCTCATTCGGGTGATGGAACGTGCCAAAAAGCTTCTTTTGGAGGGCGAGGATCTGGAATGCAGCCGACCATTGCTCTTTTTTTTGAAACAGGAAGAAGCATTGCCATTTGACCCGCAAATTCTGGCAACCTTCGCCCAATTGGATGATGTGGACATTCTTGGGGCCATAAAATCATGGCAGTCCCATGAGGATTTTGTGCTTTCCAAAATGTGCCAGATGTTGCTCAACAGAAAGTTGCTGCACATCAAGGTGAAAAAGCGTCCAGCAGATCCACAAAAAATGAACGAAAAATTGGAAAGTATCATCCAAAAATACGATCTTTCACCCGAAGAAGCCTCCAACTTTGTTTTTCAGGGGGAAATATCGAACAAGGCCTACAGTGAGGAACAACAGGCCATTTACATTCTCAAAAAGAGTGGAAGAATAACCGATGTGCTCAAAGAATCTGACCAACTCAGCCTAAAGGCACTCTCCAAGACAGTCACCAAATATTACAGCTGCTACCCAAAGGAAGCTGTTTGACAAATTTTGTTACTTTTGCACCAATGAAATTTACAGCTACCCAAATTGCCGGAATCCTAGAGGGGGAAGTTGAGGGAAATCCTCAGATTGCTGTCCATAAACTATCGAAGATTGAAGAAGGGGAAAAAGGATCATTGACCTTTCTCGCCAACCCAAAATACACCTCATACATATATTCCACAAAGGCATCCATAACCATTGTGAACAAAGACTTTGTCCCGGAACAAAGTTTGACCACCACACTGATAAAGGTGGAAGATGCCTACAAATCTTTCTCCAAATTGTTGGAATATTACAACCAAGTGAAGAAGAACAACAAAGTTGGGATAGAAACACCGACTTATGTGTCGGAAAGCGCAGTACATGGTGAGAGTTTTTATTTGGGTGCCTTTTCTTATTTGGGTGACAATGTAAAAATTGGCGATAATGTAAAGATTTACCCCAACGTCTATATTGGTGACAATGTTACCATAGGTAACAATGTGGTCATCTTTGCCGGGGCCAAGATATATTCGGAAACCTTGATCGGCAACCACTGTGTCATCCACAGCGGCGTGATCATTGGTGCCGATGGCTTCGGGTTCACCCCAAATGCAAATGGAGAATACAGTAAAGTGCCCCAGACCGGGAACGTGATCCTGGAGGACAATGTCGATGTAGGCGCAGGCACTACAATAGACAGGGCCACCTTGGGCTCCACCATATTGCGAAAGGGCGTAAAATTGGATAACCAGATTCAGATAGCGCACAATGTTGAAATTGGGGAAAACACCGCCATTGCCGCACAGACCGGGATAGCCGGTTCCACAAAGATCGGAAAGAATTGCCTGATTGGTGGGCAAGTCGGCATTGTGGGCCACATCACCATAGGTGATCGGGTGAAAATTCAGGCCCAGTCGGGCATAGGAAGAAACATCAAGGACGATGAAGTACTCCAAGGATCCCCAGCATTCAATTATGGGGATTTCAATAAATCTTATGTACACTTTAAAAATTTACCCAAACTGGTAAATCAAATCTCCAACATAGAAAAAAAGGTTGAAGGTGAGCAAGACGAGCAATAAGCAACGCACCATAGCAAAGAAAGCTACCCTGAAAGGAGTGGGGTTGCACACGGGAGAAAATGTCACCATGAGTTTTCTTCCCGCCAAGGAAAACCACGGATTTGCGTTCAAGCGAATAGATCTGGAAGGTGAACCCATCATTGAGGCAGATGCCAATTATGTGGTGAACACGCAACGTGGGACCAATTTGGAAAAGAACGGTGTAAAGATCCATACCTCGGAGCATGTGCTGGCAGCCTTGGTAGGTCTTGACATAGACAATGTCCTGATAGAGTTGGACGGACCCGAACCCCCGATCATGGACGGTTCATCAAAATACTTCGTGAAGGCTTTGGAAGAAGCAGGCATCGTAGAACAGGAACAGGAGCGCGAGGAATATATTGTAAAAGATGTTATTTCCTATAAAGATGAGACCACGGGAAGCGAGATTACGGTTATTCCTGCGGACGAATACCAAATAACCACGATGGTGGACTTTGGCACCAAAGTGTTGGGCACCCAAAATGCCACACTGGAAAAAATGAGCGATTTCAAGGACGAGATTGCCGATGCACGGACCTTCAGTTTTCTCCATGAACTGGAAATGCTCTTGGAACATGGTCTCATTAAAGGTGGTGACCTGAACAATGCCATTGTTTATGTGGACAAGGAAATATCCGAATCCACCATGAAAAAGCTCGAAAAGGCCTTCAACAAAGAAAAATTGTCCGTGAAGCCCAACGGAATTTTGGACAACCTTACCCTGCATTATCCCAATGAGGCCGCAAGGCACAAACTATTGGATGTGGTGGGTGATCTGGCCTTGGTGGGCTCTCGGATAAGGGGAAAGGTCATCGCCAACAAACCGGGCCACTTCGTGAACACACAGTTCGCCAAAAAACTCTCAAAAATCATCAAAATCGAAAAAAGAAACAAAGTCCCTACTTATGATCTGAACCAGACCCCCTTGATGGATGTCACCCAGATCATGAACATGCTGCCACACAGACCTCCGTTCTTGCTGGTGGACAAAATCCTGGAACTTTCCGACACCCATGTGGTGGGCGTAAAGAATGTCACCATGAACGAACCTTTCTTTGTGGGACACTTTCCCGGAGCACCCGTAATGCCCGGAGTACTTCAAGTGGAGGCCATGGCCCAAACAGGAGGAATACTTGTCTTGAGCACCGTACCCGACCCAGAGAACTATCTTACTTTCTTCATGAAAATAGATAATGTGAAGTTTAAGCAGCAGGTGGTTCCGGGCGATACCTTAATATTCAAGTGCGATTTGATTTCCCCGATCCGAAGAGGTATCTGCCACATGCAGGCCTATGCCTATGCCAATGGCAAATTGGTCTCGGAAGCCGAATTGATGGCCCAGATCGTAAAAACAAAAAACACAGACTCGTAGATGAACCAACCTCTAGCATACGTTCACCCAGGGGCCAAGATTGCCAAAAATGTGGTGATAGAGCCCTTTACCACCATTCACAACAACGTGACAATAGGTGAGGGCACTTGGATAGGATCCAATGTCACCATCATGGAAGGGGCACGGATCGGAAAAAATTGCAGTATTTTTCCCGGTGCGGTCATTTCGGCCATGCCACAGGATTTGAAATACCAAGGAGAAGAAACCACTGTCCACATTGGCGACAATACCACGATAAGGGAATGTGCCACCATCAACAAAGGAACGGCCGACCGTATGAAAACAGTCATTGGGAACAATTGCCTCATCATGGCCTATTGCCATGTGGCCCATGATTGTTTGGTAGGAGATGGCTGTATTTTCAGCAACAATTCCACCTTGGCGGGGCATGTGACCATAGGTCAAAATGTGGTTTTGGCAGGAATGGTCGCCGTCCATCAATTTGTCTCCATCGGAAACCATGCCTTTGTCACTGGCGGTTCATTGGTGAGAAAGGATGTACCTCCATACGTTAAAGCAGCAAGGGAACCATTGTCCTATGTGGGCATTAACTCCATTGGATTGCGAAGAAGAGGGTTTGAGGCCGACAAGATCAGGGAAATCCAAAACATTTACCGAATCCTTTACCAAAAAAATTACAACAATTCGCAAGCCGCATCCATCATCGAGGCAGAAATGGAGGCTACCCCGGAACGTGATGAAATTCTTCAGTTTATCAAGGATTCACAAAGGGGAATCATGAAAGGCTATTTCAGTACAAATTAATTATATGGCAAATACTTCTGATATACGAAAAGGGTTGTGCATCCGATACAACCACGATATCTTCAAGATTATCGAGTTTCTTCACGTGAAACCAGGGAAAGGTCCCGCTTTTGTACGGACCAAATTGAAAAGTGTGACCACTGGAAAGGTTATCGACAACACCTTTTCAGCAGGGCACAAGATTGAAGATGTGAGGGTAGAGACCCGTACCTACCAATACCTGTACCCGGAAGGTGACACCTTTCATTTTATGAACACGGAGGACTACAACCAAATCTCATTGCAAAAAGACGCTTTGGATGCTCCCGACCTCTTGAAGGAAGGCGAAGTGGTCACCATTATATTCAATGCCGAGGACAATATGCCCCTATCCGTGGAAATGCCTGCCAGTGTCATTTTGGAAGTTACACATACCGAACCCGGTGTTAAAGGAAACACTGCCACCAATGCCACAAAGCCTGCAACGGTGGAGACAGGGGCCAGGATCAATGTACCCCTCTTCATCAACGAGGGGGACAAAATAAAGATCGATACCGAGAAGGGTGCCTATCTGGAACGCGCTAAAGAATAGTGGGAAATGAAGTTCCCTAAAACCTATACCCTAAAGGAAATATCGGAAATCATAGGTTCCGGTTTTGTAGGAGAGGAAAACTTTCCCGTATTCGGAATGAACGAGATCCATGTGGTGGAAGAAGGTGATATTGTGTTTGTGGACCATCCCAAATACTATGACAAAGCCTTGCACTCCAAAGCCACTGTCGTGCTCATCAACAAAGAAGTGGAGTGTCCCGAAGGCAAGGCGCTCCTGGTTTCTGACGATCCCTTTAGGGATTTCAATAAATTGACCAAGTATTTCAAGCCGTTCGAAAGGGCAAGCAGCACTATTTCCAAAAGTGCGGACATAGGTGAGGGGACCATCATACAGCCCAATGTCTTTATAGGTAACCATGTGAAAATCGGCAAGAATTGTGTTATCCATCCCAATGTGACCATATACGACCACTGTGTCCTTGGGAATAACGTGACAATCCATGCCAATACGGTTTTGGGCGCAGATGCTTTTTATTATAAAAATAGACCTGAAGGTTTTGACCAACTGCTTAGTGGAGGGAACGTGGTCATCGAAGACAACGTCCATATAGGAGCTTCTTGCACCATAGACCGCGGCGTGACCGGGTCAACCACTATCAAGGAAGGTTCCAAGCTGGACAACCAGATCCAAGTGGGACACGACACGGTAATTGGTAAAAAATGTTTGATCGCTTCCCATGTTGGTATTGCTGGTTGCTGCATTATTGAGGACGAAGTGACCCTTTGGGGGCAGGTCGGCATTACCAGTGGGGCAACCATTGGAAAAAAAGCTGTGATTTTGGCCCAAACGGGCGTTGCAAAGTCCTTGGAGGGTGGAAAGACCTATTTTGGGAGCCCTGCAGAAGAAGCAAGGGAAAAACTCAAACAAATGGCTTCGGTGAAAAAGATTCCCGAAATCTTGCAAAAACTGAAAAAGATTTAAAAAATCAATAGAGAAAAACTTTAGTAAACCATATTTTTGCACCTATATTAAGTTAAATCTATGAGCGTCTTAGTAAACAAAGATTCGAAAATAATTGTACAAGGATTTACCGGTAGCGAAGGAACTTTCCATGCCGAGCAAATGATTGAATACGGAACCAACGTTGTTGGTGGTGTAACTCCCGGAAAAGGTGGTCAGGAACACTTGGGCCGACCTGTTTTCAACACCGTTGCGGATGCCGTTAAGGAAGTGGGTGCAGACACCACAATTATTTTTGTGCCACCTGCGTTTGCCGCAGATGCCATCATGGAAGCAGCAAGTGCAGGAATCAAGGTGATCATTACCATAACGGAAGGAATCCCCGTTGCCGATATGGTCAAAGCGTATGACTATATCCAGGATAAAAATTGTACCTTAATCGGTCCCAACTGTCCCGGTGTCATTACCCCAGGTGAGGCCAAAGTGGGAATCATGCCCGGATTTGTCTTCAAAAAGGGCAATGTAGGCATTGTCTCAAAATCGGGAACACTTACTTACGAAGCTGCCGACCAAGTGGTACGCCAAGGGTTGGGAATCACAACCGCCATCGGAATAGGTGGTGACCCCATTATCGGAACCACGACCAAAAAGGCGGTAGAACTATTGATCAACGATCCCGAGACGGAATGTGTCGTCATGATTGGTGAAATCGGTGGACAGTTGGAAGCCGAGGCTGCCAGATGGTACAAGGAAAGTGGCAGTAAGAAGCCCATTGTTGGGTTCATTGCGGGTGAAACCGCCCCTGCAGGACGAACCATGGGCCACGCTGGAGCCATCGTTGGAGGAAGTGACGATACGGCCCAGGCCAAGAAAAGAATCATGCGCGAATGTGGTATCCATGTAGTGGATTCACCTGCCGAAATTGGCGTTAAAGTAAAAGAAGTGCTGGGATAAGCCTTCACTATATCCAATCAAAATCCCGTTCAATGCGGGATTTTTTTTCGTCTAAACATAAAACAACCACTATATTTGGTGGACAACCATTCAAACACAAACATCGTATGCGACTTTTGGAAGGGAAAAATGTAATCATTACAGGAGCAAGTAGGGGAATCGGCAAAGGAATTGCTGAAGTTTTTGCCAAGCACGGGGCCAATGTGGCCTTCACCTACAGCTCGAGCGAAGCACCGGCTTTGGAACTGGAAAAGGAATTGACCGAAATGGGCGTAAAAGCCAAGGCCTATAAAAGTAACGCGGCCAGCTTTGAGGAATCGGAGGCCCTAGTGGCCAAGGTTCTCGAGGATTTTGAGGGCAGGATCGATGTGCTCATCAACAATGCCGGAATCACCAAGGACAACTTGTTGATGCGTATGAGCGAGGAGGATTTTGACAAAGTCATCGAAATCAACCTTAAATCCGTTTTCAACATGACCAAGGCGGTTCAGCGCACCATGCTAAAGCAACGTAAAGGCTCCATTGTGAATATGAGCAGTGTTGTCGGGGTTAAAGGTAACGCTGGACAGACCAACTATGCCGCATCAAAGGCCGGAATGATCGGTTTCACCAAATCCGTTGCCCTTGAATTGGGTTCCAGGAACATCCGTTGCAATGCGATTGCGCCCGGTTTTATTGAAACTGAAATGACGGACAAGTTGGACGAAAAGACCGTACAAGGTTGGAGAGATGCCATTCCACTAAAAAGAGGCGGGTCTCCAGAAGACGTGGCCAATGCATGTCTATTTTTTGCCTCAGATCTTTCGGACTATGTCACTGGACAGGTGTTGAATGTTGATGGTGGCATGCTAACATAGAAATGAATGGATCTTCGCACGGTACTCCTTATTGTTTCAGCAGTTGTTGCCGCGCTCTCCATTGTCTTTTATCAATATTTTTATAAGAACCCAAGAAAGGGTTCACTCAAGATAATATTGGCCGCACTGAGGTTTGTAACCTTATTTTGCGGCCTTTTGCTTTTGATTAACCCAAAGTTTGAGGACAACGACTATTATATCGAAAAAGCAAACCTGGTTCTTTTGGCAGATCATTCTTCTTCCATGCAAGAAGCTTCATCGGAAAATGAACTTTCCGAATACATCCGTATCCTAACGAATGACCCCGAACTGAAAAAGCGATTTTCCGTACATCAGTTTGGGTTCGGCAAATCCATTGAACAAACGGATTCCATCAAATTTGACCAAGAGAACACAGATGTTTCCAATGCGCTTTCCACCATCAACGAAATATTTTTGAACGGGAACAATGCCGTGGTGATGTTCACCGATGGCAACCAAACACTGGGAAGGGATTATGAATTCATCGATTTGGCGGGAAAAATATCGGTGAACCCTGTAGTGATCGGTGACACCACCCAGTACGAAGATATTTCCGTTGGCCTTGTCAATGTCAACAAATATGCTTTCCTGAAGAACAAGTTTCCTATTGAAGCCACTGTGCTTTACCAAGGCTCAAAACCTGTTTCCAAAACGGTCACTATTTCCATAAATGGAGAAAGGGTACACCAGCAGCACATAGAACTTAATGCTTTGAAAAACAGCCAGACCTTGAGCACTTCGATAGAGGCACAAAGCGTTGGTGTTAAGACGATAAAGGTAGTAGTGGGCACTTTGGACAATGAACGGAACACCATCAACAACACTAAAGAATCCGCCATAGAGGTCATTGATGAAAAAACAAATATCCTCATCGTTTCCGATATGCTCCATCCTGATATCGGTGCCTTAAAAAAATCGATGGAAGCCAATCAACAGAGGTCTGTGTCGATTGTAAAACCAAGTGTGGGCAACAAGGAACTGGACGATGCGGATATTTTCATACTTTATCAACCCAACAGAAACTTCCAGTCTGTTTATGATTTCCTGAAGAACTCTGGCGCTAATTATTTTACCATTACCGGCAGCAAAACGGATTGGAATTTTCTGAACAGGGCACAGCAAAGTTTTTTGAAGGACAACAACAACCAATCGGAGGAAATATTGCCGATCTTGAACAATGCCTTTGGCATTTTCGGTCTGGGTGATTTTGCGGTAGATGGTTTTCCTCCTCTAAACGGGAGCTTGGGTGATATCATGCTGAACAAAAGTGGAGAAACGATCATGTTCCAACAGATCAGGGGGGTAGATCTGGACAAGCCCTTGTTTTCCATTCTTAGCGAAGGGAAGCAAAGAGAGGCCGTTTTGTTCGGGGAAGGGATTTGGCGATGGCGTGCCCAAACCTATCGGAATGACCAAAGTTTTCAAAAGTTCGATGACTTTATGGGAAGTTTGATGATCTATTTGACCTCGGATAACCAGCGGAGCAGATTGGAATTGGAACATGCGCTGATTTTTGAGAATGCGGGCATGGCGAAGGTCAGGGCCTCCTATTTTGATGAAAGTTACCAGTTTGATTCCAACGCCACGCTTTCGATAAAGATAGAGGGGACCGACAATGATTTTGTGCGCGAATCACCCATGTTGCTGAAAAGTTCTTACTACGAAGTGGATTTGGGCGATTTGGCTGCGGGAGAATATCGATTTACCGTTACGGTCGATGGTGAAAACCTAAAGCGATCGGGGACTTTTAGAATCTTGGATTTTAACCCAGAGAAGCAAATTACCGCTTCCAATTATAAAAAACTGGGGCGCTTGGCCCAAAAATCGGACGGAAAATTATATTATCCGAATACGGTGGAAACCCTAGTGGAGGATCTGGCTTCTTCACAACAGTTTATTCCCGTTCAAAAGAGCAGACAGAATATCGTATCTTTGATAGATTTCCGTATTTTACTTGGACTGATTGTCCTAGCCCTTACCTCGGAATGGTTCATCAGAAAATATAATGGATTAATGTAAATAAATATATATGGACAGATTACCAAAAATTGCGTTGCCGGCAATAGCGGCAATTATCTTTCTTATCATCATCATTTCCAAATCAGCGATTACCATAGGTTCCGGGGAAGCCGGGGTGCTATACAGGACTTTTGGCGGTGGTGTGGTGACCGATGAGCCCCCACTGGGCGAAGGTTTTCATTTTGTGGCACCTTGGAACAAGGTTTTTGTTTATGAGGTAAGACAACAGGAGGCCTACGAAAAGATGCAGGTGCTATCTTCCAATGGTCTGGAAATAAAAATTGATGCATCTGTTTGGTTCCAGCCCAAATATGAATTTTTGGGAAAACTGCACCAAGAAAAAAGTGAACTTTACAAAGACCGTATCCTTCTCCCAGCCATTCGGTCTGCCGCACGGAGCGTTGTGGGCAGATACACCCCAGAGCAGTTGTATTCCAGCAAACGGGATGCCATCCAGGAGGAAATTTATGAAGAAACGAAAATCATTGTTGATGACCAATACATCCAGTTGAACGAAATTTTGGTGAGGGATGTCACATTGCCTCCGACCATCAAAGATGCCATTGAAAGAAAATTAAAAGAGGAGCAGGCCTCCTTGGAATATGAATTCCGATTGGAACGGGCGGAAAAAGAAGCTGAGCGCCAACGGATTGAAGCACAAGGTAAAGCAGATGCCAATAAAATATTGAGTGCCTCACTAACGGACAAGATCCTTCAGGACAAAGGTATAGAGGCTACCTTGAAATTGGCCCAGTCGCCCAATGCCAAAGTGGTCGTGGTCGGTTCTGGTGACGATGGACTGCCATTAATTTTGGGAAATAACTAAATATCCCTTTTTTGATATAAAAATATGTTCTAATTTTGTTTCATAATGAAGAACAGAAACACACATCACCATCATTTTTATACTTGCCCTCAAGCGAGATAGAAATGTATTGTTGTCTGTAAAATATATTCTAACCCGTTTGAGAAATCAAGCGGGTTTTGTTTTTAGGTCCGTTTTGGTTTCTGGACATAATTTTAAAAAGAAGCATGACAAAGATTAGAATTGCCGTCCAAAAAAGTGGACGTTTGAACGAAGATTCCCTACAGATCTTAAAAGATTGTGGTATTAGCATCGATAATGGAAAGGACCAGCTCAAGGCAACATCCAGCAACTTTCCATTGGAAGTTTTTTACCTAAGAAATGGTGACATCCCCCAATACCTTCGTGATGGGGTAGTGGACATTGCCATTATCGGGGAGAACGTGCTGGTGGAAAAAGGGGAAGATATTTCCGTGGTTGAGAAATTGAATTTTTCCAAGTGTAGGGTATCCTTGGCCATTCCAAAAAATGTAAAGTACAGCTCAGTCAAGGATTTTGAAGGAAAAAAGATTGCCACTTCCTACCCCAACACTGTAAACGAATACCTGAAATCAAAAGGGGTCACAGCAGAATTGCACATAATCAACGGTTCTGTTGAAATTGCTCCCAACATTGGTCTTGCCGATGGAATCTGTGATATTGTTTCCAGTGGCAGCACCTTGTTCAAGAACAATTTGAAAGAAGTGGAGGTCATTTTGAAAAGCGAGGCCGTACTGGCCGTTTCTCCAAAAATATCGGATGAACGAAGAAAGATCCTTCGGAAAATCCAATTTAGGATTCAATCCGTGCTCCAGGCCAGACAGAACAAATACATCCTGCTGAACGCCCCCAATGACAAACTGGATGAAATCATTTCCATTTTGCCGGGAATGCGCAGCCCCACGGTATTGCCCTTGGCCGAAGAAGGTTGGAGTTCCGTACACTCCGTAATCACTAGGGACACCTTTTGGGAAGTCATTGATGAGTTGAAGGAAGCCGGTGCAGAGGGCATCTTGGTCTGCCCGATCGAAAAAATGGTCCTTTAGGTTTGGAAGATGGAAGCGCAGTATACCATAAAATGGATTCCGAAGGAAAAACTCAAGGATATTTTGCCGTTGGCGTATATCCTCAACCAAGAAAAAATTCCTTTGGAAGTGTTGGACAAACGGCTGGCCGAGATGATTCCGATGGGCTATAAATGCATCGGGGTCTATGACCAAGAAGAATTGATTGGCATTTGCGGCGTGTGGGTACTCAACAAACTCTATGCGGGAAGACACGTAGAGCCCGATAATGTCATGATTTCCCCCAACTATCAAGGGAAGGGCATTGGTCAGCTTATGATGGATTTTTTGTTCAATTATGCCAAAGAAATTGATTGTGAGACTGCTGAAGTCAACTGCTATGTGCAGAATACCAGAGGAAAGAAGTTTTGGGAGACCCACGGATATGTTCCCTTGGGCCACCACATGATAAAAAAATTGAAAAATGAACAAAGTCAATAACCCCAAAAGAGAAGACTGGCCCGACATACTCAGACGGCCAACCCAAACGGTGGCCGATATTGAAAAAATCGTGGAGTCCATTTTTCAGGAGGTAAGAACAAATGGTGATGTGGCCATCAAAAAATATTCAGACCAGTTTGACCAGGTTCAATTGGATACTTTTTTGGTGACAGCCGAGGAAATCAAGGAGGCATCCGATTCGGTTCCAACTGAATTGAAAAAAGCCATTTCCTTGGCAAAATCCAACATTGAAAAATTCCATGCTGCTCAAAAAACGACCAAAGTGGAACTGGAAACCATGCCCGGGGTGATGTGTTGGCAAGAAAAGAGACCTATCCAAAAAGTGGGGCTTTACATTCCAGGGGGGACAGCGCCCCTGTTCTCGACCATTTTGATGTTGGCCGTTCCCGCAAAATTGGCGGGTTGCAATGAAATTATATTGTGCACACCGCCGGATAAAAAAGGAAATGTCAATTCGACCATCCTCTACGCTGCACAACTTTGTGGGGTAACAAAAATATTCAAAGTAGGTGGCATTCAAGCCATTGCAGGAATGACATTCGGAACGGAAACCATTCCCAATGTGTACAAAATATTTGGCCCTGGGAACCAATTTGTGACGGTTGCAAAGCAATTGGCCACCAAATATGGTGTTGCCATTGACATGCCCGCCGGACCGAGCGAGCTTTTAGTCGTGGCTGATGATTCTGCCACCCCAGCCTTTGTAGCTTCGGATTTGTTGAGTCAGGCCGAGCACGGAACGGACAGTCAAGTGATTTTGGTGTCCACTTCAGAAAGATTGATTGATGCGGTTGAAGCGGAAATCTCTGCACAAATAAAGGAATTGCCAAGGGCTGCCATTGCCGAAAAATCCATTGGCAACAGCAAGCTCATCTTGGTCAAAAATGACCGGGAAGCGATAGACCTGATCAATGAATATGGGCCGGAACATTTTATTGTCTGTGTGGAAAATGAGGAGTTTTACCTTGAAAACATACAAAATGCAGGCTCTGTTTTTATCGGGAACTACACTCCCGAAAGTGCAGGGGATTACGCTTCGGGCACCAATCACACCTTGCCCACAAACGGCTATGCCAAGCAGTACAGCGGTGTAAATCTGGACAGTTTTATGAAGAGCATGACCTTTCAAAAAATATCCAAAGAAGGGGTGGAAGCGATAGGTCCTTCCATTGAATTGATGGCGGAAGCCGAAGGATTACAGGCGCATAAAAATGCCGTAACCCTGAGATTGAAAAGTTTAGAAACGAATTAATGTGTCAGGTTGAGCGCAGTCGAAACCTCAAAAAATGAATAAGATATTCAACATAGAAACCTTAACAAGGGAGAGTGTGAAAAAATTGAGCCCATACTCTTCCGCTCGGGACGAGTATGTCTCGGATGGTTCGGAAATGATATTTTTGGATGCCAACGAAAATCCGTTCGAAAATGGAGTCAATCGTTATCCCGACCCATACCAAAGGAGCTTGAAAGTGGTGCTTGCCGAACAAAAGGGGGTGTCCGAGAGCAACATGCTTTTGGGCAATGGCAGCGACGAAGTGCTGGATTTGATCTTTAGGGCTTTTTGCGAACCTAATCAGGACAACATCATCACCCTACCGCCCACTTACGGCATGTACAAAGTGCTGGCAGGAATCAACTCGGTGGAGAACAGAGAGGTATTGTTGACAGCCGATTTTGAGCCCAACGTGGACGAAATTTTGAAAGTGGTGGATACCAACACCAAACTTCTTTTCATCTGTTCGCCGAACAACCCTACCGGTAATTCATTTGAAAAAGAAAAAATTCAAAAATTACTGGAATCCTTCAATGGATTGGTTGTGGTGGATGAAGCATACATTGATTTTTCAAAAGAGGAAAGTTGGTTGGCACAATTGGGGAAATATCCAAATTTAGTGGTGACCCAGACTCTCTCCAAAGCGTATGGATTGGCAGGAATACGATTGGGGATATGCTATGCATCAGTAGAGATCATCACTGTTTTGAACAAAATCAAGCCCCCTTACAATGTGAACCAACTGACACAGCAGCGTGCTTTGCAGCATGTATTGGACCAAAGCGCTGTCAAGCAAGAGGTATTAAAGATTCTTGATGAAAGAAGTAAAATGATCAAGGCATTGGACAACTTGGGTTTTGTGGAAGAAATTTATCCAACAGACGCCAATTTCGTATTGGTCAAAGTGGACGATGCGGACAAAAGATACCAGCAATTGCTACTGAAGAAAGTGGTGGTCAGGAACAGGAGCAGTCAGCCGTTGTGCCAAAATACCCTTCGATTTACCGTGGGCACACCCGATGAGAACAAAAAATTGATAGCCATTTTAAAGGAATTATGATGGAAAAAAAAGTACTTTTTATAGATCGTGACGGAACCATGATCAAAGAGCCGGCCGATGAACAGATCGATGCGTTTGAAAAACTGGTTTTTTATCCCAAGGCACTCACGTATTTGGGGAAAATTGCCAAAGAGCTGGATTATGAACTCGTGATGATTACCAACCAAGATGGTCTGGGCACCGATATTTTTCCAGAGAATACCTTTTGGCCCGTGCACAACTTTATTTTGAAAACTTTTGAGAACGAAGGAGTTGTTTTTGATGCGATTCATATCGACCGCACCTTTGCGAAGGACAATGCACCGACACGAAAACCGGGCACAGGAATGTTGACATCCTATTTTTCAGAAGAATATGATTTGACGAACTCCTTTGTGATAGGCGATCGGTTGACCGATGTGGAGCTGGCCAAAAACCTTGGCTCCAAAGGAATTTTCATTAATGACGACACCCATTTGGGAACGGGGGAGATTACCGTAAAACGGGAAGAACTGGATTCCTACATTGCCTTGGAGAGCAACGATTGGGAAAAGATATATGAATTCCTGAAACTGGAAAACCGTGTTGCCGAGATCAGCAGAAAGACCAACGAAACGGATATCCAGATCAAGTTGAATTTGGATGGTACTGGTAAAAGTGATATCAAAACCGGATTGGCCTTTTTTGATCATATGTTGGACCAATTGGCCCGCCACGGACAAATGGATTTGACTATCAAGGTAGATGGAGATCTGGAGGTGGATGAACACCACACCATTGAAGATACTGCCATTGCTTTGGGCGAAGTGTTTGCCAAAGCCCTGGGCAACAAATTAGGCATTGAACGCTATGGGTTTTGCTTGCCCATGGATGATTGCCTGGCACAGGTCGCCATTGATTTTGGAGGACGGAATTGGTTGGTCTGGGATGCCAATTTCAATAGGGAAAAGATTGGTGAAATGCCTACGGAGATGTTCTTTCATTTCTTCAAATCGTTCACGGATGGGGCCAAAGCCAATTTGAATGTAAAAGCGGAAGGCACCAATGAGCACCATAAAATAGAAGCCATATTCAAGGCCTTTGCCAAATCCATCAAAATGGCGGTAAAGCGGGATGTGGAGAAAATGGTATTGCCATCAACAAAAGGAATGCTCTAAAAGTAGGAAGTACGAAACTCGAAGTACGAAGGCCGATGAAAAAAGATTTAAAAGATAGGAGCAGAGCATTTAGCGTAAATCTTCATCCATAAAAACAGCAAGAACCAATGGAAAGTAATAATATAGGTAAACAACTTCGTACTTCGTACATCAAACTTTGTACTTTATGAAGATAGTCATCATCGACTACGGAGCGGGAAACATCCAAAGCATCATCTTTGCCATCAAACGGCTGGGATATGATGCGGTGCTTTCCCATAATGTCAAGGAAATCCAAGAAGCGGACAAGGTGATTTTTCCAGGAGTGGGAGAGGCCAGTTCGGCCATGGCCAAATTGAGAGCAAGTGGTTTGGACGTCGTCATACCAAAATTGAAACAGCCCGTTTTGGGCATTTGTCTCGGTATGCAGCTCATGTGCCGTTCCTCCGAGGAAGGAAACACAGAGGGACTTGGCATTTTTGACCTTGATGTGAAGAAATTTTCAAACCAGGTAAAAGTGCCACAGATCGGTTGGAACCAGATCACCAGTCTGAAAACGAATCTGTTCAAAGGGATTCCTGAAAAATCCTATATCTATTTGGTGCATAGTTTTTATGCTCCATTGGACACAGAAACCATTGCCAGTGCTGAATACGGGTTGGATTATAGCGCCGCCCTTCAAAAAGACAATTTTTATGGGGTACAGTTTCACCCCGAAAAAAGCAGTGAGGTGGGCAGTACCATTTTAAACAATTTTCTAACGGTGATCTAGATGGAATTCTACATTTCAGAAGACAAGGCTAAGTTGGACATCGAAAAAGTCCATAAAGAAATCAAGGCCACCTATTGGGGTGGGTACAGAAGCCCGGAGGAAACCAAACGAACCATTGACAACAGCATTTGCTTTGGACTTTTCAACTCTGATGACGAGCAGATAGGTTTTGCCAGATTGTTGACCGATTCCGTGGTATTTGCCTACATCATGGACGTGGTGATATTTGACCCCTACAAAGGCCGGGGATTGGGCAAAATGCTGATCAAGCACATTATGGACAGGCCCGATGTACAAACCGTAAAAACGGTGGCCCTAAAAACGAAGGATGCCCACACCTTATATGAGGCTTTCGGTTTTGAAAGAGTAGGAAATTCAGAAATGTGGTTGGCCATCGACCGCGCAAAATATGATTAAGCCATGAGATTGATTCCGGCCATAGACATTATCGAGGGGAAATGCGTTCGACTTTCCAAGGGGGATTATGGGACAAAAAAAATCTATAATGAAAATCCATTGGAAGTTGCCAAACAATTTGAATCCCACGGCATCCAACACCTTCATTTGGTAGATTTGGATGGTGCCAAATCCAAGCACATTGTCAACCATAAAGTATTGGAAAGCATTGCATCACAAACTAGCCTAAAAATTGATTTTGGAGGAGGATTAAAATCGGATGAGGACTTGAAAATCGCCTTTGAAAGTGGTGCTTCCCAAATCACCGGGGGCAGCATTGCCGTAAAGGACAGGGACACCTTTCTGGGGTGGTTGCAGACCTATGGTTCCGAAAAAATCATTCTGGGAGCCGATGCGAACAACGAAAAAGTGGCCGTTTCGGGCTGGTTGGAAGAATCTGAACAGGAATTGGTCCCGTTTATCCAGCATTATCAGCAGCAGGGCATTCACTATGTTATCTGTACCGACATCAGCAAAGATGGGATGTTGCAAGGACCTTCTTTCGATCTGTACCAAAAAATCCTGTCTCAATCGGCAACAGGTTTGAAGTTGATTGCCAGCGGGGGCATTTCCGCCTTTGACGAACTTCCCAAACTGGCCGAAATGGGCTGCGAGGGGACCATTATTGGCAAGGCCATTTATGAAAATAGAATCAGTTTAAAACAATTGGAACAATACATTCTTGAAAATGGACAAGGAACAAGAGCTTAGGGATGAATTGATCTGGAACACTGGCTATCGCATGAACGAAAGCCTTCGTATGATCAACATCTGTTTGGACAAATTGCCCGAGGGCAAGATTTGGCAGAAGCCCAACGAGTCCAGCAACAGCATTGGCAACCTGATCCTGCATTTGTGTGGCAACATCACCCAATATGGCATAGCTTCTATCAAAAATGAAGAGGACAACCGAAAAAGGGACGAGGAGTTTGAAGCCACATCGGGGTACACCAAAGCGGAACTGATCCAAAAATTGTCCGACACCATTGACGAGGCAAAAAGGGCATTTTATGAAGCACCCTTGGATGAGCTGCTGCGTAAAAGATTTGTGCAAGGGTTCAACTTTTCTGGAGTGGGGAACATCATCCATGTCACGGAGCACTTATCTTACCACACAGGGCAGATTGCTCTTTGGACCAAATTATTGGAAAACAAAGATTTGGGGTTTTATGATGGAGTGGATTTAAATGTAAAGAACGAATAACGTCATGCCGAACTTGTTTCGGCATCGCATAGGAATGGAACAAAGTTTTATTTACATCATGACCAATACGTACAGAACAACATTTTATATTGGGGTGACTTCAAATTTAACCAAAAGGGTAGTGGAACACCAAGAAGGAAGTGGCTCAAAGTTTACTAAAAAGTACAATCTGACAGATTTGGTGTATTTTGAAGTTTTCTCGGATATCGATCAAGCAATTGCAAGGGAAAAACAATTGAAGAACTGGCACCACGATTGGAAAGTTAATTTGATCAAAGAACAAAATCCAACATTACTAACATTGGATTACTAAAATGAGACCCTGAAACAAGTTCAGGGTGACGATTGACATTCAAAGATAGTTTTCGAAGAAAACGTCATGCCGAACTTGTTTCGGCATCGCATAACATAAATTAAAATCAGACAAGACCCCTATTTTATGCAAGGGTGACGATAAATTATGCTTACAAAACGAATCATACCCTGTCTGGACATCAAAGACGGACGCACCGTGAAGGGGGTCAACTTTGTGGACCTTCGGGATGCCGGAGATCCTGTGGAATTGGCTTCCATTTATGCCAAGGAAGGTGCGGACGAGTTGGTGTTTTTGGACATTTCTGCCACCGAGGAAAAGCGAAAGACCTTGGCCGAACTGGTCTATCATGTAGCGGAGACCATCAACATTCCGTTCACGGTGGGCGGTGGTATTTCTTCGGTGGAAGATGTGGATATCTTGCTCAAAAATGGGGCGGACAAAGTCTCCATCAACTCTTCGGCGGTAAAAAGACCGGAACTCATCAACGAGCTGGTGGCCAAATTTGGTTCCCAGTGTATTGTGGTCGCCATCGATGCCAAACAGATTGATGGCATTTGGAAAGTGCACTTGGTAGGAGGAAAAGTTCCAACCGAAATCAATCTATTTGATTGGGCCAAAGAAGTGGAAGCACGGGGAGCAGGAGAAATTCTGTTCACTTCCATGGACCATGATGGCACAAAAAATGGGTTTGCCAACGAAGCCTTGTCGAAGTTATCCGAATTGGTGAACATTCCCATCATTGCATCGGGCGGTGCCGGGACCATTTCCCATTTTACCGATACCTTTGTGGAAGGAAAAGCGGATGCCGCCTTGGCAGCCAGTGTCTTCCATTTCAAGGAGATTGAAATACAAGATTTAAAGAACGAATTGAAGAAGGAAGGGATTCCTGTAAGAATTTAAAATGATGAAAATAGATTTCGACAAAAACCCAGAAGGCCTGGTACCGGCCATCATCCAAGATGCGAAGACCAAAAATGTGCTCATGTTGGGCTATATGAACCAAGAAGCATTCGATACAACCCAGAAAACAGGAAAAGTGACTTTTTTCAGTCGTTCCAAGCAACGGCTTTGGACCAAGGGCGAGGAAAGTGGTAATTTCTTGAACCTGGTGGATATGAAAGTGGATTGTGACAATGACACCCTTTTGGTGAAAGTGAATCCTGTTGGCCCTACCTGCCACAAAGGAACCGATACCTGTTGGGCAGCGGAAAATGTTCAAGCCTATGGCTTTTTATCCACCTTGGAAAACATCATCGAGTCCCGAAAAAATGATCGGGACAATCCAGATAGCTATGTGGCTTCATTGTTCCGAAAAGGCATCAACAAAATCGCACAGAAAGTGGGAGAAGAGGCCGTGGAGACCGTCATCGAGGCCAAGGACAACGACGACGACCTTTTCCTGAATGAAAGTGCAGACCTATTGTTCCACTACCTCATCTTGCTGAAGGCCAAGAACTTTAAGCTCAGTGACGTGGTCAATGTCTTGGAGCAGCGACACTGACCACACCAGCGATTCAATCTTTTTTGGTGACATGGGAAGACCCGGACAGCTCACTTTTCAAAATGGCGGCATTTCCTTTATAATTTAGGGTACTGGCACCAGAGGCCTTCACCCTGATGGTTTCTTCCACGGAGAGAAATGCGGTACTGGCACCCGAAAGGTCAATGTCCAAATTGGAAATGTCCAATCCAAAATCCAATAGGTCACTGCTTCCCGAAAGCTCCGCATCCAAGAATGAAACGCTTCCGGACACATCGATGGAGGAAGCTCCATCAAGGTCCACCTCCAATCGGTCAGCAATCACTTCCCCGCTGAAATCGGAGGCTCCGGAAACCCCAATTTTCCCATCCTGCACTTCCCATTGATCGTCCAAGGTCAATCTAGACGCCCCGCCAAGACGAAACGCAGAAAGATCTGTGGTGGTAATATAAGCGTTCATAACGGCCTTACCCTGTATCGAAGTATGACTTTTCAATCGGATGACCAATTCGTCCCCGTCTTTTTCGACCACAATTTTTTCATGTAGATTGTCATTGGCCGCAATACGGATGCCTTGGTCAAGCTCAGAAAAATGGACATAGACTTGAAATGCATCGGAAACCCGCAACCTAGTATAACCTTCAATGTCGTGGTAAACAGAGGTTACCTCGCCATGGGCATGTATGGTGTCATGGTCACAGGAAGAAAAAAGGGCCAACAGCCCACCGAGCAGTATAGCGCTGATTTGTGTTTTCATTTTGTTCGATTTTTGATTGATGTGATGAATGTTTGAAACTACTACCGATTGATGGATGGGACGGAGACCCATTGAAATGGAATGGCTGACCAGTCTTTCTTTCCATTTTGTGTAAATACCTGTTCGTTTTTTGAATAGACCCACAATGTGTTGATCGGATAATGGAAGCGATTGAAATTTCCCATTAGTCCAGTTGTTTTCGATATCGGTTACGGCCCATGTTGAAGACTCCCAGTTTTACCCCGATTCCCCCGGAAAAACCATTGATGCGTTCTATCGGACTCTGCGCAAGGTCGATTTTACTGGACATTCTGTACCGCACCCCCGCTTCCAATTGGACATATCGGGATACATTGAACAGAACGTTCATACCTGGCTCCAATACAAATATGGCGTCGATGTCATCATCGTCGAGGTCCACATTTTCATCCCTTCGCACGGCGTCATGGTCCACATAGCCCATACCACCACCGCCTATTAATATGGGAAATGAAAGACTCACCCTTGATTTTCCAAAAAGAATCGGTTCCAGATGCAGTCCTCCATAGATGGCCACAATATCATCGTTGTTGACCGTCCGTGGATTGAAAATGTTCTGTTCGGAATAGAGTACGTTGCCCATAAAACCGACCTCGAACTGACGGTTGGCCACATAAGCCACTTTTAGCCCCCCGATGTAGGTGTTCTCTCCCTTGATTTCCCCAAAATAGGTGGACAGCCCCAAATAGACCCCGTGGACGACATTTTTGCGGTCGTTGAACGTGATGTATTCCCCATCATCATCCTGGGCAAAGCCCAATAGGCCCCAGAATAGAAAGAGTAGGGGCAAGGTCGTTTTTTGATTGATCATATGCATGCGATTTTTTGATTGATTTTTTCTAAAGACAATGTATTCTCCAAAAGGTTGCACCATTGGTATTATTTAATCGTTCAACGTTACAATTCCCTTTTCCCCATTGATGGAAATGCTCCCTTTTTTCTCCTGTCCATAGGTCGCTTCGATTTTGCGGAGCCTGCGTCCCTTGTCCAACATTTCGGAGTTGACATTCTCAAAGGATTTGGGCAGGCGAACCACTCCTTCCTCTAAAGTAGCGGTGAAATGGTGGGAAAAATTGGCGACCGACAATGTAATATCCGCAGATTCCTGTTCTATGGATATTTCTGCGGAAGGGTTGGTGATCTCGTACACCCTAAAATCTACAATTTTTAGCTTCAGGTCCACTTCTTGGGCCAATCGGTCCAACTTGAATGTGGTGAATTCCAGGCTTCCATACAAGGTGCCCGTCTCGCTCACCGTAACGTTGTCCTTGTTGGAATAGATTTCCAGTGAACTGGCCGAATGGATGTTGATTTCGGTTCCGTCACTCCGCAAACGCAGACTTTTGGAATTTTCCATGTCCAACTCACCATTTTTTAGGTCCAGATCGGCATAATTCAGGTCCTTGGCCCTTACCTTCCCATATTTTAAGACAATGTCCGCTTTGTTCAAATTTTCGCCGATCCACAGATTTCCGTGTTCGATCAACGCGGTCAAGGGACCATTGCAATTTTCCAGGACCACATCCCCAAAACGGTTGGTGACCTTTATCCCTGCCTTTGCGGGGAGATAAATCTCGTAATCGATCTGCACATGGCTTCGGTCAAAATCGATGGGATTGTTCCGATTGAAAAAATCGGCGAACCAACCAGTATTCTTATTGGATATTTCGGAAACAATAGAAACATAGCTATTGCTTGCCTTGATCTCGGGATTGATCCGCTGTAACAGATCTTCGGCATTTTCCTTCCTGCGATGGTTCACCTTGATTGAAATCGTAATGGAAACTTTGTTCTGGTCCCATCCCTTCAGGGTCACATTTCCATACTTGTTCTCCAATTGAAGTTCACCGGCGCCCGCTAGCGGAAAACTCTTTTCGATGGTCTTTTGTACCCTTTCCTGTGCTTTTGCCCCATGTACCGCGAACAGCACCAAGGCCATCCACAGTACTTTTTTACAATGTGTACCCATAATCATCATCCGGTTTTTTAGAATCGTTCAACTGCCGCAATAAATTCTCAATGAGTTCAATACGCTTTTTGTAATTGCCCACAATGGCTTCCAGCACCTGCTCATTGTCAAGGTTCTTTTGCATTTCTTTCTTCAGGACATCATATTCTGCATCCAACTCATCCATAAAGGACAGGAACTCGGCCTTGTTCTCTTCGGAAAGGCTGGGATTGTTCTTGACCAACTGCACTTGGTAGGAGACCAGGTCTTGGTAATACATGTCTATTTCCATCAATTCCTCGGAAGCATATTGTGCATTGTCGGGGCCATTGCCCAACCAGACCAGCCCGAAGAACGAGGCAAATCCCACCAATAGCAACACGGATGCCGCTATGCGGACCATGGGCCTTCTCCAGAGGGGAATCACTTTAGGTTCTTCCTTCTTCAGCTCCGCAGCGATCTTGGCCCACATTTTGGCCCTGTCCGCTCTGTGTTCGTCAAATTGGCCAGCATTCTGCCTGATATGTTTTTCAAAATTGTCCATTACAATTCATTGATGATTTCCAATAATTTTTTCTTGGCCCTGTGGTATTGGGATTTGGATGTACTGGTAGAAATGCCCAAGATTTCCCCGATTTCCACATGATCATATCCTTCAATCAAATACAGATTGATGATCTCCCGATAACCGTCCGGGAGTAGGGCAATGCCCTTTTTCACTTTTTTGATATCCGTTGCCTCGGCCTCTATGGGCTCTTCATCCGCCAAATGGAACTCGTGCCCCTCCATGGGCACTACGGGAATACGTTTGGCTTTCAAATGGTTGATGCTTTTATTGATGACAATGCGCTTGAGCCAGGCACCGAAACTACTTTCGTACTTGAAATTGTCCAGGTTCTTGAAGGCATCCACAAAACTGTCCTGTACAATATCCTCCGCATCTTCCGTATTGCCCAAAAACCGTAGCCCCACGTTGTACATGGCATCCACATAGCGGGAATACAACTCATATTGCGAGCTGGCATTTCCTGCTTTGCACTGTTCCACTATGGATCTATGCGTAAAACGGATGTCTGTTTCCAATGGCTTAGGTTGATGCCTTGTTTGAGCTAAAGACAAATGCAAAAGTAAATGGTTGCACCAGTGTGAAAAAAATTTATCGAATGCTTAAAAAAAGTGCAAATAAAAGAATCCGTGCAACCCTTCATTTTTTATGCTGTCTATGGTTCTGAACAATAAAAATACAATCATCAAAACATCAAAAAATGAACAGAAGATCACAATTGGGCCCAGTGACCAAAAGCACCGTTTGGTTACTGTGGCTTTTCCTTTTGGGCTGTGCACTGGCCATGGGACAGAACAGCTACACCGTAAGCGGGACCATTACCGACAAAAGCAACGGGGAAACCCTTTTTGGGGCTTCGGTGCTCTTGGCAGGGACCTCAATCGGGGGGATAACCAATGAATATGGTTTTTATTCCATCACGGCCCCGGCCGGGGAATACACCCTACGGATTACGTACATGGGCTACAATGAGGTCCAGATGAAGATCAACTTGGTCCAAGACCTGAAAAACGATGTGGAAGTCTCTGAATTCTCCACCGAATTGGACGAAGTCGTGGTCACCGCAGACGAACCGGAACGTGCCCTATTGGGCAAGCCCGAAATGAGCGTGGTGAAGATGAACATGGGCACCGTTAAGCAAATGCCCGTAGTGCTCGGGGAAGTGGATGTGCTGAAATCCTTGCAAATGCTGCCCGGAGTCACCAACAATGGGGAAGGTACAGGAGGTTTCCATGTTAGGGGAGGGGCACAGGACCAAAACCTGGTATTGCTCGACGAGGCCATCATCTACAACACTTCGCACATGTTCGGTTTCTTTTCGGTGTTCAATGCAGACGCCATCAAGGATGTGAAACTCTACAAAGGTGGCATCCCGGCCCGCTTTGGGGGCAGGGTCTCCTCGGTATTGGACATCCGTCAAAAAGATGGGAACAACAAAAACTTTGCCCTCACCGGGGGTATCGGGGTCATCTCCAGCAGGCTGACGGCCGAAGGGCCTCTCTTTGGCGACAAGGGTTCTTTTTTGGTTGCCGGCCGTCGTTCCTATGTAGATCTATTGCTCAAAGCCGCAGGGGAAGAAAACAGTGTCAGTTTTTACGACCTGAACCTGAAGACCAATTATGCCATCAACACCAACAACAAACTTTTTCTGAGTGGTTATTTTGGCAGGGATGCCTTTAAACTGGGCAGCAGTTTTGACAGCAGCTACGGCAATGCTTCGGGCAACCTCCGTTGGAACCACATCTTCAACGATCGTTTGTTTTCCAACCTTTCCGCTATTTGGAGTCGATACGACTACGACTTGGAGTTTGCCCAGGATGAATTTGAATGGGTCTCTTCCATCACCAATTACAACGTTAAGTATGACTTCAAATATTATTTGAGTGATGCCTTCAGTTTGGATTTTGGGGCCAATGGCATTTACTATGATTTTGATCCAGGGGAAGTGAACCCAACGGCAGACACCTCTCCGGTAAATCCGTTGAAATTGGACCAAAAAAGGGCATTGGAAAGTGGCATCTATATCAATGCGGAGCATAAACTGACCCCAAGCCTGACCCTACAGTATGGTATGCGGTACAGTGCCTTTTCGCGCTTGGGCGGACAGCCCATCTCCGAATATGCGAACGGCCAACCCGTGGTGTACAATTCCCTATTGGGCATTTATGAGCGGGGTGAGGTCATTGGGGAAAAGGAGTACGCCAAAAGTGAGACCATCCAGACTTTCGGGAATCTCGAACCTAGGGTTTCACTGGCCTATCTACTCAATGAGGACTCGTCCATCAAGGCCGGTTATTCCCGAACGGCACAATACATCCATTTGCTGTCGAACACTTCTTCTGTGACCCCATTGGATGTTTGGACGCCAAGTGGCCCTTTTATCAAGCCGCAATTGTCCAACCAATATGCCGTGGGCTATTTCCGCAATTTTTTGGACAAGACCTATTCCTTGGAAGTGGAGACCTATTATAAGACCGTGGACAACCGAATCGATTATATAGATGGGTCTGACCTGATCGGCCAGAATACCATAGAAACCGAAATTTTGAATGGGGAAATGCGGGCCTACGGACTGGAACTCCTACTTCGCAAGAATGAAGGTGACTTCACGGGATGGATCGCCTACACCCTTTCCAAATCCGAACAGCGAACTTTGGGAGGGACCGCAGGTGGTCCAGGTATCAATGATGGCGATTGGTACAATTCCGCTTTTGATAGAACGCACGATATTTCCGTTTCCGGGGCCTATCAGTTGAACGATCAATGGAGCTTTGGGACCAATTTGGTCTTTCAAACAGGAAGGCCAGTGACCTATCCGAATGGACAATATGTGTATGAAGGTCTGTCCATAGCCAGCTATGCGCCACGAAATTCAGATCGATTGCCCGCCTATCACCGGATGGACGTTTCGGTGAACTACAAACCCAGAAAATATCAGAACAAACGTTTCAAAGGGGAATGGGTGCTCAGCATCTATAACCTCTACAACCGAAAAAATGCAGCATCGATTTCCTTTGGTCAAAATTTGGAGACCGGGGCCAACCAAGCTACCCGAACAGCCATTTTTGGTATTGTTCCCTCATTGACCTACAACTTTAAATTTTAAACCATGAAAACATTTAAAAAAGTTATACTGGCCATTATCGTTATTGCTTTTACGTCGTGCGTGGACGTGGTGGATGTAGAGGTCCAGGATGGTCCCACACGATTGGTGGTGGAGGCATCCTTGAATTGGGAAAAGGGGACCACAGGGAATGAACAGACCATCCGTTTGAGCGAGTCCTCTCCTTTTTTTAGCAAGGGTACCGTCACAGAAGTTACTGGTGCCTCCGTGGTCGTGACCAATGATACGAGCGGTGATGAATTTGTTTTTGCGGACCAAGGCAACGGAGAATATCTTTCCACTACTTTTGAGCCTGTATTGGGTCAATCCTATTCCTTACGCATCGAGCACAACGGAGAGGTATATACCGCCAGCGAGACGATGACCCCCGTGACCGACATCACCGACATTTTTCAAAAACGGGAAGAGGGGTTCAATGATGAAGAACTTGAAGTCCACATCGTGTTCACCGACCCCGAAGAGGAAGGCAATAACTATCTCTTCAAATTTCAGCGAGAGGGCGATCTGCTGCCAGGTTTGGAAGTGGGCGAGGACAGGTTCTTGAACGGAAATGAGATTGATTGGTGGTACGAGATCGAGGAGGACGAAGATGAAAATATCGAACCTTTTCAGCCTGGAGATATATTGCAGATCGAAATGTATGGGATTTCACGTCCCTATTATGACTACATCAAGATTCTGGTCGAACAATTGGGCGGCACAAGCCTCTTTGATTCCACTCCGGTAGCGGTGAAGGGGAATTGTATCAATGAGACCAACCCTGAAAACTATGCCTTTGGCTATTTCAGGTTGACCCAAGTGGTAAAGGCCAGTTACACTTTTGTGGAAGAATGAAAATGATTTAGGTTGGCTTGATGCCGAAGCGTCGGGTTCCTAGGGCCCGGCGCTTTTTTTATGCCCTGCGTTAAGATTTTTCTAAAGCAACGGCCCTTCCATAGAAATGTCTTAATTTTATGTGATGGCTATGAATACAAGAAAAGGATTTCGTTTTACTACTTACGAAGCTCCCGACCAAACCCCGTTCGAAAAACTCTTCGAGATTTTTCAGGAACTTGTCACACACACCTCGGGCGATGTGGAGGAAGCCTTGGACTGGCTCCGTGAGCTGGACAAGGAATATGAGCTTACCGATGACGATTACACCATTGACGATTTTATAGAAGACCTCAAGGCCAAGGGATACATCCGTGAAGAATTTGACATGGATGGCGAAAAAGGCGGTGATGGGGAAGAAGGTGATGAAAAAGGCGGTGGCGGAAACCTTTCCATAACGGCCAAACTGGAACGCATGTTGCGTCAGCGTGCCTTGGACCAAATCTTTGGAAAAATCAAAAGAAGTGGCTCCGGCAACCACAAGACCGGAAAATCGGGCAGGGGAGATGAGCATACAGGAGAGTTTCGGGAATACCGTTTTGGGGATTCCCTGGAACACATTTCCATGACGGAAAGCCTTCGGAATGCCCAAGTGAACCACGGATTGGACAATTTCTCCTTGAGTGAGGAAGACCTCGTGGTCGAGGACACCCAGTACAAGGCACAGATGAGCACCGTGCTGATGATCGATATCAGCCACAGCATGATCTTGTACGGCGAAGACCGTATCACTCCTGCCAAAAAAGTGGCCATGGCACTGGCAGAACTCATCACCACCCGTTATCCAAAGGATACCTTGGATATTTTGGTCTTCGGGAACGATGCCTGGCCCATCCCCATAAAAGATTTACCCTACTTGAGGGTGGGGCCCTATCACACCAATACGGTGGCCGGACTTCAATTGGCCATGGATATGCTCCGCAGAAAACGGAACACCAACAAACAGATTTTTATGATCACCGACGGAAAGCCTTCATGTTTGAGGCTTCCCAACGGGGATTATTACAAGAACAGTGTGGGGCTGGATGACTATATTGTGGAAAAATGCTATGCGATGGCCCAACAGGCCAGAAAACTTCATATCCCCATAACCACATTTATGATTGCCGAAGACCCTTACCTGATGCAATTTGTGCAGGAATTTACCAAGGCCAATAAAGGCAAGGCCTTTTACACAGGGCTGAAGGGATTGGGCGAAATGATATTTGAAGATTACGAACAGAACAGAAAAAGAAGAATTAAAGGATAACGATAATATATGAAATTGGATCATACCAAGCTGAACACATTGGGCCAACTAAAAGCGGCCGGTTATGAAAGTAAGAGCATCAAGGACGAACTCCGGGGCAACCTATTGGAAAAAATCTCCAAGAGCGAAGAAGTCTTTGAAGGTGTCTGGGGATATGAAAACTCGGTGATTCCCGAGTTGGAACGAGCGATTCTGTCACGACACAACATCAATCTTTTGGGACTCCGTGGACAGGCCAAGACTCGTCTGGCCCGTTTGATGGTGCAGTTGTTGGACGAATGGATGCCCATTGTGGCCGGTTCCGAAGTGCATGATGACCCTTTGAAGCCCATTTCCAGATTTGCCATGGAACTCATTAAGGAAAAAGGGGACAACACCCCAATTGAATGGATCCATAGAAACGAGCGTTTTTATGAAAAACTGGCTACTCCAGATGTTACCGTGGCCGATTTGATAGGTGATGTGGACCCGATAAAGGCAGCCAACCTAAAGTTATCCTACGCTGATGACCGTGTGATTCATTTTGGGATGATTCCGAGGGCGAACCGCTGTATTTTTGTGATCAACGAGTTGCCCGACCTTCAGGCAAGGATCCAGGTGGCCTTGTTCAACATTTTGCAGGAAGGCGACATCCAGATTCGTGGATTTAAACTACGGTTGCCCTTGGACCTTCAATTTGTATTCACCGCCAACCCAGAGGATTATACCAATAGGGGAAGTATCGTGACCCCGCTCAAGGACAGGATCGGTTCGCAAATTCTTACCCATTACCCCGAAACTATTGAAATAGCTAAAAAGATTACCCAACAAGAGGCAAAACTGGACCAAAGACAATCCGGGAAGGTCCATGTTCCCGGAATCGCCATGGACGTATTGGAGCAGATCAGTTTTGAGGCCCGGAAAAGCGAATATGTAGATGCTAAAAGTGGCGTGAGTGCCCGTATGAGCATCACCGCCTATGAGAATCTGTTGAGCACGGCCGAGCGCAGGGCCATACTGTCGGGAGATGAAAAAACCACCGTCCGTTTGAGTGATTTTATGGGAGTCATTCCATCCATCACTGGAAAAATTGAGTTGGTCTATGAAGGAGAACAGGAAGGATCTGGCTTCGTGGCCGAGACTTTGATAGAAGAGGCCGTCAAGTCACTTTTCAACCAATATTTCCCCAAAATCGACAAGCTGCAAAGAAAGGATGCGGAAACCGAATATGATGAACTGGTGGGTTGGTTCTTCGAGGGGGAAGGCTTTGATCTATTGGACGATGATTCCGATGATGTGTACAGAACGAAATTGGATTCCGTGGGACCACTTGGAAAACTCATCAAGGAATACCAACCCGAAATCCCCAAGGAAGACTCCTATTTCCTAAAAGAACTATTGTTGTGGGGACTGGTGGCGCACAACAAATTGAGCAAACACCGGTTTGTCCAGGGCTTTCAGTTCAAAGATTTATATGGCAGTTACATTCGTGGGCTTTAATATTGTCTATTGCCAAATATTGAGGTTGTCGTTATAATTTTCAAAATTATAGGCTCCAATGTACTTTTTCCTCAGCCAAAAAGTGTAAAAAGTCAGTATGGGCAAGATACTGTGCAGCACCAAGGAGATGGTGGCCATGGGCTTAAAAGTCGCAGGGATTACATGCTCTCCAAATTCGGTCACCGAGTTGAGAACCTGGACACTATCGTATATCTTGAAAAAATATACAATCATCATGACATAAAGGACATATTCTATGTTTCGCATTTTGGGGTCAGGCAGTTCATCCTCGGTAATCTTGAACCAGACGACATATAAATAAAGAAAATGTGCCATGCTCAAAATGGGAAATATATAATTGTCCGGCTTTAAGAAATAGAACTTATTGGTATAAACGCCGTAAAAGCTTAGGACCACTAAGGCCAACAATACCAAAAGTGTGGCAAATATGGAGGTTTTCCAATTGAAAACCTGTTGAAATGCTGTCATCATAAATTGAGATTTGGGACTCTTAATTCATAATAAAGAACGTGATTTCCATTCTTTCTATTTTAAAGAAATCGATGAAGTACAAGCAATGTTGGATAATCAGAAAAATCTGATATAAAACATCGAATTTAAGTGGTGTAGCAATCAGAACGGATTCGGTTGAAGCCCTAATCGAACATATCGGATGACAGATAGCGGTCTCCCCGATCACAAACTATGGACACAATGGTACCGCTTTCAAGGGTTTCCGCCAATCTAAGGGCCACGGTCGCGGCGCCACCACTGCTCATCCCAGCAAATATGCCTTCTTCTTTGGCAAGCCTCTTCGTCATGGCAATGGCCTCCTGTTCACTAACTTCCATAATAGTGTCCACCTTTTTCGGATTGAAAATCTTTGGAAGATATTCTTGTGGCCATTTACGAATGCCCGGGATCTTGGATTCATCGGTGGGTTGCACCCCCACGATCTGCACTTGTGGATTCTGCTCTTTCAGGTAGGTTGATGTTCCCATTATGGTACCTGTGGTTCCCATACTCGATACAAAATGGGTGATTTCACCTTGGGTATCCCGCCAAATTTCCGGACCGGTGGTCTTGTAATGGGCCTTCCAATTGTCATCATTTGAAAATTGGTTTATCATCACAAACCCTTCCTTTTTCACTTTTTCCTCGGCATAGTCCCTTGCGCCCTCAATGCCCACATCGGCAGGGGTAAGGGTTACTTTGGCGCCATAAGCGCGCATGGTCTGTACACGTTCTTTGGTGGAATTTTCGGGCATCACCAATTCCATATCAAGGCCAAATAGCCCAGCAATCATGGCCAGGCCAATACCCGTGTTGCCACTGGTTGCCTCTATCAATTTGGACGCTTTGGTAAAATCACCACGCTCCAGTCCACTTTTGATCATGTTGAAGGCAGGTCGGTCCTTTACGCTTCCTCCGGGATTGTTCCCCTCCAGTTTAAAGAGGACTTTTACATTGGGATTGGTATTCAATACTTTGGATTCAACCAAAGGGGTGTTGCCAATAAGGTCTAGAATGCTTTTAGACATTGGGTGTTGTCTTTATTTTGATTTCGGGCTTGTGGTAAACGGTTGAGTTGGGTGGTATGGATGAAGTTATCCATGCATTTCCGCCGATTACGGAGTTTTCACCCACCACAGTGTCTCCTCCCAAAATGGTTGCGTTGGCATAGATGGTGACATTGTTTTTGATGGTGGGATGCCTTTTGGTTTTTTCCAGGTTTTTGGCCACGTAAAGTGCGCCCAGGGTAACCCCTTGATATATTTTCACATTGTCGTGGATCACTGCGGTTTCCCCGATCACCACACCCGTGGCATGATCGATAAAGAATGATTTTCCGATCTTTGCACCAGGGTTGATATCCACTCCCGTCTGTCTGTGTGCATATTCCGTCATCAATCTGGGGATAAGTGGAACGCCCTGCACATAAAGCTCATGGGCCAATCGGTAGATGGCAATGGCATAGAACCCAGGGTAGGCCATATATATTTCCTGAATGGACAACGAAGCGGGGTCACAATTGAGAATGGCCTCGGCATCCAAGTTCAGTTTTTCCAAAATTTCGGGCAAATGGGAAACATAATCGTTCCAGAGCTCGTTGTTTGGTCTTTCCAGTTCCCAACAAGCCATGTCCAACAATCCATTGAACTTTTTTTCCAAAAGTTCCAAATTGACAGCCACCGGGGTGTTGGCATCGAACAATGTATAAAAAAGCGTATCCGTAAAATCTTCGGTCTCCTGCTTTAACCTGAAATCCAGATAGGGCAGTTTTTTGTGTCTATTGAGCTCGTTTATGATTTTTTCCTTGTCCATGCTGCGCTTTATTGTCTTAAAATTAGATAAATCCTTGCCATACGGCGATAGAAAAAACTAACTTTAGTTTAAAAATAACATATTGTCGGTATATGTCAGGAAACATTACAATTTCGAAAACAGCATTTGATTTTTTAAAAGAACTCGAAAAAAACAACAATAAAGAGTGGTTTGAAAAGAACAAGCCCATTTTCAAATCCCATGAAGCTGGGGTCAAGGCCTTTTTTGAAACAATTAAGGACAGATTGAACCATCATGACGAGATCGAGAAAATGAAAATGTTCCGGATTTATCGTGATGTTCGTTTTTCTAAGGACAAAACACCCTACAAAACCCATTTTGCAGGTTCCTTCTCCCGATTGGGGGCACATTTGCGCGGCGGCTATTATCTACATCTAAAACCGGGCGGTTCCTTTTTAGCCACTGGATTTTGGGATCCCAACAAAGAAGACTTGTTCCGGATCCGGAAAGAACTGGAAATGGACGCTTCGGAATTCAGGAAAATCATCGATCAAAAGGCGCTGAAAGACATTTGGGGCGAATTAAAGGGCGACTCCGTGAAAACCGCACCCAAGGGCTTTGATAAGGAACATCCAGACATTGATCTGATCAAGCACAAACAATTCATTTTTGTGCGTGAGCTGACCGACAAAGAAGTCCTGTCCCACACTTTTCTAAACGAAGTGGACAAATCTTACCGCGCCATTAGACCCTTTTTTGATCTTATGAGCGATGTTCTCACAACCAATCTGAACGGGGAATCAATCCTGTAGAAGGGCCTCGTGGTCCAAAAGCTGTACTTGGTCCTTCAAACGTTCGACCACCATGTTCATCATTCGCTTGTTCAGTGCCGATGAATTGGAAATATAGTCTTGGTACTCTTCCACCGTAAATTGGCCAATGACCATCCCTTTGAGCGAATTCCGGAACTTGATGTCCTTTTGAATGGCACGCTCGATGTATTGCATCTTCTTCTCCAGGGAAAGGTCGTAGAAAACGCCTTTATGCTTGCAGACGTAATTTTTGAAGGCCGCTACCAACAAAAAGTTCTGAAGTTTGATGACCGGGCGTAGGGTTTGGTTCTGAAAACGCTCATCAAAACCCATTTCGCTGTTAAAATGTGAAGATTTAATGTCGGGACGGATGTCCAAAAGACTTTTGGATCGTGAATCCATGGCAATAAGTTTTACTAAAGTTACACAATCAGATACCCAGGACATTTTGAATCGGCAATAGTTGTCAACGATGTTATGAACACGGCCATTTCCATAATGGGTTTCAACAAAATTTTATTTGTCTATTTTTATGCAAAATCAAATCAGATAAACCACCTAAAAAATGTACAAGAAACATTTTATAATCCTGCTCTTGACACTTGTTGTTTTGGGCTGTAAAACAGAAGAAAAAAAAGAAGGGGACAAGGCTTGGCGCACCAAAAAACTCGCCCTTGAAAATGAAACGCACAACCAACTCCTCGATGTGGAAAAAGAGGCGGGATGGCAATTGCTCTTTGACGGTAAAACATTGAACGGTTGGCATTTGTACAATGAACCAGGCACAGAATCAGCTTGGGAAGTCAGGAATGGGGAACTCTACTGCAATGCTACGGACGAAAGCAAGAAACAAGGAGATCTTGTAACGGATTTGGCCTATGGGAACTACGAGCTCACCATGGAATGGAAGATCTCCGGCCGGGGCAACAGTGGTATCTTCATCAATGTGCAGGAGCGGCCCGAACTGGGTACTGCATGGCAGACCGGGCCGGAATATCAAATTTTGGACCCCAATCACATGGACCATGACGTCGCGGTCAAAAAATCAGGGTGTCTTTATGCTTTTTCGCCACAGGAAAATGAGGCCGACACCAAATCTGGACAATGGAACCAAACCCGTATCAAACAAGTGGATGGTAAAGTAGAGTTCTACTTGAACGGAACCCTCACTGCGACCCAGGACTTTACTGCCCCTGAATGGCAGCAAAAAGTGGCAGCGACCCATTTTAAGAATTATCCTGAGTTTGGAAAACACACCAAAGGAAAGATAGCCCTTCAAGATTGGTATTTTGAGGTTTGGTTCCGGAATATAAAGATCAGGGAACTGTGATGGGGTGGGGCAACATTTTGTTACAACATATCTTCTGCTTACCTTTGACGTTAGTAACGTAAAGCAGATATATGATTATATCTTTTGGCTCCAAGGAGACCGAAAAAATTTGGGATGGAATACGAGCCAAAAAAATACCGATTGAAGTACAACATGCAGGTCGTCGAAAACTGAGAATGTTGAACAACTCACAGGATATTATTGATTTACGTGTCCCACCTTCAAATCGACTTGAAAAACTGACTGGCAAGCTGAACAGCTTTTATAGCATAAGAATCAACAAACAATGGAGAATCATTTTTCAATGGAGCAATGGAAATGCGAGTGAGGTTGAAATAATTGATTATCATTAAAAAACGAATAATGAAAAAGTTGGAAAATATACATCCTGGGGAAATTTTGAACCTTGAATTTCTTGAACCTCTAGAAATTACCGCCTATAGGCTTTCAAAAGATTTGAAAATACCGCAAACAAGGATTTCGGAAATAATAAAGGGCAGACGAAGAATTACTGCGGACACGGCTCTTCGGCTCAGCAAGTATTTTGGAAACTCGCCAAAATTTTGGCTTGGTCTCCAAGATGATTTTGACATTGAAGAAGAACAGAAACAGAAAAAAGACGAGTTGGACGAAATTGAAAAGTTAGGCCCAAAAAATGCGGCTTAACAACACTTGAAAATGCTTAAAAGCATATGAAATTCGGAAAAGTAGAACATCCAGAACTTATCAACTTCACCATTCCGGAAGACCATCCGGACACGGCCGCTGTGCTTTCAAAATTCAAGAATTGCAGCGAGGCAAGAGTGCATGTGGGTTGTGCCAAATGGAACCGACAGGACCTCAAGAATTTTTATCCTTGGGGAACCAAGGACGAGTTGGCCTACTATTCCTCACAGTTCAATTGTATAGAACTCAATGCCACCTTTTACCGCATTTTTCCTGTGGACACCTATGAAAAATGGTACGATAAAACCCCGGAAGGTTTTAAGTTCTTTCCCAAAATGACCAATGAAGTGAGCCATTTACGTCGTCTCAATGAGCAAGTCTATTCCGTGGTAGATCGCTATTTGGAGGTCACTTCCTTGCTCAAAGAAAAACTGGGCACCATTTTTTTGCAGATGCACAATAATTTTGGACCCAAAAATTGGGATAGGGTAGTGCGATTTGTGGAATATTGGCCCAAAGAGTTTCCGCTCGCCATGGAATTTAGGCACACCGATTGGTTCAACGATGAAAAAGTGGCACAGGAACTTTACCACTTATTGGAAGAGAACAACATTGCCAATATTTTGGTGGACACCGCGGGCAGGAGAGATCTCATGCACATGCGTCTTACCAATGGCGAGGCTTTTATCAGATATGTCGGGGCAAACCACGACTCCGATTATCCCCGTTTGGACGATTGGGCAGAACGACTTGCTTTGTGGAAATCCCAAGGACTGGCCAATGTCCATTTTTTCGTGCACCAAAACATGGAACTGGAATCCCCCTTGTTATCGGCTTATTTTATCAAAAAACTCAATCCGGTACTTGGCTGTAATATGCATATTCCCCAAAACACCCTGAACACAATGGGGGATTTGTTTGGGTAATATCCTAATCATCAATTTTGAGATCTGGAGCTCTCAATTTTATCGACTCCATACTCTTTGATGTTGAAATATTCCAAATTGATAAATACACGAAAATCACTGCTTTATCAAGGAAAATTTGTGTGATATTCAGCTACCTTTGTTTTAAATCTTAAAAGTTTCAACCATGCGATTTCATACAAGAAAATGGGTAAAACCAGAGGATTTGAACGCCAATGGAACTCTTTTTGGCGGCAGGGTCCTTGCTTGGATAGATGAGGAAGCGGCACTGTACAGCATCATCCAATTGGAGAATAAGAAAGTGGTCACCAAATACATGTCCGAGATCAATTTTATGAGCACCGCCGCGGAAGGTGATATCATTGAGATCGGTATCGATGTCATCAAATTTGGGACAACTTCGATATCCTTAAACTGTGAGGTACGGAACAAAATGACGCACGAAAGCATTGTAACCGTGGACAACATCATCATGGTCAATTTGGATGACAAGGGCAATCCCAAGCCACACGGCAAAACCAAAATTGAATATGTGAAGGACCGGTTGGCCAAAAAGGAAAAGGAGGAAAACTCCTAATCCTTATTGATTGATGGTCTTGGCGATTGCCTGTACCTCGTCAAGCACACGCAATAGGTTTTCGCCCCAAAGTTTGGCTATTTCCTCTTCGGTATAGCCCCGTTTGACCAATTCCAATGTCACGTTGAAGGTCTCGGAAGCATCGGACCAACCTTCGATACCACCACCACCGTCAAAATCGGAGCTGATACCCACGTGGTCAATCCCGATCAACCCCACCATATAATCGATATGATCCACAAAGTCTGAAACATTTACGGCAGGTGGGACGTTCGGGTCTTTTTCGGCGAGTTCCTCACCAATATCCCTTACCTTGCCATAATTGGCAAAAAACGTTTCACGCTGTTCATCCGTCAATGTAGAAAACTGGGAGCGTTCATACCATTCCACTCCTAGGGAATCAGCCACTTTTTGGTACACTTGCTTCATATATTCGGCACGTGCCTCGTGTTTTTCTGTGTTAAGATAGGAGCTGAAAGCAACGGTCTGCACCACACCACCGTTTTCCTTGAGCATCAAAAGTTGTTCATCATCCAGGTTACGGCTATGCCCGCACAATGTCCTTGCAGATGAATGCGAGGCAATAATGGGAGCTTTGGAAAGTTCCACCATCTCTTTCATGGCCTCTTTGGAAGGATGGGAAATATCGATCATGATTCCCAAACGGTTCATTTCAGCCACAGCTTGTTTGCCCAATTCGCTGAGACCATTGTGCAGCCAAACACTGTCCTGCTCTCCGGTATTGGAATCACTGAACTGGCTATGGCCATTGTGGGACAACGAAATATAGCGAGCCCCAAGTTTATGGTATTCCTCAAATTTGGACATATCCTCTCCAATGGGATAGGCATTTTCAACCCCTATCATGGCTACTTTTTTGCCCGATGCCACAATCCTGCGCACATCCGCTGAATTAAGGGCCAATTCAATTTGATCTGGAGCAATCTCTTCGCACAGCCTATGGATGGCCTCAAACTTGGACATTGCATTCTCCGACGCCTTGGCATATCCCTCGGGATTCAACTCGCCCTGCCCGGTGTACACAATGAGCCAGGCCACATCCAACCCGCCTTCTTCCATTTTGGGCAGGTTCACTTGGGTATCCAGTCTTTGCGTATAGTTAATGCTGTCCGTGAAATTGTTGATATTGATGTCATCGTGGGTATCGATGGTGATCACGGAATCATGGATTCTTTGCGCTTTTTCTTCCAAGGTTTCGGTTTTTTTGGGTTGTTTTTCCCCACAGGAAATAAATAGTATGAGACTACAGAAAAGATAAAAATGTTTCATGGTCGGTTTTTTACACCTACAAATAAAGCAATTTGACAACAAAATCCGAACCCTACGGAACAATAAATTGTGATAGCTCAGTTTTATCCACATTTTTAGTATGGATTAATCATAATTTACCGAACAATTTTGGGAACACGCGAACTGCTATCGTATTTGGAAAAACTTGAGATCGGATTGAGCTCATTTTCTTATGAAGAACTGGGCACCGTTGAGGCCGGGGAATTGAAAAAATCCTTTGAAGTTTTCAAAAACGGCCTGGAAGACAAAGTCTTTGGGGCAAGTGAACTGAAACAGCTCGAAGTCATCTACAAGAAAGTGGGCATTGAAGCCCTGGCCAGTAATGGAGCCACCGATAGACCCATCCCCAATTCGCAAGTTGATTTTTTGGGATTGATCAAGAAGCTGGAAAACACTCCACTCAACAAAGAGCAAAAAGAACTGATTGGGGAATTGAGAGAATTGTTCAAAAAACAAATGGCCAGCGAAAATAAAAACCGTGAAACCAATACCCTAAATGGTATGCCAACATATTTTGAGCAGATCGAGAAGAACCTTGAACCTGACTTCTCAGACCAGATAAGACTGAAATCTGTGTTGGAGGAATGTATGGGACAAATGGACCTCATGGAAGAATTGGTGCGAATGTTCCGGCAGAACACATTGGAGTTTATCGGCAGTGCACATGTTCACTTAAAGAACGAGGATTTCTATGCTCTGGATCTTGCATGTCAAAAAGTGATTCCCAACTTGTGTACCATGAAAACTTATGGACTACTGGAAACAGCGCAACAAATAGCCATTCAGTGCAGGACAGAGCAAGATAAGAAGCACCTGAAGTTTCTGTACGATCAGTTCTTATCGGAATTTCCCAGTGCAGAGGAGCAAGTGGACTTTGAAATGCAAATGCTAAGAACCATGTAAATATCCATATCATGTCAACCAATGGACTTCCCACATACCTGCAAAGCATCTTTTACCCTCTGTTTAAGCACGCAAAAGACTTGGAATGCAAACTCATGCTCATCGAAGAGATGTTGGAAGTAGGAGACAGGAAAGAGATTCCTTTCTTGGCGGAACTGGAAAAGCATGAAAACCCAAAAATCAGCAACAGGGCTTTTGAAATCAAGGTTGCACTGATGTCAAAATTGGGATTGATCACCGAGAGTGAAAGAAGAAGACTTCCCATGAGCCTTTGCTTTATTTATGATGAGTTCAGCATCAGGCCCAGCAAAGTAGATCCCGATCTTGATTTTGAAATAGCACTGGATATTTTGGAGACAAAGTAAAAAATCAAACTTTCACAACCTTTGTGGGGCATTTCGCCACAATTTGTTGTCACAACATAATCTTTAAACTAGATTCACGTTATACCAAAGACCCAAACATTAAACCTGAAGATTAAGATGCTATACGACACCTACGGAGAAGAATACTTGGCATTTCTACAAGAACTCAACGAGATTTTGAGCGTGAACGAACTTGCCGAACTTGATTATTTATAGTTGACCAAACACCCCAAATGTTTATACCATGAAAAATCACCACAATGAAAACACGGCTTATTTAAACTTTATACAGGATTTGAACGATATGCTTGTCAATTTTGACATCAATCAGTTGAGCCACCCCTAAATGTTTAAGTGAAGTCATGGAAAAGGGGCCATTCAAAAAATGGCCCCTTTTCTATTTTTTATTATCCCAAATACGATTTCAATATCTTGCTTTTGGAAGTATGCCGCAGCTTTCTGATGGCCTTTTCCCTGATCTGTCTCACGCGCTCGCGCGTCAGGTCGAAAGTGCTTCCTATTTCTTCCAGGGTCATGGACGGCTGGTTCCCAATGCCATAATATAGTCGCACCACATCCGCTTCACGGGGCGACAAGGTATCCAGGGCGCGGTTTATTTCTGTGTTCAGGGATTGGTGCATCAGGCCCTTGTCCGGTTTTGGGGAATCTCCGGCCCTGAGCACATCATAAAGGTTGGACGTTTCCCCCTCCTTGAGCGGAGCGTCCATGGATACGTGCCTTCCCGAATTCTTGAGCGATTGCTTTACTTCGGAAACGGTCATGTCCAGTTCCTTGGCTATTTCTTCGGCAGATGGTGGACGTTCGTGTGCCTGTTCCAAATAGGAAAATGTTTTTTTGATTTTGTTGATGGATCCAATCTTGTTCAACGGGAGACGCACCACCCTGGATTGTTCTGCCAGTGCTTGAAGAATGGACTGCCTGATCCACCATACCGCATACGATATGAATTTAAAGCCCCTGGTCTCATCAAAACGTTTGGCAGCCTTGACCAGCCCTACATTGCCCTCATTGATCAAATCCGGCAGCTTTAGTCCTTGGTTCTGGTACTGCTTCGCCACGGAAACCACAAACCGAAGGTTGGCGTTCGTTAGTTTTTCCAGCGCCACCTGATCTCCGGCTCTTATCCTCTGTGCCAGCTCCACTTCTTCCTGGGCGGTGATCAAATCGATTTTGCTGATGTCCTGTAAATATTTGTCAAGTGATTTGGATTCCCGGTTCGTGACCTGTTTGATGATTTTTAGCTGCCTCATTCCTGAATATGGTTTCGATGTGTTATAAGCATACATAATACATTTTTATGGCCTATTTTCCAAACGGTAAATGTTATTGTTATCAAAATGTTATGAGCAAAATCCCACAAATGTCAAAAAAATCATAATTAAGCAGCAATGTTGATAGTATCTTAAAAGAAAAGCACACGGTTCACTCCATAGAAGTGCAAAAAACCCCTAATTTTGTAGGGTTTTTTAATTTGGAACCCATCATAACCCATTTTTCCCTTGGAGGTAAAGAAAAAAGTCAGTAAGAAAACATTGTACGATTACCAGCAGGAAGATCTCCGCAAAATCTTCAGGCATTTGGATGAGTTGCCCACGGGCACCAACATCCTTTACCAATTGCCGACCGGTGGGGGCAAAACGGTCGTGTTTTCCGAAATCACCCGAAGGTTCATCCAAAGTACGGGAAAAAAGGTCATGGTACTGACACACCGCATAGAGCTGAGCAAACAGACTTCCCAAATGCTCCATGGATTTGGTGTTGCCAACAAGGTCATCAACAGCGATGTGAAGGAGCTTTACGACCAAGATGACTATATGTGCTTCGTGGCCATGGTGGAGACGCTGAACAATAGATTACAGGAAGACAAAGTAAAGATCGAGAACATTGGCCTGGTCATCATAGATGAAGCCCACTACAATTCCTTCAGAAAACTGTTCAAGTATTTTGAGGCATCCACCATTTTAGGGGTAACGGCAACCCCATTGAGCTCCAACATCAAACTCCCCATGAAGGACCATTATAAACATCTCATCATCGGGGAATCCATCAAGTCGCTGATCGAGAAGCGTTTTTTGGCCAAGGCCAACCTCTACAACTATGATGTGAGCCTCAAGACCCTGAAACTGGGCATACATGGAGACTATACCGTAAAATCTTCCGATGAGTTCTATGGCAACCATAGCATGCTGGGAAAACTCCTGACTGCTTATGAAGAAATCGCCAAAGGCACCAAAACCTTGATCTTTAACAATGGAATCAATACCTCGCTATACGTTTATGAGACCTTCAAAAAGGCAGGTTACAACATTCGTCATCTGGACAATAAGAACACAGCCTCTGAGCGAAGGGAGATATTGGACTGGTTCGCAGAGACGCCCGATGCCATCCTGACCTCGGTGAGCATCCTCACCACGGGTTTTGACGAACCCACCGTACAGTCCATCATCCTCAACCGGGCCACACGCTCCCTTACCCTTTATTTCCAAATGATTGGGAGGGGATCCAGGGTATTGCCCGACAAGGATGAATTCAACGTGATCGACATGGGAAACAACATAGCCCGTTTCGGACCGTGGGACGCCCCTTTGGATTGGCAGGAAATTTTTCATTTTCCGGATTTTTATCTGGAAAACATCAAGAATGATGAGGAGATTGAGCGGGACTTTGTCTATGAAATGCCCGATGAGCTCAAGGCAAAATTCAGTAAGTCTTCCAATATCACCTTTGATGTGAAGGAAGAATACAAAAAAGTGTTTGCCGAAGGGAAGAAATCCAAGCTGGTCTTGGAGCGGAGTATAGAGCAACACGCCCAGATCTGTGTGGAGAACAGTGAGGATGTGTTCGATGCCAGGCTGTTGGCCAAAGAGCTCAAGGATGAGATCAGTTATCGGGTGAAGCAGTACTCGTATTGCATCATGAACAACACCAAAAACTACAAGGAGTGGTTGGAAGAGGACTATGAGCGCAAACTACGCTCCAGCATTTCCAAAAAATTCGCTGCCCGGATGTAGATCGTTATTGAGTATGGAGTTTGATGCTCGGTGTCAAATGTTCGGTTATTGACACTTGGGATTTCAGTTTTCTATCACCTGTGCCTTTTCTATTTTCTTTGGTCTGGTTTCAGGTTTGATTATTTGCAATTTGGTGTTCGAGAAAATTTGTGTAATTCATGTCGATGCGTAGATTTGGCATTTTCAGTGAAAGCCCTTTCGTATGGCAAAAAAACTTCTCGTCATCGGCCATGTGTGGCCCGAACCCAAAACCACTGCTGCAGGCGGGCGAATGCTCCAATTGTTGGAAACCTTCATAAGCTTTGGTTATAAGATCACCTTCGTTTCTACCGCTGCGAAAACGGAACATAGCATGGATTTGGAACACTTGGGCATAGTAACGGCCCATATTGTTCTCAACCATTCCAGTTTTGATGATTTTGTCCAAAAATTGGAGCCAGATGTGGTTATTTTCGATCGTTTCATGGTCGAAGAGCAGTTTGGCTGGCGCATCGCCGAATTTGTGCCGAACGCACTGCGTATTTTGAACACGGAAGACCTGCACTCCCTGCGAAAAACAAGGGAAGAGGCCCACAAAAAAGGAACAGTTTTTTCCGTTCAATCTTGGAAAGACCACCCCATGACACTGCGTGAAGTGGCCAGCATTTATCGCAGTGACCTCACATTGATGATTTCCTCTTATGAAATGGACCTTTTGCAGCAAGAGTTGAACATCCCAGATGCACTGTTATTACATTTACCGTTCATGGTGGATCCAATTCTCCCAAAAACCGTCAAAGAATGGCCCAATTTTGATGCAAGAAAGAATTTTGTCTGTATCGGCAATGGAAAACATGCCCCCAATGTGGATTCCATCAAGGTCTTGAAAAACATGATTTGGCCGATCATCAGAAAAAGTCTACCTGAAGCCCAATTGCACATTTACGGAGCTTACCTTCCTCAACAAGTCCATGAAATGCATGACCCCAAAACTGGCTTTCATGTGGAAGGTTGGGCCGAAAATGTGGCCGACGTGATCCAAAAGCACAGACTCTTATTGGCACCATTGCGGTTTGGGGCCGGCATCAAGGGAAAACTGTTGGATGCGATGCAGAACGGAACACCCAGTATCACCACATCGATAGGAGCAGAGGGCATGCACGCCGACCTGCCTTGGAATGGGTCCATAGCTGATGATTGGCAAGTTTTTTCGGAAGCCGCCATTGAACTTTACCAAAACAAGGAAGTGTGGGCCACCGGACAAAAAAACGGTGTGATTTTGGTCAATTCACTCTATGCAAAAAAGAAGTTGCAGGACAGATTGGAATGGCACTTGAACGAAGCAAGTGAAAATTTGAGACTTCACCGTACCCAAAATTTCATTGGCAAGTTGCTACAACATCACACCCTTGCAAGCACCAAATATTTGGCCAAATGGATTGAAGAAAAGGGTAGGGGGCAATTCTGAAATTTCATCTGTTCCTTTTCCTTCGAAGGAACAATTTTAATGCCCATAGCCCCAGAAAAAAGCCGATGATAAAAATTAGTGCTGTGTTCATATTTGATGTTTCAATTTATAACAACAATCGAATTTATTTTATATAATAATATTGATTTTAAATATAATATATACTTTTATTTCTTAAACCCTGGTCCTCGCACCACCCGTCCGGGAAACGCTCCAGTATGCTCCCCATTTCTCAACACTTGGACTCCATTTACAAAAACATGTACCATTCCTTCGGCATATTGGTGGGGTTTTTCAAAAGTGGCCCTGTCGGTTATGGTATCAGGGTTAAACAATACTATATCTGCGAAGTTGCCCTCGATCAGACTTCCCCTTTTTTTTATTTTAAGATTGGTTGCTGGTAATTGCGTGAGTTTGCGCACCGCCTCTTCCAAGGAGATTACTTTTTCATCCCGCACATACTTGCCCAACAGGCGTGCAAAATTTCCGTATGCCCTGGGATGTGTATTGGATTTCAGGAACACCCCTTCCGCGGCCATGGATCCAGCATCCGAGCCAAAGCTCATCCATGGGAGGGCTATCTGCTTTTTCACATTGTCCTCGGACATCAGGAAATAGATGGTACCTACACGGCTACCGTCTTGCACTACAAGATCCATCGCAGCATTTTCGGGTGTGGTACCTCGCATTTCGGCCACTTCTTTTAATGTTTTTCCTGTGAGGTACTTCAAGGAATCATTCTTAAAACCAACGAGCAAAATCTTATCTGGATCACCTGCTGCCTGCATCAAACTTTCCCATTCATCAGTAGGGATCATCATTTCCTCGCCAACTTTTTTCCGTATTTCAGGATCTTTAAGCCGTTCCGCCCATTTGTCGTACCCACCTTCCTGCACCCATGGCGGCATGGAAGCATCCAATCCCGTAGCTCCGGCCACATAGTTGTACATGTCGGCGGTGATGTGAAGACCAACTGCCCTCGCAGAATCCACTTTGGCCACCACAGCATCCAATTTGTCCCAATTTTCCTTTCCGCTTTGTTTCAAGTGATAGATTTCTGCCCTGATTTCTGCTTCATCAGCAATACGGATAAGTTCGTCCAAACTCACCAATAAACGGGAACCTTCGCTACGCATATGGCTGATGTACATTCCGTCATACTTGGCGGCCACTTTACAGAGTTCAATCAATTCCTCGGTACTGGAATAGAAAGCTGGGGCATAAATCAAAGATGAACCGACACCCAGAGCCCCTTCTTCCATGGCCTGTTTTACCATGAGCTTCATCGAATCCAACTCTTGTGGGGTAGGGGCACGGTCTTCATAACCAACGGTATGGATCCTAAGTGTTGTGGCGCCCACAAAAGAGGCCACATTGGGGGAGGTTCCCTTTTTGGTCAGATATTCCAAATATTCGTTAAGGGTTGTCCACTCTATATCGTATTTGATGTCACCTTGGCTTTCCTGCTCTTCCTTTTTCATTTTTTCGTTGAGAGGCCCCATGGACCAACCTTCTCCAAAAACTTCCAAAGTGACCCCTTGTTTGATATCGCCCATGCTCCTGCCATCCTCGATCAAAGATTCGGTGGCCCAACTGAGCATGTTAATGAAACCTGGGGCAACGACCAGTCCAGATGCATCAATCTCAATGTTTCCGGTAGCGCTTCCAAGATTCCCAACGGCAGCAATGGTGTCGGCATTGATTCCCAAATCGCCTATATAGGAAGGTTTTCCAGTGCCATCAACGATTTGTCCGTTCTTTATGAGCACATCAAAATGTTGTGTTTCGGCACAGCTGTCCAACAATAGTAGCAAAATGGCAAGAAAAACAAATTGGCCGGGTTTCATGATCTGGTTATCTGGTTATGATAGAGCAATTTAATGAATTTATGGTCCGGTCAGAAAATGTTTTCAGCTCTTCTTTGCTGTCCTTTGCATCTTTGGGAGAATAGGCATCATTCCACAATCAGGTTTCGATTCTTTGGATATTTGACAGTATATTTCAACTCCAGTTCCTTTTCGGCATTGGGCCTTAGTTCAAATTCCCATCTGATTTCCCCTGTTTCCTGATTTTGTCTTGCCCCGGATGTTTTCTGTACATTGACCTCTATCTCTTCCAAGGTCGATACGGGAACCTGATCCAGCACAACCATGCTAATTGGTCGTGTTTTGTTGTTTTTAACGGTAGTTTTCCATGTCCGCGTTTCTTCTTTTTTGTTTCCAATGAACTGTTTTGTCGTGAAATCTTTCAACTTTTCCCGGTTCACGGCAACCTTTTTATCACGACCCATCGAAATTTCAAGCGTGTCGGATGCATAGCGGACATCCAAAAGGGATTTACCCACATAGGTATCCTCAAAAAATACATTGGCCTCTCCTTCCAAAAGGTTATACTTTTCCCAATCCACAATACGGGCGATCAAAAACGCATCCCTGTCTATTTTGGGCACACAATAGTACTGAAAAGATGCTGGGAGTTCATAGGACTCCATGTCAACGGTATAACTTTTATTGTCAGATCTGATAGTATATGGTGTCTTGATCTCAAAATCGACTGTGGTCTGGTTTTCAACCTGTACCGTAGGTATTGCCAAACTACTTTTCAAACTGGAATCGTCCATATTGAGCCCCAATGCCCTTCCTTGCAATTTTTTTGATCTTTCCTTAGCCCCATAACCAGTCACTACTACCTCTTCCAAAAGTACTTGGCTTTCATCGAGAACAATGTTCATGACGGAACTTGTAATGGATTGGGTCAGGGTTTCATAACCGATATAGGAAAACGTCAATTGGGTGGAATTTTTGGGTATTGATATGGAGTAATTTCCGTCAAAATCCGTCACGCTGCCCACTGTGGTGCCTGTTACCACAATGTTCACTCCGGGTAATGGTTCTCCTCTTCGATCGGTCACTTTTCCGCGCACGCTTCCCGTGGTCAATTTGTAATCCGGTGGGAGAGTGTTATAGTCCAATAAATAGGTCTGCAACTCGGGCGCTACTCCGGAAACGTTTGGATCTCCCGAGGAAAATTTAAGGTTGACACCGTTCCAATCGACTTTGGTGTCCTGCTTTACGTTTGCCTTGTAAACCAATCGGACAGGCTCATCAATATTTTTTGCCCTAATGTCATAGGATGGGAACCATCCGGTATTGCCCACCAAATAGATCAGTTCCAATGAAAATGTTCCGGGCTGTTTTGCATCCACTTTGACCAAGATTTCCCCTGTAGGATATTTCCTTTGACTGGTCTGTGCACTGATTTGGTTTTCCAAGTCGGCCCTCTGTTCGTTAAAGGATTTCAATGTATTGGCCCTCTCGATTTCTTTCATTTTCAAGGAAGTCAGTTTTCTTCCATAAAACTCGGATGCCTGTTGCAGACCGCTGACACTCACTTGTTCATTTTTCCCCCCAATGGCCCTGTTTTCCTGTAGGAAGGAAAGCTCTTCCTTGATTATTGCCAAATGGGTGTTTTCCAGCTCTATATTGTCCTCTAAAATCTTCAGTTGTTTCTCCAAGTAGGTCAGCTCATCCGATTTTTCCATTTCCTCGAGGTAATTTTGTTGATGGTTCACGGACAGGACCATCAGGTTACCCTCTGCCTTCACCTGTACGCTTTTGGCTTCGATGAACGGCGATAAATCGGTGAATTTGAGCAATGTTTCCCCTTTGGGGAGATTGACTGCTTTTTTCCTGACAATTTGGGCGCCATCCAGGAACACGGTCACTTCATCGACCTTGGTCTTCACGGATTTTTCGGAAACTGTTTGCGACCAGATAGGACCACAAAGCAGGACCAACAACAAAATATGGATTGTTTTCATAATGTGATGCTTGTTGTTCAGAACCGATTTTTGAGGTTGGGGTCGGGGAATGTTCCCAAACTACGGTTCCAAGTTGGTATTTGTGTTGTGTAAAAGCTCCAGGCTTTTCACTTGTTGGTTCAATATCGTTCAAAATATGATCAAATCCAAGCAGCATGTTTTGACCCAACTATTTCTTTCTCCCCACAAACCGGATCACTGAACCCGTGCCCACATGCCCGGTCCCTTCGTTCAGTTCAACAGTGGTTTCCTTTAGTTCCAATATTTCGTAGTCCTTAAAATCCGATTTGAGTTCTTCAGTCGAAAACAAGGCATTCAGTTCCCCAGGGCCACCCACCTGTGGGTTTTGGGTTTTGTACTTCAGGTGTGACTTGCTAAAAGCTTCAAAAATGAGGGTGCCACCTTTTTTGAGATAGCCATGGAGCAACTTATGGTATTTGGAACGTATGCTGGGCGGAAAATGGGCATAGATCAAGGCAATGGCATCAAATTGTTCTCTGTGGTAACCCAAATTTGGGAGATCTCCAACTTGATAGTCAATGGAAACTTTGTGCTTTTCGGCCAGTTTCAATGCTTTTTTCTTCCCTTCCTCACTGATGTCAAAAGCGGAAACCTGCCAGCCCAATTTTGCTGCATGTACCGCATTGCGTCCTTCTCCTTCGGCTGGAAAGAGAATAGAGCCCACCTTAAGGTTGCCCAGTTGTTGTTTGAGGTAGTTGTTCGGCTTGGTACCGTAGGCATATTCCGCTTTTCCGAACCGTTCGTTCCATTTTTGGAGCCAATCGTTTGACATGGGTGATTTTGGTTATCAATTAATGTTCTGTAATGAAAAATTCTGCATCATCTCCAAATTTCACTAAAATTGTCTTTCAAAAATGACCATAATATGTTGGTTTCCATTTTTTTGGTCTTTACCAGTTTCAATTGGTCCATGCCTATAATGTGTCGTTGAACATGGTCGTCCACCTTAAGCAGTGGTCCCGGTTTCTTTTCGTGTTTGGGCAGAAGCCCCCATTGTCTATTTTCTTACTTCATACTTCAGGAGCCTTAAAGCATTCAACACCACCAATAAAGTAGAACCTTCATGGCCTATTACTGCGGGGCCGATGGCAATGCTTCCTACCATAGTGAGCGGAACCAAAACAGTTACCATTCCCAAGCTTATGACCAGATTTTGCTTTATGATTTGTTTTGCTTTTCTGCTCAGACCAATTGCAAATGGAAGATTATCAAGTTTGTCGGCCATTAAGGCGATATCCGCTGTTTCCAGGGCAACGTCCGAACCAACCGCTCCCATTGCAATGCCCACAGTGCTTTTTGCCATGGCGGGAGCATCGTTTACACCGTCCCCGACCATGGCTACATTTTCAAACTTTTCTTTCAATTGCACTATGGTGTTTACCTTGTCTTCAGGGAGCAAACTGCCCATAGGATCGGTAATCCCGATATTTTTGGCAATGGCATTGGCAACTTTCTGATCATCACCTGTCAACATGACCATTTTTTCGATCCCCATCCTTTTTAAAATCGCCAGTGTGGAAATGGCTTCCTCGCGGGCAATATCCATTACAGAAACAATCCCTAAATAGTTTTTATCTTGGCCAACGATCATGACCGTGTGTCCACCAGATTCAAGTTCCGACATTTTTAGATCAATTTCCTTTGGGACTTTTTCCCCGGTCAATTCTTCAAAAAGTCTTCGGTTTCCTATGTGGACCATGGCATTCCCCAATTCAGCTTGAACACCTCTTGCAATTAAAGCTTTTAAATTCGTCGCTTTGGGAACGGGCGTGCCGTTCAGCTCCCTTTTACTGCCCTCAACAATTGCCGCCGCCAAAGGATGGTCGCTCAATGCTTCAACTGCAGCAGCAATTTTCAGTAGATGGGTTTTGGTGGTGTTACCAAACGGAATGGCATTGGTCAATGTCGGCCTGCCCTGTGTGAGGGTTCCTGTCTTGTCAAATGCGATTGCATTTAGTCCACCCAAATCTTCAAGAGGGCGGCCTCCTTTAATCAAAACACCCTGACGAGCAGCACGGGCAATACCTGCCAAAACCGCACTGGGCGTCGAAATGGCCAATGCGCAAGGTGATGCGGCAATTAAAACAGACATAGCCCGATAAAAGCTTTGTTGAAAGGTCTCGTCAATAATAAGGAAAGCAAACATCAACAACACGACCAATGCCAAAATAAGCGGCACATAATACTTTTCGAATTTGTCGGTCAAGTGCTGGGTGGGTGATTTTTGGGTTTCGGCTTCCTTGACCAATGTGATCAAGCGGGAAAGTGTACTATCTTTCGCATCTTTCAAGACTTTGATTTCCAATATGCCACTGCCATTTATCGTGCCCGCAAAAACACGGTGTTCCGGTAAAAGCGTATTGGTATTCTTGTTTTGCCGGTCGGGACATGGGCGTTTATCCACGGGAATGCTTTCTCCAGTTATCGAAGCCTGATTTACAGCGCTTGTACCTTCGATTACCACACCATCTGCTGCAATTTTGGAGTTGGGCTTCACAACGATCAAATCGCCTATCTTGAGTTCTTCAATGGGAACTTCTATCAGTTTTCCGTTGCGTTTGAGCAAAGCCACTGGGGGCGCCAATTTGGAAAGGGCAGCAATAGATTTTCTTGCACGGTTCATGGCATAATGCTCCAGGGCGTGTCCCAGGCTGAACAAAAATAAGAGCAAGGCCGCTTCTCCCCATTTTCCCAATATGGCCGCACCAATTGCCGCAAAGAGCATGAGAAAATCGATTTCCACCTTTCCCCTGAGCAAATCTTTCCCTGCAGTTATGAATGTGAAAAAACCTCCAAAGAAAGACCCGACAATAAACAAAATTGTAGAAATGCTACTTGGAATACCAGTATTAAAGGAAAAAATCAAACCCGATAGCCAGAACAGGCCGCTGACGACTGCAAAATAGAGCTCTGTATTTTCTCCGAAGACCAAGAGGTTGGAGGACATTTGGTGGTGTCGATCATTCTCCCTGTGCTCTTCATGGGTATTTTTGACAGTATGTATTTGATACCCTAATTTTCTTATGGACCGAAGAATTTCGGATTGGCTGGTTTTATCAGGATCCCAACTCAATTGGACAATCCCGGAAGCAGAAATGGAAACATCGCTAATGCCCTTTCTTTTGCCCAATACACGTTCCAGTCTTCGGGCTTTTCGGGCATGTTTAAGTTCGTGTAATTCAATTTGTAGTTTGTCCATTTATTGGAAATGATCTGAAAGCTTCAATGTTTGTACTCTATTTCGATTTTGAACCGATGGTGGAACAGCTAAAAAACACCCCGTTTCATCACTATTCCGAGATGGATTCCAATGCTGTAAATCAACTATCCCCAAGATAAGAATTACTTTATTTCAAGAAAGACGAACCGTTATTTCTTGGCCTTCACCAGTTCCAATTGGTCCACGCTCACATTGGTGGTGAACATACCATAATTGACAACTGCCTTACCTTTCTCAAGGGTGTCGATGCTGCCCACGGCCTTGCCATCCATCAACCGGACCCGGTCGCCCACCTTAAAAACGGGTCTGGGCTTGTTCTTTTCGGCTTGGATTTCCTTTTTCTTTTGGATTTTTTTCTCCACCCGCACCTTTTGGATCTTTTGTTCCAGTTCTTGGGCCACTTGTTTTTGCTGTTCCTGTTTTTCCTTGGCCTTTTTGGCGGTGGTCTTTCTGCGTTTGCTGTTCTCGGTTTCCACAATGCGCAGTAGCTCCGAAACCAAGGGACGTTTTTTCTTATCGAGGAAATATTGCTCCGCAGCGGTGTTCACCTTGTTGCCCAATTGGATCATCCGTTGGTTGTGGTCATACATTTCCTGATAACTTTCCAGTTTGGACTTGATCTTGGTGTTGAGCTGTTCCAGACGTTCGGATTCTTCGCGGGCCTTGATCTCCTCTTCTTTGAGCTTGGAACCCGTTTCCACCATTTTGTTGCGCTCTTTTTGCAACTTGGCGATGGTAGCATCAAACCTGACCTTTCCACGCTCGATCTTTTTCTTGGCCTTGTTGATCAGGGAGTAGGGGATGCCGTTCTTCTGTGCCACCTCAAAGGTAAAGGAGCTTCCCGCTTCGCCCAGGACCAACTGGAAGGTAGGTTCCAAAGTTTTGGAGTTGAAGAGCATGTTGGCGTTGGTGGCATGGGGAAGTTCGTCGGCCAAAGCCTTGAGGTTGGCATAGTGGGTGGTGATCACACCGTATGCTTCCCGCTCATAGAACACTTCCAAAAAGGCTTCCGCCAAGGCCCCGCCCAACTCTGGGTCACTGCCCGTACCGAACTCATCGATTAGGAACAAGGTTTTGTCGTTGCACTTTTTTAGGAAGTGGTTCATGTTCTTTAACCGATAGCTATAGGTGCTTAGATGATTTTCAATGGATTGGTTGTCCCCAATATCGGTCAGGATCTTATCGAACAAACATACCGAACTACGCTCATGGACGGGAATGAGCATTCCGCTTTGCAACATCACTTGGAGCAACCCGATGGTCTTCAACGTGATGCTTTTTCCTCCGGCATTGGGTCCGGAAATTACAATGATACGGTTCTCTTTGTGCAATTCTATGCTCTGTGGCCAGGTTTTTTCGTTTTTTCGTTTGTTGGACAAGTAGAGCAGTGGATGGTATGCATCTCTTAGGAAAAGTTTGCGTTCAGTGTTGATTTCGGGCAAGACACCGTTCATTTCGGAGGCATATTTGGCCTTGGCGGCTGTGATGTCGATATCGGTCAGATAGTTTTGATACTCTCTCAACAATGTCCTGAAGGGCCGTATTTGGTCCGTCAGTCGATTTAAGATTTTTTGGACCTCTTCTTTTTCCTCAAATTCCAGATTATTGAGTTCCCTTGCATGGGCCAGTGTGGCTTCGGGCACAATATAAACTATGCTCCCTGTCTTAGAGGCACCCATGACACTGCCCTTCACTTTCTTGCGGTGCATGGCCTTCACAGCCAAGACCCTTCGGTTTTCCACCACGGATTCACGGATCTCGTCCAAGTAATCCAGAGATTGGTAACGGCCCAGTGCCGCACCAAAACTTTGGTCGATTTTGGCCCTTACTTGGTTTATCTGGCTTCGGATTTGCGCCAGTTCAGCAGAAGCCGAGTCCTTGATCTCGCCAAATTTGTCGATTACGGCGTCAATGGCATCGGGTATTTCGGCATTGGCTTCCAAAGCATCGCCCTTTTGGAAGAGCAACGGATAGTATTCCTTGAACTTTTTCAAGAATTTTTGGTGAATGGCGACCGTTTTGCAAATAGTCCCAATTTTTCGGAAGCCTATGATCTCCAAAGTGCTGTTTTCGATCTTCAATAGGCCAAGTTCAGGGTTGATTTGATCAAAACCATGGTTGGGAATGCGGTTGTCGTTGGAAAAAGAGGCCAGATATTCAGAAGTTCTTCCCAAAGTTTCCATCAACTCTTCTTTGCTTTTGATGGGGGCAATGTCCAAAGCCCGTTCTTTGCCCAATTCGGTATTGCAGCGAGAAGATACCTGTTGCAGTACCGTTGGGAATTCCAGATCTTGGAGTGTTTTGGGGTGAATGTTTTGCATCTTTTCCATTGGCAGGGCAAATATAGGATTTTACCCGTTGTGCATCATGAAGGCTTCCCGTGCCAAAAATTAGCAATTTGAATAAAATTCCAGGGGAATTCCATGTCGGACAATTTAAAAATCGACGAAGTCAATTCCAACCAAAGGGCACAATTGTCAATTTTACTGTTTTTATACAGATGGTCTTCGATATATTTTTCGAACCAAAAATTACTTGAACCGAAGGACACTTCCAAAATACATTGGAAGGTAATCATTACTTTTGACCTTAGTATGGATCAAAAAATAAAATGGGGCATAGTTGGCCCGGGAAGAATAGCCACAAAATTCGTTGGAGATCTTAAATTGGTACACGATGCTGAAATCACCGCAGTGGCGTCCAGATCATTGGAAAGAGCGCAAAACTTTGCCACAGAGTTCAATATACCCAACGCTTTTGGTAATTATGACGAACTCTTTGATTCGGATGTTGTGGATGTCCTCTACATTGCCACTCCCCATAATTTCCATAAAAAATTGACCATCAGGACCATGGAAAAAGGGAAGCACGTGCTTTGTGAAAAACCATTGGGCGTTAACAAAAAGGAAGTGGATCAAATGGTGGAAACAGCCAAAAAGCACAAGGTTTTTATGATGGAAGCCCTTTGGTCACGGTTTAATCCCTCCATCCAAAAAGTAAAAAAGCTGATCGATGAAGGCGCTATTGGAGATGTGGGCTACCTACATGCGGATTTTGCTTTTTTTGCGTTGGACAGGGATTTGGATTCTAGATTGTTGAATCCAGATTTGGCATCAGGATCGCTCTTGGACATAGGGATCTATCCCATATTTTTGGCCTATCTCATTCTGGGAATGCCCGAAAGGATAGAGGCTGTTTCAAATTTTCACGATAATGGGACCGAACTGCAAACTTCCATGATTTTCCATTACCCTCTGGCCCAGGCCATATTGTACAGTGGTTTGAAAGGCAATTCCAAAATGGAGGCGGAAATTTCCGGAACCAAGGGTGATATCTATATTCGTCCCAGATGGCACGAAGCCAAAGGATTTTCATTGGTAAAAAATAATGAGGTCGAAGAGTTCGATCTCCTGGTTCAAGGAACAGGTTATTTTTATGAGATATTGGAGGTGAACAAATGTCTCCGGGAGGGAAGGATCGAAAGTACATTATGGTCCCATCAAAACAGTTTGGATCTTGTGGAATTGCTTGACAAGGTTCGTGGGAAATGTGGAATAAGGTTCCCTTTTGAAGGATAAAATCCCAAGATGTATGATTTACATTATTCCAATTTTTCCGATATTTGGACTTCTTCAGAATTAGATACGATGGGAATGAACAAAAACACTGTGCTCGCTTGGGCCACATGGATCATGATTTTTGTAGGAATGGGAATGATAGCACTTGGCGCCTTCAAATATGACGAGGTTGCCGGGTATGGTTTTGGTGCCGTGGGCATCGGTTTTTTTGCGGTCGCTTGGGTGTTCAATGCGCTCAAGGGCAGGGTATAGCCCCATTTCTTAACTTTTTAAACACATACAGATGTCAGACGATAAAAAGGTCATTTTTTCAATGTCCGGGGTCACCAAGACCTACAAAACAGCCAACACGCCGGTACTCAAAAACATCTATTTGAGTTTCTTCTATGGGGCCAAAATCGGAATTTTGGGACTAAACGGTTCCGGTAAATCCACCTTGCTCAAAATTATTGCAGGAGTGGACAAAAACTATCAGGGTGATGTGGTCTTTTCCCCGGGATACACCGTGGGATACTTGGAACAAGAACCAAAACTGGACGAGGAAAAAACCGTTCTTGAAGTGGTCAAGGAGGGGGTCGCCGAGACTGTCGCCATCCTGGACGAGTACAATAAGATCAACGATATGTTTGGCCTGCCCGAAGTATATGAGGACCCTGAAAAGATGCAAAAGCTGATGGACAAGCAGGCAGCGCTCCAAGATCAAATCGATGCTTCCAACGCATGGGAACTCGACAACAAACTAGAGATAGCCATGGATGCGCTGCGCACACCGGAATCTGACAAGAAAATAGCTGTTCTCTCCGGTGGGGAAAGAAGAAGGGTGGCCCTTTGCCGTCTTTTGCTGCAAGAACCCGATGTCCTCCTATTGGACGAGCCCACCAACCACTTGGATGCCGAATCGGTGCACTGGTTGGAACACCATCTGGCACAATATAAGGGAACAGTGATCGCCGTGACCCACGACCGTTATTTCTTGGACAATGTGGCTGGCTGGATATTAGAACTGGACAGGGGAGAGGGCATTCCGTGGAAAGGAAACTATTCAAGCTGGTTGGACCAAAAGGCCAAACGCTTGGCCCAAGAGAGCAAACAGGCATCCAAACGCCAAAAGACCTTGGAACGGGAGCTGGAATGGGTGCGTCAAGGCGCCAAGGGCAGACAGGCCAAACAAAAGGCGCGTTTGAACAATTATGACAAACTGCTCAGCCAAGACCAAAAACAGATGGAGGAGAAGTTGGAGATCTATATCCCCAATGGACCCAGATTGGGCACCAATGTGATCGAGGCCAAGGGGGTAAGCAAAGCTTATGGCGACAAATTGCTGTATGAAGATTTGAACTTTAAGCTGCCACAAGCTGGAATTGTTGGGGTGATTGGACCGAACGGTGCTGGGAAAACCACAATATTTAGGATGATCATGGGTGAGGAAACTCCGGACAAAGGGGAATTCATTGTCGGTGACACCGCCAAAATTGCGTATGTGGACCAAAGCCATTCCAACATAGATCCAGAAAAGACCATTTGGGAGAATTTCAGTGATGGACAGGAATTGGTGATGATGGGAGGAAAACAGGTGAATTCCCGTGCCTATTTGAGCCGTTTCAATTTCTCTGGAAGCGAGCAGAACAAAAAGGTGAACATGCTTTCAGGAGGGGAGCGCAACCGACTTCATTTGGCCATGACCTTGAAAGAGGAAGGTAACGTACTGCTTCTTGATGAGCCTACCAACGACTTGGATGTGAACACCCTACGTGCTTTGGAAGAAGGTCTGGAGAACTTTGCAGGTTGTGCGGTGATCATTTCCCACGACAGATGGTTCCTGGACAGGATCTGTACCCACATTTTGGCCTTCGAAGGTGATTCCCAGGTATATTTCTTTGAGGGTTCTTTTTCCGACTACGAGGAAAACAAAAAGAAACGCTTGGGAACGGATATCATGCCCAAGCGTATCAAGTACAAAAAACTGGTTCGATAACGGGCGAGGTTTACTCCCCTCCAATATTTTTGAGTCCTGTTTCCAGAAGTTTTTTGGCTTTTTCCAAATAGGCCTTTTGATGTGCGGAAAGACTGTTTGGGTCGCCATTGTCTTGGATAGGGGTGTTGCCAATGGTTTTCGACAGTTCCACCAACTGTTGGATGGCCTGTTCGGCAGACTGCAACTTGTCGCTGGCGTGTTTTTCAAAGACCTTGATCATTTCCATCTCCATGGAGCTTGCCCCATTGTTTTCGTTTTCTTCAACTGCAGAAGTGGTTTCTTCCACCACCATGGAAGAAGTTGAAGAAGCCTCCAAGGTACACTGATCGATCATCGTGATGAGTTCGTTGATTTCTGCCATGCCTTTTTTCGTAAAAAAGCGGCCGGCTTCCCAGTCAGCAGGTTCAATGGCCTTGTCAAGGGTTTCCATGGCATCGACTGTTTTTTCTTGGGCTTTGTCGCAACCACATTCATCCATAAAGGATTTTGCCTTTTCCAAGGCTTCCCAGGCCCTTTCGGCATAGTACATCTGATGCTCGAAATTCGTGGCCGTCATTGCTTTTTTGCAATGGTTGAGGGCATAGGTCACTTTGGAATAAAAATTATCACATTGATTCGGGAAAGCAGCTTGTATGGCAAAGAAAAATGCCAAAGCTACAAGAACACGGGATTTGGGAGCCATGGTCAAGTATTTGATTTTGGTTAATAGTTTGTTATGTTAACGCAGGAATGGAGCGATTATTTCATGGACTTAAAAATCATCGTTGGGATACCAGTCCAATTGCACGACTTTGATGTTGGAATCGCCCTCATTCACCAATTGTTTGAATTTTGCCACATCGCTTACATCCGGGCGGCCCCTGTAATGGTAGGGATATACCTCTTTGGGCTTGAATTCGAGTACGGCATCTGCAGCACTTTCCACGGTCATGGTATAGGGCAGGTTCATACAAACAAAGGCCTTGTCGATGTTTTTTAGCTCACGCATTTCGGGAATGTCCTCCGTATCTCCTGAAAAATAGATACGCTCATCGCCCAATGTGAGCACGTAACCATTTCCTCTTCCCTTAGTGTGGAAATTCAGTGCCTCCTCTCTTAAATTGTACATTGGGATGGCCTCTACGTTAACTGCAGAAAAGTCCTGGGACTCGCCATTGTTCAGCACCACGATATCCAATCCGGAATCTTCAGGAACTTGAACGGCAAGGGCCTCTGGCATGATTATTTTTGTATTATCACCGTTCACCGCTTTTAGGATTTCCAGGTTAAAGTGGTCCCCGTGCTCATCGGTCACTAAGACCAGGTCAGGCGATTTTTGTCCTTCAAAGGCCGCTTCGCCGCCCACGGGATCTATGTATATGGTAAGATCTCCCCACTCCAATACTGCAGTGGCATGTTCTATAGGTATAATTTTGGATTCGACAGTGGATTCTACTTTTTCTTGGGTGTTCGCTTCGATTGTTTCCTCTTTTTGTGGTTTGTTTTCTTTACAGGCAAACACAAGGCTCAAAGAGAGAGCCAATACAAGATATTTTCTTTTCATGATAGTTTTTTGAAGTTTCCCTAAAGTTAAGGCTTATGCAACATTAAGAAGATTTTTTTGGGATAATTTTTTTACCACAAGATCCAAAAAATAGTTTGTAGCGTATATAAACCAGACACGATTGATTAAAACCCTTAAACGAGAATCAATTAAAACAAAAAGTTATGACTGAAACAAAAAATAACAACGGATTGAAGGTAATAGCCGGCTTGTTGGGTGTGGTCCTTTTGGGAACCATTATCTATACCGTAAGTCTTTACCAAGATAAGAAAAAAACGACCGAGGCCCTTACCCAAGAAAAGGAGTTGGTTGTTGAAGATCTGAACAACTTGAAGTCTGAGTACGACAAGGCCATTTTGGAAAGCAATGCCACCAATGAAGAGTTGGTAGCAGCTAGGGACAATATTGCAAAGTACATTGACTCTGTAAGTAGCATGAAAGCCGATATAGCTACACTTTCCCGTTATAGAAGGCAAGTGAGCGTTCTGAAGGCTGAAAGGGAAAAACTGTTGAAGCAGGTGGATTCGTTGACCCAGTCCAATACACTGTTGGCCATGCAAAGGGACAGTACGTTCACTGAATTGGAGAAACAAACCGTTTTCAACGATTCCTTGATTGTACAGAACACCCAATTGGCCGATGCCGTTGAAAGAGGATCCGCACTTAGTTTGACCAGCTTCTCAGTTGATGCCATTAAAGAAAGAACCAGTGGGAAATTGGTTTCTACTTCCAGGGCCAGGGCTACTGACAAATTCAAAGTTTGCTTTACCGTAGCCGACAACGTGATTGCTGAAGCCGGTGACAGGGAATTCTACATCGAGGTGCTTGATCCCCAAGGAAATGTATTGGGTGACAGCTTTACAAAATCAAACGAGGAAGGAGCTACCATCACTTACAGCAAAGGAACCAATTTCTACTATGAGAACAGTAACTTGGATGTTTGTGACTATATCAACAAACCCGGTGACGAGTTCCAAAAAGGAAATTATATGGTGAATGTCTATGATGACAAGTTGAAATTGTTGGGCACCTCCAAATTCGAGTTGAAATAATACACACTATCCATAATCACAAAAAAGCCCGACCTGTAATTGGTCGGGCTTTTTTTATGCAATGGGGCAACCCTTTATTTAAGACTGCCCACCATATCTTCGGGCCGCACCCACTCATCGTATTCTTGAGAGGTAACATATCCAAGGTTAATGGCCTCTTCACGCAAAGTCGTACCATTTTTATGGGCCGTGTTGGCTATTTCGGCAGCTTTGTAATACCCTATTTTAGTGTTCAGTGCAGTGACCAGCATCAACGAGTTGTTCAATAATCTCTTGATCACTTCATGGTTGGGCTCAATACCCACTGCACAGTTTTCATCAAAGCTGACGCAGGCATCACCAAGCAGTTCTGCGGATTGTAAAATATTGGCCGCCATCATGGGTTTGAACACATTAAGCTCATAATGCCCCTGTGTACCTCCCACGCTTATGGCCACATCGTTGCCCATAACTTGGGCGCAGACCATGGTCAGTGCCTCGCACTGGGTCGGGTTTACCTTGCCGGGCATAATGGAACTTCCCGGTTCGTTGGCAGGTATAATGATTTCCCCGATCCCTGAACGCGGGCCAGAGGCCATCATTCTAATGTCGTTGGCGATTTTGTTCAAGGAAACAGCCAATTGTTTCAGGGCACCATGGCTTTCCACAATGGCATCGTGGGCTGCAAGGGCCTCGAATTTATTTTCAGCAGTGATGAATGGCAAGCCTGTAAATTCCGCAATATATTTGGCCACGACCACATCATATCCATCAGGGGTATTCAATCCTGTTCCTACTGCGGTACCGCCCAAAGCAAGCTCGGACAAATGTGGCAATGTGTTCCTCAGGGCCTTCAATCCATGGTCAAGTTGCGATACATAGCCCGAGAATTCCTGCCCCAAGGTCAGGGGAGTGGCATCCATCAAGTGTGTCCGCCCAATCTTGACTACATCCTTAAATTCTTTTGATTTCTTGGCCAAAGTGTTTTTCAATTGCTCAACTCCCGGAATGGTGACCTCCACAATTTTTTTGTAGGCTGCAATGTGCATTCCGGTAGGGAAGGTGTCATTGGAAGATTGGCTCTTGTTCACATCATCGTTCGGCTGGATGGTCTTTTCCCCTTCGCCTATTTTTTTACCGGCAATCTCGTGGGCCCTGTTGGCGATGACCTCGTTCACGTTCATGTTGCTCTGCGTACCAGAACCCGTTTGCCAGATGACCAAAGGGAATTGGTCGTCATGCTTTCCCTCAAGGATTTCATCGCACACCTGTGCAATAAGGTCCCTTTTTTCCTTGCTCAGCACGCCCAGCTCATGGTTGGCATAAGCCGCAGCCTTTTTCAGATAGGCAAAGCCATAAACAATATCCAAGGGCATGGAAGCCGTTGGTCCGATTTTAAAATTGTTTCGGGAACGTTCGGTCTGCGCCCCCCAATATTTGTCCGCGGGCACTTTTACCTCGCCCATGGTATCCTTTTCAATCCTAAAACTCATTTTTTCAAAATTTATGTCCAACAAAGGTAGTGGATAGGGCATTTATATGGTAGGGGATTGGGGAAAATGCACTTTTTTTGCCCTCTGATTTGCTTTTTTTCGGAAGAAGACGGTATCTTTGTAGTAACTAAAGGAAGAAAAATGTTTGAATTTGACCAATATTTAGGTTTTTTAGCTTTTTTGACGATTTTGACCATTGGTTTCTGGTTGATGATTTTCTTATTGACCTTTGTAGTCCCCTATTGGTTGATCGGTAATCTCAGGGAAATGTTCAAGGAACGAAAAGAAGCCAAAAGAGCCCGACTGGAAGAATAGTAGCGACATAAACAACATAAAAAAAGAAGCCAAATTGGCTTCTTTTTTGTTTTAGGGCTGTGTTGTTCTTTATCTTAAAACTGTCCTTCACCTTCCTCATCATCACCACCTTGTCTATCCTCTCTTTTGTTTCGTTCCTTGGGTTGGTTGAACCTATAGATGAAAGATAGGTTGACCTGCCTTACTCTCCACTGGAACTCACTGTCCGAAGTAAAGGTCGGGGTCTCAGTAAAGGACATCCGTTTTCTGGAATTGAACACATCACTTACATTAAGGGAAATGGTCGCATTGTCCTTAAAAATATCTTTGCTCATGGCGAGGTTCAAGGAGAACATCCCTTTGGTCTCGGTCTGGGCATTTTGTCGTGGCCCCATGTAGAATGAGTTGGCCTGTAGGTCTATCTTGGCCGGAAGGGTAAACTTTGAGCTGAAACGGGCAAACCAACTTGTGTTCTCCGCGCCATAATCAATGCCGTTGAACGTACCGTCAGATTTAAAAGTGAAAAAGTTAAAGCTACTGTTGAGTCGCAACCACTTGACGGGACTGTAGATCATGCCCGCTTCGGCACCGATACGCTCGTTGGTGGACAGGTTGATGGGAATCGACCGGATGATCTGGATACCATCGGAGGTCACTTCCCCCGTTTCCTCCTGAATGCGTTCAAAGGAATTGGTCTCCCTCTGGTAATATACCGATGAGGTAAAGGTCAAATCTTTCCAACGCTTCAAATATCCGACATCAAATGCGTTGGCAAAAGCCGGGTCGAGATCGGGGTTCCCTTGGAAAACATTGGTTCTACTGGATCGGGAAGGAAATGGGTTGATGAACCAGCCCCGTGGCCTGTTGATCCTTCTGTTGTAGCCCAAGGATACATTTTCCGTTTCGGAAATTTCATAGATGATGTTTACCGTTGGGAAAAGTCCGAGATAATTTTTGTCAAAATTCAGGTCCACATCATCCCCAAGGATTTCCTGTAACGCTTCACTGTCAACCTCGGAATCCACACTTCCCTTCATTTCAGTATTCTCCAAGCGGAGGCCCATGAGCACAGAGAATTTCCCATACTTGTTTCCATATTGGGTATATAGGGCATTGACGTTCTCATGGTAAGTGAAAACATTGGTAAGGTCCAAGTTGGTCTCAAACTGCCCTGAGTTTTGGTTCAAGGTGTCCAATTGGAAATCATTGATCTCCTTTTCAAAAGTACCGCGATAACCGGCCTCAAATTGGGCTTCCCCCATGGGCAGCACATAATCGATTTGGGCCAGAATATCGTCTTGGGTCTGGAGCTCATATACATTTTCCAAGGCCAACAAATCTTCATTGGGCACCACATTGCTCTCCTGGATTTCCGTGAACAATGATTCGTCATCATACGAATATTGGAAATCAGCGGTGAGTAAGTGTCCGTCATCGTTAAATTTGTTGGTGTAGTTCAGCGACACCTGATAGCTGTTGTCGTCCTCGTTCTGGTCTTCACTCCTAAAGGTTCGACTGTTGAGGCTCCCGTCCGCAAAACGTTGGTTGTCGTTCTCCGTAAGGTCGTTCTCATCCGACAATCTATAGAAAAAACTACCGGTCACCGATGATTTTTCGGTCAGGAAATACTCCATTCCAATGTTGATGTTGAAGCCATCGTTCAACCTGCTAATGTCGCGGTCCTCAATGATCCTGTCAAAATCACTGTTTTCACTGAAATAATTGTTGTCAAAATAACCGTTGCCGGGCGACTCGCTGTGAAAATAGCCCAAGGTGTTGAATATATTGAACTTGTCGGTCCGTAAATTGAAGTTGGTGGTCGCCCGAGCATTAAAGGGCACCCCGACCGTTGCATTGATTGACCCATTGATTCCCAAGGTCTTTTCCTTCTTCAGCACAATATTGAGAATACCGGCGGTACCCTCGGCATCATATCGAGCGGATGGACTGGTAATGACCTCCACTTTTTCAATGGCATCCGCAGGCAATTGTTGGAGCACATCGGTGGATCCAAATCCTGCCAAAGCCGAAGGCTTGCCATTGATCAATATCCGCACGTTATCATTCCCTCTGAGGCTAATGGCCCCCTCCACATCCACGGAAACGGAAGGGATATTGTTCAACGCATCGCTCACATTTCCCCCACTGGTGGTAATGTCCTTACCTATATTATATATTTTCTTGTCCAGTCGGACTTCCACGGTTGTTTTTTCGCCGACCACTTCAACTTCCTGTAGCTGGGCCACATCTGGTGCTAGCCGTATAGTGCCCAAATCGGTAGAAGTATTGTATGTTTGACCGTTAAGCGCATAGGTTTTATAGGAAATGTATTCTACCCGGATGTTGTAGGTGCCGGGCTCGGTTTCAATTTCAAAAGTTCCGTTTGGATCGGTTATTCCTCCGGTCACCTGATCGGGACTATCCGCTTTTTGAAGTACAAATGTGGCATACTCCAATGGATGTCCGCTATCGGAATCCAGAATTTTTCCTGTTATGGTTATGGATTTTTGGTTTTGCTGTGCCTGACCAAAAAAAGGAGACAAGGCCAATAACAGCAATGGGATAATGATCCTTTGCATAGTTTGATTTTAGGCTGCAAAATTGGGTGTAAAAAAAGAGGATCGGAAATTATTGTCTCCCAACAACGTTTTTGAGCCTGTGAATGACCTTAAAGATTTGTTAATCCTTTTTCTTCCTCTTTTTCTTCTTTTTGGGCTTGAATCTATTTTCCTGAAGTTCGAGGAATGCATTGTATTTGTCCTCGGGCAGTCCTGCTTTCAGTTCCTCGTTCTGTCTTTTTTCAATTTTATCGACCTCCTCTTTCATTTTTAGCGGTTCCAATTGCAGGATCTGGAGCTCTATGCGCTGCTGGACGGATTGCACCAATGAAGTCCTCACCACAGCTTGCTCAAATGGGTCCAGTCCCAAAGCCTCGGTGATGGAAGGCATCTGCTCATCCACGATCTCTTCCGCAGTAGGAGGTGTCTCGTCTTTTTTGGACTCTGTGGGACCAGCTTGGGGCACCATGCTTCGTTGTCTTCCATACCTGTTGCCATAAGGCGAACCGTAGCCATATTGGGCCACAAGGTCATTGATGGAGAGCATTCCCATCAAAAAAGTAAGAAAAACAAGGGTCTGTATTCGTTTCATGTGCTTAAAGATAGGGTTTTAGGGGGACCAATCCGATCAGTACCATGTTAAATTCGATAGCGGCCAATCATTACAACAATTTTTTGATCGTAATGGGAGGCCGACCGATCACAGCTTTTTTCCCCTTTACGACAATCGGACGTTCTATGAGTTTTGGATGCTGCGCCATAATGTCTATGATTTCCGCATCGGACAGTTTTTTTCCTTTATAGTTGTCCTTCCAAATAGCCTCATTTTTTCTGACCAAATCCAAGGGAGCAACGCCCAAATACCTGATAAGGGTTTTGATTTCATCCGAGGAGGGCACGTCTTCCAAATATTTCACAACTTCAAAATCTTTTCCCGACTGCTCCAAAATTTCCAGTCCTTCCCTTGATTTTTTGCATCTCGGATTATGATAAATTTTCAACATGGTGATAAATTTTCTCTTTTAATCTTCTTTTTGACCCATCATCATCAGATAGGCCTTTAGGAATGGGTTGATTTCCCCGTCCATCACGGCATCCACATTGCCCGTTTCCTCCCCGGTACGCACATCCTTGACCAATTTGTAGGGGTGCATCACATAGTTTCTGATCTGTGAGCCCCACTCGATCTTCATTTTGGATGATTCTATCTCGGCCCTTGCTTCTTGTTTTTTACGAAGTTCGATTTCATACAACTGGGATTTAAGCATTTTCAATGCCGTGGCCCTGTTATCGTGTTGGGACCGGGAATCGGAACATGAAATCTGTATGCCCGTAGGTTTGTGCACCAATTGCACCTTGGTTTCCACCTTGTTCACATTTTGTCCACCCGCACCACTGGAACGTGCCGTTGTGATTTCGATATCGGAAGGGTTGATATCAATTTCGATGGTGTCGTCCACCAACGGATACACATAAACGGAAGCAAACGAGGTATGCCTTTTGGCATTGCTGTCAAAAGGGGAGATGCGAACAAGTCGATGCACGCCATTCTCACCTTTCAGCCAACCAAAGGCATATTCCCCATCAATTTCAAGGGTCACGGTCTTTATCCCCGCCACATCGCCTTCTTGATAGTTCAGTTCCTTTACTTTGTAACCGTTCTTCTCGGCCCACATAAGGTACATGCGCATGAGCATGGAAGCCCAATCGCAGCTTTCGGTTCCTCCGGCACCGGCCGTTATTTGAAGCACTGCGGTAAGCTCATCACCTTCATCGGAAAGCATGTTTTTGAATTCAAGGTTTTCAATGGCTTCAAGGGCCTTTTCAAACTGACGGGACACCTCTTCCTCAGAAACCTCGCCAGCTTGCTGAAACTCCACCAAAACATCCAAATCACTGATCAGCGTCTTGGCATCTTCATAATCCTCTACCCACTTTTTCTTGAATTTCAAGGCCTGCATCTGCTTCTGTGCCTCTTGGGGATTGTCCCAAAAGCCCGGAGCGAGGGTCTTTTCTTCCTCGTTCTCTATTTCTATAAGCTTGGCATCAATGTCAAAGATACCTCCTTAACGCACCAAGGCGCTCAATAAGATCTTTTTGCTGATCTGTAGTTACCATGTATTCTATTTTCGGCAAAAATAGGTTTCTTTAAGCACATAGCCTTAAAAATAACCAAAGAGTCAAGTTCAAGCATCAAGTGTCAAACCTCAAATCCCGATAACCCAATGACCAACTTCGGATATCAAGCACAAGTTCAAGTATCAAGTTTCAGGTTTCAATAACTAAATAAATGAGTAGGCAGTATGCAGTTGGCAGGGAATAACCTAACATTAAGGAACTCAATAGCCGACTTCCAACTTCCAACTTCGGACTTCGAGCTTCGGACTTCCGACTTCGAGCATCTGACATCAAGCACAAGTTCAAGTATCAAGTTTCAGGTTTCAATAACTACATAAATGAGTAGACAGTATGCGGTTGGCAGGGAATAACCTAACATTAAGGAACTCAATAGCCGACTCCCGACTTCGGACTTCGAGCTTCGGACTTCCGACTTCGAGCATCTGACATCAAGCACAAGTTCAAATGTCAAGTATCAGGTTTCAAGTCCCAATTACTGAATAAATTAGTATGCAGTATGCAGTTGTCAGGGAATAACCTAACAACAAATAACTCAATAACCGACTCCCGACTTCGGACTTCCAACATCAAGTGTCAAATTCCAAATCCCAAATTCCAATAACATGATAGCCCAATAACCGAATGACTGAATGACTCCATGTAAAATGATTTGCATATTTTTAAGGGCAATTATCAACCCGGTTATGAAAAAAACAACTACTCTCGCTTTCTTGATCAGTTTTTTCACGTTCTCTTTGGGAGCACAAACCTTTGAAAAGACCAAGGATTATCAAAAATTCAATGGCTATTTCAATTTTTATTATGACGATGGATCCGATAAGATCTACTTGCAAGTGGACGATCTGGACAAAGAATTTTTGTATGTCTATTCCTTGAGCAGCGGTATAGGAAGCAACGATATCGGTCTGGATAGAGGGCAATTGGGGAACGAACAGGTGGTTTTCTTCAAAAAAGCAGGCAATAAATTGCTTTTGGTCCAACCCAACTTGACTTTTAGGGCCATTACCGATAACGAACTGGAAAGAAAATCCGTAGAGCAGGCCTTTGCTAAATCCATTTTACACGGTTTTAAGATTGAGGAGGAGTCCAAAGGCAGCTATCTCATCGATTTCACTGACTTTTTGATGCGTGATGCCCACGGCGTCTCAGAGCGGTTGAAAAGAAGCAAACAAGGCTCTTACAGTCTGGATGCCAGTAAAAGTGCTTTGGCCTTTGACCGTACCAAGGCATTTCCAAAGAATGTAGAGTTTGATGTCACCTTGACCTTCAAGGGCAATCCGGAAGGGGCGTGGATCCGATCGGTGGCACCGGACCCCAGCTTGGTGACAGTGGCCCAGCACCATTCATTGATCGAGCTTCCGGATGATAAATACAAAAAAAGGGCTTTTGATCCACGAAGCGGATCGTACCCCTTTTCATATTACGATTATGCCACACCCGTTCAGGAACCTATCCTGAAACAATTTGTAAGAAGACATCGATTGCAAAAGAAGAACCCGACCGCGGCGGTCAGTGAAGCTGTGGAACCCATCATCTATTACTTGGACAACGGAACACCCGAGCCCATACGTTCGGCATTGTTGGAGGGAGGAAAATGGTGGAACCAGGCTTTTGAGTCCATAGGTTATAAGGATGCTTTCCAAGTAAAAATCTTGCCGGACGATGCCGATCCTTTGGATGTCCGATACAATGTGATCCAATGGGTGCACCGTTCCACAAGGGGGTGGAGTTATGGCGCCAGTGTGACTGATCCCCGAACAGGTGAAATTATGAAAGGGCATGTGAGTTTGGGAAGTTTAAGGATCCGTCAGGACTTTATGATTGCCCAAGCATTGATGAACAAACCTTTTGCGGAGCGCGACGATAATTATCAGCCCATGCTGGATCTTGCCCTGGCACGAATACGTCAGCTATCCGCCCATGAGATTGGACATACGCTGGGATTTGCCCATAATTTTGCGGCAAGTCCAAACAATAAGGCCTCTGTGATGGATTATCCACATCCCCAGTTTGAACTGGATGGCAACAACATCAGTTTTGAAAATGCATACGATACTGGAATAGGGGAGTGGGACAAAGTGACAGTGGCCTATTCCTACTCTGATTTCCCCACTGGCACCAATGAAAAGGAAGCATTGAACCGTATTTTGAAAAAAGCTCAGGACGATGGTTTGCGCTATATTGCGGATCAAGATGCCCGCGCAACTGGAGGAGCCCATTTACTGGCCCATTTGTGGGACAATGGGAAAAATGCCAGTCAAGAACTGGAAAGCATGCTCGAAATCAGGAAAAAGGCCATTGACAATTTTTCCATTGACAATATCAGAAGTGGGGAGGCATACTCCACACTGGAAGATGTTTTTGTACCGCTATATTTTTTCCACAGGTACCAGACCGAGGCCGTGTCCAAGATCATAGGTGGACTGGACTACAATTATGCGGTAAAAGGAGATGGTCAAACAGCGGTTAGACCTGTTGATGAGGCAGTTCAGGAACAGGCCCTAAAAACCATTTTAAAGACCTTGGATGCCGAAGTAATCGCCATTCCCCAGAATAAACTGGATCTTTTTCCACCACGGGCCGTTGGTTTTTCACGATCCAGAGAGTCTTTCAAGGGTAGGACAGGGGTGAGTTTTGATGCGCTTTCCGCTGCGGAAACCGCCGCAGACATGACGTTGGGGCTTTTGCTTCATCCAGAGCGTGCTTCTCGATTGATCCAACAAAAAAGTTTGGACAAGGACCAAATGGGGCTCCAAGAAGTCTTGGAAGAAATCAATAAGGGGACGCTTGATCTTTCCCACAGGGATGACTATGTTGATGAAGTGCAGAATACCATCAATTTTCGGGTACTTTACCATATCATGAACTTGGCAGCGCATGACGATGTTCACCCACAGGTGAACGCGATTGCCAATGAAACCTTGAAAGGGATAAAGGCCGAACTGCTGGGCAATGGAAAAACTGCCATTTCTGCTGAAATGGTACAACGTATTGATAATTTTCTGGATGATCCCTCAAAATTTAAGTTGATACCCGTTCCAAATATTCCAGATGGTTCACCCATTGGAATGGATTGTATGGATTAGCATTATAGTTTTTATGGAGATAAATCTGATCAGCGACACGGTCACCCGGCCCACTTCGGGCATGTTGGAGGCCATGATGAACGCCAAAGTTGGTGACGACGTTTTTAAGAACGACCCCACAGTTAACGAATTGGAGGCCAAAGTGGCCGACTATTTTGGGATGGACGCTGCCCTGTTTTTCCCCAGTGGCACCATGACCAACCAAACGGCGATAAAAATACACACACAACCGGGAGACCAATTGATCTGTGATAAATATGCACACATCTATAATTATGAAGGAGGCGGGGTGAGCTTCAACAGTGGGGTTTCATGCAAGTTGGTGGATGGAAATAGGGGCATGATGACCGCCAAGCAGGTGGAGGAATCCATCAATCCCCCTGATTTTTACCATAGCCCGTTGACCACGTTGGTCTGTGTGGAAAACACCACAAACAAAGGCGGAGGGGCTTGTTGGGATTTTGGGGAATTGCAAAAAATCCGAAAAGTCTGCGACAACCATCATTTAAAGTACCATCTGGATGGTGCACGACTATGGAATGCTTTGGTGAAAAATGGAGAAAACCCAAAAGCCTACGGAAAATTGTTCGACACCATCAGCGTTTGTTTGAGCAAGGGTCTGGGCTGCCCTGTGGGTTCTGTTTTGGTGGGAAGCATAGAGCACATTGATAAAGCACTGCGCATCCGAAAGGTGTTCGGTGGCGGCATGAGACAATCTGGCTATATGGCCGCAGCAGGCATCTATGCCATTGACCATCACATCGATCGCTTGGCGGAGGATCATCAAAAAGCTGAGGAAATAGGAGCTGTTCTCAATGCTTTGGACTTTATCAAAAAAGTGGAGCCTATCCAGACCAATATCATCATTTTTGAAATTGATGAATCCAAAATGTCAGCACAGCATTTTTTAGACCAATTGGCACAAAACCAAGTGTCCATCATAGGAATGGGACAGGGAAAACTGCGCATTGTGACACATTTGGACTATACAGACGAAATGCACTTGCATTTTTTAAAAGTCTTGAAAAGTATAGGGTAATTGTCACTTCGAGTGGAGTCAAGAAGTGTAAAAGGTCTCGACTGCGCTCGCTTGACAAGTTCACAAAATGCCCCCTTGAGGGAACTTTAGGGGTGTAACTACTTCATAAAAGCATCCATCCCGGGAATGTTGGGCATGCCTTCCTTGGCCACGGCCGCCAATTCGGCCTCGTTTACCTTGGTCGCCTTTTCAATGGCCTTGTTCAGGGTAAGTATAAGGTAGTCTTCCAGTTGCTCCTTGTCCACGAGCAGAGAATCGTCAATGGAAATCGATTTGATCTGCCGATTGGCCGTGAGGGTCACTTTCAACGCCCCGTCCGATGATTGCTCATCGATCATCACGGTGTTCAACCGCTCTTTTGTGGCCTCCACTTTCTTTTGGGTTTCCTTGAGTTTCCCCATCATTCCCATCAAATCTCCAAACATAGTTTCAAATTTTATGATTACTGACTAAATGTCTAACATATAATCTTTGTACCTAAATTGTCACGTCGAGCGCAGTCGAGACGTTTTGTCAAATCCTTCGACTGCGCTCAGTAAGACAAAAGTCCATAAAGGCAAACGATTAAATATGCTGTACGTTTGGACAAAAGTAGTAAATTGGTAAAAATCAAAACGGATGACACAGTCTATTTCAAGAATTTGTATTCTGGTTTTATGCCTTACTTTTGCATGCTCTTGCAAAGACAGTAAAGAAGAATCGATGAGCATAGTTCCACCAGTGGCGCCCAAACATCCAACAAAGTTGGAAAAGCACGGGGATGTACGGATTGACGATTACTATTGGATGAACAATAGGGAGGACCAACAGGTCTTGGACTATTTGAATGCCGAAAACGAGTATTATCAAAAAATGACGGCCCACACGGTCCAATTCCAGGAAGATCTTTTTCAGGAAATGAAAGGGCGGATCAAAGAGGACGATTCTTCCGTGCCCTATAAACTGGATGGGTATTGGTACATCACCCGCTTTGAAGAGGGCAAGGAATATCCCATTTATACCCGAAAGAAGGAAACTTTGGAAGCCGAGGAGGAGCTCATGTTCGATTGCAACCAAATGGCCGAAGGGTTTGAATATTTCAACCTGACGGGTGTATCCGTAAGTCCGGACAATACCCTTGCCGCCTTTGGCACGGATACCGTTTCCAGAAGACAGTACAACATTCAGGTCAAAAACCTTCAAACCGGGGAAATCTATCCTGATATCATTGAAAATACCACGGGTGGCTCCGTTTGGGCCAATGATGGAAAAACTTTGTTCTATACCAAAAAGGACCCCGTCACCCTTCGTTCGGACAGGATTTTCAAGCACGTTTTGGGCAAACCCTCCGCAGAGGATGAGTTGGTGTTCCATGAAAAAGATTCCACTTACAACACTTTTGTCTATAAGACCAAATCCAGAAAGTTTATCGTCATAGGCTCTGCCAGTACCCTTACTTCGGAATACAGGTTTTTGGACGCCAACGATCCCAACGGGGAATTCAAGATATTTTCCCCACGCGAGAAAGGGGTCGAGTATTCCATTTCGCATTACGATGGCAACTTTTATGTGCTGACCAACAAAGATGGGGCCACCAATTTTAAGCTAATGAAAACGGACGAGACGAATACCGCTTCGAACCATTGGCAAGAGTTTATCCCGCATCAAGAAGATGTGTTGTTGGAAGATGTGGAAATTTTCAAGGATTACTATGTGCTTTCCGAACGTGAAAATGGTCTAAATCAAATGAAAATATCCCGATGGGACGGTTCGGACAGCTATTATTTGCCGTTTGATAGTGAAACATACGTGGCCGGACCTTCGGTAAACTTGGATTTTGACACCAAAGAACTACGGTATTATTACAATGAAATGGGTTCGCCCTACGCCATTATCGATTTCAACATGGAAACCAAGACCAAAAAAGTGTTGAAGGAGCAGGAAGTACTTGGTGGCAAGTTTGACAAGAACAATTATAAAACGGAACGACTTTGGGCCACGGCCCGTGACGGAAAAAAAGTACCCATCTCTTTGGTGTACCACAAGGACACACCCTTGGACGGCACCAGTCCTTTGCTGCAATACGGATATGGATCTTATGGGGCCACTATGGACCCTTATTTCTCCTCGGTCAGGCTGAGTTTGTTGGACAGAGGGTTCATCTATGCCATAGCACACATCCGTGGGGGCGAATATTTGGGCAGGCCATGGTATGAGGATGGAAAATTGCTCCATAAAAAGAACACTTTCACTGATTTTATAGATTGTTCCAAGTTTTTGATCGAACAAAAATATACCAGTGCCGATCATTTGTATGCCATGGGCGGCTCCGCAGGCGGATTGCTGATGGGGGCAGTGATCAACATGGCTCCAGAGCTTTATCACGGGATTATCGCAGGGGTTCCATTTGTGGACGTGGTAACCACCATGTTGGACGATACGATTCCGCTCACCACGGGGGAGTATGACGAATGGGGCAATCCGAACGAAAAGGAATATTACGATTATATGAAATCCTATTCCCCTTACGATAATGTGGAAAGGAAAGCATATCCGAATATGTATGTATCGACAGGTTTGCACGATTCCCAAGTCCAGTATTGGGAACCGGCCAAATGGGTGGCCAAATTAAGGGAGTACAAAACCGATGATAACCTGTTGTTTTTGGACACAAACATGGAAGCTGGCCACGGTGGGGCATCGGGCCGTTTTGAGGCTTTGAAGGAGACCGCAAAGGAGTTTGCCTTTATTTTGGACCTTGAGGGAAAAGCCCATTAAAAATAAAATGTTACTTTTGCATGGAGCATTTTCTAAAACTTTAGTAATTTGCTCCTTACCTAATACCAGTTATGAAGAAACAGATAAATGCGCACAGCAGTATCCTAGACTTAATTGGAAGTACCCCCTTAGTTAAGCTAAACAAAATCGCAGCCCCCCTTACCGGAAACTTCTATGCCAAATTGGAATCCTTCAATCCAGGGCATTCCTCAAAGGACAGAATTGCAGTTCATATCATAGAAGAGGCCGAACGACAAGGCATTTTAAAACCGGGCAGCACCATCATTGAGACCACATCGGGCAATACAGGCTTCAGTCTGGCCATGGTAAGTATTATAAAAGGTTACAAGTGTATCTTGGCCGTAAGTTCAAAATCCTCACCGGATAAAATCGACATGCTCCGCTCCATGGGCGCTAAGGTATATGTATGTCCGGCCCACGTGAGTGCGGACGATCCACGTTCCTATTACGAAGTAGCCAAGACATTGCACAGCGAAACACCGAACTCCATCTACATCAACCAATATTTCAACGAATTGAACATTGAGGCCCATTACAAGAGCACTGGACCCGAAATTTGGGAGCAGACCAATGGACTAATCACGCATTTGGTGGCATGCAGTGGAACAGGGGGCACCATTTCTGGGATTGCCCGCTATTTAAAGGAGCAGAATCCAAAAGTGAAAGTCTTGGGTGTTGATGCATACGGTTCTGTTCTGAAAAAATACCATGAAACCGGGGAATTTGACCATAACGAGGTATATCCCTACCGGATCGAAGGCTTGGGCAAAAATCTTATTCCAGCCGCAACGGACTTTAACTGCATTGACCGCTATGTGAAGGTGACGGATGGCGAAAGTGCACACATGGCCCGCAAACTGGCCCACACCGAGGGGATTTTTGCAGGCTATACCAGCGGTGCAGCCATGCAGGCCCTATATCAATTGGATACCGAAGGCGAGTTCACTGCCGATAGTAATGTGGTGGTGGTGTTTCCCGATCATGGATCAAGGTACATGAGCAAGGTGTACAGCAACGAATGGATGGAAAACCAAGGCTTTTTCGACATTCAAAATGCTGAACAGCCCGAAAAAATTGAATACATTAAATAATAATAATGACCACACGATAACACTTTAAAACGGCAATGAAAAACATTGCCGTTTTTTGGTGCAAAAAATTCGTTATGCGAGCATCATAAAAATATATACTTTTGCATTTGAATCAAATTTAAGGTAGATGAGAGATTTATTTGATAGAATCATTGAGAACAAGGGACCACTGGGGAAATGGGCTTCACAGGCCGAAGGATATTTTGTATTCCCGAAATTGGAAGGTCCAATATCCAACAGAATGAAATTCCAAGGAAAGGATGTCATAACGTGGAGTATCAATGACTATCTGGGTCTCGCAAGTCGACCGGAAATCAAAAAAGTGGATGGTGAAGCCGCCATGGAGCATGGTGCGGCCTACCCAATGGGTGCCCGTATGATGAGTGGCCACACCGATTTTCACGAGCAGTTGGAGAAAGAACTTGCCGAATTTGTCCACAAGCAAGCCTCTTATTTGTTGAACTTTGGTTATCAGGGATTTATGTCCGTGATTGATGCGCTGGTTTCCAAGGATGATATTATCGTTTATGATGTGGATTGTCATGCCTGTATCATTGATGGGGTGCGATTGCACATGGGCAAGCGTTTTACCTTCAAGCACAACGATCCCGAAAGCCTTGAAAAGAACCTCGAACGCGCCACAAAAATGGCCAACGAAACTGGAGGGGGTATTTTGGTCATTTCCGAAGGAGTCTTTGGAATGCGTGGCGAACAAGGCATCCTTAAAGAAATAGTGGAACTGAAGAAAAAATTCAAGTTCAGGTTTTTGGTGGATGATGCCCACGGTTTTGGCACGTTGGGCAAAACAGGTGCTGGAGCAGGTGAGGAGCAAGGTGTACAGGACGGTATTGACGTCTATTTGGCCACTTTTGCCAAATCAATGGCCGGAATAGGAGCCTTTGTTGCCGCAGATAAAGAAATCATTGAATATTTAAAATACAACCTCCGTTCGCAAATGTTTGCCAAATCTTTGCCGATGGTCTATGTGAAAGGAGCATTGAAAAGATTGGACATGCTGCGTACCATGCCCGAGTTGAAGGCAAAACTATGGGAGAATGTGAACGCTCTACAAAATGGACTTCGTGAGCGAGGTTTTGACCTTGGAACAACCACAAGCTGTGTTACTCCGGTCTATTTGAACGGTAGTATCCCAGAAGCGATGGCCTTGGTAAAAGACCTTCGTGAAAACCATGGTATTTTCTGCTCTATTGTGGTGTATCCGGTAATTCCCAGGGGATTGATACTATTGCGCTTGATTCCTACGGCCACCCACACCATGGAAGATATTGAAGAAACTTTGGATGCTTTCTCATCGATAAGGGAAAGGCTGGAAAATGGCACCTACAAGCGACTTTCGGCTGCTGTTGCGGCAGCGATGGGGGAATGATTGTCACATTAAAAAAGTGAACAATTGGAAACGAAGAATAATCTTCCACATCTAGGTGGGAAAAGATTCTTTTATCAACTTTTAACCGAGACATAAATATCAACTTCCGCATTGTTCCAGTCGATGCTTCTTTCATCATAGACTTCAAAATCGAACCCAAAAGTGCGGCCCATCCGCGAATCCCAGATTTTTCTCCAGGCCTCTGTGATGCATCCGGTCATCACGCCTTTAGCCGTGACTTTTTGGTAGGTTTGGGGAGGGATTTCCAATAAGTCTAGATTTTTGGGGACCGTTGCATTTTCTTCAACTTTACAACCAATAAAATAGGAAAACGGCTTGGTTTCATCTTGATCATAGTCGAAATAACCGGCAAAGACTTCGCTGCCCAGTTTGTTTGGAACAAGGTCAAAAATCTTGTCGTTTTCAAATTTTTGCCAAAGGTTCCCACAATCAACACTAGATTGGCCATTTTCGTTTGTGGTTTTGTGCCCTAGCTTTAGACCGACCAATTTAAATCCAGGTTTTTGTAGTTTTTCCATTCTTGAATTTCTGCTGGTTCAGTTCTGTATTACAGTCTCTTTACAAATCCTTTCGATAGGTGCGACGGCGTTTGTGGGTCACGGGGTCAAAATGCTTCCACATCTGCCGAATGGCCACATTGTCTTCCAGTTCCGGCGTTCGGATGCAGTTCACTATTCCTTTTTTCTTGAACGTATGGTAAAATTCGTTGAAAATGATAGCCGTGACCCCTTTGTTCTGGTAATCAGGGTGGATGCCGATCAGGTAAAAAATCACGTCCTTGCTATTCTTTTTCGCATTCAATAGATGAAAGATTCCCGTAGGAAAAAGTCTGCCGTTCGCTTTTTGCAGTGCTGTGGAAAAGGAAGGCATCACAATGGCAAAAGCCACCAAATTGTCATCGGAATCCACTACAAACTTGATGTATTCCGGGTTGATAAAGCTGATATACTTTTTCTTGAAGTACTCCTTTTGTATATCGGTGATCCTGACAAACGAGGACAGTCTGGAGTAGGATTCGTTGAACAGGTCGAACATTTTGTCCACCCACGGCATAATGTCCGCACTCCTCACAAAGTTCATTTCTTTGAGGCCGTAGCGTTTTTTTACCAAAAGATTGGCTTTTTCAAAGAGTCGTGGATGGGCATTTGCCGCCAGGAACTTATTTTCCAGATACTCCTTTTCCTTTACAAATCCGTGGTGTTCATAGTGTGATTGGTAATAAGGGTGATTGTACCACGTGATCATAGTGCCGATATGGTCGAACCCTTCGATGAGTACGCCCACCTTGTCCAAGTTAGAAAATCCCACGGGCCCTTCCATATATTCCAGTTGGTGCTGTTGGCCAATTTCCCTCACCTTGTCGAGCAAGGCTTTGGATACTTCAAGGTCGTCCACAAAATCGAACCAACCGAAACGCATTTTTTTAAGGTTTTGGTCCTTCACTTCCAACCAATTGACGATGGCCGCAATCCTACCTACAATTTTATTGTCCCTGTATGCCAAAAAGAAGGTGGCGTCGGCGTTTTCAAAAACCGGGTTCTTGTCCTTGTCAAAAGATTCCATTTCATCTTTGATGATGGGTGGAACCCAATACGGGGAACCTTTGTAGAGTGAAAAAGGGAATTTTACAAAGTCTTTTAGATCTGCTTTGGATTGGACCTGTTTTATGGTGACCATACATCGAATTTTGCAAGGTCAATAATAGGGAATATTGGTTATAGTAAAAAATAGAAGTGCAAAACTTAAAAATCTATGCCGCCGTTCTTTCCTTTCCTGTTTTTTTTGTTTTTTCGCTTGTTGGCGTTCTTCCCGATCCGCCCATTTTGTGTCGGTTTTTGTTGGTCTATAGGTTTCATTTCATCTTTGTGGAAATCCAATCGGTAGGAAAAGCCCAGCACGGCAAAAATGCGTGAGGGGGAATTCTTGAACCCGGACCCCAAATGAAAGTCTGCCTGAAAGTTGGGATTGATCAAGCGTGCGACACCTGTTCTTAAAATGATGTCTGAGTAGCGGTCTCCGGAAATTCCTTGTCCTTCCACAAAAATACTCCATCTTGGATCGCGGAAGGCATGGGACACGGAAAGGGCGTAGCGCCATTCGGGAAAATCAGTGCCGATTCGGTCGTAGGCAATATTGGAGATGAGCACCACCCTTGGCGACAAACGGCTTTGGATGTTCACACCACCCCGATAGGAAATATTGGGATCTCCTGGATAAAAGGGATTGTCACCAAACAGGAAGTTGGCGCCACCATATAGGGACACGGCGGGAATCAGGTTTTTCCATTGGAACACATTGTTGGCCCTCCAACTATAGAGGTTGGGCTTGTTGCGTTCGGGATTTTTATAGGGGTCAAAAACAAGGTATTTCAGGCCCAATCGGTTCCGTGAAAAGTTGGTCAGTTTCCCCTCAATCCCAAAATCGAGATAAGTGATGTTCTGTGTAATGAAAGATCCCTCCAAAATCACCTCAAGTTCTTCAAAAAACAGTCCGTACCGAAAAGCATAATCCGTTCCAAAAATATTGGAGTCCGAATTCAGGTCGGCATTGTCCTGTTGCTCGTAGAGCAGCCCTACTTCCGCTTGCACCACGTTCTTGCCCACTGAGTATGCGCTTACGGCCCTTCCCGGCCTATTGGAATTGATGACATCCGTGTACTGCGCGCTGAGGAGCGTTGGGAGTAAAACAAAAAAGAAAATTGACCTTTTGGCAATGGAAAAATCCATATAACTGATTTTAATACTATTTTAAGATACGTTTCCGGGGTTTAGTGGACCAACAGTGTAATTTTGTTACAATAACGAGAGCTATATGGTTTTACTACAAACGATTTTAATCATCATATTAGTATATTTTGGGTTGAAATTGCTCCTAAAATGGTTGGCTCCCAAATTGCTCAATTATGCCATCAAGAAGACCAGCGAACGGTTTGGGCAGCAGTTTGGAGGTCATCAGGATTTTGGTGGGGATAGAACTCATGAAGGGGATACCACCATTGTCAAAAAGCCGTTCCGAAGATCGAACCCCTCAAAAAAAGTTGGAGAATACATAGATTTTGAAGAAATTGACTAATATTTGTCTTTTCAAAACCTATCCATGAATCTCTCCCCAAAAGCCATTATTACCCATATTTGTGTTATCGGTTTGTTCATTCTGGCCTCATTGGTCTATTTCTATCCCGTGTTGCAGGGCAAGGCCATTTTCCAGTCCGACATTGCGCAATATAAGGGCATGGCCAAGGAACGGGATGCTTACAAAGAACTCACGGGGGAAGAGTCATACTGGACAAACAGTGCTTTTGGGGGAATGCCCACCTACCAACTAGGGGCCAACTATCCGCACGATTATGTAAAAAAACTGGATAGGTTGATCCGTTTTTTGCCCAGACCCGCCGATTATCTTTTTTTGTACTTGATCGGGTTTTACATCCTTTTGTTGTGTTTGAAGGTCGATTTCAGATTGGCTGTTTTGGGGGCCTTGGCCTTTGGTTTTTCCACTTATTTGATCATTATTCTTGGTGTGGGGCACAATGCCAAGGCACATGCCCTGGGCTATATTCCCATGGTTTTGGGTGGCATCATTCTCGTATTCCGAAGAAAATATGTGCTCGGTTTTGTGTTGACCGCTTTGGCCATGGCACTGGAAATCAGCGCCAACCACTACCAAATGACTTATTATTTTATGCTTTTGGTGTTGGTCTTGGGATTGGTGTATCTCATCTATGCCATCAAGGAAAAGGAATTGAAACATTTCTTTGCATCGGTCGGGATTTTGGTGCTGGCCGTGGTGTTGTCCATCGCCACGAATGCCACGGGACTTATGGCTACCAAGGAGTATGCCGATTGGAGTACCCGGGGGAAGTCTGAGCTAACGATAAACCCTGATGGCAGCGAAAAAGGAATCGCCACAGGTCTGGACAGGGAATACATCACCCAATACAGCTACGGAATCGCGGAATCGCTGAATCTTTTTGCCCCAAGATTGTTTGGAGGGTCTGGTGCTGAGGATCTGGGCAAAGACTCCAAAGCTTATGAATATTTGACCGGCCAGGGACTTTCGCCGAACAAAGCCTTGGAGTTTTCCAGCAGTTTGCCCTTATATTGGGGCGACCAGCCCATTGTGGCAGCTCCTGCGTATGTGGGGGCCATTGTTTTCTTTTTATTTGTGTTGGGAGTGTTCCTGGTTGAAGGCAAAAAGAAATGGTGGCTTTTGGCGGGGGCAATTTTGTCCCTGATGTTGTCTTGGGGGAAAAATTTTCCGTTGCTCACCGATTTTATGATCGATTACTTTCCGCTTTACAATAAATTCAGGGCGGTGTCTTCCATCCAAGTGGTTTTGGAACTCTGTCTTCCCGTTTTGGGTGTTTTGGGTCTTAGGGAACTGTTCAAGTCTTCGGTGGATCAAAAGGAAAAGCTCAACGCATTGAAAATAAGCTTCTTTATCTCATTTGGGCTTGGTATATTGATTTTCCTTTTGAAAGGTTTCTTTGATTTTGAAGGCATGCGTGACGAAATGTACCGTGGGTATTTTGGCGATGAACTGATGACCATGATCCAACGGGACCGTGAGGCCGTTTATATAAACGATACCATCCGCTCGTTGATCTATGTGGCCCTCGCCGCTGCTACGCTGTGGTTTTTCATCAAAGAAAAAATCGGAAGGAATGTTTTTGTGTTCCTTTTGGGCGGATTGATTCTTTTTGATTTGGTCGGGGTGGCCCTCCGCTATGTGAACGAAGATGATTTTGTGCGTCAGCGCCAAGTGAACGAGCCCTTTCAGGCCAGTCAGATTGACCAGATAATCCAACAGGATGATTCCATTTTCAGGGTTTTTGATCCCCAAGAAGGACTGAACGGCGCACGGACTTCCTATTTCCATAGCTCCATAGGAGGCTATCATGCGGCAAAGCCCCGGGCACTTCAAAATCTGTTCGAATTCCATTTGTACCAGAACAATCTTCAGGTGCTGAACATGCTGAACGTGAAATATATCATCCAACAAGATGAAGAGGGCAATAGTTATCCTGCCATAAATCCGGATGCCAATGGCAATGCATGGTTTGTGGACCAATTACTTCCTGTTTCCTCTGCCAATGAGGAAATCCAAAAGCTTGGAGATTTTAATTCCAAAAAACAGGCCGTGGTCAACACCAAGGTATATCCCAAGTTGACAAAGCTTCGGTATGAGGTGGATTCCTTGGCCCAGATTGAAGTGGTGGACCATCGCCCCGATCATATCAAATACCGTTCTTCCAACCCAAATGATGGTTTTGCGGTCTTTTCGGAAATGCATTATCCATCTGGGTGGAATGCCTTTATCGATGGAGAGGAGCAGCCCCATTATAAGGTGGACTATGCCTTGCGAGGGATGAAGATTCCTGCCGGAACGCATGAAATCGAGTTCAAGTTCCAGCCCGAAGTGGTGGAAACAGGCAGCCAAATTGCCTTGATTTCCTCTATTTTATTGGGATTGGTCATTGTGGGCGGTATTGGCTATTCATTTGTTTCCAAAAAATCCAAGGATTCCTGATGCGAAAGGTTTTGGTCATAGCATACTATTGGCCTCCAGCCGGGGGACCAGGGGTGCAGCGGTGGCTCAAGTTTGTAAAATATCTGCCCGAATTTGGATGTGAACCCATCGTTTATGTTCCCCAAAACCCGAGTTATCCCATTGTGGACGAAAAACTGATAGATGAAGCCCCCAAAGGCGTCAAAGTCATCCAACAACCCATCAAGGAGCCATATGGGCTTGCATCGCTGTTGTCCAAAAAAAAGACCAAGACCATCAGTTCAGGGATCATTAGGGAGAAAGACCCCTCGGTTTTGGAGAAACTCTTGCTGTCGATCCGTGGCAACTTTTTCATCCCTGATGCCCGCAAATTTTGGGTAAAACCGTCCATTTCCTTTTTGGCAAAACTCATTGCCGATGAAGGCATCCAAACCATCATCACCACAGGACCTCCACACAGTCTGCATCTGATCGGAATGGGGTTGAAGAAGCGATATGACCTGCAATGGATTGCCGATTTTCGAGATCCTTGGACTTCCATTGGCTATCACAGCAAATTGCGTTTGACCCCTTTTGCACGGAAGAAACACTTAAAATTGGAAAAAGAAGTGCTGATTTTGGCGGATAAAGTGGTGGTGACCAGCCGCACGACCCAAAAGGAATTTGAAGCCATTACACCCAAACCCATCAAGTTGATTACCAACGGTTTTGATGATGAACTGCAACCAGTGGCTTTGGATCAGGCATTTACCATTTCCCATATCGGATCGCTGTTGACCGGCAGGAATCCTTTGGGGCTTTGGCAAGCATTGCAAGAGCTGATGGACGAACATGAAGGGTTCAAGAGGGCAGTGAAGATCCAACTGGCCGGGGTAGTGGGGGGAGAGGTGCTGCAATCCATCCAAAATTTTGGATTGGAAGATCATGTGAGTCAGTTGGGCTATCTTTCCCACGATAGGGTTTTGGAAACACAGCAAAGATCACAGTTGCTTTTGTTGTTGGAGATTGATTCGGAGGAGACCAAGGGCATTATCCCCGGAAAACTTTTTGAATATCTGAACGCCAAGCGTCCCATTTTGGCCATAGGCCCAAAAGGGTGGGAGGCAGGTGCCATGGTGGAACAGCACAAAGCGGGGAATAGTTGTTTGCACGGCGATGTTCCAATGTTAAAAAATGTACTTTTGGATGCATTCGAGCACTATAAAAATGGAACTTTGCATTGCCATTCCGAAGGAATTGAACAATATCACAGAAGGGCTTTAACGGAGTCTTTGGCTAAATTTATCTAATGGGCGTTGTTCTTAAACAATCCATACAAAACACGGTAGTAACGTATTTGGGGTTCTTTTTTGGGGCTATCAATACGTTGTTTCTGTACACCAAGATTCTTCCCGATGCCTATTACGGGCTCGTCACTTTTATATTGGCCTCGGGAGCCATTTTGATGCCGTTGATGGCTTTTGGGGTGCACAATACGTTGGTGAAGTTCTACAGCAATTATACGGAACTGGAAAAGGATGGGTTTTTAACACTGATGGTCTTGATTCCCATTTTGGGGATTGTTCCTGTGGCCCTTGTTGGTTTTATATGGCAGGAATCTTTGGGAAATTGGGTTTCCAAAGTGAATCCCGAGGTGAAGGAATATCTTTGGTATATTTTTTTGGTGGGGCTTGCCATGGGCTATTTTGAGGTTTTCTATGCTTGGTGCAGGGTGCACATGAAATCCGTTTTTGGAAATTTCATGAAAGAGGTGTTTGCCCGAATCGGTGTTTCCGTGCTGTTGGTGTTGTTCTATTTTGATGTCATTTCATTGGATTTTTTCTTTAAAAGTCTGGTGGCACTCTACCTTTTGCGCACATTTATCATTAAAATCTATGCGTTTACATTGAGGCGGCCAAAGCTGCATTTTGATTTCCCTATCAATACCAAAGAAATCCTGGCCTATTCATTTTTGATCATTTTGGGCGGTTCGGCAGCCTTGATATTATTGGAAATAGACAAAGTGATGCTGAACCAGTTCATCAGCATTGAGAACATTGCTTATTATGGCGTAGCGGTCTATATAGCCACGGTGATCATTGTACCTTCACGTGCCATGCACCAGATTACGTATCCACTAACGGCCCAACTGTTGAACACTGGTGACCATGAAGGTTTGGAGAAATTGTACCAAAAGACATCGTTGACGCTTTTTATCGCTTCGGGCATTTTGTTCGTTTTGATCGTTCTGAACCTGAACGACCTTTATCAGTTGTTGCCCGAGAATTACAGGGAAGGATTTACAATTGTTTTTTTGATCGGGCTGGCCAAGGTGATGGATTCCCTTTTGGGGAACAATAATTCCATTTTGTACAATTCGCAATACTACAAAACAGTTCTGGTGTTCGGGGTAGGTTTGGCCATATTGACCATTTTGCTCAATTATTTGTTGATTCCCGAAATGGGATTGGAAGGAGCTGCCCTAGCCAGTTTTGTGTCCATCTTTATCTTTAATCTGGTGAAGTTGATCTTTGTGAAGATGAAGTTTGGCATTTTGCCATTTACGTATTCAACCTTTAAAGTGTTTGCCACCCTTGTGCTTTTGGCTGTTTTGTTCGACCTGTTGCAGTTTCAGTTTCATCCCATTGTCAATATTGTTTTGAAATCATTTTTTATTGTGTTGATGTATGTGGGTATTCTGTACCGTTTCAACATTTCGGAAGATGTGTCCGGTCTGCTATCAAAATGGTTGAAAAAAAATGCCCCGTAGCGGATAAATCCAACCACGGGGCAAACAACTAACCAACCTAAAAACTGTTTTTAATTATTTCCTCTTGAGCTTCTGGAAGAAGATGTTCTGGCACTGCTGCTTCTTCTGCTTACTGAGTTGCCCGAGCTTCTTTTCACTGTATTTCCAGAACTTCTGGAGACTGATGTTCTCTTTGTATCATTTCCCCTGCTCACCGTTGACCTGCTACTGGAAGAACTCCTTGTTTCGGGCTTTCTGTAGGTAGTCGTGGTGCGCGATACCGTTTTTCGGTTTGGGGTTGAAGTCACCTTTCTTTGGGTAACGCTTCTTGTGTTGGGAGTACGCTCCACCTGTCTTTGGGTCACGGTCCTGCCGTTGTTCGCATTGCTCCTTGAAGCACTACTGCTACGCTGCACGGTTTTCTGTGAAGACGATTGTCTTCTTACATTGTTGTCACCATTGTTGGAGCGGATGGCCGGGCTTCCATTTCGTTGACTGTATTGTGCCACAGACCTGTTGCTCCTTCCAGAATCTGAACGTCTTACAGTGTTGTTGTCACGTACGGCGACCCTGCTATCGTTTCTGTAAATGTTATCCCTTCTATAACGGTTATCGTTTCTATATACTTTTCCAACATGGGCATAAGCTCTACGCACATTGTTTCTGTATGGGGCGTAATAGGTGTATCGAACAGGGGCGTAATATCTCCTGTAAGGTCTTGTGTACACATTACAGAACCCAATTGCAGGTCTTGCAAAATACCTATGGAAAGGTCTGTACACATAATGTCTGTTATAGATGTTGATGTATCCTGTGTAGTGACTGAACACACCTCCGTTGTAATACACGTGCAATCCACCGATTCGACGAACCCTGCCTTTGTTGTACCATATATCCACATTTCCGATTTGGGAAACACGGCCATAATAATCGTAGAATATGGGAATGTTCTCCACTTGGATCACTGCGCCATAATCATCATACTGGACGAAAGGGTTATAGTCGTAGCCAGAATTGAAGGTGATGCCTACATTCCCAATTTGGGCACCTATGCCTACATTCACCCTGCTGTCCATGTAGAAGTCGAACTCACCATCGGGATAAACTGAAAAAGTTACCCCATCTTCCACAAAGATGAATGAGTTACCGTATCCACGTACCAAATTGGTCTCAATCGTGGTTTCTGTCTTTGCTGCTTGGATATTTGGAGTCCCAAGGGCAACCGCTGCTATTATGAGTACTAACTTTTTCATATTACAAGGTTTTAAGTTCCAGATACAATTATTTGTATCCAACCAAGTAATATCAATCAGCGTGCCAAAAAAATAGATAAAACCACAACTTTCTGATATACAAAAAGTTGTGGTTTGTTTAGGATAGTTTAATTTTTTATGATGAACATCGACCTTCTGTTCAATTGGTGGTCTTCTTCGGTACAATCCACTCCATTGGAGCACTTGTTCACCAATTGTGATTCGCCATATCCCTTGGCCGATAATCGGTTTCTATCCACTCCTTTTTTCACGAGCCATTCCAAGGTGGATTTGGCACGTCTGTCGGACAGTTGCCTATTGTAATTGTCATCTCCCCTGGAATCGGTATGGGATTCGATATGGATGACCAATTGTGGGTATTCCTTCATGGCCTGTAGGATCTTGGCAAGTTCCACTTCGGCATCAGGTCTGATATTGTGCTTATCAAAGTCAAAATAGATAGGCTGTAAATCTAATCGACATCCCAAGTCATTCACTGGGCAATCGGGTGGGGTAAGTGCCAAATCTACTTGTGTGGCCATCATTCCAACTGGTGTGGTCAAAGTCTTTTCCTTGGGCTGGTAATCCATTTTATTGTTGGAGGCTCTCACCGCATATTGTGTGTCGCAATCGGCGATACCTTCAAAACTGTAGGCACCATCTTTCATAACGGTCTTTTGCGAAACGATTTTATTGTCTTCATCCAAAAGGGTGACCAATGAACCTTCAAGGGGTCTGCCCGTTTTTTCATCAGTGACAATTCCTTTGATGATGACACCACAATTCTCATTGAAGGCATATATATCATCAGAGACGCTGCCTTCGTTTCCTTCCCTATTGGAGGAAAAGTAGCCTGTTTTGCTGGATTCATCTATGATGAAACCGAAATCATCTTGGCTGGAGTTGATAGGGGCTTTCAGGTTGGTGACCGATTTGAACTTGCCATTGCCGCTCAGTGAAACCACAAAAACGTCAAGTCCGCCCAGACCCATGTGGCCATCACTGGAAAAGTAAAGGTTATCATTTCCGCTCACAAAGGGAAAGCTTTCCCGTTCCTCGGTATTGATTTTAGGTCCAAGGTTCACAGGCTGCCCAAATTGTCCATTTTCCAAAATGTCCACATACCAAAGGTCCGATCTTCCAAGGGAACCTTCCATATCCGAGGAAAAATACAAACGGTTTTCGGCGTTGTTCAGTGCAGGGTGGGCCGTTGAATAGGAGTTGCTATTGAATGGCAATTCTTCCACATCTCCCCAAGTATTATCATCTTTTTTAACGGCCTTGTATATTTTCAGACTGACAAGACGCTTTTTGTCCCTTTTCTTTTTACCATTGATGAAATTGTTCCGCGTAAAGTACATGGTCTTTCCATCTTTGGAGAAGGCAGCTGAGGATTCATGGTATGGTGAGTTGATGTCACCATGGAGTGCTACGGGATTTTCCAAAACTCCATTTTCACCTATTTCTGCTTCAAAAAGGTCCAAATAGGGGAGACCGTTCCAATCATGGGTCTTGCCTCCTTCAGTGTTTTTGGAAGAGGACGCAAACACAATCTTGTTGCCGTGGAAAGTAGGCCCAAAATCTGAGCTTGGGAACCCCTCGGTGATATTTATGGCCCTATATTTCCCGGCCTTGTCATCCGTTAGGTCTTCAAGGGAAACAGCATTTTTCTGAAGGTTTGCCGCCACCTTGCTGTTACCGGACATGGCGATGTATTTTTCCATCATTTTTTCCGCTTCATTGTATTCCCCTGTGCTTTTCAAGGTTTGTGCCGTGCGGTAATAGTACTCCGGCTCCACTTGGTTGGGATAGCTCTGAACCAGTTTTTTGTACCATTTAGCCGCTTCGGTATATTCACTGTTGAAGTAATAGGTGTCTCCCAGTTTTTTGAAAATCTGTGCCGATTCGTAACCGTCTTCAACCACATTTAGGTATATCTGCCGAGCATCGATATAGGCATAACTGTCAAATTGCTCATCCGCTTTTTTGACCTTGCCTTCTTGTGCACTCAAAATACTGATAGACAAAAGTGCAATCAGTGTGATGTGTCTTATATTTCCTGTTTTCATCCTAAATTATATTTAAAAGAACCTTGGGGTTACTATCCTGTCCGATCTATTGAAAATGTCGAAGCGGAGAAACACCTCATAGGAGCCGTCGCTATACCGTTCGATGTTTGTGGATTGGTAATCGTAGGCCAATCCTGCAAAAAAGGAATCCGTGATCTGAAAACCTAGCATGGCACTTACCGAGGCACTCCATCGGTAAGAAGCCCCCAAAGTGAACTTTTCATTAATCAGGAAATTGGCCGACATGTCCCACTGCAAAGGGGAGCCGCTCACATATTTGAACAATGTTGCAGGCTTGAACTTCAAGTTTTCGTTCAGGTCAAAAACATAGCCAGCAATCAAGAAATAGTGTAAGCGTTCAATGGCGATATCTTCAGTATTGACATTTTCCAAGGAACTCTCATCGTAATGCTTAGTGTTCAAAAAGTTTGGGACCGATAAGCCAACGTAGAATTTATCGGTGTAGTAGTACATTCCCGCCCCAACCTGTGGCTGGATTTTGTTGTCCACATTGTTTTGGAAATGCGGGTCGTTGGGGTCAAAAATGGTAAGTTTACTGTAATCCACATCGAGCATATCTATCCCAGCCTTTAACCCAAAGGCCAGTTTGGCATCATTGAGAAAACGGATGGAATAGGCATAATCCACCGCCACGTTGGATTCCACTGCGGGGCCTATCCTGTCATAGACTATGGAAAGGCCGAGTCCCATGTTATCGTAGAGCCCCACCGGAGAGTTGACCGTAAACGTTCCCGTTTCCGGAGAACCTTCAAGGCTTACCCATTGGGTTCGGCCCAGCAACCCAAAGCTCAACATTTCCCTGGAACCTGCATAGGCAGGGTTTACCACTTGGGTGTTGTACATATATTGTGTGTATTGTGAATCCTGTTGGGCAAAGCCTGAGCACAGGATGGCAAAAAGGGCAAAGGCGGATAGCCAAAGGTTCCTATGTTTGTTCAAAATCATCATTTTTTCTAAAAATTCTAGGTTTTTCATTTTTTGAAATGCTCCGTTGTATTAGTCCCTGTTGATATATAGGTATCCTGAGTAGCTATCTTTTCCTGGATTTGGCCCTGTGAAGGTCAATATGTAGAAATAGGTACCGCTTGGGAGTTCCTTATCCTTTTGGAAAGTGGCCCTACCTTCCGAGATGCCATAAAACAGGTTATTGCCTTGTCCATATTGCTCGCTTTCATAGACCAACACGCCCCAACGGTTGTAGATCTTCAATTGGTTATCCGGATAGTTTTCAATACCCAGTATTCGGAAATAATCGTTGGAGCCATCGCCGTTTGGTGTGATTCCGTTGAATATTTCAAATCCTATGGGAGTACCACCATCCGTACAAGCGTCACTTGGAACAATGGTTTCCGTCGCCTCGTTTTCAGCGTAACTGTCATTGTCCGACAGGTCCATCAACTGGAAATCAAATCCAACAGGTTCTCCAGCCACGATGGCTTGGTTCATGATGCTTCCGTTATCAATGTCTGCTTGAGTAATGTAATGATCGGCTTCATACGTCCATGTTTCACCAGGGGATAGGGCACCATCATTGTTCTGGTCGCTTCCGACCACTGGACCGGTAAGCTGTCCACCCAGCAATTGATCCGTGATTACAATATTGTCATATACCACTCCACCGCTACTTGTTACGGTAAATGTATAGCGGACGGTATCCAAACATCCATCAAAATTGGTGTCCACAAGCACACCTTGCTTGATAAGGCCCAGAGAGGTTCCACCATCAGTACAGGCATTGTTAGGAACCAGTACACTGGTTGTTTCATTTTCTGAAAAATCGTCGTTATCCGACAGGTCGAAAACAGGAACATCACTTCCCACGGTATTGGCGGTCACCGTAGCTTGGTTCAATATAGACCCATTGTCAATATCATTCTGCGTAATGGCATAAAGGGCTTCATAGATCCATGTTTCCCCCACAGAAAGAACTCCATCATCATTAGTATCAGTTCCATTGATTGGACCTAGTATTTGTCCTCCGAAGAAGGGATCATCAACAATCACTTCATCCAAATCGATGCCTCCGGAATTGGTTACGGTGAATGTATAAAGTATGCTATCCACGCATCCATCATTGTTCAAGTCGATTATAGTGCCTACTTTGATCAATCCAATATCTGCTCCACCGTTGGTGCAGGCATCATTGGGTATCGCAGTGCTGGTTTGCTGATTTTCCAACAAACTGTCATCATCAGATAAATCGAAGACTGGGCTGTCAAAACCGACAGGTTCGGCTGTAATGGTTGCTTGGTTGATCACGGAACCATTATCAATATCATCTTGTTCAATGGCATATAGGGCCTCATAGGTCCATGTTTCCCCTGCCGAAAGAATACCGTCTTCATTTGCATCGGTTCCATTTAATGGTCCAGGTATTTGGCCTCCGAACAATGGATCTTCCAAAGAAACTTCATCGAGGTCGATACCCCCAGTATTGGTTACCGTAAAACTGTAAAGCACACTTTCAACACATCCATCCCCATTGATATCCACCAATGTTCCCTGTTTGATCAGGCCTATCGTTGGCCCATCGGTACAGGCATCATCGGGTACAGGTGTTCTGGTGGGATGATCTTCCAACAAGTTGTCATCATCCGATAGGTCTTGTACCAAAGTGTTCACATTGGTGAAAGCAGTCGCCGTTGCCTGATTCACCACAAATGTGTTGTCTATATCCTGTTGCGTAATGGCATATAGAGCTTCGTAGGTCCAGGTTTCCCCAACAGAAAGAACACCGTCGTCATTAGTATCCGTTCCATTGAGAGGACCGGGTATTTGACCGCCAAACAACGGAATGTCTTCCAAGACAACCCCGTAAAGGTCCACATCTCCTGTATTGGTCAAGGTGAAGGTGTACAAAATGCTTTCCATACAGCCATCAGCGTTTACGTCCACTACCAGTCCTTCCTTAATAAGTCCCAATCCAGGGTTTTGGCAGTGGGCCAAACTTACCACTGTGGGGTCGTCTTCTGTTGGGCTGTCATTATCCGACAGGTCAGATACTGTTTCGCCAGGTTGCCCTTGAACATCAGCAATCACGTCTGCTTGGTTAATTACCTGTCCATTTATAACATCTGCTGGGGTGATGTTATATGGAGCGTTGTATATCCATATTTCGCCCGGGTCGAGGAAAGTATCATTATTGTCATCACCCGAGTCTGGACCTGACAGAGTCCCACCCAAGAGAGGATCATTGAGAACTACATTTTCCAATGTATAGATCCAACTGGAGTTGACCACTTCAAAAGTATATTGGATCACATCACAACCTTGACCCCCTGATATGGATAATGCTTGACCAGTCTTGATTACGTACACCCCGGGGTTGCATGGTGACAAATCAACTATGGTAGGTTCATCTTCCAATGAGCTGTCGTTATCTGAGAGATCGGAAACGGTTTCGCCCGGCTGTGCCTGTACATCGGCAGTTACCGTAGCTTGATTTGCCACTTGTCCATTTGTAATGTCTGTATCTGTAATATCATAGTTGAGAGTGAATGTCCATGTCTCGCCCGGAGCCAATATACCGTCATCACCAACATCTTCCCCGGGATCTGGACCGGCAATGGGGCCTACTCCAAGTAAGGGATCGGTAAGGACCACATTGTCCAAAGAATAGATCCAACTGGAATTGACAACCTCTATCGTATATCGGATGATATCACAACCCTGCGCCCCTGAGAAATCCAAAGCTTGTCCTGTTTTGATTGCGTAAATCCCAGGTTGGCAAGCAGATAAGTCAACAATTGTCACGTCATTTTCCAATGGACTATTGTCATCCGAATCATCTGAAACCATGATGCCCGGAAGTCCTTGTACGTCTGCTGTGACTGTAGCTTGATTGACAACTTGTCCATTTGTAATATCTGTTTCCGTAATATTGTATATGGCAGTATAAATCCAGGTTTCATACGTTTCGAGTATATTGTTATTGTTGTTGTCACCAAAATCTGGACCCGCTAATGCATTATTGCCAAGTAGAGGATCATTAAGGATTACATTTTCCAGATCATAGAATATGCTGGTGTTGTCCACCTCAAAGGTATATTGGATCACATCACAGCCTGGGCCACCTGAAAGGGAGAAAGCCTGTCCCGTTTTGATTAGAGATATCCCTGCTTGGCATGCCGAAAGGTCAGTCACTGTGGGTTCATCTTCCAACGGACTGTCATTATCCGACAAATCGGAAACAGTGACCCCAGGAAGTGCTTGAACATCAGCAGTTACCTCGGCCTGATTGACCACTTGTCCTGCATTGATGTCATCTACCGTAATGTTATAGATTGCGGAATACAACCAAACTTCACCTGGATCGAGAAGATTGTTATTGTTGTCATCACCATCATCAAAATTTGGTGAGTTATTCCCCAATACAGGGTCGCTCAGGTCAACATTGCTGAGTACTTGGGCGCTTTCATTGGTTACAGTAAAACTGTAAACGATTAAGTTGCATCCTACCCCCGCATCGATATCCGCAACAGCTGCTCCAGTTTTAATAAGGGAAATGCCTCCTTGGCATAGGGTCAAGTCTATAACAGTAGCATCATTTTCCAACGGACTGTCATTGTCCGAATCATCAGTGGTGGCAATATTGGGAAAACTTAGTGTTATGGCAGATACTGTTGCTTGGTTCTCCACGTATCCGATGGCTATGTCTGCTGGTTGTATGTTATATGGGATAGGACCATAAGTCCAAGTTTCGCCCGGTTCCATTATACCATCATTGCCAACGTCACTCAATGGATTTGGTGCCCCCAGATCACCCCCTAAAAGGGGATCGTTAAGAACTACAGTCTGTAATCTTTGAAAGCTACTTTCATTTGTAACTTGAAAATTATATAGAGCGACGCCGCAGTTTGGTTGTCCAAAACCGTCTATGGCCAAACCTCCAGTTTTTATGACAGATATGTTTGGTTGGCATGCAGTAAGGTCAATTACCGTTTCTTCACCATCCATGGGTGTGCCATCATCTGAAATATCGAACACCTCCACCCCAGGCTGTCCCTGAACATCAGCAGTTACATTGGCTTGGTTGGACACTTGTCCATTAATGATGTCCACTTCTTGAATGGTATAATAAGCGGTATATATCCATACCTCCCCAGGATCCATTACATTGTCATTATTAATGTCGCTTAATGGGTTTGGTCCAGGGACAATACCCCCCACTAATGCATCTGTTACTTCAACGCCTTCTAATATTTCTCCATTGGTACTGGTATTGGTCACTGTGTATGTATATTCGATACGGTCACAGCCTGGACCTCCCGTCAGACTTCTTGCAACACCTGTTTTCACAATGGAAATGGAAGGAGCGTAAAGTTCCTCTTCCATATAGAAGTTGGGCATCTTGTCCCGATTTGCCAAAATACCCCCAAAGTAGATTGTTGACATCAAGAGGCCCAGTAAGGCCCACATTTTTTTGGGTTGTCCCAAGGGTAGTTCCTTAAAACCGATGTTTTTCATAGTATATTTTTTTGGTTTGGAAGAATTACAATTACTCATTGCCCTAACCATCTTATACTTTTACATGGGATTGGTTATGAGGCAATAAGCGATTTATTTACAATTGAAAATTATAGGTCTTTCACACCTTAAAATTCTGTGCAAATGAAGTGAATTGAAAAATTGGAAAAGGTATCCAATTGATGGATGGGCTAGCTGGATTGATGGATGTGGGGTTTGGATCCACGGATGAAAAATTGAAAATTCAAAAGAAAGGGTTGGTCCTTGGGATTTGTAGGATAATTATTATAAATACTGATGGGCCCATAGGCAGTATGCAGTCGCTTGTCATGCTGGGCGAAATGAAGCATTCCCTACAAGCTTGAGGCTATTCAAAAACTACATATAAAAGTTCAAGCTCAAGTCCAAGTTTCAAGTTGAAGGTTAAGCACATCCGTAGGTTGTTTTCAAAATAACTCAATAACAAATAACTCAATAACAGAATAACCTAGGTCTATTCTCTATTGTCTAATTTCTGTCGTCTGTTAGAGCTTCTCCCTCAAATATTTGGCTGTATGCGATTCTTTGTTCTGTACAATCTCCTCTGGGGTACCCTCAGCGATGAGGTGCCCACCATTTTCCCCACCTTCTGGCCCAAGGTCGATGATATAATCCGCACATTTGATGAGTTCGATGTTGTGCTCGATTACAATGATGGAATGTCCTTTGGCAATCAGTTCATCAAACGATTTCAATAATTTTTTGATGTCGTGAAAATGAAGTCCGGTCGTAGGTTCATCAAAGATGAATAGTGCCTTTTCCTTCGTGTTTCCCTTTACCAAAAAAGAGGCCAGTTTGATGCGCTGTGCCTCGCCACCGGAGAGGGTGGAGGAGGACTGCCCCAAGGTAACATACCCCAACCCTACATCTTGCAGAGGTTGCAATTTGCCCACGACCTTGTCCTGCTTGTGTGCCTCGAAATGGGCGATGGCATCATCAATGGTCATGTTCAGGATATCGTCGATGTTTTTGCCCTCAAACTGTACTTCCAAAATATCTTTTTTGAAGCGTTTGCCATTGCATACATCGCATTCCAAATGCACATCGGCCATAAACTGCATTTCTACGGTGATTTCGCCTTCTCCCTTACATTTTTCACAGCGACCGCCGTCCACGTTGAACGAGAAATGTTTGGCCTGATACCCTCGTAATTTGCTCAGTTTTTGGGAAGCAAAAAGGTTTCGGATGTCATCGTAGGCCTTTATATAGGTCACAGGATTGGAACGTGAGGAACGCCCGATGGGGTTTTGGTCCACAAATTCCACATGCTTGATGTGCGAATATTTTCCTTCCACGGAAGTAAACTGACCCGCCTTTTCACCATATCCGCCCACTGCCTGAAGAATGGTGGGGTAGAGGATTTTTTTGACCAAGGTACTTTTCCCACTTCCCGAAACCCCCGTGATCACGGTAAGCACGTTCAAAGGGAAAGTGACATCTATATTTTTAAGATTATTTTCCCGCGCCCCTCTGATCTGGATGTAGTGTTTGGAATTTCTACGCTCTTTGGGCACGGCTATTTCTAGGGTTCCGTTCAAATAGGCAGCGGTAAGCGAGCTGGACTTCAAAATGGTTTCCATGTTCCCTGTGGCCACGACCTCACCGCCCAAGGTTCCAGCTTCTGGTCCTATGTCGATGATTTCGTCCGCGGCTTTCATAATGTCTTCATCGTGTTCCACCACAATGACGGTATTGCCCAAATTCCGAAGGGATTTCAGCACCTCGATGAGATTTTCAGTATCCCGGGGATGAAGGCCAATGCTGGGTTCGTCCAAAATATACATGGAACCCACCAAACTGCTGCCCAGCGAAGTGGCCAGGTTGATCCGCTGGCTTTCCCCTCCGGAAAGGGTATTGGATTTTCGGTTGAGGGTAAGGTAACCTAGCCCCACTTTGTCCAAAAACTCCAATCGGGTGGTGATTTCCTGAAGCAAGCGTTTGGCAACCGTCCTATCGTGTTCCGAAAGTTGAAGCTCCCCAAAAAAGGGCATCAACCGTTTGATGGGCAGTTCAATAAGGTCTGAAATGGATCTTCCACCCACTTTTACATAATCGGCCTCTTTGCGGAGCCGTTTTCCCTTGCAGACGGAACACTTGGTCTTTCCCCTATAACGGGAAAGCATCACGCGGTTCTGTATTTTATAACTCTTTTCTTCAAGTTGTGCGAAAAATTCATGGATTCCTGTAAAATGCTCATTCCCGTCCCAGACCAATTGTTTTTGTTCCTCCGAAAGTTCAAACCAAGGTTTGTGAATGGGAAAATCAAAGGTGTAGGCCGAGTTTACCAACTGGTCCCTGTACCAACCCATACTTTCTCCACGCCAAGGAAAAACAGCGTTTTCATATATGGAGAGAGCAGTATTCGGGATCACGAGATCTTCATCGATGCCGATGACATCCCCATAGCCTTCGCACTTGGGACATGCACCATACGGATTGTTGAAGCTGAACAAATGCACATTCGGTTCCAAAAATTTCATGCCGTCCAGTTCAAACTGGTTGCTGAAGGAACGGATTTCCCCTTTTTGTAGATTTTCAATGGCACACACACCCTTGCCTTCAAAAAAAGCATTGTCCACCGCATTGGCCAAGCGGTTATAGAAATCCTCGTCATCTTTCACAATGATCCTATCGACCACTAGGTCAAACTCCCTGCCGATATCTCCGGGAGCTTGATCTATCCGCAGAACCTCACTTTTATATTTGATACGGGCATAGCCCTGCTTGGAAAATAGCTCCAAGGATTTGATGGGATCCCTGTCCTCTTTAATGGTGACCGGGGCCAAGAGCAAAAGTTTGCTCCCTTCTTCCAATGCCTTGATGTGGTTGATGACGTCTGATACCGTATGCTTCTTCACCTCCGCACCTGAAATAGGGGAGATGGTCTTGCCGATTCGGGCGTACAATAATTTTAGGTAATCATAGATTTCCGTGGTGGTCCCAACAGTAGATCTAGGGTTGGTGGAGTTTACCTTTTGCTCAATGGCAATGGCAGGCGCTATACCTTTAATATAGTCCACTTTGGGTTTGTCCAATTTTCCCAAAAACTGCCGTGCATAAGAAGAAAGGCTCTCCACATACCTTCGCTGACCCTCGGCATAGAGGGTGTCAAACGCCAAACTGGACTTACCTGAACCCGACAGGCCAGTGATGACCACCAGCTTGTTCCTTGGGATCACTACGTCTATATTTTTGAGGTTGTGCAGCTTGGCACCCTTGATGATGATATGTTGTCTGGGATCGAGGTCGGTAATGACTGTCATTTGTTAAAATTAGGGATTCAAAGATACGACACACCACACTTAATACGTATATTGCATCAGTTAACATATAAAAATGAGCAACTCACAACATAGTTTTTAGGTCGCCTACCTAAATCTATATATTTGGAGTGTAATTAAAAAACTGATAGGCCTATACAGCAATAATTACTTTTTTAAGATTAAAAACTAAATACCTAAAAGTCTTTCTTGGAAAGGAAAGACCCTGATTTTAACCAAAAAAGTAATTTGTATGGAACTACAGATTAATGACTCGATTTTAGTAAAGAACTATATTGCCGGGGATGAAAAAGCGTTGGAAACGCTCATCAACAGGCACAACCAAAGAATCACCAGCTTTATTTACTCAAAGGTTTTGGACAGGGATGTGGCAGAGGACATCTTCCAGGACACTTTCATCAAGGTGATCAAGACCCTAAAAAGGGGAAATTACAGTGAGGAAGGCAAATTCTTGCCATGGGTGATGCGGATAGCGCACAACCTGATCATTGACCACTTCCGCAAGAACAAAAGAATGCCAAAATTTGAGGGAAGCGATGATTTCAACATCTTTTCCGTAATCAAGGATGAAAAACTGAACGTGGAAAAGCAATTGATCAAAGATCAAATTGAGAGCGACCTTACTTTGTTGATCGAGGAATTGCCCGATGACCAAAAAGAAGTGCTGATCATGCGTATCTACAAGGACATGAGCTTCAAAGAAATCTCCGAAAACACTGGAGTGAGCATCAATACCGCATTGGGAAGGATGCGATATGCCCTCATCAACCTCCGGAAAATTGTAGATCGAAAGAACATCGTTTTGACGAATTAATTTAACACTTTGTCGAAACCTACAATATTTCCATTTCACTGGCGTTATCTATTTGAAACATTTACGCTAGAATATGGAAAACATTTACTCTGAAGAACAAAAATCCGTAAAAACGGTAAGAGCTAGCCAAAAGACCATAAATTTTTTGCTTAGCTACTCCAAATCGATTCATGTAGTTGACTACAAAAAGCACCAGTTTGAAGTAACATTAAATTGATTTAAGGATCAAACTGACGAAAAGAGCCGCAATTAGCGGCTCTTTTTGTTTTTATAATATTCGTTTATCACCGATTTTCTGCCAATGGTTTTGGTAATGACATCCTTATCCAGGTCCCAGCCCCTTGCCGGAGAGTATTCCCTTCCGTACCAAATGATCTGAAGGTGCAATCGGTTCCAGATTTCCTCCGGGAACAAACGCTTGGCATCACGTTCCGTTTGCACCACATTTTTTCCATTGCTGAACCCCCAGCGGTACATTAACCTATGAATATGCGTATCCACTGGAAATGCGGGAATGCCAAAGGCCTGAGAGACCACCACACTGGCCGTCTTATGGCCCACGGCGGGCAGTTCTTCCAACAATTTGATGTCCTTGGGCACCTCACCATCATATTTTTCGATCAAGATTTCGGAAAGACCATAAATGCCCTTGGATTTCATAGGGGAAAGACCAACAGGTTTGATGATCTCCCGGATCTCATCCACAGATAATTTGACCATGTCATACGGATTGTCCGCTCTCTCAAACAAGATCGGGGTAATCTGGTTCACCCGAACATCCGTGCTTTGTGCAGATAGCAATACGGCGACCAGCAAAGTATATGGGTCCTTATGGTCAAGAGGAATAGGAATGGTCGGATAAAGTTCGTCCAAGGTTTTGATGACAAAATCCACCTTTTCTTGTTTGGTCATTTTTGTTTAACTTTGCAAGTATAAATATTAAACAATAAATTCAATACAGCAAGCGTATGAATATGTTAAAAGTAGGTGATAAAGTACCTGATTTTTCAGCAAATGACCAAGACGGGAACACAATTAATCTGAGTGACTACAAAGGCAAGAAACTGGTTGTCTTTTTCTATCCACGTGCCAATACGCCCGGTTGCACCGCAGAAGCCTGTAATTTACGGGACAACTACAAAGCGTTGCAGGACCAGGGCTTTGAACTTTTGGGCGTGAGTGCCGACTCCGAGCGGAAGCAGGCAAACTTCAAGAAAAAATACAAATTCCCATTTCCTTTGTTGGCCGATGAAGACCACACCGTGATCAATACCTTTGGCGTTTGGGGGTCAAAAAAATTCATGGGAAGGACTTTCGACGGAATCCACAGGACCACTTTTGTTGTTGATGGAGATGGGGTAGTGGAAAGAGTGATCGAAAAGGTGAAGACAACGGATCACGCTGCGCAGATTCTTGCTTAGAGCATAACTTCTGCCCGAAAAGACAATAGAACATAGACGATAGAGAATAGACTTTATCGTTTGGTTATTCTGTTATTGGTAATTGCTTATTGTGAACTGAATCATTTGAAACTGAAAACCTGAAACTTTAAACCCAATACACGCATCCTACAATCCTGTTCAACCCTGAATTTGATTCTTGTGCTTGGGCTTAAAACTTTAGTTTACTCCTTCTCCTCCAAGACCTTTCGGGTGAACAGGTGTTTTTCTTTGATGATTTCGGCGATGCCTTCAGGCAGTTCATCTTCCCATCCCTCTTCGTTGTTGATGATTTTTTTGAGGACATCCCTTGAGAAAATGTGCAGCACATCGGGGTCATAATCGATAATGTCCATCACCTTGCCGTTATATTTGAAGAACTTGTAGAGTTCCTTCATCCGCGGGTGTACCTTCACATTATTGCTGGTCAAGATCTGTCCGGTTTCGGGATCTTTCATGGGGTAGAGATACACCTTAAGATCCTTGAAGAACAGTTTTCCGAAGGCCTCCAAGATGCCCCCGCTCAAATGGCGATAATATTTTTCATCAAAAACATCCACCAAATTGTTCACGCCCATGGTAAGCCCGATCTTGGCCTTGGTGTAGTTGTTGAAATACTCCACCAACTTGTAATATTCCTGGAATTTGGAGATCAACACCGTATGCCCTAGAGAACAGAGCAGCTCTGCACGATCCATGAAATCCTGCTCATCTATTTCCCCTGAAGCTTTTAGGTTGGACAGCGTAATCTCAAAAACCACGATAGTGTTCTCGTACTCAACGGTTTGCTCCTTGATAAAAATATCATACGATTTTTGGAACATGTCCATGTTCACTTTGGTGACTGGCCTAAAACTGCCACGAAGCGCCAAAATGCTTTTTTTGTAGAGCACGGCAGCAGGCAGCAGGTTGTTCCCGTCGGGCCCAAACATGACCGCATCCGTCATATCGTTTTTGATCAACTGGAGGCTCATCAACCTATTGTCCACTTCGGCAAAGTTGGGGCCTGTAAAGTTTACCATATCAATTTCCAAAGTGTCCTTATCGATATGGTCATAGAGGTATTTCAACAGTTTTTTGGGCTTGTGGAACTTGAAAAAGGCTCCATAGATCAAGTTTACCCCCAAAATGCCCAACGTCTCTTGCTGCAATCTCGCCTCATTCTGCTTAAATCGGATATGTAACACGATTTCATCGTACTCCTTTTGATCGGGATCCAATTGAAAACGGATACCTACCCAACCATGGCCCTTGTATCTCTTGGAAAAATCGATGGTGGCCACAGTGTTCGCATAGGTAAAGAACAGATAATTGGGATTGTTTTCCCGGCTTATCCGTTCTTCCACCAGTTTCATCTCGTGGTCCAACATTTTTTTCAGTCGCGATTGGGTCACGTACCGTCCATCCTCTTCAATTCCATAAATGGCATCACTGAACGATTTGTCATAGGCGCTCATGGCCTTGGCTATGGTCCCGGAAGCCCCACCGGCCCTAAAAAAATGCCTTGCTGTTTCTTGCCCCGCACCAATCTCAGCAAAGGTTCCATAAATATTGGGGTTCAAATTGATGCGAAGGGTTTTGGCCTTAATGGAGGGGATGTTTTCAAAAGCATTTTCCTTGCTTGGTACGGTAGGCATATCCGAAAGTTTAATGTAGGACAAAGTTACACTCTTCATTCAATCTATTAAATAAATAAGTCATAATTTTGGGTTTCATGGACAACAGGATGACCATCACTTTTTTGGGCACGGGAACCTCACAGGGAATCCCTGTAATCGGTAGTGATCATCCCGTATGCAAGAGTACGGACTCCAAGGACAAAAGGCTTCGGGTCTCCGTTTTGGTCTCTTGGAACGGATATAACTATGTGATTGATTGCGGCCCTGATTTTCGACAACAGATGTTGGCCCATCCCATTGACAGACTGGACGGTATTCTATTTACCCACGAACATGCCGATCATACGGCCGGGATTGACGATATCCGCCCTTTCTTTTTTAGACAGGGGGACATTCCGATCTATGCCCATGAACGGGTGGTCCAATCCCTTAAAAAACGTTTTGATTACATTTTTGCCGATGGAAACCGATACCCTGGGGCCCCAGGGGTGCAGGTGAATGTGGTGACGAAGGACATACCTGTTCGGTTGGGGGATTTGGATGTGGTTCCCATTGAGGCTTACCACAATAGACTTCAGGTGTTCGGTTATCGTTTTGGGGAGTTTGTCTATCTCACCGATGTAAAAAGAGTGGAGGAGGAGGAAATCAAAAAAATGAAGGGTGCCGAAGTATTGGTGGTCAATGCACTGCGCGAAGAAGCCCACCATTCTCACTTTAACCTGGAAGAAGCTCTTGAATTTGCTGAATTGGTGGGGGCCAAGAAAACCTATTTTACCCATATCAGTCATCTGATGGGTTTCCATGACGAAGTTGAGAAGAAATTACCCAAGAATGTCCATTTGGCCTATGATAACCTACAATTGAAAATATAGCACCATGAAAAACAAGATTTTTTTGTACCTATTTGTATTTGCTGCTTTGTTGGCCCTATTTCAGTATGTGACCGGAAACAACATGCAAAAGGCATTGACCTCCGATGTTGAACGACTACAGACCGAAGTTCAAGGACTTAAAGATTCTTTGCAAAAAGCACAGCTCAGGGTTTTGGACATGCAATATTTTACCTTGGAGAATAATGATGATGCGCTGGCTTATTACGACCATCTCAATTTGGAGAACCCAGCTAGGTACATCGAGGACAAGTTGCTGGAAACCAATGAAAAGTCAGGCGATAACCCATTGGTTCCCTACGAAGGGATGGAAAGTGATTTTAAAATCAATAAGATCAAGGTACTGAACCACAAATGGATCTTGGCCGATTTCTCCGACGGCAAATATTGGGGCGACCTGATCATCAAATATGAACTCAAGGACGACCTTGGCGTAGATTTTACATTATTGGACCATTTACTGTATGCGAGGAGCAACTGATGAGGGAAGGTTTTAGGGTTTCAGGTTTCGGTTTGAGGTCAAAGTTCAAGAGCAAGTTTCAAATTAAAGAACAGAGAGAAGAGAAAAAAGAGAAAAGAAGTAGGAGATAGGAAACAAGAAACCAATTCCGACTTCGGACTCCCGACACCGAACACCTATCACAATAATCCAACAACAGAATAACCTGAAATCCAAAAACCTTAAACAACAAAAAGCAAGGAAAAAATCAGTCTATTCTCTATCCTCTATGCTCTTTTGTCTCTTCAGACATTAGAAAATTAAAGTCGCTCCACCAACCATTTTCTAAAGGAAAGGAAATTTTGTTGTGAAACCCCGTGGCCGACCGGGAATTCCTGATAGGTGACGGGAATGTCCAACTTTTTCAAAAAATCTGGCGCTTTTTGCGCCCATTCCAAAGGAATGACCTGATCGACCTGGCCGTGGGAAGCATAAACATGTAGTCCACCATGGTTCTTTTCCGCGTAGCCTTCCACTAAAATATTTTCGTTGATATAACCGCTCAAAGCCACTACATTCTTTACCTTTTCCGGGTAAGATAGGGCCACGGCATAACTGAGTATGGTTCCTTGGCTGAAGCCCAAAAGGGTGATGTTTTCCTCATCAAGGTCATAAGCTTTGATGGCTTCATCCAAGAATGCCACGATCTTCTCCCGGGATTCCCTGGCCTGAACATCGTCGCTCCATTTTCCCTGTTCCGCATCAAAATTGATGGCATACCATGCATGGCCAAACGGTTCCATGTCATAAGGAGCCCTGACGGAGATAACCGTCAATTCCGAAGGAAGTTCGGGGACAAAGGAAAACAGATCTTCCTCGGTGCTGCCATATCCATGGAACAAGAAAATGGCCGGCGGTTTGCCTGTTTGCAAAGAAGATGGGCGAATCAGATAAGTTAGGGATAATGGGGTGGGGGACATTGTTCTGTTTTTATGAAATAAAGGTGAACCATTTTTGAAAATACTCGCCGATAACGGGCAGGGGCTTGGTCTTTCCATTCAATGCTTGAAGGAATCCATACACCCAAATCACCAAGTATAGAATATAGACCAAAAACGCAAACTGGACAATTCCTGAGTAGGTGAGCGCAATGGCCAGGACATGGAACAGCAGGTGAATGCCAAAGGCTTGCCGGATATGGAAGCGGGCAAAGGCATTTTTGGGCTCCAAATTCATGGTGATGGCTATGAGGCAGCCTACAATGGTAATGTAAGCCACAATAGCCGTGGTCTTTCCGGGGTTGGTTTCACTCATGGATGGTCAATTGGTTGTTGTTATAGGTTCCATATACTTTTCCTTTCAGTTCCGCACCCAAGAACATACTGTTTTTGGAGGTGGAAGCGATATTGTCCTGTGCAAAGGTGTAGGCTTGGTCCGGATTGAACAAGGTCAGGTTTGCCTTGGCACCTTCTTTGAGTACTGGGCTGTCCACCTTAAAACGCGCCCTTCCTTTGGTCAACAGCGCAATGGATTCTTCCATACCTAATATACTGTTGAGCGCCCCAAAGGCGGACTCCAGCCCGAGGGTGCCATCAAGGGCGTTGTCAAATTCCACCCGTTTGTGTTCAATATCGATCGGAATATGATCGGAAACCACAAAATCCACCGTGCCATCCTTTAACCCTTTGATCAAAGCCTTGCAATCTATTTTGCTCCGGAGGGGTGGTGATACTTTATAATGGGTATCGAACCCTTTGAGTTCCTCATCAGAAAAGAACAGGTTGTGAATGGCAACGCTACAAGTGACGTCCAATCCTTTCTTCTTGGCATTGGCAATCAATTTTACCGATGCTGCGGTCGATATGGTAGGTATGTGGAGTTTTCCTCCGGTATATTCCAGTATGAAAAGGTCACGGACTATCTGCAATTCTTCGGCAAGGGCGGGTATCCCTTTCAGACCCAATGCTGTTGAAACATCACCTTCGTGGGCAACCCCCGTTCCCTTGATGCTGCCATCTTGGGGAAAGGAAAATATGAGTCCGTCAAAATTTTGGACATACAATAAAGCTATCTTGAGCAAGTTGGGGTTGGAAATCTGTTTTTTGAAATCAAAAAAAGCGACCGCACCTGCATTTTTCATGTCAAAAAGTTCGGCAAGGTCAATGCCTTCGGAGTTTTTGGTCAGCGCGCCAATGGGATGTATGCTTGTCGCTTTTCCGATTCCCCTTTCTTTCAAAAAGACGATATCGGAGCTGGTATCGGGCACAGGGTGGGTGCTCGGATAGAGCACGATATCGGTAAAACCACTGCTGGCAGCCACATGAAGCCCATAGGCAATGGTTTCCCGTTCCTCAAATCCGGGTTCGCCAAAGCTTACGCCACTATCAAACCATCCCAGGGAAACATGCAGGTTCTTGAGGTTTACCGATTTGGTGTTGCCTGGGGCATCAAGGGTAACGGCTATTTTTTCAATGGTCCCATTTTTAATGAGGATATCCCGTTTTTTCAAGTGAAGTTCCTTGTTCTCCGGGCATACAATTTTTGCAGACTTCAGCAGAATGTTCATGTAACGAATTTTTGGATGACAACCTCGATAAGCGCCAGAAGCAATGCTAAAATAACAAACCATTTCCAATAAGCGGTAATGTTGTTTTCCGCTTCCAACAAATCAAAAAGGGACGAGATGGATTCTTGAGTGTTCACGTTTTGTAAGTCTGAAAGATCCAAGTAGTTGAGTTGGCTTTCTTCCCTGGGATAATTGAAACTGATATTTTTCAATGTTTCTCCGTTTTCCTGAATGGCGTAAAGACCATCAGTTGTTGGGTTTTCGTCAAAGGTGAGCCTGACCCGGTTGGGAAACGCCTGTTGCAAGGGAATGAACTCGTAGCCCTCTTTGGATACTTTCAGGATGTCATCAGCACCCAAACGGGTGGCAATGTCAACGAAACTGACACGCCCCAATGTGTGGTAAAGGTCCGGGGATTGTAAACTGGACAGTGCCATGTTGTAAAATGCGGGCACTATCAAGGGGGAGTTTTTAAAATTCGAGTTTTCCTGTTCAAGGGATGCAGAAAAAATATACAGTCCGTCTCTTCCCGAAAGAAAGGCATCACCGCCTTCCAAAGACAGTATTTTGGGCAATTTTGATTGTATTTTGAAGTATTCCTTTACCGTTGGGTACTGGAAGTTGGTGACTTCATTTTCAAACACATTTCGATAGAGTGGATGGTCGTAAGCTATTGTGGTCACCTTGGATTCCACATTGACCTGTTCGCCAAATTGGGTACCTTCCAAGCTGGACAACAACGCATTGTAAGTGGAAGCATCACTGTCCATGGAAGGAACCATGATCAATGTGCCCCCGTTTTCCCTAAAGTTGCGAAGCACTTCCTGCAAGTTGCTGGGAATGGTTTTCAAGTTGTCCATAACCACTACATTTTGACTGTTCAAGAGGCTGTAATCCAGTTGGTTGATGGTGGATTTTGTCAACTCAAACTCATCATCGGTGTACAATCGGTCCAAATAATCACTGTCCGAACCACTTATGGCCACAACTTTTATTTTTTCCTTGGCATTGATATTGAAGTAAAAAGTGTTGTCATACGCCAATCCATTGTCGGTCACGACCAGTCTGCCTTTGATTTCCTCATGGGCAGGAATGGAAAAGACCACTTTGCTCTTTCCATTGGGGGAAAATTTGGACGCTGTCTTGGCAATCAATTCCTGTCCATTGTAAAGCGAAATGGGCAGGGCTTCACCTTGTTCCCCTCTGGAAAGATAGACTTCCAAGGAAGCCTGTTCCGAGAGTTCTTCACTAATGGAAATGGAATCGATGGACACATTTTGAACGTCCCTAGGTGTGAGAGGAACGTAATGCGTTGTGATCGTGGAATCCAAAGGAACGTCTTGGGAAAAAATCCTTTGCTGAAAATCGGAAATAACAATCAGGTTCTTAGCCGTTGCGTTTGATGTGGAAAAAAGGGTATTTGCCTTTAAACCTATCTCTTTCAAATCGAGCTGATTGGAAGCATAGGGCAGCGACAATAGGGTGTTCTGGATATCCTTTATCGTAATGTCCCTAAAAGTCCTTTCGTTGGTAAAAAGACTGAGGCTTGTTTCCCCGTCAAGGTTTTTGATAAGGTCCTGCACAGCTTTTTCCAATAAGGACAGTCCATTTTCCCTGACCTGCATGCTGAAGGAATCGTCCAAGTAGATCACTGTTTCCTTTTCTTTCAGGGCGGTCACCATTGCATTAAAAGGTTGTGCAAAAGCGATGATAATGGCAGCAAGCAAAAATAGGCGGGTAAAAAGTAAGAGCCATTTCTTCAAGGTATTGCTCTTTCGGGATTCCGAGACTACTTTTTGCAGCATGGCCACATTGGTGAACGGGGTCTTGGTGAAGCGGCGTAATTGGAACAGATGGATGACAACGGGAATGACCAGAAGAAAAAGGGCCCAAAGAATTTCCGGATGTTTAAACTGCATTCCCAACTTAGATTGGACAAATATAGGGATTAAAACATTTCGAGTAGATACTTCACGTGGCAAACTCAAGTTCAAGTGTTAAGTTCAGTAGGCAGTAGGCAGCAGGCAGTATGCAGTAGGCAGTTTGCAAATGTCAAGTTCAACATGAAGAACAAAGAAAATAGAACAGCGAGAAAAGAAACCTATTAGGGTCGGACTTCTAACTTCCGACACCGTGCACCAGACATCAATCACCACAATCCAAAAAAACAATGACCTATAACTGAATTACCCAGCAGGCAGTATGCAGTTGGCTGTCAAGAAGTTTCAAGTTTCAGGTTTCAGGCACCAAATTTCAAATTCCAGAAACTCCTACCTGCGGCAGGCAGGCAATAACAGAATAACCCAGTAACCGAATAACCCATCTAACAGAAAAAGAAATAATCTTCCATCGGTTTATGGTCCAAGGTCTGGAAAAAGGCAGTGATTTCCTTTTGTGCCTCTTCATTGGCCACAGTGACAATGCTTTGTGGGTTGTTCAGTTTTTGCAATGCGTCAAAATGGACGAGTTCTTTCTTGTAGATTTTTTTGCCGATTTTGTTCGGGTTGTCGCAGAGCCAGTGAAAATCGATTCCCATTTTTTGTAGTCCTTTAGCAATTGATTTCCCTTTAAAACCAGCTCCCCAAACGACCAATGGGCGGGTATTGTCATGATCTAGTTTTAGGAAATAATGGAGTTTGATATCCAAAAAATAGTTCTGTGCGTAGTGCTCGTGCGTTCGTGAAGTCCGGGTATCGTAATCACGCCACAGATGCAGCACATGGTCACATGGGATAATTTTCAACCCATGCTCATAAAACCGAAAGGTAAGATCGTAATCCTCGGGGTATCGGTTTGGGCCGAATCCACCCGATTTTTCAAAATCCAATCGATGCACCATCCAGCAGGGGGAGGGAATCACACATTCCTTATAGATCTCACTATAATTTTTTCCTGTGGATGTCAGCTGGTTCAACCATTTTTCATAACGTTCGTACCCATTACTGATCCCCTTGTTTGAAAAATAATTCACCTTGCCGACGGCAACATGCCCAACACCCATTTCGAGCAAAGAATCCACCATCACCTTCAATCGGTTGGCCTTCATAATGTCATCGGAATCCATACGGGTCACGAAATCACCGTCGCTTTGGGCATAAGCGGTCTGCAAAGCAGGGATGATACCTTGTCCTTTATTATGGAAAACCTTTATTCTGATATCTTTTTTTGCGTAGGCAGAAAGCAGCTCAAAACTTTCATCGGAAGAATGGTCGTTCACGGCCAACACTTCCCAATTTTCATGGCTCTGTGCCAAAATGGAGTCCAAACATTCGGGCAAAAATTGGCCTGTGTCCTTAAATGGGATGATGATGCTTACCTTGCTTTGCTGCATTTTACAAAGTAACTAAAATCCTTCCACGCAGGATTATTCCATCAAAAAGGAAGCAAATCGGGAGCTATATATTCCTTTTTTGCTTTTTGATCAGTGAACAGGTCAAAGCCATAATGTTGGTACAGCAGTTCCTTGAACGAGGTTTTCAATCTTGGAAATTCCTGTATAAAATCCGAAAAATTTGCAGAGTAGGATTTCTGCATAAAATGGTGCACCACTTTGACGGAGGCCACGGTGAGTGTTTTGTGGAACTTACTCCCGTCGCCATGCAGTTTGTCGAATGCCCTGATGCTTTGGCATACTTTTTCGATGGCCTTTTGTTCTCCATGGTATTTCAGGTTGACCCACGCCAAGCGCAAATGGGCTTCGTGGTCGAACAAACTTGGTGGAAAACTTCCAGACTCAAAGGCGATTAAGAATTCTAGGTCGTTCATTTGTCGGCATTGATTGTTGATATGGCTTTTTTTATGGCTTCCTGTACCAATTTTTCCATTACCGTATATCCGGCCTTGGTCAGGTGTACTTCATCCGTGGTCAATTCTTTGGGAAGTCCGTTGCGGTCATCGGCCATGGCAGAAAAATAGTCCAGATACATCACTTTTTCCTTCGCTGCCATTTCCTTGAGCATCCCGTTCAACTTAGGGATTTTGATGTTGGGCTCCTTTCCGGGCCGCCATGGATAGTCGTAAGCTGGAAGTACCGAACAGACAATTGGATATATGTTGTTCGCCTTTGCCAGTTGCACCATGGAAAGGATGTTGTCACTGATCTGCTCCAAGGTCATGGGTCCAGTGTTTCCTGCAATGTCGTTGGTTCCCGCCAATATGACCACGATCTTTGGATTCAGATCGATGACATCCTGTCGAAAGCGCAACAGCATTTGTGGTGTGGTCTGTCCACTAATTCCCCGGTTGATGTATGGGTTTTTCTTGAAAAAATCCGGGTTGGCGCCCGACCATCCTTCGGTAATGGAGTTGCCCATAAAAACCACCCTGTTTTCTTTTTCTGAAGGTTGTGCCAATAATGCATTGGCTTCTTTATACTCTTCCAAATTGGGCCAATCCTGTGCCGCGGATCTGTTTGGATTGAAAAATGCCAATAATGAAGCCATGATCCAGATTAAGGTTTGTGTTCTCAACTTTTTGTTTTTGTTAAAAATATAGTTTTATCAAAAGACTAAAAAAGCGGCATGAAATTATTTCATGCCGCTGGATTTTTCATTTTAACTGAACCGGAGCATTAGTATTTAGCGCTCTTTCCATTGGCCTGTGTTCTCAGGATGAAGGCGCGGATGTCCTCATTGGCGGTTTTCAGGTCTTCTTTTCTCAAATACATCATGTGTCCTGAACGGTATCCCTTGAATTCAAAACGATCTTTCATTCTACCACTGGGATCCACTTGCGACATGGTGTATTTGGCTGCAAAATAGGTACATGCACCATCATAATAGCCCGACTGAACCAAAACGTTCAGGTAGGGGTTCTGTGCCATGGCCTGGCGCAGGTTGTCCCTAACATTGTCATTGCTGTCGTCCCAAGGACGGACCGGCCCGAACATATTGTATTTGATGTCAGTCTTGAAATTCAACTCTTCCTGCAAATAGTAATTGATGGCCGGAGTAAAGCTATGCAACCAAGAGGTCAACTCAGGTGAGTAATCCGGTTGGGTGCCGGCCAAGGTTTTGTCGATGCCCAAATAACGACTGTCCAAACGTCCAATGGTGTATCCGCCTTTTTCCCGCATCAATGCTTTCCAGAAAAACTGTGTAGGGACATCCAGGTTGTGATCGATGATATCTTTGGACTTTAACCCAGAATATCGGGCCATTTTATCAGCGATGGCCTTACGTTCCGAATCGGGAATAAATCCACCCTTGGCAATGGCTGGCAGCAATTCGTTGATGGTAAATTCTTCCACTTCAGGCAGAACCTCCAACAAGTCCTTGCTTTGCAAATCGGACGGCAGGGCTTTGTGGTGCCAAGCCGCAGCGGCAAAATAAGGAAGATTCAAAGCGCTGGAAACAGGGTCATTGTCACGGAACACTTTGTAATCAGCAGGGGAAACCATGATAACACCATTCAGGTACATCCATTGCTGGTTCTGCAGCGCCAAGGAAAGCCCCATCACACGGGTGCCCCCATAACTTTCCCCAACAATGTATTTAGGGGACCTCCAACGATTGTTGCGGGTCACAAAAGTGTTCAGCCATTCCGCCAAGTATTTGGTATCGGCATTGATCCCGAAGAATTTTTCACGGTCCACTTCTTTCCCTGTTTCGGGAATGGTGCGGGAATATCCAGTATTGGCAGGATTTACATAAACGATATCGGTAACATCCAAAACCGAATATGGATTTTCTTTCACGCCATAAGGCTGCACAGGATAACCCTCATCATCAATTTTGAGGATTCGGGGACCTGTATAGGCCAAGTGCATCCAAACAGAACCGGAACCCGGGCCACCATTAAAAGAGACCAACAAAGGTCTTGAAGCCCTGTCTTTTACATCATTTTTGGTGTAGTACGTGTAGTGCAGTGAAGCAATGGGTTTTCCCAACTCGTCCCATACAGGTTGCGTTCCCGTGGTCGCCGTGTAGTCAATACGGGCTCCGTTTATGGTCACCGAATGTTGGGTGGTCACCGTGGTGTCAATGGGCAATTTTCGTTCTTGGGCAAAGGTAATCGTGGCACACAAGAGTATGCCGAAGAGATAAAGATTTTTCATTTTGTTTTAGGTTGAATCATTACACGGTGTTAAAAATACATATTTTGAAACTTCTTAATTTGTTAAAAGATTCGTAAAAGCATACAAGGTCATGGAAAAAGGGACTTTATGCTTAATTTTAAAAAGATTGCCAAACCTGGAACAAATGAAGAAAATCACCCGAAGAAGTTTTAATAGCATGACTGCAAAGGGCATAGGAGGTGCCGCATTGTTGTCGGCAGCTCCATTTGCCTGCGCCATGGGCACCGGTCAGGATAAAAAGAAGCTGGGAATCGCCCTGGTGGGCTTGGGGAGTTATAGCACTTATCAATTGGCGCCCGCTTTGCAGGACACGCAACATTGCTACTTGGCCGGAATTGTCACGGGTACCCCTGAAAAAGAGAAAGTTTGGGCCGATAAGTATGGTATTCCCAAAACGAACATCTACAACTATCAAAATTTTGATGAAATCGCCAACAACAAGGATATTGATGTGGTGTATGTAGTGCTTCCGAATAGTATGCATGCCGAGTTCAGCATACGGGCGGCAAAAGCGGGAAAGCATGTCATCTGTGAAAAACCAATGGGTATCAATGTGGAAGAGTGTGATGCCATCATCAATGCCTGCAAGGAAACTGGCGTAAAATTGGGAATGGGCTATAGACTGCATTCCGAGCCGTACACCCAGCAGGTAAAGACATTTGTAAAGGAAAAAACTTTTGGTGACATTTTATTTGTATCCGCCGATGCGGCGTATCGTTCTGCGGGCAACCCGAACCAGTGGCGCCTGAACAAGGAGCTTTCTGGCGGAGGAGCCTTGATGAACATGGGGGTGTATGCGATTCAAAGCACTATTTACGGTACTGGCAAAAACCCAATCTCGGTGGCAGCACAGGAATTTAAAACTAGACCTGATTATTTTAGCGAAACGGATGAAACTGTTACCGCCCAGTTCACGTTTCCGGACGGTGCCGTTGGAAACATTACCACTTCGCATAACTTTAATGTAAATGCCATGCATGTAAACGGTACTTCCGGTTGGTTCAGGTTGCAACCTGCCAACAATTACGGTCCATTGAGCGGCGAAACTTCAAGGGGAGATATGATCAAGTTTCCACATGAGAGCCAGCAAAAATTGCAAATGGACGATTTTGCACGACATGTTTTGTTTGGTGAGCCCAACAAAGCACCTGGCGAAATGGGCAAACGCGATATGATGATTGTGGAAGCCATCTACAGATCTATTGCAAGTGGGGGAAAGACCATTGCTTTGGATTTTGGACCGAGTTTTGGGTTTGGGGGGTGATTTGCGAATAATGCAACTCTACTTTTTCCACAGGTGAAAACCAACCTTCTTCCGTCCGGAATTCTATACAACACCATCGCAAATGGAAAAAATTATGTTGACAACATACAGGTTATGAGTAATTTAACGTTATTTGTGTCAACAAATCTTATCCATTATGAAAAAACTGATAATTCCTACATTGGCCCTCCTATTCTTCAGTTGCGACAAAGAAGATGTAAAAAACGAGACCACTTCAGAATCCGCTGTCGATGCTCTGCAGGAGTATGTTACAGTAAACAAAGTGTTCCAAGATATTGGAAACAACAATGGCGATGCCATTTTAACGGCAGAAAACTCGGCATCCGGTTTGCAGGCCAAATCGGTGGAACTGTCGGCCGAAAGTCTGGACATCACCATTTACCCAACAGATCTTACCACTTTTCCCAAAACTATCACCGTTGATTTCGGCACAGGTGTTTTGGGCAAGGACGGGGTTACCCGAAGGGGCATTGTGACCATTGTTTCCACCAACTGGTACGGTCAGCCCCAGAGCGAACATACGGCCACCTTTACCAACTATTACCACAACGAATACAAAGTGGAAGGAACGCATGTGGTCAAAAATTTGGGTGAAAATGAGGACGGGCACTTGGTGTACAGTGTGGACATTGAAGATGGAAAAATCACCACGCAAGCCGGAGCCGTGATCGAATACCAAGAAAATTCCACAAGGACATGGATAGCGGGCAGCGACACACCTCTTTACATCTGGGACGATGAATATTTGTTGGATGGTTCGCAAAATGGTACAAGTTCTTCGGGTTTGGACTATACCATGACCGTTGAAGAATCATTGCATTTTGTGCTATATCCACGAAACATTGAATCCGGTGTTCTGGATGTGGATATTGCGGATATCAAGGACATTAAAATAGACTATACCAATTCGACCATCACCATTTTAGGGGAGACTTACCCGTTTGCCAAATAAGAAGACCAGATACAAAAAAAGGCCCGCTGACGAAAGTCGGAGGGTTTTTTTATTTTTAATGAAAGTACACTTAAAACTTTTCAAACACGCCAAGCCCAAAAAGCGCGAAATCATACTTTACAGGATCAGAAGCATCGAGCTCTCGCAAATTTTTATCCAGTTCCTGTAGGGCTTTGGCATCGTTCTGTTTCCGTTTGAGCAATTTTAACTTACGGGCCACATTGCCCGAGTGCACATCAAAGGGGCAGGAGAGTTTGGCAGGGGCAATGTCTTCCCAAAGTCCAAAATCCACTCCTGTGGCGTTGTCCCTTACCATCCAGCGCAAGAACATATTGATGCGCTTTGCAGCGGAACCTCTGTTGGGGTCGGAAACGTGTTTTTGGGTTCGGCTTTGGTGCGGTAGCTCAAAAAATACTTCCTTGAATTGGGAAATGGCGGGCTGCATAGAGTTTTTTGTTTGGTGTTCAGTAAAAACAGCTTCCAAACCACCATGGTTTTGGTAGATATTTTGCAGACTGCTTACAAAGTAAGCAAGGTCAATTCCATTAAAAGTGCGGTGCACAAAAGGGGAGAGGTATTCCAAATCTTCCCTGGTATGGTTCATTACAAAATCGTAAGGTGCATTGCCCATCAAGCCCATCAATTTAGTGGCATTGTTGATGATGCTCTTGCGGTTGCCCCAGGCAATGGTGGCCGTCAAAAAAGAACTGATCTCAATGTCTTCTTTCTGGACAAATTGGTGTGGGACCTGAAGTGGATCATCTTCCAAAAACTTGGGATGGTTATATTCCAACACCTTGGCATCCAAAAATTCCTTGAGCTCCGCTTTGGTCATATCAATCCTTGGAAACGATCAAACCATCCACCATGGTGAGCTTTCGGTCGGCCATATCGGCCAGTTCGAGGTTGTGCGTCACCAATATAAAGGTCTGTCCGAATTCATCCCGAAGCTGAAAGAACAGTTTATGGAGGTTGTCCGCACTTTCGGAGTCCAGGTTTCCACTGGGCTCATCCGCAAACACCACAGAAGGATTGTTCATTAGGGATCGTGCCACGGCCACTCGTTGTTGTTCACCTCCGGATAGGGCATTGGGTTTGTGGCCATAGCGGTCTTTCAACCCCAAAAAATCCAACAGTTCCTTGGCGCGTTTTTCGGCTTCGGCACGGGGTGTTTTTTTTATAAAAGCGGGAATGCAGACATTTTCCAAAGCTGTAAATTCCGGCAACAACTGGTGGAACTGGAAAATAAAACCAATGTGTTCGTTTCGAAAGCGGGCCAGGTCTTTGTCATTCAACTGGTTTACATCGGTGTTGTTGATCAAAAGCGAACTGGTTCCCTTGTTGGTAGGCGTGTCCAAGGTGCCCAAAATATGCAGCAAGGTAGTCTTTCCTGCACCGGAAGCACCGACTATGGAAACGATTTCCCCTTTTTTGACTTCTATATCGACCCCTTTCAACACCTTGAGGTCGCCATAATTTTTCTGGATATTTGTAGCCTTGATCATGAAAAACTGCTTCGCAGGGTGAAAGTAATGATTACTCTTGATCGGGCAAAGATTACACTTTTCAAATAAAGTTTTTAGTTGATTGCAAGACAAAACGTAAAAGAAAACTAAAAATAAAGAACAAAACACTTTGTTTTGTTTAACTTTACCAAAAAATGAATAGACAAAATAACATTTCAATCGAGACCGCTATTTTTGCTGGCGGTTGTTTTTGGTGTACCGAAGCAGTCTTTCAAAGGCTTAAGGGCGTTATTGATGTTGTCCCGGGATATACCGGGGGCACCATCAAAAATCCTGCATATCGGGAAATCTGTACGGGAAGGACGGGGCACGCAGAGGCCATCAAGATCACATTTGATCCCCAGATCATTTCTTTCCGAGAACTTTTGGAGGTCTTTTTTGCCACACACGACCCTACAACCCTCAACCGACAGGGCAACGATGTGGGCACACAATACCGTAGTGAAATTTTTTTTACAACTCCCGAACAAAAACAACTTGCCGAAGAATTCATTGCCTTTTTGGAAAAAGAGGGCATCTTTGCATCACCGATAGTAACGGCGGTTTCCGAAGAAAAACCATTTTACTTGGCGGAGAACGAACACCATAACTATTATAATGATCACAAGCAGCAACCCTATTGCCAGGTCATTATCGACCCAAAAATCAAAAAACTGAACACCCACTTTTCTAAAAAAACCAAATAAAATAATGGCACCATACAGATATCTTGAAGAATACAGCATTGAAGTTACCAATGAGGTCAGGGAACACTTTGCAAAGATCATGGACGACCTTGGGGAGGACATTACCCGAGAAGGATTGGTGAAGACACCTGAGCGCGCGGCCAAGGCCATGATGTTCCTTACCCAAGGCTATAAACAGGATGCCACCGAAATCCTAAAGGGTGCCATGTTTGCCGAGAGTTATGATGACATGGTGATCATCAAGGACATCGAGCTATATTCCCTTTGTGAGCACCACATGCTTCCCTTTTTCGGAAAGGCCCACGTGGCCTATATTCCCAATGGTCACATCGTGGGTCTGAGCAAAATTCCAAGGGTAGTGGATGTTTTTGCCCGAAGACTACAGGTCCAGGAACGCTTGACACATGACATTTTGGAGTGCATCAACCAAACCTTGAAACCCAAGGGGGTTGCCGTGGTCATTGAGGCGGCACACATGTGCATGATGATGCGCGGGGTCCAGAAACAAAATTCGGTCACAACAACCTCTGGTTTTAGGGGGCAGTTTGAAAAAATTGAGACCCGGAACGAGTTTTTGAAACTGATCAGTTCAGATCTGTCCTAAAACTGATTTTTCCAATTCAAAGGGAATCCCTAAATTTCCCTTATGGCAGAAGAAAAAGACAACAAGTACCGCAATCTGGTTTTGGGATTGCTGTTTGACGGAATTGGAATGTTATCCTTCGCAATTCCAGGGATAGGGGAGTTTTCCGATGTAATTTGGGCCCCGATTGCCGGGTGGCTCATGACGCGTTTGTACAAGGGAAGGGTAGGGCAGGCCGCAGGTCTGATCACTTTTGCCGAAGAGTTGGTTCCCGGGCTGGACGTGATTCCCACCTTTACGCTTACCTGGATATACACCTATCTGCTTTCCTCAAAAAGGAAACCTGCTCAAAAATAGACTGTTTGTTACCATTGGCCCGAACACGATGTTTGGCAGTACAACAAATCAATTCTGCCCAATGTTTATATAAATAATTAGAATTATATGGAAGTTGCCATTGAGTCCAGTTGGAAGATTCACTTAAAGGCTGAATTTGAAAAATCCTATTTTAAGCAACTGGCCCAATTTGTGAAACAGGAGTACCAAAACCATACCTGTTACCCAAAGGGTAAGGATGTTTTTGCGGCTTTCGATCACTGTCCGTTCCAAGAGACCAAAGTGGTCATAATCGGGCAAGATCCCTATCACGGACCCAACCAAGCCAATGGACTTTGCTTTTCTGTTAAAGATGGCATTCCCCACCCACCATCCTTGGTCAATATTTTTAAAGAGATCAAAACGGATGTGGAAAAGCCATATCCGCAAAGCGGCAATCTGGAACGTTGGGCAGACCAAGGCGTGCTCCTCCTGAATGCTACCTTGACCGTTCGTGCGCATCAAGCGGGAAGCCACCAGAACAAAGGTTGGGAAACGTTTACGGATTCGGTGATCAAAACCGTTTCCAACGAACTGAAAGGGGTCGTTTTCTTGCTTTGGGGAGGATTTGCCAAGAAAAAATCTTCCCTGATCGACAAAACCAAGCACCATATCCTCACATCTGGTCATCCCTCCCCTTTGAGTGCCAACCGCGGACTATGGTTTGGCAACCGGCATTTCAGCAAAACCAATAAGCTGTTGGCGCAAATGGGCAAGACGGGTATTGAGTGGTAAGCTTGATTGAATTACCCTATGAAATGTCACTTCGAGCCTGCCTTTGTCAGCAGACAGGCGCTGTCGAGAAGTGGATTTTTGGGTTTTCCCAGAAAGGTCTCGACTGCGCTCGACTTGACATCCAAAAAAGTCAAAAGGAAAATATGTGACTGTTCAATTATCCCCAAAGAAATAACGAGGGCTCTTTGACCTCTTCGATCAAATTTAGGCCGTGCAACCTTGTTTGCACTTCATTCACGGTCGATTCGGTAACTTGTTCCTGGCCCCAGGTAGTGATGGACAACCATTCCCGAACATCTTCCAGTTTTTGACCATATCGATTGGACAGTGTTCGGTCTATACTGGGAATCTCCTTGAACTCCAAGGTATAGGTGTTGATGACGTCCACAACATGGCGTAAAACACCAGTGTTATCTTTAAGGAATGCATCCGAAGCGGCAATCACAAAACAGGGCCAAGGGGTTGGGCAGTCGCCCAAGCGTTTGAAAGTGCCATTGTCCACCAAGGGTTTTGTGGTGAAGTGTTCCCACATAAAATAGGCGTTGGAGCCACTTGTCAGATTTTCTATGGCGCCATCCAAATTATTGATGATCTCAAACTCTAACTTTTCGGTGTCCCACCCTTGGTTTTGGGCATTTATATAAGCCATGAGATGGCTCCCGCTTCCCATACGGCTTATGGCCACCTTGTCGTGTTGCAATGAAGCTATGGATGTTCTTTCACTGTCCGCCGCCACATGAATGCCCCAGAGCAGGGGAGAGGAAACATATACTTGGACAATTTTGCTGGGATTGCCTTGCGATATGCTCTTAATAATGCCCTCGGTTAGAATGATGGCCATATCGGCCTCTCCGGTTTCCAGCAACTGGCACATTTTTCCTGTACCTTCGGGGACATCAGTCCAGTTGAGCGATATACCCCTGTCCTCAAAGGCCCCGTCCTCCATGGCCAAGTGCCAGGGCAGGTTAAAATGTTCCGGGACTCCAATGATGTTCACATTTTTCATCTCTTCGTTTTGATAACACAAAAATAGGAGTTCCACACGGTATTTTATACCGATGGATCATTTACCAGCCTTTCGAGGACATATTTGATCAAGGAATCGATAGTCTTGCCACTATCCATTGAGAATTGCCCCGTGGCCCGATTGGCCAGAATGGCGTTTAGGGATACCGATCTGTGCCCAAGCAGTTTGGCCAGTCCATAAATGCCAGCCGTTTCCATTTCCAAATTGGTTATGCGTTGATCTTGAAACTGGAATTCCGTCAATAATTTATGGAAATCCTGAGTTTTTGGTACCAATCGGAGCGATCTACCCTGCGGACCATAAAAACCAGAATTGGTTACGGTGATGCCCATTTGCATTTGGTTTGAAGTGAAAACTTTGGCCAATACTGCATCAAAATCAACGGCGTAGGGGGCAATGTTGTGCATGTCCCGGCCAGAGTGTTCCATGAATGCTTTTTCCATGGCGTTATTTCGATGTTGACTATCCCCATAGAAGTGCAAAAGACCATCAAGGCCAATGGCTGAAGTGCTCATCAGGAAAGAATCAACGGGGATATTCGGATGGATGGACCCCGATGTACCGATGCGTATAAAACCAAGCTGTTTTTTTTCACTATTGATCTGTCGCGAAGCGAAATCGATATTGGCCAGCGCATCCAATTCATTCAACACAATGTCGATATTGTCCGTCCCAATGCCCGTGGAGATAACAGTGAGCCGTTTCCCGGCCAAATATCCGGTGTGGGTGTGGAACTCCCGTTTTGCTTTTTTTACCTCAATCGAATCAAAGTATTTGGAGACCTCGGCAACCCGCTCCGGGTCGCCAACCGTGATGATGGTGGATGCAATATCTTCTGGAAAAAGATTGAGATGGTAAATACTGCCATCAGGGTTCAGAATGAGTTCTGAGCTGCCTAAGAACGACATCCAACTAAAGTTTCAAGATGCGGTTGGTGTCCGTATTGTATAGGAAGTTATACTTTAATGAACCACCTAAATACAATTGATTGTCACGTATTTGTGAATAATAATTTGATTTGTTTTCCAATACTTCCTTCCCTCTTTTGGTCAATTTGACAGGGTTGAAGGAATTGAAAAGCGGCTTCAAGGAAGTGATGATCCGCTCGTACTGTGAATCACCAAAACCATAATATCCTTGATCGGACAATAATTCTCCCATCAGTTCCCCTCTTGATTTTGGTTTTTTGGACATGGCTGTTTTCAAAACATGGTTTTCCAGTTCGTTGAGGCCATTTTTAATGGTCGGGAAACGTTTAAGGTGGGTCTTTAGGGCGTCGTTCAGATATTCAAATTGAAAATCGTTGTTGGCGAGCTGGTTTTCCAAACGTATGGGATTGTCGCTGCAATACAATTGCCAAATATAATCGGCGTATTCGATGTCATCCTGTGAAAGCACGGTCCTGTTCTTATAGAGATCGAGGAGCTTTTCATCGTTGAGCTCGTTGAGTGCGTACAATTTGTCGCTTTCATCCTCTTTGCCACTGCATACCAACGAAATTTCGGCATGCCTTCTATGTGTTTTCAGCCAGCTCAAAACGGCCAGCATGTTTATTTGGCAAAAAAGGTCGTATTCAAACCAGAGTACAATATGATCTTGTTGCTTGTGGTTGCAGAGGGATCGGTATTCTTTAAGGGTTTTCTCGACAAACCACGATTTGGAGATTTTATAGTTCTTGTTGAGAAATTCGAACCTGGTCTTCCAGAAGGATTCACTACCCACGGAGCAAAGCGTCTTGCCCTCACAGAGCATTTCCCGCCAAGTAATGATATCCCCTTTAAGATCCAATGACTGTAATCTTGACGTGAAACTGTCCCCGTTGGTGATGTGCAACAGTGATTTCATTTTCAGCTTAGTTTTGTTGATTAGGAAGAATAAAATTAAAACTTAAACCAAGAACACAAAAATTTTTTCACAAAACATTGGTTTTCAATACCTAATTTTTAACATACCAAAGCAAAGATCCATTCCTTCGGATGGTTTTATAATTACCCGCCGACCCTTTTCACTGAAAACCCATGGTCTTTTAAAAAACCCATGATCTTGTCCCTGTAATCCCCTTGGATGATGATGGACTCGTTCTTGAAGCTGCCCCCAACGCCCAAAAAAGTCTTTAAATCCTTGGCCAATTTCTTGAAATCGTTTTCAGCGCCGTTGTATCCTTCGAGAATGGTGATTGGTTTGCCTTTTCTCTTTTCATATTTACAGATGATGGGGTCATCCTGTAGCCAGTAGGCCGGTTTTTCTCTCTTGTCTTCCGGACTTTCTTCCGGAACGTGGTCTGGAAATAGGTTTTTGAGTTGGTCCTGCAAGTCCATGGTCATTTTTTTATAAGTCCCAGTTCGATGAGCCTTTCGTGCAAAAACGCTCCAGCGGTAATATCCTCAAAAGCCTTGGGGTGTTCTTCATCGATGCAGTTTTCCAAGCAGTTCAATGGCATTTCACTGATCGGGTGCATAAAAAATGGAATGGAGTATCGGGAGGTTCCCCATAGTTCCCGTGGGGGGTTCACCACTTGATGGATAGTGGATTTCAATTTATTGTTGGATAGTCGGGACAGCATATCTCCCACATTGATCATCAATTGGTCGGGGCGCGCAATCGCATCCACCCATTCGCCCTGATGGTTCTGCACTTGAAGTCCTTTTCCGTGGGCACCCATAAGCAAGGTGATCAGGTTGATATCGCCATGTGCCGCCGCTCTTACCGCATTTTTGGGTTCCTCGGTGATCGGAGGATAATGGATGGGCCTTAAAATGGAGTTGCCGTTTTTAATGTAGTCGTCAAAATAAGTTTCCTCTAGACCAAGGTGCAGTGCCAAGGCCCGCAACACATACTTGGCCGTTTTCTCGAGCATTTTATAGGTTTCCTTTCCTACTTTGTTGAACTCGGGCAGTTCATCCACGATCACATTGGCCGGATACTCGGCTTCCAGTTTGGGATCGTCCTCAACATATTGTCCAAAATGCCAAAATTCTTTCAGGTCACCTTCCTTTTTGCCCTTGGCATGTTCTTTTCCAAAGGAAGTGTATCCGCGTTGTCCACCAATACCTTCGATTTCATATTTATCCTTGACCTCTTGGGGCAGTTGGAAAAACTTTTTGATCTCTGCATAGAGATTGTCCACCAATGCATCGGATAAAAAATGTCCGCTAAGGGCCACAAAGCCTATGCCTTCAAAAGCGGCACCTATTTCCTTGACAAATTTTTCCTTTCTGGCTGGGTCACCAGAGACGAAATCTTCTAGGTTTACACTTGGAATCGCACTCATATATAATTGGTTTGTAATAAGGTCAAAAGTAATGAATAATGCCGAACGTTTCGGAAATGTAGAGAAAGATGGTACTGTTTTTACTACTTTTAGACCGTTGAATTTGTATCGTATGAGGTATCACATTGGCGACTTGGAACCACAGAAATTGATTGATCTATACAAGGGAATGCTCAAGCCCAGAATGATCGAGGAAAAGATGCTGGTATTGTTGAGGCAGGGCAAGATTTCCAAATGGTTCAGCGGTATTGGTCAAGAGGCGATTTCGGTCGGCGTGGCCCAAGCCTTGAAAGACGATGAGTATATTTTGCCCATGCACAGGAACCTTGGGGTGTTCACTTCCCGAAATATTCCGCTGAACCGACTTTTTGCACAGTGGCAGGGAAAACAGAGCGGTTTCACCAATGGCAGGGATCGTAGCTTCCATTTCGGCACCCAGGAATATAAGATCGTGGGCATGATCTCCCACTTGGGGCCACAACTTGGGGTTGCCGACGGGATTGCCCTGGCCGATATGCTTCGCAGAAAGAAAAGGGTTACTGCGGTTTTTACAGGCGAAGGGGCCACTAGTGAAGGTGATTTCCACGAAGCGCTCAATGTGGCATCCGTATGGAATTTGCCCGTGCTCTTTTGTATCGAGAACAATGGTTATGGACTCTCCACACCCACCAACGAACAGTACAATTGTGAAAACCTGGCGGACAGGGCCAAGGGCTATGGTATGGAATCCCGCATTATAGATGGCAACAATATTTTGGAGGTATATGCCAAGGTGGATGAACTCTGCAAGGCCATCCGAAGAAGACCGAGACCGGTTCTTTTGGAGTTCAAGACCTTTCGTATGCGTGGCCACGAGGAGGCAAGTGGCACCAAATATGTTCCCGAAAAACTGATGAAGGAGTGGGCCAAAAAAGACCCCATTGCCAATTATGAGGCCTTTTTGTTGGAAGAAGGCCATATTTCCGAAGAAAAAATTGAGCAGTTAAAAGCTGAAATATCCGAGGAAATCGATAAAAATCTCAAACTGGCCTTTGACGAGCCTCCTATTTCCTTTGATGAAATAAAAGAATTAGGTGACGTCTATCAAAATTTTGATTATCAACATATAGAGCCAAAAGGAGAAACGAAGAACATCCGTTTTGTGGATGCCATTTCCGAAAGTTTGGAGCAATCCATGTACCGTCACAATGAACTGATCATCATGGGTCAAGACATTGCCGATTATGGAGGGGTCTTCAAAATTACGGAAGGCTTTGTGCCCAAGTTTGGAAAGAGCAGGGTGCGGAATACGCCCATTTGCGAATCTGTGATTGTTTCCGCGGGAATGGGACTTTCCATCAACGGCATGAAGGCAGTGGTGGAAATGCAGTTTGCCGACTTTGTGAGCACGGGTTTCAACCCCATTGTGAACTATTTGGCCAAATCACATTATCGATGGAACGAAAAAGCGGATGTGGTGATCCGCATGCCCTGTGGTGCGGGCGTAGGGGCAGGACCCTTCCATTCCCAGACCAATGAGGCATGGTTCACCAAAACCCCTGGGCTCAAAGTAGTCTATCCCGCTTTTCCCCATGATGCCAAAGGGCTGCTGAACACGGCCATCAACGACCCAAACCCCGTGCTCTATTTTGAACACAAGGGCTTGTATCGAAGCGTTTATGGGGATGTACCGTCCGATTATTACACCCTACCTTTTGGCAAGGCCAATCTAGTGAGGAAAGGGGAGTCCATTTCCGTGGTCACCTATGGTGCCGGGGTGCATTGGGCCATCGAAGTATTGGAAAAACACCCAGAAATTGACGCAGATCTCTTAGATTTGCGAACACTTCAACCTTTGGATTTTGACGCGATCAGAGCTTCTGTAAAAAAGACAGGCAAACTGATCGTATTACAGGAAGACACCCTTTTTGGTGGGATTGCAAGCGATATTTCAGCCATGGTCATGGAACAATGTTTTGAATATTTGGATGCGCCCGTAAAGCGGGTGGGCAGCTTGGAAACCCCGGTTCCCTTCGCCAAGGGACTGGAAGAGCATTATCTGCCCAAGAAGAGATTTGAAGCCGCGTTGCTGGAACTCATGTTGTACTGATAATCAACCGTTTAATCATTTTTTTAACACAGGAAACAACTTTATATTGACCCATTTCGTATCTTTTATTGAACATTAACTTTAAATCTTATGGTAAAACAATCATTATTAATCGTGGCACTTCTAGGAGCAGTGCTCACTTCTTGCTCTGTGTCCAAGAGCGCCCGATCGCAAAGAAATCTTTTCAGTGGCACTTGGAACTTGGACAACGTCTATTATGAAAACAACTCCGGTAACTTTAAGTCGGTCATCTTCAACGATGCGGAGGACATCTGCTTCGAGGACAGTGAATGGTTTTTTAGGGACAACAATAGCACGGGAAGGTACACCATAGCGCAAAGCTCGTTGTGCCAAGGTGGCGACCGTTTTTTTAGATGGTCTGTAGTGGAGCCTACAGCGAACTATTCCAGCCAATTGCAGTTCAAGTTTATCGACGACAAGCGCAAAGACATTTCAGGTGGCTATGGGTATCGCTTGAACATTGTCAACCTGACTGAACAAGCCATGACCCTTAAGTCCAACGTATCTGTGGATGGACAACCCGTGACCGTAGTTTATGAATTTTCAAGAAAATAAAACAACAACATGAAAAATATAGCATTAAAAAGTGTAACGGCATTTATGGCCCTGAGCCTTATTTTGAGCTGTGATGCCGTGAAAAACGCAAACAACACCCAAAAAGGAGCCGCAATCGGAGCAGGTGGCGGCGCCGTTATCGGTGGAATCATCGGGAACAATGTAGGAAAAGGAAATACGGCCCTTGGCGCCATCATTGGTGCCGTGGTGGGCGGTGCTGCCGGTGGTTACATTGGAAATCGTATGGACAGACAGGCCGAACGCATCGAGGAGGAGATTCCCGGTGCCGAAGTGAAACGGGTAGGAGAGGGCATCAATGTGACCTTTAGCGGGGAAAATGGGGTGTATTTCGATACCAACAAATCCGACATCAAAGGTGCCTCTGCCGCAACATTGGACAAATTGGCGAGAATTTTCAAGGAATATCCAAAGACCAACATTTTGGTCGAAGGACATACCGATAGTGACGGAGCCGCAGAATACAATATGGGACTTTCACAGCGAAGGGCCCAGTCTGTGACCAACTATTTGGTTGGCAAAGGAATTTCCAGCGGACGCTTTACCACCAAATGGTATGGTGAAGAGCAACCCATTGAAAGCAACGATACGGCCGCCGGAAAAGCAGCCAACAGGCGTGTGGAACTGGCCATCATAGCCAGCGAAGAGCTCAAGCAAGAAGCTTACCAACAGACTGAGAATTAATACGTCAATAGCGTGTTCCAAAAAGCCCGATGGTAACCATTGGGCTTTTTTGTTTCGATAGGTTGATGAAACCATTAAATCAACGTTAAACCCGATCCAACTATGCCCGTAATTTCGTAACTTAATGGACAGGAGCAATTTCCAATCCATAAACACATCGCCATGGGCCAAATCACCGAAAGCAGTACATCTAAAAACTACGAGTTGTTGGCACGAATGCAACGGAACCATGAGGTCATTCAAAGGCTGTCCAAAAAATTGTGTTCCTATACCTACGAACCCAAATGTGCTTCCCATTTTGAAAAATACCTTAAACTCAAAAACAGCTTCAAAACATTCGAAAAACACCAAAAACAAATAAACGAAATGGCCGTCCGTAGAAAAAGCGGCATTGTGCACAACCTTGATCTGGAAATCCAACTCCACTTGAATCGATTCAAGCAGTTGCAGGCCGAAATCGCCGAATATCTGTTGAATATGGGCGAAAAGCCTTGAGTTTCCCACACATCGAACCAAGGCATCCACTTTGTGGGTAAAACTTCCCTCCAACTGTTTTTTACTCCTGTAAACATCCGTAATATTGCAAGGCCATAAACTTGTCTTGGAATGGGAAAATCCTCAAACTCCGCTCTGGTCATCCTAGCTTTTTTTGCCATCTACGTAATCTGGGGATCCACCTATCTCTTGAACAAGGTCGCCGTGATGGAATTGGATCCTTTTATGTTGGCTTCGTGGCGATTTACCACGGCCGGGATCTTGATCTTCATACTGGCGAAGATCATGGGAATTTCGTTGAGAATCACCAAAAAGCAACTCTGGAACACCTTCATCGCCGGAATCCTCTTCCTCAGTTTTGGTAACGGGGTAGTGGTGTGGGCACTCAGATATGTGGACAGTGGGTTCGCAGCTCTGGAAATTTCCGCCCAACCGCTCATTATCCTTTTGCTGATGCGCATCTTACAGGGCAAAAAAATACAGCCCATGTCCGTAGTGGGCGTAGTGCTTGGAATAATTGGCATCTATCTTTTGGTGAGCCAAAAACAGATCATTGCCCAAGAAGAATCGATCATTGGCATGGTCATGATCTTCTTTTGCATGCTGAGCTGGGCATACGGCAGCCTGTTTGTGGCCAGAGCAGACCTGCCCAACAATTATTTTGTGAACACCGGCTACCAAATGTTCACCGCGGGACTCACCCTTGCCCTGATGAGCTTGGGGTTTGGCGAAAACTGGTCGGCACCTTTGGATTGGAGCGGCGAAGTGCAATTGTCCATGGTGCTGCTGGTCGTTTTTGGAAGTATCTTGGCGTTCACTTCGTTCAATTATCTGCTAAAGGCCGTATCGCCCGAAAAAGTGGCGACCTCCACCTATGTCAACCCCATCGTGGCCCTCTTGCTGGGCTGGTATTTTTTGGACGAACAGATCACTGTGCAGTCCATTGTTGCCGCTACCGTTCTATTGACGGGGGTGTATTTCATCAACACCAAAAAGACATTGGCCATTTTCGAGCGTTTCAAACGTTAAGGTCTTATGCCCTTGCATGAAATCACAAAGGGATTTCGTAATTTGTATGCTATTAATCCTGAAGCAGATGAACAAGCCCATCACATACAAAATTGTGTTCATGGCCCTATTGATGACTGCATGCGCATCGGGCCCGAAAACCAAGGCCACACCGGCTGAGTTGGCCACATTTGAAAAAATGGTTTCCAGTAAAAGTTTCCAGATAGATGCCAATTGGGCACAGCCGATGGCCAGTCAGGGCCTCAACAGCATCGCCAATGCAGGCCTTTTGCCCCCGGGAAGCTCCGTCAGCAGGATAGACATCACGGGCAGCAATGGTTATCTGCGTATGGTGGGGGACAGCGTTATGGCCGAACTTCCCTATTTTGGCGAACGACGGATGGGCGGCGGCACATACAACCCCCAAGAATCCGGGGTCAATTTTAAGGGAGTTCCAAAGGAATTATCCATCGAACCGATGAAAAAGGAAACCGGGTACACCATGCGTTTCAAGATCAATGAAGGCCAGGAAGGCTATCAGGCAGCCGTACAAATGTACCCTTCCGGATATGCGACCATTACCATTGCTAGCACACACCGCACCACCATCTGGTACCAGGGCAGGGCTTCCGAATATCAGCGAGAACAGTGAACAGTCAGCAGTATGCAGTGGGCAATAAACAAGTAGCTGCGCACTGAACTCCGAATTCTGACCTAGTTATTGAATTATTTTGTTACTGGGTTATTGGGGTGCCTGCCGACTGCACGTTGCCAACTGCTTACTACTTACTGCATACTGCCTACTAAACACCGCCAACGGTCTTCCAACTTCCAACATTTTGTCATAGCTTTAGGGGTTCTGAAACCAAAACACTCAAAATGAAAATTTCCTATTTGCCCAAAAGGACCATTTTTATGTCGATGCTCTCCCTTGCCGTGCTTTCCTGCAACGGGAAAAAGGAAGGAGCCGATAAAGAAAACACCGATGAACAAATTGCAGGGGAAACGGACGAAACTTCACAGTACGAGACCGACCTTCCGCTTGAACGCCTCAACCTTCCCGAAGGTTTTAAGATTGAAGTTTATGCCGAGGGCATAGACGGGGCCCGATCCATGGCGATAGGGGAGAACGGAACCCTGTTTGTGGGTACCCGAAACGAGAACAAGGTATATGCCCTTCGCGATGAGGACGGCGATTTCAGGGCGGAAAAAGTCTTCGAGGTGGCTTCCGGACTGGAGCAGCCCAATGGGGTGGCCTTCAAGGATGGGGCACTCTATGTGGCCGCTGTGAGCCGATTGTTCCGATACGACAACATTGAACAACAACTGTCCAATCCCCCGGAACCGGAGCTGATCTATGACGATTACCCCACCGAGTTCCACCACGGCTGGAAATACATCGCCTTTGGTCCGGACGACAAACTGTACGTGCCCGTGGGTGCGCCCTGCAACATTTGCGACAGTGCCACGGTAGATAAACGCTACGCTTCCATCACCCGAATGGATGCTGATGGCAGCAACCGCGAGATCGTGGCCCATGGGGTTCGCAACACCGTAGGCTTCACTTGGCATCCCGAGACGAACGAACTTTGGTTCACGGACAACGGCAGGGATATGATGGGCGACGATGTGCCCCCCTGCGAGCTGAACCGACTATCCGAGGTGGGCCAGCACTTTGGCTACCCCTTTTGCCACGGTGGGACCATAAAAGACCCTGAGTTTGGCGACCAGCGTCCCTGTTCGGATTTTGTGCCTCCCGTGCAGGCCCTGGGTGCGCACGTGGCGCCCTTGGCCGTAAAGTTTGATACGGGGAGCATGTTCCCTGAAAATTACAAGGGACATGCCTTTATCGCAGAGCACGGCTCGTGGAACCGCTCTTCCAAAGTGGGCTACCGGGTAGTGTTGGTGAAACTGGACAGCAACCAAGCGGTAAGCTACGAACCTTTCATTGATGGATGGCTGGACGAGGAGAGCCAAGAGGCCTTTGGCCGCCCTGTGGACCTGCTGTTCCTCGAGGACGGTTCCCTGTTGATCTCCGACGATGTGGGCGACGCCATCTACAGGGTCACCTACAAGGGATAGCCCCGCTCAGAAAAGATCTTTAAGGTATCTGGGAAGTGGCATTTCCTCCATTTTCCAGGTACTTTTTTGATTGTCCCTGTCCGTGACCTCCAAAAAAATGTGGGTGGCGGCATACCTGCCCTTCGAAACGATGCGTTCCAGCGAATAGGTCATGCCATCGTGCCGGAACACAAACTCGGCCTTGTCCTTGCCCGGGCTTTCCGTGCACTTCCCGTTCGGGATGGACAGGCAGGGCTTGTCCAGAAAGCTCTTGGGCTTTAGCCAGCAGCGGTAGTGGATCTCGCCGTTGTGGAGTTCATCCACCCGGATGGTGTAGTGCCGGTTGTGACAGAGGACCAAAAAACGCTTTATGCTCGGATCTTGGGAAAAAATGGCTCTTGTAGGTTTAGGTTTGGTTTGGGCATCAATACAAACGTGTTCTCCTTCCCATCTATTGTGCTAGGGTCTGTTTCTTCTGTGCCAAGTGGCCCCGTGCATGAACCCCAACATGTAAACGATAAAAGCGATAAGCACCAAACTGATTTTTTGTAAGAGGTTAATGGTCTCTAAAGTCGTCATTTTCTTGTGTTTTTGGCTAAGCTACAAGATACGTAGGATTTTTACGCATCCAATTGACGGATGACGGGTTTGAATTGACGGATGGGGGAGTTGGGTTGATGGATGGGGATTTTGAATATTTTAGTGTTGAGAAAATAACATAAGGCATCAATGAAAAAACTTTCAACTTGTTATTAAAAATTAACCGCCCCTTACCAAATCATCGCAAAGGGCGGTTTTTACTTTCTAAAGTCTTTTTATTGCACGATGCTGTTCAATTTCTGGACCTGTGCATCAAAATTCTTGAGGGTGGCGGCCAGCACCCCGATCTGTTCCTGCGCCTCTTTCCAATCTTTCTGCTCAATGGCCTCGCGCACGCCTGGAAGTGTCTTTACCCCATAGCCCGTGTAAAATCCGGGGGCATAGATCTGGTGCTTGAACCAGTCCCTTCGGGGGAGTCCCTTATCCTGTAGCAACACCTGCTCCATGCCCATCAATTCTTGGTTGAGCTGCGCCTTTTTGGCACTGGACAAGGCCGTGAGGTCCGTTTTGGAAAAGGTGTCTATGCTTTTCTTGAGGTCGGCCAGTACATTTTGCAAAGGGGAAAAGTCCAGATAGGGGACCTCTGCCTTTGCTTCGGCGGTCTTAATGGGCTTTTTGGGGTCCATGACGAGTCCATATACATCCTTTTGTACCCATTTGTTGTGTTTTTCCACCTCGGAGCGCATATTCTCCAAGGTCTTCATCACCTCGCCCAGATAACCTTCCACGGTGGTGTGCCACCCGGTCAGTTCAAACGGCAATACCTCGGCATTGGCCAAGCGCAGGGTAATGCGGCCCGCCGTATTGGCAAGTGCCACGCCATACTCAAACCCAGGATCCTTAAAACGGGTGTAATGGGTGTAGGTATCGTAAATGGTGTGGTATTCCCCGCCGGAACCTTCACCACCAAAACCCAGATTCAAGGATGCAATGCCCGAATGCTGAATGAAGGGGGTGTAATCCGACCCAGAGCCGAGGGCGGAAAGTGTAAAGGAATTGTCCCCACCCCGTACTGCATTGGCGGCCTTGCGGCGCTCCGCTACGGATACCCCTTTTTGCGGGTCGGTCACACTGTGGGCCACCTGCGACACCATCGCCTGGAGCGAGTGTGAACCACCGGCACCCAAATACCCACGGCTGTTGCCATCGGTGTTGATGTAGGCCACGGCCTTTTGCTGGAGTTCGTCCCTGTGGTCTTCCACCCATTCCGTGGAACCGATGAGTCCGGGCTCTTCCGCATCCCAGCCACAATAGACCAAGGTGCGTTTGGGTCTTTTGCCTTCCTTCGCCAGTTGACCAATGACACGGGCCTCTTCCATGAGGGCCACCATACCGCTGACAGGGTCGCTGGCCCCGTGCACCCAAGCATCGTGGTGGTTCCCGCGCACAATCCACTGGTCGGGAAACTCCGACCCTTTTAGGGTCGCAATGAGGTTGTGGGCGGGTTTCAATTGCCAGTCAAACTCCAGTTTCAAATGTACCTTGGCCGGACCCGGGCCAATATGGTAGGTGAGGGGCAGGGCACCTCTCCAGTCATCGGGGGCCACGGGGCCTTTCAGGGCTTCCAACAAGGGTTGTGCATCCTCATACGAAATGGGCAGCACGGGAATCTTGGTAATGGTCGGGGCTTCCTCACGCTTCAAACGTTTGGCATCCTTGGTGGCGGCATAGCCGGGGGTCAACACATCGCCGGGATAAAGGGGCATGTCCATCACGGAGCCACGCTGCACCCCGGTCTTGTTTTTATAGGGCCCTTCGGGATATACATCACCTTGGAAATACCCATCATCCTTGGGGTCGGAATAGATGATGCAGCCAATGGCTCCCTTTTCGGCGGCCAATTTCGGTTTGATGCCGCGCCAAGAGCCATAATATTTGGCAATGACGATCTTTCCTTTCACATCGATGCCCAATTTTTCCAGTTCCTCGTAGTCGCTGGGCACACCGTAATTCACAAACACCAGTTCGGCCTCCACATCACCATCGGTGGAGAAGGCATTGTAGCTGGGCAAGAGGGCATCACCCTGTGCGGTGTATGGGTCGCCCTCCACAGGAACGGCCTTTAATGATGCTGTATATTTTGTGGGAGCGGTCAACTCCAAAACGCGGACCTTGGGGTAGGGGAAAAGCACGTGGTAGGTGTCAATCCGGGTGTCGTAGCCCCAGGATTTGAACTGTTTTTCCATCCATTTGACGTTTTCCTCGCCAAATTGGGTGCCCACCCAATGGGGTTCGGCCGCCATTCGTTTCATCCAATCGTCCAAATTGGTCGCAGAAAGTTGTTTTTCAAATTCAGCTTCGAGTTGGAGTTCTTTTTCCGAAGCAGTTTTACTGAACCCAATGATGCTTTCTTGGGCCGATATGCTCAAAGTAGCGAGCAATAGGAGTAAGGGTAGTAGAGGTATTTTTCTCATAATTTTTGAATTAGCACTTTAAATGTAAGGTATTTGTTGGATTAATAGAAGTCGGAAGTCAGATGTCTGAAGTCCGAAGCTTGTAGTTTGGGATTTGATGTTTGGTGTTTGGCATTTTGAGGGTGGATGTTAAAAGACAGTATGCAGTACGCGGTCGGCAATAACAAAATAACCCAATAACGGAATGATCATGGCCTGACACGAATAGCACGAATTGACACGGATTTAGCTTGAGCTTGATTCTTGGACTTGTGTTTGGTGCTAAAAGACAGCTTACCATACTCAGTGACCAAATAACTCAGTAACTGAATAATCGAATAACCGAAAAGTTTTCAAAAAAAAATTTGCGCAGCCAAATAACTGCATATATATTTGCAGTCAAATAGCTGCATAAATGGAATTGCGTAGAGATGTTTTTCAGGCCATTGCCGACCCCACCCGTAGGGCCATCATAGCGATGGTGGCACTCAACGCCATGACACCGGGGGCCATAGCGGCAGAATTTGATTCGTCACGTCAGACCATTTCCAAGCATATCCGAATTCTTACGGAATGTGAACTGCTCAACCAAGAACAGCAGGGGAGGGAGATCTACTATCATTTCAACCCTCAAAAACTAAAGGAAATCGCAGATTTTATAGCACCGTTCAGGGATATGTGGGACGATAGGTTCAATACCCTCGAAGCTATCATGAAAAAGCAGCCGCCTAAAAAATAACCATGGAACGAAAAACAAAGGTCCACGCTGAGGAAGGAAAACAGGAAATCTGGATCACCCGGGAATTTGAGCTGCCGCTGGAATCCCTTTTTAGGGCTTACGAAGACCCAGACATTGTGGCGCAATGGATGGGCACCAATGTCCTAAAGCTGGAAAACCGAAGACATGGCAGTTACCAGTTCGAGACCACCGACCCCATGGGCAACAAACACCGGTTCAACGGGACCATACACGAATTTGTGCCTGACCAAAAGATCATCCGGACCTTTGAGATGGAAAACGGACAGTTTCCCGTGCAATTGGAGTTTTTGGAGTTCGAGGCCCTGACCGAGACCACGAGCAAGCTCACCATCCACATGGTCCAAAAATCGGTGGAGGATCGGGACCGCATGCTGAAACTGCCCTTTGCCCAAGGCATCAACATGGCGCACAATCGTTTACAGGAAGTGGTGCAACAGTTAAAGTAATCGGGGTTATGCTGAACTTGTTTCAGCATCCCATCCTTAATTTTAATAAAAGATATATTATGACAAAACGAAATAAGATCATCTATTGGGTAGCCACCGTTTGGCTCGCCCTGGGAATGACCTCGACCGGAATCGTGCAATTGATGGGCATGGAAGAGGAAACGGCCATGATGGACCATTTGGGTTATCCCAAATATTTACTCCTGATCATCGGGATCTGGAAACTTTTGGGCGTAGTAGCTATTTTGACCCCCAAGTTCCCTGTACTCAAGGAATGGGCATACGCTGGGTTTGTCTTCACCATGACCGGGGCCATCGTATCCCATCTGGCAGTGGGGGATGGGGCATCGACCCTTTTTGGGCCTTTCCTGCTTTTGGTTTTGACCGGAATTTCTTGGTATTTTAGACCAGTCAACAGAAAAGTTGCCTTAACATAAGATCAACAAGCGTCAACCTCAAGACCAATGTTAATTATAAAATGGTATGAAAAAGAGGTTCAATGCGTATGTCAAGACCACAGATGATTTTTTGGACAACATCTTGGTCGTTTGCCCGAATTGTGGAAATAAAGCGATTGTCCAATCCAAAGGTATGCATGAAAAGGACATCAAAATGAGTTGTGCTTCTTGCGGAGCGAACAAATACTATGCTGAAGTGCCCAAAGATATATATATCAATGAACGAAGTGGCCTTGTGCATGAAATAGAGGACATTGTTCTGGGAAAGAACCTAGATCCCTACTTCCACCTGCCACTATGGCTACAAAAAGAGATGTCCAAAGGTATATTGTGGGCCTATAATTATGATCATTTGGAATATATGGAGAATCATATAGGGGCCGAATTGAGGTATCGGGATGCCACGCAAAACCATTTTAGAAGCTTGGGAGCCATACTCCCAAAATGGATGACCGCCCAAAAAAACCGTAAAGAAGTACTCAACACCATCAAAATGCTGAAGCAAAAAAAATAGAGACATGAACCCAAAAGTCGATTTTTTCTTTGAAAAGCCCTCACAGTGGCAAGATGCCTATCGCCAATTACGGAAAATTGTGCTGGACACGGGACTTACCGAGGAACTGAAATGGGGCGTGCCCTGCTATACCTTTCAGGGCAACAACATAGTGCTCATCCATGGTTTTAAAGAATACTGTGCGCTCCTGTTCCACAAAGGAGTTCTGCTGAAGGACACCGAGGATATCCTCATCCAGCAGACGAAGAACGTGCAGTCTGCCCGTCAGATCAGGGTTACCAATGTGAAGGAAATCGTGGACATGGAAAAAGTGTTGAAGGCCTATATCCATGAGGCCATTGAAGTGGAAAAAGCGGGGCTGGAAGTAAAAATGAAGAAAACCTCCGAATTTGACATACCCGAAGAGCTTCAGGATAGGTTGGACAGTGATGCCGATTTCAAAAAGGCCTTCGAAGCCTTGACACCGGGACGACAACGGGGGTATATGCTCCATATTTCACAGGCCAAACAATCCAAGACCCGGCAATCACGAATAGAAAAGAGCATTCCCAATATCTTTGAGGGAAAAGGATATAACGAAATGTGAACCGCTGCCAATATGAATCCCGAAATCGATGCTTATCTACTCGAAGGCTGTGGCCGATGCCCTTTGGGCGGCACCCCGGAATGCAAGGTGCACAGTTGGCAGGATGAGTTGAAATACCTCCGAAGGTTGGTGCTGGAGTGTGGGCTTACCGAAGAGCGCAAATGGGGCGTTCCCTGCTATACCCACAATGGCCACAACATTCTGATGGTGGCCGCGTTCAAGGACAATTGCACCCTGAGTTTTTTTAAAGGGGCATTGCTGAAGGACGACCACCAAATTTTGGAAAAACCAGGGAAAAACACCCAATCGGGCAGGGTAATCCGGTTTACCGATGTAAAGCAAATGGTGAAACTGGAATCTGTACTGAAGAGCTATGTCTTTGAGGCCATTGAGGTGGAGAAAGCAGGCCTGAAGGTACAAATGAAGTCGATTTCGGAGTACGAAATTCCCGAAGAGTTCCAAAGAAGATTGGAGGAAGACCCCGAACTGAAAGAAGCCTTTGAAAACCTTACCCCTGGGAGACAAAAAGGATATCTGCTCTATTTTTCCGGGGCAAAGCAATCCAAGACCCGGGAAGACCGCATCGAAAAATACATCCCCAAGATCATGAAAGGATTGGGGTTCCACGATAGATAACCTACTGGCTAGGGTTTTGTCCCCAATATTCACTATTTTAGGTGGCCAACCGAAAGGACTCCTTGCATGGGAACTTAATGGGTTTCCCTTATTATTCTAAAAAGCCAAGCATTCCCTGAATTCCGGACATATAAGTGGCATTATCACCCAAACGTGAAGCAGGAACAGGATAAAAAACAAAAGCCCCATTACCAAGGAGTGGATGATGTAACTTTCCTCTCCGGACGGTTTTAGTTTCGGCCACAACAGGCCAAATGTCCCTGATACAAACAATAAAAAGGGGACACCTGAAAAGAACAATAGAAATTCCAAGCTGAAACCATTGGCAAAACCTCCGTAAAAAATAATCCCGACAACGATGGCCAATAGTAGCAATATCCAATAGAATACGTTGCCTTTTTTTATTTCTGTTGCTGTCATGAGTTTGAATTTTCAACATAATGTATTTAAAATTAATCCATTACCATCTCTTTCTTGATGACGTGGGTCAGTTTGCTTTGTCTCAAATCATCAATTGGCGGCCCTGTTCCATTATTATGATTTTTTCCAAAAAAAATTTTGGCCCGCGTGTCCAAATTAGATATACCTTCGGCGAAAAATCTGTGACGTTAGAGCAGAAGGTCCGAGGGGTCGAGGAACTATTCGGACAATTGGAAAAGGAAACCGCCCAGTTTCAGCAAAAGGCTGGTTTGGGCTGTGTTTCGGGCTGTGGAAAATGTTGTAACTACGCCCAAATAGAGGCCTCTCCCTTGGAGTTTTTACCTTGGGCCTTCCATCTTTTTCTGAAGGGCGAGGCCGAGACCACTTTGGACGCCTTGGGCGGAAACCAAAATCCTACCTGTTTTTTGTTCGCGCCGCTCTCCGTGGTGAACCAGGGCCATTGTGGCACCTACCCGTATCGGGGGCTGATCTGTCGTTTGTTCGGTTTTGCGGCCACCCGTGATAAATATGGCAGCCTGCGCTTGGCCACCTGCAAGATCATAAAAGAAGGCCAGGCCGAGCAGTACCGCTCCGTTTCTGAGGCCATTGCCCAAGGGCTGTACGTCCCCGTTTTCACGGATTACTACATGCAACTGAAACAGATAGACCACCTATTGGGCAACAAAATGATGCCCGTGAACAAAGCGTTGAAAATGGCTTTGGAAGAAGTCTTGCAATACTACACCTACAGGCCCATTCCCGATGCGGGGAAGTGGTGCGTTTAGATGCATTTTGCTTTATCCAATACTAGGGACATTCCTAAAAATTTTCTTAAAAGTTACGCTTTTGGGGAAAGCAATGTCCATCCCATTCGTTGAACCATTTTGTACCCTATATATTTGCAACGATTTGATTATAAATGTATAAAACAAAATTATGGACAAAGTAAAGGAAAACGACACTGTGAAGGTGCATTACACGGGCAAACTGGTCAATGGACAGGTTTTTGACAGTTCATTGGAAAGGGAACCCTTGGAAGTCGCCTTGGGGCAGGGTCAACTTATCCCTGGATTTGAAAAAGGACTGATCGATATGGCCGTGAACGAAAAGAAGACCATCACCATAGACAAGCAGGATGCCTATGGCGAGGTGAATGAGCAGCTTTTTCAGAAAATCTCCAAATCGCAGTTGCCGGACGACCTGAAGCCCGAAGTGGGCATGGGCTTGGTGGGTGCCAATGCCGAGGGGCAACAGCAGCAGTTCCGCGTTGCCAAAGTGGAAGAAAACGATATTATCCTGGATGCCAACCATCCGTTGGCGGGCCAAGACCTGGTGTTTGACCTTGAGGTGGTAGCGATACTTTAAGCGCAGCCAACATATAAAGAACAAAGACGCCCTGTCACTCCGACGGGGCGTTTTTTTTGGCCCTATGGCCTAAGGGGAAAACATTTTGCCTGCTGTGCCACATGGATGTCCATGACCGCCCCTTTGAGCTCCATAAGCACATGACAAACATTTTGGCGCTCCGCTGCTGAAAAAGCATCCGCAGGAAGGTAATGGAACATATAAATGGCCTTGTCCAACCACTGTGTAAAGGAAAGTAAATCTCCCTCATGACATTCTTCAAAGTAGGAGAGGAGGTGGAGTAGGTCATTTTGTTTTAATTCCATTTTGAAACCTTTCTATGTGTATTTTATATAAAAACACTGTTGATAACTATATAAATATAGGTTTTATTAATAATAATGAAAACAAAATTCATTGTTTTAATCCATATAAACATTGTTTATAGCAATATAAATATTGTTTTTGCAAATAATCGGTAAAATTCAACATTGTCTTGAACCTTGATTATTTCTAGTTTTAAGCTATGTCTGAGCGAATAAACAGAATAAAAGAAGTGCTCGTTATAAAGGGAATGAGCCAAAAGGAGTTGGCGGTTAAACTTGACCGAAATCCTAATACAATTACTTCCATTTGCAATAATAAATCTCAACCACATTTAAAAGACCTTAAAAAGATTGCTGAAATTCTTGATGTGGATATTCGGGAACTTTTGGTGGCGACAAAAGGGTGATTCAATATTTTTTAAACTACAATTCTAATTTGGAGCAGGTTAAATCGTCAAATTTGGTCTGATTCAGAACCATATTTAATATCGCAGCAGCAGTATTTTTTATAATATTTATTAGAATAAAAATGAATTTCATAATTATTTCAAATAACAGATAAACAGATATATATATAAATGTGAACAGTAAATATATATTTACTTGATATAAATAATACATGGTAGATTAGATGATTTATAAAACACAAGGTCAATCTGTCACTGACAAAAATTCCATTATTTCTGACAAAAAGTCATTAAATAACTGATTTTCCATTAATTACCACCTATTTGAGAGAAGTTTAGAGGTATTCTCTAGTTGAGTGTTATAATTTCACTATTGGCATTAATATTGACAGGATTATTTCAATTTTTAAAAAACATTTTATGGACTCTAAATCATCCCACAAAGCAAAAATCAGATTTTCGCTCAAGAGTAAAGAATTTGAAATATCAGGTAATGAAGAATTTGTTAATGAACAAATTGAAAATTTTAAATCAATAATACAAGGCAGTCTGCAGAAACTTGTAGTGGAAGATGATCTTGCTATAGCTAAAAGAAAATCCGTTTATCTTCCTCCAACTGAGGATATAGATGTAATTGACTATGTTGAAGAAAAAAAATCTTCTGATGACTCAAAATTACCATTTGAAAATGTTTTAGTGATTGATGGCGAGACGATAAAAGTTATCGCAGATGTACCTGGAAATTCTACTGCAAAGAAAATGATGAATGTTGTTTTAATATATATGTGGGGCAAATTACAGCTTGGGATCTTAGAGGTTTCATTTAAGGAATTGAGAGACGTTTGCATTGATTATGGCGAAGTAGATAAGGCTAATTTTTCAAAGCATATGAATAAGCAAAAGAAGCTTTTCTTGATTAGTGGTTCAGGTCCAAGCCAATCAGCAAAACTTATACGGCCAGGAATAAAAGAGGCGGAAAATCTTATCAAACAGCTTAATGAAGAATAGAGTTGAATCAATACTTATGACTAGATATGGTAATGAAATTACCGAAAAGCTTCTTGATTCATATAGGGAGATAGAAGAGAATTACGTGCTTCAAAAATGGAAGTCCAGTGAACTGGATGCGGGTCATTTTGTTGAATCAGTTAGAAGAATTCTTGAATTTGAGTTGTTCGGTACTTTTACGCCATTTAGTTCAAAGTTGGCAAATTTTAATGATGGGGAATTAAAAAAATACGAAAATGCTAAGGGTGATGAATCCTTTAGAATGTTAATTCCTAGAACCTTGAAGAGTATTTTTAACATAAGAAATAAACGCGGAGTCGGACATGTGGGTAGTATTTCACCAAATAAAATGGATGCAACTTTAATTTTTTATTCTGTAAAATGGGTTCTTGCGGAAATCATAAGATTAACATCAGGTATAGCAATTAAAGAAACTCAGGAAATTATTGATGCAATTGCTGAAAGGAATATTGATGTTTTGTGGAAGGGTGAAAACTGCCAAAGAATTCTTAACAGTAAAATTTCAGCAAAAAATCAAGTTTTAATACTTCTATTTGATGAGAGTCCGAAGAAAGCGGAGGATATGCGTTTAATAATTGAGTATCAAAACAAGCCAAATTTTTTAAAACTTGTTTTAAAACCCTTACACAAATTAAGGTTTATAGAATACAATGAAAATGATCAAAAATGTTGGATTACCCCTTTAGGCAAGGTTGAGGCAGAAAAGTTAATACTAAAAATTGATAAATAATTTGATATGGAAGAAAAGTCAAAAATCAGAATAAATTTAAATTCTAGAGAATTTGAAATTGAAGGCTCTGAGGAATTTATCGCCAAGTATAATGAAACTATAGATTCATTTTTGGAAAAGATTTATTCTTCAGATTCAACACAAAATAATACTTCTAATGCTAGTGAAGAAGATGTTACAGGAAACATTACAGCTAAAAACCGGACAGATTCTGGAGGATTAACAGAAGAGGATAAAGAACAGTCATTTGGGGAATGGTATAATAAGTTACCAAATACTGCAAAGGATGTTGATAAGATTTTATTGGCAGGTTACTTTGTACAACTCGAATCAGCAGATGGGATTTTTTCAACACGAGAAGCATCAAATTTACTAGTGGAACAGGGTGTTAAATTATCTAATGCTTCTGCATTTATGAAATCTAACATGTCAACAAAAAAAGTATTTAAACACAAAGGTGGCTATAGAGTGTCTGATACAGGTGTTTCTTATATTAAGAATAATCTTCAGATGACGGCTTAAAGAAAATACGGGACGGTGTTGGAGGGAACCTGCCTGTCGGCAGACAGGTTTTGTGGCTAACACGGCAGCGCCATTGCCCTAGGCTTTTGTATTGGGTCGTGAAACGCCCAAATAAAGAAAAGACTTTATATAAACCATTACAAAATATAAGCATGGAAGAACTTATTGAATTAGAAGAAAGATTTCAACCACATCTATTAAACAATGATTACACTTTTATAGGTCCAGCAAATATGGATTTATTTGAAGGTTTTACAAGAAATGTTAATCTGTTAGCCCCAGTTGTGGCACCAGCACGTACAATACATCATGCATTGTCTCATAGACAATCTGTTCGTAGGGCATTATTAAATCTACCTCCAGGAACAGATTTAAGAATTTATGTTGTTATTAGAGAAAATGATACGATTTTATTTCATGCTACTATTGGGGATTACTGCGAAAGGTTCGGTATTGATTTTGATATTTAATCAATAATACTATAAAGTCTACGAGCAAGTGCTTAGAAATTTACGTTTCAGCTAAATTTTAAGCTTTTGCGACAAGTTGACGAGATTTCCCTGAAATTTTTCTTCTCTAAATTTTCAATTATACCAAAGGTTTCATCAAATACGAAAAGCTGAGCTTTCTTGCCTATCATCAGACAGGCGATGGCGCTGGCCAAGTGGCTGAGAAATGCATATAAAAATAAATGCTTGGGCATTTACTTTTTATGAAAGCCATGTGCTGTTGACCGAAACGAATGTTTAAAGCAAAATTGCTTTGACATAAAATCATTGTCGTTATGACGCTAAAGCATCAGAACTGATTTTATGTCAAATAGCATAGCTATACGCAATTTGCTCCGTCGTATATTTGAACTATAATCTACATAGGGATAAATCCAATGACATCTAAGCGATTGCTAATATAAAACTTTTCGACAAAAAAATAGTTGCAAATCTTACTTTTTTCGATGTAAAAATTGCAGTTTGTCGAAAATTACATAAAGCCATGCATAAACAACTCAACATAATACTCCCCAGTACCACCATTGAGTTGAATATTAGCCTCATTCAATGATTTTGTATGGGATGGGTCAGTACCTGCCATATCCAAGGACAAACGCACCTCTTCAACATTACTGGTAACATCCAAGCCATTGGCAACATCAGTATAAGGAAAAACATTTGCCCCGACCTGCAAAACTTGACCATTTGAAGCGGTTACATCAACAGGCCAACCGTTCAAATTTGTATCGGCCAAGTAGATTGTAACAACTCTATTGTCAAGCGTTCCCAGTTGGTTCTTTAGTCGCACCTCGTAACCTGTAAAGGAATCATAAAGGAATCCATCCACATAATCAAACAGTATGTCCGTTCCGCTATTGACAACGGCCATATCCCTAAAGGATAAATTCATGGCCTCATTAGGGTTGTTGAATTTTCCATAATAGACCGTTTTACCATCATTCGGGAATGTTTGGTTGTACGATTTAATGACCGGGGTTATACTTTGCACAACGTTTTCCCTAAACAGCTCCTTTAAAGCCTTTTCAACTTCACAACATGAAAAATCTATCATTGCGTAACCTTTTTAATTTTTTCATACGTCCTATATCCACTCATTCCAAGCATGGCGAGCAATATACTTATCAGTTGCCCTAACTCTATTTCAGGGAGCGGAGCAACCCTAAATCCCATGGTATCGAGAAACCAAAACACCAAATCCCTCAAGATGAAATGGTAGGCGAGGGCAGAACCACAGACCCAACCCACAAAAGGTCGCCATCCGCTAACAAACAGGCTTTTATGTTGAGCCTCGATTTTATTCAATTCAATCTGATGAATATTTGCCTTTTGCATTTCACGCATCAAAGCAATCTGAAATTCTTGTAGTTTGGCCTCTTTGCCTTTGAACAAGTCCAAAAAATCCTTACTGCCCACCAATCCCGTGAATATGCCCAAAATCTTATCTATCATCTTTGTCCCTGAATTTTTTAATGTTCAATGCTATGGCCGTGACCAATAGGGCTATCGTTAAACCCTTTTCTAAATTTGCCGCTATACTGGCCATGCTCAAAAAAGACATGGTATTAACTGCCCATAGTTTCATCATGCCAATATTTCGTATGTGTTGCCCGTCTTAACTTCCATGGCCTCGAATGCATCCATTTTTTTCCCAATGATCGGGAAATACATTTTTAAACTGGATATGTACCGCCTTTTTCCATAGACGGAATGCATCCTTTGTATCACATCGGTATCCATGGTAGTCAGAAATGAGCCAAAATATTGATAACCAAAAAACGGGATGGCCAAGTGCAAAAACCATTTACGGGCGTTTTTCACGTCCTCTTTTGTGTGTTCGGGCTTGGTTGCCTTGATTGAATAAAAGCCTATCACAAGACCGAAAACATAGAGCAACAAGCCAAGCAAGGACGGAACAAAAAGCCCCCATTTAACCAATCGGTAAATACGGGTTTCTTTCTTTGATTTTTCGTTTATCATTGGTACTAAGTGTATTATTTAAAACTTCGGTTAAATTGCTATGGTCGCCCCAAAAATTGAACTCGTCCAAAGTGGCATCATACCTAACTATTCCGAATTTTGCCTTTACCTTGTGGTAATCTGCCAAAGTAAGCGGAACGAGCAAATCAATTATATCAGCTTCATTGGTAAACATGGCGTTAACCTCTGAATAAATTGAGGATGCAATACTTTGAGCCTGGTCGGATGTCAAACCCGAACCGATTGCCCTTGCACTATCAACTATATAGGCAAAACCAATTCTTAACCAACCCCAAACAAGGGCAAGCAATGAAATGGTAAGGGCAACGGCTACCAAAACCAAAATCGGATTTGTCGCCCATGCACTCTTTATTTTGTCTAACAACCGCAATTTGAAGTGCCTTTTTGGGTTAATTCATTCATAAGTTCGTCCAGTTTGGACACAATGGGGGAAGTGTCCAAAACCACATTATTAACGGGTGATGTGCCTACACCCCCTTTTGAGGCATTGCCACCGTCCGCAACGGTATTATCGTTGGAATGACATCCGCAGGGCTTTTTTTCCTTTAAATACCATAGGAGCAAAAGCCCACCGATAAACATCGAGCCGAGCAATAGCCACATGTATTTTTTGTTTTCTTTCTTTTTCATTAGAAAAATATTTCAGGGTTGAGCAATTCGCCATTTTGGTACAGTTCAAAATGGACATGATTGGTCATTCTTTCGTCATATTTTCGGGCGATATTGTCAGCTTCACAAATCTTTTGCTTTTCATGGAACACGGAGCCAACCGCAGGGAAATTTTTCACATACATGATTTTTGCAGTATATTCGGAATAACCCCCAATACCTTGAATCTCAATAAGACGATAGCTTAAATCATTGGCATATGGCCAACCATGGCGGATAACCTTGCAGGGAAAAGGCGCATAGACCGCACCACCTTCGGGTATCGCAAAATCCAGACCTTTATGGGGATGGCTGCCCCTTTTTGAGCCAAAATTTCCACAGCCCCAAGGGTCGCAGCCCCTAAGACCTTGTTTAAAGTTTATCGCTGAAAATCTCATAAGCCTTGTAAATGACATTATCAGGAGTATCACAACCCCAAATACTATGCTTTCTTTTCCAAAATGTCGGGATAGATGAACCATATCACAAACGGTAGTATCAGAAAGGCCATCAACAGCCAAAACCCGATGTTATCCTTTTTCATTTTCTTTGGTTTTTTCGTCTTTCTTGAGTAGTTTTTTACCCGTTTCAACTACGGTCGATACCGTTGTCTTTTCTTGGGAATTTCCCCAAATTTCCTTTAGATCGGTGTCCAGTTGTTTTAACGCCCCTGCAACCGCTTTGGCCGTAAGGGCGTATTTTTCCAACTTTGAACCAAAAGAAAGTACTTTACTAACCTTGGAATACATAGCCTAGCGGGTAAATTTTCCAAAGTAGCCCGTGACCCTTTTTCCGCTTGAAGTGATACCACTACCATTTTGGGTAATGACCATACCTATATCGGACAGGACAACTGCACGGGTCGCCTTATTCATGGAACAGGGTATCAATTTGGTGATACCGCTATTGTGATAATGTACTTCGGCCATCATGGTAATGTACGTTTTACCACTTGTAGGAGCGGTGTATTCCTTGGAATCCTTGTAAGGTGCTACTTTTGCGGTAATCAAACCTTTACCCCTTGATTTGTTCCAAGCATTAATAATTACCTGCCCTTCAAAACTACCCTTTCGGATAATGGAGTATTTCGCCCCGCTTCTTTTTGGGGCAGGCGCATTTTGTCCACCTTGTGCATTTTGACGGTGGTAATTTCCACCATTTCGCCTTGGATAGCCACCATTTCCACCTCTTTGTTGACTGGTTTCAACCCAATTACCGTATTTATCCCAATATCCTGCCATAACTTTTACTTTTTGCGTTTAGTAACATAGACGATACTAGCAACCATGGCCAAGAGTGTTACCGTCAAATGGCCTACAGTTATGCCCCAAAAAAGAGGCTTCATAAAAAATTCCTTTACCTTTTCCATTACCTGTATAATTTGCGTGATTTTGATTTTGATTTTTTGTCGGGGGTTTTGGCGAACAATGCCCAAAGTGCTGCAATGGCCAAACCGATACCGCCCATGACCTGAAACGTTTTGTTACCGCCCAATTGCTTTACATCCTCGACAACATTCGATTTTAGGCTTACTGTAATTTGGGGTATGGTTTTGGTGTACGGCTTTTGTTTTGATGCTGCATTCCTATAAAGGGTATGCGCTACACGTTTCACAACAATAGTACCGTTAATTGCTTTGGCTATTTCGGGAAAACCTAAAACGATTTGCTCAATATGGCCATCGACAATCCTCTCTAAGCGGATTAAGCCATCTTTTGTGCAATCCTTTGCGGAATCGTAACGCCATCCTAACCAACTTTCGAGGGTTTTACTGGTATCGTAATCGCTTGCAACCTTGCCCCAGAACGTTTTGAAAAAATTGTTTACAGACGTTTCCAACTCTTCACGGGGAACGTCAAGAGCCTTTTTAAATTCGGCGGAAATCAAACCTATCCAATATGGACCCTCATTTTCCGCCCTTGTCGGTGTCCATGTTGAACCCCAACATTTAAATCCATCCTTTAAGGCTTGGCCGATGGTTTTATTGATGGTTTCAGAGGAAACCAAACCACCCAACAAACTTGTAACGGGTGCAAGTGAGGAAACCAAAGAAAGCACACCGCCAGCACCTGAACCGCCACCAATCAAGGGGGGAGTTTTGGCGGTAGGCTGTATTGTAGAGCCAGCATTTAATATTGATGTTGCCATGCTTTTAATCTTGTTTAAGAAAAACCCCCAACCCTTATATATGTCAGGGGTTTAACCGTATGAACGACCTAAATTTTTACCGTTTACCTTTCGTTTGGTAGTTTGTAATCCACCGTCAAGTACTTCAAATCCTTGTTTGCGGATGTGTCATGGTGCAAAGTGATTGCATCCAATTCGCTGATGGGGAAACCAAGGCTTGTGATACCATTGGAGTAAACCCCGTCCACAGTATCATAATTGGTTATTTCATGCTTTGCCTTGTAGGCTTCGAGTTGTTCGTTTGAAATCTCAACTTTTCTAACCTTGCTAGTACCGTCAGCATTCCTATCGTTCACCAAGAAAGATAGTTTTGTCGGGTCAGTATCACCGTTGAACAAAAGGAAATCAACATCCTTATAATGCTCCATTTTTTCGGCGGTAGTTTGTTTTACTTCGGCCTTTTTGATGACCACGGGCGTAGATGCCAAATTTTGGTTGTCAATGTTGAACACATCGAAAGTCGCACCGCCCAACTCGGTCAAAGTGACCTTGTATTTTACATCATCATCAAAAGGCAAAACACCATTATGTGCAAAAATTACGACTGGATAATTTTTGTACACACCACCCGCAGCATCTTTATTGATGATGCCATCAAACCCCAAATAATTGTTTATGTCGAACAAATCGGCAATCGGCAATTCAGGGATACGGTTTACATCGTTCGCATTGGGCTGAATCAAATCAACCTTGATTTTTGCACCTACGGGCAAATTGTCGCCAAATAAAAGCCCTTGACTTGGCACGTCCACCTCAAAGACCAAAGATGCAGCAGCTACGGCACTTGCTAATTTCATATCAAAAAAATTTGTGTTTCAAATGATTATGGAACAAACATAGAGCAGTAGATTTTTGGGTTTTGCACTTCATTGCATATCGCTGCATTTTGGTGCATATTGATGCATTTTAGTGCATTTATTTTTTGGCCAGTAGAGATTTTGGAGTAGTAACCCCCATTTGTTCACAAACGTACTCAATAGGCACTGCATCAATTTCCGATATGTCGGTGGCCAACAAAAAACGTTTTCCAGTTGTGGCCAAATAATCATTGTAATAAGGGGTTACATTGTTCCGATGGATGCCCAAATAATTGGCAAGCATTTTTTTATTGACTAGCATAACCTAACATTCCAATTTAAAATCAACTTCATACTGATGCAGAGAAACCGTTTTAATCAGTTCCTTTTGGCGAAATTCAGCCAAGTATTGGGAGAATTTGGAAGCGTACCACTCCCAAAGGTCGAAATCGTCCAAAATCCTACGCAAAGGGAGTAAAAAACGTATATCGTGATTTGAAGAGAAATAGGAGCGGAGCAAGCCTTTTATCATTCGTTGTTGACCGATGAATGTTTCCTTTATGGTACGCTTTAATTTCCCCACGATCCCGGTAATGACACCAACGGCCTTTTTGACAAGCGAAAAATCAATAAAATCATAGTCTTTTTCCTTGTTTACCTCACTTTTGCCCGTGTTTTCCTTTAACTCGAAATGGTTGGAGCGTGCAGCCTGAAAAAGACCATACATATATTCCTTGTCAAATATGTTGTCAAGGCTCAACCCGTCCATTTCGGCCAAAAATTTGTTGGATAGCTGATATTCAAAACGCCATACTTCACCAGTTAGGCCAATTTTATCCCAAACGCTTTTTATATAGGGCTTTAAAGCCTCTTTTTGCATTTGCAGCGTTTTGTTGTATATCCTGCAAAATCGGGAAGATGAACGCTTGCCAATCTGCATCCCTGTAAACTGGATTTGCCCCTTGCGTGTCTTGGTATAGACGTTGAAATCCTTTTCACGGCCTGAAATAAGGCACTCCCCATTGAACACACTACGGAGCAACGTAGGCACATCGTGATGATTTCCGCTAAAGTCGAGTGCTAAATCCATGCGGTTTACACCGTCAAATTCAAGGCCAAGGATGTCAAGGACGTTTTTTACGCACACCTTTAGTTGTTCAGGGGGCAGGGTGTAGAAAAGATGGTTTTGAATTTGAAGCTGTACCAAATCACTTTTAAGTACGGAGCTTCGGGGTTTCCACACAATGGAGCCGAAAACTTCATCCATATAGGTCAGTTCCGCCCGATGTTCGTACACTTTTGTACCGTATTCGGCCATTTCGATTTTTAGACCGTCCCTAAAACCCGTAAAAGGCTCGCCAGTAAGGTTTAAAATAAGGAAGTCCATATTAAAGGAATAGGGCGCATCGAGTAAGTCCCCGTTATACCTATCGGGGACTTTAACCCCTTGTTTTTCAGTTTTTAACATAGTCCGTTGTGCTTTAAAAGTTCCAAGAATGTCCAAAATAGAGCAAGGATATTGGCACAGATGGCCAAGGTCAAGGCCATGCCTACGGCCAACTCTTTTAAATTGGTTGGTTTCATTTTCCAAAATCGCAAATCAATTTTCATTTTCATGGTTTTGTGGTTCATCCTGAATTTGTAACATCAAATTGTTAATCTGGAAATCTATGTCGGCAATCATTGTGGTGTAGTTCGTTTTCACCATTTGCCAATCAGAACTAACAAAAGGGGTTTCGGAAAACTTGTTAAACAATGCTTTCCTTTCTTGGATCAGGGCTTGGATTTGTAACTCTAAAAGTTTGTTTTTCATTTTTACGGTTTTTGTGTTCTATACTTGTTTTTGCATCGCTACGCTGTTAAACGCAGGTGAATGGCAGTAAGTAGTTAAAAAATGTTAGTGGTCAGGATTCCGTCTTTGTCCCAATGGATATAGCCGATTTGTTTTGTCGGGTAGCCTTTTCTTTTGCCTAAGCGCTTATATTCATAGACCTTTGCATAGTAAAAATTGGGCAATGAGCCATAATACCGTTCCAATGATGCCCATTTTCTACGGCTTATCCGATGCCATACAGAATGCGAGGAACCATCTATTTTATTGCCGAAAACGACTTTTACAAGACCTTGGGAAATAGTCATATCAATTCCATTTGTTTTACTTTGTTATTCTTGTATTTGTCCAAATCGGATAGGGGAATGCCAAAGCGTTCCGCTATCTCTTTGATTTTCCAGTATTCCAACGGGTGGCCAGTCATGCAATCAACACCCTTGGTAAGTGCCACCCATTCAAACCAAGATTTGCCGTTTATCGACCAAGGGTCATATTTTGCCTTGGGAAACTCCCTAGCTTTCCACCACCCACATTTCCCGTTGCTAAATTCCGTTTGCACCCATTGGGAGCAGAGGCCAACGGTATCATTTCGGTCAAGGTGAAGCCTAAAGAACTTGCAACGCCTACAAGTTGACACCTCAAAGCAGTTTTTGGGTCAACAACTTTTTATATAGATCACGATGACTTTTCACATGGAACCAAAATGAGAAGTCAACAGTAGTAAGGCCGAAAGTATTATCATTGGCTGGGTGAAAGGGCTGAACATGGACATAACCATCCTTTTTGAACTTGGAGAAATCAAGCACCACAGATTTTAAATGCCGTCCGTGTACGTCCGTATAGGGATGGGAAAGAACCATCCGAGTACCCAACATCTGGACAGCATAAAATTGTCTTGCGTGCCTTTTGAATGTTTTCGGGTCAAATTCAGTATCACGCATTACGTGAACCTTTTCAAGGGTCAATAAATCCTTTTTTGGATGTTTTTTAACGATTTTGGATAGACGGCGTTGGCAGTTTGCGCCAATTGTTGTATTTTGGTCGGACATATTGAAAGTATTTATAAAGAACCGACTGAATATGACGTCTAAGCAACTTCACCTATTAGTCGGTTCTTCCTTTTACAATCGTTTTCTTTTCCTACATATTTTGTTCTAACCTCAAAAAACTTTGTAGGACGTTATATGTCATATCTTGTACTATAATCCACATTATGTAAAATATAAAATCAGAAAACCCACTATCCCTTCCCATCCATTACGCCAAAATCATCAACGGGATCTTGGCTTTGTGCAGCACTTCCCGCACCGTATTCCTTTGGAACGCAAAGCTTCGGCTTGGTTCCTTGGGCATGCACAGCAGTTCCGTTTGCGTCCGGTTCACATAACTGATCAGCGCATCCAAGGCCGTCGCACTTTGGGTAAACACATACGGAATGGTCCGTTGCCACGGATATGCCGGCTGTTCCGTTTCCGCGGTCTGCGCGTTAATGTCGAACAAACGCACCGCGCTCTGGCTGTCCTTCTTCAGGTCCATGATGATGGATTTTCCCTTTTCGTTCAGGTTTCGGCCAAATACCCCCAAATGCAGCTCATCAAACGAGCCCAGCCGTTGGCCTTCGCCAAAAATAAAGATGTTGGTGGCATTCGTCCGATCGATCACAAATTCGGTGATGCTCTCCCCCAAGATGCCCATTCTGTTCCGCCGCTTGCCCATCACCAACACATCGGGCTTCACCAGGGCCAGATAATCCCGGATGCGGTGCTTCACATTGCCGTATTCCAGTCTGTGGCCAATGGGTAGCCATTCCCCGTGCTTTTGGTGCTGCGCGATCAGTGTCTCGATCTCTGCAAGCGCATCCACCGTGCTCTGCCCCGTGGATTTCACATGGAACACTTCCAAAGTGCCGCCCAGCCGCTTCGTGAGTTGCACCGCATTGTACAGCACCAACTCTGGGTTGTCCGACAGTTCCAATAAAACCGAAACACGATAATCCGGGGTGTTCTGCAGGGCTTCCATAACGTTCAATTTTAGGGGTTTACACCTTTTAAGTTAGAACCAAATCCATTAAAAATCAGCTATTTAACGTTTTGTTGACAGAAAAATACGGACTTGTCAAAATCTGGGTGTCAAAATTGGGAAAGGCGCAATTTTCCCCTAGAAAAGATGTTTGATTTTTTTCACCCAACGGATGGGAATCTTGTACGGGGCGTAGCGCAACGGTACATCCAACCACATCCCCCGCCTCACCACGGATTTGCTGTGGGAAAACAGGTCAAAGGAATGCTTGCCGTGGTACCCGCCAATACCAGAATTGCCCACACCGCCAAACGGCAGGTTCTTGTTGCTGATGTGCACCACCGTGTCGTTGATGGTCCCGCCCCCGAACGGATATTGTGCCATCATGCGCTTTTGGAACCGCTTGTCGCTGGAAAACACGTAAAATGCCAACGGTTTTTCATGGCGGGACAGGTTTTGGTGCAGTTCTTCCTCGGTTTCGTAGGAAATGATCGGCAATATCGGCCCAAAAATCTCCCCTTCCATCAAAGGGCTGCCCCAATCGGGTTCGTCCACCAAAGTGGGCTCCATAAACTGTTGTCCATCATCGCAATGTCCCCCAAAAAGGATCCGTTGTCCTTCAAGCATCGCTTTAAGTCCGTGGTAATGCTTTTCTGTGGTAATCCGTGCAAAATCAGCGGATTGTTTGATATCCTGTCCGTAAAAAGTTGTAATCTGGGCCTTCAAGGCCTCCACAAAGGCTTCTTTTTGGGTGTTGTGCACCAAGATATAATCCGGTGCGATGCAGGTCTGCCCCGCATTGATGAACTTGCCCCAAGCTATCCGCTTTGCGGCCAGGGACACATTGGCCGTTCCATCCACAATACAGGGATTTTTTCCGCCCAGTTCCAAGGTGACCGGGGTCAGGTGTTCCGCTGCGGCTTTATAAACGATCTTGCCCACCTGTGTGCTGCCCGTGAAAAAAATGTACTCCCATTTCTCGGCCAAGAGCTGTGTGGACACCTCCACTCCCCCTTCCACCACGGCCACATATTCCGTAGGAAACACCTTTTGGACAATGGCCGATATGATCGCGGACGTATGGGGACTGAGTTCGGATGGTTTCAGCACGGCGGTGTTGCCTGCGGCCAAGGCCCCGATGAGGGGCGAAATTGTGAGCATGAAGGGATAGTTCCATGGAGCCATGATCAACACTTTCCCGAAAGGTTCTGGCTGTATCCACTCCTTGGAAGGAAAATTGGTCCACGAAGGGGCAACATTGGTCGGCCGGCTCCACTCCTCCACCTTTTTGATGGCATGCTTCAGTTCAGCAAGGACCAATTGGGTCTCGGTGGCCAGACTCTCGAACCGCGGTTTTTTGAAATCGGCATAAATGGCATCACAAATGGCATCTTCCTGTACCGATATTTCCTGTCGCAACCGTTTCAGGGCTTCTTTTCGGAACTGGATGTCCTTCGTCTGCTGGGTAGCAAAAAAGGCGTTCTGGGACTGGACCAACTGCTGGATCATAGGCGGTTCTTAGATTCCCTTAAATATAAACGAAACCGCCACAAAAAGAAAAGCACCGATATAAAATCGGTGCTTTTGTGTTATTTAGATTTGTGATGGGTCTCGATTGAAATCTGTCAGTTGGAGTGATTTTTCGAAAGAAAAATTGTATCGAGAACCAGAATCTCAAGTCCAAAACCGGTTCTCGATATAAAATTCCCCTAGAATTTCACTCGAACTGACGGTTTTGCCACAACGAACTATTCCAAGGTTATGACCTCGCTGGCCCCGTTGGGATAGATCAGCGTGGCCTTGTCATCACATTCGCCGTTGCCAAAGTCCACGGTCACGGCCAGTCCGTTTTTGGAAACCACCATGCTGCCGCTGCTTACATATTCACAGGGCGAGGTCATCTGAAGGTCTTCCAAGGTTTCCACGGCATAAACATCTTCATCGATCTGTACGGTCCAGTTTCCGGAAAGCGTGAAGGTAACGCTGCTCAAGTCCTCACTGAAAGTAATACCAAAGGTCTTTTCCCCGGTCTCACTGATGGTGGTACCATCTTCCAGTTCAATGGACATGTCGCTGGTCACCGTGAACGAAACCGAACTTTGGTCGGTACTGGTGTTCACCACAAAAGTTCGGGTACCGTTGATCTTGATGGTCCCTATATAAAAATCAGTAAAAGTTGCCGTGAAGGAGGCACTCCCCTCTCCCACTGCGTAGGTCACGCTTACGGTGCCGTCCACATTTTCGGTCCCGTTGAGGACACAATTGTTGAAAGTGGCCACAAACCCGGTATCGGAATATTCGGCCGTATAGCAGTCATTTTCCTTTGCCGTGAAGGATTTGGCGGTATCGCCCATGTACAGTTCCGCAAGGGCAGTGTCGGCGGCCCCCGCAATGTCATCTGTCATCAGAATGGTCTGTAATTCCTGCGAAGTAAGTGATTCACCATCACCGGGCATACTGTCCTCACTACAGGATTGAAAAGCAATAAAAGCCATACCCAAAACGACAATGGCTTGGATTTTTTGTGCAAGTCTGTTCATTAGTAACTTTAGTTAAGGTTTTGTAGGATTAACGACTCACCTCTCAATTTAGTGCCTGGGATGGCCTGGAGATCGATGAAAGGTTAATTTTTCGATAATGTTCTGATTGTCAAAATAAAAAATAGGCAACTTTCGTTTAGGAACAAATTGTATTCCCATGCAGTACCTGAACAAACAGATCGAAGCGATGGTCAAGCGAAAAAAATCCAGTTCACTGATCAAAAGGCAGATTTCCTGCGGTATTTTTCAGGATTTGGAGACCGTAGAAGATTCACATGACCCAAAACTAAAGAAATAAAATTTTATAGTTTATTGATTTTGTTTTAATTACCATCAATTAATTGATAGTAAGCTTCAAGGGTGTCAATGTCGGTTTCCTTCCCCTTCGGAGAGATGGCCTTGGCCCTGTCCCCATACTTTTCAATAATGTGCCTGGCGCCAAAATCCTGATTTAGTGCAGCAAGTTCAGTTGCAAGCGACCCATCGAAAATAGCCGGTACCCCCCACTTTTTTCCGTAGGAAGTGGCCACGATCTTATGCTCGCCCTCTTCAAATTCCCGCATAAGTTTTTTAAGATACGGTGCATCCAAAAAAGGTTGGTCTCCCAACATGATGAGTATTGCATCAATATTTTCCCTTTTTTCCAAGAGGTACTTCACCCCCACTGAAATGGAGCCGCCCATCCCTTTTTCCCAATCGGGATTGACCACGGTTTCTGTGTGGTCCGGAATACTTTTCCGAATGTCACTGGCTTTGGCTCCCAAGACCACGACCATTGTTTCCGAAACCTTGTTGGCTTGTTGGATGGCATGCCCCAAAAGAGTAGTGTTTGCCCAGGGCAAAAGCTGTTTCGTTTTCCCTCCCATACGTGTGGAGGCTCCTGCTGCCAAAATCAGAATGGGTATGGAAACCATTTTAGCTGTGTATTTTTCCAGCTTTGTGTTTGAGCGGCTGGGGTTTTATCTTGTTGATCGTGGAGAGAATTTCGGACAGGATGGATATGGAGATTTCCTGTGGGGTTTCGGCACCGATATCAATTCCTGCAGGGCCATGTACCTGTTCCAAAAACGCTTCGGAAATGTCGGGGCAACGTTCCAAAAGCTCCCCGAACAGTTTTTCACGTCTTTTTGCGGGCCCCAATAGACCAATATATGCACCCCTTTCTTCCTTGAGTGCCATTACAAATTGCAGGTCCTTCACAAAACTGTGGGTCATGATCACCACAGCGGTTTGGTCGTCCAAATTATACGTGAACGATTCCGGTTCCATTTGGATAAGCCTGTGGATCCCTGGAAAATCCTTTTCGGTCTTTTCCTCCCTCGGATTGGCCACCACGGTCACTTCCCAACCTGTAAGCGAGGCATATTGGCACAGTTGGACGGCATCGTGCTCCGCGCCTATGATCACCAATTGGAAACAGGGTTCCATTTCTTGCCGAAAGGCCAAAAGACCCTCTATTTCTTTTTCTGAATGGGAGGATACGGGCAAAGATGTTTTTCCAAAATGGAAAATGGAATGAAAACTCGGGTTTTCGCCATATTCTTTTTTGAAATAAGAAGTGATTTGGAATGTATTTCGACTTTCGATACAATCCCAGAATTGTTTCAAAAAAGTTGCATCCGGCTCAAAGGGTTCCAAAAGAATGTACAAAATGCCTTCGCAGCCCAATCGGTAGCGGCCATCATAGACCATTACTTTGGGCATCCCTGAAGAAAAGACGGTTTGTGCTTGGTTCAGGACTTCTTTTTCCACACAGCCGCCGCTCACTGCCCCGACCATATCGCCGTTTTCAAAGATCAGCATGCGCACACCCGGCCTTCGATACGAAGATCCATCAAGAGCCACCACGCTGGCCAAAACGGCCCGTTCTTGTCTTTTTTCGTATTGTTGGACTATGCGTTTGAGTTCGTGTGTCATTTCATCAAGTTTCTAACAGGCATAAAAGCGACCAGGCTTCCTTCCGTTACTGTTTCATGGGGGGCGATCTGCACAAAGCCGTCCACTTTGGTCAATCCGGTCACATCCCCGGAACCTGTTGTGGCAATGGTTGTTGCGATGGCTTTTCCCTGTTCCATATTGACTTTTACCCCTAAAAAAAGGGTCAAATCAGTGCTATTGGACACAGGATCACTTAAAAATACGGTAAATTTTGATGTCTCCCTTCCCAAGGTTTTGTCAAGCCAAGGGATAAAGTACAAATGATAGTTCACAAAAGTGGAAACCGGATTTCCGGGAAAAGAAAATATGCAGGTTTTGTGTATTCTGTGCCTTCCGAACCAAAAGGGTTTCCCTGGTCGTTGCAAAACTTTGTGAAAGATTTTCTCTACGCCCAGTTCGTCAAAGGCTGATGGCAGGAAATCATACTTTCCTTTGGAAACGCCCCCGCTCAAGATCAATACGTCATAATCGGAAATCCATGTTTTGAGTGCTTTTTTGATTTCGGATGGCTCATCGGCAAGATGGAACATATCCGCTTCAATTTCCCGGTTCTCCAAAAGTGCTGTCAAGGAATAGGAATTGGACGTTCTGATTTGGTAAGGCAATGGCGTCTCCCCTACTTCAACCAATTCGTTCCCTGTGGAGACCACGGCCACCTTGGGAAGTTTTTTGACCAAGACCTTCGCCTTGCCCACCGAGGCGAGAACCCCGATTTCGGCGGCGGTAATTTTTGTTCCGGGCCGAAGCAACGTATCCCCTTTGCCCACATCGCTCCCTTGATAATGTATGTTTTGACCCTTTTCAATCGATTTTTCGACGCTGAAGGCAGTATTACTGACCGTAGTATGTTCGTACATGATGACCGTATCCGTATTTTTAGGCACCATGGCCCCGGTCATCACCTCGATGCAGGCGTTGTGATCCTTCAAGACAAGTTGCGGACTGCCTGCTTGGGCTATACCTTCAGCGATAAAAGACTGTCCAACAGACTTGAAGGCATCAAAATTGATGGCGATACCATCTTTGGTGGCCCTGTCAAAAGCTGGAAAATCACGGTCGGCCACAATGGTTTCTGCCAAAATCCTTCCTTGAGAAGCTTCCAATGCAACTGTTTCATCCCCAAAATCAGGGATGTTGCCCAATACTTTCTCCTGTGCTTTTTCAAACGGAATCATGGGAAGAGGGTTATTTCGAGTCCATTTTTCAGCAATACCCTGATACCCACGAACAACACCAAGATTCCGGTCAATATCCTGATTCGCTTTGCGGACAGTTTTCCGATGCTCAGTCGTGCTCCTATCTGCCCTCCCATCAACACCGCAAAAAGCAGCCCCAATATTTCAGGCCAAAACAATTCAAAAGAATCACTGACAATCAGACCTCCAAGCCCCGAAATGGAATTGACCAAAATAAAAAAACTGGCCAATGCGGCTATAACGATGGGCTTTTCCCATTTCATATGGTTGAGCACGGGCGCCAAAAAGATTCCACCACCGATACCGACAAGACCGGACAAAAAACCGATGCCCGCCCCTAAAAGATAGGATAGATAGGGAGGGTATTTTTTGGTATCGAAGTTGGAATTTATCGCCACGGTCTGATAAATGAGGGCAATGGCGGAAAAAATCAGCGCCAGCGCCAAAAGAATAAAGAAAACCTGTTCTTTGAGTCGAAAAGAAGCTCCTATGAATGCCATGGGGATACTGGTGATCACGAAGGGCAGGAATTTTTTTAGCGCAAAGTGCCCATTTTTATAGTACAGGTAACAACTTCCCGTCACCACGGTGAGGTTGCAGAGCAAAGCCGTGGTCCTGATGGCAAAAAAACTGGTGAGAATCAGGGTCAACAGGGCCAAATAACTCGACCCACCACCAAATCCCACAGCGGAATAGAGGGTAGCGACCACGAAGAAGCTCAGGGTCAGCAAGATAAAACTGCTCGATTCTAGGGGCATAGGGACATCATTTTGTTCATTCCACCCAAAACATGGATGAATTGTGTGTCTGGATATTGTTCTTGCAATTTTTTGGCACAGATTTCACTTCGCTGGCCCGACTGGCAAATGATGTAGATGTTTTTTTTCAGGAATGTCTCTGGAACCGATAAATGGTCCATGGGAACATTAATAGCTTCCTTGAGATGGTGTCCGGTAAATTCTTCGGGAGTGCGGACATCCAGCAGGATCACATCGGCCTGTGTTTCCAAAATTGCTTGGAAATCCTCGGCGGTGATCGTGGCCACGGTGCTGCAATCCATGGGATCATAAAAATCCTGAAGCTTTTTGATCTGCAAATTTTCAGGATTGGGCTTGAAACCGATTTTGGTGAATTGTTGTGTCAATCCATCAAACAAAAGCAACTTTCCGGAAAGTACCTCCCCTATCCCGGTCAATATTTTTATGGCCTCCAATGCTTGCAAGGTCCCGATGATACCCGGAACCACGCCCAAAACCCCATTTTCATCGCAGTTTGGCACCTCTTCTGCACTGGGCATGGCAGGGTACAGACAGCGATAGGTTGGGCCATTGTTGTGGTTAAAAACGCTCACATGTCCTTCAAAACCGTGCAATGCCCCATAAACAAAAGGTTTGCCCAAAAGCACACAGGCATCGTTGATAAGGTAGCGGGTCGGGAAATTGTCCGTGGCATCCACTACCAGATCATACACTTGAATGGTTTCGAGGGCATTCTCCTTGGTCAAAAAGGTGTCGTGGAGTTTAAAGTTCGTGGTGGAATTCTGTGCTTTTAATTTTTCATGGGCCACTTCCAGTTTCAATCGCCCCAAATCTTGTTCGGTATAGAGCACCTGACGCTGAAGGTTGTGGAGTTCGACCACATCTTGGTCCATCAGCCCCAAGGTTCCGACCCCCATCGCATTGAGGTATTGGAGCACGGGCAGGCCCAGACCGCCCAAGCCCACGACCAAGACCTTGCCATTGGCCAGTTTTAGTTGGCCTTCAGGACCAAAATCCTTCAATTGGGTCTGTCTGATGTACCTAGCGCCCATTGGTTTCCAATTTTGATTTTATAAATTCATAATCGGACAATGAATTGGCATTGTACAACACTTCATCGTGTGCCGGATGCACGAGTTCAATATCAGAATTGATCAAAAATTTTCTCGGACAGGAACTTTCGGCGGTCTTGAGGTATTTTTTAGCTTCCCTGAGTCCGCTGGGTTCCCATATAGTCGCCAAAGGTTCTGGGAGCCCCGATTCTTGGGTGGCAAAGGATGTGGCCCATTTATCGGGATTTCTTTTGTCCACCAATAGTTCCAAGGTTTTTCCATCGATAAGGGGAAGATCGCAGGCCAAGACCAACCAAGCCGCTTCAGAATGCAAAGCATGGGCGCTCAGTATGCCATTGAAAGGGCCACGGTGCTCATTATTGTCAGTTATGGTCTTGAAACCGTCTGGAATATCGGATCGTTGTTCTTCCCGGATGCTGAGATATACATTGGCACAGATTTCTTCCAAAAGGGAGTATAGATATTCTTGTTGCGGTACATCATGATAGGTCAACAAGCCCTTGTCGGAGCCCATTCGGGTACTTTTCCCGCCGGCAAGGACCAATCCGTTTAATATGGGTATTTTGTTTTTCATCGCTCTTCAAATTGATGTACTACCCCCCTATCGAGGTCATTGAAGTGTCAAAAACCGTGGCCGAATGTTCCTCTTGGGCTTCAAATCCAGTTTTGGCCCTGCTGCCGATCGCCTTTAGAATGATTTCCCTTACTTTTTCCTCATCAGGAACGTTGCGGACCAATTCCCGTAGATTGGCAACTGGTTTTCCATAAAGGCAGGTAACCACATCCCCTGTGGCGGTGATCCGCAGCCTGTTGCACGTTCCACAAAATGTTCTGCTGAAAGAGGGAATGATCCCAAAAGTGCCAGCATGTCCATCTATTTTATAGTTGATCGATGTAGATGTTTTAGGGGATTCCAGTTTTGTGTAATTGGGATAGGCTTCCGCGATATGGTCCAAAATGGCCTTGTAGTTCCATTTGATGGTGCTGAAATTTTTAGATCCGCCATTGAACGGCATTTCTTCCAGAAAACGGACAGAAACATTATGGTGCTTCATCACATCCAAGATGGGTATGATGTCCTGTTCGTTCTGTCCTTCGAGTACAATAAAGTTGATACGGACATTGAAGCCTTCGGTGATCAAGCGCGTCAAATTGTTGTGTACGGTATCGAATTGCTTTCTTCGGGTGATCCGCTCAAAAGTCTCCCTATTGATGGAATCTAGACTCACGTTTATATCCGTAATGCCCAATTCCTTGAGTTCATCAATGTGCGGACCGATCAAAGTGGCATTGGTGGTCACGGAAACATCGTCCAGGCCTTCAAGTTGTGAGAGATGCCGCATGAGTTCCATCAAATCCTTGCGCACAAAAGGCTCTCCCCCGGTTATCCGGATCTTGTCAATGCCCTGGGACACCAGTATTTCGCTCACCTTTTTCAGCTCACTGATGGAAAGCAAGTTATCGTTTTTTACAAAATTGATGCCCTCGGACGGCATGCAATAGTTGCACCGAAGATTGCATCGGTCCGTTACCGCAAGTCGCAAATAATTGATTTTCCGTCCGTGATTGTCTATCAGCATGGTTCCAATTTCATTCTTTGTACCGTTAAGGTATAGCTTTTCTAAATATTATCCACCACTTACCGGGGGAATGAGGGCTATTTCATCGTATGAATTTATGGCTTCGTGGTCCTCCGCATAATTGTGGTTCACCGCCACGGCCATGGAGGATAGTTTTTTGAGCTCTGGGTAGGTCGCTGCCAAAAAGGTTTTCAACTCCCCTACGGTTTTTGGGATTTTTTTTCCTGTTACACTGGATGTGGGAACCGACAGCGTGGGGCTTCCCACAATGTCCTTGGTGATCCCGAACAAAAGTATTGTCATATAGTCAACCTATTAGTCTGTTAATTGATTTTGGTTAGACAGGTCGGTGCGGGTTTGTTTTGTCTTTTGGTTTCGAGCCTGAAATTACCAAAAATTATACGGAACCTCCCCATTTTAACAGGAGCGGTATATTTTTAACTTTTCTTTAAATCAAATGCGGTGTACAAAAATACTTTTCATCAAAATTGAGCGTTGTGCATGATGAACCTTAACTTTTATGAAAATGAAACATACGCTTCACTATTTCTTGCTTTTTTCCCTTACACTTATTCTTTTCTCCTGTGGTAATGCCGATGATGATGTGAGTTTTGACATCAACGACAATGAACTGGGAATTGGCAAAGAGCCGGATGACTGTCTTGGTTTTGGTGAAAATGAGCTGCTGTTGTCCATTCAGGATGAATTCACGACACTACCTGGAAAGGTTTCCATTCTGTTTAAGGTTTCCGACCTTTTGGGCAACCCGATCTCCGGTCTGACGGCCGATCAATTCACCATATACGAACAAGGAAGGAACGATGACTGTTTCAACCTTATATCCTCTTCTGAATCACAGGCCAGGATTTCCCCAAATTCGCAGGTGTTCAACAATAATACGCTGCTCGTTTTGGATTTGAGCAACAGTGTTCTGGAGAGCAGTCTCGATGAACTGAAGGCGGCTTCCACCAGTTTTATCAACAATGTGATGCCATCACCTGCTACCGATTCTTTCAAAATGGCCATTTATTGGTTTGATGGCGAGGACAAACTGCACCTTTTGAACCCACTTTCCTCTTCCGCTACGGAACTCACGGCCGCCATCGATGGGATCACGGCCGACATCAGCAATGACCCATCCACAGATCTATATGGTGCGGTCATCAAATCCACCAAGATTGCAAAAGATCTGCTCAACCAAAGCTCAGAGGTTATCGGTGCAGCCTCGGTTGTGCTGTTCACCGATGGAACTGACCAAGCATCCCGTTACCGAGAATCCGATGCCCTGAAAGCCGTAAGGGATGCCGATAGGAACATTTCCTATTTCTCCATTGGACTAGGCGCGGAAATCGATACGGAGGTGCTTACCGAAATTGGAAAAACAGCCAGTGTCTTTGCGGCCAATAAGGAAGAATTGGAAAACACCTTCAACCAGATATCGCAGCGCGTTTCCGAACAGGCCAACAGCTTTTATTTGTTTGAGTACTGCACCCCCAAGCGCGATGGTAGCGGGGAGAGCAATCTTGTCATCCAACTGACCGATGGCAATCTTCAAGGTGCGGTACAGACCAAGTTCAGCGCCAAAGGGTTTACTGGCGGTTGCGAATAAGCAAGCTTTTCTTATTTGATAAATCCTTATCTTGGGTGTCCATTAAACTGAACAGACTATGACATTCCGAGAGAAATCCTTGCTTGCTATTATTTGTGCCTTCATTTTTGGCGCAATGAACCTCCATTCCCAAAAAATCAGCCCTCTGGAAGGCAGATGGGACTTGGAGATTGACTTCATGGGGAAAACTGCCCCATCGTGGCTGGAAATAAGGTACTCAGGAAATGCTACCCTCATAGGGCGTTTTGTTTTCGCATTTGGAAGTGCCAGACCCATTGCAGAGGTAAAGCCCTTTGGGGAGAACAAGTTTACTTTTAGTATTCCGAATCAATGGGAGCCCAAGGGCAGTGATATGATCTTTCACGGTGAGTTGGTGGATGAAAAATTGAAAGGCACCCTGATCTACACTGATGGTTCCGTTCTGAATTGGACCGGCGTAAGGGCACCCAAACTGGACTATACTGAAAACCCAAAGTGGGATAAGCCCATCGAGGTGTTCAACGGAAAGGACCTGACGGGTTGGCGTGTGGATGGTGAAAAGAATCAATGGGTCGTGAAAGATGGTATTTTGATCAGCCCCGAATCAGGTTCGAACCTCATTTCGGATGCCAAGTTCCAAGACTTTAAACTGCACGTGGAATTTCGCTATCCGAAAGGGAGCAATAGTGGAATTTATCTTCGTGGCCGTTATGAGGTACAGATAGAGGACGACAAGGGTTTAGATCCTTCGGACCTTTACATTGGTGGGATTTACGGTTTTTTGGAGCCTAACGAAATAGCGGCGAAGTCCGCTGGGGAATGGCAAATCTATGATATTACTTTGATCGGCAGAAGAGTTACCGTCGTCCTCAATGGCAAAACGGTTATTGGTGATGCCACGATTCCTGGAATCACGGGCGGTGCTTTGGACAGCAAAGAAGGTGAACCGGGGCCCCTTATGCTCCAAGGAGACCATGGTCCGATTGAGTTCAGAAGCTTTGTGGTCACACCAAGGAAAGCATCGGAATAGAATTTTATCCCAAGTGAAAGAGGTGGTCCAAAAAGCTTATTATCTGTCAGTTCGAGCGCAGTCGAGAACCTAAACCATATGGATAATCAATGGGTTTCGACTGCGCTCAACCTGACAAGCTCAAAATTTTGTTACTTTTTGGACAGCCTCTTGTTCTTTATTGGACCTCCACCGGCTTGATCTTGATGTTTCGCCATCGAACTTTAATGCCCCCGCCGTCATGGATCTGCAAGGCAATGGCACCTTCTCCTTCACCAATTTTTTCATCAGTGAGGTGCACCATTTCCTCACCATTCAGCCAAGTTACTACATCTTGACCCATAACCCTGATTTTCATGGTGTTCCACTCCCCCATTTTCAAGACTTTGTCCTTTTCGGGGTCAGGCTTGATGAGCCAACCACGCCCATAAGATTCATAAATACCGCCAGTATGCAGTCCAGGGGGGGCCACTTCTACTTGCCAACCGCTCACTTTGGTACCTTCAAAAGTGGACCGGATAAAAACGCCGCTGTTTCCATTGGCCTCTTGTTTGAATTCCAAGGTCAGCTCAAAGTCTTTGTAGTGGTCTTTCGTGGACAAATAGCCATATTCGGCCTTTGGGCCACTTTCACAGATCAGTTCGCCATTTTCAACATACCATTTTTCTTCACCATGCTTGACCCACCCATCCAAATTTTCACCATTGAAAAGGTTTTTGGTGGGTGTTTGCGCAAAGTTGAACTGAATGGCCAGAACACATAAGATTGCAATAAAAATTGGTCTTTTCATAAGTACAGATTAATTAAGGTGAGGTAAGTTATGTAAATCTTTACAAAAAGATCAAAAAAGTAGGGTTTTTAGCCCAACGGTTGTTATATGTATATAGACGACAACTGAATACATCCTAATAACAACAAAAAAATATTTTCAAAAAACTATGGATGTCGTAAAGGAAATTATTGAAAACAGTGCCATTGGCCCACTTTCCAATGGCTTTAAGGGAATAGTCCTTTTGCTTTTCCTCACTATTGTGTGCGCTTTGCTCATCATGTTGGCGTTGTTGATCTTACATGGGTCAACACTCACTTTTCATTATGGGTATTAGCGATAGATCAACCCATTTTCGAAATTCTGACCTTCAATGGGCTTGGAAAGATCCAATAAAAAACCATTGATTACCACATGTGTCAATTTTCCATCTTTTTCCAAAAAGAATGTAGGGTTTACCCCGGGTTGTAACCCAAACGGCTTCGGTTTGAAATTTTCATGCACCAATTGCAGCGGAGTTTCAAGATGGGCTGCATTTTCAGGTAAGTTGGTCTTTACATAAGCCACCCCGTTTTTTAGAAATTCCAAAGGTTTCCCAATGTTATCCGCTGTGACCAGTTTGGGAGGTACAATTTTGTATCCCGAAGCGTCAAAGGTCTCATACCCATAAAAAGTGGAGAGGTCTCCTTGATCGCCAATAGTACCTTTATAATAGAACTCATCATGCCCCTTGAGGTCAACTTCATGTCGAAAAATACCGAGATCGAGGATGTAATCTTTCCCCAAAAGCTCATAGGTGACATTCTCGATCTTCAGGTCGAACAGTTTACGGTCGTTGTGGGGTATCTTTTCGTAATTCTCCACCGGAATGTCCTTGTAGGTGCCTTTGGCAATGGTATAAAGCGCTGAAAGAATGGACACATAGTTCAATTTCCGAATTTCTTGCTTTTCAGGATCGTTGGTATAGCCTCCTGACTCAATGAGAATAAGGCTGGTACCCCACTTGGCAATGTTATCGCCAAAGGCCCGTGGTTCAAAATCGTCACTGTACCTTCCCACCTGCCCTGGGGCGTAATTTTGGATGATGTTGTTCATATAGACGATTACCTTCATGGCGTTGGCACGGATCTCATTGATGTCCTTTTCATAGTTATAGGCCGTGGCCAAATAGGAAATAGTGGCCGGTTTGTTGGTGAGCTCCGCATTGTAGTATTTGCTCTGGTCGTGCAGGTTGAAACCAAAACTGGCATCCAGGCTATCTCGAATATGTTTCAAGGTTTGCCCCTCGGGCGATTGAAGCCTCAATGCGTCCCTGTTAATGTCGATACCCAAAGCGTTTCTTCTTTGAAATACTTCCGCTCCATCCGGGTTTACCATAGGTAAAAAATGAAGTTTGAGCTTGGAAAGGATGACGTCTTTTTCCTCTTTGAAATCAGGGGCGTCCAAAAAGTGGAGAATGTCAAAAATGGCCTGTGTGGCCGTGGGTTCGTCCCCATGCATCTGCGACCAAAGGAAAATATTCTCACTGCCGGAACCGATACTGATCAGGTGCAGGTCACGGCCCTCTATGGACTCCCCTACTTTCCGTACCTCAAATTTGGGATTGCCACTAAACTGTTGGATCAGCGGTTGGATATCTTGGTGTTTGATGCGCCTTTTGTCCAAAGATGTTTCCTTGAACTGCTCATAGGTTTCATACAGTTTGGAAGTGAGCGCATCTTGGGCACAGACCGTTAATGATAAGAGAGTGATTGACAATGATAGAATATTCTTGATCATGAGATTATTTTGTTGGAACAGGTTTAAAATTAAATTTTTTAGTGGCTTTTCGCACTTTTTCCATAAAATCCATGCCAGGATCCGTCTTTGTGGTGCGGTAGCCATCATCCACTTCCAGCCAGAGGGGATGCCCTTCAAACTGGGTATATTCCTGATGTCCGATAACATATTCGATATTATATTTGGAAGCCAGATATTCCACTAGGAAAATATTGGCCTTCAACTGTTTTTTGGTCAACGGGAGTTCCCGGCCTCCCCCTACATTTTCAATGCCAATGGAACAATGATTGAGGCCGATGGTGTGCCTGGCCATAGTGGTTTCCGGCATCAATCGGTAAATGGTTCCATCTTGATCCACCAAAAAATGGGCAGAAACATTGAGTCCGCTCACATTTTCCAGATCGGGCCGCCAATTGGGTAAAGTGGACCTGTTGAATGCCTGGAAGGATTTTTTCAGTGAAGGGATGGCCGTCCAGTGCAACACGATCATTTTCGGGACAATCTGTGTGGAATCATCTTTCAGATCATAGCGTTGGGCCATATATTCTTCGGTGAGTTCAATGCGCTGTTCATCAAAAACAATGGGGATATCCACAATTTCTTTTTTGATGGCACAAGATGCCAAAAGGGTTGTTGCGCATACAATCAGTCCAAGTTTTTTCATTCGAGGGTATTTAAAGTAATCATTGAAGTATCCACAGGAACGGCATAACATATCATGAGTTTTCTTTTGCCCCATTCCCTTGCTTTTTTTATGTCCTTGCCCATATAAATATCAATTCTGTTCCGCCATCGCCAGTGCATTTTGTCCTTCACATAAAAAGTGTCCGGAAAGGTATCGATTTTCACCATGGTATTGTGCGTCAGACCTCGTTTGATGAGATCCCTTGAAACCGCAATGCTCTTCATCCCTGGTTTTAAGGTATCTCCCCAAGCGGCGACAGAAGGGCTGATGCTGTCCGTTTGCCAGAACACTGAATTGTAGGCCGAGGCCGTCACCTCATGGCCGTACCATTGGTGGATGGGCAGCTCCTTTGTTTCCGGTTTTTTGGCACAGGAAACGATTACCATACAACTGAGCAATATTTTTTTCAAAGGGTTATTTGCTGGTTTTAAAGGTACATATTATTGGGGTTTAGGAAGGCAGGGGAACATAGGTGTTGTCATTTTCCATCATGGGAAAGGTTTTGTCCGTCCAAGCTTTTTTGGCCTGATCAATTTTTTCCTGGCTCGACGATACAAAATTCCAATAAATGAATCGCTCTTCGGGAAAAGGCTCTCCCCCAAAAAGCAATAAATGGGTATTTGGTTTTAAAGTGATGTTGCACGTATCCTCCACCTTCGATACCAAAATGTTTCCTTCTCCCACCGATTCCCCACAGGCTTCGATGCCTCCTTCCACAATGCAGATGCCTATCTCACCTTTCAGGTTGCCGTTGACGTTGAGCGTATATTCATTCTTGTTCTTTATTTCGACCATAAAAAGAGCGGAATGCACGGGAACAGGTGATTTTTTACCATAACCTTCCCCTGCGATCAAGGTGAACTCTGTATCGCCATCAATCCATTTGGGGAGATCTTTTCCATCAATATGATGGAATTGGGGCTCCATATCCTCCAATTCCTTGGGCAGGGCCACCCAAATTTGGTAGCCATGGGCAGTAAAGACTGTTCCGTTCCTAAGGTCTTGCGGAGTACGTTCGGTGTGGGTCACTCCTTTCCCTGCGGTCATCCAATTAACGGAACCGGGGCTAATTCGTTGCCGGGTACCCAGACCATCCTCGTGGATGATTTCACCTTCAAGCATAAACGTCAGGGTGGAAAGTCCCATGTGTGGATGCTGGTTGACATCCATGTATTTTGTAGGGCCCAATTGGGTGGGACCCATGTGGTCTATAAAAATAAAGGGGCCAATCATGCGCTTTTTACGAAACGGGATGAGCCGCCCCACCAAAAAGTCGCCAATATCCCTGCTGCGTTCCTCAATGATCAATCCAATGTTCGACATGGGTTAAATGTTTATATTTAGCTGCAGAAAGTTACAAATACATCCAACACCATGAAACTACTTAAGCGTGTTTTACTGCTCCTTGTCCTGATCATTGGAGTGGTCATCTACCTGAATTACCCCAAACTGAACATTATTTCCGGATATGCGGCCAAAAATATGGCTTCGGGGGTTTTTGTTGCCGAACGTTCAGCAGCAAGTATGAACCAATTCGACAACAATGCACCATTGATAGAACTGGCCTCTACCGAAGTGGATGAAAACGAACAATCCGCATCTTCCACGGTATATGGTCTCATGGAACGCACGGCGGTTTATCGTGATGGATTGGGTACCGTGCTCATCAATGATGAATACGACCCGGCAAAGCTCACCATTCGCCCGAAGCGGAACAGAGTGGCGGACACGATACCTTATCCTTATGGACAGGCCCCACCTCTGGACACCATTTTCCCCGAAGTGGATATGGACCAGATCAACAAAGCGGTGGCCATGGCCTTTGCCGATCCGGAAACCCAAAAAACGAGGACTTTGCTCATTTTGTACAAGGGGCATTTGGTTGCGGAGCGATATATTGACGGTTTTGACAAGGACACACCCATTTTGGGTTGGTCCATGACCAAAAGTGTATTGGCCACTTGTTACGGAATTTTGGAACACCAGGGCAAATTGGAGATGGATTGGGCCGCCCCCATCACAGAATGGAAAGATGATGAACGCAAAAACATTACCCTGAACCATCTGCTCCGCATGCAAAGTGGATTGGAATGGGACGAGGATTACAGCTCGATTTCTGATGTGACGCGGATGTTGTTCCTGGACAGTGACATGACGAAGGCCCAAAAAGAGAAAAAAGCGATTGCGAAACCCACCGAAATTTGGAACTACTCATCGGGGACTACCAATCTGCTTTCAGGAATCCTTCGGCAGCAATTCCGAAGCCATCAAGAGTATTTGGATTTCCCCTACTCCGCCCTGATCGATAAAATTGGGATGCATTCCATGGTCTTGGAAGCGGATATTGCAGGAAATTATGTGGGTTCTTCGTATGCATGGGCCAGTACACGCGATTGGGCCCGTTTTGGCCAGTTGTATTTGGACAAAGGGGCGTGGAACGGGGAGCAGCTCTTTGACCCTGAATGGGTGGATTATATTACTACAGCTACCATCCATTCCGATGGCAAATATGGAGCACATTTTTGGTTGAACGCCGAGGGAAAATATCCCGATGTCCCCAAAGACCTGTTTTCATGCAATGGCTATCAGGGACAATATGTATTCGTGATTCCTTCCAAAGACCTAGTGGTCGTACGCACCGGATTGGCGGAAGAGCCGGAATTTGATGTAAATGGGGTGCTGTCAAACATTGTTAAGGCCATAAGATAGTAAAGATGGGTGAAGTCGGAAGACGGTATGCAGTAAGCAGTCAACAGTAAATCAGTGGGCTAAATCTAGGTAGGAAGTTTGGTGTTTGGTGTTTGGTGCTTGATGTTGTAGGCAGTACACAGTAACGCAATAACCGAATAACTCAATAGCTCAATAACAAAGTAACCCAATCACGGAATGGTTATGGCACGACACGAATTCCTCGAATTCACACGAATACATCTGAGTTCGATTCTTGAACTTGTGTTTGATGCTTAGTACTTGATGTTGTAGGCAGTACGCAGTAACTCAATAACTGAACAACCCTATAACCAACCAAGGAAAGTCATCGGAAAAGTGGGTCTTTTCACCGAGCTGATATATCAAAATCGTGGGGAAACCACAATAAAAGGGCAGTTCACAACAATAATTTCTTTAATGGGAAGCTTGGTGGTACTTTTATCATGTAATAATAAACGAAAGTAATTTTTTCATTTTCATATAGTGTTCTCGTAAAAGAGTCTTGACCCAAGTGGCAGGGCTCTTTTTGGTTTTATAGGTTTTTGGAATTGTGGTGAGATGGTCTGTTTTCTATCATCTATTTTCTTTTGTCTCCCATGACACGCCTGCCTGCCGCAGGCAGGAATTACTCGAATAACTTGTCATTCTGAACCTAGTGAAGATGATTCAAATCAGAAAAAAGAGGGATTACCACAACTATGGGTCACTTCACAACAATAATTTCATTAACGGGAAGCTTGGTGGTACTTTTACTATGTAATAAAAAACGAAAGTAATTTTTTCATTTTCATATAGTGTTCTCGTAAAAGAGTCTTGACCCAAGTGGCAAGGCTCTTTTCAATTTAAGTCCTTTCCGATGAACATGCCTGTCATCCGAAGACAGGAATCTCACGAATTTCCACAGAATATATGGCACAAAGAGAATCCTCAATTGCTCTGCACCTTCAGAGTGACAGGTTCAAGCACCAAAACCCAATAACTTAATAACAGAACAACTCAATAACCCAATATTCACGGAATCCATTTGTCCTTCCCAAAATCGGGTTTGCGCTTTTCCAAAAAGGCATTGCGGCCTTCCTTCGCTTCGTCTGTCATGTAAGCCAAACGGGTCGCTTCCCCTGCAAATACCTGTTGCCCCACCATTCCATCGTCGGTAAGGTTCATGGCGAATTTGAGCATTTTGATGGATGTGGGCGATTTGGCCAAAATTTCCTGGGCCCATTGGTATGCAGTATCCTCCAATTGTTCGTGCGGAACCACCGCATTCACCATGCCCATTTCAAAAGCTTCCTGTGCAGAGTAATTTCTTCCCAAGAAGAAAATTTCCCGGGCTTTTTTCTGGCCCACCATTTTGGCGAGATAGGCTGAACCATAGCCACCGTCAAAACTGGTCACATCGGCGTCGGTCTGTTTAAAAATGGCGTGTTCCTTACTGGCCAAGGTCATATCGCAAACCACGTGCAGGCTGTGTCCTCCCCCAACTGCCCAGCCAGGGACTACGGCAATCACCACTTTGGGCATAAAACGGATCAATCGTTGCACCTCCAAAATGTTCAAGCGGTGATAGCCATCTTCGCCCACATAACCTTTATGGCCACGTGCCTTTTGGTCCCCACCACTGCAGAATGCCCACTTGCCATCCTTCGATGAAGGCCCTTCACCCGAGAGCAGTACCACACCGATACTGGTGTCCTCTTGGGCATCATAAAAGGCCTTGTAAAGTTCACTGGTGGTCTTGGGCCGGAAAGCATTGCGCACATCCGGGCGATTAAAGGCGATACGGGCCACGCCATTACATTTTTTATAGGTGATGTCCTCAAATTCCATGGCGGTCTGCCAGTTGGGTGATTCCATGTGGTGATATTTATTTGGTGAAGTACAAAATAACGGAAAATCTGCCTTATGCCGGTCTTGAAGGATGACACAACTACAACCCTATCTGCACCAACACTTTAGTGTTGATAAGAAGATTGGACAGGTCTTTCGGAAAGTACATCCCGGTTCCATTCCACAATTATATTGCCATAGAGTGCATCCAGCCCCATCTGTACGCAAATGGCGGCTTCTGCTCCACTGACCACGTTGGACTTTGGCATTTTGTTGTCCCGAATGCTGTCGCGAAAATCCATCAAGGCCTGCTTGCTGGGATCCAAATGTTCCACTTCTATGGGTATGCCCTTGTTGGAATCCCAATTGACCGTGGCCCCTGAAACCCCATCCACTTCGCCCAGTTCCCTATTGTCCCCATTGCGTTCGGGATAGAACCACGCCTCGGCATAGTCGATGGTAATGGTGCCCTGATCTCCCATCACCTTTATCAAATAGTCATCCTTTGAATTGCTGGTCAGGCAAGTAAACTTTGCCCTCACCCCATTGGGGTAGGTATAGATCATGTGCACATTGTCAAACGTTTCCCTACCATCTTTCCAATAATCCACACCACCGTCTCCCATTACCTGAATGGGCACCGCATCCAACACCCAGTTCGAAAAATCCAACTGATGGGAACACAGTTCGGCCAACAATCCCCCGGAAAACTCTTTGTACATCCTCCAATTGATGGCCCTTTCATATTCTGGAGCGGGGACAGGTCTTCTCCAATCCCCATTTCGGTTCCATTGGCACTCAATAGCTGTGACCCTGCCTATTTTTCCTTTCTTGATCAGGTCCACTATGTGGGTGTAGAGTCTGGAACTGTGGTACTGGTGTCCTATTTGAAAAATATTGTCCGCTGCCATGGCCCGATCGACCAAGTTTTTTATGGACGAATATCCCTTTGCCATGGTCTTTTCGCAATATACGTGCTTTCCGGCATCAAGGGCATCACTGGCTATATTGGCATGGGTGCTGAAGGGCGTGGCCACCAAAATCGCATCTATATCCCTGTCATCCAAAAGTTGCCTGTAATCGCTATATGCCCTTGCTTTTCCATCCACTTTGTCCATACCTGCCTGCAAACGGAAAGGCAGCACATCACAACATCCGGACACCCGTAAACCCTTGATTTCATTGATAATGGGAATAAGTCCTCCCCCCCTGTCCCCTGTGCCTATGACCCCAATATTGATCTCGTCATTCTTGGCGGGGAACACCATGTTTGCACTTACCGTTGATATTCCGGCAACGGCCATTCCGCTTTTGGCCACAAAATCCCTTCTTTTCATTTGTTTTTCTCTTTGTTTCGGGTCATAGTTTAGGTTCCCAGCCCTTTTCATACTCCCTTTTCCAACTCTTCATTACATTATCGTCATTGAGCACTTTTCCGGTATTGGCATCGATTTCCAAGGTATGTCCGGCATCTTGTGCCATATTGCCCAAATGGCAGAGCATGGTGGAAACACTGGCATCATTGATGTCCGAGTTCAAAGACTCATCTTTTCGGATACCATTGAAAAAATTCGCCACATGGTCCATGTCCAGCCCCCCGATTCCCTGGATATTGGTGGTTGCGCTCTGTGCCCTTTCATATTCCGCCTTCACGATATTGCCGCCCAAATCGAACAATTTGTAGAAATTCCTATCAAGTTGGATACTCCCCTTGCTACCATAAATGGTGACACCGCGACCGGGACGATCGGGTTTCATGATGCCCCTACTGTGTCCGGTCCACGTAATGAACTTGTTCCCCGGAAACGTATAGGTGACCTGTTGGTTGTCCACAAATTCCCAATCGTCATCATAGGTATATTTTCCACCGAAAGAAGTTACGGAGGAGGGCAGATCGACCCCCAGGGCCCACCTGCAAATATCGATCTCATGGGTGCCATTGTTGTGGATTTCCCCCGTGCCCCATGTGCGAAACCAATGCCAGTTATAGGGGTGGATATTGTCCCTGAAATTTTCCCTTGGGGCAGGCCCTTGCCAAAGTTCCCAATCCAAGGTTTTGGGCACAACAACTTTATTGCCTTTTCCGATGGATTCCCTGTTATTTGAGTAATAGGCCTCTCCCTTGTACACCTCCCCGATCATCCCGCTTTGGATGTCCGTCATGGCCGAGATGGAAGTCTTTGCCGAACGTTGCTGGTTCCCCATCTGCACTTTTTTGCCATATTTGTTCTGTGCGGCCACCAACAGCTCATTTTCATGGGGATTATGGCTACAGGGCTTTTCCACATAGACATGCTTTCCTGCCTGCAGGGCCATTATGGCCATTGGTGCATGCCAGTGCTCCGGGGTGGCGATGAACACGGCATCCACATCCCTGTCCTCCAAAATTTTCCTGAAATCCTTCTCTACTTTGGGTACATAGCCGATATGCTCCTGGCACCACGCATTGTGTTCTTCAATAATGGCATCGTCCACATCACAGTTGTACAAGATCCTGGCATTGGTATCCTGATGAATGGCCAACACATGGGCCTTGGCCCTGCTTCGGACGCCGACAACGGCCACTCTCAGACGGTCGTTGGCCCCCAGCACGCTGGAAAAACCGGATTCGGGCATCAAAATTCCTGCAAAGGCCAGACCTGTGCCGCCCATTGTTGTTTTCTTGATGAAGTTTCTTCTGGTTCCCATAGTTATAGTTGTTTGATCTTTATGTTCCTGAAAGAAACCCGGTCCCCATGGTCCTGCAATAGGATGTTCCCCCTATCGGCCTCCCCAAATTGGGGCCACTTCACATACTTGCTCTCCGATACCAATTTTCGGTACACATCGCTTTTTCGTTCGTATTCCAGCACTTTCATACCGTTCAACCAGTGCTCCACATGGTTGTTGTTTGATATGATGTGTGCTGTGTTCCACTCCCCAATGGGTTTCACATATTTGTTGGGGTCTGCCTGAATCAAATCATAAAGGGAGCCTACGGTTCTGCTGCCTTCATGGTTTCCCAGTTTTGCATCGGGGTGACGGGCATCGTCCAATATTTGGAATTCCAGTCCGATGGAAGATCCTTCGCCCTTGTTCAGGTCGGTGTTCACATAATATTTGATACCACTGTTGGCCCCCTCGGTTATTTTGAACTCGAGTTTTACTTCAAAATTGTCGTACTGGTCAGCGGTAACGATGTCCCCTCCAGCCTCAGATTCGCCTCCACCAGTGGAAAGGACCGTCAGCTCCCCGTTCTCCATGATCCAGCCCTTGGACGGAAAACTGTCCAATTTGGCGCCACGCCAACCTGTGGTGCTCTCCCCGTCCCATAAAAGTTCCCAACCGTTTTTGGCCTCTTCCGCGGTGAGTCGGTTTTTGGTGACGACGGGTTCCAAGGGAGTATCCTTGCTGTATTTTTCCAGACTGTCGGTCATGATCTGGATGCTCCTCCATTTAATTTCTGTGCCTTCTTCCTGACCATTTCCAATGCTGTGCACCTGCAACCCAATGAATCCTTTGGCATCGGCATCATCGATGAGATGCGCGGCGGGCACACCGTTTATCCATGTTTTCAGGGTATCACCAATGGCCTCGATACGATAATGGTTCCATTGGTTCTGTTTGAACGCCTTTTGTGCCTCTTGACCTTCGGACAACGGGTTCAGCCATCCCCTGCGCCCTTCGTCATAGATCCCTGCGCTCCAGGCACGGTCCGAAGGGTCTATCTCCACTTGATAGCCGTGCACCCGTCCGTTTTGGTATTGCGGGATGCTGTTGCTCCGGATCTGTATGCCCGAGTTCATGGTGGAGTCCACCAAATATTCCAGTTCCAGGATAAAATCGCCATAAAGGGTGTCGGTGGTCAGGAAGGTGTTGGGGGTATTGTGCTTGGTCCTCCCCACTATGGCGCCGTTTTCCACAGTGTATTCGGCATTTCCTCCCTTCACGATCCATCCATCGAGGTTTTCCCCGTTGAAAAGCGATTGCCAAGGGGCATCGTCCCTGGGTTTTTGGTCACAGCCAAGGGCCACGGACCAAAAAAGGGCCACAAAAAACCATCCGAAAAGATGGCTTGGTGCAATGTTGACTTTGTGCGGTTTTGGATGTGTCATGGGTTGTATTTTTTGATTTTTCAATAATGGTCCTCTCCATTTTATGACTTTTTGGTGATGTATCCGACCTTTCTTTTCAAATGTAACAAAAAAGTTCTATTGCGTTTTTGGGGCCGACCGTATCCCCTTTGGGGAGAAATGGTTTGGATGCTTTGTGCAAGGGAAGCCATTGGGGGCATTGGAGCAGTTTATGCGCCAAAAAAACATTATCTTGTGGGACAACAAAAAACCACCAAACTTGGGCATAGCCGGGCATAATTGGGGTGGATATTCTGAAGAAAGATGGGGCTATGAATAGATTGGTGGTCATTACAAGAACAAACCTAGAAAAATTCAAAAAATATGTTCACAGTGGAACAAATCGAATCTGCCCATAGCAAAGTAAAATCAGGAGCCGAATTTCCAAAATACATTCAGGAAATTAGGGAAATTGGAGTTACCGGTTTTGAAACTTGGGTTTTTGACAGTCATACCCAATATTTTGGAAAGAATGGATTTCAAACTAAATCTAAGCCTAAATATGAAAATTTAAAAATTGCTGACGTTTCTGATAAAGACAAATTTGAAACGTATTTGAAAATTCACCAAAAAGGCGAAACCGATTATTTTACATTTTGTAAGCATTGTGCAGAAACAGGAATCGAAAAATGGAATGTGAATCTTGAGAGAATGACTTGCACATACTACGATAAAGCAGGGAATGAAATTTTAGTAGAAATTGTACCGACCGTATAAAAACAACGAACCGCCAACAATGTATCAGAAATACCAGTAAAGTAGAAACTTTTGGACGTTTCAATATTATTGCTTAACTGAAAATTTGGCGCTCCTGTATGTAGCCTTCCCCTTTTTAGAAAATTGCTAAATCCATGAAATTATCATGGGGTTTTATAGCCCTAGTAAAGCTGGGAAAGATGCCACTGACACCAAACCGAAACACAGGGCTTTCAAGACTTGTTTTTGGGCCTGTACATCACTATGATCTGGATCACAATGGCCATAAAGACCAGAAGGTAAATCTCTATCTGGGTGAACAGTTCCACGGTATCAATGGCCCTTTTGCTTATGTTCATTTGCCGACTTCCTTCGCGGAGCTGTATTTTGGATAGATCATCTAGGTTGGTTTTGACCTTGGAAATTTCTTGCTCCAAATCATCTTTTGTCATAAATCCAGAGGCAACATAAGCACTCTCGGAATCCCTCAAGGTCTCTAGGTTTTGTTTCAGGTCGGCAAAGACCTTGCTTTCTTCGTCCGTCAATTTTGTTTCTTCAAATCGTGCAATAAATCCTTTCATGCCATCATTGACCTTGTCGTTTTTCTGGGCAAAAAAGGTGGAATCCGAAGATGCCAGGGCAACTTCCTTTTCCTGCACCGATTGGGACATTTCAAAGATGAGGTCGTTGGCGATCAACCTATCCTCATAAATGGTGACGACCGAGTCCTTGACCCGTACAAAATTGTTCCTGTCGATCAAGTTGGTGGTCACGATCAGCACAAAGACCATCAGAATTCCCAAAACCCATTTTATTTTACCGTAGAAAGTCATATCGATCACTGTTTGGCATTGAACGCACTTTTACAAATATATGAAAGGCGCTGCAACTATTTGGGCACTAAGGCCCGTTGCGGTCATTCTGTTGTTGGGCTAAGGAAAACTATGTTGATATTTCCTGAAAAACCATCGGCTAAGGTGCTGAATTTGAAGGGAATTTCAACGAACTTCATTATTAGGTGGATATCATTCATTTAAAAAACGAATCATATCTTTAATGTCGGCAATAATTTGAACAATCAAAAGAGATGACTGAAAAAACGGACGAATTGGATAATTACTTGGCTCCTCATTACATTAATCGGAGTAATTGGTTAAGAGCGGCTGTACTTGGAGCCAATGACGGAATTTTATCAACCGCAAGTATTGCGATTGGAGTCGCTGCTGCGAGTGATATGCGAGAACCCGTAATTTTGGCCACTCTAGCTGGACTGGTTGCCGGTGCCCTATCTATGGCGGCTGGAGAATATGTCTCCGTAAGTTCGCAAACAGATGTTGAAAAAGCCGACATCCAACGTGAAATGGATGAACTGAACGAAATGCCTCAAGTTGAATTGCAAAGACTGGCAGAAATTTATGAAAAAAGAGGGCTTACAAGAGAGACTGCCAGAATAGTAGCCAAAGAATTAACAGAACACGATGCATTGGGCGCCCATGTTAGGGACGAATTGGGGATAAATGAGATTAGTCAGGCAAAACCAATTCAAGCTGCATTGGCATCCGGAACAGCATTCACAGTGGGTGGATTGCTTCCTTTTTCAGTAACACTCTTTATTCCATTAAAGAGTATGGAATATTCACTTTATGGATTTGCACTTTTTTTTCTAATCATTTTAGGTGCATTGGCTGCTCGAGCAGGTGGCTCAAGTATCGGAAAAGCAATTCTTCGAATTACTTTCTGGGGAACAGTGGCTATGGGACTGACTGCGCTGGTTGGTTATTTGTTCAATGTAAATGTTGGATAAAAAACCACACACAATACCATTATGGGCCATGGCTAATTAGTTGCTTAATCGAATTTGAGGCGTATTGGGAAGGTCTCCAAATTTTTAAATTTGACGATTTCCAAGAAAACGATCAATAGTGAAATCTAAAAATATGGCTTTTACCTAATCCGAAAAGCAATTGCTTATTTAAATGCCGCAAGCCATATACAAAACCAATAACGCCCCCTCTTCTTCCCCCTCGATTTTTGCCCGAACTCCCCTATCTTTGCAAAGCAACCAATGATTAATTAGATCAAATGGCCATTTGGCAATATCAATTACATATTATCCCTCGAAAGAGCATTTTGGACAAGTATGGAGAAATTCCGGACAGGCTCTTTATAAATAAAGAGGGATGGAAACGGTTTTGGAAAAATTTCAATGGTGATTTTGACAATATAGCATACGATTTTGAGGACGCCAGAACAATAGAATGGTGGAAAAACATCAAATTTGATATTGAGGGAACGGCATATCAAATCGACAAATTGGTAAAAAGAGGCAATTGGAACAACACCAAGGGTTTTATTGGATGGAAAGGCGACACAAAAAATGAAGAGGACAATGATTGTTATATTTCATTTGACGAGGAAACCAAAGAAGTAAAGGAATTCCAGTTCCGCACTGATTTGAGGAACGGTAAAAATGCCAAAGTATTTATGGCCGGGATGCTGGAGATCTGTCTTCAAAATGAGTTGATGGCAATGAATATGGAAGGAGTCTTGTTCGACCCTGGGGCAGAATTGATTTTTGAAGACATAAAGAAATCAAATGCAACCAAGTTCCTGAACGATCCCGTTGGATTTATTGAAAAAGTGGTCGATAGTGAAGATAGTAAGTTTCTGAACCTGACAAACAAAGAGGGTGTGTGGAAGGGAAAGAAAAAATGATGTAAAAATCAGATTTGGCTAAGTCTCGGAGCAGCTGCCAGTGGCGGACAAGTTCAAATTAAAATGCATTTCATGGGCTGAGGAAAAAACCTCTTGGCCTCCTGTTCCCACAAAGCAACGGTCGTTCCACAATCACAGAACCAATAAACACCGATAATGGATCCCTATCAAAAAGGGAATAACACTATGATGAGAAACGACAAAAAGATCATCCTGTTTGACGGGGTATGCAACCTTTGCAACAACAGTGTCCAGTTTATCATCAAGCGGGACAAAAAAGACCTGTTCCGTTATGCGGCCCTGCAGAGCGAGGTGGGGCAACAATTGGTACAGGAGCGCGGCATCGACACCAGCAAGGTGGATTCCATCGTCCTCATCGATCCCGGGGTGGCCTATTTCACCAAATCCGACGCCGCTTTGGAGATTGCAAAATCCTTTGGCGGTCTATGGGGTCTTTTGTCCGTGTTCTCATGGGTCCCAACTTCCATCAGAAATGCGCTTTACGATCTAGTGGCCCGCAACCGTTACAAGTGGTTCGGCAAAAAAGAGGCCTGCATGGTCCCTACCCCTGAGCTGAAGGCCAAGTTTTTGGAGTGATGCCTCGATACGATTTCCTTTGGAAATCACTCGAAGTGACACCACAAAAAAACACTTTTTGTCAGTTCGAGTGTTTTCTTGGAACGAAGTGGAAAGAAAATGTATCGAGAACCAAGCTGTCCAGAAACAACCGTTGCACAACCCTATTTGAGATTGTTCAGGATAAAATCCAAGGTCTTGTTGGTGTTCAGTTTTTGGTCGAACGAATAGCTTTTGTGGGCAATGGGCTGCGCAAGGTCCAACCCCAGCAGGTATTTTATGGTTTCCTCTTGCTCCAAGGCCACTTTTCCGGTCAATAGGTTGTCCATGGATTCCTCTTTCAAATAGCGTTTATAGATTTTTCGAAGCCCGCTCAAATACAACCGATCTTTGGTGAAACCGCCTCCCCTGTGTGCACGGAGCGTAATGGTGAAGGCATCGTCCCGGTTCAGTTTGTACTGTCCGTTGATCAGGTCAAAAGTATCCGCAAAAGTATAGCCCTTGATCAAACTGTCCGAAGCCAGCACACGATAGGCGATCTCCTTCAATCGTTTTAAGGTCAGTGCCCCTCCCATATATTCGCTGAACACCGCCAATCCCTCTTGGGTCTCTACATTTCTGGGCAGACCGTTGGAGAAAATCTTAAGGGGTTGCAGTAATCCATTGTAGGTCGTGACCAAATGCACCCCAATTTCATGGTTGGCCAAGGTCAACATTTGATTTTTACTGAATTTGGCGTTTTTTTTGATCAACAGTGATTTTGTGCTATTGCTCACCATGGCTTCCGCAGCGATACTGGTGGAAAACCGGATGTTCAAGGGAAAATCGTAGCGTTTCACGAAATCTTCAAAATAGTCCCGGGCATCGGTGGAAGAATGTACTTTTTCCATGTCGCCAACCATGGGTTCATCCGCAAAGTGCAGAATGAACTTGGCATTTTGCACATCCTTTTCGGTGGGCGTTCCGTAAACCCGAAGGGAATTGAAATAAAAATTGCGCCCTGTCCCAATGGTCTCGATGCACTGCACCATGTTGGAGTAATACTGGACCACATTGCGATACAGGTTGCGGATGCGTTCGTCCTCTATGCGTTCCAAACGTTGCGAAAACAACAGGCGGTGCAGTTTGTAGGGGTCGAACTTGAGTTTGGGGTACTTGAATTCAGGCTCCAGGGTATATTTGGAAGCAAAGAAACGGTTCTTTTCCTTTTCGATATTTAAGGGATTGATATAGCTCAACAGCTCGATCTTGCCCACCAATCGGTTTAAATTCGAATCGATATCGAAAAGATCGCCATGCTCTTTGGCCAAAGACTGAAGTTGTTTATCGACAATCATATATTACCCTTTTAGAAAGCCATTATCCTACGGATATTTTGGTTATTTGCCCTTCACTTCCTTCAAATGATCGTTCCACTCCTCCACATGGGGCTCGCCAAGCTTGCCCACCGATTTTGCCACTACCATGGAAACCATGGCATCCCCAGTGACGTTCACAATGGTCCTGCACATATCCAAGGGCCTGTCCACCGCAAAGATCAAGGCAAGGCCAATGGCCAATTTATCGGAAGGAAAACCAATGGACTCCAAAACGATGACGAGCATCACCATCCCCGCACCGGGAACGGCTGCCGATCCGATGGAGGCCAACAATGCCGTTAGAATGATGGTCAACTGTCCGGTCAATGTAAGCTCAAAACCCAGCGCCTGTGATATAAAGACTGCCGCAACACCTTGGTAAAGGCTGGTTCCGTCCATGTTGATGGTGGCCCCTACGGGCAGCACAAAACTGGAAACCTCCTTGTCCACCCCGATATGCTCTTCTACCCTTTCCATGGTCACGGGCAAGGTAGCCGCACTGGAGCTAGTGGAAAAGGCCAGTAACTGCGCAGGACTCATTTCCTTCAAAAACCATAGGGGATTTTTCTTGGTATAAAAGAATACCACAATACAATAAAAACCAATCATCAAGGCAAGACCCAATACCACGACACCTGCATATTTCAACAGGGCCAACAAGAGATCGGGGTCGCTGGACGAAACCACCACCGCGGCCAAAAGGGAAAAAACCGCATAAGGCGCGGTGAGCATGATCAAATCGACCATTTTGAGCACCACGTCATTAAGTGCATCGAAAAAATCTTTCAGCGGTTTGGCCCTTTCCTCCCCGATGAGCAACATGGAAATACCCAAAAAGATGGTGAAAAAGATGACTTGGAGCATTAGGGCGTTGTCGCTCATGGCGTAGATGGCATTGTCCGGCACCATGTCCTCGAGAAACTTTAATGGCCCACTGTCCTTTTGCCGTGAAGCCTCTTCCAATTTGGAGGTGACCCCTGCATCACTAGCATAGGTATCGGTCAGCTTGTCCACGGTTTCTTGGGATATTCCCTTGCCGGGCTGCATCACATTTACCAAGATGAGACCGATACTGATAGCGATGACCGTGGTAAAAATGTAAGTGCCGATGGTGCGAAGGCCAATGTTCCTGAACTTTGAAATATCCTTAAGGTCGGATATCCCCTTTACCAAGGAAGCCAAAATAAGCGGTATGGCTATGAGTTTGAGTAGTTTGACAAAAATGGTTCCCAGGGGTTGAATCCAATCTGTGACAAAGTCGATGCCCCAATCCACTTGGGTCATTGCAAACCCAAAAAGAATACCCAAAAGCATTCCAATAAGGATTTGCCAGTGCAGTTCCAGTTTACGCATAAGTAAAATTTTGGCAAGGAAGATACTATTTTGATCGGAAACTCCCTAAAACTGTCCTCAGATTTTGTTGGTGCGTGCCAAAAGGGCATAATCCGCCAAAACCAAAGCTGCCATGGCCTCCACTATGGGCACGGCCCTTGGCACCACGCAGGGGTCATGTCTTCCCTTTCCTTGGGTGGTCACATTTTCCCCATCCTTGTTGATGGTCTCATAGGATTGCAGCACCGTGGCAACGGGTTTGAAGGCCACATTGAAGTAAATATCCATTCCGTTGCTTATGCCCCCTTGGATTCCCCCACTCCGATTGGTTTGGGTGGTCCCATCCGTATTGTAGGCATCGTTGTGCTGGCTGCCCTTCATTTTCACGCCTTCGAACCCACTGCCATACTCAAACCCCTTCACGGCGTTGATGGACAGCATGGCTTCTCCCAAACGGGCATGGAGCTTGTCAAAAACCGGTTCCCCAAGACCGACCGGTACATTTTGGATCACACAGGTGATCACCCCGCCAATGGTATCCCCTTCTTTTTTTATGGCCTTGATGTACTCTTCCATTTGTTGGGCGATTTCCGGGTCGGGGCAGCGGACAGGATTGGACTCGATCTGGGAAAAATCCAGTTCTTGGTAAGGTTTGTCCAATTTCATTTCCCCAACTTGGCTGACAAAGGCATTTATTTGGATCCCGTTCAAAAATTGCTTTGCAATGGCACCTGCCACTACCCTGCTTGCGGTCTCTCTGGCAGAGCTTCGTCCACCTCCTCGGTAATCACGGAAGCCATATTTTTGATCGTACACATAATCGGCATGTGATGGGCGGTAAGAGTCCTTGATATGGGAGTAGTCTTGGGATTTTTGGTTAGTGTTGTGGATGGCAAAACCGATGGGGGTTCCCGTCGTCTTTCCTTCAAAGATACCGGAATAAATCTCCACGGTATCGGGTTCCTTGCGTTGGGTCACAATGGCGGATTGTCCCGGTTTTCTTCGGTCAAGCTCCGTTTGGATTTTTTCCAGATCGAGTTCAATTCCAGCAGGACAACCATCGATTATGCCTCCCAAGGCCCTTCCGTGGGACTCACCAAAGGTGGTAAGCCTAAAAAGTTGCCCAAAAGAATTTCCAGCCATTCGGTATGATAATTTTAAGATAGGCTCAAAGGTAGCTGATATCGATTTAATTCAAAAACCACTTGCCGACTTAATCTTCATGTAACATTTAAGCCTCCAGTTGATGATTTTTTAACAATAATGTCATGTATTGATGACTTGGATTTGATTTTCAGTTTATACCTACTGTTTTATTTTGCAATCAAACCCTATACGATTGAAAAAAAGGAAGATAGAATTGGCCGTGATCTCGGATGTCCACCTTGGCACTTACGGCTGCCATGCAGATGAGCTCATTGCATACCTCAACAGCATACAGCCCAAGAAACTCATTTTGAACGGGGATATTATCGATATTTGGCAATTCAGCAAGCGGTATTTCCCTCCCTCCCACTTGAAGGTCCTCCGAAAGATCATTGGAATGGCATCCCGGGGTACAGAAGTGTACTATATTACTGGTAATCATGATGAAATGCTCCGTAAGTTCAGTGATACTTCAATGGGAAACTTTAAGATTTCGAATAAACTAGTGCTCAATCTGGATGGCAAAAAAGCATGGATTTTCCATGGAGATGTATTCGACGTATCCATCCAAAATGCTAAGTGGCTGGCCAAGTTGGGGGGATATGGCTACGACCTTCTTATTTTGATGAACAATATCATCAACTGGTGGTTGGTCAAGATGGGGCGTGAAAAGTATTCCTTGTCCAAACGTATCAAAAACAGTGTGAAAGGGGCTGTGAAATACATCAACGACTTTGAAAGGACCGCTGCGGAGCTTGCCATAGAGAACGATTACGATTATGTGATCTGTGGTCACATCCATCAACCCAAAAAAGAAGTTTACGAGAACAGAAATGGTAGCTGCACCTACCTAAACTCCGGCGATTGGGTGGAGAACCTCACCGCCTTGGAATATTCCTTCAAACGCTGGAAAATATACCATTACAACCATGACAGGCTTTCCCCCTTCTTTGTGGATGAAGATTTGAAGGAAATGGACATTTACGAGTTGATCGCTTCCATCACAGACAAGAAAGTCGAGTTGGAATCCGATACGGATCCCGTTCAATCCAGCGATATGGAAACCCACAAAGAAAAATCGCTAGACGACCAAGGCCTGTCTCAGGATTGAAACAGGATGTAAAGCTTCCCTATTCGTCCCATCCTTTATCTGATGCCTACAACTGGTGCCATTTGCTGCAATGATGGTGTCTCCGGAACTTTTGGCCACCGCTGGGAACAATTTCAGGTTGCCCACTTGCATACTGGTTTCGTAATGTTCCTTTTCGTACCCGAACGAACCGGCCATTCCACAACAACCTGAGGCAATGATGGAAACCGTGTAGTTTTTGGGCAGATTAAGCATATCGAAAGTCACTTTTTGGTTGCTCAATGCTTTCTGATGGCAATGGTTATGGATCTTGATGGTCTTTTTTTCATCCGTAAAACTGTCCGGAGTGATATGTCCGGCGGCAATTTCCGAAGCCAAAAACTCCTCGATCAAAAATGAAAGGGAAGCCAATTTTTTCAATAATTCCTTATCGTCGTGCAAACGCTGGTACTCGTCCCTGAAGGATAGAATGGCCGAGGGTTCGAGTCCTAGTAGGACAACATCTTCATCCAGAAAAGGTTTTAACTTTTCCATGTTCTTTTCCACCAATCTTTTGGCCTCTTTCAAAAACCCTTTGGACAAATAGGTCCGCCCACTTTCCGCATAAAACAGTTCCACGTCATAGCCCAATTTACAGAGTAGTTCAATGGCGTCCCTGCCCACTTCCACATCCAAATATTTTACAAACTCGTCCACATAGAGCACCACCTTCTTTTTGGTCGGTTGCCCCTTGAACTTGTTCAGATGGTTTTCAAAATTGAACCGATACACTTTGGGCAGGCTTCTTTCCGGAGCCACACCGGCCATTTTCTTCACCAATCCGCCTAACACATCTGAATCATACACGGAATTGGTCAACCACGAAATTTTGCTTCCCATGGCATTCAAACGGGTATTGTGGGCAAACAATTTGCTCCGAAACGGGTATCCGTTCGTCTCTTGGTACTGGTAAAGGAATTCCGCTTTCAGTGCCGCTATGTCCACATTGCTGGGGCATTCGCTTGCGCAGGCCTTACAACTCAGACACAAATCGAAGACCTGCTTGAGCTCCTGATGGTCAAATTGATTTGCTTTTTCGGAATGGGTCAAAAACTCCCGAAGTGCATTGGCCCGACCCCTTGTGGTGTCCTTCTCATTTTTGGTGGCCTGATAGCTGGGACACATCGCACCGTTCATGTGGTGGCTCTTTCTACAGTCACCACTTCCGTTGCATTTTTCGGCCGCTTTCAGGATACCCTCACTATCCGAAAAATCCATCAAGGTCTTGATCTCGGGCTCTTTTCGGTCCACCACATAGCGCAGGGATTCGTCCATGGGAAAGGCGTCCACTATTTTTCCGGGGTTGAAGATGTAATTGGGGTCAAAAAGGGCTTTTACCCTTTTTAACAAGGCATAATTCTCCTCCCCGATCATCAACGGGATAAATTCGGCCCGTACAATACCATCGCCGTGTTCGCCACTGAAACTGCCGTTGTAGTTTTTGGTAAGTTTGGCCACATCGGTCGTGATGGAACGGAACAGGACCACATCTTCCGCCTTTTTGAGGTTGAGGATGGGGCGCAAATGCAGCTCCCCTGCCCCGGCATGGGCATAATATACCGCATCTTGATGGTATCCCTTCATGATCTGGGAAAACTCCCCGATAAAATCCTTCAGGTCCTCCAAAGCCACCGCGGTGTCCTCGATACAGGCCACGGCCTTTCGGTCCCCGACCATGTTGCCCAACAGCCCCAATCCTGCTTTGCGCAGCTCTATGGCCTTATTGATATCATCACCGTAAAGCACAGGACTGGCATAGCTCAGGTCCGACTTTTCTATGGTGACCAACAGTCCTTCCAATTGTTTCTGAAGGTCTTCATCGGAATGGGAACGCACCTCCAACATCAAGATCGCTGCGGGATCGCCATCCACAAAAAAACGGTTGGCCAACTGTGCCCTATTGTTCTTCGTACAGTCCAAAATCACCTTGTCCATCATCTCGCAGGTATGCAGATTGTGCTGCATCACTGGGGCGACATCCATCAAACAATCTTCCAGTGTCCTATAATGTGTGGCGACCATGGCGGAAAATGGAGGCGGAAGGTCGTCCAACTGTAGGGTCACCTCCGTGGTGAAGGCCAAGGTGCCCTCACTTCCGGACAATAGTTTGCACAGATTAAGGTTTTCCTGTCCATTTCCAAATATATCGTTCTTCAGAAGTTCGTCCACGGCATATCCTGTATTTCTTCGGTGTATGCTGGGCTTGGGAAATTCCGTTTCAATGTTCTTTTGAGTCGTTTTGTTGGAAAGTTCCTCGAACAAGGTGGCGTAGATCTTTCCTTCCAGTGTCGGTTCCGATTTCTTCTTTTCGAATTCTGCCTTTGAAACAGCGCCAAAGAAAGCTTCGCTCCCATCGGAAAGAACACATCGCATGGCCACCACTTTGTCCCGTGTGACACCATATTGGATGGATGTGGTTCCCGATGAGTTGTTGCCCACCATACCACCGATCATACATCGGTTGGAGGTTGAGGTGTTGGGTCCAAAAAACAGCCCGAAGGGTTTTAGGTATTGGTTCAGTTCGTCCCGCACCACCCCGGGTTGGACGGTCACTTGTTTCTTTTTTTCATCAAATGCGATGATTTCCGTGAACTCACGGCTGACATCCACAACAATGCCATCCCCGACACATTGTCCTGCCAAGGACGTACCCGCTGTCCTTGGGATAAGTCCAATTTTATTTTCGCTGGCAAAAGCCACCAAAGTCTTGATATCACTGGTATTTTTTGGATAGGCCACCGCCAAGGGCAATTTGCGGTAAACAGAGGCGTCGGTCGCATACAAAGCCCTGCTCAGTTCGTCCGTCAATAGGTCACCTTCCAAACTTTCGGCAAGGTCTTTGAGCTGATATGTATTCAATTTGAAATAATTTTGGGAAACTAAATCTGCTTTTCAAACGTAAATCTATTACAAAACTATCTCTAATTTTTAACTTAAAAGAGAATCACATGAAGATTACCACATTATTTGCAGCGCTTTTTTTATTTGCAACAGCCTCAATGAGCGCCCAAGAAATTTCCGAACATGCCCTTGGGCTCCGATTGGGAGACAGCGATGGATTTGGTGCTGAAATTTCGTATCAAAAATCCATTGGAAGCTCCAACCGTGCAGAGTTCGACCTAGGTTGGAGGGACAGCAGGCACTTTGATGCCTTCAAACTGACCGGGATTTACCAATGGGTGCGACCTTTGGACGGCAATTTCAACTGGTACTATGGTGTCGGTGGTGGATTGGGCAGCGTTGATTTCGATCATCCAGATCCGGATTTTGATGATGACTATGATGGCCTTTTTGTCTTTGCGGCCGGTGATATTGGCGTGGAGTACAATTTTGACATTCCCCTACTCTTATCCCTGGATTTCAGACCAGAAATAGGTCTTGTGGGGTATGACGGTTTTGACAATGATTTCGATTTTGACATTGCGCTGGGAATACGCTATCAGTTCTAAAGCGTTGATTTCGCATAATTTAAAACCCTTGTTCTTTTTTTTGGGGAGAGCAAGGGTTTTTTTATGCCATAAGGAATGAATACCTTAGCACCTTAAACAACAAAAAATGAAAAAATTATTTACCATTGCCCTTGGGGTTTTGTTTTTGACATCATGTAGTTCAGAACCAAAAGGGTACACTTTGAAGGGTGCCATAAGCGGTGAAACCGAGAATGGCACCAAAATTTTCTTAAAAACCACCGATACGCTCAATCAATTGATCGATATCGACACTGCAGCAGTGGAAAACGGCATGTTCACATTTACAGGAAATCAGGCCGAGCCAAAATTGCACTACATTTTTATGGAGGCCAATCCGGGAAATGCCCCAGTTGTGATAGAAAACGGTACCATCGAGATGGAATTCCAAAAGGACAGCATGAACTACGCCAAACTCAAGGGAACCGAGCAGAACGATATGTTCATGAGCTTTCTGGAAGAATCAAGGAAATTGACCGAAAGGGCCATATCGATGCAGAATGACATGAGACAAGCTGCCCAGGTAAACGATACCGCTACGGTTTCGGCACTTAGGGAAGAGTTTGTGGAGTTTCAGGAAGAAGCAAAGAGTTTCAATGTGGAATATGTAAAAAACAATCCCAGAGCATTGATTTCCATATTGATCTTGGGAAATTTAATGGCCAGCAAGGCCATTCCGTTTGATGAAGTCAAATCCCTTTTTGAAGGGCTGTCACCCGAAATGAAGGCCACAGAGCCCGGAAAAAAACTACAAGAGCAGTTGGACAAAATGAAATCCACCGAAATTGGTGCCGTAGCCCCCGGGTTTTCGGCACCCACCCCCGATGGGGACCTCTTGGCATTGAGTGACGTTACGAGTAAGTCCAAACTCACTTTGGTGGACTTTTGGGCCGCTTGGTGCAGGCCATGCCGTATGGAAAACCCAAATATCGTTTCGGTCTATGAAAAATACAAGGACAAAGGGTTCAATGTGCTCGGGGTCTCCTTGGACAATAAGGCAGAGGACTGGAAAAGGGCCATTGAGGCCGATGGTCTTTTGTGGAACCATATTTCCAACCTTCAGCGTTTTCAAGACCCCATTGCGAGGCTGTACAACATCAATGCCATACCAGCTGCTTTTTTGTTGGATGAGAACGGGGTAATCGTGGCCAGGGACCTAAGAGGGCCTGCACTTGAGGAAAAAGTGGCGGAGCTACTGAACTAAAGTTGGGTTATTGGGTTAGTGAGTTATTCAGTTAAGGAGTATAGTTATCTACAAAATGTAAACCGCTGACTGATTATCACCCTATGCATTTTTTGGAATTTCAGATATGGGATTTTGGACTTGAAACTTGCTCTTTAACTTTTTTAACTACTTTTTGAGTTATTAGGTTACTGCCAACTCCCTACAGGTGGAATTTGACATGCTTTGAATCAGATCTTCCCCATTTTCTCCAACACAAAAAGGATGATGATGGGGATGGCCAATAGGACAACAATCAATGTGTCCGTAACGAACAGTTCCGGCCTGAACAACAAAGTAGTGGCATATCCGCCAATGGCCCCGCCAAAGTGTGCCGTGTGCCCAATATTGCCCAACCTACTCCTCATTCCATAAATGGAATATAACAAATACGCAATGCCCAAAACGTATGCGGGCAACGGAATGGGGATGAACATAATGCCCAGCTGCATGTCAGGGTTAAGCAAAATGGCGGCGTACAAAATGCCCGTAACGGCACCACTGGCCCCTACTGCACTATAGAAGGGCTCATCTTTATGGAAAAACAGGGCCAAAAGGCTCCCTCCCAGCAAACTGACAAAATAGATGATCAAGAACTTGCCCGGTCCAAACCAATTGATGACCACATTGGCAAAGAAGTAAAGCGTGAACATATTGAAGAAGAGATGGGAAATATCCACGTGCAGGAACCCAGATGTGGCCATCCGTTCCCGCTGCCCTGCCTGTATGCCTCCGATACTGAACTTATATCGATCAAAAAAAGTGGTATCGCTGAACCCCCGAAGGGAAACCAGCACATTGGCAGCAATGATGGCAATGGTGGCAATATGTAAATTGTACATGCAATAAAAGTTTGGTTTCAAATATAGCTATATTTGCACAGAAGAATCGCTTATGCAGTTGGCCATATATATCCTCGTTTACCCATTGCTCTGGTTGGTCTCCAGGCTCCCTTTCCCCACTTTATATGCAATCTCCGATGGTGTCTACCTATTGCTCTACTATGTCATTGGATACCGCAAAAAAGTGGTACGCAACAACTTGGCACTTGTTTTCCCTGAAAAATCAAAGGAAGAAAGGCTAGAGATTGAGAAAAAATTCTATCGTCATATGTGCGATATCTTTTTGGAAATGATAAAGACTTTGGGCATCAGTACCGAAGAAATGCAAAGGCGCTTCAGCTACACAAATATTGAAGTGCTCCAAAATCTGGAGGCGAAGGGAAAGAACACTATGATCATGTTGCCACATTATGCCAGTTGGGAATGGGTATTGTCCCTCAACACCAGAATAACATCGAAGGGCTATGGCATCTACCAAAAAATCCAGAACAAATATTTTGACAGATTGGTCCGTGGTATCAGGAGCAAGTACGGCACAACATTGATCGCTACCAAGGAAAGCAAAAAATTGTTGAAAGCGGCAAAAGAAAGAAGGGAATTGATGATGGTGGGGATCATCAGCGACCAATCCCCCATGGTCCAACGTGCGCGCCACTGGACAAAATTTATGGGCATCACGGTTCCGGTGCATGTGGGAGGTGAGGAAATCTGCAAGGCCAATGATTTTGTCCCCGTATATCTCAAAGTGAGAAAAACGGGCCGGGGACTCTACAGCAGCACATTTATTGTCCTTGCCGAAAACCCAACAGCGGTGGAAGATTATAAGATCACCGAATCTTTTCTAAAGCATGTGGAGGAATCCATACGGGAAGCCCCGGAATATTATTTCTGGACCCACAAAAGGTGGAAGCACAGGGACAAAGTCCCACAACATTTTTCAGAACCTCTTGCCGCTGCCAACAATTAAATACCGGCCTTCTCCTTTATTTCACCAATAATCCTGTCAGCCAAATTGTCGGCCTCCTCTTGCGACTTGGCTTCCGTATAAATTCTGATGATGGGCTCCGTATTCGATTTTCTCAAATGAACCCAATTCTCGGGAAAATCGATTTTTACCCCATCAATGGTGGAAACCTGCTCACCCTTATATTTGTCGTGCATGGCCTCAAGTAGGGCATCCACATCCAGTCCGGGAGTAAGTTCTATTTTCTTTTTGCCCATAAAATAGCTGGGGTAGCTTGCCCGAAGCTCTGCCACGGTTCCGCCCCTTTCGGCCATCAACATCAAAAACAAAGCCGTCCCGACCAAAGCATCGCGCCCGTAGTGGCTCTCTGGATAAATGATACCACCATTGCCCTCACCTCCTATAATGGCATTGCTCGCCTTCATTTTGGCGACCACGTTCACCTCGCCCACGGCTGCAGCCTCATAAGTGCCGCCATGCTTTTCGGTAATGTCGCGAAGGGCGCGTGAAGAGGACAAGTTGGACACTGTATTGCCCTTGGTCTTGCCCAGCACGTAATCGGCACAGGCCACCAAGGTGTATTCCTCACCGAACATTTCCCCATCATTGCTGATAAAGGCCAAACGATCCACATCCGGGTCCACCACGATGCCAAAATCGGCTTTTTCCTCAACCACTTTTTTACAGATATCTCCCAAATGTTCCTTCAAGGGTTCTGGATTGTGCGGAAAATGGCCCGTGGGATCACAGTAGAGCTTTACCACTTCCACACCCAATTCCTGAAGTAATTTGGGAATGGCAATACCCCCTGTGGAGTTGACCCCGTCCACGACCACCTTGAACCCCTTGCCCCTGATCACATCGGCATCTACCAAGGGAAGCTCCAATACTTCATCAATATGGATATCGATGTAGGAATCATTTTTAGTGATTTCCCCCAAATCATCCACTTGGGCAAATTCAAAATCCTCTTTTTCGGCAAGTTCCAAAATCTTGGCTCCTTGGGCCGCATCCAAAAACTCTCCTTTCTCGTTCAATAATTTAAGGGCATTCCATTGCTTGGGGTTGTGGCTGGCGGTCAGGATGATACCCCCATCGGCCTTTTCCAAGGGAACGGCAATCTCCACGGTTGGTGTGGTGGACAATCCCAAGTCCACTACATCGATTCCCAATCCCACCAAAGTGGATACCACCAGATTTTGGATCATTTCGCCCGACAAACGGGCATCCCTACCTATGACAACGGTCAATTTCTCTTTCTTGGAATAGTCCTTCAACCAGCTCCCATATGCTGCCGCAAACTTCACAGCGTCCAGTGGGGTCAGGTTATCATTTGTTTTTCCGCCTATGGTTCCTCTAATTCCAGAAATCGATTTGATCAGTGTCATAATTGTTAAAAAAGTTTGTGCAAATATAACCCAGCATCCCCTATTCCATGTTTTGAATTTGTAAATTTCGACACAAAAGGATTTTGCCCCGATGAACTTCTTGGCACATATTTACCTTTCCTTTGATGACAAGGAGATCACTTTGGGCAATTTTTTTGCCGATCATATCCGTGGGAACAAATACAAGCACTTTCCTGATAAAATTCAGAAGGGTATTCTCTTACATCGGGAAATTGACACCTTTACGGACGCCCACCCCATCACAAGGCAGAGCAGCAAAAGGCTGCACAAGAACTATAGCCATTATAGCATGGTAATCGTGGACATCTTTTACGACCATTTCCTGGCCAAGAACTGGAGCGATTATTCCCATGTTCCCCTGGAAACATATGTGGATAGATTTTATAATCTTTTAGAAGAGAACTATGACCTGCTTCCCGTGGCCACCAAACGGATGATGCCCTACATGATCGCGGATAACTGGCTTTTGGACTATGCCAACCTTGACGGTATCGGCAGGGTGCTCAACGGAATGAACCGAAGGACCAAGAACAAGTCCAAGATGAATTTTGCCATTTTGGACCTCGAAGAACACTACACGGATTTTGAAAACGAGTTCACCACTTTTTTTGAAGAATTGATTACCTTTTCCCGTCAAAAATTTAGTGACCTATGCGAAGACTGATATTCCTCCTGCCCCTGATCGTATTTATCAATTGCAAACAACAACCTGTAGCTCCCACGGGACTTGTCACAGAAAAGGCCATGGTGGTCTCAGCCCGCGAGGAAGCATCCCAAATTGGGGTGGACATCATGAAAAAAGGGGGCAATGTCTTTGATGCCATGGTGGCCACAGAGCTGGCCTTGGCCGTTTCCTTTCCCTTTGCCGGAAATTTGGGCGGAGGTGGTTTTATGGTGTACCGAAAGAGCAATGGCGAAGTCGGGGGTATCGATTATCGGGAGAAAGCGCCCTTGGCGGCCCATAAGGATATGTACTTGGATTCGCTGGGCAATGTCATCCCCGATATGAGCACCACGGGCGGTACCGCTGTTGGGGTTCCCGGAACAGTCGCTGGTGTCATGGAAGTACACAAAAAATTTGGTTCCCTACCCCTATCCGAGATCATGAAACCCGTCATTGCCTTGGCCAAAAAAGGGGTTGTGGTCACCGAAATGCAGGCCAAACGATTGGAAGGTTACCGAGAAAGTTTCATCAAGGCGAACGGAGACAGCACCAAATTTGCAGGCCCTTTCAAGGCCGGGGACACCATTAAATATCCCGAATTGGCCCAAACCTTGGAAATCATCATGGAAAAAGGAAAAGATGGGTTCTACAAAGGCGAAGTGGCCCAAAAACTGGCCGCTTTTGTGCAGGAAAACGGCGGCTATATCACCGAAGAAGACCTTTCACGCTATGAGGCCAAGTGGAGACATCCCATTGAATTTGATTACAAAGATCTACACATTATTTCCATGAGTCCGCCAAGCAGCGGAGGAGTCACCATCAACCAGATTTTCAAGATGATGGAGCCCTACAAGGTGTCCAAGTTCGGACATAACTCTGCCAAGACCATCCAGTTGTTCACCGAGGCTTCCCGACGTGCATACGCCGACCGAAATTACTTTTTGGGCGATCCCGACTTTGTCGATATTCCATTGAACATTTTGTTGAGCGACGAGTATCTTCAGGAAAGGATGACCAATTTTTCCTTTGACAAAGCGACCTTATCGTCCGATGTGAGTCATGGCGAGGTAGAAATCATCGAAAGTGCCGAAACCACCCACTACTCCATAGTGGATAGTGAGGGCAATGCCATATCGGCCACCACAACTTTAAATGGAGGTTATGGTTCCAAACTTTATTGTGCTGAGCTCGGTTTCTTTTTGAACAATGAAATGGACGATTTCAGTGCCAAACCCGGCGTGCCCAATATGTTCGGGCTGGTCGGGGCCGAGGCCAACAGCATTGCCCCGGAAAAGCGGATGCTGAGCAGTATGACGCCTACCATTGTCGAAAAAGACGGAAAACTGTACATGGTGGTCGGCACGCCCGGCGGCTCAACCATCATCACTGCGGTGGCCCAGACCATTTTGAACGTGTACGAATTCAACCTGAGCATGCAGGATGCGGTGAACGCCCCTCGTTTCCATCACCAATGGTTGCCCGATGCGGTCATTTTTGAGCCCGAGGGCTTTTCGGAGGAACTCATATCGGAACTGAAATCCAAAGGATACATCATCAACGAGGAGCGTACCCCCATTATCGGTAAAGTGGATGCCATCCGCGTGCTGCCTGATGGCAAACTGGAAGGTGGGGCCGACAAACGGGGCGATGATACCGCTGTTGGATTTTAAATTTTTCTGCTATGGAGTTTGATATTGTAGTATTGACGGACCATCGGTATGTGTCACCCCAAAAAAAGACACCCTATATTGAAAATGTACTGTTGGAAGACCGTCTGGTTGTGGAAGCCTTGCAGGCAGAAGGTTTGAAGGTCGTCCGAAAATCTTGGGATGATCCCCATTTTGATTGGTCTACCACAAAATTGGCCCTCTTTCGCACCACTTGGGACTATTTTGACCGATTCCCTGAATTTTCAAAATGGTTTGAAAATACTTCCAAGCTGACCCAGTTCATCAATTCCAAAGAGTTGATCACATGGAACATAGACAAACACTACCTCCAAGACCTTTCTAGGGCGGGCGTCACCATTCCCAAGACTATCTTTGTGGAAAAGGGGACCCAAACCACATTGCAGGCTCTTTTTTCCACTGCGATGCAAGACCATGGGTTCAGGAAAGAGCAATTTGTATTGAAGCCCTGTGTGTCCGGCGCGGCCCGACATACCTACAAGATCCATACAACGGAGATTTCAAAGTACGAAGATCTGTTTGGACAATTGATTTCCGAAGAAGCGATGATGCTACAGGAATTTCAAGAGAACATCGTTTCCGAAGGGGAGATTTCCATGATGCTGTTCAATGGCCAATTTACCCATGCCGTGCTCAAAATTGCCAAACCCGGCGATTTTCGGGTACAGGACGATTTTGGCGGTAGCGTCCACGAATATGACCCGTCCAAGGAACAGATTGCTTTTGCAGAAAAGGTGGTCAATGCCGCTCCCGAACTTCCCGTTTATGCACGGGTAGATCTATTTCGGGACAACGAAGGAAATTGGGCCTTGGCCGAATTGGAAATCTTTGAACCAGAGTTGTGGTTCCGACGTAATCCATCAGCAGCACAAAAGTTGGCCAAGACCATCAAGGACACCTGTTTGTCCGTCAAAGTCTAGACCATTAAGACAACACATAACGATAACTATTTCAAAATGAAAAATTTAACCCTCCTATTGTTAAGCATTGGCTTAGGGTGTACCGCCCAACAGAAAAACACCGGTAAGCTCGTCGCTGTGGATGATGCTTTTTATGATTATGTGGATACAAATGCAACAATAGAGGTACTCGCCGAGGATTTCATCTGGTCCGAAGGTCCCGTTTGGGTGAAGGATGGTGGGTTCCTCCTATTTTCGGACGCTCCGCAAAACACCATTTTTAAATGGGATGAAAAGGAAGGGCTCACGCAATTTTTAGAACCTTCTGGCTACACCGGAATACTGCCTTACAGCAAGGAACCCGGCAGCAACGGACTTATCATAAACAACCAAGGGGAACTGGTGGCCTGCGAACACGGCGACCGAAGAATATCTCGGATGCCGCTATCTTTCGGCGGAAAAGTAACGGTGGCAGATAACTGGAACGGCAAGCGTTTCAATAGCCCAAATGACATTGTACAGACCTCCAAAGGTGTCTATTATTTTACCGACCCCCCCTATGGCCTACCGGAACAAGAAAATTCCAAAACTCGGGAAATTGATGCCTTTGGTGTCTTCAAAATTGAAACCGATGGCACAGTTGATATGGTAGTGGACAATCTTTCGCGCCCTAATGGCGTGGCATTGTCCCCAAATGAAAAAACACTTTATGTGAACCAATCGAACAACAATGCACCCTATATCATGGCATACAACATCCAAGATGATGGGTCATTGGATAGGGGAAGTGTATTCTTTGACGCTGCTGAATTGCTGAAAGAAGGATTGATAGGTTCCCTGGATGGTCTTAAAGTCGCCAAGGATGGAACCATTTTTTCCACAGGACCGGGTGGTGTTCTGATTATCACCCCCGAAGGAAAGCTATTGGGCCGCATTGAGACGGGCCAGCTTACTGCCAACTGCGCTTGGGGCGATGATGGTTCGGTCCTATATATGACCGCTCATAAATTTTTGATGAGAATTAAAACAAAAGCCATAGGTACAGGTTTTTAACTCCGTTATTTGGCAATCTGCTTCTTTAATTCTTCCATGGATAGTTGTAGTTGTCTCAACAACCCAGTCTCGGTTGTGGCGTCCACATTGAAGGTCAATTTGCTGCTCACCTCCCAAATTTCCTGAATTTGGAAGGGTTTGATTTCATAGGGAGGGTAAGTTTCATTCAAGGACACCAAAGTGATGTTGTTGGAATTGGGCCTTCGTTCAATTTTCTTGACCAATACAGCATCCTGGAGCACGACCACATACATCTTATTTGGACTTACATGGTCAATATGTTCAATGGCACGTGCCAACACCCAATCGTTGGGCCTAAGATTGGGCAACATACTGTCCCCTTCCACCTGAAATCCACGGTATGTTGCGTTTCGGAATTCGGGGATAGGCATGTCAAAGGCGGGCAGCTGTTGGTACCAACTCGTATCGGAAATGTTTTGCGGATAGCCCGCAGCGGCCTTGGCATTCACCAATACCATATTGTCATTGTCGGAATTGTCCACGGTGACCACTTTGGGAATCACACTGGTCTTGGATGTGTCCAAATGCTTCTGATCGCTCTCTCCAAATAGCCAAAGTGGGTTGATTTTGAACTGTTTCAGTAACTCGGACACCACTTTACCCGATAGTTTGGTCCTCCCCCTTTCAATATCGGCTGTGGTGTTCTTCACGCCCAACAATTGGGCAAATTCGGTCTGGGTATAACCAAGTTCCCTTCGAATGTCCGTAAATCGTTTCAGTGTCAGTTCGTTTTCCATCCTAATACATATTGCTGTCAGGTCGAGCGCAGTCGAGACCTAATAAACATTTCCTAGGTAAGACCTCTCGATAGTTCCTTCGACTACCCATTCGACTACGCTCAGGGTGAAAGCTCAGGATGACGCCTCGACGAGCCAATACCTCTTCAAATATAGTTAATTTGGATTATTTCCAAAACTTTTTATGGATTATTTCCATTATTTGGATTATATCCATATATTTGAATGGAATATTTCCAAGTTATGGATTTTGATAGAATACGGGAAAAGTTGAACATATTGGCCAATGCGGCCAAATACGATGTGTCATGCGCCAGTAGTGGGGGCAACCGGACCAATAAAACAAAGGGTCTGGGCAATGCTTCCAAAATGGGTATTTGCCACAGCTATACGGAGGACGGACGTTGCATTTCCTTGTTGAAAATCTTGCTGACCAATCATTGTATCTATGATTGTGCCTATTGCGTCACGCGCAAAAGCAACGATGTCAAAAGAGCTGCCTTCAAGATCCAGGAAGTGGTGGACCTGACCATCAATTTTTACCGAAGGAACTATATAGAGGGATTGTTCCTTAGCTCAGGGATCTTTAAAAATGCAGATTACACCATGGAACGTTTGGTGGCGGTGGCCAAAAAACTACGGGAAGAGGAAAATTTCAATGGGTATATCCATTTGAAATCCATACCCGGGGCCAGTGATGAACTCATGTACGAAGCGGGTCTCTATGCAGACCGACTCTCGGTGAACATTGAAGTGCCCACAGTTTCTGGCCTTAAACTTCTGGCTCCCGAAAAAAAACATGAGGATTTCACCAAGCCCATGCTCAAGGTAAAAAACGAGATTGTAAAGTACCAAACTGAGCGAAAAATCATCAAAAGTACGCCCAAATATGCCCCAGCCGGCCAAAGCACCCAAATGATTGTTGGCGCATCGGGGGAAACGGACAAGGATATCATGTATTCCGCCACCTATTATTATAAGACCTACCAAATGCGACGGGTGTATTACTCCGGCTATGTGCCCGTAGCCGATGACGCCCGTTTGCCAGCTATTGGTTCCCAGGTGCCCATGCTCCGGGAGAACAGGCTCTACCAGACCGATTGGCTCTTACGCTTCTACGGTTTTGCCGTGAACGAGATTTTGAACAAGGAACACCCCAATCTGGACATGGACGTGGATCCCAAGCTTTCGTGGGCGTTGCGCAACCTGCACCATTTTCCAGTGGATGTGAACGCGGCGGACAAACGTCTCTTGGCCCGCATACCCGGCATAGGTATGCAGTCCGTGGAAAAAATAATAAAAGCTCGAAAATTTCGAAGGCTGAACTGGGACCACCTCAAAAAAATTGGAGTGGCCCTCAACCGCGCCCAATATTTTATGGTATGCGATTCCCGTCATTGGGAACGCCGTGATCTGGATGCGGAGAAAATCAAGGGGATGATCTTACAGACGTCGTCCGGCAAGTTCAGGAACCAGTACAGTAACCAATTGTCATTATTCAATTAACAATGAGCAGTTTACAATGAAAAATGGTGTCATTTCGAGGGAGTTCACAATGGAAGAATCCAGATTGTCCACTTGTTTGAAATGACTACAAAAACAAAATTCAAGCGTTATGAATGCTTCAACAACCTTAATTTACGACGGCAGTTTCAACGGCTTTCTCACAGCTGTGTTTGTCGCTTTTGACGAAAAGATCAATGTGGCCGACATCCAAAGGAACGGTCAATGCCAAAATGGACTGTTCTCGGACACTGAGACTATTTTCACCCACGTGGAAAAGGCCAAGCGGGTCTGGAACGGCATCAAGGGCAAAAGCCACAATGCCATTTCCAATGTGTATTTTGCTTTTTTGAGCGAAACCGAAGGGGTGGAAATGATGCTTTACACCTACATCCAAAAATTGATGCGGACCCAGACCGGAAAGTATCTGGACTATTCGGACAGTACGGTGCTACACATCAGCCAATTGGCGCGAAAGGTGGGCCGGGAAAAACACCGCATGGAGGCCTTTGTGCGGTTCCAGTTAACGAAGGACAACATCTATTTTGCGAACATAGAGCCCGATTTTGATGTGCTGCCCCTGATTTCCAAGCATTTTCGGGACCGCTATGCGGACCAGCAATGGCTCATTTATGACGTGAAGCGCAAATACGGCATCTATTACGACCTGGACCATGTGGAAATGGTGTCGCTGGACCTAAGGGAGGTACATTTCAACAAAATCCATAAAAGTGATGCTTTCTTGAGCGAGGAATACGATTACCAGACCCTTTGGAACGATTATTTCAAAAGCACGGGCATCAAGTCCCGTATCAACCCCAAATTGCATACGCAACATGTGCCCAAACGGTATTGGAAGTACCTTTCTGAAAAGAAAGCAAGTTAGGTGAAGTACTCCCAATGTGGGTACCCTTTAACCCAGATGTGCGACATGGAGCCCTGAGCGAAGTCGAAGGGTGAGTGAAAAAGGAGACTGCATGAAGTGGTTAATAAACGGTGAAAAGATATTTTTTATAGGTGAAACATAAATAATACCTTTTTAGAATATAATGGCAATATGACTTAAAAACAAAATGATGAAAAAAGAATATGACAAATCCATTACATTAATTTGTACCACTTGTGGTGATTCAAATTTTGAATACAATGAAGATAAATCTTGGATTAAATGTAAGCGATGTGAAAGAGAATATAACGGTGGTTATGAAGAATTGGTTGAATTGAATCAAGAAAGAATAGACAATCAAATCGACAGCATTAAAGATGAAGTAAAAAAAGACCTTCAGAAGGATTTGAACAACATGCTTAAAAAAGTATTTAAAGGCAATAAAAACATTAAAATTAGATGAGTCTAGAAATTTTAAGTGTTTTAATTGCTTTAGCTGCTCTATCCTTTTCTATTATCACATATTTTTTGCATGATTCTAAAATCAACAAACAATCTTTGCTAATAAACCAGTTCCAATTAGAAAAGTTTATAAATGAAAAAGAAGTAGAGAAAAAAGCTTATGTAGAAACACATATCATTAAACAGGCTCGCGGTAAACGTACTTTGAAAATTTACAATACTGGGAAATCCATAGCAGAAAACGTAGTCATTGAAATACCTGATTTAAATGGATTGCATGTTCTAACCAATCCCTGTCCAATAGAAATTCGGCCAAAAAGTAGCATCGCCATAGAGTTTATTATAACTAAGGGAGCTCCTGATATGGTGGTAATAAATGTTTCTTGGAAAGATGAATTCAATTCAAGCAACATTTATTCACAAAAAATAAGACTATCTCATAAAGTGTGTAAATAGAAAATTAGCGGGGGCATGTCCCCGCTAATTTTTTGTCTAATTTTAAATATTTGCACATTATGAAGAAAGAAGAATTGTTCAACGACGATTTCCTGAAGCA
>JBLWSV010000007.1:0-234081 GCA_048270465.1 Allomuricauda sp.
AGAATGGCCGATAAAATTGACAAAACTCTTCCCATGGCACTTAGTTTTTATAGTTGTATTTGTATTCCTGCACCAAATGTCCATCGTCATCCTTGACGAACTCCAAACGCTTGTACGCATCGTACTCGTAATATGTGACATTCCCCTTCGGGTCCGTGACACTGGTCACACCGACCAACGGGTCATAGGTGTAGGTGGTCACCATCGAATCGGGAAGACCGTTGCGAATCTTATCAAACTCAGTCCATAATTGGGTATCGTTATAATTTTGAAGATAGCTTAGATCATCATTTGAGGTTTTTCCTAAAGTACTCATTACCTGGGCATAGGTAGCATTCTCAATCTTTGCTATCAGTTGGGAATAATTGTAACCCCATAGATATGTAGTTGTTGGTCCATCCGTATATTTGACCTGATTAGGATTGCCATTTACATCGATTGAAAGGTATTGGGCCCTATTTTCCAAAGGCTCATTGTTCTTGGATGTTTGGATATATTCCGGCGTTATCCTATCACTTGCCCAATCCCGATAGTTTGCTCTTTGTGTTGTTCTAGCCAAAATTGCCCCACCTACATCGTTTACTGTAGTTACTGTTTGTATAGGCTCCGCTATCCGGTACAGGCCAGGAATACCATTGTTCTTTGTTTTCTTTAAACCTTCAATGGCGTTGAACTCTGCTGTGGTCAAATTGTCAAAACCCAAGGAACTCGGTGATATCACATCATCCGGATAGTAGGTCTTGGAGATAATCGTTCTCCCATTGCTGTTCCTGATAGTTTTGGAAGTAGGTAGTTGATGTATTGGATTCTCATAACCATAATCAATGACATTAGAAACAGAAACTTGATTATTATCATCATATAACACTTCTTCGAAAGAATTCAATCTATGCCAAATATTGTACAATCTATAGTAGATAGCAGTGTACGGTTCGATATTATCATTATGATAGACAGGTTCATACTTTTTATAGACGCTACAGTTACCTCCTAAAGAAAATCGCGTTTCAATATAATCCCAATGTTGCCTCTTAACCAATTTAAAGTCAGTGCCGCTTTTCGTTCCATCATATTGATGGATTTTTAATCCATGACCCCATCCGGTGAATGTCTTGGGATTTACTGGTGGCTCTTCATAATATTCATCACTCACAGAACCTAAAATATCTGTCCCCATATCGTCTACCGAAACATCATATACCCCAGCCGTGAAGGAGTCCTCCAATTGCTGTGTGATATGTGAGTAGGCAATGGGATTACCTCCAAAAATATTTAGGTCAAATTGGCTGTATGAAGTTAAACTATGATAATATATTTTGAATGGCACACAAGTAACAGTGCCATAAGGAACACATAATTCTGTTTCAAACCTCCTTGCAAACGAGTTGCGCCTTTCATCCCTATGGCTAGAGGTATCCTCGGAGAACACCAATTGGTTGTTTTCCATTGAAAAGGTTTTATAATTATATGTTTTCTCTATCGCCGGAGAATTTAATGGTTGGCTTGTCACTCTTTTTAAACGCAGCCCAGGAAGCGGTAAATCCACTTCTTCATAGGTAATATCATAATATATAAGCTCGTAAGAGACTCTCATGAATTGCCCATATAATTTAAACTGTAATCCAATTTCCCCTGAATCAATCATTTCTATAATTTTATGACTTCCTGAAAGATTGATTTCTAGCTTGACACTGTCCCTAATGGTACCTGTAGAAGTATCCCTAAAATCTTTATAGCCACCATTATCTCCATCGAGAATGTAAAACCATGCATAATGTGTTTCAGATTCATCTTCCGGGGGTAAAGAAGAATTGGGGTCGTATATATCCCAATTAAGTTCTATTGTGTCCGAGGGCCCTACAGTAATCCAGTCAAATTCTTCAGGATTTAAAATAATTGGACCATTATTCCATGTATTATGGACTTCCCCTGAAATAATGTTGGCTACTTTTTTTTCAGAAATGGTGGAATAGGAGTTTAATTCGTATTCATACACATCCTTTCCCTTAGTAGGGTAAGTGATTTGGGTTAACATTCCTTTTTTGGCAAAATCGTTGGTGCTCCTATCTCCAAAATAATAGACTGGCACGTTTTGCAGTTTAGGCCATTTTTCCTTATGCTCTTCGATTCTGGCTTCAGGAACGAACCCATTATTTATAATCCCATTATAATACCCTCCTTCATCTTGTGAAAAGGAAAACCTATGGGGCAGATCTTCTGGCCCATTATACTGGAAGGCGTATGTTTGATTTTCAGTGCCGGTACCAATTTCAATGTTTCTTAAAAAATAGCGTTTCTTTAATTTCTGGGCTTCCGTGCCATTAACAAGTTCTCCATTGCCCAATAATGATTCAATAGCGGAACTGGAAGTATACATGTCATATGAAAAATCTACTTTTGAAGTTAAATTATTATGAACATCATAAAGAGATATGTTATTGAGCAATCTATCACCTTCCAAATCACTTCTTGAACTATAATTAAACTGTAAAAGAAAATTATTGCCTGAAACCGAAGTCAAGTATTTTGTTTGGGTTGTTTTTTTCTTAATACCATAGGTATGGGTATTAACAAAATATACCGCTTCATTGATTTCACAAAATTCACCATTATTATTACAGTTATAGCCCGGATCAGGATTATCCCCTTCCTCAACTCCATTTTTCAGAGTATAATTCTCATAAAAATCATAGATGTAATTATAACTTGTGGATAAATAATTAAAATCAATCGCATCTCCGAAAGGAGATTCTATTCTGTTGACAAACCAAGCAGTAGGCAAATTCATACTTGGTTGTTCATAATTTAACTCTGCCCCTTCATAGTGCCCGCCTCCTTCAAATCGTGAATATTCAATTTGGGAATCAAAGTAATAGACAAGTCCCTTACTATTGGTTATACGGAAAGTGTAGGGAGCTGTTCCCAATATTTCAATTCGAACATTGTTACTGTGATTGTGATTAAGCAAAACAGCATTGTTATCCTTTATAATAAATGATCCGCTTTCCCCGAAAATATCAAAAGAAAAAATATCAAATTCTCCGTCATAGTAATCATTTCCCGTATTGTAAGAACTGGAACGGGCATCTGTTTCAAGTTTTTGGATGGTATCATAATTGGCCTCTGTATAAATGGACATTTCTTGCATTGATAAATCAAGTCTGGAATCAGCATGTTCATCAGGTACTGAACGAACAATTCTGGAAATTGTCGCATAAAAATTACCTCGCCAACCAATACCCAGTCTTCCACCCCAATCGTTCACTTTAACTCCCGTGGAAGAATATTGAATAGCAGGGGTATAATCAATATTGCCCTCTTTTAACTGATACAATGGAATAATTTTATTAATCCCTCCAGTCGATTCATTTAGATTTACCCCACCAAAACTCCCTAAAGTTCCTAAGACCGGCGGCGAAGGCGTTAAACTTTGCTGAGGAATTTGATTAAAAATTGGGGTCTCCTGAGATTGTGTGCTGATTACACAAAAGAAAATTAATATAATCACATATTTCATGTCATTTAGCTTTTAATGAGTTAGGTGCTATGTATATAGAATTCATTAAGTTGATATACTTAATTTATAAATGCTTGTTTTAATTTTGTTGATTGCTTTGAAATTTGGTTCCATAATCAATGTGGTTTCTTAGGTCAAACCTAGGTCTTGAGCCGTTGTATGGGTTACAGTAACTTTTTGCTTATTCATTTTTTCATCGTTTGTTTAAGTTGGAGCAATTCTTTTTTTATTTCCTCCGTTTCATTCCGCTGTTGGATAAGGTACAATGTCAACTCTTCAATCTTTTCTAGGAGCAGCTTGTTCATCTCTCCCAGTTCTATTCCATTCTCCTCGACTTCCTTAGCGGAAGGGATGTTGATGAGATGCCCTTTTTCCTTGATGTGTTTTTCCACTTCCTCAAGAGTTGGCAAATCATAGCCTTCTTTGAAAACATAATCGGCCCAACCTGTTTCCACTTTAATCTCCTCGGCCCTGATCTTTCCCTTTACGGCAAGTTTCCAATTTCCTGGCACTTTAGTTCCAATACCAACATTCCCAGTCGCCATATTCATTACAAGTGCATCCCATCTATTCCCTCCTTGAGCGGAGTGCCATGGGGCTATGCCAAAAACATTATCCCCAAAACTTTCTGAAAACCCTATATCAACACCTATAATGTCTCCATCCTGTCGCAATTGTATCAATGGATTGCTATTTTCATTATTGTTTACTGTATCAGCTTCCAGTCTAAATATAGCATCTCCTGAAGTTCCACTCGTTACATGCAACACTCCTAAAGGGGAGGTTGTTCCAATTCCCACAAAACCATTATTCTTTATAGTCATCCTGTCAACCGCCAAGCCTGAACTAAAAACTGTACGAAATTTTACAATGTCAGCACCGTCCCTAGTCCCAATATGCAAAAGGTGTGAGCCGTATAGTTCATTAGAATCCATAATGGTATACTGATCATTTCCATCAAAAAGTGTAAAACAACTTTTCAAAGGGTCCCATTGGCCTCCTATAGTGCCGTTGTTTTGAACTTGCAACTTGGCTTGTGGGGCAGTTGTACCAATTCCCACACTGCCGTCATCTGGGAACGAATTGGTTAACTGTGCATCTACCTGGAGCATTGTTAATAAGGCGAAACATATTAAAAGCTTTGTTCTCATTTGTTTTGGTTTAGAAGTTGTTCTATCTTTTGAAGTCGGCTTTCCAACTCAACCATCTTTCTCTTTTCTTGTTCAATTTTAGAATTTTGAACTTTTAGGTTTTGAATTTTCTTTTCTTGTTCTAAAGTATAGAGCATCAATTCCTCGACCTTCTCCAACAACTTCATATTCATTTCACCCAGTTGTATCCCGTTGGCTTCCATTTCCTTAGCGGATGGTATGTTGGGCAAGTGTCCATGCTCCTTGATATAGGTTTGGACTTCTTCAAGGGATTTGAGGTCATAGTCCTCTTTGAAGACATAATCCGGTCCGGGAACGGAAAGGTCAACCTTCACTTCTTCTGCATGGATTTTTCCTTTTACTGCTAGTTTGGCATCGGGAGTTAGGGTGCCAATACCAACATTCCCGGTACTTAAAACAATCATTCTGAGTTGTCGTCCTGTAAACAACTTTATACCCCCATATCCTGAAAGCCTCGCCTCCGCGGAAGATGGAAGTGAATACCATCCCAATGAATAATTTCCAATCTCTGTTCCATTATATGTGAATGTGTCTGTGCTTGGGTTAAACCCAAAACAATAATTTAAACTTATAGTTTGATTTTGTCCTCTGGACACAATGAAAACCAATAACGTACATAATAGTATTCCGCTTTTTTTTCCCATGGTCACCAGTTATTTTTTTTCGAGATAAATGATTCTTTGTTCAAGTTTTTGGAGTTTATCATTATCATTTTTCAGCTCATCAATCTTTCTATTTTGTTCAATAATGTACAATGTCAACTCCTCTATCTTCTCCAACAATTTCATATTCATCTCTCCCAACTCAATCCCATTCTCCTCCATTTCCTTGGCAGATGGAATGTTGGGCAAGTGGCCATGTTCCTTTATGTAGTTTTGGACCTCTTCAAGGGATTTGAGATTGTATCCCTCCTTGAAGACATAATCGGGGGCAACCGCTCCATTCAAATCCACTTTTACTTCTTGGGCATGAATATTTCCCTTCACGGCTAGTTTTGCATCCGGAGATGAGGTACCGATTCCTACATTTCCATATCTATTGATACGTACTGCCTCAAAACTTGGGTCTGCTGCCAAAGCACTCGTCTTAACCCTAAAAGACAACCCTTGTACGTCATCATCGGCACTTTCTTGGATTGCCTGGATTTCAGGTCCATTGGCCTTTCCCAACATAATGGACGCCAGAATATTGCCGGAACCTACATTATTGCCATAAACATGTAGCTTTGCATCAGGTACTGTAGTCCCTATACCAACATAACCATTTGTTAATATTCTGACTTGTTCCCCACCATCAGCTCTTAAACTTAGGTCTTTTCCTGCTTTTCCTCCAATTATAGCTTCATTCGTGTTCCAACTTAAAATTCCATAATTGGTCGATGTACCCCACTCAATAACCCCATCTCCCCTAAACCTAACATTGTTGTTCAATTTTAGAATATAATCTCCATTATTACCATTGACATGAAGGGCTGCGTCCGGAGTACTAGTGCCTATTCCCACATTATCAGTAGTGGTAAGGCTACTTCCGATATCCGCCCATTGCGCATGCAATACTGGCACCATAAAAAAAGAGGTGAGAACAAGAATAGTATTTTTCATATTTATTTTCATTTGGTGTTATCTTTATTCTTTAACTTTTCAAGTTGTGATTGGAGTTCCTTAATCTCTTTTTGCTGTTGAATAGCATAAAGCGTCAGCTCCTCTATCTTTTCCAAAAGCAGTTTGTTCATCTCCCCCAGTTCAATTCCGTTTGCCTCCACTTCCTTTGCCGAGGGAATGTTGATGAGCTGACCTTTCTCTCTGATGTGTTGCTCCACCTCTTCTAAGGTGGGTAAATCATAATCTTCCTTAAAAACATAATCGGCCCAACCTGTCTCCACTTTAATCTCCTCAGCTCTGATCTTTCCCTTTACGGCAAGCTTATAGGTTCCAGGGTCTGTTGTCCCTATCCCAAGACTGGACAATAAATACGAATCCGTCTTCCCAAATTCCCAGATCTGTTCAAAATCCAAAAAATCCACCTGGGCGGAAACCCCGTTCCATTGATGATTATATCCTTTGAGGGCACCATGGACAAAATCAAGTTCCATGATCAAGGCCGTTCCTGGTGTCCAACGAGGCACGAAAAGGTTTTTGTTCCCCAAAGATCCGATACCGCCATAGCTACTGTAGTCCAATATGGCATTGCTGCCGATCCAACTACTGTTGGTAAGCCCAAAATTGCCCAATGTCAGGTATTCTCCAACTCTTATTTGTGATACCTGTTTAAAATCATCCGAGACCCACGTTTTTTTGAAATCGTAGTATTTGCTATTGGCTCCAAGGGTGAAGGAAGGGGTTTGCGAATATATCAGTATAGGCATAAGAAATCCTATGAGACTAAAGTTTTTCATTGTTCTCCATTAAAAGGTTTTTGATTTCTTGATTCTCTTTTTTCAGCTCGATGACATAAAGTGTTAGCTCCTCTATCTTCTCCAACAATAATTTGTTCATCTCCCCCAGTTCAATGCCATTTTCCTCTACTTCCTTTGCAGAGGGAATATTGATGAGGTGGCCTTTCTTCTTGATGTGCCTTTCCACTTCTTCCAATGTGGGAAGGTCATAGTCTTTTTCAAAGACGTAGTCACTCCAAGTACCGACCTCAACTTTTATCTCCCTGGCACCGATACTACCCTCCACGGCCAATTTGTGCGTTCCTGTACTCCCTGTCCCAATGGATACACTACCATCATTGTAAATGGACATCTTGCTGCTACCATCAATTTGAAACCCTATCCTTGAAGAGGGAGCCCCCCCAACAAAGTTGAAGTAGCCATTACCATCCCCAGAGGTAAACAGGGCAAATTTCTCCCCATTATCATGAGTGGAGGAAATTGTACCTCTGACTTCTAATTTATTTGAGGGAGAAGGTGTGCCTATTCCAAGATTTCCATTGGCCAGCATGGTCATCATTTTGGTGGTGAAACTCGTCCAGACAAACAATGGGCGGTTCCGGATTGGCCCCGTGTTTGTCCTGGCATCAAAATTGACCAGGGCATTTGCTCCTGAATCGTTGGAATCGGATGTCTCGCCAGATAGTATAATGGAATACCTGTTATCACTGGAATGGTGTCCTACGATTTTAGGGATGAATTGTCCAATAGCACCAGTAGTATTGGTGATTGCCATATAATCATCTGGGGCATCCTCGACTCTGAGCCTTAAAAATGCCTCGGTAGGTGTCGAAGTGTTTATAACATCAAGCAGGTAATAAGGGGAGGTTGTGCCTATGCCCACTTTACCGGAATCCGGAAAGGTGTTGGTTTGTGCAGCCATGCCCATCGACAGACATAGGCAAATGCATATTGCTGGGCTCAAATATTTCATTCTTTTAGTTTTTCAATTTGTGCTTTTAGTTCATCGATCGCTTTCCCCTGGGATTCCACTTCTGACTCTAAAATCTTTATCCTTACCAACTTTTTCTCCTGTTCAATGGTATAAAGAGTCAGTTCTTCAATTTTCTCCATCAACAGTTTGTTCATCTCCCCCAGTTCAATACCGTTTGCTTCCACTTCCTTGGCAGAAGGGATATTGGGCAAGTGCCCATTCATTTCAATATAATTTTGGACTTCTTCCAAAGATTTGAGGACGTACCCTTCCTTAAAGACATAATCGGGCCAACCCACCAAATCCACCTTGACCTCTTTGGCATGAATGTTACCATTTACAGCCAATTTGGAATCTGGCGATGTGGTGCCTATTCCGACATTACCAGTCGAAACATTTAAGACCAAGGCATCCCAGTTTTCAACATTGGCATATCTTGTCCCGAAACCAAAAATATTGCTGCCGAAATTCTCTTCGGAAAACCCTATGTTAACACCAGTTTGGCCACCGTCTTGACGTAACTTGATCAATGGATTGTCGTATTCATTATTGTTATCCAGATCAGCGTCCAATCTGAAAATTACATCCCCAGAATATAAAGATGAAACATGGAGATTTCCTTGAGGAGCCACCGTTCCTATACCTACATACCCATTAGATTCGATTACCATCCTATCCGTGGAACCCGAATCCGACACCGATCTAAAACGAATAATTTCTAGACCCTTTGAACCAAGATAGAGGGTTCCCGTACTGTATATCTCGTTGGTGTCCATTATCAAAGAATTTACACCCTCCTCTGTAGCGAAAATGCTTCCACTTGGGTTCCACTCACCTCCAATATTGGAGCTTCTGGTAACTTTCAACCCTGCATCAGGTGTTGAAGTGCCTATGCCCACCATTCCGCCATTGTAGTATATATCCGATCCACTTGTATTCCATTGCGAAAATGCATTGGTGTATATGGTAATGGAAACAAAAAGTAAAAAATTGATGGATTGGTATGACTTTGTCATTTGTGATTTCACTTGTTCCTTAGATTTAATATTTCCTTTTCAAGTAAATTGATTTGATTTTCACTGCTCTTCTTAAGTTGAATAAGATATAAAGTCAGTTCCTCTATCTTCTCCAAAAGCTTCATGTTCATTTCTCCCAATTCAATCCCATTCGCCTCCATCTCCTTGGCAGGTGGGATATTGGGCAAGTGTCCATGCTCCTGGATATAGCTTTGAACTTCTTCAAGGGATTTGAGATCATATCCCTCTTCAAAAACATAATCTGGTCCCGGAACCGAAAGATCCACCTTGACTTCCTCTGCGTGGATGTTTCCTTTTACTGTTAGTTTTGAATCTGGTGAAGCCGTACCAATACCCAAATACCCATTATTTGTCAAACGCATGTATTCGACTAGTAGGTGCTGACCATCAGAATCATTGTTAATAGCGCTCCTGTACAACCATCTAAAACCATAATTTGAACCTTCAAAAACACCTTTCCCAGTATATTTGTTTGACCCAAAAAAATAATCCTTTGGATCATCATTATTTCTGTAGGCATTAAACCCAATATGACCTGCCCATTTACTTGCATTACCATTCCAATTGGTTTGATGGGTCCAATCCAAATGAAGGGCTCCAAAATGGCCCGCCCTTATCCTACCTTCTACATGTAGTCTAGAATTAAGTACAGAAGCTCCTACTCCCACATTGCCGCCATTGTAATAAATATCCGGACCATTGGTTAGCCATTGGGAAAATGTTCTATTAGTCATCAAAAATGATAAAACAAGAACAAAAAATGTGAAATTCTTTTTTCTAGTCATTCTTAAATTCATTTTATGAAACTTAAAGTGGTGAAGAAAGTATGCCCAAGCACAAAAAAAAGAGGAGGTAAAGCCCCGATCCTTATTGTTTGAAAGGCAATCCGAAAGGGAGAGCTTAATTTTTATAAAAAGAATGGGGACAATGATGAATCCATGGTTTCCAGAAAGGGTAGAGGTTTTCAATAATCGGTGTTTAATGGTTAGTGGTAAGAAAAGTATCAATAAATACTTAAAAATTATTACAGGAAAACCGTAAAAAAAGTAGGGTTTTTCCATAACATAATTTCTATTATCAATTATATATCTAAAAATCAATGAATTAATAGTATTCTTATTGGATTTTGAATTTATGATATTGCTATTTCTTAATTCATACGGCAATAGCGATTTCTTTATGTCGATAACAAATAATGAGATTTGCTCAAAATCCTAACTTTTCCAATTCCTCCTTTGCCGCCAAAAAAGGGGTTCCCCCCTTTCCCCTAGTTTCCTAGGTTTTTGGTCTGTTCCTGAAGGTCCTTCTTAAAGACTTCCACGACTTGGTCCACTTCGTTCAACAGGTAAGCCGTGAAGTTCTCGACGGTCTCAGGCTGGTTGATGGTAAAAATCTCCTCGAATCGATCATAATCCCCTTTACCCTTCAGCACAATGACGTATGGGAACTCCTCCACTTCCTCTTGCTCGAACTTGTCGCTTTGTTTTGACTTGTGGGTCTTGATCTTTTCCAAGGCCTTTTGTAGATCGGTCTGTTTGTACCTCAATCGGCCATAATGCCTTTTGAGCTGTTCCAGACGTTCGATCTTTTGGAGGATGGTTTCCATGTTCTCCAATGTTGCAGTCCCGTTCGCAGGGGCTAGGTTCGCCGTTTTTGGTTTGGCTGCCACTGCTGTTGCCTTCGCATTCTTTTTGGGTGTTTCCACTTTTTCCATGATTAAAAAGATTTTAAATTAAACTTGTAGTGAACCCAACCAACAGGAGCGTAGCGGGGGATGGGTCAAGGTGGAATTAGGGAGCTGGCTCCCGGTAAAAAATTTGGCCTGCCCAATTTTTTAAATCGACCTTGACAGCGGCTGTGGCTTGGTTAGCTTTACGGAAAGATTAAGGTAAATCGAATTATTCCCCTTTTCCGAGCCAACATTTGATCTGGCCATAGACTTCCTTACATATGCATTTGACCATTGCAATGGTTTCATTGGTTATCTCCTTCATCGAAATAGGCGTTTAAGGTTTCTAAAATAACGAGGGCCATAGCGCTTAGGCTTGGCTTCTTTTTAAGGTGCTCCTCCTCTACCCTATTGGACAAAAAGCCCAGTTCGATCAATACCGATGGGCAAAGCTGGGCGGTCTCCCGCAGTACATGAAAATTGGCCAGTTTTACTCCCCTATCCTTTAGGCCCAGATAATGGTTCAAATTATGGCCGATAGCATTGGCCAGTTGTAGAGAGGCTTCCCTATACCTTCCCCTACTCTTGGCAACAAACACTTCCATGCCCTGGGCTCCTGTTCTTTGTGCCTGGTTGCAATGGATAGAGAGGTAAACGTCCGCTTTCAAAGTTCGGGCGAGGCGGCTCCTGTCACGGAGTGAAATCAGGGTATCGGTATATCGGGTAAGGTAAAGTTTCATGGTACTACCATAGATTTCCCGATTCAGGCGTACCATTTCCTTTGAAACTTGAAGTACAATATCTTTTTCAAAGACCCTTTGGGTCCCTATGGCCCCAGAATCCGTGCCCCCATGTCCAGGGTCGATGACCACCAAGTGTGGACTGGGGCTGCCTTGTCCAAAACCTATTTGATGGAATCCCATACTGAGCAGGAACAGGATTTTTAGTGCAGTTTTCATTGCAACGGTTTTTAAAATGCCATTGCACAATTTGTAGCGATTCCTGCTTTTCGTTCCATATCCTCCAAATTTTAACGTGCCGAACTGTTAAAATTTATGTGCTTTCCAAGGATCTTTCCCAAACACTGGAAATTCCATGATCGAAATGCTAATCCGCCCGAAAAGGGCCTTAAAAACGAACTGTCATGAAAAACCAAAAAAGAGCGTTATTGTTTTGGGCATGCCTCTTGGCGTCCCTGCCCATGTATCCCCAGATCGGGGGCATAGAGGATTCCGTCAACGACATCTCGGATACCATCCGGGCCATTTTTCCCATCATTCTGGGGGTCATCTTCCTGATCGGCTTCCTGTTCAATGCAGGGCATTTCTTCGGGGAGAACGCCGACCTCAAAAAAGGGATTACCCGTGTTTTGGTCTTTGTCCTGATCGCGGGGGCGGTGGTGGGCATCTTTACTTATCTCATCGGTATCGTCGTCTAAGCCTCAAAGAGGCCTTATTATCCCTTCCTTATGAAGCAGTACGAAGTATATCGCCATATCCGCAGACGTGCCCTGATCTTTGGATTGCCCGTTGCCTTTTTTGCCCTTCAGATGCTGGCCGTCATCGGTTCCCTGATGGCGGTCATCTTCTCCTTCAATTTAACACTTCTCATTGTGGTGGGTTTTGGCAATGCGGTACTCTACGGCATGCTGCTCAAACTCGCCCAAGAACCGGGATTGCTACAAATAGGGGTGCAATTCCCTTATATCATCTCCAATAAAAAAATTACACCATATGACCAAAACAATGAACCTTCATGAGCGGTATCCTATCGTGGATATCGAACAAAACAGGGTGTTGGCCAACAACGGAAACATCGCCTACGCCTATAAGGTGGAACTGCCCGAAATCCACTCCCTATCGGAACAAGATTTCGAGGAACTGCACGGATTGTGGTTCCAGGCCCTTAAATCCCTGCCCGTGGGCACCTTGATCCACAAACAGGACATCTACCGAAAAATAGCATATGATGCTCAGAAATTACCGAATGAAACCTTTTTGGCCCAAGCCACCTGTAATCATTTCCAGGGCCGGGAACATCTGTCCCATGAATCCCTGCTCTTCTTTGTCTGGCCCAAAAACAGAGCGGTCAATAGTTCCAAATTAGTCAATCCCTTTGTCCATATCCCCAAAAAGTTGCCAGAGACCCTTGGGGAAAGTGCAGAAAGGTTCGGCAAGGCGGTACGGGATGTCGTGGGTTTTTTGAACAACTGTCCCCACCTTTCCCTGTTGCCGTTCAACCAAGCTGCCATCATCCAATATACCGACACCTATTTCAACGGCTTCAATGAAGGATTTGACACAGATATGGTGTTGGGAAAAGACAGAATCCAGATCGGGGAGCATTTTTTCGGGGCCATGGCCGTGAACAACGAGGCCTGTTTTGGGGATGCCGTCCGGACCAGCAGGCCCGATGAGAAGTACACCACGGACGGTTTCCTGTTCCATCAGGGCTATATCGATGGGTTTGGGCTGACCTTTCCGGGGAACCACATTGTCAACCAGATCATCCATCTCGATGACAGGCACAAGTGGCGGAAACTGTTGGAGAAACGTCTGGAGGAACTCTCCAAGAGCAGCAATTTCGGGTCCCAAAACAAGGTGCTGTACGACAGGGTCTCAGACACCTTGGATAAGATCAACAAAGACGATTCCTCCCGGATCGTGCGGGGTCAATTGAATGTGATCTTTTGGGCCAGAGAGGAAAAAGAGCTGGATTCCATCGTCTCAGAGCTCGTTGCCCGTTTCAAGGAACTGGACATCCAACCGTACTGTCCCAAGGGGCAGGCCCGTATCCATTACCTGCTCAACAGTTTTCCGCTGTTCTCCTCGAATTTCCCGGACAGCGATCTGTATGTTACCGATCTGAAGCATGCCCTGTGCCTGATGGTCAATACCACCAACTACCGCTCGGATGACAAGGGCATCCTCTTCAACGACCGTCTGGATAACATCCCGGTATTGAAGGATGTCTGGGACGAGGAAAAAAAGCGTATCAAGGCCCGGAACTTTGCCATTTTTGCTCCGACCGGGGAGGGCAAATCCTTTTTGGCCAACAACATCCTACGGCAGTATTTTGAGCAGGGGGTCCGCTTGGTCATCATCGATCTGGGGGGCAGCTATGCGAAGTTTGCCCAGCTGTATCCGGACCAACATATCATACTCAAATACGAACACGGCAAGAACCTAGGGATCAATCCCTTTTATAAATCCCCTGGCGACGGTGTCGCCCCGGAGTGGTTGGAGGATTTGACCGTCTTTCTCATGGAGCTCTATGGTTCCCACCAACAAGTGACCAAAGCCCAGGAAGTGGCCTTAAAGAAAATCCTGCGCCGTTATTATGGAACAATCCAAGTAGGGCATTCCCTGGACGGACTGTATGGCTTTATTGAAGAAAACAGGGATGCCCTATTGGGGGAACTGGGGATTGACCCGAGCTATTTCAACCTGACTCATTTCCTGCACATCCTTTCCGAATATGTGGGCGATGGTCTCTACAGCTTTCTGTTCAAGGTCGGGAAAGACCAATCCCATCGTTTGGAGGACAAACGCCTGATCATCTTTGAACTGGACGAGGTCAAGGACAATCGGGAGGTGCTCTCGGTGATGTTGAAATTGATCAAATCGGCCATCCAACGGACGATTTGGCGGAACCGTTCCGAGCGGGGCATCATCCTATTTGACGAGTTTGCCAAACAGCTCAAGTTCGACAATGTGCTGGAGAGCGTGGAGTTCTACTATCAGGCCATCCGCAAACAGAACGGAGCCATCGGCATCGTGTTGCAGTCCATCAACCAGTTGCCCGATAACCACACCTCGGCCACCATCCTGGAGAACACCCAGGTCATTTACAGCCTGCGGAACGAAAAGGGATATGACGCATTAAAAAAGCGGCTCAACCTGAGTGCCCATGACCTGAACCAGCTCCGATCCATCAAGAACGATTTGAAGGGCAAGCGTAAGTACACGGAAATCTTTATCAAGATTGGTTCAGAGAGCAATATCTACCGTTTGGAGGTACCCCCAGAGGCCTATGCCGCCTACCTGACCGACGGCCCCTCCAACGACCGCATAATGCGGATTTATAAAAAGACGCAAAGCATGGAGCTAGCTATAACAGCATTTTTGAGCAGTCGTTGACTGCATTCTAGCCTTAAAATCACAAACAATGAGAACAAATAAAAAACAAACCATTAGGAAAAGTGCGCTGATCTTTGGGCTAGCCTTAACCCTGGCCCTATACCTGCCCGGCCGTGCCACGGCCCAGGGGATGCCGGTCTATGACAATACCAATTTCATCAGCTTGGGGAAGCAGTTGATTGAATCCGCCAAGCAGACCGCAGAGTTGTTGAAGATGGTGGACGAGCTCAACGCCGTCCGGGAAAAAATCGAAAAGGTCAACAATGCCGTCAAACAATATCAGGCCGTCAGGGACATCACCCGCAACAACGAGCAACTCTTCGAGATGGTCCGGGACGATTTTAGGGAGCTATTGAATTCCCCGTATATCGATGGCGATGAAGTGGAGGCCATAAGCAATGCCTTCAACGACATCATCGAACATTCCCTCGACCAACTGGACTTTATGGGCCAGGTGCTCAGCAGCGATTTTCTGAACATGACCGACGCGGAACGCTTAGAGATTTTGGAAGCCCAGCGGGAGGCATCCCGGGAGATGGTGGCCGATATCCAACTAAAGAAACGGCGGTATGATATGGTCATTTCCTTTCGGAAGATGCAGGCGCTGATCAAGGACCGAAAACCCAACCATTAAAGGACAATGCTATGGGACTCGAATATGTGGATGCGGTCTTTCAGACCATCAAGGACAGTAGTTTTGCCACCTATACCATTGGGGGGATGAAGGCCTTGGCCGTGCTGTTCTTTTTGGTCAATATCCTCAAAAAGTATTATGAGGGCGGTGCTTCCCGTACCGGGCTGACCTGGGGCCTGACCCCTACCGATTTGATCAAAAACTTTGCGGTGGTTTTGGTGGTCCTTTTCTCCACGGAAGTACTCGCGGCCTTTGATGCCATCTTGGTGGCCATCGAGGGGCAGTACCGGGACACGGCCCCCGACCTCTTGCCCCTTGGGCTCCAAGAGGTAGAGATTGAAGAAGAAACGGGGCTTTTGGATGCGGCGACCAAGGCCATGGCCCTGTTGTACGAATGGTTGGCAACCCCTTTTCTGGGGCTCCGTACCTTGGCCTGGGGCGGGAGTTTGGTCATGTGGATCTTGGACCTGTTCATCTACCCCCTCTTCTTGGCCGAACGCTATTTTATCCTGGGGCTGATGCAGGCCTTTTTTCCACTGGTCATTAGCATGGCGGTCTTCGAGAAGTTCCGGGAGATGGGCTACCGCTTTTTTAGGCTCTATGCGGCAGTGTACATGATCGTGCCGGCCTTCTTTCTGGTCAATGTCTTTGTCAATGCGCTGTATCAGGAGGTGACGGAAAACTTTTGGCCCAACCTCTTTGGGACGGACTATGGGAGCGAGCTCTTTGCGCCCTTGATCGAACTGGCGGGAATTGGGTTTATCGTGCTGTTGAAGTTCAAGCTCTACAAACGGGCGACTTCCTTCACCTTTCGCCTCTTCAGTGGTGCATAATGCACATTAATTATTTAAAAAAGGTTATCCATGAAAACTGTATATAAAAACATCACCAACATCCTACGGCTGAACCGTTTTATCGTTTTGGCGGTGGTTGCCCTTTGCCTATTGACAAGTAGTTTTTCCCTGGGACTGCTCTATCATTATCAGGAAAAACTGTTGAACTCGACATTTGCCATCCAAAACGATGGTTCGGTCCTTCCCTTGGTATTGGTGGACCAACGGGAAAACCGGAAGGTGGAGGCCCTGGCCCATATCGAACGCTTCCATCGGCTCTTTTATGGTATCGATGGAACCAATTATCGGGTTCGATTGGAAAAGTCCCTTTGGCTGGGGGATGCCTCGGTGGATGCGGTCTATCGCCAAAAACGATCGGATGGGGTTTATAACCGCTTGTTGCAGTTTTCCCTACGGCAGGACGTGGTTCAAGTGGACATTGAACTGGATTTGGACCAAGAGCCCTATGCCTTTCGGGCAAGGACGGTATTCGAGGTGAACAGGGGCACGGTCACCGACCACTATCAGTTGGACACTTCTGGGGAACTGGTCATTGTGGACCGAAATTTTCCGCACAACCCCCACGGGCTGTTGATCACCAACTTCTTTGAGGACTCCCTCCGTAAACTCGAACCACAACCCTAAAACCCATTGGTATGAAACTGGAAAAGAACAAGATCATCTTCATTGGACTGGTAGTATGTATCATTGCCTTTATCGTGCTCTATGCCGTTTCCCTAAATAAGGAGACGGAGGAACCCGAGCTGAAGCAGCCCAAGGTGCCGGAACTGAGGGACGTGCCCGAGGAGTACGGTTCCAAATTGGAGGCCGTGGATGCCATCAAGGAGGAGCGCGAAACGCCAAAGCCCAGCCTGTATGGGAAAATCGATTCCACGGGGACCTACGATCCACTTTTGGAGGAAAAGGAACGGCAACGTATTGTGGACAGCATCTATCGGGAGGGCCGAATCGATTATGGGGAGGAAACGTACCGAAAACCCCAAAGAATGATCAGAAAAAGGGAAGATACCCTCCCGAACAGACCCGATCCACCTCCGAAACAGGAGCCCGAATTTGTTGATTTTTCAGAGGCCCATAGAACCTTCTTTGAGCATAACACAAGGAATGCCAATACCAAACCGCCTATGGCGGTGGCGGTGGTCAATGGGGAGCAAACGGTTCGGGCCAACCACCGCTTGGAACTGCGGCTGAAGGAAGCTGTGGAACTGGACGGAAGGCATTTCGGGCGGAACACCCTGCTCTATGGCTTTGTCAGTTTCCAGGCCAACCGGGTCTTGGTGGCCATCGATCATATTGGCCCCTATCCCATAAGTTTAAAGGCCTATGATCTGTTGGACGGCAGGGAGGGGATCTATGTCGAGAACAGTTATCGGGAAGAAGCCACTCGGGAAGTGCTGGACGATGCCATTCAGGATATCAATGTGCCCGGAATGCCCCAATTGAGTGGTATCAAACAGGTGTTCCGTCGTTCCAACCGTACCGTCAAGGTGACCATCCATGACCAGTACCAACTCATTCTTAAACCATAAAATTTCATTCTATGAGACCTTTCCATGTATTCATTTTTAGCCTTTTGTTCCATTTGACGTTACAGGCCCAAACGGACACCCTATATGTCAATGATACCCATAATCTGGCACTCATCTTTCCCGAACCCATTACACGGGCCATTACGGGGCATCCCAACTACACTTTTGGGTTTGATCCCAATACTCCTGGTAGACTGGGACTATTGCAGGGACACCCCGGTACGGACAGCAACCTTTTGCTACTAACCAACGATGGCCGGGCCTATTCCTTTCTGCTGGCATACCGGAAAGAATTGAAAGAAGGTTACCGTTTTGTGCATGTGGATAAAAGCATTGGAAATGTTGGATCTGAAAAATGGTTGGATACCTTGGGACAGGGGATAAATCCTTCAACCAAACCTTCTATAAAATCGGACAGTATCCAATACCGAAAGGTCAGCACCTACTTTTTGGAAAGGGCACGGGCCGTTCTACGATCCAAACGCAAGGGTGGGATTGTCCTTCGGCTTCGGGACCTTGCCTATTACGGCACGGAAACCTATCTCATTATGGAAATCGAGAACCGGTCCGCCATCGACTTTGAAGTGGATTTTGTCCAGGTCTTCAAGGCCCAAGGGAACCCGCGCAAGAAGTCCTCGTATCAAAAACTGGCCCTTGACCCCATTTACAAATACCGTATGCCCTCGATGGTCAAGGTAGGACAACGACAACGCTTTGCGTTTGTGGTGCCCAAGTTCACCCTGGGCGAAAGGGAAAAACTGATGTTGGAGCTTCGGGAGAAAAGGGGAAGCCGTCAGGTATGGTTACAATGGCATTGAAGAAAAGGCCTGATGTCCCATAGGACTCCAAATTTTCACATAAAGCAAGGCGGTATTTCCAGTATATGCCCCGCTTCCCAAAAGAAATACCACAACATCACGGTTGAAGTACCCCCATAATGTATGGGTGGAAAATCAATTATTTCATCCCCTTGGGGGCCATGGTTTTCCTACTACCCTTTATGAAGACAGGGCAAGACCATAAAAATACATTGGGTCGAAGTGGACCGTTACCGTTGATCGTCCAGTTCAATGTGTCACGATTCCACTTCATTTTTTTGGTCTATGATAGAACAAATTATAATGGGGAATCGCATGAATGGGGACTTAGCCAAAACATACGCTATAGTTTCAACGCTTCCAATCGTTTGGCCACAAGGATAATGGTAGCCCCTATTTCTTCTTCCTTGGGGAATTCCCCAAACACCAATTCCTTGAATTCATTTTGATATGTCCCTTTAAGTTGGTCCCATGTTTTTTTGGGCTCTTTGAAAATCAAGGCTTCCTTTGGATGGAGGTCCAGCCAGTCATTATTATTTTTAAAACTTTGCACATCGTCGTCGATCACCCTTAGTAGCATTGCTTCAAAGTCGGGCGAGCCAAAAAATCCTTGCAGTGTTCCATCCTTGAGCAGTTGATGGATATCATACAGATGTCTTATTTTATTGCGAAGATCCTGAATCGGATTTTCACTGTAGGAGAACCGAACCAAACTCATGATTTTTTCGCAAAGGGTTCGTTCCGCATCCAGTACCAATGCTTCAAAAGGCTGTAGGCCATATTGTTCAGCCATTTGAGCCTGTCCTGTTTCCACCATCATTTCAAAGATATATGAACTTATCATTTTCTTTGAATACGGTTCAAAATGTCCCAACCAGGTGGCTTCAATGATAAGGGTATCCCTGACTTGTCCGAAATTGCCCTGGAACATCTTGGGGTAGTTGTAGGCCATCTTTCGGATCATCCCCAATTTATGGGTGATTCCTTCTATATTCTGTTCGGTCAAAGGAGCCTCTATGGTCTGTGTGATCTTTTTGAGCTTGTTCTTTAACTGGTTCCCTGACTCTTCCCCATGCCGCAATATCACCAGGTCTATATCCTCAGAAAAACGGTCGATCAGTTGATAGCATTTTGATAGGGCCGTACCTCCTTTGAATATGGCTTCCTCTTTCATCTGACTTTGAAAAATGAGGTTCAGGGCATAACATATCCAATAGTCCTTTTCCACAAAGATTTCCTGAATGTCCATCCGCTGGGAGGTCACTGCAATTGCATCCATGAACAGTTCCTTATTGACATGCAGGTTCATATGATATTCCAGTTTTGTTGTGTGGTCAAAGCAGTACCCTTCAGATCATAGGCATACGTGGTCAGTGGGTTGAGCGACCTTTTCAATGCCTTTAGATCTATGTCCTTATCCAATTGCTCCAATAATGCTCCCAACAGGGCCCTTACCCTTGGAGGATACAATAGGGCGTACTTTACCAGTTCATTCAATTCCTTGGCGGTCATTTTTTCCAATAGGTCCAAAAAAATCAGGACCGCGGATTTTTTGTTGATATCGGGAATACTGTTAAGGTCTTTTATGGCATCCAAAAAGCCCAGCATCCGATAATTCCCTTCCGTCACGGGGGCATAACTCTTCACAGGCTTTGCCTTTATGGTACCCCTATTGATATACATGCGTTTTTCGGCACTGGCAATCTTATAGGTTGTGGGTACTTGTGTGGTCAGGTTCAACTGATTGTACAAAGAGGTTCCCGTGATATATGCTATCCGTTTGCCATCCTCGAACAAATAAGGTTTCAGGATTTGCGCCTCATTGGGCCTCAGTTCCCCGAATGCGGTAATTTTGGGTTTATAGAAAATACCATTGGCCAGCTTTTTTATCACCCCCTTTTTTTGCAACCGCTCCAAAGCTTTTGCAGCAGTGACATATTCCTCTGGAAGAATGGGCAGATCGGCGTACCCAAAGGTACTGTCCTTCGGTAGCTCCGCTATTTTATCCGCTATTCTCCCAGCTATTGTCATTATGGGACAAAGATAATAAAACCCTATAAATGTCAAGTATTTTGCGCAAAATACTTGACATGTGAAGTGTGAAAGAGTAAAGGATTTGTACGTTCCATAGCTGTCTTTTTTACCTGAAGATTATTTTGTTGGTGTGAAAAGTAGTGGTCCAAAGCTTCGGTATAACTGGGATAGTCCTGTTAATCCAGCTCATCCATCGCATGCAATGCCTTTTGTCTATGTCCAGTCGAACATCTTTCGGACTTCCAGATGGATTCGTTTAAAGTTGGCCAAGATTTCCGCATCGTTATACCTATAACGGTGTTCGGGCAATTCCCTGATGATTTCCGGTCTGGGAAACCGAACCCTTTTATCCCTACCATCCCCAAAGGCAATGAACTCCCCTTGTTTCAGCCGGAAGAACAGGTCGGCCCGTAGCTTGCTCACCTCCTTCTCCCCTTTTGTGACCCTGGTATCGAAACTCCAATTGCTGCTCTTGCTCACGCTACGGGTTGGGCGTTTGACAATCTCAAAAAAACGTTCGTAGTATTTAGCGGTTTCGGGGTCATTTGCCTTGCCAAAGAACTGGTAGGACAGGTTGCTCAGGATGGCCCTACTCCCCTTTTCCCCGTACATCATGTCGTTTTGGATCTTGTCCTGAAGGATATAGATGGTGGTGATGTCATAGCTGCGTAAGGTGGCCGGGATGCGGTGCATGTTCAGCAATCGGATGGTCGGGGCTTCCTCCATCAACAAAAAAGAAGGAGTCCGTCCCCGCACGCTCATCTGTTTGGTGATGGTGTGCAGGATGGTCGCGATTACCGGGGAGTAGGCCGTCTCGTATTTGGGATTGTTCACGATGGCGATCACGGCGGGGTTCTTGGGATTGTTGATGTCAAGGGGCACCTCGTCCGCAGAAAGGGACATGAAGATACGCTCGGTACTGATCTTTTTCAGGGCATTGGCCAGGGTGCTCATCACCCCTGCGGTCTGCCGTTCGGAGTCCACCCCGGAGAGGAAGGCATCGGCCATCGCCTTGGAAGTAAAATCCGATTCCAGAAAGGCCATCAATTGGTCGCGTTTGAGGTACTGGAAGGTGGCCATCAGGTGTGGCAAGGTGCATTGTTCGGGAAACTCCGTCTTCAGTTTCCAAATCAGTCCGCCCAACAGTCCCTCAACGGCATCGTTGAAGAACTTGGAGGAACCATGGGCCACGGACTCCCGTTGTTCGAGCAGGTTTTCCAGAAGGACACGTGAAATTTCGTTGACGCTCTCCGCATCGGGCAGGTAACGGGGCGCAATGGGATTGACCCTTTTGTGGATGTCATCAAAGGAGACCACATGGAAGGGGATTTTACGGTCCCTGAACATGGGATAGGCCATTTCGGTGATCTCAAAATGCTTGTAGTCATGGATGACCCCTGGGAACTGGTATTTGTTCAGATGTTTCAATAGCCCATGGACCACGGATTCGGTCTTCCCACTGCCCGAGGAACCGATAATGGACACACCCCGTTGGAGGTTTTTGATGGTAAAACTTCCCAACCGGACCTTGTACTGTTTGGGAATGGCCATGGTTTGGAACCCATCCCAAACAAGGTAAACCACTAAATCAATGACCATTAAGGGAAGGATATGGTATAGCGTGACCCGGAGCAAGGTATCCAGGCCAAAACTGAAGTACACCAAAACCCCCATATAAGTGCATAATCCCAAGCCCAGCCCAAAGGCATATTTGGAGTAACGGTACACCAACAGGATGGTTCCTATGGCCCCCACATAAAACAGCACCATTTCAGTCAAGGGTTCCATCAGATCTCAATGTTGCTTGCGGTGCGGGCCTGTTGCACGGCTTTTTTCATTTCCTTAATGGTCTTTAGGGCCAGCTCCACCTTGGACTTGGGAATGCCCAGTTTGGGGATGTGGATTCCCGCCTTTCCCAGGATCTTAAAGGCGGCACTCCGCTCATTGGTCGGCAATCCCATGAGTTTGGCAAAATAGCCATAAGGATTGGTATTGAACTCCTTTCGGGCTTGGTAGGTCTCCACGTAGTTGCGGTTGTACCCAAACAGGGCATCAAAGCGTTTTTCTGCTTGGTCGTAGAACTGGTTCCGGTTAAAACCCCGTTTGACGGTCTGACCGTTCAGGGAAGCTTCGGATTCAATATACCGGCTCCCCGGGGACAGGCTGAGTTTGTTTTCGGCATCCTTCCGGCTGACGATGATGTGGATATGGGTCTGGAGTCCCGGTTTCTGCATCCCTTGTTTGATGGGCACCCCATCGATCTTGTGGGGCGTATCCCGAACAAGTTTATCGATCTCGCTCTGGATGGCCTTGGCATTGCCGGTGATCTCGCCCCGTTCCAGTTTCCGAAGGTCATTCTCCAGTTTGGCGATCCGAGCCCGGTAGGGCTGGTTCTCCTTCACCTGCCGATCAAAGCCCTTGAAGCGGCGCTCGTGCTCAATTTTCGCAAAATACTTGATGTCGTCCACGGTCACCTCCCGGTCCCGGTGAAAGGCCGCCGCATAGTCCTTCATCACCTCCCGGACATACTGCCGAAGCTTATCGGGGTCATTCCCAATATGCCGGAGTTCGCGTTGGCTGGGGTTGATAGTCAGTGCATAGAACTTGGGCTCCCTTTTCTTGAGTTTGGCCGTGTTCTTGTCAATTTCCTCGACCACCCGCTCTGGGGAAACCTGATTATTGTTCTGGTCAAAGAAATGTTCCCGGTCCTCGGGAGACCTGTCCTCGTTCTCCTTTTCCAGATAGGCCACATAGTCCCCTGCACTTTGGGAAAAGTGGTTGCCGAGATGCTGTCGTGTGATGGTGATGTACATAGCTATGGGGTTGTATAGGTTTTCTGGAGGTGTTCCAATTCTTCCTTGGACAGGTCCAAAATGATTTTGGGCTTTCCAAGGCCACGGGTGGAGATCTTGGCATTGTTCAGGAGCCGTTCCATATCGCTTTTGATGCGCTCCAGTTCCTGTTGGAGTTGGGTGTTTTCCCGTTCCAGTTCGATGCCCCGCTGTGCAGTGGCAAAGAAGTTGTCGTTCCTTCGGATCTGTGACTCCCGATGGGCAGGATGGTTTGGGGTCGGTCTGGGAGCCTGTTCAAAGAGAAGCTGCATCATGGCGGTGGTGGGACCGGTCTGGTGCTTCTCGATGTCCTTGACCATGGCGATCAAGGCATTGATGCGTTTCTTTAGATTGACCTCCAAGCCCTGGAGGTCCTTCCCCAGGTCCCCAAAGGGGTTGATCTTGTATTGGACAAAGAAGTCCATCATGGCCTCCAGGGTCTCGGTATGGGTGTGTTCCAGTTCCTTGGAGAATTTCCGGAACCGGTTGATGGTCTCCACCCTGAATTGGATACGTGCGAAAATGACGGTCATAGTGTTTTTTGGCATTATTGGGACAGTGATTTTCCCTGTTTATGGGGCTTCCAAGGGGTCAATGTCCCAGGAATTCGACATTTTGTGTTGGAAAGGAACGGCCCCTTGGTTCAGCTAAGGCCTTGAACCACAAGGAATACCAAGAGGCCCTTGACCCCACAACGTCGCGATAGCGCGTTGTCTTCTTGCTCTTCCGATCCCAGCGCCGGACCAAATTTTTGGTCCGAAGCGCCTGGGGTCGTTCCGTTTCCATGGCCAAAATATGCCATGGATCCAAAGGCTGTTGGGCAATGAATTTTTTTAAGAAATGGACTGGGACATTTTTAGGAATTCTTCAGGGAAAAGGGAAAAACACTGCCAATCCCCAAAGGAAGGGACATTAAAAAACCCCTGATTTCTCAGGGGTTGCGTTGCTATTGGGATGGATTCATAGGATACCTTCGTCCGCAAAGCTGTAATGGTTGCCATCGGGCATCAATAGGATATGGTCGAGCAAACGGATGTCCAAAAGTTGCCCCGCTTTCTTGATCTTTTCGGTGATCTGTCTATCGGGTTGGCTCGGCCTGAGCGTGCCACTCGGATGGTTATGGGCTAGGACAATGGCTGTCCCAGCGACCTTTAGCACCATCCCGAAGAGTAGCCGTACATCGACGATGGCACTTGTCATACCACCATGGGACAGTTCGATGATGGCCTTGACCCGATTGCCATTGTTCAAGATGATGACTTTAAAGGTTTCGTACAGGGCTATGGTATCGTGGTCCCATGTTTGGTGGAGCAGTGCTGCGGCATCCCGTGAATGCTCGATCTTGGGCCATTGTCTGGCGGGGATGCGCTGTTTGTAGCTTACTTTTATTTCATTAACTTTCGGTGTCATTTTTTTACGTTTTACGTGATTATAAAAATGATAGAGGGGATGTTCTGGGGGTATAACAGGGCATCCCCTCGACCATTGTCAATACTCCGAGGGCAATAGGAGGGTATTGTCCACAAAATAGAGCCGAAGCGCATCCAAGGGAAAATCCGTGGTATGGTACTTTTGCTCGGTGAACATCTGCCCGTTCCCATTGCTATAGGTCAGGGTGGCCTCATAGCCCATTTCTTCCTGTTCATCGGGGGTCAGGCGTTTAAAATCCACCGTGATGAACCAACTTTTGTCCATTAGGCACTTGCCCATGACGGAGGCATCGGTCAACAGCCAATAGGCCTTGGCGGTCTGGGCAAGGTATCGGATGCCCTCCGTATATCGGGTACGGCAGATGGGCAGTTGATAGACCTTCCCTGTGGGCTGGAAACGGGCAAGGGTTTCCGAAAGCTCCCGTGATTGGGGAGCCTCGGATTCCTTGGGGGATATATCCCTATTCATCGCTAGTGGATTTACCGCCCAACAACAGGATTTCATCAATGACAATATCCGTTACCCTGCGCTCATCACCGTCTTCGGTGGTGAAGGTATTGGTCTTGAGCTTGCCCGATACGGCCACCTGCTTGCCCTTGCTGACATGCTTTTCGATGATCTCGGCAGTCTTGCCCCAGGCCTTGATGTAGTGCCAATCGGTGGACTGCACCTTTTCGCCCTGCTTGTTTTTGTAATGTTCATTGGTGGCCATGGGAAAGCGTGCCACGACCTTGCCATCTTCGAGATGGGTCACTTTGGGGTCATCTCCCACATTTCCGATTAACATTACTTGATTTCTGATCGTACTCATAATTGAAAGGATTTATGGTCTGTCCTGCTTGACAGACGGGTTAAACAATGATTTTTAAAAATTGACTTACTTATTATATCTGGAGCATTTTCCTTTTTTTGAATTTTTTGTGCCATTGTGATTATTTGTTGTGGATTTGATTTCATGTTGTACTGTTTTCGACTTACTTCCCATAGCGCCATCGCATTCCCTTTTTTTGATGCCCTGGACCTTCAACAGCCAGGCTTGCAGTGGGCGTATAAAAAGCGAAGCGGCTTTATGCCGCCCGCAAGGATGGGTGTTGTTATTTTGCCATCGAAAAAAAGGGAGTGGTACTAGGGCCGAGGGCAAGTCGGGAACAATCCTATGAAGAGAGGCCAAGGACAACGCAATGGCACAAAAGGGAAAGAAGGCGGCCACAAGTAGGATTCCGGATTAATCGACCCTAAGGCCCTAAGACTTGGTCTCCATCCATAATAAGGGATGTTCACTGGCGGCCTGGTCGGCTTTCTGCATGGTGGGATAAACGGGCCATTTTCCCCGGTTTCCCGGCCAGATGCCCTTACGGTGCAGCCCTGCCCCAATGGTCCTCTCCCACAGGGATGGGGAGACCAAAAGATAGTCCTGTTGTTTGAGGTTGACCCCTTTTCGGTAAGCGGTCATACTGTGATACTGGGCATGCCCGTCCAGATCGTTGTCCGCCATAAATTCCGGGTGCCTCGATGCAGTATGCAGGTCAGTCTCCCTCAGCAGCGGGGCCAAGGTATCGGCAAAGGACGGGTCATAAAAGGTGCCACAGACCACTATGTCCCGGTGTCCATTCCCCCTTAGGCCCATATACATATCAGCGACAGCACGAGCCTGATTCCTTCTGTCATCTTCATTGGACTTTGAAAATTGGGCCATAATGGCCACCAACTGCTCCCCGGATGCCGATACGATATGGTATTCCTGACAGTCCAAGGGAAAGAGCAGTCGCCCCTTTACACCCCTCACATACCTGTGGGTGACAAAGCCCTGCAAACGATACCCATTGCGTAAAAGAACCCCAAGGTTTCTTCCATTGGCCTCGTTGCCCTCAAAGACATGGATTTCGGGTTCCGTCAAGGCATCAGGGGATTTAAGGAACCTATCATGGAATTCCACCAAGGAAGCCGCGTCCTCCACTTCCTGAAGAAGGAGGATATCCGGTCCGACCTCAAGAATGGTCTTGGCCTTGTGTTGTTGCGACCTCACAGGAACAGGAACCGTCTGCAAGGCCAACCAACCGTTCCATAGGCTACTGGTCCCGGCCTTGGGTTCCCCTCCCTGTGCCCCTTGTTTGAGATAGAGTTCTCCATTTCGGGTGCGCAGGGTTCCATATTGGTACATGTCCACTTGGTCAAAGCCCAAAAGAAAGGATAGTTCACGGACCCTATCCATCTCATTTGGCGATTTATCGGCCCGCAACATCAGATTGTCCAATTCGGCCACCCATTGTTTCACATTATGGGAAAGGGTATGGTCCCGAAACGATTTGTGCCTGTGGAAAAGGTTTTGGATGTTGTACGATGCAATTTTCATAAGGTTGTTGTTTTGAGGTCAATGGTGTTATTTTCGTTTATCCTTGGTGTGGGTGTCAAAGGCAATGAGGTTGAACAGTCCCCGCATACGGCTCCGGACCCGGTGGCCGTAGCGTTCTTCCAGTTCCTGCGCATTCAGGTTGGTAGTGGCATGGGTCCGTATGCCGGTCTCCATGAACAGGTCATAGCGGGACAGCAGGATCTCCCCCATCACATTGCAGTCCTTCCCGAAATGCCTTCCCCCCGGTTCCACCCCGAGGTCATCAAAACAGTAGAAGCGGCCATTTCCATAGTCCTCGATGATGCTGAAACCGATGTGATTGAACCCAAAGGAGACATTGCGGCAAGGAATGATCTCGTAGGGCCTGAAGTGTGGGGTGATATGTCGGATGAGTTTCATGAGACTGGTCTTGCCACAGCCAACGGGACCTGACAGCAGGATACCCTTATCGGGGTCGATGCCCATTTTCCGGCAACTGCCGAAATCCCGGATGGCATAGTTGCTGAGCTTGTACAGGACTTCCCGATCCTCTTCATAGATCTTGAATTCCCTACCGAAGAGCAATTTCCCTTTGGCTTCCAGATAGATCAAGATCTTTTCAAAATCATAGAGGATCTTATTCCCTTGGAGCTTGCCCAAGTGATATTGTACAGCTCCTTCGACGATGATATGTGGCGATGTGTTCCTCAAAGCGGTTCGCTATAGTTTTTCTCCTTGGTCGTCTTCAGGTTGTCCCTGTATGGGACAGTGGTCAACGGTTTGCAATCGGAAGTGGGATTGAGAAATTTTTCATTTTCCCGTTTTAATTGGTTTTCCCTGGTTTGAATATGTTTTATTTTAGGTACCACCGCTTGTCCATCGGCTGTCCCGTTTTTGGCACAGTCTGGGTACAGCTCCTGTCCAGGGCTTGTCCCGAAATCGAACATCCTTACCCGACTCCCCTTAAAGGGGTTATGGGAGGGGATGTACAGGATATATCCCCAATGGCTGAGCTCCTTGATGCAGCGATGGTAGGTGGATTTGGATCCGATCTTGGAGCAGAGCATCACTTCCCCGCGGTCAATGTGGAACTCTTCCCTGAAAAACTGGTTGTTCCACAATTGGAAAAGGCCCATGTACAGACTGATATGGGTAGGGTTCAATCGACCATCCTTAAGGAACAGTTCCAATACCCCGTTAAGGTGTTTGATATAATTGATGGGTTCGGTTCGGCTCATAGGGAAGCTTGGTTGACAGTGTGCGCTTCCAATAGTTCCATGATCTGCGCATGGTCATAGTACAGCAGACCACCTATCTTGGAATAGGTCAGCGTTCCATTGATCCGCAGGTTCTGGAGGGTTCCGGGAGATATTCCGAGCAATTCCCGGACCTCGTTGGATTTCAGCCATTTCCGGGAAGTACCTTCCTTTTGTTCCTTCAGTAATTTTCGGATGTCCTCCAGCAGTTCGATTTTGAATTCTTGGAGATCTTCAGTGGTAATGATCGTTGCTCCCATGGTACTGTGGTTTTACGGATAGGGAATCCCATTGCGCATGGATCTCTGGCATCCCTATCAGGGTTCATGCCACAAAACTGGAAAAGCTTTTTGGAAAAAATCCCCAAGTTGGTACCAACTTGGGAACGATTTTTTTGCCCTATAGTTTGCATCGATTTAGGGCCATTTGGATTTTTGGGAGATCCGAAAAAGCTTGAAAATTGGAAAAATCCGGCCTCAAAACCCCTGAAAACCAAAATTCCCAAGTTGGTACCAACTTGGGAAAAAAATAGCCTACTCTTCGAGGGATTCCATGCGTTGGTTGAGCATCTCAATGAGCCGTTCCAAGAACCGTGTCCGGCTGCTCTTGCGCGACCGGATATCGATAAAGGTGTGATAGTAATTGCCCAGGTCCACATTGTAAAAATGCTCAAAATGGGCCGCCAGTTCCTTGATGTCGGCGGTCCCACTGTTGATGCATTTACTGGAGTGCAGGGCATAGAGCAGTTCTATCAGGTCGGTCTTGGTACCGGTCCAAAATAATTTAGAGGGTTTTTCCATAGTTGTGTTCTTTGTAGGTTCGAGGGTATTGTTCAGGTCGTCCACTTCCTTTCGGAGATACACGATGAGCATATCGTATGCCATGATGGTGGCCACAGTCCCGTCCTGACAGGTCGAGAACTGGTCATCGATCAAGAAATGGAAGGATTCCAAGGGAAGCCTCAAATCACGGTTTCCGCGGACAAAATATTGTTCGTCCAAGGACATGGCGCCACGGCGGTAATAGTTATAGAATTCCAGGTTGTCGTTGAAAAAGGTCTGCAACTTGTCAATTTGGTGCTGGAGGTACTTGATCTGGGCGGCATTGTTTCCGCGAGGTCGTTTGCTCTCGATACTGAAGAGTTTGACATAATAGATCAGCTTACTGAATATCTGGGGCTTGACATGCTTGAAGAAATAGATTTCGTCCGCTTGGGAGGCAAAGGTCTTTCCCGTGATCTGCTTTTGGAGTTTACGGATACTCTTCTCCACCAGTACTATGCCTTTTTCCGCCTTGAAGAGTATATCCCCGTTCCCACTTTCCAAGGCGTCCAATTGGCCTTCAAATTCCGATAGCAGTTTTTGATATTTCATTTTAGGTAATCTTTAATAGCCTCCAAAAGCTTGCTGTGTTCCCTCCCTAATTGAACTAGTGAAGGGTAACATTATCCATCGATTTCTTATTTTGGGAACTTTTGAACCGGACATCCTTCAAATCCGTCCAAACGGGACCAAATCAGTTGTCCAAATTTGCGCTCCTGACCTTAATGGGTATCAAACAGCACTTTTTCAAACTAATCAAAATCCATAAAATTTTGTGTTCAAGGGGCCGATAGCGACTAAAATAATCCCTGACAGATACGTTTTTTTACATTTTGGAGCCTTTTTTGTTAAAAAGCAGATTTTTCTTGTTAAATGATTTTTTAAAAATTTTATAATTTAACCGCCCTTTTTGAAATCGCAACGGATGAAAAGAATTGTGGAAACCGAATTGGCCACTATGTGGTTGGAGAACGATATCCTCTTTTTTGTTTGGAAAGAGCAGGTCTCCATTGACCTTTCGGGAGCCGAAAAAACGGTGGCCCGTCGCATGCTCCTGCAACAGGGAAAACCCTATCGCATCCTTTGCAACATCAATGGGGTCAGGCATATCGAGAAGGATGCCTGGCACTATCTATCCGGAGAAGGTGCCGAACTGGTCGAGGAACTGCTATTGGTAGCGGCCACGCCCCTGGAACGGGTCTTCTCCAAATATATTTCGACCCGAATGCGTTCGGTGCCCATCAAAGTGTTCCCCGACATGGAAACGGCCCGCAAATACCTGTTGCAGCATCAATAGGTAGTGTAGCCGTTTCCGATCATTTTACTGATGTAAAACAAGGAAACGATTATGGACAGCCCGGAAAACAAAAAACGATTGGAGGACATCTACACCCAATTGGTACATATTGCCCATGGGAACTTCTCTTATCAGATCGAACGAACGGACAGGAACGATGCGCTGGAGGCGCTGATTTTTTTGGTGAACTCCACCGCCGAAGAACTTAGGGACGCTTTTCTGCACCAGGGGTTCATCAAGATCCCCAATTCCTACGACATGGTCGTTCAAATGTTTTTTGAACTGGACATCAAAGGTCATATTATCAGGACAAACCCAACGGTCGAAACAGTATTGAACCATAAGGAAGGGACCTTGATCGGGCGTCCCTTTGTGCAACTCTTGGCCAAGGACTCCCGAAAGGGATGGAAAAAACTGAGTAAGACCCATCCAAAAGACCGGATTTGGGAACTGGCCCTGCGGTTGACCTTTACCGAACAATCGGGGCTCCAACTCCCTGCCCATTGCAAAGTCATCTATTTCCCGGAACAAGAAGGCAAAAAGGGAACTTTTAAGGTGACGTCCTTTGATCTGGTCAAGAACGACCGAACGGGCCAGGGTTTCATGCAAAGGAAACTGAAGCAACAATTAGAGACCCATGGCCTTTTGCCAAAACCACAAAAAACACAGACCCATATCCTCCACGCCATGGACATGGAGAACCTAAGGAAGGCCGAACAGTATATCATGGATAACTTAGACACCCCTCTGCCCTCGATCAAAGAGCTGGCGCATTTTTGCAACACCAACGAGTATAAGTTCAAAAAGGGATTCAAGGAACTCTTCGGAATGACGGCCTTTCAATATCAAAAACATGAACGGCTCAGAAAGGCCCATATCCTGATAGAGCACTCCAACAAGACCATCCTTGCCATAGCCAGGACAGTAGGTTTCAAAAAGGGCAACCACTTTGCCCGGGAATTCAAAAAAAGGTATGGATATAGTCCTTCTACGTTGAGAAGACTATCAAAATAATCCTTTTCAGAGCCTAAATAATCCCTTACAGAGCCATCATCCTTCCTAATTTTACCATTGTTAATCAAATGATTACAAATGAAATGGAGCCAAAAACATAGCCATCGTATTGTCGAGACTATCAGCCTCCTGTTTGTCCTGCTATTAGTGTATGCAGCAACAAGCAAGCTTTGGGATTTTCAACAGTTCAAAGTGCAGTTGGGGCAGTCCCCAGTTCTGACAGCATACGCGGAAGGGGTGGCCTGGATAGTTCCCGGTGTGGAATACCTCTTGGCCTTACTGTTGTTGTTCAATGGATCAAGATTGGCGGCTTTCTATGGCAGTCTTGCCCTGATGGTGATGTTCACCACCTATATCGTCCTGGTCTTGCACTTCAGTGACTATATACCCTGTTCCTGTGGAGGTGTGCTGGAAGATCTGGGTTGGACGGAACATATTGTCTTCAATCTATTTTTTGTGATTCTTGTTGTCATTGCCATTGTACAATTGGAAGCATATCCAACCCTAAAAACAAGCATATCATGAGAAAAGGAAACACCACAGTAAAACTTTTTGGGGCCTCAAGTATTGGTATGGGGCTGGTCATCCTCCTTTTCCTTACCTCAGAACAACAGATACATCGCAACAATGCCTTTACAAGGAGATACCCGCCCCATCCCATCATCAAACAATACGATCTGGACATTGGGTATAATTCCTATTACATTGCCGGGTTTGACCAAGATTTACTGTATTTGGGCAATAGCACGGCCCCTTGGCATTTACTTCAGATCCATTTGGGCACCCAAGATACGACCCATATCCGTATGGAACCCATTGACAAAGAACTCCGGTACCGTTCCCTGCAAACCAAGGTGCTCCCCCCCTATTTTTTTGTCATGGATGGTACCATACCTTTTATCCTCCGAGGCCAAACCAAGGATTGGAAGGCCCATACTTGGATGGATGGACATGCCTACTTTACCAAAGCCATCCCCATCGATAGTGATCGGGTCTTTATACGAACCATTAGCGCCAATACCCAAAAATCCACTTTGGGCTTGATCGAGAAAAACGATAGGTTCCAAATACACTTGGATACCACTTTATTGGAGACCCAAATCGATGGTGTCTTTGATGTGGACGGAATGCTTGTCAAAAGTGAAAATGGACAAAAATTGGGATATGTGTACTATTACCGGAACCAGTTCATCATTTTAGGGGCTGGGTTGGATAATCTGAAGAGGCAGCGGACCATTGACACCACCCAACAGGCCCAAATCCAAGTGGCACAAGTAAACAAGAATGGGAAAATCCAGATGCAAGCGCCTGCCCTGATCATAAACAAAGCGGCAGATATGGTCGGCGATCGAATGGTTATCCGATCGGACCGTCTGGGTAGAAACGAGCCAATCGACCTGACCGACAACACTTCGATTTTTGATGTATATGATTATCGGAAGGGCGCCTATTCCTTTAGTTTTTATACCGAGGACAAAAAACGAAAAGTCCGAGAGTTTGTTCTTCGAGATCATCGTTTGATCACCCTTTCAGATGACCAATTATCTGTTTATCGAACTGTGGACGCTTACTTTAACAACACTAGAACAGACGTAAAAGAAACTACTGGCCAGTAGCGGGGGAAGGTCGAAAACCCGTTAACAGAGTAGATCATAACTTTAATATAATTCAACATGAAAACAAGAGCAATCAAGTTTTTAATCCCGGCCTTGGCCATTGTATTTGCCATCGCCGCCAGCGCCTTTACCGCTTTGGAAACCCCAGAGCCGGACGGGACCACCATGATCACGGGATATATCCCCACGGGAAATCCGTTACAACCTTGCCAAGATGTCCAAGTCGATTGTGAGGTTGGCAGTACCTTTGACTGCACCTACGATGCAAGTATTCCGGTGTACCAACAAATCGGTGCAACAGCATGCCAAAATCGGTTGAGTAAACCCCAACTGTAATTCAAAAAAGGAGCTTCATAGAAGCTCCTTTTCCTTAATACCTTTTTGGAACCAATTCCCATTCTTCGATACAACGGGCCCAATGCGCCTTAGTCTGTGGATTTGTTGCCCTTCGGGCAGCACGTTCCATCTTGGGTAGAAGGGCTTGGTATTCGGACATCAGAATGCTTTCAACATAATGATTGTGCAAATAACGGTTACCCCCAGAAAGATCTTTAGGCTTATTGAACTGTGAACCCAAAACCATGTAGGTACGGATTTCCTTGATAAAGAGGCTTTGTAATACCTGTCGCCTACGTGAGACTTTGGGGTCACTCAGCTCCAGTTCCTGAAATAAGCTTTCCTGTAGCCTGTCCAATATCCGTTTGGGCCACTCCACAAACCCATGTTGGGTCTCCATAAATTCCAATCGCTTTAGGCGTTGGGCATCCAATAGCTCCTTCAACAGCAACAATTGATAAAAGAGCAGGCGATCGTCCTCGGTGGACATTCGCCATCGGGCCAGGTACTCGGGACGGGAGAGCCATTCGGGAACGTCAAAGGCCTGTTCCAAAACAAAATCCAAAGCCTCTATTTGGTCTGCTTGTGATACAGGGGTAAAAACGGGACCGGGTTGTTCCCTGGATTTGTATTGAATGGCATACCCCCCTACCATGGACAGGACATGACCCATTTGCTTGTACCAAAAATTCAGCAGGTCTTCATGAAGGGCTTTGAGCAAGGTATCATCCCTATGTCCGTCCACACTTGCGGGCATCATGGCAATGACCTTTTGCAGGTTTTCCAATCCAAGGGCCATGCTACGGACCGGGTCATCATTGTCCGCTACCTCATCCGTGCTATCGGGTCCAAGTGCCGGACTGTTGTAATTGAACCGGAACCAGGGAACCGTATCCTGTATGCGGATCAGGCTATCCAAAAAGGGTCTTTCGGCATAGGCATCCAAGGCTCCTTTGACCCTCCCATACCCCCATTGGATCTGGTATCGGTCCATGGGGCCCACACGACGGATTAATAGATCTGGTGGCACCTTATCCCCAGGTTGTGGGATATGATGGTTACGGGAATAACTCATGACACTTGGCACAGGACCCATTTTCCGGAGCCACTGGGTATCCCTGACCTTATCGAACGGATAACCGTGTTCCCCGTAGTTTGCATCACGTAGTCCCAGTCCGTGCCCCATCTCATGGGCGGTCACCGATTGGAGCAGCTTTCCCATCAAGTCCTCGGGAAAGGGAAAACGACGAGCCCGGGGATCCATTGGCGCACATCGGAGAAAATAACCCCTTGCTATTTGTTCCAAATTGGTCAGGTACATATCGATCTTGAGGATTTCCCCAGTCCTAAAGTCGGTAATAGTCTGACAATTCGAAGCCCCATTTCCCCTTCCTCGGACAGGAATGGGCTTGTCCCAATGGATCATGGAACAGCCCATACTCTTGGAAAATCCTTGAAGGGTGTCCCTGGGCAATTCCTTTACTTCCAATGCTCCAGAAAAGCCTGCCGCTTCAAATGCACTGGCCCACTCCAAGATCCCAGCCTTGACATAAGGCTTCCAACGATCTGGCATCTTGGGATCCAGGTAAAGGACAATTGGCTTTATCGGTGGTCCCACCGGATCTAGGGTATCCCTTCGCTCCAACCGCCAACGCTGAATGGTGCCCTTGCCCGATTCCATTTTGTAATCCAGTTTGCTATAGGGGCCTTCTGGATAAAAGCCCATCCTATGGTCAAAAAATCGGGGACGCATGGGCTCGGGCAATAGATACAGACTAAAATCGGCATCCATGGTCACATTGTTCCCCCCAACATCGATGGTCCGTTTGGTCCGTATGACCAACTCGTCCTGGAGTGCATCGATACGGTGGATATAGGTCAAGGCACTGCGAACAGTTTCCGGGTGGTCCAGATTCCATTGGATATGGGTCTTCAAAAAAAGTTCCGTGGCATCTATGGCAAAGCTATGATCGGTTGAACGGTCCCTTATAATAGGGAAACGACCCAACAATTGTCGGTCCACACGATCATTGATGGCCAAAGGCGGAATCAAGACTCCTGCTTCGGACTCAATCAAGGGGATGGTCAATAGGACATATTTCCCTTCCTTGGACCATTTTACCTGTTGGAACCCTGTCTCCTGCCGTACCAATAACATGGGGACCTCCATCATTTCCTCGTCCAACTCCAAAATCAAACGGCCATCCTCCAGATACCCTTGTACCCCAAAGGTAGCCTGCCCCCAGAGGGGACAGGCAGCTAACCAAACAATACATGAAAACAAAAATCGACATTTCATGTTCCTTTCCAATTTAATATCCTTCATTTTGTGGCAACAGATTGGGATTCTTCAACAATTCATTTTCTGGTAGGGGCAACAGGATATCGGTTTCCTCCCAAAAAGGTTTTGAGAGCGAAAGCTCAGCATCTGCCCTTTCCATCCGTTTGAGATCGAAAAAACGGTGACCCAGTTCAGAGAAGAGTTCCACACGTCTTTCCTGCAACACGGCATCAAACATTGCCTGTTGATCCGTAATGGTAAGGGATGGAAGGGAAGCCCTTTGACGAATGGCGTTCAAATGGTTCCGTGCCTCATCAATTAAGCCCAAATGTGCCTCTGCTTCGGCTGCGATCAGATACACCTCGGCCAGCCGGAACAGCACAGAACATTCCTCGGTAACCCCAGTTGGAGTATTCTGCTTGTACTTAAAAGGAAAATGATAGGTCCGATCTCCATCAGAAATCGTACCCACCCAGTGGTTTAGGCGTAAATCCCCAAATTCGAAGGCGTCCAACAACCCATTGGACAGTGCCGTATTGGATGGAGGCGCACTTACAGCTACGAAGACCCTTCCTTCCTGGGTATTGGTCCCCGGTGAACCAGGGTCCAATTGCCAAAGGGTCTCAACGCTCGTCTTTTGGAATACCAGATCCAAATCCGGTTCCAGTTCAAAAGGACCTTCTGAAATGATGTACATGGCCTGGGCCAAGGCACCTTCCCAATTCCCTTGATCCAAATAAATACGAGCCAATAATGCAGCGGCCGTCCAGTGATCTGGTGTGAATCGACCTTCTGACGCACTCCTTTTTGTTAAGAGTTCCCTTGCCTTTTGTGCATCGGCAAGAAGCAATTCCAAAATGGCATCCCGACCCATGCGGGACACCGTGGCATTGGCCCTGTAATCGGTGGTATCCACATAAGGAATGTCCCCGAACATATTGGTCAGATAGAGATGGACCAACGCCCTGATAAAATAGGCCTCCCCCATAAATCGGTCCTTATCGGTCTGTTCCAGTGCATCCGAATCGGAAACCCCTTCCAAGATGCGGTTACTCTCATAAATAAGGCCATAACTAGAGTTCCACAACCCATTCACCGTGCCATCGGCGGATAACACGCTATTGTTATAAAAATTCCTTATCGTTCCCTGACTTTCACTTAAATGGTCCAGTTCATCGGCATAATGTCCCAAGAGGTAGGACATTCCCGAAATGGAACCCGAAGTTGGACCTGAGTCCCGTAATCCAGCATAAATATGGGCCAAAGCACCTTCAACGGTACCAGCCTCATCAAAAACATATTCCCCCACCAATTGGTTTTTCGGGGGGTCTATTTCAAGATAACCCCCACAAGAGTACAATAGGGATAAGATCAGCATTCTTAAATATCGATATGGTTTCATTTTTTTAGTTTATTTTTTATGAAGTTCGTTTCCAAATATTATGTTTTAAAAGGGCTATTGCTACCTCAAAATCCAATTCGGGTACCCAAGGTAACCATCCGCAATGCAGGTACTGCCAAGGGATTTGCCGTTTCCGGATCCAATCCCAGATAGTCCGTTAGGGTCAGGAGGTTCTGTCCCCGAAGGAACAGGCTACATGTAAAACCATGCTCCCTTTCCTTGGTGACTCGGTAGGCAATGGATACGTTCTTGAGCCTTATGAACGAAGCATCGGAGACCACTGCATCGCTCTGTACATACTGCTGGTAGGCTGCATTGGTCGCAGGGGTACCATTGGAAAACTGTTGGAAAGCGGCATTGTCCCCTTCCCCTTGCCATCGCTGGAGCACAGATACCGGTTGATTGGCCATTCTCCCGGGCATGACACTATTGGACCAAAAGTTGAGCCCCAATTGTTTGGTGAACTGGACCAGGATATCCAAATCCAATCTTCCATAGGAAAAGTGATTGGTCAACCCCCCATAGTATTTGGGATTAAGGTCCAACGCAACCCGGTCCTCTTGTGCCGTTATGGAGCCGTCCATGTTCAGGTCCTTGAAACTGAACAGGCCTGTTGAGGCATCCACACCATCAAATCGATACCGTTTGGTTATATCAAGTGGCTGGTCGATGACCAAAAAATTGGCATAAGTGGACCCTTCGAGATTGGGAAAGGAGACCAATCGGGTTTTGGGAAAGGTAATATTGAAGCCCGTGGACCAGCTGAATCGATCGGTACGAACATTTACCGTATGGAGTTCCAATTCCCATCCGGTGTTCTCCACCGTTGCATCCAAATTGCCATTGATTGATGAAAATCCCGCAGTGCCAGGGAGGGGCATCCCCAGCAATTGGTTGGAGGAGCGGTTCCTGTAGTGGTTGCCCACAAAACGAATTCGGTCTTGAAACCAACCGAGTTCCAGGGCAAATTCCAACTTTTCATTTTTCTCCCAACCATAATCAGGATTGTAGAGTCTTGTTGGATATAAACCATAAACCCCTTGGTACAATGAAGTCCCAAAAGAATAGGTGTCCAAATATTGGTAATCCCCGATCTGGTCATTTCCAGTGGTGCCATAGCTGGCCCTAATTTTCCCAAAGCTCAGTACAGCATTGTCCTTTAGGAAGGATTCCTCTGAAAAGAGCCAAGCGGCCCCCACGGCCCCAAAGTTCGCGAACCTGTTTTCCGGGCCGAAACGGCTCGAACCATCCCTACGACCGGTCAGGTTCAGAAAATAGCGTTGTCCCAATTCCAGGTTCAATCGACCATAAATGGCCTGGTAGCGGTACTGTTCATTGATATCCGCCTGTGGACTGAAGGTGGAAGCTGCGGAAAGGTTCTCGATCAAGCGATTGCTCGTAAAGCCGAAGGCATATTGGGACAGCCTTTCGCTCCTTTGGTCTTGAAATGTGGCCCCAAATAGGGCCTTTACCCCCACTCCTCCAAAAGACTTCGTAAAATCCAATTGGGGCTCGATCACCCAAGAAGTCCGTTTCCCTTGGTTGTGGAGGGCACTGGAGTATTGGGGTCCTGCCCCATAAACAGGATCATAGATGGTGGAAGGGGAGGTATTGATCTCGGTGAGATGGCTTTCCGTATATCCAAGATGGGCTTTGAGTTCCAAGCTTCCGCCTATTTTGTACCCCAATTGTGCATTGCTGATCAAGGTGGAGGTGTTCGACTCATATTTCTTTTCAAAACTGGCCAAGGGGTTGGTCCAGGTGGAATTTTCCCAGTTCAATGACCCGTCATCATTATACAGTCTTGGTGCATTGGGTGCGAGTGAATAGGCCTTCGCCACAAGGGTACCGTCCCCTGGCAAATTGTTCCTATTGGACGTATAGCTTGTGGAAAGCTGGACCGAAAACTGTCCATCCGAGGAACGGTGGCCCAGATTGGTCAGCACGGAGACCTTATCGTTTTTATAGTCACCGGGAAATACACTGCTCTGGCCATGATAGTTTCCACTGACCAAAAACTGGGTTTGGGCATTCCCTCCTGAAATAGACCCCTGTACATTGGTCAGGTATGAAGTTTTCCCGAACAACACCCTTTGCCAATCCGTATATCGATTAGGGTCCCAACTCCCGTTCACGTCATGGGCATTGGAGGGAAATTGCTCCACTCCATCGTTGGCAAAGGCCTCCTTTCTCATGACCAGATAGTCCGAGGTTCCCAATAGGTCCAAGGTGCGTTCCACCTTGCCCAAACCTGTCATGAGATCAAACGTTGCCCGTATCGGCCCTCGTACTCCTTTCTTGGTGGTGATCAGCACCACCCCATTGGCTCCACGGGAGCCATAGATGGCCGTGGCATCGGCATCCTTGAGCACTTCGATACTTTCTATATCAGAGGGATTGATATTGTTCAGGGGGCTTATGGGCCCTCCCGGCAGGACCACTGATGCCTGCCCCTCCCCAATACTGGTGGAGGCAAAGGGCACCCCGTCCACAATGTACAGGGGTTCATTCGCATCCGATCGGATACTGTTCCTACCCCGGATCCTGATATTGAAATTGGCACCTGGCAGTCCAGAGGTCTGCTGGATCTGTACCCCGGCCATTCTACCCTGCAAAGCGGCCAAAGGATTGGAGATGGGCTGCTTCTCGATGTCCACGGCGGATACCTTCTCGATACTGCCCGTGCGTTCCCGCTCCGAGACGGTATAGTAGCCGGCATTGAGCACTACTTCCTCCAAGACCGTGACATCCTCCTCCATGGAAACAAAGACCTCTTCCCTACCCGCAATGGGCACGGCAAGGGTCTTGAAACCGACCATGGAAAAGACCAGTACATCAGAAGGATCAGCATTAATGGAAAAAGAACCGTTCAGATCGGATATGGTCCCGATGTTCTTGGATTCCACCACAAGGTTCACCCCGGCCAGGGGATTCCCCGAAGTATCGGTCACGGTGCCGGAAACGGTAAATTGTGGTGGTTCCAAGACAGCGCCCGCCTGCACATTAACTAAAAAAAGGGGCATTAAAAAGACATATAGGAGCATAAGCAGGATTCCCCTGCGTATGCTTGTTATTGAATGTTGCATAAATTGAGTTCGTTTGATTAAAGCGTTAGTTATTCTCCACACTGCCCAAGAAGTCACCATAAAATCGTACCTTCAAAAAGGACATCAAGGCTCGGACATAGGCCATCCTGCCCGGGTACAATCCATACCCAGAAATAGGATTCCTAGTTTAAAAAAGACTATGAAATTGTACTAGGGCCGGATACCCTGAAATGTGTGTTCATTAGGTATGGGACAGAAGATATCGTGAACCGGGAAAAAATGAAGCGTGCACCCCATAACTATAGCCTTTGGAATGGTTAGATTGGACTCTTGGGTTTGATTGGGTACAGCCGTTCGGCAACCGATGGACCATCGGAAAAGAATCCACATTCATGGATGCCACAGGTATGGACCGTGTAAAATAAAAAACTCGTTTTCATATCAATCAATTGAAAACGAGTCTCTTTTAGTATATAGAACCCAATACTATAGCAGGGCCCTATCAACCGCACTGCGGGCTTCCGACGGCCAACGGAACGGAATTACGATAGAGCCCTCGGTGCTATAGCGGTACGAATGTACACAAAATATCACCTCGGGCATTAACCTACCGTCTCGTCCGTTAAGCAAATTGTCGGAATTCGCAGTCGAGACTCTTTGTTAATACCTTTTTTATTCTATGCAGAGACTAGTAATACAAAAACTACAATATCCCATACATAAACTTAATTTTAAAACACAATACTAATAAAATTAAAAAAATAAATCAAATTATTAATAATTGATTTAGTAATATTTATTACTAATATAGTATTATTATATTGATTATCAGACAGATAGACCCACATTTGTTTAACAAACGAAAACCTGTCATGAAATCGAGAAAGATAAAACTAGAAGAAAATACAGCAAAAGAAGATTCCAATGTTAATGCAAAGACCTTGGAAAAAGCATTAAGAACCTTAAAATCAAGATTTACAACTAATGATATAAAACATATGAAGGAGGTTCCTGAAGAATATGTTACAGGTATTCGAAGTGCGCTTGGATTGGGATATGAAACCATGATTACTCGTTACCACGACCCAAGGAAGCTAACGCTGGAGGATATACTGAATACCGCTGACATTACCAGCACCGAATATGAGACAGTGCTCAAAGTAGCGGTGCGTGAAGCAATAAAAAACCATACCAAAAGAGATATCTCCAAGCTTCTACCAAAGGAATAGAGCCTATTGGATAACAGATGGGACTTCTAGGCTTTGATACTGCTATATTGTGTATAAAAGACATTGTCTCTGTTTTGAATATTGAAAACAGGAAATTCAGTAAGTTGTTAATTTATACATTACAACAACATTCTATTCCTTGAGCATGCCTTTTCTAGAAAATTCTTACATTTAGCGTCATCTCCCCCCAGAACTGTATTGAACGAGAAGAAAGCTATGTTTTTTACTAAAGAGTAAAACGTGGGCGTAGCTAACAACCATTTTAGCGGTGTATGTCGAACAAAGTTGGGGACATATACGAGTCGAGTGCTTTATATAAATGAAAAGACCACATAGAACAACATGGTTCAGAAAGAACGAATCAACTATCCAAGTAATTGGGAAAGTTAACTCTTTTAATGTCCGTGATTTCTGCGGAGCAATTAAACTATTTGAAGAATCACAAAATGACCAGTTAACTCTTGATTTTGGCAATGTTTCTTATGCTTATCCCAATGGAGTTTTACCGATAATTGCTCAAGTACACAGATTAAGACAAGGGGAAAGAAAATATATGTTAAACTGCCAAATGACGATAATGCCAGAAAGTTATTCAGAACAGTAAATTGGGCACATCACCTTGCACCTGAACAATTCGCAAAATCTGAATCTACTCATGATCGGCATTTAGTTACACGTTTTTTTACAAATGCAACTGAGCAGAAGAATTCAGTGGATGATTTCATGGATGTGATTTTAAGAAACATGGAACTTCCAAGAGATATTATTTCTGGACTAGAATGGTCGATTAATGAAATAACTGACAATGTTCTTAATCATTCTCAATCTTCCATTGGTGGTATTGTTGAAGCAACAACTTACCCTACACATGGGCAAATTGCTTTTGCAGTTGCAGATGCTGGACTAGGAATACTAACAACTCTAAAAGAGGGTATACCAACGCTACGAACTGACTTGCAAGCAATGGGTGAGGCAGTAAAACAGGGAGTGACAAGAAATCCAAAATATGGACAAGGTAATGGTCTGGCTGGATCCCTAAGATTTACAACAATGACCGGCGGTTCTTTTGAAATCACAAGTGGTACTGGTCGATTATTAACAACGCAAGAGCAAACAACTAAAAGTCAACGTAAACCTTTTCAAATTTACAACGGAACACTAGTCTGTGGGCAAGTAAGAATGAATCCTGATTTCTCAATTTCAAAAGCATTAGATTTCGGGACAGGAATTGATTATACCCCAGTTGACATTATTGAATCCCACTACGAAATGGAAGATTCAGATTGTTTTATTCTGAAAATGAGTGAAGAAACTACGGGCTATGGTTCTCGTAAATCTGGAATTCAGATTAGAACAAAAATCAATAACTTGATAAGCGCAGAGCCAACTTATCCAATCGTAATCGACTGGGAAGGCATTCCAGTAGTTTCGAGCAGTTTTGCCGACGAACTAATGGGCAAACTTTTTCTAAAACTTGGAGCAATAACATTTGCGGCTAAAGTGAGGAATGTGAAGATGGAGAACCTTATAAAGAGCCTTCTAGACAAAGCGATTGCTCAGAGACTTACTCAAGCCACTGATGAAGAAGCTGAATAAAAATAATGTGATGAATATAGACGATAACTGTTCCTCCTTCTCCGGACAGGTGCACAAGCCCTTGAACAGTGAGAAAATATCAAATATGGCAAACTAAACTGACTCAAAAAACAAAATAGTAAAAATGAAAATTAATAGGATTCTCACCATCTTACTTTTAACTATTTGGATTGTCGGCTGCTCTCCCCTTAAACCTACAACAACCATTAAAAATGGTTCGATTCGTGATTACAAGTATATGTTCATTTCTCAAACAAAAAGCCTGACTTCAAGCTCAGGCGCATCAATAAATGGACAATATTACTCGACAAGCAAAAGTGTCAATCCCAGAGACGTTATTTCAGGTATAATGGCAAAGCAAGGATTCATTTTAATCCCTGAGTTAAAAAACGAAATAGCGAATGAAACTTTAATAATCAACTACGGAGAAAGCGACAGAAGAAATACAGGATTGGGCAGTTACACCATTGAAGTGACGATACAACTTATTTCATCGGAAAATAGTTCGTTAGTGTCATCATGTACAGCAGAAGGACGTGGAGATACGGAAGCGGATGATATTCGTGAAGCAATTACACGTTGTTTAAACAGTCTTTTATCTGAAGGAAATATGTGACGGTTCCCTAAATGAAGTGGATGACCTACGTTCTGAATAGCATTAAGATTAAAACCCCATCAGTTTTTTCGGTTTTTATGTACCTTTTCAGTCTCAACAGAACATAAAACAAAGGTTTCCCGTATTAAGCCAAGCTTCACAAGTAATTTGAAAATGGAAATAACACTACAGAAAATACTTGAAGATTATTGGAGCGAGATATTGCTGTTTTTGACCTGGGTAGGGTTTCTGCTTAGAATGGTTTTTGCATTTTTCTTAAAAAAGAAAGAATTAAATCATGGAATAATTCACAAAAATAGAATGGAAGCGTTGATCCGGTTTTTTAATGCTTTTGCAGAACTAAAAAGTATGTGGATTAAACTTCCAATCTTTCAAATCTTAAAAAACGAACTGCCTAGTAATAAGATAGATGAACTGATACAACCTCCACTCAATAAGTTTGAAGCCTCTATTATTGAATTGCAGATATATTTTGACGAGAAAATATATGATAAATTCAAATCAATTGAGATGAACATGCTTGAGATGAACGGTAAGTTTTTAGAGATCGCTCACGAAGATGGTCAAGGTGATACCTTGACACAAAAAACGAATAATTACAGTTTCTTTCGGTTGAAAGTTGAAAAGGAAAATGCAAATATCCTAAAAGAAATAAGCCAAGAATTATCAAAAAAGTACAAATAAAAAAATATATACATCGCTCCTTCGGCAGATAGTGGCACAAGCCATTGAGCAGGGAAAAGAATAACTGTTTTTTTGCCAACGCTCGTAGGACTGAAACGAAAATTGAAAAAACTAAATAAAAATTGGTGGATAACCAAAACAAAGTAAGAAAGACAACATGACTGAAAATTTAGAATTGGAAAAAACCCTTTGGCAAGCTGCTGACAAGCTGAGAAACAATATGGATGCAGCCGAATACAAACACGTTGTGTTGGGGTTGATATTCTTAAAATATATTTCGGACGCTTTTGACGAGCTCTACGAAAAGTTAGAAATGACAAAACACGAAACCGGAGCCGACCCCGAAGACAAAGACGAATACACAGCAGAACGAGTTTTTTATGTTCCACCGCAAGCACGTTGGAAATGGCTACAAGGAAGAGCCAAACTACCAACAATCGGAAAGGATATTGATGAAGCAATGGACAGCATTGAGCGTGACAACGTCTCTTTAAAAGGCGTTTTACCAAAAGACTATGCTCGTCCTGCACTCGACAAACAACGACTTGGCGAACTCATTGACCTGATTGGCTCAATCACTTTGAGCAAAGGCGGAAACGGAAAAGAAAAAGACGTTTTGGGTTTTGTGTTTGAATATTTTCTTGGACAATTCGCAGATGCCGAAGGCAAAAAAGGTGGACAGTTTTACACACCGCAAAGCATTGTAAAAATCTTGGTAGACATGCTTGCACCTGAACCTGAAAAACGAGTATATGACGGTGCTTGCGGAAGTGGTGGAATGTTCGTGCAAAGTGAACAATTCATTGAAATGCACGAACACCGCAAAGGCAAGATTTCCATTTTCGGACAAGAAAGCAACCCGACCACTTACAAGTTGGCAAAAATGAATTTGGCAATTAGAGGAATTGACGCAAAAATAGAATTGGGCGACACTTTGATGAACGACAAATTCCCCGATTTGAAAGTGGATTATGTTATTGCCAATCCACCGTTTAACGTAAGTGATTATAACATCAATAAAGCCGAAACACACAAATGGAAATACGGTATTCCACCATCAGGAAATGCCAACTACGCTTGGTTGCAACACTTTGTGAGCAAATTGGCCCCTTATGGCACGGCAGGAATTGTTTTGGCAAACGGTAGTATGAGTTCTGAAATAGCCACCGAAGGCGAAATCAGAAAAGCAATGATTGAAGCCGATTTGGTAGACTGTATGGTTTCATTGCCTTCGCAGTTGTTTTACAACACTCAGATACCCGCTTGTTTGTGGTTTTTGGCTCGCAATAAAACCGAAACCACCAAATTCAGAAACCGCACCAACGAAGTGCTTTTTATTGATGCGCGGGAATTGGGCACAATGATAAGCCGCAAACAGCGTGAACTAACAGACAACGACATTGCCAACATTGCCGACATTTACCACAAGTGGCGAAGCAAAGAGCAATTTGCCGAATACAAAGACATTGCAGGTTTTTGCAAGTCTGCCAACATTCAGGACATTCGCAAAAACAATTATATCCTGACACCAGGGCGTTACATTGACTTTAAGCAAGTAGAAGAAGACGGACAAGCATTTGACGAAAAAATGCAAATACTCACTTCTACCCTTTCAGAGCAGATGCAGAAAGCGAATGAATTGGATGAAGCGATAAAAGTAAATTTGGAAAAAATTGGTTTCACCATTTAAAACCGAAAAAGACAATGAATTACGATATTAAAATAATAGGCGAAGATGAAGACAATGGGTTATTGGAATTTGACCGATTAAACCTGTTGACAAAATCTACCAAAGACATTGCGACCAAAGCATTAATGTTCAGGCTAAGGGGTTTTAGCGACATAAATCCTGACAAAAACCTAAAAAAGGCTTTGGCTATGCGATTACAAAGCATTACGGGAAGTGAACAGGATGGCACTTCTCTAACTATTGATTGCACCCATTTTTCCGAAACAATTAAGGGGCTTCAATTGGAAATGTTCAAACCAAAGGAAGAAGTCTTGCAATTAACCCCAATGGCGTTGGTAATACATTCTTTTCAAACAGCCCTGAATGATGAAAACGAGGATGCAGACTTGGACAAACCCCTATTGAAATCATTAATGAGTTTTAAGAAAAACTTCATTAGCGATAATGAAATTTTCTATATGGCTAATCGGGGAACGATTGCAGAAGTTCGCTTGACAAAAGATGATTTTCAAAAAATTGGTCAATTGGAAGACAGCATTCCTGAGCCTAAAAAGGTAATTGTAAACGGTCAATTGGATGAAATGAAGGTTTCCAAAGGAAAACTTGGTTTACAGACAGAACAAGGTTTTGTGAATGTGTTTGCCAACGACAAAACCATCATTGAAAACATTGTCAGCTTTATGGGCAAGGAAGTAACTATTTCAGGAATGGCTCATTACAAGCCAAACGGTCAATTGAGTTTTGTGGAAATACAAGAATACAGCGAACCGGGAGCAAGAGATAAATTCTTCTCTAAAAAACCTACGGCAATGACTGCCCATCAACAATTACTGTTTCAAGCTAAGCAGACAAAAAAATCAAGCTCGCTTTCAGCCTTAAAAAGTATTTCGGGCTTGTTGAAAGATGAAATCAGTGATGAACAATTTAAAGAAATGCTTAAAGATATACACAGATGAAAAATATCGTTATAGATACCTGTGTATTCATTCACATTGTAAGAGATACAGCCACAGGTAAAAAATGTCTTGAAGAACTTGAAAAGTATGATGAAGCGGCAAATGTTATTGTTTCGGTTGCTACAAAGGCAGAATTAGAATCTTTTATCGCTCAAAACAATTGGGGCAAGCCTAAAATTGAACGGCTTAACAAGATACTTGAAGAAATTACTTATATCGACATTTCCAATGCAGACCAGTTGTTGATTGACTCATATACCGAAATTGACGCATTCTCAAAGCGGAAAATTAAAGACAAAAGTGGTAATCTTCTCAATGGTTCAGCCAGAAAGATGGGCAAAAACGACCTTTGGATTGCTGCAACAGCCTATTCCCTTGATATTCCATTGATGACCACTGATGGAGATTTTGACCATTTAGATGATACAATGATGAATGTAATGAAAATAGTATGAGCCAACGTTTAAAAACATTGATTGTATTTGACACCAACGTATTGCGTGATATGTTGGGCAAAGAAGTCGTGTATAATTCATTCACTTTTGGTAAGTCATACAATGAACTCGATACATTCATAAAGGAAAGTGGATTAGAAGAGTATGTAACGCTTTCTGTTTCCACTATGGTCATTGAAGAACTCAAAAACCAAAAGAAACGGGCTTATAAACAAGACATTGCCAACCTGAAAGAAATCGTGAAACGGCTTGAAGGTTTACCGCATATTCCAGAAAACTCTATCCCCTTACCTGACGAAGATTTTGATTGCGGAGTTTTTATTGAGCAAAACGCCACAGCATACATTGCGGCCAATAATGTCACTACTTTGGTTTACAAAGATGAACACGCTTCATCTATTCTGAATAATATGGTGCAGAAAGTGGTAACTACCGACAAACCACAATCGCCTTTTGCTATTTCAGGACCATACAAAGATGCAGGATTCAAAGACGGTATCATTTGGGAGACCTTGATGCACTTTGATATGGTATTGGATTACGACAAAGTGATTTTTCTCTCAAAAGATGGCGACTACAAAGAAAACTGTTTAGACGACTTTACGCAGAAATGGAATAGACACATCAAGATTGAGAAGGACAAAAACAATGTAATTGCTGAACTCAAAAAAGATTATGGCAACTACATTGAAGAAAAAGCTATTCACGACTTTGCCGACAAAGAATATTTCAGGGATTATCTGTTTGACCAACTGAAAGTAAAAAACGAGATGGCCATAAACGGCTCAAACTTTAAGATTGAAAATTTTGTAATTGAAAACCCCTGCACTTTGGTTGAGCGGATGCCACCAACTGATGAAGAAGATGAATACATCATCATCAATTCTGAAATCAAAATCCACTTCACCGAAGCAAAGGAGAAAAAACAACAGGTGGTATTGGCACAAACAAAACTTGCAGACGAAGAAACAAAAGACATTATTGAAACCACTTACGATATTGAATTGATATGATTAAAGTAAATTGAATATTATGAAAACAAATGAAGGCTTACCATTAGTAAAATTTATGATGCTCCTAAGTAGTATGGCTCCATTGTTTCTACTTGTTGGTATTCGGGGAATGGAAGCTGTGGTGAGTGACAACCATTTGTGGATTGCTGTCCTATTACTATTAATCATTCCTTTTATAATAATTAAACTAAGGATTCATTTTGCAGTAAAAAGCAATGATGTTTATGTGCTTGATGTTTCGGAAACAAAAAATAATAAGGAATATTTGTTCACCTACCTTTTTACCGTTTTGCTGCCTTTATACAGCGTTACAATAAGCGACAATAGAGAATTCGGTGCAATGATTTTCGCTATCTGTTTCGTCATTTTTGTTTTATGGAATATGAATCTACATTTTGTAAATATCCTTTTTGCATTGCAAGGATACAGGGTTTTTACAATTGAAAGTTTTGATTCTGCAATCCTACTTACAACAAGGTCAACCATTCCAAAAAACTTGAATGAAATGAAAGTTCACAGACTTAGCAACACTGTTTTTATCGAAATAAAAAAATACGATTATGCCAATTGAAGATTTTAGAAATATAGAATTCGGAATTTGTACCATTATAGAAGGGCAGCAAGCAATTGTTAGAATCCCTATTGATGATTCAGTTAGAACTATGCTCTATGAAATGCACGAAGAATTCTACAATACATATTTTGCTATAGAAGGTGAACCTGAACAATATCAAGCAAGTGAGAAATATGGTGCAACTGAAAAGCTAATTATTCCTTTAAACAACGAACACCTTTCTTCACTTAGAGAATTGTACAACCAAAACAATATACCAATAGCGAATATTGCGTTGGGTGAAATTGCAAACTCAATAACTTATTATTTTGCGATTTTTAGACACAGAAATGGTGCAAAGCAAATTGCAATAAAGAGACCTTCTCAATTTAAAGGGCTGCTTCGAAAAAAATTGATTCATTTAATTGACGACACTCTCCAAGTACTGCCTGATAATATTTTCAAACTCGATAACGATTTTGATTTTATTATTCACGAAAACAACATTGACATATTACACCCAACAGGTTTCAATTTCATTGCCAACATTGAAGATGAGATTTTACGTTCTGCTGCTGATGCTACAAGACAGTTATCGGTTAGGATTCAGTTTGTGAATTTTAATTATTTGGCTGATTTTGTTGGACATTCAAAAACTGCTTCAAAGCTTATAGCTTCAATCAAGTCAAGAGATGATTTAGAAAGAACTTCGCAAGAAAAATTAATTGAAAAATGCACTCGAATTGGTGTTGTGGTAAGGGAAGAAAATGGTCAATTAATTCCTGATGAAGCACACATAGTCAGGTTTTTAGAAATACTTGATAGACGTGGGTATGATTTTGACATTTTAGATGATGATGTTCCTGAAATATATGTTGCAGCCAGCAGAAAAAGAGTAAGATAATTATGAGCGAAAGGAAAACATATAAGCTAAGCGAATTAGTTGAAATCAAATACGGTAAAGACCATAAGCATTTAGCAGATGGTGGAATTCCTGTTTATGGCTCGGGTGGAATTATGCGTTATGCCGAAACGCATTTGTATGACAGGGAAAGTATTCTGATTCCCCGAAAAGGCACTTTGAGCAATCTTTTTTATCTCGATAAGCCATTTTGGTCTGTTGATACTATGTTTTACACCAAAATCAAAAATGGTGTTCATGGAAAATATTTGTATTACTTACTGAAGTCAATGGATTTAGCTTCAATGAATGTTGGCTCAGCCGTCCCAAGTTTGACAACTGAAGTTTTAAATAAGGTCGAAATCAGTTTGCCCGCCCTACCCACCCAAAAAGAAATCGCTCAAATCCTCTCTTCCCTTGACGACAAAATAGAACTGAATTTACAAATGAACCAAACTTTGGAAGCGATGGCACAAGCCATTTTCAAAGAGTGGTTTGTCAATTTCAACTTCCCCGACTTTGATGGCGAGTTGGTGGATGGACTGCCGAAGGGGTGGAGAAAAGTAAAATTATCCGAGTTGATTGCTATTAAACACGGTTACGCTTTTAAAGGAGAATTCTTTTCTGATTTTGAAGAAGACAATATTTTACTGACCCCAGGCAATTTTAAAATAGGTGGCGGATTTAATAGTGCGAAGTTTAAATATTACAACGGAGAAATACCCCAAGATTATATTCTTCAAAGAAATGATTTAGTAGTTACAATGACTGATTTAAGCAAAGCAGGTGATACATTAGGGTATTCTGCATTAGTGCCCACAATTGAAGGGAAAATTTTACTGCATAATCAACGAATTGGAAAAGTCCTTTTTAATTCAGAATTGCCATTGAAATATTTTCTTTATTGGACAATGAGACAAGACAGTTATAGACATTTTGTGTTGGGAAGTGCTACAGGTTCAACAGTTAAACATACTTCACCTTCAAGAATTTGTGATTATGAAATTGTATTACCTCAAGAATTTATATTGCCTGAATTTGAAACTTTGATTAAATCCTTATCCGATAAGCAACAAGAAAATGAAATGCAGATTTATAAATTAACCCAAACCCGTGACACACTTCTACCCAAGTTAATGAGCGGACAATTAGAAGTAGTATGAGAAACAGCATCACCGAAAACGAAATAGAAGAAATTGCCCTTAGCTATCTGCAAGGTTTGGGCTATACCTATCAGTTGGGAACTGTCATTTCACCTGATGGCGAGCACCCCGAAAGGCAATACAACGAAGTGGTGTTGGTTACTCGTTTGCGTGATGCCATTGACAAACTCAACCCCAACATTTCACAAGATGCCAAAGAAGATGCCTTGAAAAAGGTATTGCGTACGGATAGCCCCAATCTGTTAATCAATAATGAAACTTTCCACAAATACCTGACAAATGGCGTAGATGTAGAAGTAAGAACCGATAGCGGCATTAGAGGCGAGAAAGTTTATATCGTAGATTTTGAAAATCCAGACAACAATGAATTTTTAGCCATTAACCAGTTCACGGTTATTGAAGGCAATCAAAACAAACGCCCAGATATAATTTTGTTCGTCAATGGCTTGCCTTTGGTAGTGATAGAACTCAAAAATGCGGTGGACGAAAACGCCAACTTGAAATCGGCATTTAACCAACTGCAAACCTACAAACAATCCATTCCTTCGCTTTTTACTTACAATAGTTTGCTCATCATCAGCGATGGTTGGGATGCCCGTTGTGGCACGATTACCAGCGATTACGGCAGGTTTATGACATGGAAAACCAAAGACGGACAAACCACAGCCGACCATTTGCAACCCCAAATGGAAGTGATGTTTCACGGAATGTTGAATAAACACACGTTGTTGGATTTAGTCCGCCAATTTATCGTATTTGAAAAAAGCGACAGCAAAACACTCAAAAAAGTGGCTGCCTATCATCAATACTATGCCGTAAATAAAGCCGTAGAAAGCACCGTAACCGCAAGCGGAAGCGATGGCGACAGGCGTGGCGGTGTAATTTGGCACACGCAAGGAAGCGGAAAAAGTTTGAGTATGGTTTTCTTTTCGGGCAAGCTCATCATTGAGCCAAGAATGGAAAATCCCACTTTGGTCATCCTGACCGATAGAAATGACTTGGACGAGCAACTGCACGAAACTTTTACCAATTGCCAGCAACTTTTAAGGCAAGAACCCCAAAAAGCAGAAGACCGAAAAGATTTAAGAAAATTATTGAAAGTAGCTTCAGGCGGTATTGTGTTTACCACCATTCAGAAGTTTATGCCAATGCAAACCGACATTGTGCAATCTGAAAATCCGAATACTGTAAACGAGCCGAGTGTAGAATATATCGGTGCAGACATACAAGCACTAAGCGAACGGAAAAATATTGTAGTCATAGCAGATGAAGCCCACAGAAGCCAATACGATTTTATTGATGGCTTTGCCAAACATTTGCGTGATGCTTTGCCTAAGGCTACATTTATTGGTTTTACAGGCACTCCCATTGAATCGGGCGACAAAAACACCCAAGCCGTTTTCGGTAACTATGTGGACATTTACGACATTCAACAAGCCGTAGAAGATAAAGCCACCGTTCCGATTTTCTATGAAAGCCGTTTGGCAAAAGTCCATTTTGAAGAAGATGAAAAAGTAACCATTGACGAGCAGTTTGAAGAACTTACCGAAGGCGAAGAATTAAGCAATCGCCAACAAATGCGTGCAAAATGGACACGCTTGGAAGCCATTGTAGGCAATCCAAACCGACTTCAAAAAATTGCGGAAGATTTGGTCTATCACTTCGAACAACGCAACGCAGTATTGGAAGGCAAGGCAATGATTGTTTGCATGAGCCGCAGAATTTGTGTGGACTTGTATGATGCCATTGTCAAAATCCGTCCGCTTTGGCATTCAGAAGATGACGACAAAGGAACAATAAAAGTAGTCATGACGGGTAGCAGTAGTGATGCTCTGAACATGCAACCGCACATTCGCAACAAACCCAGAAGAAAAGCTATTGGCGACCGATTGAAAAATCCGAACGACTCTTTGAAATTAGTGATTGTTCGTGATATGTGGCTTACAGGTTTTGACGCACCTTGTTTGCATACGCTGTATGTGGACAAGCCAATGCGTGGACACAACCTAATGCAAGCCATAGCAAGAGTAAACCGTGTATTTACCGAAGGCAAATCAGGCGGTCTAATTGTAGACTACTTGGGCATTGCACAAGAACTGAAAACCGCTTTAGCCGACTACACAGCAAGCGGTGGTGAAGGCAAGCCGACACTTGACCAGGAATTGGCAGTTGCCAAAATGTTGGAACTGCACGAAGCAATAGACTATCAATTAAGACATTTTGATTGGCGTAAATTCTTCACGCTTACACCCGAAGAAAAACTGAAATTCATTCCCATTATCGTGGATTACATTTTCAGTCAGGAAAACGGAGAGCAGAGTTTTACTGAAAACACCAAAAACCTATTGAAAGCCTTTGCCATTTCAGTTCCACACGACAAAGCAATGGCAATTCGTGATGATGTGGCATTGTTTCAAGCCATCAAATCAAGGTTGGTAAAAATATCAGACAGAAACGAAGGCGGGAAAACAGATGAAGAAATGGAAACCGCTATCAAGCAAATCATTTCAGAAGCCATCACAGCCGACAATGTAATTGACATTTTTGATGCAGCAGGACTGAAAAAGCCAAACATTGAAATCCTTGATGAGCGCTTTTTGCAAGAGCTGAAAGACTTGCCACAAAAGAATTTAGCCGTTGAGCTATTGAAAAAACTACTTAAAGACGAAATCAAAAAGCGGACAAAAATCAACTTGGTAGAGAGTAAGAAATTTTCTGAAATGTTGGAAGATGCTATCAAACGCTACCACAACGGAATGATTGACACAGTAGAGTTTTTGGAAAAAGTCCTTATCCCCTTTGCCGAGCAAATGAAAGAAGCCGACAAACGGGGTGACAAATTAGGCTTGGATTATCGGGAATACGCTTTTTACACGGCTTTAGAAGTAAACAACAGTGCAGTAGCTGTTTTAGGAGACAACATACTCAGACACATTGCCCAAGAACTTTTAAAAACCGTCCGCAACAGCACGACAATAGATTGGACAATTAAAGAAAGTGTACAATCGGCATTAAGACGAAACATCAGACGAATTTTGAGACTACACGGTTATCCGCCTGACCTACAAGAGAAAGCGGTTGACACGGTAATCACCCAAGCGAAAATGTTGGCGGAGGACTTGGTAAAAAATGGAGAACAAAAAGATCAATAGCCCACATTTTTTGCAAGCACATTGACTACCACGGTCAAGGATGGCCCAGCACCTAGCGTGTGATGAGGGCACAGACGGCTGATAAAGACAGCGTGGTGTGGCAATGAACCCGTTTTTTTTACAAGGAGCACAACTATAGTAAATTGAACCATTGTTTGCCCGCTTCCAATCCAAGGTATTTTCCATTATTTTTGATGTTATAATCAATGGAATCCTAACCCATGACCCCCAAACAAGCCGAACGCATACAAGCCAAAATCTCCCAGGTCAAAAAAGAACTGGCCGCCGATAAAAGACGCTGGGGCGGTTTTTATGACGACAGCAGGGGCCTCCGCTACCTCCCCCCGGCCCTCTATCTTAAATTAGAAGACTACTCCGGGGCCAATTGCTATTTCAATTGGTTCGCCAAGAATTTCCCGGATGACATGGGTTATCCCATCTTCCTCTTTGAATGGACCCTCACCCTGTTCAAGACCCAAAAAATGGCATTGGCGGAACAAAAGGTGTTACAGACCTTCCGGGCCAACACCTATCTATTCCATGCCTTCCTCCAAATACCTCCCCATGGACGGAACATCCGGGAGTGGTCCAACTGGGCATCCCAGGAACTGGCCGAAGATCTGTCCTATGCCAAGACCGATAAGGAATTTGTGGACTTTGCCGAATGGTTGGAAGAATTCATCGATAGTGAAGAGTTTCGAAATTTTGCAGAGGATTTTCTGGCTTCGAGGGAGCCCTGATCCTTTGGGACAGGTTTGCCTTGGACCAGTAAAAGGCAAAAAACACATTGACCAAAAACTATAAGGCTTCAAGGAGTTCAAGCCAAACAAAAAATTCTAACTGTATTAAATTTTCCACTTTATATTAAGCCTACTATCATTTTTAGTCATCAGCGCAAAGGTAAGGACGTGATTTGGTTGGTCTCTCAAAAAGATGGCTTCAAAAAAAAACGAGCTAGGGATATTTTGTGAAGCCTTACATAAGTTTTTGATTAAGTATTTCTCAGACAAGTTTCAAATTTCAGACGATTATTGCATTGCAATTGACACCGTAAATGCACAATCTGTAACTTTTAAAGATCTCCTAAATAAAAAAATAATGACTTCACTTGATAAAACTTTGGAAGAGATGTCTAAAATTTAAACCCTGGCTATCAGCTTTGGAAGTTACGCCAAACTAAAGGCAACAACCCTTTGTTCATACTAAGTTTGGCATCAAAACGTTAGTAACTTACTAACCATGACCAGCATCCACGGCCAAATACAATCCCTTAAACGCATCCGGGCAACCCTGGACCAAGAAGGGATTACCCGATTCAACTCCGTGGCCGAGATCAACAACTTCCTCAACAACTACGACCGAGAAAAAGAGGAAACCTTTTTCAGGATCGAACGCGAATTTGACCTGGAACTGGACGTACTCCAAACGAAGGGATTCTACCTCCAAAAGGATTATGAAGCATTAAAGACCAAAACGGAAAGCAACCTCAAGGAAAGAATCGCCAATTTAAGAATCAAGTGTTCGAGTCTTTCAAACCCCGCCAGAAATGCCGTTGGGGAACTCCTAAATTGGTACCGACAGCAAGCTCTTTTGGGCTATACATTCCTCCTCGAAAAAAACCTTAAGGCCATATTATGGCTTAAGATGTATCCCTCCAAAAAACGTCTGGACTCCATCCTTAAAAGGGTAGATACATACAACTTGAACCGTCAAGAAATGATCTCTGAACGTTGCAGCCCCAAATTCAGGGAACTGGACCATGCCAAGACGGTGGCCACAGACCTCTACCCCATCATTGCCGGGGCCATAGGCGAGCATAAGGTGGCCAAGGAACTCGAAAAATTGTCCGGTCCCTCTACCCTGATCCATGACTTTTCGATTGCCTTTGACAAACCTATATACAATAAGCGGGAGAATGATCGGATATTCAGCATTCAAATCGACCATCTGTTAGTCACCCGTGCAGGAATCTTTATCATCGAGACCAAAAACTGGAGCAAGGCATCCCTAGAACGCTATGACCTACGCTCCCCGATAAAGCAGGTGCAGCGGGCCAACTTTGCACTTTACGTCCTGCTGAACGGTAGTAACATTTCCGGAATAGGTGCACTCAAACCACATCATTGGGGGCATAAGAAGCTGCCTATAAGGAACATTGTAGCGATGATCCAGCACAGGCCTAGGGAAAGGTTCAACTATGTTGCCATCAAAACGTTGGATGAACTCAATGGGTATATAGACCATTTTGAGCCTTTGTTTGATGAGGAGGAGGTGGGTAGGATCGGGGATTATTTATTGAAAATCAAAACTTAAAATAATCCTCAATAAGCAAACGTCAAGTTATCGTGGCCCCGTCCATTTTATATTTGGCAAGCTCCCATCCCAAAGATATTTAGGGCACAATTATTCCCTTAAAGTTGAGTGTCCAAACCCAAGTTTAATTTTCATAGGTATAGACTAATGAATAAATACCCTGATTGGAATCCATCACGGAAACTGCTGTTATGGTTGCTGAAGTGGCATAATTATCTTCATCATAATCAAAATCCGCATTGACTGTATAAACTATCTCCCCTTCCTCATTTTTATATACAATCTGGGAAAGATTATTTAATGGGAAAAGCAACCTAGCCTTTACAATCTCAGGTGCTTGTGGAGTAAGGGAAAAGTTCAGCCTTACGTTATCAAGGACCTCTATCAGCCCCCCTGCCTCCATTGTATAGTAAAAGGGATTGGGAGCATCATCATAGTCCAGCTGGGCAGTATATACCTTTGTGATATAATCCCCAAAACCCTGATCGTACTCCTCTTCGAAAAATTCAATGACTTCTGGGTTCCCGTTCCCATCATAAGAAACAACGTTCCCCGTTTCAAAGGCATCGTAGGGAGACTGGTACAGTTCTTCCATGGTCAGGTTATCACTGGATCCGGTAATGGTTTCCAAACCATCGTCCCCATATAAAAAAATACTGGTGTCCGAGCCATCGGATATGGTATGTAAACGAAGATCATTGTCATAGGAAAACCTAATGTTCATATTGTCCTCCGGATGTTCAGGAGAAACATAAGCGATGGATTTGACCAATTTTTCTTCAACCTTGCCGTTGGCATCCTGAAATTCATCGGTGACCGACTCTTCACTACAGGCTATAAAAAGTAAAGAGATTGCAATCAAAAATTGAAAGGAGTATTTCATAAAATTAAAATTTAGTTGTTCAATAAAGGGTAACCAAAGCCAAATTACACTGTCCCTTTCACATTACTTTACAGTTTCCCGTAAACCCCATGATTTAATTTTGTTAATTTTAAACCACTGAACCAACCAACCCCATGATTCGAAGACTGGCGTTAGTAGCACTGATTTTCTTCCATTTCCTCGCATTTTCCCAAAGTGAAGAAATTAGTTTGGTTTCCTGGAACATCAAAGACTTTGGAAAGAGCAAGAACAGTGAGGAATTGAACAGGATCGCAGAAATCGTGAGGGATACCGATATTTTGACCATCCAAGAAGTAGTGGCAGGGTATGGAGGCGCCCAAGCGGTGGCCAAGCTTGCTGATATTTTGAACAGGAAAGGGGCAAAATGGGACTATGTGATCAGTGACCCCACAAACAGCCCCAAATATGTTTCCGAACGCTATGCCTTTATTTGGAAGACCCATCGTATCAAGATCAAAAACAGGGGATGGCTCATTTCCGAGTTGGATAGCCCTATAGACCGAGAACCCTTTTTACTCAACTTTTATTTGGAGGGAAAACAATTTACTATAATCAACTTTCATTCCAGACCCTATAACAAAGACCCGGAAAGTGAGATCCGTGCCCTCTCAAGGTATGTTGTCGATTCCTTGAAAACTCCTTTGATCATTGCCGGGGATTTTAATGTGGATGAAAAAATGCCCGTTTTCAATGCCTTGAAAAAATCAGGATACCGGACGGCCATCGCCAACCAAAAGACCACTTTGAAATGGAGCTGCGAACGGACCGATTACCTCAACTACCCAATCGACAATATTTTCTATTCCGAGGACATTCACAAAGTGGAAGGTAAGGTCATTGACTTTGTGCGGTTCTGTGAGGAACTGGAAAAGGCTCGAAAGCTATCGGACCATTTGCCAGTTTTTTTGCGATTTAGCATCCAAAAGTAGAAAAGGACAGCGTTTTGGGGATTAAGTTGATTTTGTCGGATTGGAATGGATTACTCCAATACTGTTCCATCTGTGAAAATTATTTTCTCTGGTGTCCATACAACGATCAAATCATTCATATCCTTGTTTTTCAACTCTACGTCCTCGTCAATGAATTGATTATAATCTGTGGTAAACGTGCCCTTAAACGTGTCACCTGCCACAATGGGATCATCGATTGTCAAACCGATTGATTTGATTTCCGTTTCAAAAAGGTCTTGAATTGAAACAGAGCCTTTAAAAGCCCTAATATCTTTGTTGGTTTTATTTTCAAAAGCAAAACTATAGGTTAAATAATCCTGATAGTCGTATTTGCTATATCCCTTATCATACATTACTACTGTTAGGGCATCGCCAAGCCGTTGCCGTCTTTCATTTTCCTCAATCTTGACTTTTTCCGCAAGTGCTTTCTGCTCATCCCTAAAATTTTTAGCTTCTTTCAAAATTTGTCGATAGGTCTTACCTTCCAAATTTTCATCATTGAATTTTGATTTTAGAATCCAACCCGCCATAAGCCGGGCATCCTCCTCAGAAAGAACTTCTTCCTGTTTCATGAGTTTGGTATCTTCTTCTAGATTATTTTCGTTGTACTTTTCATCAAGAATCGATGAACATGAGATTAAGCTCATCCCAATAAACAATATTACTAAATAGTTGATTTTCATTTTTTTTGCTTTATCGATTCATATATTCATGTCTATTACGACTGCCCCAAAATTCCTTACGGATTTCCATAATTCCATAGCATTTCAATCTTCCCACCCACAAAGCGTTCGGCCCATTTCCTTGGCCTTTGCCAAAGTGATCGCATCGATTTTGGTGGAACAATTGGAAAGTCCTCTACAGTTTTTGCGGTAGTGGTACTTCTTGCTACTTTTTCCCATGCATACATAGACTGTAGCATCATTCTTAACAGGCAAAATGAAACCACTGAACATCAAAAAAAGAAAGGGCAGCAAAAGAATCCTAATCCTCATAATAGCCAACGGTTTTTAGCAATTCCCCTTCAAACTGGTAAATATCGTCCACGGTATTGATCAGATGACGGGTCTCTTCTTTTTGTTCATCAAATACACCCAAGTATTTGTTGCCACCATTCAAATGCAGGCGACAAAGAGGCTTGCGGTTATTGTCATCCAACAAGATTCCGAAATAGGATTGGGTATCCCTGTGGACAATACGGTGAACAGGCAACCTTCTGCGTAGGATGGCCACGACGATCCGATACCCTTCCAGTTCCTCCTCCGTGGTGTTGACCTTGCTTATTTTATCAGGTTCCTTCCCCTCCTCCTGTTGCTTTTCGGCTTCCTTGTTCAATGCAGCATTCAGGCGATCGTTCACCCTTTCACTGATGGTCTGGGTAAAGGCCTTGCTTACCAAATCGGTGAATTCCCCCATTACCTTTTCAGTAAGCCGGCCTGTATAAATCCGTGATGCGAAGAGCCTGACAAAGTCATTGGACGGTACTTGTAGCTCTTCGCCTATAAGTTTCTTTATTTCCTTGGTGTACTTCAGTGAGCTGGCATTGTCCACAATCTCGTCCACGTTGAAATGGGATTTGTGGAACTTCGCAATCTCGCTGACCACATTTTCCTTTATTTGCGTAATGTCAAATTCCAAAAAGGGCTTTTCGTCCATTTTGTTCGCTGCTTCCAAATCGGTAAAAAATTGATAATCGATACCGTTGGTCAGCAGGGCAAACCGGGTCTTCGTAGTGTGGAAATACCGGAATAATTGGGAATTGTGGGCATTTAACTGTTCTTTCCAGTTTTTGCATTCAATGATAATGACCGGCTCCCCATTTTGGAAAATCGCATAATCCACCTTCTCCCCCTTTTTCAGTCCTATGTCCGCGGTAAATTCAGGTACTACTTCCGTAGGGTTGAAGGTGTCGTACCCCAGCAAGTTGATGAATGGCAATACAAAGGCATGTTTGGTGGATTCCTCGGTATCGATTTGCCCTTTTAGCTTACCTACTTTTTCAGATAAGGCTTTGAGTTGGTTTCGGAGTTCCATGGCTTACTGGTCATTTCAATGAGGGAGTCCCCCTTTTATCAAAATCATTATTTCTTTTTTGGTGCCCGTTGGGATAAAGCACTTCCAGCTGCTTTTTTACTTTTATCACTGGTTCTTTTATCCCTAAGAACATTGGATGCAGCCCTTGCCGCTTCTCGACTGGTTTTTCTTTGCTTTGCCATTAATTAATTTTTACATCCATTTTTATCACAAGTTATGCGCTCACTTGTACTGGTCCAATGACTGGGTTTGTCCGTAGTATCAAAACCACAACCTGTAGTACCTCCTTTATAGCCTTTGTGAACTTCTCCTGTTGGGATATGCTTGACTGCCATAACGATGGAATTAAATTATACCATTCAAACCTAAGCCCATTAAAAGACAATCCCTTACAGATTTCCGTAAGGGACTCAAATTTGTTTTAATGGACAACAAGATAAGATTAGGTTATAATCTCGTTGTCCATTATGGATAGTCAATGTTTAGCATTATAAACCCTATTCACTTAAACGTTCCAAATGTCCCTTCCATTCAGAGGGAATGTCGTTCAAATCATAAACTTTCAACCCCTCATTTTGTATGCCTGCCGTGGACTGTACCAAGGTTTCATTGAGGAACTCCGTATCCAGTTTGTACATGGCCCCGGTCGCAGGGTCAATGATAAGCATGCCTATGAGTCCGCCCAAGAGTAGGTTTCCAAAATACCACCCGTCAAGTTTGAATTCTACCGGGACCGTTTTACTGTCATATCCTGTTTTTGAAAACGTTACTTGGTATCTCGCTTTCCCAAAAAAGCCACTCCCTGCCTTCAATTTTAAGGTTGCAGGTGTTTGTCCGGCATAAATTTCAATTCCCTTCTTGTCCTTCACCACAATTTTGGCTTCGCTGGGAGCGCTATTGATGGATATGGGATAACTTCCTTTGCTTACAATGGAAGCACAACTTGAAAAAAGTACTGTTGTTGCCATGAACATGGCGATCATCTTGGAGGTTGATTGTTTGATCATTTGTCTGTTTGATTTGCCCTACTCGTATGGCTTTTCGGTCCCGCCTCGTTTTTATAGTGGTTTCTGGACTCCACTTTAATAATTCCGATAATAGACCTCCATTATGAGATCTTAACCCAGGGGCAAACCTAACCCCATAAAAAGACTATCCCTTACAGAAATCTGTAAGGGACCGTATTTTGTGCCAATACCTAAAAGGAAAAATCTAAATTTTATCGCTCCGGATAAGTTTGGCCAATAAATGGTTGGTGTTCTTGGCCCCGAATTCATCGAACAGCTTACTGACCCTTTTGTCAATGGTACTTTCGCTATTGGGAGTAATGTTCCTTTCCTTTAGCTTTTCCGATATTTCCTTCTTGGTTAGACCCTCTGCCAGGTATTTTAAGATCAGGATATCGAGCTCATTCAGTTCAAACACATTATCGGAAACGTTCAGACTGATATTTGGGGAGACAAAGGTGCGGTTGTGGGAAACCTCTTGTACTGCTTTGACCAATTCAGATAGACCATACCTTCCCTTACAGACGTAGGCATTTATGTTCTCCTCCTTAAAAAGAATGTTGACTTTTGCCGGGTTGTCTTCCATGGAATTGACAATGACCTTTAGATTGGGTTGAATTTCCTTTGCAGCCCTTATGAGTTCCAGGCCAGAGGTAAGTTTTTGGTACACATGATCCTTTTTAAAAAATAGATCGGTAATGAGCAATTCAAACGGTTCCTTTTGCGATAGGGCCAATTTGATGCGATTGTAGGCTTTATCACAATAGAACTCTTCTTGCATGACGGGAAAATTAAATTGGGTGCGGAGGGTTTCCACGATACCCTGGTTGGTATCCTGAAAATCTTCGGCAATTAGCACTTTTTTGAACATGGCAAGCAACAATTTTATGTTGGAATTTCGATGTGAACCCTAAAGCCCTCACCCTTATCGGAATCAAAAGTAATGGTTCCCCCTATGGCTTGGATACGCTTTTCCGTATTCCGAAGCCCATTTTTGCCCTTAAGTTCCTGTTCGGTTGCCCCCACCCCATTGTCAGCATAGTCAACCCCTAGCATTTTATCCTTTTCCCCAAATCCTATGGTAATCAGGTTGGCTTTGCTGTGCCTTTCCATATTGATCATGAGTTCCTGAAGGGCTTTGTAAAGTACCTTTTTGGATATTGGCGCCATTCCATCCCAATCCAATTTCCTACTTCCCGAAATCAAGAGTTTGGCGTTTTCCGGGGTTCTATAGCGGAGCATTTCCAATAACTCCTCCTTAAAGTGTTGGCCCGTGTCCACTTCGTTGATTTCCCTTGAAAAGTTGCGACTTTGTTGGTAGAGGCCATCCAAATTGTCCAAAATCTTGGATTTGTCCATATCTCCCTGAACCATCAGCATGGCCTGGTTGAGGCCTGCTCCAAAATCATCGTGGAGCCGTCTGGACATTTCGGCCTCAGTTTCCAAAGTGGCCTCAAGTTTTGCTGTTCTATTCTCTTGGGCCAGCCGTCTTGTCCGTTGCTTAAAATAATACACTCCAAATACCATTAGTATCAATAGCAGGGCCAAACCAAAAAAGGAGATTATCTTTTGGTTGCGCTGTCGGCTTACCTCCAGATCTTGTTCGGCATTTTCTTTTTCAAGCCGTAGGCCTTTTTCTTGTGCAACCCTATTGTCGTACTTATACTTCGCAAACTGCGTCTTTACTTTTAATTCCTCGGCATACAAGCTATCCTTCAGAAAAATATAACGGTCCCTAAGTTGTACGTTGTTTGGTTCCAATTGCATCAGGAAACTTAATGCATCTGTTTCCGCCCTGGGCATTTTTATGCTTTTTGAAAGTTCGACCACGGTGTCAAAATAGGCTTTCGCCACTTGGGGTCGATCTTTGGAGTAAAATTGGCCCAAATGGGTATAACTGGCAATTAGTCCCCTTTCATCTTTGTTTTCTTTGCGTATCTTCAGGGCTTCTAAAAAAAGAGTTTTTACTTTTTCCTTGCCCAAAACCCACTGGGCATAAGCTAGGTTGTCCAAAACCCGGGAATATTGTGTAGAAGTTTTGTCCAAGGAAGTGTCTGCCATTATTTTTCGGAGCATGCTGACGGCTTCTTCATATTCGCCATAATCAATAAGGGTTACCGCCAAATTGTTTTCGTAAGCCCTTTTTTCCTTTCTGGACCCAGTTCCTTCCAATGCCTTTTTAAAATATTCGACAGCCTCACTATAATTCAACAGTTTTCGATGGTTTGTGGCCAATAAATTATAGCATTGGGTTATTTCATTTTTATCCCCTGGTTCGCGTAAAAACTGCAAGGCTTCGGTAACAGTTTCCTTACTTCCAAAGAAATCATTTTGATTTTTCTGGATCACCCCCATATACAAAAGACACCTGCCCACCCAACTGCTATCCTTGACCGTTTCGAAATAGTTTTTTGCAATGCCATAATTTTCAAAGGATTTGTTGTAGTTAAATGTTATACGGTCATAGTAATAACCCATTAAGTAATACTGGGAAGCCTTTAATTGTGGGGTGTTGATTTCCTTTTCATTTTTAATGAACTCTTTGTGATGGAGCAGCAAACTGTCGTACTTCCCCCTTTGGAAAAGCAAGGAACTTTTTTGATACAGCAACCCATCAAAAATTGTATCCTTGAAGAAACTGGCCAAATGCAATGCTCTATCGATATTCTCCTCTTTTTCCTTCAAACTGAGGACCTGATCAAATGAACGATCGTAAAACACTTGGATACTATCATATTTCCCTTGGGATTTGGAAGTGTTTCTTTCGCCCATCGGATTACAGGAAACATAATTTACCAGTATAAAGAGCACTAAAAACCGTTTCAAGAATCAGAGGTTAGGTTATAATTAAAAAGCCATGCCTGAATTCAGGCATGGCTCAAATTAGTAAAATTAATTTTACTGATTGCCTCCCCCTGGTGGCGGTGGAGGAGGAGGTGGAACCGGGGTTGGATCCTCATCATCCCCTTCCGTTGCCAAGGTATGGTACATCTCTTCTGTTTCCGCAACACTTTCGGTCGTACAGGAGAACAGGAACATGTTTAAGAAAACGGCCAAGACGGCCAAAAACACTTTTTTCATTTTTACGAAATTTTTGGGTTGAACAAAAGGGTGGCCGTCCGGTTATCCCAGAATGGTTCGTATAGCTTTTCAGCCACCCGTGAGTTTTGGAGTACTCCTTTGTTTTTGGAAAGTGGAAACTGTAAGCGGCAGACCTGGCTACTCTCCAACGGGCCAAATACAGGCCGCTTTACAGAATCCCGTAAAAATGAACCTTCTAGAAAAGCTATGTTAGCAAGGCATAGCGGAATTCATTTTCAGATTCAAAATTATAGGCAGTAAATGGCTATATTTATAGGTGATTCCAAGAATTCCAATGATTCCTGGGAATTCCAGAAAAATTCCAGAAATTCCAAGCCGACCATGGAACCAAGAACAAGCAAAAGCTATCAAGAGGAGGTTTTAGGGAAATACAAAAGGGAAAAGGGAGGGGATATGAGAGGCTATCTCGCAGAACCGACCTGCAGCCAAATACGGGATGCCTGCATTTATTTATTGGGCAGAAGAAATGAAAAGAACGATGATTACATTTTAAACCGCTTTTTTGAATTCAATAGTGAGCATGACCGGTTAAGGGAAATAGAAAACTTTGGGATTGGAAAATTCAAGTCAATCGAGAAGTTTTTAAAGGGGGAAATCAAACAGACGAGCACCAAAAACATCAATTTGATAAGTTGGTTGATCGATTTCCATCCCAGACCCTATGAAGAGTTTTTAAAATCAGACAATCCGACCCATACCCAAGAACCGGAAAAACAGGAAATCGATCATGGAGACCCACTCCATATATTTGATAACCAGACCCCTACCGCCAAACCTAAAGTACCAATAAAAAAAAGGAGAAGGCTTATAATTCGAATAAGTACTGCAATTGTCTGTATTCTGGTGACTTTTCTAATATTGCTATTTTGGCCAACCCACAATAATGGACTGCCAAATCCATCTGATATGGACAAGTGCATGGCCTGGGCCGACTCCTTATATGTTCAAGTGCCCTGTACTTCCAAGCCCTACTCTGGGTATGGAACCAAAGTCGAACCCATGGACAGGGTAAGAATGAACAGCTTTAAAAAGGTGGAGGTTACCATGGCGACCCCATTTTTTTCAGAAGATGACAAACCATTGCTATGGTATCACAAAAACAAGGAAGGGGAAATTGAATATTTTACAGCACCTGGCCTACATCCGATAAACGGGGAAACATTGCGAAAAATCACACCCTATATTATCCAGACTTATGTACCCTTACATTCCAATAAAAAAGATTCCTTCTTGGAATGAAACGGAAAAAGGGAAGTTCAAAACTGTGAATTCATATTTGACAAACTGTCCAGTTGCCCGTAAAATACTTTTATCGGCCTTGGACGTAAAGTGTTTCTGGGAAAACCGAATGCCAAGTCAAAAAACCGAATCGACTGCCAATTAATGGGATCAATCATTGTATGAAGGATTACCGTGAAAAACCCATCGTTGTCACAGGACAGTGGCCATGGAAAGGAATATAATTAAACATCATACTTTCAAAATACGACCAATACGCTCGGGAAGCATTATACACCCCTTCAAATGCATAAAATCGAAAAACATCAATTGCAATCCAACGAATAGGAATCTTCAGCATCAATAACCCAACCTGCAGGAATATTACTTAGTTGTGTTTGGTTAACTTGAATACAAGTCAACGGGTTTCCTAGTAGATACCTCGATCTTAAAGGACAACTTTTCTACAAATCCAATATAACCTGGAAGGTAGCGCATTTGTTTTTAGCACCTGTTGGTTGGATGTACACCGGTTGATTGAATTATTAGGATACTATCCGGAATTAATTTATTTACAATTGATATATGAAATAGGTATGCGGTTTTGGCATCACTTCATAGGTGTTCCCAATGACCACCCGACCCAATAAACAAGGGCATTTGGGCAGCACCCATAGCCTTCCCCGAAGGTGGGTGTTTTATAGGTGGGGCTATAGTATTGTTCCAGCTACTTTCAGCCAAATCAAACTGGGTGCTTAATATGTTCGGAGAAAATGACCCTTATGCTTATATTGCCTTCGTACATTTGATTTTGGCCATTCCTTTTTTAATATTTGGCCATGGGAAAAGTTAAAAACCGCACACCTTCATTTAGGAAAACAGTAACCGAACAGTGAAATTAAAACGAAGAAGAAAATTAGTAACTTACTTAAACATTTTGGACCAACCTGTACGGTTCAATCCTTTTGTTTTCAGTCGGGCTTTCATGCTGTGGGCCCTACTTGGATTGACGGGTGGCATAATAGCAGGCGGGTATTGGATCGTACTTGAATTCCTGACCCATCAACTGGCCTTTTTTGGTGGTTGGCAAGTAATTCCTATAATGGCCGTTTGCGGACTTTTGGCAGGGTTGATAATCCACTTTATTGGAGACCCTGGGGAAATCCATTTGATCGTAAACAATATTCGGTTCAACAAAGGTAAGCTTGACCCCAAGAACAATCCGTCAATGGTCCTTTCTTCTTTGTTGTGTGTAGCATCAGGTGGTAGTCTCGGACCCGAAGCACCATTGGTGCAGGTTACAGGCTCAACAGGAACTTGGCTCGGAAAATTGTTCCGGCTCAAAGGAGAAGAGTTACGATCGTTAAGTATCGCAGGAATGGCTTCAGGTTTTACAGCTTTATTTGGTGCTCCTTTAGGTGGTAGCCTCTTTTCATTGGAAATACTTCATCACAAACACGCAGTTGAGTACTACAAAGCCATTATCCCCGCATTTGTTGCAAGTTGCTTTAGTTATTTGGTGTTTGCGTTGATCGTTCATTTGGGACTTGGCCCAATATGGGACTTGTCGGCTTATGAATATTCAGGGATTTTCGATTTTGGTTATGCCGTTCTCTTTGCAATAATCGGAGCTGGTTTTGGCTGGGCCTTCATTTTATGTACCAAATTTTTCAAATCAGTTTTCGAGAAAAGACCAATCCCAATATATATCAAAACATCAATTGGTGGTATGCTATTGGGAGTCATCGCATTTTATTTTCCGATAACCCGATATTTTGGGCATCACGAAATCAACGCCCTATTGTCAGGGAATTTTTCAATGATGATGTTGTTCGCGATTTTGATCTTTAAAATCATAGCCATCTCCATTACCGTGACCTCCGGGTGGAGAGGTGGGTTCATTATTCCGCTCTTTTTTGTGGGGGCAACATTGGGATTGATCATCCACCAACTGTTCCCGTCCATAAATTTGACCTTAGCAGTGGTCAGTTGCATGGCGGCCATAAACGCTTGCGTAACCCGGACACCAATGAGTACGACCATATTGCTTGCCACCTTGACAGGTTTTGGACATTTCATCCCAATATTGTTTGCAAGTTTGACAGGCTATTTTTTGGCTCCGAGAATTCCGTTTATAAGTTCACAAATGGAAAAGCAACGGGAAGGCATGTCATAACCCAAGTATGGAATTAAGCGGTACATACTGCCGTGGGTCGCTCCAGTTTTAAGGAAATCCACATAACATAAGACTAAAAAATTCCGCATGCAATACGATATAGTTTGTTACAATTGAATTTGATTGCTTTACACCCAATTCCAGGAATGTTAAGGTACTTGCAGACAATGCCGAAAGGTTGGAAGCAAATATATGGGTAGTGAGGGGTTATAGCGATTTACAGAGGATTTCCCGACTTTCAGGGAACCCTGAAAAGGAACACCTTTGAACTGGGCATATTTGTTCTGCTCATGCCTTCTTCATTTCCCTTACCCAATGCGTGAGGGATTGCAGTGAAAAGCCCTGACCCGGATTGGTAAGTCCTTACAACGGAAAGCCTGGTCCCGAAAGGGACATGCCACTAAAAAGAAATCCCAAAAACCGAGTTATTATCCCTTCCCCTCCCAGTGCATTTCTGAAACCATCCCAATCCCAAAACAGGTTTCCCTGAGTATTCTTGGTCCCAATAGCTACACTTACCAAAAAAATAAATGACAACTTGAAGATAAAGACTTAAACGATATAAAAAATCTACATGTTCATCCCCTTTGAAGACCTTTCCCAATACATCAGGAACAAATAATTCTTACATCCTTGATCTCCATGCTCCATACCATTGGTGTTTTTGGTCTATATTTGGATAAGCCCTGTTACCACAGGATACATCTGATAATCCAACAAGGATGACCGACCGATCCCTAGACCGTATCCAGACCATTTTCCAATGGCTCTCCATTGCCATATTGGTGGCCAGTTTTGTCTTTGCCGCCCTTTGGGTCTATAACAATTCCATGAACCTGGAACCCATTTTGGCTTTTCTGGGCCTGTTCTATTCTGTCGTGGCCCTACTGGGCAACTGGGTCACCAAACAATTGGAAAAACGGGTCAAGGAGGAGGAGCTCAGTATCACCTATGCACTGGCCCATGGCTATGTGTACAATTATCTGGCTCCCGTAGTGCGTGGACTTCGCAAGAAACTCCCCGACCCTGCCACCATGAGGTTCATCGTCTATATTCCCAAGAACCTTAACGAGTTCCGGTCACATGCCATCGACGAGGTGATCACGGAACTATCCAACAAAAGGTACATCGTGGACACGGTCGAACTGGTGTTCGAAAATGAAAAAAGGAAAATGGACTATAGGACCGCCACGAAAGCCAAGGGCGGTGCCATCCAATATTTTGACTTTCCCACGACCCTGCTCACCCTCGATAAGGTGATTGAATATAAACTGAAGACCGATAAGGACAGTCGCCCAGACAAGGAGATCGCAAAACTTTCGGAAGCGTACATCTCCAACTTCGGCCGGCAGCTAAAATCCATGTTGGAGAAAGAGGAGTTCGATGCCATTAGGGAAAATATCAAGATTGTATCATCTGGACGCTTTGATTTTTTGGAAGCAGACAATGCCCCTTAGTCACAACACTATCCCGAATGTATCCTATTATTATTTCCTGTTCCGTGAAAGTTCGTAATATTGCCGACGATTTATTGAACCCCAAAACAAACTATCATTAGCTTTCATAAACCTGCCCAAAACGCTTATGAAGACTCATAAGGAACACATACCATTTTATAGTATTACGGGAGGCCCAGGAGTTGGAAAGACCACCCTATTGAATGAACTACAAAATAGGGGTATGATCACCGTCCCTGAAGTCGCCCGCGAACTGATCAAGGGACAACAGGAAATTGATGGCGAAGCTTTGCCCTGGAAGAACAAAAAGCGGTACATGGAGCTGATGTTCCAACGTTCCGTTGTAAGCTTTGAAAAAGCAGTCTATGATTTCAATAGAAGCGAACCTGTATTCTTCGACTGTGGTTTCTTGGATGCGCTGTGTTATGCTGCCTTGGAAGGCATTCCGATTGACCAAGAAATAAAAGCTTTATCAGAAACCTTACGGTACAATACCAATGTTTTCATTTTGCCCCCGTGGAAGGACATCTACGGGACCGATGCACAGCGGAAACAGGACTGGAACGAGGCGGTGTTCGCCTACAACAAAATGATACAGACCTATCGCGGGTACCAATACAATCTTATTGAGGTACCCAAAACATCTGTGGAGGAAAGGGCGGATTTCATTCTGGACCATATCAAAAGTAACTAACCGCTGAGATTCTATTTATCGCGTTGTTGATCAAATATCGACCTCACCTCCCGGTGCACCTTCAAATAGTGCCGTTCCAAATCCCCTTCCTTGATTTCAAGGGGTTTGGGCAAGCCCCGTTCTATCAATGGCCTTCGAAACTGCACCTTCCGATCCTTCCCATCCGCAAAGACCACAAACTCACCCTGCTTCAACCGAAAGAACACCTCGGCCCTGCGTTTGGACACCTCCCTCTCCCCTTCCGTGATCCGTCGCTCCAAGCTCAACCCTGAGCTCTTGCTCACACTCCGGGTGGGCATTTTGACCAGTTCAAAGAACCGCTCATAGTATCTAGCGGTATCCGGGTCGTTTACCTTTCCAAAGAACTGGTAAGAAAGATTGGACAGTATGGCCTTACTGGCCTTCTCCCCGTACATCATATCGTTCTGGACCTTGTCCTGCAAGACATACACACTTACAATATCGTAGCTCCGAAGGGTGGCCGGGATACGGTGCATGTTCAACAATCGAAGCGTTGAGGCCTCTTCCAACAACATGAAGGAGGGTTTCCGGTTCCTTTGGCTCATCTGTTTGGAGATGGTATGGGTAATGGTAGCAATCACCGGGGACAGCGAAGCGTCCTTTTGGGGATTGTTCACCAAGGCAATGACCGAAGGATGCTGGTCATTGTTGATATCCAACGGAATCTCATCGGCGGACAGCACCATAAAGATCTTTCGGGTACTGATTTTCTTGATGGCATTGGCCAAGGTACTCATCACCCCTGCGGTCTGTCGCTCCGACCCCACCCCACTGATAAAGGCATCGGCCATGGCACGGGAAGTGAGGTTCCCCCGCAAGAACTTGATCAAGCTTTTGGTCCCCAATTGTTGGTACAGGGCCATCAAATGGGGCAGGGAGCAGAAATCGGGATAATCTGTTTTGAGTCGCCATATCAGCCCACTGATCAGCCCTTCCGCCGCATCCTTAAAGAAACGTGAAGTACTATTCTCATCGGAATCCCGGTGTTCCATCAAATTCTCCAACAATACCCGGGACACCTCATGGACACTCTCCTCGTCGGGCAGGTATCTTGGGGCAATAGGATTGACCCGATGATAAATGGGCCCAAAGGACACAATATGGAAGGGTACCTTTTGGTCTTTCCAAAGAGGGCATGCCATTTCCGTGATCTCAAAGTCCTTGTAATCGTGTATAATCCCCGAGAAATGCTCCCGCTGAAAATGTTGCAACAAGCCGTAGATCACACTTTCGGTCTTTCCGCTCCCGGCAGAGGCCATCACGGACACTCCCCTACGGATGTTGCCCAATACCAAGGGCCTTCCCCTTACCCGTAATTTGACCTCGAACACCTTGGATGGTTTCCCCTGATGCTTATGGTAATCCACCAGCCCATGGATAATGGTATGCATAAAAAACAAGGGAAGCCATAGGACCAAGGACTGTTTCAAAACGATGTCCCAGCCCCTTACCCCTCCAATGGCCATCACCGACAATATCAGGATCCCCATAACATAAAGAAAGCCATACTTGAGGTACCGATTGGCCAGAAAGGAAACCCCTCCCAAAAACAAAAAACCAATTCCTATTTCAATCCATCCCATTGTTTTCATTTTACTATTGTTTACATTCCAATGGATCCCGATTCCAAGGCCTTCCCGATTCCTTTTTTAAGCTGCATCATCGCCTTATAGGCCAATTGGGCCTTGTTGGTGGGTATGCTCGGCACCTTGATCCCCGCCTTGAACAACAATTGTTTGGCGGCTTGTTTTTCATTGGTGGGAAGGCCCAAAAGGGCTGCAAAGAACCGTTTGGGGTCCTTGTCAAGCAAGTTCCGAGCATGGTAGGTCTCCACAAAGTTTCTGCGATAGCCAAACTGTTTGTCAAAGGTCTTTTCCGCCGCCCGATAGAATTTGTCCCGATCAAAGCCCTGTTTGATGGTCTGCCCATGGAGGGTGGTCTCAGAAGTCCGAAACTTGGATCCTGGGGACAGGCTATGGGTATTGGTCTTGTCCATACGACTCACGATGATATGGATATGGCTCTGGTGTCCCTCCTTGGCCATGCCCGGAACGATCCGCTTTCCGTTTTGTTGATGGGGGGCCTCCTTCTCCAGGGCATTGATCTTTTCCTGGAGCTTGGCCATGTCCCCCTGCTCCCTCCCCTCCTTAATGGCCCTGACCCGGTGTTGCAGTTCCAAGATCTTACTGGCATGCGCCTGGTTTTCCTTGACTTGTTTGTCCTTTTCGGAAAAGATGCGCTCCCGTTCCAGCTTCGCAAAATAGAGGATGTCCTTAACGGTCACTTCGTGATCCCGGTAAAAGGAAGCCGCATAGGCCTTCATCACCTCCCGGGTGTATTGGCGCAATTTCTCCGGGTCGTCCCCGATATGTTTGAGCTCCCGCCCAGAAGGGCTGACCACCAGGGAATAGAACTTGGGCTCTCGCTTTTTGAGCTTGGCGGTATTGGCATCAATCTCTGCGATGACCCGCTGGGCATCGATGTTATTCTCCTCATGGTTAAAATACCCTTCTTGTTGCTCCGGTTCCTTCCCTTCGTTCTCCTTTCCGAGATAATTGACAAAATCTCGGGCACTCCCCCGAAAATTGTCCCCCAGTTGTTGGCGTGTGATGGCGATGTACATAATTATTGCTTTTTAAGTTTTGTGCGGTATTTTTCTATGGCCCCGGGATTGAGGTCCAATTTGAGGTGATCCTTGCCAAAGCGGTTATGGAACACACTCACATGGTCCAACACGTATTTAAAATCCTCCCTGAGTTCTTCCATTTGCTCCGCCAGGCGATCATAACGGATTTTGGGTACGGTGACCTCACCATCAAAAGGTTCCGGTTCCGCAGGTGGCTTGGCCTCGGTCAATTGTTGTTCGATGAAATCAAAATCGTTGTCCCATTCTTCCTCATTGGATTCCAGTTCCTGTTCAAAGAGCGCTTGGATCATGCTCACTGTGGGCAGGGTCTGTTCCTTCTCGATGCTACGCATGATGGCGACCATCGCATTGAAACGGCGTTTGATGAGATATTTGAGACTGGCAATGGTCTCATGCATCCGCTCATCGGGGGAGATTCCGTTGTGCTCAAAAAACTCCACCATGGCCAACAGGGTCATGGAATGTGATTTCCCTTGCCGCTTGGAAAAGCCTTTGAACTTGGCAAGTATCGATATTTTGATGCACACGGTCCGAAACGCTTCCTTTTCGTATCCTCTATCCATTTTTAGCTTAAAAATTCCTTGGTTTTACTGGCCCCAGCGCATTTTTATGCTAAAAACGCCAAAGGCCTTATTTTACTAAATCTTACAAACCCCCATAAACAGGGGCCTTGCGGAGCAATCATGATCGGTAGGACGCGCGAGCGTGCTACCCTCTTGCTTCTCCTTTTCGTCCCGCAGGGACAAAAAACATCGCACAACCAGGTCCAAGGACCGGTTGCCAAATCTTAAAAAATCATTGTATGGGTACGGTTTGGGAAAGTCAGATCATAGGGTTACCGTACCGAAGGGCCATGCCCTTCCTTAAATATAACTACTATCAGTGGTATTGGAAAACGCAGAACCGTGCCGATTGGTACCAATTGTGCAGGTATTTTAGGAATTGCCCTTATCGGTAAAATCATAACGTCGGATGTTTGGAGAATGACCAAAAAAAATGACCCTCGATCGAGGGTCATTCTGTTTGGATTCCAAAGGCTTTAGGATTTTGAGTGTTCCTTGGTATATTCAAAACGGAACACCCAAAGGTTGATCACCAGATGAAAGGATTTCTCCGCGGTGGTAGGCTCAACCTTTTCATTTCCTTGATGTTTTTGGGAGGGTATTTCTAATGAAGTTCTTATACGTGTTTCCATGGTTTTTGTTTTGTGTGATTTCAATTTCTTCATCAACTTCCAAAAAGAAAGGTTACAAGATCCCATTATCCGCAAAACTATAGTATCGTCCATCGGGTGCCAGGATGATATGGTCCAAGACCTTGACATCAAAAAGCCGAGCCGCCTTTTTGATCTTTTGGGTCAATTGCTTATCGGGTTCGCTCGCCTTGAGTTGTCCAGAGGGGTGGTTATGGGCAAGGATGATCCCCACGGAAAGGGTCTTTAGGGTAATGGCAAACAGGATGCGCAGATCTACCAAGGTACCCGTGATGCCCCCATGGGAGAGCGGATAGATGCCCTTGACCTTGTTGGACTGGTTGAGCAGCACGATCTTAAAGGTCTCGTGCAGGCCTATGGTCTTGTTGTCCCAATTTTGGAACAATAGATTCGCCACCTCGTTGGAATTGGTCACGGAAAGGGATTTCAGGGTACTGAGCTTTTCCCTATAACTGATCTGTATTTCATTGACACGGTGTTCCATTTCAAATGTTTTAAGGATGAAAAAAGAAAGGGATGCCCAATGACTGGGCACCCCCTATCCTTTTTACTCGGTGGTATTGTTATCACCACCACCCAAAAGCAGGATCTCACTGGCCACCACTTCGGTAACGTACCGCTTGTTGCCCTCTTTGTCCTCATAGGATCGGGAGGTCAGTTTCCCCTCGATGGCTACTTCCTTACCCTTGGTCACGAACCCTTCGATAATGTCAGCGAGTTTCCCCCAACCGATGACCGTATGCCATTCGGTGTTGGTCACCCGTTCCCCTTCGGAGTTCTTGTAATGTTCATTGGTGGCCATGGTAAACCGTGCCACACGCTTCCCTTTGTCAAGGTCTGTAATGGTGGGATCTTGCCCCACGTTTCCGATCAACTGTACTTTGTTTCTCAATGTACTCATGATAAAAAGTTTTAAAGGTCTGCCGTCTTCCTTTATGGATAGATCAGCAAACAGGGTTAAAAATTTCCCCTCTATCTTTTTGGTCATTGTTTCCCAAATTTTAAGGGGCGTTTGTTTGCTTCTTACGTGCGTAGCACCATAAAAGAAGGGGGTTCTGTCAAGGCTTTTGGACGGAAATCGGGAGGCTCCGCGACGTAGCAAAACCTTTAGGTTTTCAAGGAGGTGGAAACCCTATTTGTGGACAAAACAGGGCCTGGCCTTGACAGGTTCGATAAGGGCCCTTGGGAATTCCATCCGACCCATTGGCAAGGGAGCGTACGGGAAGTTAAGCGAGTGCAGGCAGTGGTGTCCTGATTGGAAGTCCCTGGGCACTGCCCTGTTTTTCGACGACCCGAAAAACAACCAGGGCTTCTTTTATTATGGACCTCTTAAAATTTGATGGGCGGACGGACGGATTTGCGGCCTTGCACAGCAAAGCCCCAAGAAGGGTTTGCAAAGGAAGGACGCACCAAAAAATCCGTTTGGACGCCTTCCTTATTGGCTTTATGGGTAATGAACTTACCAAATTCCAGTCTGATTTCTATGAATACTTTTTTTGGGATGGGGGGAGGTAAAAATTCCGGTTTTGTGCAGGGCACCGGAGCGGCCCTTTATGTCCTTCAGGTCATTTCAAGTACGGTATGGAACAATTCCTTGTCCAGACGTTGCTGACGTGAGAAGCTCCGTTTGAGGCTACGGTGCAGTACCGCATTGAAGGCATTATAGCCCAACCAGAGATTTGGGGTCGTGCCCAACTGCACGGCCTCATTGTCCAAGATCTCGATGACTTGCCGTGCCTTCTTGGACGGGTTGTCGTTCTTGTCACTGCACTCATAACGGAACAGTTGGGTTCGGTGCAGTACCTCCCTGACGAATTCCTTGGTATCCAAGAGTTCTACTGACCTCATCTGTTGAAACTTGTCTGAGATGGTATAGAACTCGTTATCCATAAATTTGCGGAACAGGCCTTCCAGCTCGGGCATGATCAGGTTCACGGAATGCTTATGGTGCTTGATCGAAAATCCGATTTCCGTTTGGGCCACGTGCAGGCCATTGGAGCACACCATGCGATAGAAACCAAAATGTCCCGAGGTACGTTCGCTGCCATCATAGGAGTTGGTAAAACGGAGCATGGGCAGGATGGCATCCTCACGGTGCCCCACAGAAAACTGGGTGCTGTCGGTTAGGACAAAGTCCATGCTGAAACTCCGGTCCGATCGGTTGATGGTCTGCCGACGGTACTCCAATCCTGTTTTGATGACCCGCTCCTCGGCTTTCCCGAAAAACAGTTCATTGGGAATGTGCCCATAGCGTTTGGACACGATGTTCACAATCTTGCCATTGCTCACAATGGCCTGTTCCATCCCTTTTCGGGAGGGCATTCCGGTCAATTCTTCCAAAGGTCTGAGCTGTGCCGACACGAAGACTTCGTCCTGTTGCAATCTGTTCAAATACATAATCATTGATTTTAGGTTAAACAATATTTGCAGGACGACCCAAACGGAAGGCAGGCTGTGGAACGGCAAGGAAACGGAATATAAAAAGCGATGAGCGGCTTTATGCCGTCCCTTGTCCGATGACAGGCTGCGACGTTTACCTTGTGCAAAAGATTGTTAAAGGGAGCCAAGCAATGGGTAGATGTGACTGTAAAGGTGACATTGTAGGTATATATAGATTCAAAACCAAAAAAAGAATGGAAGTCGGGTAGAAATATCCGCTTGTCCCCTTTTGAATTCAAACTTAAAAAATACAGCTCCAGCGTTTTGTACCAAAAAAACATTATCTGAAATTTCAACGTCAAATTTTGGCATCCTCTCCCTTTATCTTGGGCGCAACGTAAAACTTGAACATGGAACTGAGCGACCTAAAAGCCAACTTAAAACGCATCAATGATGCAACCCGATGGGGAACCATTCCTTCCGGGATAGGACAATTGGATGAAAACTATATTTTCGAGCGGGGGAAAATTACCCTTTTAGGGGGTCGTCCCGGTGCATTGACCAGCAAATTCCTTCTCCAATTAATTGCAAATGCCTGTATTCAAGAATACAATCCCTTGCTCTTTTTTTGTTACGGGATCCCACGTCAGGAATTGATCAACCGATTATTGTTCAACCTGACCAAAGATCCAATTTTCCTATCGGACATCCTGCGCATCCAAAATACGTCACATGGGGATGGGGAATATTACGGTTACAGCATTGCAAGAAAGCACCCGGATGCCTTTAAACGTGAATTTGAACTATTAAAAAACGTTCCATTTTGCTTGGAAACACGGAAAGAATTCAAGAACCTGGACACCCTTTGTGAGGTATTGCGTATCAGGGCCAAGCGACAGGGTATCGCCTTAGTGATACTGGACTATTTACAGTGTTTTGCATTGCCCAGTTTGTCAAATGGCAACTTATCCATGGAAACCAAAAGGAACAGGGAACTCCGAAAGCTTCAAAAGTTGGCGCAAGAACTGGACATTCATATCCTGATCACCAGCAAACTCGGCAAGCATATCGATTTTCGCAAAAGGCACCAAAAAAGGCCCAGGATAAAAGACTTGGAAATAGCCAAGCCGTTCCGGTGCATCGATAACATCATTCTGGCCTATCGACCAGAGTACCATGGCATCAAAGTTTGGGACCGTTATTCGGATAGCTTGGGCCGTATTCCCACAAAGGGTTGTTTGGAGCTCCGGGTTCTCAAAACATCGGAGACTATCGACTGTCTGCTCGAATTCAATTGTTCCTATACCCAGCTAAGTCCCAAAATATTTAAAATGAACAATGCTAACTGAGCAATTCCGAAATGGCGTTTATATGGGGGTCTTCCGGTTTGCCCATGGGATGTTTCGTTACTATGAAATTCCGGCCATCAATGGCATATTGCCTTGTCTCATGTTTCGACCAGGGGATGACCCTGACAGGTTTGGGCAATTCAGCGTTTCGTTCAAGACCGAAAAGTGACTTAAGATAATAGCCTTCCCAGCCACCAGTGAACATGATTATGTGGCCAGGGTTAAAAAACTCCAGTTCCCTTTTGAATATTTGGATACAGTCATTTCGTTGAATATCCCGCAACCCCAGATCCGGATTCATGCCACTTTTGTGCGGTGATACCTTGAAAAGGTTGCTCCAGACCATATGGGAGACCCAATCATCTCCCTTGATGTCCAAATGGGATTTTGTGATCCTCCTGATCACTCTCCAAAATGCAGAATGTCTGGTATTGTAACCTGTTTTATTTCCCTCCCTGTCCTTGACCCAACGCATTTGGTCTTCCCGATTGAAAATTCGATCCTCCCCCTCCCCAAAAAGGATATCGATGTCAAGTTTGTCGTGTATCCAGCCGTTGACGGAACGCCCGACAAACATAAATCGTCTGTCCTTCTCCAGCCTAAAATAGCTTTCACCCCATTGGGCACAAAAGGAACAAACATCCCCTTGGTACCCTGAATCTTTCACCTTTAAAAGCATTGGGGCATATAGTTCTTTCAAAATTTCTCTGTAATCGTTTATATTATTCATTTTTATGATTTTAAGTTTCTTGTCAATTCATTCAATTGTTCCAAAATTCTTCCCCGGAGGGATGGGGGTTCCACCTCGAGCAAATGGCCCCCAAAGGAGATCATTTTCATTATAAAATTGTGTTTGGGCACCAGTAAAAACCCAAAGGTTGTCCCTGTGTCCGTTTCCTTGATGAGTTTTTGGCTTGGATGTAGGGGGGCCGTTTTGAGATACGCCGCCTGGAAATTGGTCAGGGTAATCTCAATAGGGTCCGGGGTTTCATCAAAGCTGGGTTCGGCTCCATAGGCATGTTGGAAATAGTGGCCCACGTTTTCCGGTTGCGGCCCAAAAGTAGCGTTCAATATTTTCATTTCCGTTACTCTGTCCAACCCAAAAATTCTAAAACCGTCCTTATCAATGTCTTGTCCAAATAGGTACCATCTTTGGTCGTGTTCCTTGACCCCATAAGGTCTCAATCTTCTTTTCTGGGGCCTTTCCAAATGGTATTTGCGATGGATAAATTCAATCTCCTTCCTAGATCGGATTGCCTCCAATGCAAGGAAAAGATGTTTTGTGGAGGTTTCATTCTTTTCCTGCAATAAGATGTGATCAGGAAGCATCTTGGAAGCACTCAAGATCATCAAGATGTCCAAATGTCCCAGCATGGCCTGAATGGGTCTTTTAGGATTCAAATCTTCTTGGATCTCGTATTTTGCCGTTGAACTGTTATAAGCAATGATGATGTGATAAATGGCCTCGATGTTCCTGATGTCCCTTTGGAAGGTTCTCAGGGACAAACGCAGGTCTTTGTCTAGGATGGATGATTGTCCGTCCAAATAGGATTGGATTTCATCGAAAGCCTTGGGACCGGACCGAAGGCATTGCACAATTTTCTGTTGTCGGATGGTTATTTCTTCAAAACGCATTTGATCTTTGATATTGGAAAGGCCTTCTTCTGTATAAAGAAATTCACTGAGTCTTTCACTCCATTTGTTAAATATAGACTCCATGGGACAAAACTAAAAGGATGGGCGCCAAAACATGTCGTCAAAAAAGAATTTCGTTCCGAAGCTTTGGAAAATTTGGCATTGGCAATAAACGATATGGTTAGGTTAAATTGAATAAGAGGAATTGGAGACTATTTACTGGGAAATCGCCTGTCGTCTCTTGTGAATCCTATAACCCCATAATGGTTCGATCTCTTACCAAACCATCCTTTCCCCCAACCCTGCCCCAATCTGCAACCCTGCCTTCTTTCACATCCCCATATCACATTTAGATTTGTGCTCCGGCAATGTCACATCTCAAATGGCATTAAATCATGGCCATGACCAAAGGCCTTAAACTAAGGCCACAATAATGGCTTTGATAGACCTAAGTAAAGGAATGACATATCACCTGACCTGCACTACACCAACGTCTATCTTTCTCGGGTCTGGTTTCAAGGGTTGCTTGAGGGTCGAGATCACCTCCAGACTGTAATGCCCGAACTCTTCGGTCACCGTTCCGTGGCATAGATAGATCCCCTTTCCATGAATGGGTGTGGATGCCATTGTTTGGGGAAAGTGGACACAGTCAAAAAAGTGACCTTTAAGATCGAGCATGGTGGTAAAGCGCATGGTGTCCCCTTTGGTGGTGGTGTTCAATCGGGTATGGACCATGGAGCCATAGATCCAAATTTTCTGGTTGACATGACCCTCAAAATCACTGGCGGTCAACCGGCTCTTCACCTTTCCCTCCATCAATTCATAGTACCCACATAGCGGAAACCCCAAGAGTTCCAACTGATCGTATGCATCCTCAATGGGGTGGGAAGGTAGATGCGGCAATGTAAAATGCCTGTGGTTGGGTTTAAAGAGTAGTTTCTGCAACGTATCCTTTCTATGGGCCTTGGTCTTGAACACGGCCTGCCATAGCACTTGCTTCTTGGGCACCCCAAAGACACGAAAGGCATCGATGCGCACCAGGATGGTCAACTGTTCGATGGCAATGGGAACCCTATCGATAAAATCATCAAAGTCCCTGAATTTGCCATGGAGCTGCCTTTCGTTCAGGATGCGTTGGATGACCAAACGTTCCAAACTCCGGAGCTGTCCCAGTCCCAGATAGATGTGCTTGCCATAGATGGTATTGACATGGTCACTGCGGTTGATACAAGGTGGATGGATAATACCTCCCCACATCTTGGCCTCATGCACATAGAGTTCCGTATCGTAAAACCCTCCCCCATTGTTGAGCACGGCCACCATAAACTCCAAGGGGAAATAGCATTTCAGGTAAAGACTCTGGTAGCTTTCCACGGCATAGGAAGCGGAATGCCCCTTGGCAAAGGCATAGCCCGCAAAACTCTCGATCTGTTCCCAGACCATTTGGGTCAGGGCGTCATCGTGCCCTTTTTGCCTGCAATTCCCAAAAAACTTCAACTTGACCGCCTGGAACTCCTCCCGAGAACGGAATTTTCCGCTCATCCCCCGTCGCAGCACATCGGCCTCCCCAAGGTCCAATCCTGCAAAGAGGTGGGCCACCTTGAGCACATCCTCTTGGTAGACCATGATCCCGTGGGTCTCCGGCATGATCTCCAAAAGGATGGGATTGGCCTCCTTGCGACGTTCCGGTTCCCGCTCCCTACGGATGTACTCATCCTTCATCCCCGAGGAGGATACCCCCGGACGGATCACGGAACTGGCTGCCACCAGGCCCAGATAGTCATGGGTCCGTAGCTTTTTCATCAGCCCCCGCATGGCCGGGGATTCCACATAGTAGGCCCCTATCGCCCTCCCTTGGCTCAACAGCCGGTTGATGTTGGCATCCCGTTTCATCGCCTCCACGCTTTTGATGTCCCAAAGCATGGCATCGGGTTGGTTGCCCTTGATGACCTCCACCGCCTCCTTGATCTTCGCCAATCCCCGCTGCCCCAAAATATCGAACTTGAACAGGCCCACATCCTCGGCAATGATCATGTCGAACTGCACCGTAGGGAACCCCTTGGGTGGCAGGGTCGTGGCCGAATAACAATGTTCGGAACGGTCCAGGATCAAAATCCCCGAGGAATGCACACTGATGTAATTGGGCATCCCATGGATATAGGTGGCGTATTTCAGTACCAATCGGGACAGTTCGTCCAAGGTTTCCTGTTCGTACCGTCCTGCACTGAGCTTATCGATCTCCTCGGTGGGCAGGCCGAACACCTTGCCCAGCTCCCGAACGGCGGCCCGGTACTTAAAGGTGTTGTAGGTCCCCAAAAGGGCGACATGCTCGAAGCGTTCAAAAATATAGGCCGTGACATCATCCCGGTCCCAGGTGGAAAAATCAATGTCAAAATCCGGGGGCGAGGCCCGAAAGGGGTTGATGAACCTTTCGAAATACAGGTCCAGTTCAATGGGATCCACATCGGTGATCCCGATCAGGTAGGCCACCAAGCTGTTGGCCCCACTTCCCCTCCCCACGTATGGGTATCCCTTGGACCTCGCATAGGAGATGATATCGTGGTTGATCAAAAAGTAGGACACAAAATCCAGTTCCTCGATGGTCTTCAGTTCCCGGAACATCCGTTCCTTGACCTGTTCCGTGGGTTGGGCATACCGTTTGGACAACCCATCCAATGCCAGTTCCCGTAACCGTGCCACATCCAATGCCTTTGACGCCAAAAAACGGGACTGGTTCTGGGAAACCCGCTCACTTCCAAACCCAAAGGCAATGGAACAGGAGTCCATCAACCGTTGGGTATTCTCCCAAATATGTGGAAAATCTGTCAAAGCTTTTTTCAGTTCGTCCATGGGCCGCAGGGTATCGGTAGGCTTGCCCTCCTCGGATTGGGGCAATTTGCTCAGCAGCGTGTTTAAGCCTATGGCCCGAAGCAATCGATGCGTATTGAAATCCTTTTTGCTGCGAAAGCTCACGGGCTGCAATAGCACCAATCTGTCGGTATAGTCCCGATACCGGGAGAACCGCAGTTTCCGGAGTTCCTCCACCGACACCCCTATGTATTCATAGGCCCGGAAGTCCGTCCGTTCCTCTTCCTGAATCTTCTCAAAGGGATAGATGACATGGACATTCCCAAATACTGGGGCCACGGAGGGAATCGGCGTTCCCTTGTGCAGATGCCGGGAAAGAAAGGCATTGAGCTCCCGAAACCCCTCATTGTTCTGCGCCAGGCCCACAAATTCCTGCACGTTCCCGTTCCGAAAATCGATCCCCAGAATGGGACGTATGCCCTGTTCGTTGGCCAAGCGCACAAAGTTCATCCCGGCCGAGCTGTTGTTGATATCGGTCAGGGCGAGGACTTCCACCCCATAAGAACGGGCCAGTTCCAAAAGCTCCGTTTCGGAGAGCACCCCGTAGTTCAGGGAATAGTAGGTATGGCAGTTCAGGTACATATTATTGCTGTCTATGGGCCAATAAAATGGGCGGTTGTCCGTCAAAGGGGTTCCCGCCCCTTCCTATGCTATGGGCCCCCAGGGCCGAGGCCCGCATCAGACTGGATTCCCCAAAGCGGCTGCGCACCCGGTCCATGGCCTGGTAGAGGTTCAGTAGCTTTTCATCATCGGCAAAGAGGTCGATCTGATAATGCCCTCCCACGATATGGCTGTAGTTGACCCCCACGAGCCGGATGAGCATCCTCCGGTCATAGAGGGAGGTAAAGAGCTCCTTCACCAAGGGCACCAAAATGTGGTCCGCAGACGTATAGGGAATCCGTTTCTGTTTGGTATAGGTCTTGAAATCACTGTACCGGATCTTGACGCTCACACAGCCCGTCATCTTATTGGCCCTGCGCAGTTGGTAGGCCAGGTTCTCCGCCATGGCGAACAAGGTGGTCTCCAACTTGACCATATCGGTGGTATCCTTTCCATAGGTGCGTTCCGTGGAAATGGACTTCCGTTCATGGAACGGGACCAAGGGAGAATTGTCCAGTCCTTGGGCCCGCATCCAGATGGTCCGTCCATGTAGGCCAAAGGCACTTTCGAGCATCTCCAAGGGCAGTTCCTGAACCGTTTGTATGGTGGTCACCCCCATATTGGACAGAAGTCCATAGGTCTTTTCCCCCACCGAGGGCAGTTTACGGATGTGCAGGGGCGCCAAGAACTCCTTTTCCAGTCCAAGGTCGATCTTCATCTGGTTGTTGGGCTTGGCCTCCCCGGTGGCCACTTTGGAGACCACCTTGTTCCGGGACAGCCCAAAGGAAATGGGCAGTCCGGTCTCCTTCAGGATCCGTTGCCGCATTTCCGAGGCGTACTTATAACAGCCAAAAAAGCGGTCCATGCCCGATAGGTCCGCATAGAACTCGTCCACACTGGCCTTTTCAAAGACCGGCACACTCTCCTTGATGATCTCGGTCACAGTATCGGAAAACTTCATATAGGTCCCCGCATTGCCCTTGATGACCGTGGCCTCCGGGCACAACCTACGGGCCACTTTCATGGACATGCCCGAGTGCACCCCGAAGCGACGGGTCTCATAGCTACAGGCGGCCACGACCCCACGGTCCCCCAGCCCACCGACCAATAGGGGCCGCTTCATCAGACGGCTGTCCAGCAGCCGTTCACAGGAGACGAAGAAGGTATCCAGATCGAGATGGAGAATAGTGGGCTTCATAAAAATAAATTGGATTATTTCCTATTGTTTGGAATATATCCAAAATTACAGAAAGCGGGGATCGGTTTCAAAACTTTAACAATTTTCACTATCTTAATACAGCATAATCCAACCTCAAGATGTGCTACTCGACCAGACAGACCCGGGAACGGAAGGAGCTGGAAAAATTGCTATCCGTTAAGGCCCTATACGGTGATATTGACACCGACCTGGAACTCATCTATTTCCATGCCAACGGCTGGAGCCATCCCGTGATGTGGACCTTGGGCCAGGAAGAACCCAACAACATGCTCCCTGCCATGTGGGGCATCATGCCCCCCAAGGAAAGGCAGGAAAATTATACGGAGTATTTCAAGAACCCGAAGACCTTCGGGGGCCTCAACGCCAAATCCGAAAACCTCTTTGACCACTTTATGTACCGTTACTGTTGGGAAAACCAACGCTGCATCATTCCCGTGGACGGGTTCTTCGAACCCCACAACACGAAAGTAAAAATCAAGGGCAAGGATTTCAAAGTGCCTTTTTACTTCCATAGAAAGAACGGTGACCCGATATACTTGGCCGGCATCTACACTAATACAGCAGACGGAAGAAGGACCTTTGCGGTATTGACGAAGGACGCCACCCCCATGTTCGCTGAGATCCACAACGAAAAGAAACGACGTCCGGTGATCATCGACGACGAGAATCTGGAATCATGGCTATATAACGGCAACAATGCATCGGATGTCCAGGATCTGATCGATGACGATCTTTGGGAAGGAGATCTCGAAGCCTATCCCGTCACCAAGGATCTATACAGCAGGACCATCGATTCCAACTATCCCGGAATCATAGACAAAGTGGACTACGAAGAAGTGTCCATTGACTATGGATGACCATAAAAAAAGAGGGGTCTGTTTCCAGACCCCCCGCTATATGTGAATTAATCTATAATTATTTTGGTCTGCTGCTCCATGGGAAGCTGCAAAGGTAGCATTCCATCCCTAAAGCACTTATCGGAGCATCTTGAAATAACCAAAAAGTTATACACCCATTTATCCAAGGCAATATTCAAAATGGTTCCTATCAACCATTTTTGGTGGTTTTTGATTTCCGTCAAACCCACCCCAACCCTACCAATTCTATTTAAAATTTACATCTCAAAAACTGCATCCAAGCGACCAACGACCCTAATTCTAAGCTAGCCCGCTTTACCATCAATTCTAATACCAGTGCTTAGGCCGAATAGGAGTGTCGCTTCATCTTGGTACGGGAGTGGCCAAACTCGTATTCTTTGCTGTGGAGCATTCGATGGTACACGGTCTCGTCAACGTTGACGGGAATCTCAAGATTAGGGAACTGGATCTGATAGGAATTTCCCTTTTTTCCGATGAGACTTACCTTAACTGGTTTTTTCTCCATAATCTAAATTTTTAAAAAAGTTAAACCATAAAAAAAATACCGTTTCACCTTGGGCAAACTCCGTTCCAAAGTTGAAACCCTATGATCTCTTCAACTTTATTCTTGGCAAAACGTCATTTAAAATGTCAAAATGACGTATTTATTCTAAATATTTTATTAAAATGAAATTATTAGACCCCGAATATTCCGAAAAAATGACATGGATTTTTAGAAGCTCTTAACAAAAAAATGACAGCAAACTATTTTGGCATTCCCTTTGTCCATTTAAAATCGGGGTATGGAAAACCCCAAATTTTTAGACAATATGTTAAACTTAAATTTTTTAAATCATGAGCAATTTAGTTTCTGTACCAAAAAATGGTAGTTTGGCAAAATCAACCTTGGACTTCCCGACCTGGTCCAACTGGATCGACGGTTTTTTCAGTTCGGACCTGCCTCCAGTGTTCACCTCAAATTTCAGCACCGGGATTACCGTACCCAAAGTAAATATCAAGGAAACAGCGGATGCCTATTGGGTAGAGATGGCCGTCCCCGGAATGAAAAAGTCCGATTTCCAGATCGATCTGGACAACCAACAGCTTTCCATCTCGACCGAGGTAAAACAGGAAGAGGAGGGCAAGGAGGACAACTACACCCGTAGGGAGTTCGCCTATGCATCCTTCAGGAGGTCTTTCACACTTCCCGATTCCATTGACGATGGCAAGATCAAGGCCTCGTACAACGACGGTATTCTGAGCATCCATCTACCGAAGAAGGAAGAGGCAAAGAAAAAGCCGGCAAGGACCATCAAGATCTCCTAACATTGCAGATTTTTTGACAGTTAAAATGGACGGGGGGCCAATAGTCCCCCGTCCATTGAACCCTACAATTGTTGAACCTAAATTTTTGCAAAATGAAAATTTTTGGCAAAGAGGTGGGTAAGGCAATCCAATTCCCACCAATCCTTAAATGGGTAAAGAAATGGACAAAGTACATAATGGGCATTGGCAAGCTTAGACCGATGGCCATGCCATCAATGGGCAGCACTATTGGGGAGACAGATTTTGGACTTTCCATCCCCATGCCCGGGTTCGATAAGGACAACGTAAAGATGGAACTTCAGGGCAACACCCTTATCATAAGCGGTGAGAAGGAACAATCCCGTGAAGTAAGGAAAAGATATGGGGGGCGCAGGGAATTTGCTCGTGCCACCTTCCACAAGACCTTGGACCTCCCTCGGGACATCGCCCCTGAGAGCATACATGCCACCCTGGAGAACGGGTTATTGCAGGTGCGCTTTTCCAATAGGGAAACAACGTACAGATGGCTCCACAAGGTGGCCTGAATCTGACTGTTCAGTATTGAAAACAGTTTGTTCATGGTACGAAAGTTCAAGGCAGGTGACCGGGTCAAGGTAAAGGGAGGTTCCGATGGCCCCAAAATGGAGATCCTCAAATATATCGCCAAGAAGGAACCCATATTTGGGTTTGTGGACAGGGACACCTATGTGGAATGTGTATGGTACCGCGATGGCGAGCGAAGATCCCGGATATTCCACCAGAACCGTCTTTCCAAGGTACTGGGCCCAAAAGGAATCTTCAAGACCCATCAAACTCGGCGATAGGAACAATGTTGAACCAAAAAAAAAACGAAAGATGAAAATTCAAATGCTATTTTTAACAGGTCTGTTACTGGCCCTTAACAGTTGCCAGGGCCAAGAAAAGAAGGAAAACAAATTGGTCGAGGAAGGCGGCCACAAAGAGGTCGCACAGCCCAAGGGCAGTTGGAAGGTCGATAGGGAATACGATGGGGACGGAAACCTCATTCGCTACGACAGTATCTATTCCTGGTCCTCCGATTCGTTGAACGAACTCTCTGGTCTGGACAGGGACAGCCTTTTGAGCAACTTTGAATCCAAGTTCTACAGCCACTTTTCACAGTTCAGGGACCAGGGGTTCGGGGACATTTTTGCGCCGGACTCACTCTTTAGCAAAAGGTTCTTCAACGACGGTTTTTTTGAAAGCGATTTCGGGGAGGACTTTATGGAACTTGACAACATCAGAAAGCGAATGATGGAAAGGCAAAGAAAGTTCCTGGAAAAGTACCGCTCCGACTTGGGGGTCGAAGAAAAGGACAGTATTTAGGGAACATAATGCGGACCGGTCATTGACCAAACCCAGCTTCTTTTAAAATGAACATTTGAAGAAAGGGGGTGCTATATCTCCTCCAATGAAAACTTTTGAAGATGAAATCGGAAACATTGATTGATGCCACACTTGGATTGGTGCTCTCGGGAGGAGGGGTGAAAGGGATGGCACATATTGGGCTCTTGAAGGCCCTGGAACAACGTGGGATCCATCCAAGCCAGATATCCGGCGTAAGTGCCGGGGCGCTCGTTGGTGGACTTTACGCGGACGGGGCTACCATTGAGGAGATGCTCCTTTTCTTCAAGGAAACCCCCTTGCTCAAGTACAACTTTGTAACCTTGAACAAACCAGGGCTCTTCGATACGGACAAGTACCTTCCCTTCTTTGATGACTTTTTCACGGCACGTCGGTTCGAGGAACTCGGCAAGCGGCTTGTGGTAGTGGCCACGAACCTGTTGAAGGGTGAACCGGTGTATTTCGAAAAAGGTGAATTATTTGGGCCCTTGTTGGCCTCGGCGGCCTTGCCTCCGGTATTCAGCCCTGTGTCCATTGATGGGCAGCTCTTTGCAGATGGCGGGATCATGAACAATTTTCCCGTGGAGCCCCTGACCGGAGCTTCCGACGTGATCATAGGATGTTATGCCACGTCCATGAAGGAAGTGGGCAAGGGACAGATCAAGAGCGCCCTTCAAATTTCACAAAGGGCCAATCTTTTGATGCTGCACGCCAATGCCATGGACAAACTGTACATACCCGATCTGTTGATCGTGCCCGAAGAGCTTGGAAAAATTGGGGTTTTGGACAAAAAAGGAATCGACAAGGCATTTGTCCTTGGCTACGACCATGCCAACCGGAGGCTGGATGAATGGTTACAGTAAACCGGAAGTGTTGAGCAGAATAAAACACACAAATGACCTAAAACTATTCGGATATGGGAAAATTGGCAATCGGAATATCTTTGATAATGGCGATCTACGCCCTTTTCCTGCACATCACTTACCTGTATTTCTTTGGGAATGGAAGTTCCCTGCACTTAAGCCTTAATGGATTTATCAAAAAATTCAAAGGGTTTTTAAGGTCGATAGAGAAAGGTTTGCCTGATGGTACAAGGCTTTAAGAAATAGCCCCACAGTACCAACAATTGTGTAGGCCCATGGCTGATTGTCTGATTGAACGAATCAACGTCATCTATGTGCATGGCACTTAAGCCACGGTTAAGAACGTTGACCAATCACAGGAACGGAAAAATAAGATGGAATGTTGATTTTTTGCAAGTGCAAACCCCCTTCCCTTTACAGAAAATGGAAAATTATGGCCATACCCATTGGAGAACCAAGCAATGGAATATAAGATGGCTTCTTCAATAAAAAGAATGAAACAGTCTTGAACTAGTTTAGGTTTTTCCCATAAAAAGGATAACTTTATCTTATTAATGGTTTTTTGCCTACCTATTTAATTATTATTAGTTTCAATGAAAATTCAAAAAAATCAACCAAAATGAAATCGATTCTGAAAATCCTTTCAATTGTTCTACTTCTGTCAGCGTATGGTTGCTTTAAAAGCAAAAAAAAGGTGTACACTAACACAGAGGATATTCCTGTTCATAGGGAAATGAAAGCGGAATTGACCGCTCCACCGAATGTTCCCAGGCCCGTAGGGGAAAGAAAGGCCAAAAAACTTATCGTTGAAATGGAAATCCTTGAAAAGGAAGGCGAATTGACCGATGGCGTAAGGTATGTGTTCTGGACTTTTGGGGGAACGGTACCTGGGAGCTTTATCAGGACCAGGGTCGGTGACGAAGTCGAATTCCATTTGCAGAACCATCCGGACAACAAGTTGCCTCACAATATTGACCTGCATGCAGTTACCGGTCCCGGGGGTGGAGCGGAGTCCTCTTTTGTTGCACCAGGGCATGAAAAGGTATTTTCCTTTAAAACCTTGAACCCTGGGCTCTATGTCTATCACTGTGCGACCGCACCAGTGGGTATGCACATTGCCAATGGCATGTACGGTTTGATCTTGGTGGAACCTGAAGGTGGGTTGCCTCTGGTCGACAGGGAATACTATATCATGCAAGGGGATTTTTATACCAAAGGGGCCAATGGTGAGCGTGGTCTACAACCTTTTGATATGCAAAAGGCAGTCGATGAAAAAGCAGATTATGTGGTCTTCAACGGAAATGTGGGCTCCTTGACAGGCGATAATGCCATTACTGCAAAGGTGGGGGAAACCGTTAGACTGTTTGTGGGCAATGGTGGTCCTGGTCTGGTGTCTTCTTTTCATGTTATTGGGGAAATATTTGATAAAGTACATGTGGAAGGAGGCGACTTAATAAACGAAAATGTACAGACCACTATGATCCCCGCAGGAGGAGCCGCCATTATAGAATTTCACGTCAATGTTCCCGGGACCTTCATTTTGGTGGACCATTCCATTTTTAGGGCGTTCAACAAAGGGGCATTGGGCATGCTGAAAGTGGAAGGAGAGGAAAACGAAAATATTTATTCCGGTGAGCAATATGATGGCATTTACCTGCCAGAAGGCCCTGGAATACAAGAAATGCCGACCACTAATGGCATTGTGGAATCTGAAATCCCAGCTAAAAATTTTGAAGAACAAATGAAGTTCGGCAAGCAGGTATATATGCAAACTTGTTTTGCTTGCCATCAGGCAGAAGGCCAAGGTATTCCGAATGCATTTCCTCCATTGGCAAAATCAGACTATCTAAATGCCGATGTCAATCGGGCCATTGATATTGTACTGAACGGAAAAACTGGTGAAATCACTGTCAATGGCCAAAAATATAATAGTGTCATGACCAGACAAATGCTCTCATCAGAAGAAATCGCCAATGTGCTCACCTATGTATATAACAGTTGGGGCAATAATAAAACAGTGGTTACCTCTGAAATGGTCAATAAAGTAAAAAACAAGTAGTTAAAACCAGCATCATGTTTGTGATTCCCTTTAGAGCAGCATTTGTCTGTTTGGTCTTTCAGACGTTTGGTTTTGCCCAGACAGATGGTATGGCAAGTATCAAAGGAGGTCGTTACATTCCTTTGTACGGAAGGGATTCATCCTTAGTTGAAGTCCAAGATTTTGAACTGGACACCTATCCGGTGACCAACGGCCAATTTTTACAGTTCTTAAAGGATAATCCTAAATGGCAAAAATCCAATATATTGAAACTTTATGCGGACGAAAACTATTTGCGCCAATTCAAAAATGATACGACCCTCAACGATATCGAAAATCTTAAAAGCCCGGTAACCCATGTATCCTGGTTTGCGGCCAAAGCGTTTTGTGAATGTCAGGGAAAACGATTGCCGACCATTGATGAATGGGAATATGTTGCAATGGCCGACGAAGTTTCCGCAGACGCCAGAAAAAAGGCCTCTTATAACCAAAAAATACTGTCGTGGTATGAAACGCCCAGGACCGATGAGAGATCCATCGGCGAAACCCCTAAAAATTATTGGGGCATATATGACTTGCATGGTTTGGTCTGGGAATGGACCCTGGATTTTAATTCTGTCCTGATATCAGGAGAATCCAGAAAAGATATGGATAGGGACAGCAATCTGTTCTGTGGGAGCGCAGCCATCGGCGCAACAGATCTCATGAACTATGCGGCCTTTATGCGCTATGCATTCAGGGGAAGTATTAAAGCCAGGTACAGTATTAAAAATCTTGGATTTAGGTGCGCGAAAAATAGTACGGAAACCCTCTAAAAACAAAAACATGAAACCCTATTTAGTTGTATTGATCCTATCTTTGACCCTTGGGGCCTGCAGGAACAACTATGCCGGGAAAGTGGATAAAGACATTGCATATCATTGCCCAATGCAATGCGAAGGAGACAAAACCTATGACCAAAAAGGGAGCTGCCCCATCTGTGAAATGGATATGGTCAAAGTTGAAAACAAAACAAAAAAAAGGACTGACAGGGCCTATTCAGATATGTCCATTTACAATCTTCCATCTACGTGGACAACACAAAATGGTACGGATATACAGCTCAAGGACCTGCAAGGTGATGTTTTGGTCATGGTCATGATCTATACCAGTTGCAAAGCAGCCTGTCCCCGCTTGGTGGCCGATATGCGAAATATCGAAGAACGCTTGCCCGAACATTCCAAGAAAAATGTGAAGATGATCTTTGTCAGTATAGACCCTGAAACCGATACCCCTGAACGTTTAAAGGCCTTTGCAAAAGAAAACTTTATGGACGAGGAGCCGTGGTTATTTTTACGCTCCACGGAAGAAAACACACGTGAATTTGCCGCTATTTTGTCGGTGGGCTACAAGGAAATTTCACCTATGGACTTTTCCCATTCAAACATCATCAGTGTCTTTGACCCTAATGGGGAAATGATCTTCCAACAGGAAGGATTGGGGGTAAATTCAGACAATACGGTAAAACATATAAACGCAGCGGTCGAGGCTATGTGATATTCAATGATCGAGCGCGTCCCACAAGGTCTCTGCAACAAAGGATTACAGGACCTTATGGTACTGGGTTTCAATTAAATTTTTCCCATGTTGGGATTCTATCCCCGCTACATAATTATAATGACTCCTTTATAGACCTTGGTTTCAATTTGTATGATGCCTTTGATAGGTGGAAACGCCGGACATACTATACCACACTCGCAAGGTACAATTGAGCACTCTTAGACCCAACACAAAAAATTGATTTTCAAATCACTACGGACAATTATTGGGTAGCTCCTTTTTTCCGATTTTAGTGGTCCCTACCATCCGGCTCATTCAATATAGGTTCCAGTGTATCCGCTTATCATGCTGTTAGAAAAAAAATACATAATCGGAAAAAATCCGATTATGTATTTCATTTTTTTACATATTATTGCTAATTTTGATGCACTTAATCGGATATTATCCGATTATATAATCATATATTCACAATATGGACTTTAGAGCGAAGATAAAGGATTTTGCAGAAGGCCCCATTTCCAGGCATTTGATTTTGGAGTTACTTAGCGATTACGATCGCCCAAATGATAAAATCAGTGAGTTGATCAAAAACAAGGAGCTCATATCCATTAGAAGGGGACTTTACATAACAGGGCCGGAAATGGATTTACCATCACCGGAACCATTTCTAATAGCAAATCACCTAAGGGGGCCTAGTTATGTTTCATTGGAAGCTGCATTGTCCCATTGGAACTTAATCCCGGAGAGAATTTATGAGATCAGTTCAGCAACTATAAAAACCTCTAAAACATATAAAACCCCAGTTGGAAGATTTAGTTACCATCAGCTAAAGTTACCCTATTACTCTTATGGTATAAAAAGTATAGCATACTCCACCAGACAAACGGTACTGATTGCTTCTCCTGAAAAGGCATTGTGCGACAAAATAGTATTGACACCAAGGGTGAATCTCAGAAGCATCAAGCAAACGCAACAATTTCTATTGGACGATCTCCGGATGGACCGTGAAATATTGAATACCTTGAATCTGGAGGTTATGGACACATGGGTTGAAAACGCACCTAAAAAAAACAGTCTAAAAATGCTTATCAAAACATTGAGGTTATTATGATAAAAGAATGGATAGAGGAATATAATCCAAAAAATGAAGAAGAGATATTGTCCGCACTACGTGAAATAATGCAAGAAATCACATTGGCAGGTTTATCCAGGACCAATTTTTTCGAAAAAGCAGCTTTTTATGGCGGAACCGCTCTCAGAATTTTCTATGGACTGGACAGATATTCAGAGGATCTGGATTTCTCTTTACTTCAACCGGACCCCAATTTTTCCATCGAACCTTATTTTAAAGCAATTATGGATGAGTTCAAATCGTTGGGACTCAATGTAAGTATCAAGGAAAAGAAAAAGACAAAGGAATCAGCGATTGATTCTGCTTTTTTAAAAGCTGAAACCATATGGCAGGAAATCGTACTTGAAGATGTTATCAAACAAACAGGGGTCCGTTCGAACAGAACCCTGAAAATAAAAATAGAGGTGGACAGACGACCCCCTCTGAATTTTAACACAGAAGAAAAGCTATTGCTTAGGCCTTTTTCCTTTTATGTAAAGTGTTTTTCAGGACCAAGCTTGTTTGCAGGAAAAGTACATGCATTGCTATTTAGAAAATGGAAAGATAGGGTAAAAGGACGGGACTGGTATGATTTGGAATGGTACATCAAGAAGGGGATTTCTTTGGACTTGAACCATTTTTTGGCAAGGGCAAAAGACACAAACGACTGGCAAGACAACGATATTTCTCCCGAACAGATAATTGAACTGCTCCACATGAAAATTGAAGAAGTATCATTTAAAAGTATCAAAGAAGATGTTGTCAGGTTTATTAAAAACGATGATATTTTAAGTATTTGGAGCACTGAATATTTCAATGATCTTGTAAAGAAGATCAAATTCAAAAACGAATAATTTCACACAAGACAAGTCAAATACCCTGTACCCACTGGCAACCTTATTAATGTGGAAATTTGAGATTGGAATTCAAGAAGTCAAAATCTCCAATCACAATCAATTAAGCTCGATATATTATTGAATTTTAAATAATTAAAATATGGTGACCGATTAAAGTGAGCATGATATTTCGAAAGGCCAAAAACGCATTATTTATTGGAGTTACCCGAGGTAGGCCCTGGTTCCCACAGCTCTACTAAGAATACCATCAAGTGTAGCTAAAGAAAAATATATCGATGTCCAAGATTAAAATAGCCCTCAAACTATTATGCACTCAATGGAATTTAACTCAAAAAAAATGAATGAATATTCACCAAAGCTTGAAATATTTATAACTTTAATGTGAAAGTCAAATGACGTCATTTTCCACCAAATAGACCGTCAACAAATCGGTCAACAGATTTTGGAAGGCTCCAAAACCCTTTAATAGCAAGGGGTTCTTTAAAAGGTTTGAATCCTGCCGAGGTCACAAACAAATCAAAAACCAAACATTGTAACGGGTTGGCCCGATTTTACATGTTTGGTTTTTTTATTTTCAAAGCACTGCCAAAGCCAACCCAATCAAGGTCACTTCATAAACAAAGAAAAGGTTTAAAAAATTGCTAAATTCCGACTTCTTCAGGCCACACCTCTTTTGTGTACTTGCCTGCCTGACCATATCCTTACGACCAGGTGCAGGAATTTTTTAACTGTTTTTTTAGTTATTTAACTACTTATATAGTTGTAAATTTATCAGCATAAAAACCTGTCTCTTATGAATGTAAAACACACTGTCCTGCTCATTTGTACACTGGTCCTCAAGGGTGCACTGCTCCACGCCAAGGAAAACATGGACATCCCCTATGAGGATAAGATAAGGATCAAAGAGGCCATGCAGATTGCCGAAAAATTCAGTGATTCCGTGTGGCCAGGATTTAGCAAGATTCCATTTACGATGATTTTGATCACAGATGAACATGAATTCTTGATCGATCATCCCAACCCCTCCAATGATTTCACGTTCTTAAAAAAGGATGAAATCCTGCAATTGGATGTGTATTACCGCAAGCAGCAGTACAACAAAGGTTTTTTGGCCACATTCCCAGCGGTCAACGGCGTAAACTGTATCGTCATCGGAACCCCAAAAAACACGGGGCTCAACAGTACAGAATGGATCATCACCCTGCTTCACGAACACTTCCACCAATACCAATACAACGCACCCGACTATCACCAAGATGCTTTAAAATTGGGACTTTCCAACGGGGATGAAACGGGGATGTGGCAAATCAACTACCCGTTTCCCTATGATGATCGAAATGTGATCAGGGCATACGAATCCTATACAGCACAATTGGCCAAAACCCTTGAGAACTTGGATGGCAAGAGCTTCCAAAAACAGCATAAAAAGCTGCTGCAAAAAAGAAAGGGACTGGAAAAAACCCTTTCCACAAACGATTACAAGTACTTGCAGTTCCAATGGTACCAAGAAGGGGTGGCCAGATTCACGGAACATGCTTTCTTAAGGCTTCTGGCTGCTAGCGGTTATGCCCCCATGGAAGAAATTGGTTTTTTGGACGACTTCATTCCTTACGATATTTACCTTAAGGAGTTCTATAAAAAACATGTCAACAACATAACCCATTTGGATTTGCACAGCAGTAAAAGGGTTACAGTATATGATGTTGGGTTTGCGGAATCACTCATTGTACAAAAAACGAACCCTAATTGGACCCATGACTATTTAGATCATAAATTTGATCTAAGGAAGTTTCAACGAATACAATAAAACCATCCCAAATCATTGTCTTTCATAGATTGCCCAACTTGTGCAGGTTAACCAGTAAACCATATTCCTTTTAACTATTGTATTAATGCCTAATTTTGATCGTCAATTACCCAACACAGGATTTTCCAATATAAGTAATGAATCAACTCATATTTAACATTCAAAGAACATTTAAGGCCACGGAAGAAGAGTTGTCCGCCCTAAAATCTGCAATGAAAGAGGAACAGCTCAATAGAAATGGGGTTTTTCTTAAATCGGGTGAGGTGTGCAAAAGGTTGGCCTTTATTTCGGAGGGGTCTATGAGACTGTTTTATGATTCACCCGATAAGGAGGTCTGTAACGATTTTTTCTTCGAAAACTCCATGGTTGGGTCTTTGGCGAGTTTTTTGTCGCAAACCCCTTCCTTGGTGAATATCGCTGCCATAGAGAATTGTAAGTTTTATGTGCTGCGCCGTGATGATGTCATGGATTTGATCTCAAAACATGAGTCGCTCAAAAAAATGGCGGATATCATTGTACAGGAGCAGCTTTTAAGAGCTGAAAAAAGAGAGTCGGCCCTACTGAGTGTAAATCCAGAAGAGCGGTTTAAAAACCTGATGGAAGAACATCCCAAGATCTTCAAAAGAATCCCGCTGAGATACGTCGCCAGTTATTTGGGCATCACACCTGAGACCCTTAGCCGGTACCGGACAAAATTTTTGGTTTGATCTTTCTTGATTTGAATCAATTGGAAAGATGAGGGTCTTCCATTTCTTTGTTCAGGCATTCATCAAAAAACAGATGGAACTTGATGTTGCCACATTTATTGAAAAATAAAAAGAAATGGAACCACAATCAAAAAACGAACAGTTATTGATACTGACCGATGTCATCAAAATTTTGGTGAGCAACACCGAAACCGAAAACAAGTATGCCATATTTGAGGAAAACGTACCGCCCTTGGGCGGACCACCGCCCCACACACATCCTGATGAAGAAGTGTTCTACATTCTGGAGGGGGAATTCGAATTTGTACGGAACGACCTGAACAATCCTTTCAGGGCACTTCCCGGAAGTGTTGTCCACATAGCATCCAACGATGTGCACACATTCAAGAACGTGGGCGATACTCCCGGAAAGATGATCGTACTGCTCACTCCCGGCAATTTGCTCGATTATTTCAAGGTGATCGGAGATTCCCTAACCAATAAAGCTGATTATCCGGATTTGAAAAAGGTGCCCGATTTTTCAAAATTAAATGTGGAAAAAGCATTCAAGCATGCAGCTGAGCACAACGTTCAATTTATTCTGCCCAAAATAGCCGAAAACTGATTATCTTACTATAATTTTCATTGGGATGATAGTGGTTGACCTTATTAGAAATGATGCAGGGGAGCTGTATGCCAAATTGAGCTACGATCCACAGAAAAACTATCTCTTGATGAAATGGATAGGGTCCTGTTCAGAAGATGAGGTTAAAAAAGCCTCCATGAAAATGTACGATTGGCAAAAAAGGGAAGGGCTCAAAAAAGGGTGCAAGTTCCACGTGCACGATACCAAGGAAATTGAAGGGGCCTGGGCGGGACTTGTGGACTGGATCAGCAACCATTTCTTTCCGCTGAACTATGAATATGGGCTCCGGTACAACATCAGTGTCATTTCCCCGGACCTATTCTCTAAATTGTCATCCATCGAATTACAGAAAAGGAGCAATGACATGGTCACCACGGTATTGTGCGAAACCATTTCACAGGCAGAGGCATGGTTGACCAAACGCTATGCGGAACTTTCCCATTAAAATGGAAATAAGGAATCTGAGCGAAATGCCCTTTGATAACATTATGGAGTGCTTTTTAAAAGCATTTGAAAATTATCATGTTGATTTGTCCAAAGACCATGGGTATTATGAAGAGCGCTGGAGGATCGCCAACGTAAATTATGGCCTGTCCTTCGGTGTTTTTCACCATGGCAAACTGGTTGGTTTTGTGCTCAACGCCATTGACCAAAGGGATGATCTACATACTACATACAATGCCTGTACAGGTGTATTGCCCGAGTATCGGGGCAAGAAAATGGTCAAATCCATCTTTGATCATGCCCTCCCAATATTAAGGGCAAATGGAATTGAAAGGTGTACCCTTGAGGTCATCACCGAGAACTTTCGGGCCATCAAAGCTTATGAAAGGGTTGGTTTTGAAATAACCAAACATTTTAAATGCTTCAGTGGAAAGTTGGCCCACACGCCGATCAAGGGTTATGAACTCCATGAAAATCGTTTTGACACGGATGAAATGATCAAAATGCCCCACCAAAAATGGTACTCCTGGGAAAATCATGCCTTGGTCATTGGTAGGGGAAATTATCGGTATTTTGAAATCGTTTTGGATGGTGCGGTCGAATCCTATTTTGTAATTGCACCTTCAGGAGGATATGTTCCACAACTGGAAGTATTTTCCAATGATCCAGATGCTTGGAACCGATTGTTTTCGGGAATGGCACAAATCTCCAACCACATAAAGATCAACAATGTGGACAAAAGGCTGCATTCCAAAATAGCCAATCTTCAAAATGCTGGGTTGGAAAACAAGCTGGACCAGTTTGAAATGGAAATACTGTTGTAAAAACGGTCCAAATTCAGTCTTTAGTCTTCCACCTTCATCCATCTCTTGATCTAAATCAAGTGTTTTTTAGGGTCATTGGGGAAAATTTGCAAGACTAAAATCAAAAAACATGGAATCACAAAAAATTCTGATCAAAGGAGGTACAGTACTGACTTTTCAAAATGATGAACTGGTCTGCGAAGCGTTGGACATCCTCGTGGAGAACGATAAAATAGCCAACATTGACAAAAATTTGGAGTCTTCATCAGATGTGGAGGAAATTTCAGCAAAGGGAATGATCGTAAGTCCAGGGTTGATCGATACACACCGCCATTTATGGGAGAGTGCCTTCAAGGGAACGGCAAGCAATTGGACGTTGATGGAATACTTGAACGGAATGCTTGGTGGCATTGCCCCAAAAATGGGTCCATTGGATGTATATCTAAATAACTTATTGGGAGCCATGGAGGTCATCAACGCTGGAATCACCACGGTGTTTGATTGGTCGCACATCATGAATTCCGACGAACATGCGGAAGCGGCCATAAAGGGTCTCCGGGATGCTGGGATCAGGGCAAAATTTGGTTATGGAACGCCTGGAACATCTGTCTGGGAATGGTTTTATGAAAGCAAGAAACCACATCCCTCAAATGCGTATGACATCAAAAAGAAATATTTCAGTTGCGAAGACGGGCTTGTCACCATGGCTTTGGCCATCAGGGGTCCCGAATATTCAGAATTGGAAGTTGCCACGCAGGACATCTTGATGGGAAGGGATATGGGACTCCAAATTTCCATGCATATTGGTGGTGGGGCCTTTGGTCCAAAATACAGGGGTGTTGAAAAACTTGACCAATTGGATCTTTTGGGCCCCGACCTGAACTTTGCCCATGGGAACACCCTGAGCGACAAAGATTTTCAATTATTGGCCGATCACGGTTGCAGTCTTTCCATCACACCTGAAATAGAGCTTCAAATGGGGTTGGGACTTCCTGCTACGGGAAAGGCGTTGAAGAACAATATTAGTTGTGGTCTTGGTTCAGATATGGTCGCAGGTACTTCAGGCAACATGTTCGACCAAATGAAAACGGCATTACAGGCTGAAAGAGCCATTCAAAATGAAAGATGTTACCAAAAAGGGGAAATGCTCCAACAACTCACTATTCAGGATCAGGACATTTTTAAAATGGCAACCATCGGCGGGGCCAAGACCCTTGGTCTGGAAAATAAGATTGGATCATTGGAAGTTGGAAAACAGGCGGACATCATCATGGTCGATGTTCAAAAACTTGGGTTGGCACCTTGCCACAACCCGGTTTCTGCCATGGTTTTGTATGCCAAGGAGCATGATGTGGATACCGTCATCATTGCTGGGAACATAATGAAGCGAAATGGGAAGATGAGTTACCATACCACGGATGAACTCATTTTGGAATGCCAGATGAATGCAAATGAAATTATGAAACAGATAGCATCTGACGCACATGTGCAGAATGCCTAAAATAGGATTTTATCCAGAGTTGATCCAAAGGATCTTGAGCAAAGCCCCGATCATTGGTTTACGTTCTTGATTTGAATCAATCGTCATCGCTCAAATCCAATCGATATTTGTAAAAAAAAAGAGAAATGTACGCATCCGTTGATAAAATGCTCGAAGAATTGACCGAACTGACTACAAAGGCCATGCTCTTTGGTATGGCCCTTAAAAATCTGGAACATTACCAGCTAAAATGTAGGCCAGAGCCCACGGTTTGGAATATTTATGAATGCTTGGAACATCTCAATCTTTATGGCGATCACTATTTGAAAGAAATTGAAAAAGAACTGAACAATTCCAAACGCTCTGCCAACAATGTGAATTTTGAAGGAAGCATTTTGGGCAATTATTTTGTGAAGATTATACGTCCTGTTGAAGGCGGTATCAAAAAAATGAAGACTGCCAAAACCATGAATCCCGTTGGCGCTGATTTAGGTCCGGAAACGGTGGACAGGTTCATTGACCAACAGCAAAAACTACTGGAGCTTTTGGATAGAAGCAGGTTCTATGACCTAAAGAGAATCAGGATAAGGACAACGCTTTCCAAATTTTTATCGCTCAACCTCGGTGATACCCTAAGGTTTGTGGTTTACCATAACGAGCGTCATTTGATCCAAGCAGGTGATTTGCTTCGGAAAGTTGAAAAAAATATTGAACTGTCCGTAGCCTGATCAAGTCGAGGAAAAACAATAAAACATCATCAATCAATCAATCAAAAAATGAAAACACCTACTGTTCACCTATCCATGTTTCAGTAGTAAGCAGTAAATCTGATCAAAGTTTGAGCCAGTCGCTGGGCTAAATTTCCAATTGAAACATAAAGTATCGGATTGCCCATACTTTTTGATCTATCCAATCGGAATTACTGGTTGGGCAGGAAACAATCGTCCCGAAAAGAGCAAAACACCTGGAAAAGATTCTGAAAACAAACAAAAACTCATAAATCATGACTTTAAAAAACATAACCGCAATTGTGATGTTCCTGTCCATCATACCCATGACAATGGCACAGGACTTAGTGGAAAGAGCAGCAAAGATTGACAGTTTTTTGACTGCTCAAATGGATGAGCACCATATTCCCGCACTTTCTGTCGCCATTATTGAAAATGGCGAGGTGAAATGTATGGGATCCTACGGAACGGCCAATTTGGAATATGAGGTGCCCAGCACCGAACAAACTTCCTTCCAATTGGCATCGGTCACCAAACTATTGAGTGCCACGGCCATTGCCATGCTGATAGAGGAAGATAAACTTGATCTGGAAGCAAAGGTAAGTTCGTATGTGGGCGACCTCCCAAAATCGTGGGATTCCATGCGCATCAAAGATTTAGTGGCACATCAATCGGGCATCGTGGATCTTTTGGCATTGAAAAAGGAATTCAATTCTGTGGACGAGGCTTTGGAATTTGCCAAATCCATACCGCTTGATTTTGCCCCTGGCACCAAGACCGTTTATGCAGGAGGTGATTATGCCCTGATGATGAAAATCATTGAGAACATCAGCGGTGTGCCGTTTCAGGAATTCATTTCGACCTACCTCTTTGAAAAGGTAGGAATGAATAATTCCGGTTATAACAATATGGAGCAGGATTTCATTTATCGCACCCAAGATATGATGCCCAATGCAGCCACTACCTATGTTTGGGACAACGAAAAACAAAAACAACGCATTTTCTCTATGTTGTTCCCTAAATGGACCTACCCTGCCGGTGGTTTGTTCTCCTCCATCGAAGATTTGTCCAAATGGATCGTGGCATTGGACCAGAACACCTTGCTCTCCGAAAAATATCAAGACCTACTTTGGACGCCCATAAAATTAAGGGATGGTACCACCTCCCCTTTTGGCATTGGATGGATCGTGGACAAGTTCGGCGAGGTGAAAGCCACTGGGCACAGCGGTGGGCCCGCCTTAGCCGATATCATGCGGCTCCCGGATAAAAAGATTACCGTAATCGTACTGACAAACCAGGTTTCACTGCGGCCATTTTTGACTTCAAGTGTTCTGAAGCTTTACGTACAACCAATCAAAAAATAAGGGGTTTCCATCCCATCATCAGTCATCAACCTTTTAATGAACAGTTCTATGAAAATTTTTAAAAAGGCCATTTTCGTTTTGGCCATAATAACAATATTGGGCGCTTATGCCTGTTCCAAAGATGATAGGGAGCAGCCTATCACAGAAACGCCGAAAAGTGGGGTGCCATCCAACCTTGTCGGGGATTGGATGGAATCTTGGAGCTTGTCCATGCAATATATCTTTGACCCTTTGCTTTATAATCCTGACACCAAAGTATGGTTCAGGGGAAGCTACGATGCCTGGTCCATGGATCCAAGACCCGGTTTTGGTTTGCGCATAGGGGATGAAGGGGATTTCATCTGGGCCATTGTGGAAGGAACCGGTTCGGGTGGATGTCAAATATACACGGCTGAATATGTGAAGGGAACACTGGCCATAAAGGGAAACAAAATAACGTTCCGCCCTCAGGTGAGGCGCCAGAAATATAATAGTGTTTGCAACCCGGGGAACAACTTTGACCGCGATTAGGACAAGAGTAGCTTTTCCCTGACCTACGCACTTTCTACTTCCACCAACAATTCTGGCCAAGAATTCGACGTGATCACTTTTACGGCCCCGGATAGTTCCCAAATTTCATTTTCAAAATTGAAAGCCCAATAATCATTCAATAACCTTACAATAAAAATTCAACACAAATGAAAAAGTCAACCATCAAATGGACAGGTTTCCTAGTGTCCTTATTTACCCTATTTTCCTGTCAAAAAGACGGTGATGGAGTTGCCATAAACCCCTTGTCGGCAAAAGCTGGGCAAGACAGACAAACCACCGTGAACGTATCCGTTTCATTGGATGGAAGTGCATCAAAGGATTCAGAGGGTGAAAGTTTCAACTATGCCTGGAGCATCAAGTCCAAGCCTTCCGGAAGCACGGCCACCTTAACCGGTGAAGATACCGAAACCCCTGTTTTTGTTGCCAATACCATCGGTGATTATACCGTGGAACTGGAAATCAGCAAGGATCGTTGGAATTCTAAAGATGAGGTGAAAATAACCGTTTCAGAAGTAGCTACCCAACAGATGGTCATCATTTCCGAAGACATCACCACCGATAGGGTCTTGAACGATATTTTCACGGAAGACCATACCAAAATCGATTATTTGATAACAAAACCCATAAAATTGGATGCAAAGCTCACCATTCATGCCGGGGTCAGGGTCGCTTTTGCTGAAAATGCAGCATTGACAGTGTCCGTTTCGGGTATTTTGGTGTCGAAAGGGGAAGCCGAGGATGAAAAAAAGGTGTATTTGGTAGGTCAAGACACCACTCCCGGTTATTGGGCAGGCATTCAAGTGCAATCCAACAGTGAACAAAACATCATTGAGCACACAGTGATCAACCATGCCGGTGCCGACAATGAACTCTATTCTTCTAGGGCTGCGCTTTGGATGGACGATTCCAGTAAGTTGAGCATTGAGAGTTGTGTTTTTCAGGACAATGATGGCCTGCAGATCTATGTTGCCCCTGAGGCGGTGATCAACACTTTTATCACCAATTATTTTATGGGGTCTCTTGAAGTTGGACACGTAATGGCTCTACCCGCCCATGAAGTGGAAAAAATTCAGCCCGGGAACCAATTTTGGAATGGCGACATCGCTGTTACCACAACATTCCTTGACAGTGGGGAAAGAATTGTTTGGGGACAATATTTCTATACGTTGTTGGATGACCTAAAAATCACTGACGGTACGACCTTGGAATTGCCCCAATATACAAGTATCAGGGTTTCCCAGGACAAACAGATCGCCATTATGAATGGGGGTGCCATCAAAGCATTGGGTGGCGATGTAAAATGGGTGGAATTTAAAGGTGTGGAAAACGTTGCAGGTTATTGGAAAGGCATTTTTATCCAACACAGCGGCAACAATCCCTCCAGATTTGACTATGTTGTAGTGCAAAATACCGGTAGCTCACCCTTGGCCGGAGACCAGCCTGCAAGCATTCACCTGGGGCCTAATGGTATAGCCTCCATCGATCATTCCCACTTGAACAATGGAGCAGGGGACGGCGTCGAGGCCACATCCGAAGGGGCACGAATAACAAGCTTTGTCGGCAACCAAATCCGTGGCCATGAAGGCTACCCGATGGCCGTTTCCACTTTAAATGTGGGAATCATTGATTACTATACCTATTTCACCAATAACGGTATTCCGAAGGTGAGGGTCGATGGGAATTATCCAATTGCCAGCGACCAAGAAACCGTTTGGCAGGGGTTCAACCATACCAACATGAGCTATCATATCAAAGGATTGAGCAAAGATTTGGTAGTATGGTCGGGGTTGAAACTGGCAGAGGGTGTCATCATTGAAATGGAAAATGATGCACGGATTGTGGTGGAAGATGCCAATGGTCGCCAAGGATACATCAATGCCATAGGCGCGACCAATAAGCATATTGTTTTCAAGCATATTGATGAAAATGCGGGCGGATGGTACGGTATTACCTTTTCCAACACCAATGCTTCCAATCTGTTCGATTATGTGGAAGTGCTGCACGGAGGCAAAAAAGTGGCCAATAGTTTTTCGGCCAATATCATTATAGATAACAGTCCTGAAGGGAAACTTACCATTTCAAATTCAATCATTGGTTACAGTGGTCAGCACGGAATTTCGGTGTATAATACCCAAAGAGGCAATTTGATCGACACCAATGTCACATATGTTGACATTCCAGAAAGTACTGTTTATGCTTGGTAGTCAATACCTGTTTCGGTAATGAACCATCATAAATATTTAATTCGTGTTTAGTTTTTTAATAAAACCACCAGATGTTCCATTTGGTGGTTTTTATCCTTTTTAATTGAAAATGCATAAAATGAAAAATGATATCGTATGCTTAAGAATGGCTCTTCGATTGGCAAATGAATCAAAGAAAAAGGGTAATTTACCCTTTGGATGTGTTTTGGCAGACCAGCATGGGAATCTACTTTTAAAGGGAGAAAACACCATTGATTCAGACAAGGATTGCCTTGCCCATGCCGAAATCAATCTCATAAGGGAAGCGGGCAAGATATATGATTTTCCATATTTGAACAATTGTACCATATATACCAGTGTCGAACCCTGTCCTATGTGTACTTCTGCCATTTACTGGAGTGGTATAGGCAGACTTGTTTACGCTCTTGGCAAGACCCAATATTATGACATTGCGGGAAGGGAAAACCCAAATCGGTTGTTTGAGATGCCAGTTCGAGAATTGTTGCAAAAGGAGGGAAGATATGTTGATGTAGCAGGACCTCTTTTACAGGTTGAGGCGTATGATGAATATTTGGGAATGCTAGGGTTTTAAAAAAAATTGAAAATTATTTGTACTCGAACCAAAATCATCCATTAATTATGCGGGAAGTTGCCATAAACTTTATCCTAACCATCCCTTATATTTTTTTTGAGTTTTGCCTTACCCTGAAAGGGATTTCATCAGGAAGGGCATCGATTTCAGTTCCATAGCTTCTTAGAATCTGAATAATAGCTTGATAATGATCTCCTCCCATAGAATCTTGTCGCAATCTTCCAAGTCAAAGTTAGCCCAATATCCTTTGTTCTATTGGTAATCCCCAATGGCCACTTCCTTGATTGGGTCACCACCATCCACAAACAATTTTCCTCCAGGTTTCAGTAGTTTGCCAATGCGATGCAATGCTTTCTTGCCCGTTTCGGGATGTCTGCCGTCCAAAGCTCCGACCCGTACGGCAAAGGCCAGATCAAATAGTTCCTCATAGGGTTCCAGTTCAAAATCCTCTATGGCCGCCTGACGAAAACCCAGACAGCCCAATGCCATTTCATCTTGAGAGATTTTCTTGGCTTGGGCAATAGCCTTTTCAGAACGGTCAATGGCAAGTACATAACCATCCCCGATCTGGTTTGCAATGGCCCGGGCCGCTGCCCCGGGACCACAACCAATTTCCAATATCCGCATACCCTTTTTTATTGGGAGGTTTTGGACAATGGCCTCCAATCTGGTTGAAAGGTTTACCTTTTTCGCCTTCATTTTTTTGTTTTTTTGGTTCCTATGCTGTCCTGGTTTCTATCACATATGATCTTATTTCGTTCAAAATGAAATCTTCGGTATTGGCAAAATTATACATATCGCAGAAGGCGTGGGTCTTACCGCCCATCCTGATTTCACCGTTTACAACGGCCATTTGCCCTTGGACAATGCAACTGTGCATGATCAACTCAACCGCCACATATACTTTCATGCTATCAATTTCCTTGGCAAAAGCATCCCTTCCCTCCAGTTTTTTGTCCCCATATATCCACCAAACGATGTCCTTATCAACATGGTCGGTAATGAATTTGGCATCCCCTTTAGCGAAAGCGATGTTGAATTCTTTCAAAAAAAAAAAACAAAGCAGAGAACTGGGAATGTCATTTGGTATTGTAATCTTGGTCATCATGTTTGATTTTTGACTTTAAAATTCACAAATCGGATCCAGTTGGGATGGAACAAACCCGACATGGCCGGGCAGCTTTTGTTTGAAGAAGGACCATCCAACCCATAAAAATCAGTTCTTATTCTGCCCAACACCAATATGTCCCATTATCAATTTTGGTCCGCCATTTCATTGTTGTAGCGGACCTTATAGTCCAATGGTGTCAATCCGGTAATTTTTCTGAACACTTCCCGAAATGCCTTTTCGTCCGAATACCCTACTTCGTACATCACTTCATTGATGGCTTTACGTGTGGTTTCGAACTCTCTTTTGGCCATCTCCATTTTCACTCTCTGTATGTAGTTCAAAGGGGTGTTGCCCGTAGCTTTTACGAATCTCCGATCGAACTGTCTCCTAGTGACCGAAAATTTTTCGGATAGGGACGAAATGGAAATTTTTTCCGTCGCGTTGTCTTCAATGTAAGCCTGGGCCTGCTTTACCAACTCGTCACCGTGCATCTTTTGGCCTTTAAAAATAATAAACGGAGACTGGCTCTGCCGATCCATTTCGATTTGGAACACTTTGGAACAGAAAATTGCCGTCTCACGATCATAGTACTTCTCCACCAAATAAATCATCAGGTTCAAAAAGGAATAGGCTCCCCCATTGGTATAGATCCCATCCTCATCGGTGATCAGTTTGTCTGTCTGTATGTTGACCCCGGGAAATCTTTTCTTTAAGTTTGTCGAGGCCGCCCAATGCGTGGAACAGGTCTTCCCATTCAACAGACCTGCCGCTGCCAAAAGAAATGCCCCTGTACAGATGCTCGCTATTTCCGAACCCTTTATATACTGTTCCCTGAGCCAACGGATAAGGTTCTGGTTGCCTTCCAAGGCCTTTTCATAATTGTGGTTGAGCGATGGAACAATGATAAGGTCGGTCTTGGCCATTGTTGATATACTGGCTCCTGGCCTAACGCAGAACAAGCCATCATAGAAATCCACTTCTTTGGAGGTCCCCACCAAACTGATATGGAACACTTTCTTCTTGCCTCTCTCCTCCCAATGGCCATTTGCCCTGGAGAAAATTTTATAGGGACCTACTATACTGCTGAGATTGTTCTCGCCCTCGGGCACCAATATGGCCAACTGTTTCATTTTGTCTTTTCGTAAAGATATTATGATCCCATGTCCAAATCAACCTGTCACAAAGTCTATATTACAACCTTCTCCCCTTGTTTAAGAATATTACTTTTGAGTTCAAGGATGATTTGGAACAAAAGAACCATCAAATTCATACAACAACGAACAGATTTTTAACCAAAAACAAGCTGAAAATGACAGATATTATCCACAGGGTGGGCATCAAGGCTCCGATTTCTGAAGTTTATCAGGCCTTGGCATCGGTCGAAGGAATATCGGATTGGTGGACCCAAGCAACTTCGGGCACATCTGCGGTGGGAAAAACAATACGGGTTCGCTTTGTATCACAGGAAGGAGAAGAAATTGGCAGTATGGACATGATCGTAAAGGCCCTTGATCCCGATAAAAAAGTACACTGGCACTTTGTAGAGGGTCCCGAGGAATGGATCGGTACGGATGTGGCTTTCGATCTACATATCGAGGGAAATCACACCATCGTTCTCTTTGGCCACAGGAACTGGCGCGAGGAGGTTGAATTTACCGCACACTGCAGCATGAAATGGGCCGTTTTTTTATTGAGCCTCAAAGAATTGGTCGAAACGGGAAAAGGCAGGCCCTCTCCCAATGATATCAAGATAGACAACTGGAATTAGTTCCCCTTTATTTCCTTTGAGGAAAGAGGTCCCTATCACATGTGTACTGTCTTCCTCTTGCCCTTTGAAAAGAGCCACAAGGTCTTCATTCGTCGGAAGAATCCCTATTCAGCGAGACCACAACACCCAATATGAGTGCCACTGCAATAAAGCCGAGGGAGAACCATTCCGGAAACTTATAATGGTGGGCCAATATGAGCTTGATTCCCACAAAACTGAGGATGGCCACCAAACTGTACTTGAGGTAACTGAACCGGCTGATCATGTGTGCCAGGAAAAAATACATGGATCTCAGGCCCAAAATGGCAAAAATATTGGAACTGAACACCAAAAAAGGGTCAGAAGTGATGGCCAAAATGGCCGGAACGCTATCCAACGCAAAGAGGATGTCGGTGAACTCAATGACCACCAATGCTATGAACAAGGGGGTCGCTGCGGTGATATGCCGCCGTTTGATAAAGAATTTTTGCCCTTCCATGTGGCTGGTTATCGGCATTACCTTCCTCAAATTCCTATAAATAAAGGAGTTTTTCGGATTGAAACTCTCTTCCTTGGAAAAAAGCATCTTAAAGGCCGTGAACAACAAAAATGCCCCGAACACATAAGTGGCAAAACTGAATTTTTTGATGATGGCGATTCCAAAAAAGATCATGAGCGCCCTAAAAACGATGGCACCCAAGATACCCCAGAACAATACCCTGTGCTGGTAGCGCTGTGGGATGCTGAACGAGGTAAAGATGATGGCGATGACAAAGATATTGTCAATACTCAGGGACAGCTCAATGAGGTACCCGGTGATATACTTCATGGTGGCATCCAAAGGGGTGAGCTGATCTGCGTTTTCAATGCTCCCATTGGCATAGAGCCAATAGACCACCCCAGAAAATATAAAGGACATGGTGATCCATATCCCTGTCCACATCGAGGCTTCCTTAACGCTTATGATATGGGGAGTCTTGTTGAACACCCCAAGGTCCAGAGCCAAAAAAATCAATATTCCTACAATAAAAAGTGTCCAGACCAGCATGCATTACAATTTTGGCAAAACTAATCAATCCAAGGATAATGGTAAAGGTACTTGCTCAAAAGAAAGTTTTCTTTTTTGGAAAAACCCTCAAAGGAGAGTAGTCAATAAGAGAAAGATGGATAAAAAATCCTGCTTTTTGTGGGACCTCAAAAAAGCGTATGCCCTTTTCATCTGGGTCTTTACTGTATTGATGGACACACCATTGGATTCGGCTATCTCAGAATAGCTTTTTCCCTGAACCACAAAAGACACGAAGATCTCCCTTCTCTTATCGGGCATTTGGTTCAATAGTTCATAAAGTTTGTTGCCTTTCTTGGGTTTGTCCAGAAACGGTTCAGGTTCTTCACCTCCCGTATCAAGGTCGTTGTTGAAACTTCTTGTCTTTTTTGCCTTTTCAACATAAAGAAGGCTCAGGTTCCTTACAGAACGCCTTGCGTAAGCCTCAAAAGAAGTTGTGATGGTCAATGTGTCCCTCTTGTTCCAAAAAGAAACAAAAAAGTCCTGGACAATATCCTTTGCAGCATCCCTATCCTTAACAATGGAAAACGAGACCAGACATAATAAAGCATAGTTATCCTTGAATAACTCCTCTACCTTATTTGTCATACTTTTTTGGGTTTGGGGGTTATGAGAGATTTAAAATTAAGGAAATATTAATATAATATTAAATAAATGATGGGGCTATTTTGAAAAATTAACGTTTTTTAATTTTTCTTTTGGACAATGTCACCCTATTTCCAAAAAAACACAACATAGGTATTAGAAACCATTTTCATGTCCAAGAAGGAACGATTACAGGCATACCTGAAAAAACTAAAGGCCACGGGGAACATCGAAGAAATCCCGAGCATTGGATTGTCAAAATCCGACAGGAAGCTCCTTGAAAAAATTCTCGAAGAAAACCTTGTGGACGAATCCCTCGAACTTATTGAAGGGCTGGATGTGGAAAAGGACTGGGCAAAACTACAGAGCCGATTCCCAACCAAAAAAGTAAAAAGGTTGCCCACTGCTTCTGTTCTAAAATATGCTGCAATCTTTGTTGGGGCTCTCTTTTTGGGGCTGGCCCTAAAATGGACTCTCTATCCAGGCAAAAACAATGCCCTGCCCAATGGAAATATAATAACCCTGCATACTGGCGATGGGGTAAAACCCATATTGGAGAACAAAAAACAGGCGATTGCCCTGACTTCCGGCGAAGTGGTCGCCGTTCAAGAGGGCAGTACATTGAGATATGATCCCGGAGCTGCCGATCAAACGGTGTTCAACGAGTTGCACATTCCCCATGGAAAAATGTTCACACTCATACTTTCCGATGGAACGGAGATTCAATTGAATTCAGGAACACATATCCGATATCCGGTAAAGTTCCCAAAAGAGGGCAATAGGGAGGTCACCATGACGGGGGAAGCCTATTTCAAGGTATCCAAAGACAAGAACCACCCCTTTATCGTCAACTCCCATGATATGGCCATACAGGTTTTGGGAACCGAGTTCAACATTGCGGCCTATGAAGAAGAAAATACTGTCAACACTGTCTTGGTGGAAGGTTCGGTGAGCCTGTCCCACGCATCGGCCCCGGAAAACAAAGTGCTGTTGGAACCCGGAAACAAAGGCTCGTGGAACAGCGACCAGAAAGCCATCACTGTTGAAAAAGTGGACACCGAACTGCACACCAGTTGGCTCAATGGCGAAATAGTGTTCAGGGACACTCCATTTTCGGAACTGTTGATAAAACTTGAAAGGGCTTATGATGTGAACATCAAGAACAATAATGCCAAACTGGTGGACAAAGCCTTCAATGCCAGATACAATAGAAAGGTAGAGCGCATCGAGGATGTGTTGGAAGCATTGCGGGTCATTGTTCCATTCGACTACGAAATCAAAAAGGAAAACAACGAAAATACCAAACTGATCATAATTGAATAAACCAAAAACAAACTTTTAAAAAAACCGACCGCCTATGACATAAGTATTTTGTTGAAAATACACATAAAAAGAAAAGGGAATGTTGGCCCATTCCCCCCTCTCAAACTGTGTAATAAATATCGATTCAAACTAATTTAAATCACTCAAAATTATGAAAAAAAAACCATCTAGATTTCTTTTTCTAAAGAGATTCTTGAAGAATGGTTTACCAACCAAACTGACCATTTTTCTAATAATCGCTTCAATTGTCCAGATTCAAGCAGGACCTGGTTCCCAAGGGGACAAACTATCTCTTGAACTGGAAGGGGTTACCCTTGAAAGGGCCCTGGGGGAAATTGAGTCCCTCTCAGAGTACCGTTTCATGTACGAGTACAACCAAATCCCCTTGAAAAAGAAAGTAACGTTAAGGACCAACAACCAAAATCTTGACGAAGTGCTTACCCTTCTGTTCAAGAACATGCCCATTGTTTACAAAGTAAGGGGAAGGCAGATCATTTTGATGAAGTCACCAAACTTCCAGCCCACAAAGGGATCCACATCGATTGAACCCACCAAATCGCCCATTATTCAAAACACGGTGACGGGTACTGTGGTGGATTTTCAAGGGATGCCGTTATTGGGCGCCAACGTTCTGGTAAAGGGCACCACAGTGGGTGCACAGACCGATTTTGACGGAAATTTTTCCATAGAGGCCGAGGTGGGCTCCATTCTCGTGGTTTCTTACATTGGCTTCAAAACTGCCGAAGCTGAAGTGACCGGAAGCGGTCCCATGACCATTGAACTACAGGAAAACTCCGCACAATTGGACGAGGTCGTGGTCACTGCACTGGGTATCTCAAGGGAGAAAAAGTCCCTAGGTTATGCTACGCAGGAAATTGATGGCGAAGAGGTGAACAGGACCCCTACCGACAACGTGGTAAACTCACTTTCGGGAAAGGTTGCCGGTGTGCAGATCCGAAGGAACACCAACATGGGTGGATCTACCAACGTGGTGATCAGGGGCAGTACGTCCTTGACAGGAGACAACCAGGCCCTTTTTGTAGTGGACGGCGTACCCGTGAGCAATTCCAATTTCAATACTTCGGACCAGCAAACAGGGGCCGGGGGTTTTGATTATGGCAACATGGCCTCGGACATTAACCCGAACGACATTGAATCCATCAACGTATTGAAAGGTGCCGCCGCAACGGCCCTTTATGGATCTAGGGCCACGAATGGTGCGGTGATCATCACCACAAAATCCGGAGCAGGGGCTAAACAAAAACCCACAGTGACCATCAACACAAGTATTACCTCTGGGTGGATCGACAAATCCACTTGGCCAGAATTTCAATATGAGTACGGTACCGGTTATGGCCCCGTATATGGCAGTACCGGTGATAGCTACTTTGTGGATACCGATGTCGATGGAGACGGTGAGGTCGATCTAGTGACACCTGCCACAGCCTATGGCTCTTACGGCGCCCCGTTCGATTCCAACCTTTTGGTCTATCAATGGGATTCTTTCTATGAAGGATCTCCCTACTTTATGCAGCCCACTCCTTGGGAGGCCCCCAAGAGCAAGCTCATAGACTTTTTCGAGACCCCAGTGACCATTACGAGCAGTGTTGCCGTGGCCGGGGGCAGTGACAAGGCAACCTATAGGATTGCATATACCCGCTTCAGCCAAGACGGCATCATGCCCAACAGTAATTTGAACAGGGACAACGTTTCGATCAATACTTCCTTTAACATTACCGATAAACTTTCCGTAAGTGGAAGTGCCAACTACATCTTGACCGATGCGCTCGGCAGGAACCGAACAGGGAATGAAACAGGTGCCAACGCAGGGAATGTGATATCTTCCATGAGGAAATATTGGGCCATGAACGTAGGCATCGATGAACTGAAAGATGCTTATTTCAACACTGGCAACAATGTGGATCCCTTTATGGGCGGTACCATAGACAACCCCTATTGGGTGGTATATGAAAACTACCAAAACGATTCCCGTAGCAGGGTATTCGGTAATGTATCCGTTAAATACAAGTTCACGGATTGGTTGAATGTTGAGGGCAGGGTTTCCTTGGATACTTACTCCTTCATTCAAGAGGAAAGAAACAATGAGGGAACCGCTGGTGCAGTGGGAAGATATTCCCGAAGGAACGTAAACTTCAGTGAGGAAAATTATGACCTCATGCTCAACTTCAACAAATATGTGACCGACAAGTTGAACATAAGCGGGGTTCTCGGTACCAACATCAGGAGGACCGACCTAAGCTCCATTTTTGCCGTTACCAATGGAGGTTTGGTGCTTCCCGGACTATATTCCCTGTCCAATTCGTTGAACTTGCCACCAGCCCCTGTTGAGAGTGTTGAAAAAGTCGGGGTCGATGGCTTTTACGGCCTGGCATCCTTCGGTTATGACAACCTGATCTATTTGGATCTGACCGGAAGGTTTGACCATTCCTCAACATTGCCGGAAGAAAACAGCACTTATTTTTACCCATCCATTTCATCAAGTTTCGTTTTCTCCAACCTGTTGGACAAAAACTGGTTGAGTTTTGGTAAACTTCGCCTCAACTATGCCGAAGTGGGAAGTTCTGCACCCGCAAACAGTCTTGTGGATGTACTGAACAAACCGACTCCTTTCGGTTCAGTGCCTCTGTACGGAGCAAATTCAACCAAGAACAACGAAAACCTGCTTCCGGAAACAACCGTAAGTGTTGAAGCTGGTCTGGAAATGAGGTTCTTGAACAGTCGCTTAGGGATGGACTTTTCTGTTTACAAGACCAATTCTAAAGACCAGATCATCCCAGTCGCCATCTCAACCGCCACAGGATATTCCTCAAGGTTCGTGAACGCAGGTGAAGTGGAGAACAAGGGTATTGAACTGGCCCTGAACGGATCCATTATCCCTACAGGTGATTTTCAATGGAGAGCCAGCGTGAACTGGGCCAAAAACCGTAGCGAGGTACTGTCCCTTTTTGACGGGGGCACCAACCTTCAATTGGGAAGCGTGTCCGGTGTCACCATAAACGCCACAGTTGGGGAACCCTACGGAACCATCCAAGGAACCGATTTTATCTATTTGGACGGAAAGCGGGTGGTGAACCAAACAACCGGTGCCTATGAGCGCACCACTGCCTCCAATAATGTGATCGGAAACATCACACCAGACTGGACTGCAGGTATTACCAACTCGTTCAAGTACAAAAATTTTGACCTGAGCTTTTTGATCGATATGCAAATGGGCGGTGATATTTACTCAAACGACATCAATACCGGTAACAGGTCAGGACTTTACAAATGGTCGGTTGGCCTGAACGATCTGGGGAACCCCATCCGTAATTCACTTGCAGATGGCGGAGGTATCATTTTGGATGGTGTAGCCCCAGATGGCTCCCCAAACACCGTGAGAACTGCAATGGACAATTATAGGAATGCCACGGGAAGCATCATGGCACCAAGGGCATACTTCATCTATGACGCTTCTTACGTTAAGTTGAGGGAAGTGGCTCTGAACTACAATTTCCCCAAGATGGCGTTTATGGACAAAGTAGGTATCCAATCGCTAAGATTGGGGTTGGTCGGTTCCAACTTGTGGATCATCCACAAGAACTTGCCCTATGCCGATCCAGAGGCGGGCTTGAGCTCAGGAAACCTTCAAGGTTCCCAGAACGGTGTGTTGCCGACGACCAAAAATCTTGGTTTTAACCTTCAAGTTCAATTCTAAACCAGAAAAACTCAATCATGAAAAATTATTTTATCGTATTTCTAATAGCCGTATTTTTTTCGTGCTCTGGAGATTTGGAGGATATGAACGTGGATGTCAAAAACGCCACTGAAGCTCCTGCCGAAAATTTCTTCAACAATGCCGTAAAAAATATGTCGGACCTGTTGAGCGGCATCACCTATGGTGCCAACGGAAACCCTTGGAACATTAGCCGCTTGTGGGTCCAACAGATCTCTTCGGTGACCTATAATGAGGGTACCACATACTATTCCAACTTTACTTGGGACAATGTGTATATGGGGGTCCTGATCAATTTGGACCAAAGTGCCAAGGTGATCGAGGCCAACCCGCCCAGCAATGCCACGGTCGCTGCCAATCAAATGGCAATCATTGAGATCATGAAGGTCTTCACTTATTCAAAACTTGTTGAAACCTTTGGTGACATACCCTACTCACAAGCATTGGACTACAACAACATTTCTCCCGAATTTGATACGGACGAGGTCATTTATGCCGATCTTTTGACAAGATTGACCGCTGCCATTGCAGCCTTGGACGATAGCCAGGGATCTTGGGGGCAGGACATCCTCTACAATGGAAATGTTGCCAATTGGAAAAAGTTTGGAAGCTCTTTATTGCTACAAATGGGCATGCGGGTAGTGGATGCGGATCCCACTTTGGGAACACAGGCAATCACCACTGCACTTCCCAATATTTTCACATCCAATGCAGATATTGCGGAAGTGGAACATTTGGCCTCCCCACCCAATACAGCCGAACTATGGACAGACCTTGCTGTTGGAAACCGTAGGGATTTTGTGGGGTGCGAACCATTTGTGGATTACATGAACGCTTTGGATGATCCCAGAAGGGCCGTTTTCTTTCAAGATGTTGATGGAGCCTATATCGGATCTCCTTCTGGTCTTGTGGTCAACTATGAGGACTTTTCCAAGTTTGGAACTTTGTTCTACCAACCGACCACTCCGGTCATCTTTATGGACTATGCCACCGTGGAGTTTCTCTTGGCAGAAGCTGCCGAACGTAGCATAGGAGGGGTAACGGATGCAGCTGGGCACTATACCGCTGCAATCCGCGCTTCTTTTGAATACTATGGACTTGGGGACAGTGCAGATGCCTATTTGGCCAACCCAAATGTGGACTATGCGACCGCTCCGGGAAACTGGCAGGAAAAAATAGGGATGCAAAAATGGGTGGCCCTATTCAACCAAGGGTTGGAAGCATGGACCGAGTTCAGAAGATTGGACTATCCCGTGCTTCAGGCTCCCCCACAATCCAACGTTCCCACAGTCCCTGTTAGGTTGATCTATCCCATCTCCGAACAAACATTGAACAGGCCAAACTACGAGAGTGCAGCCTCTTCAATCGGGGGTGACGAACTGACCACCAAACTCTTTTGGGATGTGAATTAATAATTTTTGGGCTTTGCTCAGTCCAAAAATGGTTTATGTTGTTTAGTTTGCTTTAGCTAAAAAGGGCAAAAGCAATATACTGTGCAAACGGTTGTCTTTTGCCCTTTTTCTTTAGCTATGTCCCAGGGTCGCTTCACAATTAATTATTCGCCGCCCAAGCTATCCAAAATATCCAATCCGGGAATATCATTTCTCCATTTGAATGTATGCATGGGCTACATTGTCAATGCTTTAAATATAAAAGAATGAAAACGCTACTATCGGTTATTTTTTTTGTCACCGGATGCATTATGCTATCGGCACAAGAAAACCAAGGGTTGACCGTTGAAAAAATTATGTCCGATACCGTTTACCTTGGTGAGGTACCGGAAGATGTCCAATGGGAAGAAAATAGCGAACAGTTATACTTCAGTTGGAGGCCCATGGACAAAAAGAAGAGTGGGATATATGAGGTTTCCATTTCAGGAACAAAGCCCAACCCAATACCTAACAATCAGGCAAAAAGCCTGAAAAAGAGACAACTTTCCTATTCAAAGGATCGAAGAAAAGCCTTGTTTGAAAGAAATGGGGATATTTTTATCAAGGATGTCAAAAATGGTACAGAGACAACCTTGGTGGCTACTTCGGAACAAGAAACCAACCCTGTTTTCAACCAAGATGAGAGCGCCATCGTTTTTCAGCGAGGGCAAAACCTCTTTACCATATCCACTACAGGACAGGGATTGTCACAATTGACGAACATTGTACCGGAAAAAACAGATACCCAAAAACCCAACGAACAAGACCAATGGCTAAAGGCCGATCAGCTCGCCATCTTTGATGCTTTCAAAAAAAATCAAGAAAATCCAACAAAGGACCAAACCAAACCCAAAACATATTTTCTTCCCCAATCAAGTTCCATATCCCACATTAGCGCGGACCCTACCCTGAGATATGTGATCTTCACAGAGGCATATTTACCTGAAAAAAGCCGAAACATCATTGTTCCCAACTACGTGACACCATCCGGCTATACCGAGGACATCAACGGAAGGACAAAGGTGGGTTCCCACATGCCCATCCATACTACAAAAATATACGACCGAAAAAGGGACAGTATTTATACCGTATCAACAAGCAATATCCCCGAGATAAAAAGAATACCCAAATATTTGGAAGACTATCCCGATAGATTGGCACAGCGAAAACGAGAAAATAAAGACCGTGGTGTCTATATTGGCCAAGCTGTTTGGAGTCCAAGCGGCTCATCGGGCATTGTGAACGTGGTATCCATGGACAACAAAGACCGCTGGATCATGAAATTGGACCCATCAAATGGCAAACTCACGCTGTTGGACCATCAACATGATGAAGCATGGATTGGTGGACCTGGAGTGGGACGTAGGTACAGAACCCCTGAATTGGGCTGGCTAGATGACCATACCATCTATTTCCAAAGTGAGGAAACCGGCTATTCCCATTTGTACAGCCTTAATGTGGCCAACGGTGAAAAGAAACAACTGACCTCGGGAAATTTTGAGGTACAGACCCTGGAACTCTCCAATGATGGGAAGTCCTTTTATTTCACAGCCAATGTAGAACATCCTGGAATCACACATTTCTACAAAATGCCCATTGGAGGTGGTAAGATGGTCAAATTGACCTCTATGAAGGGAGGAAACAAGGTGACCATGTCCCCCGACGAAAAATGGCTGGCCATTCTCCACTCAACCACAACACAGCCCTGGGAACTCTATCTTCAAGAAAACAAACCGGGGGCTAAAGCCAAAAAGATGACCAAGACCACTTCGGCAGACTTCGATGCCTATACTTGGAAAAACCCGGAAACCATTACCTTCAAAAACCGTCATGGAGTGGACACCCATGCCCAGGTCTTTGTCCCTGAAAATCCACTGCCCAACAAACCTGCGGTTGTATTTGTCCATTCCAATGGTTATTTACAAAACGTACATTATTGGTGGAGCTACCATTTCAGGGAATACATGTTCAACAATTTGTTGGTGGACAAAGGTTTTACCGTCATCAATGTGGACTACACGGCCAGCTCTGGATATGGCAGGGATGTCCGCACGGGCATCTACCGCTACATGGGAGGAAAAGACCTTTCCGATCTGACGGATGGAGCCAAACTGCTTGTTGAAAAATATGGGGTGAACCCAAATTATATTGGACTTTATGGAGGATCCTATGGAGGTTTTCTCACCTTGATGGGCCTTTTCACGGAACCCGATGTGTTCAAATCGGGAGCTGCCCTGCGTTCCGTAACGGACTGGGCGCACTACAACCAAGGCTACACCTCCAACATCCTGAACGAGCCACTTACCGATGAAAAAGCATACAAAAGAAGCTCTCCCATATATTTTGCAGATGGTTTTAAGGGGCACCTCTTGATGACCCACGGCATAGTGGACGTCAATGTCAATTTTCAGGATATCGTGAGGCTTACGCAAAGGCTCATTGAACTGGGCAAGGACAACTGGGAACTTGCCGTATATCCTTTGGAAGACCATGATTTTGTGGACCCTTCGAGCTGGACAGACCAGTACAAGCGCATTTTAAAGTTATTTGAAGGAACCCTAACCGAATGAAAATAAAATCAATACAGAACATACCAACCATCAAAATTACATCAGAATGAGAAAAATCATCGGAACGATCATTATGGGCTGCCTGCTTTTCAGCCTTTCACTGAAGGCACAGCAACTGAACACGAGCATGGATTCCACGGTAACCACCTTTGGTCAGGTAACCATAAAGGGAACTCCTGTAAAATATAAGGCGGTTGCTGGAAAACAACCAGTTTGGGACGAAAAAGGAAAAATCATTGCTGGTCTTTATTTTACCTATTATGAAAGGACAGATGTAAAGAACAAGGCCAGACGACCACTGTTCTTCTCTTTCAACGGTGGTCCGGGCGCCGCTTCCGTATGGATGCACTTGGGATATACCGGACCGTACAGGATCAAAGTTGACGATGAGGGTTATCCGTTACAACCTTATGGGGTTGAGGAAAACAACCATTCCATTCTGGATGTGGCCGACATTGTGTATATCGAACCTGTGAACACGGGCTTCTCAAGACCTGTGGAAACCATGGACGACAAGGAAGTGGCCGAAAGGTTTTTCGGGGTCAACCAGGACATTGAATACCTGGCCTCTTGGATCAATACCTTTGTGACACGTCAAAATCGTTGGGAGTCACCAAAATACCTCATTGGTGAAAGCTACGGCACTCCTCGTGTTTCGGGCCTTTCGCTAGAGCTCCAAAACGCCCACTGGATGTACCTCAATGGGGTCATTCTGGTATCACCCACTGGATTGGGAATAGAGCGGGGCACAGTGGTAGAGGCTGCAAACCAGCTTCCCTACTACGCCGCAGCGGCATGGTTCCACAAAAAACTTCCTTCCGACCTTCAATCCAGAGATCTCACCGATCTGCTGCCCGAAGTGGAGGAATATACCCTGAACGAGCTCATTCCCGTAATGGCAAAAGGAGGATCCATTTCCGAGGCCCAAAGAAAGGAAACGGCCAAACGCATTGCCCGATACTCCGGATTGTCGGAGAAAGTGGTCTTGGAACACAATCTTAGGATTCCCGAGCAATTTTTCTGGAAGGAACTATTACGTGAAGAGGGCTTCACCATTGGCAGGTTGGATTCGAGGTATCTGGGATTGGACAAAAGTGATTCCGGCGAACGGCCCGACTATGCGGCTGAAATTAGGTCTTGGCAACATTCCTTCACCCCTGCGATAAATTATTACTTCAAAAATTATTTGAACTACAATACCGATCTGGATTATTACATTGGAGGGCACACCCGTCCATGGGACCGGAGCGGCAACACCACAGGGGAAGATCTTCGACAAGCGATGTCACAGAACCCGTATCTCCACGTGATGGTCCAATCAGGTTACTACGATGGCGCCACTGATTATTTCAATTCAAAATACAATATGTGGCAAATAGACCTCAACGGCAAACTGCAAGATCGGATGAGCTGGAAAGGCTACCGCAGTGGACACATGATGTACCTGCGTACCGAAGATCTTGAATCATCCAATGAGCACATACGTGAATTTATAAGGCAATCCACCCCTAAAGAAGGGCAACCAGCACAATACTTAAGAAAAACTAAATCATAATCAAACAGCATGAAAATTTATAGCATTTTTATCGGTTTTTTGATGTTCTCGCTCACCGTTTCCGGGCAGTTATTGAACACAGATATGGACTCGACGGTCACGGTTTATGGCAAGGTCAACATCAAGGGAAAGGAAGTTAAGTACAAAGCGACCACCGGGAAACAGCCCGTGTGGGATGAAAAGGGAAAAATCATTGCCGGTCTTTTCTATACTTATTACCAAAGAACAGATATCCAGGACACTTCCAGACGCCCATTGGTCATTTCCTTCAATGGAGGACCTGGATCTGCATCGGTGTGGATGCACATTGCCTACACAGGCCCAAAAATCCTGAACATTGACGATGAGGGATACCCCGTACAACCTTATGGCATCAAGGACAACCCCTACTCCATCATCGATGTGGCCGACATTGTGTTTGTAAACCCAGTCAACACGGGCTACTCCAGGGCGATTGACGAAATGGACGACCAGACCAAGGCCAAGAAATTCTTTGGGGTAAAACAGGACATTGAATATCTGGCCACTTGGATCAATACTTTCGTTACCAGAAACAACCGTTGGGCATCTCCCAAGTTCCTCATCGGTGAGAGCTATGGAACGCCCCGGGTGTCCGGTCTTTCATTGGAGTTGCAGAACTCACATTGGATGTACCTGAACGGGGTGATTTTGGTATCGCCTACTGGGCTTGGGATAGAAAGGGGTACTGTACCGGAAGCTGCAAACTTCCTCCCCTACTATACCGCAGCGGCATGGTTCCATAAAAGATTGCCCGCCGACCTTCAGTCCAAAGATTTAGTGGATGTGCTCCCCGAAGTAGAGGAATACACCATCAACGAACTTACCCCTGCCATTTCCAAGGGAGGTTTTCTTCCCGAGGCCGAGAAAAAGAAAGTCGCAGCAAGGATAGCACGATATTCCGGGTTGTCGGAAAAAGTGATTTTGGAGCACAACCTGCGCATTCCAAAGACCTTCTTTTGGAAAGAACTGCTCAGGGACGAAGGCTTCAATATCGGGAGATTGGACTCCAGATATTTGGGAATTGACAAACAAACCACGGGTGACCGTCCCGATTATGCCGCCGAACTTACCAGTTGGTTGCACTCCTTTACCCCTGCCATCAACTTTTACATGAAAAACCATTTGAAATACGAAACAGACCTGAAATACAACATGTTTGGACCCGTGCGTCCATGGGACAGAAGCAACAATACCACAGGTTACGACCTACGTCAGGCCATGGCCCAGAATCCCTATTTGAACGTTTTGGTGCAGGCCGGATACTATGACGGGGGAACGGATTACTTCAACTCCAAATACAACCTATGGCAGATGGACCCCAGTGGGAAACTGAAGCACCGAATGGATTGGAAAGGATATCGAAGTGGACACATGATGTACTTGCGGAGAGCAGACCTGGAAACCGCCAATGACGACTTGAGGGAATTCATAAAAAAATCGATTCCGGCAGAAGGCGTTCCTGCGCAGTACAAGAGATAATGAAAAGAACATTCCAAGTACACAAAAAATCGACAAATCAATTAAAAACCTAAATGAAAAGAATTCAATTTAAAATAATATTGCTTGCCACAGTGTTCGCACAGGTTTTTGCAAGCGCACAAATTGCCGATGCGCCAAAGCGTGCAGAGGGTGATGGTCCATGGAAACAATTGATCATAAGGGGCGCTACCATGATCAACGGTACTTTGGCCCCACCACAGGGTCCTGTGGACATTGTGGTCGAAAACAATATCATCACTGAAGTAAGGGTCGTGGGATATCCCGGTGTGCCCATTGATCCAAAAAAGCGTCCTGCCCTCAAACCAGGCGGCAAGGAGCTGAATGCCGAAGGAATGTATATCATGCCCGGTTTTGTGGACACGCACGCTCATATTGGGGGCACATCACAGGGAACCCCGGCTGAATATGTCTTTAAATTGTGGATGGGCCATGGGGTCACTACCATAGCCGATCCGGGATCGGGAAATGGGATCAATTGGACCCTAAGACACAAGGCAAAGAGTGAAAAAAATGAAATCACCGCACCTAGGATCATGGCATACACCTGGTTTGGCAGCAAATTGAATGGGGAAATGGGCAGGGATGCCATTTCCACCCCCCAAGAAGCCATAGAGTGGGTACGGGAAAATGCCAAAAAAGGGGCTGACGGCATCAAATTCGGAGGTGGTGATCCCGACATCATGACCGCAGCCATAGGTGAGAACAAAAAACTTGGCCTTCGCTCCAAAATGCACCACGCCCAGCTATATGTGGGTCGATGGAACGTGCTGCACAGCGCCAGGGCCGGACTCACTGCCATGGAGCACTGGTACGGTCTGCCCGAGGCCATGTTCGATGACCGAACGGTTCAAGACTATTCCCTGGACTACAATTACCAAAACGAACAAGATCGCTTCGGCGAGGCCGGACAGCTTTGGGAACAGGCCGCAAAGCCCTATTCCGATAAATGGAACGAAGTCATGAACGAGCTGTTGGAACTGGATTTCACCCTTTCCCCCACCATGGTGATTTATGAAGCCAACAGGGACCTTGCCAGGGCCAGAAGGGCTGAGTGGCACGAGGATTACACCTTGCCCTCGCTTTGGGAGTTCTATTCGCCGAGCAGACAATCCCATGGTTCGTACTGGCATTTTTGGGGCACCGAGCACGAAATCGATTGGAAGCGGAACTATAAACTTTGGATGACTTTCATCAACGAATACAAAAATCGTGGAGGACGGGTCACCGTTGGTACAGATGCCGGGTTTATCTATGAGCTCTATGGTTTTTCATACCCGCGGGAAATGGAACTTTTGCGAGAGGCCGGGTTCCATCCATTGGAAGTCATCAAGGCAGCTACCCTGAATGGGGCAGAGTCGTTGGGAATGGATGACAAGATAGGCACTATAGCCGTTGGTAAATTGGCCGATTTTGTGATTACGGAGGAGAATCCATTGGTCAACCTGAAGACACTTTACGGAACCGGGGCCATCAAATTGATGGAGGACAATACCATTGAAAGGGTGGGCGGTGTAAAATATACCGTCAAGGATGGCATCATCTACGACGCCAAGCAACTGCTGCAGGATGTCAAGGAAATGGTGAAAAAAGAAAAGGAAAAGACCAGTTATAAGATTTTACAACCAGGAATAAAGGGCTAAATAGATTGTTGAAACAAAAGTTGTTTTTAGTAAAAATAGGTTAGTGTGCCCTTTTGTGTATCGTGGCGGCCCATACCGCCGCCACGATATTTTCTTCATATAAAAATGCCCGTTTCGGGCAGACCAAACTTAACAATTTCATTACTGTACCAACCTTGGAGGTAATATGGGTTCCCTATACGATAGGTTCAGGTTCCATAATCCATTGCAAAGTACTTTTCAGGTAAATACAATTATCATGTCGGACACTGTAAATTTCAATAATACCGAAACAGCCTTTAACACACGGTCGAACAATGAATTGTTGCGGGCCAAGTTCCTTTTTGGAATGTTGGAGTACGGCTGGCTTACACGAATGGCAAAACCAATGCTCAACGTGGCCTTTAAGAGCCGATTGCCCATAAATCCCATCATCAAGCGAACCATATTTGCCCAATTTTGTGGGGGTGAAAACCTTTCAGAGTGCAAAACGAAGATAGATGAACTGTACAATGGTGGCAGGGTAATGTCCATTTTGGACTATTCTGTGGAAGGAGCCAAGAATGCTGCCAGTTTTGACAAAACCTTGGAAACTTTGCTGAAGGTATGCGAGTTTTCCGAATTTCAGAAGCAAGTTCCTTTCATGGTCTTCAAACCCTCGGGTATCGGAAGACTGGAAATTTTCCAAAAAGTTTCCGAAAACATCCCCTTAACGCAATCGGAAATTGAAGAATGGGAAAAAGTGAAGAACAGGTTTGCCGTGATCTGTAGTGCGGTGGCCAACACGGATGACCTAAAGGTCATGGTGGATGCAGAAGAATCATGGACCCATGCCGCAGTGGACCAACTTGCAGAGGAGATGATGCTTAAATACAACTCCAAAAGGGTAGTTGTGTTCACCACGGTGCAACTCTATCTAAGCAACAAGTATGATTATTTAAAAAAACTGAAAGACTTTGGGGAGGAACATCATGTCAAAATCGGGGTAAAACTTGTCCGGGGCGCCTACATGGAAAAGGAACGGGACAGGGCCCTTGCCAAAGGATATGAAAGCCCGGTTTGTGAGGACAAGTCCATTACGGACGAGAACTTCAACAATGGGGTCAACTATGTGCTGGAAAACCTGGACGTGTTCGACCTGTTCTTGGGCACCCACAATGAGCTGAGCTGCTTACAATTGGTAAAAAAGCTCAATGAACGGAATATCCCAAACGAGCACCCGAGTATTTGGTTCGGCCAACTATATGGCATGAGCGACAATATCAGTTATAATCTGGCCCAACTCGGATACAATGTCACGAAATATGTACCCTTTGGCCCAGTAAGGGACGTAATGCCCTATTTGATAAGACGCGCAGAAGAAAACTCCTCGGTCGGCTCCCAATCATCTAGGGAAATGGAATTGATCAAAAAAGAACTGGCAAGAAGAAAACAAACCAGAAAGAATTCATTGTAAAAAAGGCCGTCCAAAAAGCTTGTTATCTGTCAGTTCAAACACCAGCCTGCCGGATGGGCAGGCAGTAAAAATTATAAAATATTGACAATCAATTAGTTTACAGTTTATTCAATCTGACAAAATTTAAGTTTTTGTTGCATTTTTTGGACAGCCTCAAATCTTACATCATACAAAAATCAAGATTGGTATAAAGGGTACATTTTAAAACACCTTGCCCAGTGCATTGCTGATCTTGACCCATCCGGCTTCATTGGCGCGCAGTTTGGATCTTTCTTGTTCGATATGGACAAATCTCCCAGTTGTATTGGTGGCAGGAACACTGCACGGACTGGGTGAACCATTGATATAGCGGCCCTGTGTATTGTCAAATGCGGCATAGCGTGTCCAATTCACATCAATATGGGGTATTTTGAAGGTCAAACTATTGTCTTCCGCCAACAAGGCATTCCTCAGCAAAACTACATAATCTGTTTGGGGAGTTTTGTTGGTACCATTGCTCATGATCAGGTATGGGTCGGTCGGCTCTTTGTCAAACCCGTGCAACTGTACAAACACACTGTTCGGCAGTCTATCAAACATAATCTCTGTGGTCCTTTGAAATGCTGAATTGACCATGTGGGGCACATCGGACACCCTGTATGGTTCCAAACTGCTGCTACAGGCCCTTGAAGTTCCGGAACACGGCGAAGATTCTTCCCTATTGCAGCGGTGCGCCCCACTGATGAAAAGTGCTTTGGGCACATTTTGTCTGAAGGCATAAGCTGCCTGATAGCCCGTGTTCTGATCATGCAGGATGTGGGGTGCAGCAAGCACCAAATTTTCCTTTTTTGGGGTTTTACTGAACACGAAGGTTCCCCAATAATTGTTTCTCACGACGAACTCCTTCAAGATGTAATATACTTGGTCGGGTGTTGCAAAAGTATCCGTAAATTCCACTATTTGATAGTTGACATATACGGCCTGTTCCACTGCTTCAGTTATGTTGTCGTCCAGAATGGCCTCTATGATCAGGTCCCATTGTTTCAAATCATCTTCGGTGGGCACTTTGTAATTGTTTCCCGAAATACCGGGGACATTGTCGATCAAATCCCTTAGATAGGTCTCGATGTTCCCAGAGGCATATTGGAGCTCTGCTTCCAATTTATCGGTTGTCGATACATTGAAAGGGTCGCTGAGGTCCGAAGAGTTGCCAGCCGCATCGTTGGCCTGGATTTGATATGTGTAGATTTTTCCCGGTTCCAGATTGGACAGATAGTAGGACGCTTTTCCCGAACCGACCAAAAATTCGTTGTCTTGGTACAAGGAATAATTCTTGACTTTCACATTGTCCGTTGCAGGCTCCCAATACAGGTAAAGCGAGTTTTGGGTTACATTTTCCGCCCTTAGACCTGTGGGTTTTGATGGTGCCTCCGCATCTGGAGCCGGTGCCCCTTCCCCATCACTTCCTGAAGAACAAGCAATGATGATGATGGACACAAAACAGGCCAGTACTTTTAGTAGGTAATTGTTGTAAGATTTGATTTTCATAGTTGTTCCTTTTTTATTGTTCTACCATTCAGTTTTCCAGTATATTGTCCATTTTCTACGGACAGTTTTCCATTGATTAAGCTATACTCCAATCCAACGGAGAATTGAAAGGGGTCGTCATAATCTGCCTTGTCTCCAAAGATTTCTGGATCAAAAATGATGATATCGGCATAGTACCCTTCTTTGATGGCCCCTCGTTTGGGAATCTGGAGTATATTGGCTGTTTTTGAGGTACTCCCGTTGATGAATTCAACCAGACCGATTACCCCTTTTTTTACATATTTGTTGTATTTCCGGGGAAAGGTTCCATATTTTCTTGGGTGTCCTGTGTTCCCATCGGATCCGGTGACCACCCAACCTTTCTGCATGAAATTTTTTATATCGTAAGGATCCATACTGAACGATGCCACTCGGGCATGTCCAGTTCTGAGGATTTCAAAAACCGATTCATTTGGGGGCATTTCCATTGTTTCTGAAATTTCTTGAAGGGTGTTACCTTCAAAGTCTTTGTGATCTGCATTGACAATGAGCAGTTTTTCCGGACCTCCTCGCAAATCGATATTTTCTTGCGTCTCTCCCAAAATCTGCGCCCTCATTTTGGGATTGCCATAGCGGATGAACAAGGAATCGCTCCCCCCGCTTTCGGCCCACCTCGGCACCACCGCAGCTTTCAGCCCCGTGGCCGACGCTTCATAGGGGTATTGGTTGGCGGTGATGTCCACTCCTCTTTTTCGAGCTTCTTCAATAATGTTGATAATGGTGTCGCTTTGTTTCCAAACTTCGCTCCCCAAACATTTGATATGGGAAATGTGTACGGGCAGACCTGCTTTTTCCCCGATTGAGATGGCTTCCTGCACCGCTTGGACCAAACCGATGGAATATGAGCCTTCATCCCGTAAATGGGTATCATAGATTCCTTTGTGCTGTGCCACGGTCCGGGCAAGGGCAATTACTTCTTGGGTGTCCGAATAACTGCCCGGGGCATAGAAAAGACCTGTGGATATGCCAATGGCACCTGCATCCATTTCCTGCTGTACCAACTCTTTCATTTTGGCAATTTCCATTTCTGTGGCCGGTCGGTCTGTTTTGCCCATCACTTTTTCCCTTATGGTGCCCTGCCCCACCATAAAGGCCACATTGGTGCCAATGCCTTGTTCAGTGTACTGCCGATCGTATTTGGATATTGGGAAGTCACTGCTCCCGTCATTTCCGACCACCACCGTGGTGATTCCCTGAAGCAGAAAGGGTTTGTTATGTGACCTTTCGGGATCGTTCAAATCCACGTTGGCATGGGTATGGGGATCTATGAAGCCCGGGGATACCATCATGCCTTTGGCATCAATGATTTTTTTGGCTTTAACATTGATCTTTTCAGGGGCGCCCACATAGATGATCTTGTCCCCTTTTACCGCAATGGAAACCACACTTGGAACGGTATCAACCCCATTGTACACCGTACCATTCTCGATAAGGACGTCCACCTCGTTCGCGGCTTTCTCACAGGAACCCAAGCAGATGATTAGAAATCCAAGGAATATTGTTTTGTATTTTATCATTCTTTGTTGTTTTGCTTACTCAATAGTTGTAAAGCTAACCACTTTAATAATTACCAATTCTTTCCAAGTCTATTCTTCGGCCTCATAGACCATGATATTGTCCAAATCGAACGACTCAGGCGTGGCCCCTGACTGTATTTGGATGACCAATTGGTATGATCTTATGCCTTTCAAAAACCCACTATTGATTTCCAACCATTGTCCTGCTACCGCTTCCACATCGTTGTTGAAAATATTGGCCAGTTCCAACATACTGCTATCATCATCCGTGGTGATGTTGGCATAAGCGTACAGACCATCGAGTTCTTCCCAATTGGTGTCACCAAAGAATACTTCAAAGGAAATACCCGAATTGTTCTGTCCTTCAGGGACTTCAACAGTGTCGAAGGTTATTCTGATGGCACCATCGGCGTCTTCTACATGGAAACCCTTGGTGCCGTCCGGGTAGGCTTCGTACTCCTCCAATAATGAGAAAACGCCTATTCTTTCCTCCGAAAAACCGAGACTGCTGGTGCTGATGTCCGTAATGGCAATATATTCGGAGTCAAAACCTATTTCATCATCCTTCCCGTTCCCTTTGGCCACATAGTCCACATAGGGCGGGGCATCACCATTGACCAGATCAAGGGTCTCATCATTCCCCCCATTTCTGATATAAACGGCATCTTGCGCACCGATGGGAACTTCCTCAAACGAGGTGCCCCTGATCTTTATGCCGGGTGGCTGATAAAAACCAATGGAAAACTCCATGGCGTTGTAATGTCCGGGTTCCTTTAGCCTATCCGTGGTATCCCCTCCCTGGTTGATGTTGTTAAAATCGTAGTCGGGTGAACGCCCGTCAAATGTACCCAAAGGGGTGGTGACCTTGGCCACAAAAGTGATCTTGTCCCCAAGACCGATCTCGTCCTCGGTCAAGTCCAACATTTCGAGAATTTCAGCTATACTAAATTCCAAAGTAGTTGGAAAGGTACTGGTCGTAAACAGGTTTTCGACAACCACTTCGTCATCATAGATCATGCTCAAGATATATCCTGTTGCATTTTCATTGGGATCATACAGGGTTCCCGTAAAAACCTCACTGTCCAGTTTCAAGATATTGAAGCTCAGCCTTGGTTCTTCGGTGAAAGCAATATATCCTCCTCTATCGGTTATGTCCTGAAATGTGTTGTATTCATTGGTGCAACCCACGACCAACAACCATCCCATCAAAAATTTTATATTTTTTTTCATGATGACTTTTTTAGTTATTTGATGAACCCTTCGGGGTTGGTATCCCAAAATACCCGTTCGGAATTCTGCTTTTGCTTGATTGACTTATTGATTTCCACAGCATTGGCAGCATAAGGAAAGCTTCTAGGGAAGTTGGTGTCCCCATTTATAGGCTCCTGTATATTGGATGGGTATCCGGTTCTCCTGTAGGCATTGTATGCTTCCACGGAATTGCCATAGGCCGCCAAATAGTATTCGGTAATGATGATGTCGAGTTTTTCCTCATCGGTGGCAGTATTGTTATAACTGGCCATGACCTCATTCACATAGTCGTCCACATCAGTATCCGTGGCCTCAAAGTCAGAACTGACATTGCCAAATCCCAATACTTTTTCCATGGAATCCCTGATGGCTTCCTCCAACAAAAGTGCAGGATCACCATTGGTTCCCAAGGTCAAAGCGGCTTCGGCCACCAAAAATTTCACGAAAGAAGAGGTGAGCAGGGGCAGAATCCCTGCTCCCTCCAGATGTGTGGAGGTGCTGGATGCCCTAGCAAATTGGTCCTCGTCAAAAGTACCGCCACCAGGGTATAGGCCATAGACCGTCCTTTCCCTATTGTCCCCATATCCTGTTCGGCTTTCACCATGGTCCAACCCCCTGTAATATTCGCCCAGATAGCAATAATCCACATTGGATTCATTAGGGCAGGAGGAATATGGCGGAATGCTGAAAGGATCCTCATCGGCCTGTCGGTAGAGATAATATCTGATTCTTGGGTCTCTTATGGCCTTTGAATCCTTGAGCATGTACATAAAATAATTGCCCATGTACTGGCCAAAATCGCTTACATAGCCTCTTTGAAAATATGAATGTCTGCTTTCGGGCTCCACAACCGTGGCATACCTATATTGAAAATCCTCTGTTTGGGTATCGATCAAATCCCCTTCCAACAATGTGTTGATCTCCGAGACAACGTTCTGGATACCAACCTGCTGGCTGGCGAGCCGTGTCTGCACCAATATTCGCAGTTTTAAGGAATTGGCAAAGGCTTTCCATTTATCCTTGTCGCTGGCATAAAAAAGGTCTGTCGAGAAATTAAAGTTGGAGGCTTCAATGTCCAATATGGCCTGATCGATGTCTTCAAGAACACTCCTGTAAATATCATCACCATCGTCCAATCTGGGATTGGAATACTCGGATGGGTTTACGGCTTCTGAATAGGGCATTTTTCCCACATAGTCCACCATGGTGATGGTGAGATAGCCCATGAGCAATTTGTTGATCGCATTGTGAAACAGCAGGGTTTCATCTTCTGCTGCCAATGCTTCTATGGTCCGTGAATTGTTCAGGGCCTCAAAATAGCTTTCCCATTCTGCATTGAGCACATCAACGGAGACCACATCCCTATAGTTGTCGGTAAGGGCCTCATACCGCATCACATCATCGGTGTTCAAAATCATCAAGCTCATAAAGCGTTGGAATTGGTACTGTATCTCGTTGAGCAAATATTCGGGGTTTGCACTCTCCGGGGTAAGGAAGTTAGGGTTTTCCTGTAAGTCAAAGTTTGAAACTTCACAGCCCAAAAACAGCAGGCAGACACATACCCTTTTACCAAAGTGTTTTATTGTTCTATGCATTTTGATACTTTTTTTCATTGTTAAAATGTTACCGATACCCCGAATGCAAATCTCTTGGTGGATGGGACCGTGCTGTCCCCTTCCAATCCGTCACTTTCTGGGTCATAGTTCACATACTTGGGGAAATTGGGGGCGCGGTACCACAGGTTCCGGCCCGAAAGGGTAAAGTCGATCCTTCGGAAAGGGAGCCGTTCTCCCTTTTTAGGGCTGAAGGTATAGCCCAGGGCAATTTCCCTCAAGCGAAATATGGAAGTGTCCCACATGGCCAGATCATTGGCATTGTAGTAGTTGGAATACCCAATCCTCCCACTATTGATCTGGATTGTATTTGGAATCTGGTCCCCATTGCCATCCAGCAAAATTTCGCCCGTCGCATCATCGGCCAAAAAACCGGGAATAATGAAAGAGCCTTCCCTGTCCTCGGTCTCCTTGGCCACACCGCGTTGTAGCATATCTGCAACACTACTGGAATAGATCTCCCCGCCATGGCTGTATTCCAACTGGGCTGAAATGGAAAAGTTCTTGATTCCGATACTGTTTATGGTCGTCAACCGCCAATCAGGATTGGGATCTCCGATCACTTTGGTTTCCAGTCCTATGTCACTGCTCGTAATTACCTCGCCGACCCGTGTTGCCGATCCGTTGCCACTGATCAGCAGGTTGCCGTTTTCATCCCGAAGGGCATAATCCCCTTTGATCACCCCAAAAGGTTGACCTTCCACAGCAAACCGGTCTTCGGTGATATTGATGTCTGCCCGTGTGGGAGTTGTCTCCACCACAAGCGACTCATCCGCTGTAAAAATATTCCGGAGGTTCCAGCGAAATTTGTCCCCTCTGAAAATATCGATCCCAAGGTCCACTTCCACACCCTCATTGTCTATCCTCCCCAGATTGATGTATTGGTCATCATATCCTGTAGAAGGGGACAATGGGGATTCCACTATCTGATCTTTGGAGACCCGTATGTAGGCTGATGCTTCGAGACTGACCCTATTGTGGAACAGTTTGGCCTCCATTCCCACCTCCACTTCTTTGTGCAGCTCAGGTTTGAGGTTCAAATTGGCATATCGGGTGCTGTACCTGTTGGTGACCGGGTATGTTCCATCCGCTACAGCAAACCTTAGCGGGTCTATGATCAGGGTACTCCTGGTTCTGTATGGGGCCGGATAGCCCGAAGAGGTGGCATAAGCATATCTAAACTTCAGGTAATTGATCGCATTTCCGCCAAAGTTGAGAGCCGAGGTGGGAATGAATGAAAAGGATGCGCCGGGGTAGAACAAAGACCTATTGTCCAGTTCCACGGTACTGCCCCAATCGTTCCTGCCTGAAAAGGTGGCATATAGGTAATTTTTGTAGGCAAATTGAAATTGGGCAAAGGCTCCCGCCAAATTCTCGTCCGTTCGGGTGTAACTGGCCTCTGTGGTGGTAAAGTTGCTAGGCCTCAAGAATCCGTACACGATCTGACCATCCGAATTGGTCGAATTGCTGGTGTAGCGTGTCAATTGGGAGTTCATGCCCAATTGCGCCTCTAGGTTGAGGTTTTTGAACAGATCCTTGTTGTAACTGAGCAATGCCGTTTGGTTGATGATGACCTCCTTGCTGTCCCCAAGGTTCAAATAGCCATACCTATAACTATCATCGCTATAACCTCCCTTGTTGGAATAGTCAAAACCCATATAGGTCTCGCTGTCAAACCCAACTCGATAGGTCAGGTTGAGGGCATCTACAATTTGATAGTCTGCGGCAACATTGCCGAAGACCCTTACTTTGTCGTCATAATTGCCCGAGTTATGGAGTATCCAAAGAGGGTTGGTGTCATTCCTATAATAGACGGATTCCCCCGTCAAAGGGTTCTGATAGGGCAGTTCGGTAAGATCTATCCATCTGGGAAGATGATAGACTACACTGAAAATGTTTTCATCATTGACGAGGTTCACCTTTCGGGTGGAGTAACCGATATTGGCCGACACATTGAGTTTGTCGGTAAGTTGGGCCTTGCCCCCCACGCTTAGATTGAAGCGTTTTAGGTCGTTGTGGTCTATGATTCCTTGTTCGTCCGCATAACCTGCGGATAGATTGAAGCCTACTTTTTCCCTTGATGCCGCAAATGTGAAGGAATGGGTAGTGCCAATACCCATTCTAAAAATATTCCTCACGTTATCGGGCTTTGTGGTTATCTGAATGGTGGCATCTTGGTACTCTGGGAAAATATCACCCAATTGGGCGTATGGATGGGCTACTTCACCCAAAGTGGAGAATGCAGGGCCAAAATTGGATACCGTAGTGGGGGAAAACTGAATACCTTCCAGACCGTTGGAATAGGTGTTCTGAAATTCCGGTAATTGCGAAACCGTATTGGTATAGACCGTTGTGGAATAAGTGGCTGTGGTTTGGGTCTCCCCTGTGCGTGCGGACCCACTCTTGGTTTGGATCAGGATCACTCCATTTCTACCTTCGCTACCATATAGCACGGCCGCATTGAATCCTTTAAGGATACTGATATCTTCGATGTCATTGGGGTCTATATCGCGCAACAATCCATTGAAGGGTATATTGTTCACCACGATCAAGGGGGCGTTGGATCCTGTCAAGGAAACATTGCCCCTTATCCGAATCTCGGAAGATGAACCCGTTTGCCCATCTGCAGGGGTTATGGCCACACCGGCCACTTTTCCCTGCAAGGTTCTGGCCAGATCCGCTTCTGGGCGTTTTTCCACTTCTTCGGAACTTACCTTGGCAATGGCATACCCCAAAGCTTTCTTCGATTTTTTGATCCCTTGTGCGGTCACCACCACTTCTTGCAGTGCTTCGGCGCTTTCCTCCAATGTGACATTGACCACCGTTTGCTGCCCGACTTCGATATCTTTGGTGAGATAGCCCACATAGCTGAATTGCAATGTGCTGTATCCTTCCAGTAGGTTTATGGTGTAATTCCCATCGAAATCAGTGGTGGTGCCCAACGTGGTTCCCTTCAGCACCACGCTTGCACCTGGCAGCGGCCCATTGGCATCCCCAACGGTACCGGTAATTTGTTTTTGTGCCTGCACCGTTACTCCAAACAATAGCAAGGTACATAAACATAAAAATTGGGTTTTGACCATAATCAAATCAGTTTAAGTTAGTATTTGAGCGTAAGATTTTCATCATTTCTTGGGCGGATATCCTGCCCATCGTGCTTATCCGTTGCCTTGGGGTATCATCACCTATCTCATAAGTGATCCCAACGGCCCTATGCCGTTTCAGAAACCATCCCTTTGACACAGGTTTTGAACTGTTCCCGGGTGATCTGTTCACCTTGTACCCTGGTATATTGGCTTCTAAAGCGGCAAACCATTTTGCCTCGAAATCGGGAATGGATACATTTTCCGGGGAGGTATTGGTGTAGAAAACATCTTTGTAAGTGGAATGGAAATCGAGTCCCAAGACCACTTTGGCTTTGTCCTTTTTCAATTGTTCCTCTATGAAATCCACAGTCTGACGAATTTCCAGTTGACGGTATTTTGCCCAATCCCTGTTGGTGTCCACCCCTCCAGCATTGTGTCGCCAATGCCCAAGATCCACCCCATCGGGGTTCAAAATGGGGAAGGCCAACACCCGATATTGGTCCAAAAAGGCTTTGGACAGTTCCGAACCATCGAGTATGGTTTCCAAAAATGCCTTGAAAGCCAAGAACCCCGTTACTTCAGGTGGGTGTTGACGGGTGAGCAACACAACGATGGGCTTGTTTTTCTTTCCACCAAGATAAATGTCCAGAACGGGCAATTCCCTTCCCATTTTCGACCTTCCGTAGATGAATGATTCGGCATAGGGTTTATCGGAAAGCAGTTTCTGATACCAATCCTTTACGTGAGTTGAAGTTTGTAGCTCTTGGGCTGCAATGGTAATCGGTTCTTTATCCAACAAAAGTTCCAAGGTGACCAAGGAATCTAGGCGATGAATCTTTGTGGAGTCCAAAAACTCCCATTCTTTTGCCTGTTCTTTGATTTTTGGGGGGTACCTGTGCTTATATCCTTTAGGGTAATCCAGGGACACATATATTTTTTGAGGTTTTTGGGACCATACTTGGAAGGCATAGTAAGGGCTGTGGTTGATGGGCTCGTTCTCTGGAAGTATGATTGCCTTGACCGTGCTGTCGTTCAATTTTTCAATCCCATTTAGACGGGCCCCATCAAAGGTGTTGTCCACAAATATGTTGAGGGTTTCCTCAAAATGCACCTGCTTGGATTGAAGCGAAATCTGCCTATTGGAAGTATCGACAGGTGTTTCAAAATCAATGGTCCTTACACTGGAACAATTAACGAGAAACCTTGTACACCAAATGAAAACCAATAAAGTTCTAATGGTAAGATTTGGGACTTTCATTGTGAACTTTCTGTTAAAAAGCAGAAAATTAAAGGATAAACTTCTACCTTCCGCCTACCAATTCTTATCGGATAGGACATACCAATTATGCATTTCAATATTAAAGGCATTTTAATACGAAATGGCTTAAACTTGAATGTCAACCTCCAACCTCAAATTTATATCAGTCTATACGACGCGCTCAAGAAAGCCATCCTCACGAGGTCCTTGGAACCGGGTTCCAAGCTTCCTCCCTCTCGGATTTTGGCAAAAGACCTTGACATTTCCCGAAGTACCGTTCTGAAGGCTTTTGACCTATTGCTTGTGGAACGCTACATCAAATCCATCAAAGGATCTGGCTACTACGTTCTCTCGCCAAAGGACAAAAAACTGAAGCTGAACTTTACTTCTGTGGACAGTAAAGGCAATTATCCACAACTTTCCCTTAAGGGAAAAGCCTTCTCACAAAATGTGACTTGGACCGATGATAGCCGTGATAAAGGGGTCGCTTTTAGGCCCGGGCTCCCTCCTTTGGACATTTTTCCCGTACAGCTTTGGAAAAAGTTGATCGGTGACTATTGGAGGTGCATCACCCCTTCCGAGCTTTCGTATTCCAACACGATCGGGCTGCGTTGCTTGCGGGAAAACCTGGCCAACTATCTGAGGGTGTATAGGGACATCCACTGCAATCCCGATCAGATCATCGTCACCACGGGATCGCTGCACTCCCTTTATTTGGTTTCCAACGTTTTGCTGGAAACCGATGATGAGGTGGTGGTGGAAAATCCGACCTATCCCATGGCACATTCCCTTTTTAAGAGTTTGGGTGCCAAGATATGTGCCTCCGATGTGGACCATGAGGGCCTATGCTTGAAAGGAATATCGTGCAACTCGCCCAAATTTGTCTATACCACCCCGTCCAGCCAGTATCCCACTGGTATAAAGATGAGCATGGAGCGACGTGCCGACCTCTTGAAATGGGCCTCAGCAAAGGAAACCTTCATTGTGGAGGACGATTACAACCACGAGTTCAGTAATTGGGAAAAACCCTTGGGGTCTTTGTTCGGCATGGACAAGCAGGAGCGGGTCATCTATTTGGGAACGTTCAACAAACTGATACACCCGTCCATGCGGCTTGGGTACATGATTGTTCCCTACTATCTCTTGGATGCGGTCATTGCACTGTACCAACAATCCAGCAGGTTTGTTTCCAGACAGAACCAAAAGGCAATGAGTGCCTTCATTGAAAAAGACCATCTGAACAAACACCTCAGAAACGTGATCGATGTTTCCAATGAAAGAAAAGAGGTTTTTGTGGAACATTTCAACGAGGTATTGGGGGCTTATTTTGATCTCGACACCTCAAATCCGGGGCTGCACGTAATAGCACATATCGCCAAGGAAGGCTTTAAAGATATACAACTGGAAAAAGTGCTCAAGGACAACAACATTCTTGCCCATGCCCTGAGCAAATATTATGTGAACCACAAGGGTGAGAACGGTCTGGTGATGGGCTTTTCCTGTGTCAATCCAAAACAGATCAGGGAAAATCTCAACAAAATGGAATGGGTCATCTCCGAATTTTTGAAGTGATCTGGTGCAATTGGCTCTGAGTTACCTGCTCAACGAATCCAACAACATTTGAGCCTCTTTCAACTCCGTTTGGAGCCGTTCGTTCTCAAGGATATATTGCTCTTGGAGTTGTTCCATCCTTCGCTCAAACTCATCCGAAGGCACATATTCCGGCTCCAACAATGCTTCTTTGAAAATGCTCGTCAGGGTAAAAATAAAGCTTATGGCGATGGCCGAAATAAGCATGATGAGCAATGACTTTTCTTTTTTTAAGGCAGGTGCGGCCTTTCCAGTAAACAGTTTTTTTTCATCCTTTGAAAGCTTTCTGGCGCTGGACAATTGATCCAAAAAAACATCCCACTTCTCCTCTTCTTTTACATACATGTCCATAAACCCTCCCTCGTCCAAAAAATCCTGGGTGCTGTCGGTGGAAGCCAACATGAACAGTTCCATACCGTTTCCACTCATCACATCCAGCAGACCGGGGTCATATTCCAATATTTCCCTGACCAACTTTTCAACATATCCCAAACTGTAGTTTGGTCGCAGGAATTCGTCGTAAAGGGTCTGGATCTCAAAATAATCGCTTCGCTCCAAGGCATATTCCAAAAAACGATCTTTTAGTTCTGCCTTAAAAAACTCGCTCATTTTTCAGAAAGAGGATTACTGGTTTTTAATTGTACTTGGTCGTTGCCGCAAAAGTAGGGTATAAGCTCTTTCAATCACTCCATACGCTTAGCTGATTTTGTGATTTTAGAATAAGGCCAAACCAATAAATGTTTCGGGGACAACCCTGAAGCATTGGTGGCTATCAAATTTGGTAAGGTAAGTATTGGGGGTACTGCTCGGGAAAATGGGGCTAAACAATCTCGGCACTCAACCCTGCCTGCAACAATTTGGTGCATTTGGGCTTAAGGTAGGAGTATTCCCCTGTTTTGACCGTACATTTACCATTGTAGTGCACGATCAAGGAACATTGTTCCGCTTGTTCGGGAGTGTGTTCGCACACATTGATCAATGTTTCGATGACATGGTCAAAAGTGTTGACATCATCATTAAAAAGCACGATTTCCCTCTCCTTGACGGTTTCTTCCTCTAGCAAGACATCTTCATACTGTTTTTCCTTAGTGCCCATAATCTGTAGAGTTTATGCCTTTCTAATTTACATATTTTACTGAAATCCAGTTGTTCTTCTCCAGTTTTTTTTCAAATTCCAAACCATGCGCCTTACATTTTGATGAAATGGCATCCAAATCTTCCGAATAGAAGCCACTCAAAAAAAGAGCACCTTCCTTTTCAAGACATTTGGCATATATCGGGATGTCTTCCAACAGTATGTTTCGGTTGATGTTTGCCAGGATGATGTTATATTTTTTTCCATCCAACAAACTGCTGTCCCCCTGAAACACCTGAATGTCCACACAATCGTTTCGCTCTATGTTTTCTTGTGTGTTGATAAAGCACCATTCGTCAATGTCAATGGCTTCAACGGAAGCTGCTCCTTTCTTATGGGCAAGTATCGCCAACACTCCTGTTCCGCATCCCATGTCCAATACCGATTTTCCTTCAAAATCAGTGTCCAGAATGTGCTGGAGCATCATGTAAGTGGTCTGGTGGTGTCCTGTGCCAAAGCTCATTTTGGGTTCAATGACTATGTCATATTCCACTTCCATTGCCTCATGGAAAGGGGCCCGCACCATGCACTTATCGCCCACAAGTATCGGATGGAAATTCTTTTCCCATTCGGCGTTCCAGTTTTTCTGTTCGATTTCCTTGCTGGTCCATGAAATCTCAAAATCGGGGTGCTGCAATATGAAAAAATCGTCCAGAAGGCCTTCTTGCCATTCGGATTTTAGGATGTAGGCCAAAAGTCCTGTTTCGTTTTCCACGAAACTTTCAAAGCCTACCTCACCCAACTCAGCAATCAGGATATCCGTAGCGGGTTGGGGAGGATTTACTTTAAAATCATATTCGAGGTAGATCAATGCCATACAAAACAATTAGATCGCTTCTATGATGGCCACGAAATCGGATGCCACCAAGGATGCGCCCCCGATCAGTCCACCGTCCACATCGGGCTTGGAGAATATCTCGGCAGCATTGCCCGGTTTTACACTCCCCCCGTAGAGAATGGAGACATCTTCGGCCACCGTTGGATTGTAGGCCTCTGAAATGGTTTTTCTGATGAAGGCATGCATTTCCTGTGCCTGTTCAGGGCTGGCCGTCTCCCCTGTTCCAATGGCCCAAACAGGCTCGTAGGCCAAGATGATGTTCCTCCAGGCATTGGCATCCAAACCAAAAAGGGCATTTTTTAGCTGGCTTGCCACCACGGAAAAGTGATTTCCCGCTTTTCTGTCCTCCAACTCTTCGCCAAAGCAAAAAATGGTTTTCATGCCCTTGTCCACAGCGGTTTTTACCTTTTTGGCCAGTAGTTCATCGTCCTCACCAAAATAGGCACGTCTTTCCGAATGCCCCAAAATAACGATATCCACATCGATGCCCAACAGCATATCTGCGGAAATTTCGCCCGTGTAGGCACCGCTCTCTTCAAAATGCATGTTTTGGGCCGCCACTTTCATGGTAGAGTCCCGAAGTGCCTGTTTGGCCGCTTGAAGGTTTACAAAAGTAGGTGCTACGATAACCTGCGCATCGGTATCCGGTAGTTTGGCGGAAAGCTCGGAAAGCAAAGCTTCTGTTTCTTTGAGGTTCTTGTTCATCTTCCAGTTTCCTGCCACAATCTTTGTTCTCATGGGTTGTGTTATTATGTTATTGTGTTATTGTGTTTGGTGTTGTTATGTTTGGTGTTCGGTGCGACTATTCTTTTACTCCATTGTTGAATTTTTGTCCTTTTATTTTGGTGTTCCTGAGATAGTACATGAATGCCCCAATTTTGTTGGTACAATGTTCCATCATTTCCAAAGCTGTGTTTAAATCCTTTTCAGAAATTACCTTTTTATCAAAAGAGCGGTAAAATTGAGATTTTAATTCTGAACAGGACCCTTTTGAAAAACTTAAAAAATTATGGAATTCTTTGTTGCCTCCCCTTCCAAAGCTTTCCGCAATGTTGTCCATAACCGAACCTGAGCTTCTCTCCATCTGATTACGCAATGCATAGTTTTTCCCTAACTCAGTAGTTTGAAAAAGTTGTTCAACCAGTTGACATAGTTCCCTGGAAATTTTCCAGACTTCCAAATCTTCAAATCTATTTATTCTACCCATGTTATATCAAAACCTTTTAACGGAAAAACAACAAACCTCAGAACAAAAACAACAAACCTTAAAACTCAAGCTGGTCCAAATCGTTGTAATGCACTTTTTGCTGAATGGTGCCCTTTTTCAATACCAATATGGCAGGATTGGAGCGCACTATAGTTTTTAGCGTAGTCTCGTCGGTAAAATAAAAATCGAAATCCAAACCGTATTGATTTTTGATATCATTGGCCATATCGCTGCTGGAAGCGGACATGCCTATTACTTTATATCCCCTATCCTTGGCCATTTTTGTAGCTTCTGCCACTTTTGAAAAGGCTTCATAATTGCTCTTGGCCAAATCGTAGGCCACCACCATCACCAATTTATCCTCTTCCAAAAGTTCCGCTGCATGGTCCTGACCTTCTTGCTCAATGGTAAAATCGTGGATGGGCGGTTCGTAACCTTTTTGGATCATGGTCGTTTCCACATCGATAAATTCACCATCCACGGAAGGGTAATCCCCGTTGGTCACCACGACCTTATCTTCGCCCCCTACCTTGAACCGCCATGCGTACTCATAAATGGGTTGTGGGGCATTGTCGGGGATTATCATGCCCTCTTGGATATTCGCCCCGATCTTGTAGGGCCTAAAATCCACAGATGGCAAATGGTTCAACACATGGTTGGCGAACAAGATGCAGGCCAACAACGCCAATCCGCCCACTATCCAATTGGTCCTTGTATTGAACAATGGCGTGATATATTTTTGACCATAGAACAATATCAAAATGAACACCAACAGAATCACATCCTTGGTGAAGGATTCCCATGGGGTCAGTTTGATGGCATCGCCAAAACACCCGCAATCGGTCACCTTATTGAAATAAGCGGAATAGAACGTGAGGAAGGTGAAGAACACGATCATCAGCAAAAGGCTCCAAACGGTAAACTTGGGTTTAAAACCGATCAACAAGAGTACGCCCAAAATCACCTCCACAATGACCACAAAAATGGAAATGCCAAGAGCCAACGGCATTAAAAAGGGCAGGTTCAATACTCCCGTGCTGAAATACTCTTCCAGTTTGAACGAAAACCCCATTGGGTCGTTCAACTTGATCAAACCACTGATAATAAAGAGTATCCCTACTATGATTCTTGAAACCCAAACTAAATATTTCATATTACCTTATCATAAATTTATAAAGCCGTAAATACCAAAAATTGTTGGTCTGACACGAATTTCACTAATTTTCACCAATACATCGTCAGCTATGAATAAAGCATGCGATTGGCAATAAACCCATTTTTCTTTGTTCTTATTCTTGTATCTTTTCTCTTGAATCCAAATACCTTTATCATGCTTTATGATTTGGGTTTTGGGATTTGGGATTTCCACCAAGATGAATCAAAGCAAAAACTGCATAATTAACCATATCCTGATAGTTGGCATCAACGCCCTCGCTTACCAAAGTTGCGCCTTGGTTGTCTTCAATCTGCTTTACGCGAAGCAGTTTTTGCAGAATCAGATCTGTAAGTGAGCTGACCCGCATATCGCGCCATGCCTCTCCGTAATCGTGATTTTTGTCCTCCATTAATTTTTTGATAATTGCCACCTGTTCATCATAGAGGTCAATGGCCTCTTCAGCAGTTAGGTCTGGCTGCTCCACCACTCCTTTTTGTATTTGAATCAACGCCATGATAGCGTAATTGATGATACCGATAAATTCAGAACGCTCATCCTCATCCACCTTTCTCACCTCATTTTGCTGTAGTCCACGGATGCGTTGTGCCTTTATAAAAATCTGATCGGTAAGGGAGGGTAGCCTCAAAATCCGCCAAGCGGAGCCATAATCCTGGGCCTTTTTCAAGAACAATTCCCGGCAGGTCTGTATCACTGCATCGTATTGTTGGGAAGTCTGCTGCATGTATTGTTGCTAATTTGCGTAAATTTCGTCCAATTGAATGTGCGCAAAGGTGCACTTTGCCAAAGATAATGAAACCCAACAAAGCAGGTATTTTTTATGACCATAAACTGTAAAGGTGAATTGATGGACCTGACCGTGCCCAAGGTAATGGGCATCCTCAACCTTACCCCGGATTCTTTTTTTGACGGGGGAATGTACAAAGATGAAACTTCCATCCTGAAACGGGTGGAAACGATGTTGGGCGATGGTGCCAGCTTTATAGATATGGGGGCCTACAGTTCAAGGCCCGGTGCCGTCCATGTACCCGAAGAGGAAGAGCTGAAAAGACTGATTCCCATCTTGGACCTGATCTTGAAGCATTTTCCCCACGCATTGGTTTCCATTGACACTTTTAGAAGTAAGGTGGCCTCGGAGAGCATAGATCACGGTGCCGCCATCATCAACGATATATCCGCCGGAAATCTAGACCCAGAAATGTTTGCAACAGTGGCCAAGCACCAGGTCCCGTACATCATGATGCACATGAAGGGCACTCCCCAGTCCATGCAAAAAGAGGCAACCTATGATGACCTCATAAAAGATCTTCGGTTTTATTTTTCCCAAAAAGTAAGACAAGCCACATCACAGAAAATCAACGACATTATCATAGATCCTGGTTTCGGGTTTGCCAAAACCACGAAGCAGAACTATACCCTTTTGAACCATCTTGACTTATTTCAAACCTTTGGTTTGCCCATATTGATCGGCCTCAGCAGAAAGTCGATGATATATAAGGTTTTGGAAAGTACGCCCCAAGAAGCACTGAACGGCACTACCGCCCTGCACACCATTGCCCTGCTAAAGGGTGCCAACATAATTAGGGCCCATGATGTAAAAGAAGCCATGGAATGTGTTAAACTTGTGAAAGCGTTGAAAGCAAATGCAAGCTGATCTATGGTTCTCCTATTTTTGCTAATTTTACAAAAACACTTCGGTTGGATTTTCTAAATTTTCTCGAGTTCAAGATCACGGATATTATCGACATTGTCCTCGTGGCCGCACTGCTCTACTACATCTACAAACTGGTCAAGGGCACAGTGGCCATCAATATTTTTATAGGGATCGTGATTGTTTGGGCCTTATGGAAACTGACCGAATTGCTCCAGATGAAAATGATCAGCAGTATGGTGGGCGGTTTTATGAACATAGGGCTGATCGCACTCATCATTGTGTTCCAGCAAGAGATCCGTAAGTTTTTGTTGATGGTGGGCTCCACCAATTTTGCCACTAAACGGAATTTTCTCAAGCATTTCAAGTTCCTGAAACAGGATGCCATTTCCACAAATACCGACGTGGAAGCCATCATCGCAGCCTGCGAACGCATGGGAAGCACCAAAACTGGCGCCTTGATCGTCATAGAGCGAAACAATTCCCTGGATTTTGTAAAATCCTCAGGGGACACCATGAACATACTGGTCACGCAGCCCATTTTGGAAAGTATTTTCTTTAAAAACAGTCCCTTGCACGACGGGGCGATTGTGATTCAGGACAATTTTATCACGGCCACAAGGGTCATCTTGCCCGTTTCCAACGAGCGCAACATTCCACTGCGGTTTGGTCTTAGGCACAGGGCAGCCGTTGGCATTTCTGAAAAGACCGATGCCGTCTGTTTGGTGGTCAGTGAAGAGACGGGATCTATCTCCTACATAAAAAATGGCGAGTTCGTACCTTTCAAAGGAACGGAAGAACTGGTGAAACTGATTAAAAAAGATCTGGACTGATATGACATGCAAAAACTGTGATGGCAATCTCAGGACAGATTACCTTTACTGTCCCGCCTGCGGTGGAAAGGTAATTCGCAACAGGATCACTTTGAAAAACCTTTGGTTCGATATCGTAGATCGCTATCTTAATCTGGACAATACTTTTGTCAAAACCTTTTTACATCTGTTCAGCAAGCCAGAAAAGGTAATAGAAGGTTACCTACAAGGCCAACGAAGAAAATACCTGAACCCAATAAGTTATTTGACCATTGCCATAACCCTTTCCGGGTTTATTGTTTTCATGATGGCCAAATCAGTGGGCAGTATGGATTTTGACATTCTTGATGCAGGAGTACAGACAGCTTACCAAGAAAAAATGATGGGGTTTATTTTGGATTTCCAAGCTTTGATCTTCATCCTCTTTATTCCGTTGATGGCCGTGGCGGGTTGGTTGTGCTTTGATCAGAAAAAATACAATTTCGCCGAAAGGACCACCATATTTATGTACACATTGGCCCATTTCAGCCTGTTCAGCTTTATCCCCTCCCTTCTGGTCCTAGCTTTTGCGCCGGAATTTTATCTTTCATTTTCCTTGATCGGCTCATTGGCCATGTTGGTCTATGCAGGATATGTAGTCAAAAGGATTTCCTTATCCATAGGCGTTGGATTAATTGCCCGACTCGTATTGTTTTACTTTTTAGTGGGGGTTCTTTACTTTATGCTATCCGGCTTGGTTCCAATCATCATGTTCCTCACTGGGGAGTTGACATTGGAAGATTTTCGCCCCATAGAAGGCTAAGCCACCTCCTCGGCCAAGAACTGTGCAGTGTACAGGTCGTTGTAGTAGCCGCCATTTTTAAGGAGCTCTTGGTGTGTTCCCACCTCAACGATTTTACCCTCGTCCATTACAATAATCTTATCCGCTTTTTTGATGGTGGCCAGTCGGTGCGCAATGATGATGGAAGTCCTTCCCTCGGTGATCTTGTCCGTGGCCTTTTGGATCAATTGCTCCGAATAGGTGTCCACAGAGGAAGTTGCCTCATCCAAGACCAAAATGCTGGGGTTGCTGACATAGGCTCGCAAAAAGGCAATCAGTTGGCGTTGCCCACTCGAAAGCATAGTTCCTCTTTCCTTTACATTATATTGATAACCACCGGGCAGACTGGATATGAACTCGTGCACCCCGATCTGCTTCGCAGCTGCCTCAATTTGGGCCGTGGTTACGGACTTGTCACGAAGTGATATGTTGTTTGCAATGGTATCCGCAAAAAGAAAAACATCCTGCAGCACAATGGCTATGTGCGACCGAAGGGACTGCAAGGTATATTCCCGAATATTGATTCCATCCACCAATATCTCTCCTGAATTGATCTCATAAAAACGGTTGAGCAAATTGATGATGGTGGATTTCCCGGCACCAGTTGCCCCAACAATGGCCACGGTCTCCCCTGCTTTCACCTTGAACGAGATACCATGGAGCACCTCTTCATCCTTGATATACCCGAAACGCACATCTTTGAATTCTATGTCACCACGCACATGCTCCCTCACCTGGGTGCCCTCATCGGCAATGTGGCTGTCGGTGTCCAGGATCTTGAAAACCCTGTTGGCCGCCACCATGCCCATCTGCAAAGTATTGAACTTGTCCGCTATCTGTCGCAAAGGACGGAACAGGAGATCCATCAAGAAAAAGAAAGCAATGATGGCCCCTTTGTTGTCCAGACCCACATTCTGTATGTTCTGGATCAACCCGAAATAGACTACCAACCCGATTCCAATCGAGTTGGCAATTTCCGCAATGGGGAAAAATATGGAGTTGTACCATACCGTCTTCAACCAAGCGTTTTGGTGCTTTTCGTTGATGACCCTGAATTTTTCTTTCTCAATTTCCTCACGGTTGAACAACTGGACGATTTTCATTCCGGCAATGCGTTCCTGCACAAAAGAGTTGAGGTTGGCCACTTGGGCACGAACCTCAATAAAAGCGACCTTCATGGCTTGTTGGAACAATCGGGTGGCAATCAAAATCACTGGCAAAATGGCAAAAACAATCAAGGCCAATTTCCAATTGATAACGATCATGATGATGGCGGCAGAGATCATCTTGAGCACATCGGCCACGATCATAAAAAACCCTTGACTGAAAATTTCACCGATACGCTGCATATCGGCCACGGCCCTAGTGACCAAGACCCCAATGGAAGAGTTGTCAAAATAGGTCATCTTAAAACTGGTCATCTTCTCAAAAAGCTTGATGCGGATGTCCTTAATGACCGATTCGCCCAGCAGGTTCGCATAGTAGTTGAACAACAATTGGGTGATCACCTGGCCCAACAGAACGGCCAGCCAAAAAAGTACCGCCGTAAGCAGTTGTTGTCCGTCCTTGCTTTCCAAGGATTTGTTGATGATGTCCTTGACCACAATGGGAATGCCTGCGGCAAAACCCGCCGATAGGATGGCCACTATGGCCACCAGCCAAAAAATGCCCCTATATGGTCCGGTATGTGCAAAAACCCGTTTGAACAACCTAAAATCAAACGCCTTTCCAGCCTCGTCACTTTTGCTCATTAAATAGCTCTTTTGGATATAAAACCTTGGTCAAATATAACCCTTTTGCCGGGACGGACACGCCTGCCTCGCTTCTGTCCTTACTTTCTATGATGGTATGGATTTCCTCAGCAGCCATCTTGCCCATACCCACATCCAATAAAGTCCCCACCACGGCCCGCACCATGTTCCTTAAAAAACGATCAGCGGTTATGGTGAACACCCATTTATCTCCCAATTCTTGCCATACAGCCTTCCGAACATTACAGTTGTAGGTTTTGACATCCGTATTGGATTTGGAAAAACACTCAAAATCAGTATAATCCAACAACAGGGATGCCGCTTGGTTCATGGCTTCCATATCCAAAGGATATGTCACTTGGTGGGCAAGGTCAAAATAGAACGGGTTCTTTTCCCGCACCAACCAATATTCGTAAGACCGTTCCACAGCATCAAAACGGGCATGGGCGTCGGGCACCATCCGATGGATACCCTGAACCGCAATGTCCTCTGGAAGGAAGGCGTTCAAGCGATAGGCCAATTGTTCCTCATCTTGAATGCCATCAAAATCAAAATGGGCAAACATTTCCTTGGCGTGTACTCCGGTATCGGTCCTTCCCGCCCCCGTAACCTCCACCTTTTCGCGTAAAAGGGTAGAGAGGGCTTTTTCCAATACCTCCTGCACGGTTACGGCATTGGGTTGGTTCTGCCATCCGTGGTATGCTTTCCCGAAATAGGAAAATTGGATAAAATATCTCAATGGAATCCCTTATTTTTAGACCGATAAAGATAATCCAATCCTTTCCAACAAGAATCCCGGCCCGTTTTTTTAGCATATTTTTAGCGTTATGACCAAAATTTTACTGCTTTCCGACACCCATGGCCATATGGATGATACCATTTTAAAGTATGCCGCCCAAGCTGATGAAATATGGCATGCCGGGGATATTGGCAACCTTGCGGTGATGGATAGATTGAATGACCTGAAACCGGTCCGTGGAGTCTTTGGGAACATTGATGACCATGTCATTCAAAAAGAATACCCAGAACACAACAGGTTTATGTGCGAAGGTGTGGATGTTTGGATCACCCACATAGGTGGCTATCCGGGAAGTTACAACGTTAGGGTAAGGGACGAGATCAGACAGAACCCTCCCAAGCTTTTTATTTGCGGACATTCCCATATTTTAAAGGTGATGTACGACAAAAAGTTGGGGCTGCTCCACATGAACCCAGGTGCCTGTGGCAAACATGGTTTCCATCAGGTCAGGACCATGCTAAGGTTTGTGGTGGATGGAGACAAAATCTCCGATCTGGAAGTGGTTGAATTGGGAAAACGATAAGCAAAAAACATAAAAACCCCGGCCGAAGCCAGGGTTTTCTCGCACTAATACTACTAAGATGTTAGGTTCAACGTAAGCGATCAACAGATTTTACAAGATCTTCATCCTTTTTGATAGCCCTGTTGGCCAGGACCAGAAAAACGATAGAAAATACAGGAATCAGCATCCCAATACCCTTCTCAGAAACCGCGGTTTCTCCGGATAAGCTTAGCGATCGATAAACGAAAAATCCTAGTAAAAAGAGATTCAATATGATGTTTAATCTGTTTACCACAAATTGATTTTGTCTTTTTTTAAACAATAAAATCGAAACCACTGCCAACACTGCCGTTGCATAAAAGGCCAAACTGACCAGTATTTCATTTTGGGCATATATTGGTGTTCCATCCACCTCGACCCAAAGGTTCAGAAAAAAGGGCAGTATGCCCGCAATGAGGGCCACAACCACTAAAAAAAACGTCTGAATCCGTTGAATCATTGTGTAAATCGATTTCAAAATGCAAAAATAAATGTCTTTTTGACAAATGAGCACTTATTCTTGAAAAATAATTTGTATTATTGTGTCGTTATTAGCGACGTACTTACCTAGGAATTCTTTCCTCCAGTAGCACCCAAATAACTTTTACTTCAATTTATTCAGATTAGACAAGTTTAACTTATTCTTTACTTAATGTTCGAGATTTCAGATCTAAAAGCTAAAAAGCTTCCTGAGTTGCAAGAAATTGCAAAGGATCTTAATGTACCTAAATTCAAAACCTTAAAAAAGCTGGACCTGGTATATCAAATCCTGGATGTACAGGCATCCAACCCCAAAGCGGTGTCAGAAGCAGCCCCGTCCCAAGAAAAACCAGCTCCAAAGCCAAAGCGCGCCAGGACCCCAAGAACCCAGTCAGCGGATCACAAAAAGCCAAAGACCGAGACCGCTGAAAAAGCTCCTGAAACCGAATCCAAGGATAAAAAGGAAGATGCCAAGGGACAGCCCCCAAAAAAGGAGAGCAAACAAAATACGCCCCCCAAGCCACAAAATAACACTAAGAGGTCCAATCAGCACCAACAGCAGCACCAAAAGAACAGCCATCACGACAAGAAGAACAACAATTTTGACAAAGACCTCAAGAACAGGTACAAAGAACCTGAGTTTGAGTTTGACAGCATTATAGAAAGTGAAGGCGTTCTGGACATTATGCAGGATGGGTATGGGTTTTTGAGGTCTTCGGACTACAACTATCTTTCATCACCTGACGATATTTATGTTTCCCAGTCACAGATCAGGTTGTTCGGACTGAAATCCGGAGATACTGTTTTGGGGAACATCAGACCCCCAAAAGAAGGTGAAAAATATTTCCCTTTGATCAAGGTGAACAAAATCAACGGACTTGACCCCCAAGTGGTAAGGGACAGGGTTTCCTTTGAGCACCTGACGCCCCTCTTTCCAAAGGAAAAATTTAAATTGGCAGAAAAGCAGAGTACCATTTCCACTAGAATCATGGACTTGTTCTCCCCCATCGGGAAAGGACAAAGGGGAATGATCGTATCCCAGCCCAAAACGGGCAAGACCATGTTGCTGAAGGACATCGCCAACGCCATCGCGGCCAACCACCCGGAAGTTTACCAGATCATTCTTTTGATCGATGAAAGACCGGAAGAGGTGACCGACATGCAACGGAACGTTCGCGGTGAAGTGGTCGCCTCCACTTTTGACAAGGAAGCTTCCGAACACGTAAAAGTGGCCAACATTGTGTTGGACAAAGCAAAAAGATTGGTGGAGTGCGGTCACGATGTGGTCATCCTTTTGGACTCCATCACCCGATTGGCACGTGCCTACAATACCGTACAGCCTGCTTCAGGCAAGGTGTTGAGCGGTGGTGTGGATGCCAATGCACTCCACAAACCAAAACGTTTCTTTGGAGCGGCAAGGAACATTGAAAATGGTGGTTCATTGTCCATCATTGCCACGGCATTGACCGAGACAGGCTCCAAAATGGACGAGGTGATCTTTGAGGAATTCAAGGGTACGGGCAACATGGAACTCCAGTTGGACAGACGCATTTCCAACCGCAGGATTTTCCCCGCCATCGATCTTATTTCTTCTTCCACCCGAAGGGACGATCTATTGTTGGACGAAAACACTATTCAACGTATGTGGATCTTGCGCAAATACCTTGCGGACATGAACCCTGTGGAAGCCATGGAGTTTATGGAACAGCGCATCAAACAAACCCGGAACAACGAAGAGTTTTTACTTACCATGAACGAGTAGAAAATTTCAAAATATTGATTATCAATATATTAAAAACCCTTCAGAAAATCCTGAAGGGTTTTTTATTACACCATTTTAAAGAAAAGACATATCTTTAAATCGATTTCCTAAAACTGAACTTTAAAAACACTTTACCATGAAAAACAACAGAAAAGTTGCTGCTCTCCTTTTGGTGTCCTTCTTGCTTATTTTTGGGGCTTGCCAACAGAGACCCAAACAAGAAGAACCGACCGAACCGGTATCACCACCCAAAGGAATCATTTCGCTCGAAGAATCCAAATCCCTGTATGACAATTACACTAAGCACCGGATGGGCATGATCCAAGAGTATGAACTGGAGCGAAAGCCAGATGAAAAGTTTGTGCCAGCCCGCCTCTCTTCGTTCAGTTTTGCAGAGATGAAGCAATATATGGCCTATGTGGAACAAGAAGCCAAAAAAGCCCAGGTCGAGGTTTCTTCGCTCCGTTTCTATTTTGCCAACTATCCGGACAATGAACGATTTCCCGATGGGGACAAAGTGGTCCATCCAAGACAAAACTCCATCTTTATTGTCCCCACCATGAAGGTTGACGGCCAAGATTATGGTTTTTACATCGGAGCGGACGGCAAAGCAAAGCTCATCAAGGATGCCATGGGAGAAAATGGAATGGGCTACAAATCGGCCCAAGGTGAAAAATCACAGGCCAGCTTTGTCCCAAACCTTTCATTGGCGGACGATGGCGAAAGTTTGAACTTGAACCATGGAAATTCGGAACCTCCACCATATACACTTGATTTTCAATAACATAAAATGCTGGAGGATTTCGCAAAATTTCTTTGGAGTCAATTTTTTGTCTTGCTGTACCTATTGACCTGGATCGTTTCAGTGTACAGGTACAGAAGATATTTTGATACGTCATTGAAATATTTGCCCATGCTCATCATATATACTTTTTTCACGGAGCTATTAGGGTATTTCATAAAATACTCCGATGAGTTCCAATTTTTCTCGGACAGTCGTTTCGCAGGGCACAATGTGATTATTTATAATGTGTACCAATTGGTGTTCTTTCTTTTCTTTTTTGAAGTGTACCGAAAAGTCATCAAGAACCGATCGGCCAAAAAATGGATTTTCTACGGTAGTTTTTTGTGCGGACTCATTTATTTGGTCAACGCACTGTTTTACAACCCCTTGCACAATCAGTTGACCTATGCGCACATTGTGGTTTCTTTCATGTTGGCATCTATTCTTATACTCTATTTTAAGGAAAAAAGAATAGACGGGGTTGCACAGCCACTGAAATACAACCTTTTGTTCTGGGTCAGTGTCGGGTTATTGGTATTTTACAGCTTGTTCCCCATTATTTTGGCAATGTATAGGCTCAAACTGAGTGTTGGGGTATATATTTATTTAAGACCCATTTTACTAAGTTCCATTGTTTTGATGTACGGTTGTTTCATCATAGGTCTTTTGGCAGGAAAGCGAAAGGCTTTCAGGTAAAAGTCAAAAAAATGTGAATCAAGGACGCCTTTGAGCAGTAGCGCATTTTATCCCTAAATTTGGATTTCATCCAGACCAAGACAAACCGGTTCCCCTTAATAACTATGATGGAGGAATTTTACAAATTTATGGCAACCCAGTATCATATTATCCTATATGTGGTGGTTTGGTTTGCGGCCATCGTTCATTATAGAAATTATTTTGACACTCCCCTCAAATATTTTCCGGTTTATTTGATGTACACTTTCTTGACAGAGCTATTGGGGTATTTCATTAGCTTCCATGACAGTTTTCAGTTTTTTTCAGATGAACGGTATAACTGGCACAATGTGATCATATTCAACATTTATTCGGTGATCACTTTTCCGTTCTTTTATTATATCTATTGGCGGGTTCTGAAAAATGAAAAACACAGAAAATGGGTAAAACATGGTACTGTGATCAGCATGTCGGTCTATGTGATCAGTCTGTTCTTCCAAGATCCGTTCCACATGAACTTGTATTATGCCGATCTGGTTGCATCCATGGTACTTTTGACCATTATTGGCCTATATTTCAAAGAAAAAAAGAACGAAGGATTTTCCCCCTATCCTTTGAAAGACAACCTTATGTTTTGGATAAGTTTGGGATTGGCCGTCTTTCACATATTCTTTCCCTATCTGTTCTTGATCGCCTACGAGGTCCCCGAAATTTGGGCGGAATACCAGCTGCGTCAAGTGTTGAAAGTATTGATCCTGTTTATGTACGGAACCTTTATGCTTGGATTTATCATCTCAAAAAGGAAAGCCTTCAGGTAGTCTTATAGAACCATGTATAAATAAAAACGCTTCCAAAATTGGAAGCGTCTTATGATATTTTTTGAATTGAGCTGGGTTTACATCGTGGCGACCCTGCTCATCAACTTGCTCTTCAAGTTCGCAGCCTTATTGTTGTGGATAATGTTGCGCTTGGCCAACTTATCGATCATTCCAACCACTGTGGGCAACAAAGCCTCAGCAGCTTTTTTGTCCTCCTCATTGCGCAATTTCTTGATGGCATTACGCACAGTTTTGTGTTGGTACCTGTTACGCAAGCGCACTGCTTCGTTCCTTCTGATTCTCTTTAATGCTGACTTATGGTTTGCCATTATCTTAAATTATACTTTCTGATTCTTTTTGTAGCCCGTAGGGGAATCGAACCCCTGTTACCAGGATGAAAACCTGGCGTCCTAACCCCTAGACGAACGGGCCATTTTTAAATGAAACCAAAGGTGGATAAAACCTCTGTATTCCACTATTTCATTGAACTTCGTAGCCCGTAGGGGAATCGAACCCCTGTTACCAGGATGAAAACCTGGCGTCCTAACCCCTAGACGAACGGGCCATTATGGTTGCACAATTGCGGATGCAAAAATACAACTATTTTTAAGTCTTGCAACAGTAAATAATATTTTTTGCCACCTGTTCAATAAGCTTTGGCAAACAACACTCTTTGGGTGGATGGTTTCCCTGTCACCATACACTTTCCGTCCTCTTTTTTGGCATCCAAGGGAATACAACGGATGGTGGCCTTGGTCTCCTCTTTGATCTTGTCCTCGGTTTCTGGAGTACCGTCCCAATGGGCCGATACAAAGCCTCCTTTTTCCTCGATCACCTTTTTGAACTCTTCATAGGAATCCACTTGGGTGATGTGTTCTTTTCTAAAATCAAAGGCCTTTTTGTATATGTTATCCTGAATTTCATGCATGAGGGATTCCACTTTTGCAACAACATCTTCGGCCTTTACCGATTCCTTCTGCAAAGTGTCCCTTCTGGCTACTTCGTAGGTGCCGTTCTCAAGGTCGCGCTGCCCAATGGCCAAACGCACCGGAACCCCTTTCAGTTCATATTCATTGAACTTGAAACCAGGTTTATGGGTATCTCTTTTGTCATATTTTACTGTAATGCCTTTGGCTCGAAGCTCTTTGACCAAGGGTTCCACTTTTTCAGAAATGGCATCCAATTGATCCAATCCTTTGTATATGGGCACGATCACCACTTGGATGGGCGCGAGTTTTGGGGGCAGCACCAGTCCGTTGTCATCGCTGTGGGTCATCACCAAGGCACCCATCAATCGGGTGGAAACACCCCATGAAGTGGCCCAAACATACTCCTGATTTCCTTCTTTGGTGGCAAATTTCACATCAAAGGCTTTGGCAAAGTTCTGCCCCAAGAAGTGAGAGGTTCCTGCCTGCAATGCCTTGCCATCCTGCATCAAAGCCTCAATACAATAGGTTTCCTCCGCTCCGGCAAAACGTTCACTCTCGGTCTTCGTCCCTTTGATTACTGGTACCCCCATGTATTCTTCCGCAAACTCGGCATATATGTGCATCATCTGCTCGGCCTCTTCCAATGCTTCCTCTCGGGTGGCATGGGCCGTATGTCCTTCTTGCCACAAAAATTCAGCGGTGCGCAAAAATAGGCGGGTCCTCATTTCCCAACGCACTACATTGGCCCATTGGTTCACCAAAATGGGGAGGTCACGGTATGATTGCACCCATTTTCTGTAAGTGTCCCAAATAATGGTCTCCGAAGTGGGCCTCACGATAAGCTCCTCTTCCAATTTGGCATCCTCATCAACGATAATACCACTGCCGTCCTCTGCATTTTTCAACCTGTAGTGCGTCACAACGGCACACTCCTTGGCAAATCCTTCCACATGACTGGCTTCCTTGCTCAAATAGGATTTTGGGATAAATAATGGAAAATAGGCATTCTCATGACCCGTTTCCTTGAACATTTTGTCCAATTGGGCCTGCATTTTCTCCCATATCGCATAACCGTAGGGCTTAATCACCATACAACCCCTAACTCCCGAATTTTCAGCCAAATCTGCCTTTACAACAAGTTCATTATACCATTTGGAATAATCCTCGGCCCGGCTTGTCAAATTTTTACCCATCTACTGTAGTTTGGCACAAAACTTGTGATTTTATTAATAAATTAATTCGGTAAAACTAATTAATTTTAGTATGTTCAACAATAAAAATTGCGTCATGTTAAAGTCTTTACCCCACAACAAAATATATATTTTAGCCATACCTATTGCGGCCTCCCTATTAATGGTCTCTTGTGGTTCATACGAACAGGTATCATATTACGATGATGGCATATATTCCAGCGGTGACCGAGTGGTCCGTGTTGAAAAAAAGAATGCGGATGCCATGCGGTATGAGCAACAAGAAAACAATATGTATGGGGATTACTTTGGACAAAAGGCAGACCAATACGGTGAAATCCTTGACGACGAGGTCTTTACCGATATCGATAGCTACTCAAGCCAGTCCATTGGCGATTCCATTCCTTCAGGGGAACAATCGGATTATCTTGCCTATGATAACTCCTATAATACCTACAATGGCAACCCAGGTTGGGGAGACAATCCATCCAGCCTTACGATAAATGTTTATGATAACAGTTGGGCCTGGGGAGGCTGGGGCTGGGGTTGGAACGACCCATGGCTGTTCAACAACTGGGGCTGGGGCTGGAACAGTCCTTATTGGGGTTGGGGTTGGAACGATCCTTATTTTGCCTGGGGCTGGGGCTGGAACTCATGGAGATATAACCGCTGGGGCTGGGGAGGCTTCGGTTGGGGAAATCCTTGGGGTGGCTGGGGATATGCAGGCTATTATGGTTGGGGTGGATATTATGGCCACTGGAACCGACCTTACTATAACAATTATCGCCGAAATTATGCCTACATGACAGGCAGGAGAGGCTATAACAACAATTACGTTGCAGGCTCTACTCTGCTCGGAAGGTCCAATTTGGCGTCCAGAAGCAATAGGTTCAGGACCGACAGTGGTCGCTCCAATGCCAACAGGAGTGCAATGGCCAGCAGAACTTCAAGAACATACAACAACGGGGCCACTGCAAGAAGGACCGTGAGTGCCGATGCCATGGCCAGGAACAGGAATTACCGTACCAGTAGGAGCACCCGCTCCAATCCAACATACAGTGGAAGTTCAAGGACGTACCGTTCCTACGGAACTTCCCCTTCAACAAGAAGCAGCGGAACATACAGCAGATACAATCCGTCAACTAGAAGCTCAGGTTATAGGAGTTCGGGCAGAAGCACAAGAAGCTACCAATCCTCGGGGGGATCGGTTCCAAGGAGCAGTGGGTATAGCAGGTCTTCAAGCAGCTCAAGAAGTTCGGGAAGCTACCGAAGCAGTGGTAGCTCATCCAGAAGCTCAGGAAGTTTCAGAAGTTCCGGTAGCAGTTCCAGAAGTTCTGGTGGCGCCAGCAGGTCTTCAGGAGGATCACGCTCCGGACGAGGTGGTGGAAGACCATAAATTCCAATTTCATATCAAGTAAACTAAATCGATAGAAATGAAACGACTCTCAACTTTCATAATGGTTTTGGCATGTACCTACGCAAGCGCGCAGACTATAGATGACGTGCTTCGTTACAGCACCGAAAACATACAGGGGACCGCAAGGTTCCAAGCCATGGGCGGGGCCTTTGGCGCACTTGGTGGGGACTTGTCCTCCCTGAACGTCAACCCCGCTGGTTCTGCTGTTTTTAATTTCAGCGAAATCGGCATCACTGGCTCCAACTATCATAGCAACAACGATGCGCTCTATGGCAACAGTCTCAGAAACACCAAGGACAATTCTTTGGAACTGAACCAGATTGGGGGAGTATTCGTGTTCAAGGCAACCGATAGTCCTTGGAAAAAAATTGCATTGGCGTTCAATTATGATATGGTCCAAAACTTTGACAATGAGTTTTATGCCTCTGGAAGCAGTTCGTCGGGTTTGGACAATTATTTTCTCAACTTTGCCCAAGGTGAACCCTTGGGGCCACTTCGGGTCCAGCAGGGGGAATATATTGAGGAAGCCTACCTCGATATTGGTGCGAATTTGGGTTATTCGGCACAACAAGCCTTTCTGGGCTTTCAGGCAGGTATTATAGAACCTACCGTGGACGATGATGAAAACACCAGCTATTTTTCCAATGCGGAATATGGCACCGTTAACCAACAATATCTGAGAAACACCTCCGGTTACAACAGCAAGTTCACTCTGAACTTTGCTACCCAGTACGAGGAAAACCTATATCTGGGAGCCACGATAAACTTTCACAATGTACTGTATGATAGGGTGACCTATTTTGATGAAGATGGGTACGACCAAGACTCCCCCGTCCAGTTTACCACATTTGATAACTTTTTGCATACTGAGGGCCATGGTTTCTCCTTCAGCCTTGGGGCCATTGCCAAACTGAACGAGAGTGTCCGTGTGGGCGGTAGCTACCAATCCCCAACATGGTACAGACTCACTGATGACACTTCCCAGCGTATCAATTCCACCTTGGCCGTGTCCGACATCAATTTTATCGATTTTGGCATTGTGAACCTATATGATGAATATAAAATCAAGACCCCGGAAAAATTTACAGGTAGTGTGGCCATCGTTTTTGGCCAAGAGGGGCTCATCAGTTTTGATTATGGGTATCAAGATATGTCCAAAGCTGAACTTAGACCTACTTCCGACCCAAGTTTTGCTGCCGAAAATGATTTCATTGCCAGTGAACTCGGCGCCGTCAATTCCTTTAGATTGGGTGGCGAGTACCGAATAGAGCGGGTAAGCTTGAGAGCTGGCTACCGATATGAGGAAAGCCCTTATGAAAACAGTGACTTTATTGGCGACCTTAATGGTTTTTCTGCGGGGATAGGTTATGATTTCGGCGGAAGCAGATTGGACCTCGCCTACAGCCGTTCGGAACAAGATGTGAACACTTACCTTTTTGATGGCGGCATCAACAATTCGGCCTTGGTCAATAGAATCAATACCAATATTTCATTGGGCTACACCATGAAATTTTAGAAAAGAAAATAGAAGAAAAAGATTAAGGTCGGACAAGTTCAGGCCTTTTTTATCGTACAAGGGAAAAATGTCGCCTAACGGAGCGTGCCACCATAACCCCTTCATCATCCCGATCATAGTCCAAACGGAACCAATAGTCCGAAGAGGGCAAATCCCTACCATTAAAGGTTCCGTCCCACCCCGCATTAATGTCCAACTGTTTGAGGAGCTTGCCGTAACGGTCAAAAATATAGATAACAGGTTCTGACAACTCCTCAATGCCATATACATTCCACAAATCGTGAACACCATCCCCATTGGGTGTAAAAAACTTGGGATAGCCCACCACCAAAAACTCAAAAGGTTCTGAAGTGCCACAACCGTTTTTATCGTTGATGACCACTTCGTTCACTCCCGGGGGAACATCATAAAAAATCGGGTCGTCCTGAAAATCACCACCATTTATGGAGTACTCATAGTTTCCATTTCCTACAGGAACAATCTCAACATTGTACGGATCTGTTTGATTGCTGTTTGCCAAATCATCGATGATGATGACTTCATCCAATTCTGGGATACCGTAAAATGTGATCAAAATTCCGCCTTGATCTACCACAATGGGAGGTGCCCCAGAAGCGGTAGTTATCTCCGCAAAATATCTTCCAGAATTAGGACTGGTCACAACCAACCCTGCTCCATAGACTCCCGTTCCTGTCAATATGGAATCTATATTGCCATCATCATCATAATCAACCGACCATTCCACCGAGGCTATGTCTGATCCTGCGGGAGAGTTCAACGTACTCAGCACAATGTCGGGGTCGCCCTCACAGGCCACAATGTCCAATCCCAAAAACTCATCACGCAGGGTACAGTCCAGAGCGGAATCTTGGTCCGCATCCACAGAACTGCCCGTAAAGGTCAGTACAAAGGATTCGGGCTCATCGTCAAAATTGGTGTTGTAGTTGTTGATATAGAGGTAATAGATTTCCCCTGCGGTAACATTCAGCCATTCATCATAAGTGTTCTGGCTGCTTTTCACAAATGGAGCACCTACCCTCCCATCCACAGGGTTCACGCCTATACCGGTAAATCCTGTATCATTGTATTCGTAATTGCACCGTATGGGCTGGGCAGAACCATTTCCCACAATGGTACAGTAGTTTTCACCAGATGTTTCATCAAACGGACCATAAAGAGCAAAATCCCACTCCGCAGTGATGACACCTCCCGGACTGGGCAATGCTTCGATGTCAAAGCCTATCTGCCCATCCGTGCCAGCTCTAAAAACATACCAACCCGTATTGTTCTCGATATTCGCTGAACTGACACTGCCCTTCTCCAAACAACCCGTTTGGGTGATGACCTCGGGATCGAAATCATCGATATCGCCACCTCCGTCCGTGGTCCCCGTTATCGGGGCGTCCGCACATACTGGAATGGCCGTTCTGCAATCAGGGGAGTTTTGGGCGCTTGTTGCAACGGGGAGTAGAACCAAGCAACAGATAGCGCAAAATAGGGCTCTCATAGAATTTTGGGGCTAAGATTATTCTATTTCCAATCCTATAACTCCATAAAGCACGTTTTTAGTATGCAATCATCGAAAAAATAAGCCGTTAATCGATGAAATTGAATGTGAAGCTATCTTCTTAGGGAAAAATGGCTTTGGAGGTATTTTGCATAGGTGCGGTTCCCATCACTATCCACATACGAAAGTTTGAACCAATAGTCCGTGGAGGGCATCGGTTTTCCATTGAAACTACCGTCCCACCCGGAATCATATTCATTCATCTGCTTGATAAGTTTTCCGTATCGGTCATAAATGGTGACAATGGGAGCGTTCAAGGTAGAAAGCCCCTCTATCTGCCAGGTTTCGTTCAGTACATCGCCATTGGGCGAAAATATGGCCAAAAAACCAACCACCACAATTTCTTCCCGTACCTCCCCACAACCATTGGGATCGCGCATGGTAACGGTATGTACTCCCGGAGCTACTCCCTCAAAGACATTGCTCGCTTGAAAAGCACTATCGTCCAGGCTAAATTCGTAGGTTCCGGGATTTTGCGTGTTGATGGTGACCGTATTGTTCGTGCTCATGTCCTCAATGTCGATACTGGAGATAGTAGGCAGGTTGGACGTGGTCACATTGACTGTCCTACTCGATTCACAAGTGGTGCCATTGGAAGAGTGTGTCACGGTCAAGGTATATTCCCCATCCTGGGAAACCAAAATGCTGGGGGTCTGTTCCCCCGTGTCCCAGTGATAGATATGGTTGGGATTGGGAACGGTTTCCCCAATCTCCACGCTGCCGACAGCCTCACAAATCACCACTTCCTCCGAAAAGGTAAGTTCGGGACTTTCTATCGACTCCAGGGTAAAATGCTCAGATGCGTCATAACAATTTGGGTTGGCCAAAGAGGTCGTGCGAACATAAATGGTTTCCAGACCAAGGTTCGTCTCATATTGTTTTTGCAATGGGTCAATTCCTGCCTCGGCATCGGCTTGGGAACTGTGGTAACTGACCATAAATTCATCAGGGTTTTGGACACCCAATGCTTCGCCATCTTTTGCGGCAAGGTCAAAGATCATTCCATCCGTATAGCAAAAAATCTCGTCAGACATGCTTTCGGTCATGGGCGCTTTGGTAAAGCCTACCTGAACATCACTTATGATGGTCTCGCTGCCCGTGACCACCAACACGCGGTATTGGCCTGAATCCATTGCCTGGTATGTGGCACCCATGGCACTTGGAATCAATTGAAATCCAGTTCCCGTATCGATGTACCATTCATAGGAGATGGCTCCGGTCGTTGTGGCATCGAGCACCACATTGTCGTTTTCACAGGCAGCTATGGGCGGTCCCAAAATATTGTCCACAATGGAACAGTCCAAGGCACTATTGGGGTGCATTGTCCAAATATCCCCTGTGAACTGGATGGAAAAACCAGAGTTTACATTGCTGAAATTGTTGATGAAAAGGAAATAGTCCTCACCAGCCTCTACCTGTAACCAATCCTCATAATGTACGGAATCCACATCCCCAGTCGGGTCTTCCCCCACTCCAATGAAACTTGCGCCCTCACTATTGTCAAAAAAATTACAGCGAATGGGGTCTCCCAAATCACTACAATCTGAAGCGCGGTATAAGGCAAAATCCCAATCCTCACCGTTATCGTGCCCAATATTGAAGCCCAACTGCCCAGAGGCAGCGGTCCTGAACCTGTACCAAGCCGAGTTGGATTCTATGGCCCCGGTCGTAGTCTGCTCCAAACAACCGCTGGATGCTGCCCCGTTGAAATCATCCGCTCCGTAGCCATTTGTCCCCCCATTGATCGGTGTATTGCTGCAAATGGGAATGGCATTGGCACATTCCTGTGAGACCTGCGCACATAAAAATGGGACACAAAAAAAGAAAGCAATAAAGGTTCTTATGATCGGTTTTATCATAAAAGGCTGTAGGTTTGGATATTATAAAAGTAGTATGGCACATGCCTTAACAATAATTTATGTTGTCAAACCTGCCATACCAGATGTTAAATCCTTCATTAATGTATATCTTTGCTGTCTTGAAGAAACAGCTATGAAATGAGCCACAACTACTAAGTTGGTGCAAACCAACCGAAATGTTCAATGGCGAATTGCATCTGACCTGTTTATTCAATTTAAAGATGATCAGATGAAACTAGAGCAGGCTTTGGAAGAACAATATGAGGAAAGGGGCAACGACCATGTTGGCTCTTCATCGGAAACCCCGATGAGGGAGGACGCTTTTGTATTGAGCGACGAAGAAAAAATCGAAAGGATACAAAAGAACGTCAGGGAAATCATGCTCACCTTGGGTCTTGACCTGGACGATGACAGTCTAAACGGAACCCCAAAAAGGGTGGCCAAAATGTACGTCAAGGAAATCTTTGGCGGTCTGCACCCAAAACGAAAGCCCGAATCATCCACTTTCAGCAACAAGTACAAGTATGGTGAAATGTTGGTGGAAAAGAACATTGTGCTCTATTCCACTTGCGAGCACCACCTCCTGCCCATTGTTGGGCGGGCCCATATCGCCTATATCTCCAGCGGTACAGTAGTGGGACTGTCCAAAATGAACCGCATCGTGGACTATTTTGCCAAGCGTCCACAAGTGCAGGAACGGTTGAACATACAGATCGTGGAGGAACTCCAAAAGGTTCTGGGAACAGAAGACGTGGCCTGTGTCATAGACGCCAAGCACCTTTGCGTAAACTCAAGAGGAATCCGCGATATTGAGAGCAGCACGGTAACGGCAGAGTATGGTGGTAAATTTAAAGATGAGGCCGTAAGGAGGGAGTTTTTGGATTACATCAACCTAGATACCGACTTTTAATCCCACCTTTTTCAATGCAACTTTACAAGGACCAAAACCTTAGAGTACACAATTCACTTTCTGGAAAAAAGGAGCCCTTTGAGCCCATTAACGAAGGCCATGTGGGCATGTATGTCTGTGGCCCCACCGTGTACAGCAACGTGCACCTGGGAAACTGCCGTACCTTCATGTCCTTCGATATGATTTTCAGGTACTTCAAACATTTGGGCTATAAAGTGCGTTACGTCCGCAACATCACCGATGCCGGACATTTGGAAAACGATGCGGACGAAGGCGAGGACAAAATCGCCAAAAAGGCAAAACTGGAACAGATAGAGCCCATGGAAGTGGTGCAGCGCTATACCGTGGATTTCCACAACACCTTGCAAAAATTCAACCTGCTTCCGCCGAGCATAGAACCGACCGCGACCGGACACATCATCGAGCAAATCGAGATCATAAAGGAAATCCTTGAGAAAGGATATGCCTACGAAACGAACGGGTCGGTGTATTTTGACGTGCTCAAGTTCAACAAAGACCATGAATACGGGAAACTCAGCGGAAGAAAGTTGGAGGACATGATCGCCAACACCCGCGAGCTCACCGCACAGGACGAGAAGCGCAACCCACAGGATTTTGCCCTTTGGAAAAAGGCGGAGCCACAACACATCATGAGATGGCCCTCCCCTTGGGGAGATGGTTTCCCTGGATGGCATTTGGAATGTACGGCCATGAGCACCAAATATTTGGGCGAGACCTTCGACATCCACGGTGGCGGGATGGACCTGAAATTTCCCCACCACGAATGCGAAATCGCACAGGCCGAGGCCAGTACGGGCAAATCGCCCGTAAAATATTGGCTCCATGCCAATATGCTAACGCTAAATGGCAAGAAAATGTCCAAATCGACGGGCAACAACATTTACCCTGCCGAAATTTTCAGCGGGGACAACAACATCCTGAGCAAGGCATACACGCCGGCCGTGGTCCGTTTTTTTATGATGCAGGCCCATTACACCAGTATCCTGGACCTTAGTGATGAAGCCCTCCAAGCTTCGGAAAAAGGATACAATCGATTGATGGATGCCATGGAGCATCTGGAACATCTGCCCATTGGGACAAAGTCAGATTTTGATGTTGAAGCATGGAAGCAGGAATGCTACGATGCCATGAACGACGATTTCAATACCCCTATCCTGATCGCACACCTTTTTGATGCTGTTAGGCACATCAACCTGATAAAGGAAGGCAAGGAAAATATCACAGCAGAACATAAGGAGATACTGGAAGAGTCCCTAAAAGCCTTTGTTTATGATGTATTGGGCATAGAGAGCAGAGCTGTCGCGAATGACTATTCCAATGTTCTTGGCGGTGTAATGGAACTCTTGATCCAACTCAGAAACGAAGCCCGTGCCAATAAGGACTTTGCCACTTCCGACAAGATCAGGGATGAATTGGTTGCCTTGGGCATCCAACTCAAAGATGGAAAAGACGGCACCACTTTCACCAAAAAATAAAACACAAAAAAGGGGCAAATGTCACTCAAAAAAATACTTATCGCCCCTTTTGTACTGTTGGTGAGGTTCTACCAAAATTTTATTTCCCCCATGTTTCCCGCCACCTGTCGCTATAGTCCCACCTGTTCACAATACACTTTGGAGGCACTGAAAAAACACGGATTGTTCAAAGGCGGTTGGCTTGCCATCAAACGCATCCTAAGTTGTAACCCATGGGGAGGAAGTGGTTACGATCCCGTTCCCTGAAAAATTTGATCAGGTATCAAGTTTGAATTTTGCTTTCAGACTTAAATCGGCATGGTGAAATTGGGTCAAAAAGGTTAACAGTGTCCAAAAATCGACTAAACCGATCGTCCAACCATCCAAAGTAGTTATATTAGTCCAAAATTTACTTAGATGTATTTCCTAGGAATCAATTGGAACCCCGAAGGCACACTTTTCAAACTGGGGTTTTTACAGATAAAATATTACAACCTACTTTGGATCGCGGCCTTTGTTGTGGGTTGGTTCCTGATGAAGAAAATCTTCAAGACCGAAAAGAAGACCATGGAACAACTGGATTCCCTTTTTATCCATACCGTGGTCTCCATCATGCTCGGGGCTCGATTGGGGCATGTTTTTTTCTATGATTGGGACTATTATAAGGACCATCTGGTGGAAATACTCCTTCCCATAAGGGAAAATGCGGACAGTAACCTTTTTGGCATCATCAACGGTTATGAGTTTACCGGTTTCACTGGTTTGGCGAGCCATGGGGCCACCATTGCGGCTATTATAGGGGTATGGTTGTTTTGCAGAAAATGGGAAGACATCAAAATGCTTTGGCTATTGGACCGTTTGGTGATCCCTTCGGCCATTGGTGCCTGTTTTATCCGTCTGGGCAATTTTTTCAACTCCGAGATCAATGGAAAAGTAGTGCATCAATCCTATTTTTTGGCCACCCGTTTCATCAGGGACTCGGACGACATGCCAGCATACAAAGCTATGGCCATCACCAAAGAGGTCACAGAAAATGCAGCCTACAAAGCCATAGAGCACAATCCGGAGTTTGCGGGCATCCTCCAGACCATACCTTACCGACATCCTGCACAATTGTACGAGGCCATCTGCTACTTTTTTGTCTTTATCTTTTTGCAGATGATCTATTGGAAAACCGAAAAAAAGGATAAACCCGGTTACATCTTTGGGCTGTTCATGGTGCTTTTGTTCACCGTGCGCTTTTTTGTGGAGTTTTTCAAAAAGAGTCAAGGCGGATTTGAAACGTCGCTGGGCCTTCTGTCCACCGGGCAGTGGCTCAGTATCCCAATGATAGGCATCGGGTTCTATTTCATGTTCAGGCGCACACCGCTCATTTTAAAAGTATAGTACCATGTGGAAACTTCTTTTTGTCTTTTTTCTTGCTCTGGTTTCTTGTAAAACAGAGACCAAACAAGCCATAAAGACCGAGACCGTTAGCTTCACCAAAGAGGGCGAGCTGGCCATCATCGAAAGCAAAACGGACTCAACCAAGGCAAATTTCGACATTGAGATCGCGGAAACGGAATATGAAACCCAGACGGGGCTTATGTACCGCCGATCCATGGAAGAAAACCAAGGAATGCTTTTTATCCAACCAACCGAAGCCCTGCAATATTTTTATATGAAAAACACGGAGTTTCCACTCGACATCATATATATTGACGGGAACTTTAAAATTGTGAGTTTTCAAAAGAACGCGAAACCTTACGATGAAAGTAGCCTGCCCTCGAATGTACCCGCCAAATATGTCTTTGAGATAAACGCAGGATTGTCCGACAAGATAGGTTTTAAAGTCGGTGATAGTATTGCCTTCATTAGAAAATAGACAGGGGATATATCTTGTAGCGGAATCAAGATAATCTTATTTTTGGGAAACCTTCTTCCAAACAATGAACCGACCCCAACCCAAAAGCTACGCCATACTCACCAACAACACCTCGCTGACCACTGATTTCGTTGGTAAATTATTGAACAATGTCCCCATTCCAAATTTATCCGGCTTGAACAATCTAAAAGGGCTACTCTTTTCGAGGTCGGAAATTGATCGTTTTATGGATGAGGAAGAGCGTCATGACATTAAAATCCTTACAAAAGACAGCCAACAACCCTTAAAGACCATGAGCAGTGGGGAGCAGAAAAAAGCATTGCTCAATTACTTGCTACGTCAAGAGCCCGATTTTTTGGTCCTGGTCAACCCTTTTGACAATTTGGATGTGGCCACCCAAGCACAACTGAGGGAAAATCTGTGTGATATTGCTGCTTCCAAGACAATGGTCCAATTGGTCAGTAGATTGGATGATATTTTACCTATTACTACCGATTTTTTCACATTGGATGGCGATGTATTGCAAAAATATCCAACGGCCGAAACCTTTTGGGATACCATCAAAAAGGATAAGACCACATTTCACGGTGTCATCCCATCTCCCCTAGAGTCTGTTGAAACGGTTGATGAGGAGCTGGTCAAGTTCAATAAAGTGTCCGTAAGTTTTGATGGGAGGCAAGTTTTAAAAAATATCGATTGGACCATAAAACGAGGCGAATTTTGGCAGCTCATCGGCCCCAATGGTAGTGGAAAAACCACCTTGCTTTCCATGATAACAGGGGACAGTCACAAAGGCTACGGACAAGATCTGACCCTTTTCGGGCAAAAAAAAGGAAGCGGAGAAAGTGTTTGGGACCTCAAGAAAAAAATCGGGTACTTCACTCCTTCGGTCACGGATAAGTTCAGGGGATACCACAGCTTGGAGCACATGGTCATCTCCGGCCTGCACGATTCCATTGGTCTTTACGTTCAACCGACCGATACCGAAAAACATTTGGCCAATGAATGGCTCAAACTTTTGGGACTGTACAACAAAAGGGAAATGCACTTTAGGGAGCTTTCATCCGGAGAGAAAAGATTGGTCATGATGGCCAGGGCCATGATAAAACATCCCCCATTGCTCATATTGGATGAACCCACTGCAGGACTCGATGATTCAGGTGCGGCGCTTTTCGTTGATCTGGTCAATAAGGTTGCGGAAGAGAGCGGTACGGCCATAGTTTTTGTTTCACACAGAAAAGAGCCAGGCCTGGAACCGCAATTCAGCTACACTCTGGAGATGGGAGAAAATGGTTCCACGGGAAAGGTCATGTAACAGCCCAATAAGAGTGAAAAAACAAAAGGGTCGGCTCATGGAGTCGACCCTTTTTGATATTAACTTGAAAAACTTAAACTATGCAGCTGTGGCGGCTGCAATTTTTTTCTTCAACGTATCGAACATGATCGGAGTTGCTATGAATACCGAAGAATAGGTACCCACAACCACACCTACTATCATGGCGAACATGAACCCTCGCAAACTCTCCCCTCCAAAGATGAAGATGGCCAACAATACAATCAATGTGGTCAAAGAGGTGTTCAAAGTTCGGCTCAAAGTACTGTTCAGTGCGTCATTGATGTTCTCACCGCCCTTGAATCCCTTAAGGGAAGTAATCTCACGAATACGGTCGAACACGACCACGGTATCGTTCAGGGAATACCCGATCACGGTCAAAATGGCCGCAATAAAGGCTTGATCGATTTCCATGTTGAAAGGCATGATCTTTCCGGTTAGGGAGAAGATACCCAAAACTATCATCACATCGTGGAAAACTGCAATAACTGCGCCCAAAGAAAACTGCCATTTCCTGAATCGCAAGAGGATATAGAGGAACACTACAGCCAATGAACCTATCACGGCCAAAAATGCACTCTTTTTGATATCATCCGCAATGGTCGGCCCTACTTTACGATATTTCAACACACCTATCTCCTCATTTTCGCCTCCAGGTTTAAAGTCCTCGTAAGTGGCACCATCCGGAAAATATTTCTGAAGGTGGGTAAACATCTCTTGCAGAATCTCTTCGTCCACCTCAGTTCCATTTTCTTCAAACCTGTAATTCGTGGTAATCATGATTTGGTTGTCCGCACCAAATGTCTTTGCATTGGTACCACTGCCAAACACTTGGTTCAGGTCAGAAGCAATCTCGGACGGACTGACCGAACGATCAAAGCGTATTTGGTATGAGCGGCCTCCCACAAAATCAACACCTTGCTGCAACCCTGTGGTGACCAATGAGAATACACTCACAATCACCAAAATTCCAGAAAGGATATAGGATATTTTTCGTTTGATCAAGAAGTCGATGTTCAAATTGGTGAACAGGTTTTTGGTGATGGCCGTACTGAAATCCAATCGCCTACCTTTCTTGGCCGAATAGGCATCGATCATCAATCGGGTCACAAAAATGGCCGTGAACAAAGATGTGACGATACCGATCAACAAGGTAGTGGCAAAGCCTTTGATGGGTCCTGAACCGAAAACAAACAGAATAATAGCCGTAAGTCCAGTAGTGATATTGGCATCCAAAATGGAGGAAAGTGCATTGCCAAAACCGTCGGCAATAGCCTGTGCCTTGCCTTTGCCCTTGGCCAATTCTTCCTTGACCCTTTCAAAGATAAGCACGTTGGCATCCACCGACATACCGATGGTCAGCACAACCCCCGCAATCCCAGGAAGGGTCAATACAGCTCCCAAGCTAGTCAATACACCAAAAATCAACAATATGTTGAAAATCAATGCTATATCTGCAAAAACTCCAACTTTACCGTAGTAGAAGATCATCCATAGCAGCACAAAAGCCATGGCAATGAGGAAGGATGTAAAACCACTGTTGATTGCCTCTTGGCCCAAAGAAGGCCCAACAACGAATGAGTCAATGATCTCGGCCGAAGCGGGCAACTTTCCTGCGCGCAATACGTTGGCAATATCCTTCGTCTCGTTTACCGTGAACGTACCTGTAATCTCAGAACGTCCACCGGAAATAGGTCCTGAAGAAACACCAGGGGCCGTATATACTTTATTGTCCAGTACAATGGCTATCCCCGTCTGGTTGTTGTAGGCGTCACCTGTGAGCTCTTCCCATTCTTTGGCACCACGGGTGTTCATGGTCATGCTCACAGCAGGTTTGTTGAACTGGTCAAAAGTATCCTGCGCATCGGAAACCACATCACCACTTATCCTTGGCACTCCATCCCTATTGGATTTTAAGGCGAACAGACCTACCACTTCAACATTCTCTGCAGGTCTTTCCCAAAGAAACTTGGTGAACTGCACATCATTTGGCAACAACCTCCTGATCTCTGGCATTCTCAAATATGTTCCGATTTCTGCCGTGTCGGATACCATGGCTCTTGCTATGGCATGGCTACCGGGGTCGGCAGGGATCAATTTGCCCAAAAGTGGGTTGGCTTCGGGAGCCATGTCCAAAGAATCTTGGGCCACATCGGACAATAAGGAGTCTATCTCGGATTCAGGTTTGGAGGTTTCCTCTTTCTTTTCGGCAGGTTCCAAAATCTCTTTCAAGCGCTCGTTGGCATTCACCAAAAAGGTGCCCAGGCTCTGGTTGCTCTGCGGATAGGTTTCCCAGAACTCCAATTGGGCTGTGCTGGAAAGCAATTCCTGTGCACGGGCTATGTCCCTGGCACCGGGCAGTTCCACCAAAATACGGCCTGAAGTACCTTCCCTTTGGATGTTGGGTTGGGTTACCCCAAAACCATCGATACGCTCTCGCAACACCTCAAATGCAGAAACAATGGACTCGTCGATTTTTCTTCTGATGATGGGTTTTACCTGTTCATCGCTCATTTGGAAGTTGACCTCATCGCTCAATCCCTTGTTGGCAAAAATATCGGGGGAGGCCAATTTGGTATCTCCCTTTATTTTATCAAATGCTTCAAAGAACAACTCCAAATAGGTGTTGTCACTATTTCTGGAAGCATTGTCGGCATCTGCCAAAGCTTTGTTGAAAACAGGGTTCTTGGTATTGTTGGCAAGTCCTTTTAAGATGTCCTTCACGGAAATCTGCAAGGTCACATTGATCCCCCCTTTAAGGTCGAGACCCTTGTTCAACTCTTTTTTCTTGGCATCCCCGTAACTGGTATAGCCCAAAACAGTGTTGTCACTGATGGAATCCAAGTACGTTGCCTCTAAAGCTTCACGCTTGGCCACATAATCTTCCTCAGCTTCCGAAATTCGGCTAACAGCGTAAGCCTCAGCGTCCTTCTCCAACTTGTTAGTGATGAAGGTAAAGGATAGCTGATAGATGCTCACCAAGCCAAAAAGGATTGCGAAAAGCCTTATAAGTCCTTTATTTTGCATTGATTATCTAATTTTTAGAAGTTTTCTTAAACAGCGTGCAAATATATCATTTCCCATAACATTTGACAATAGAAATTGATGGAATTGCAAATACGCTAGCGTGTTGGTTGGTAAAACAAAATTGTCATCCCAAATCTGACAGCATTTCTCCAAACCATTCTTTTGGAGCATTTACTGCTGTTCAAACCCAGAATGACAATTCCTTTTATGGTGAAATTATAATTGAAGTAATCCGTTGGTCTTTCTAACACCTTCGGCACTTTCCTGCATTTTGGCTTTTTCCGCATCGGAAAGTTTGATCTCCACGATTTTCTCGATACCGTCCTTGCCCAAGATCACGGGCACCCCGATGCAGATATCGGAAAGACCGTACTCCCCGTCCAACATCGTGGAGCAGGGGAACATTTTCTTTTGGTCGCAAGCGATGGCCTGTACCATTGAGGAAACCGCTGCTCCCGGAGCATACCAGGCACTTGTGCCCAATAGCTTCGTCAAGGTGGCACCGCCTACCTTGGTCTCTTCAACCACCCACTGCATTTTCTCTTCGGACAAGAACTCGGAGACTTTTACGCTGTTCCGGGTTGCATGGCCAATGAGGGGAACCATGCCCACATCACTGTGGCCACCGATCACCATACCGTCAACATCGGAAATGGGGGCTCCCAAAACCTCTGCCAACCTGTACTTGAACCGTGCACTATCCAAAGCACCTCCCATACCGATGATTTTGTTCTTTGGCAGACCAGTGGCCTTGTGCACCAAATAGGTCATCGTATCCATGGGGTTGCTCACCACAATGATGGTGGCATTGGGGGAATGCTCCAAAAGACTGGTCGCCACCGTTTTTACAATACCTGCATTGATTCCGATCAGTTCTTCACGGGTCATTCCCGGTTTTCTCGGTATTCCGGATGTGATCACTGCTACATCACTATTGGCAGTTTTACCATAATCGTTGGTGCTTCCGGTGATCTTGGTATCAAAGCCCATAAGGGAAGCGGTCTGCATCAAATCCATGGCCTTTCCCTCGGCATATCCTTCCTTGATATCCAACAAAACAACTTCAGAGGCAAAATTTTTCATTGCTATGTACTCTGCGCAGCTTGCTCCCACTGCGCCTGCTCCAACTACGGTAACTTTCATGTGTATAAGTTTAAATTTTAATGTTCAAAAATAAGGCATTTAGCTCAGAAAAAAGCTGAACACAACAGTTTTAGCTGTCCATTTTCACCAAAAGGTCACGAAAGATAAATCGTTCAAATGTTAAAAAAGCATACACTTCATCGAAGAAATGGTTTTTCATGATTTTTTTGAAAATCCAAGCGCAATAGTTTCCTACAAAATGACGTTATAACAGTCCCAAAATCAATTTAACCTACTGACCTATGAAAAAGATCTTTTCATTGTTGTCCATTATAGGCATCATTGCCATAAGCAACTGTAGCCGTATTCCAGAAAACAACGACCCCATTTTGGGCATCTGGGCCAAAATGGAATCCTCGACAAAGGAAGGCAAGGGCACCGAGACCATTCGACAGGAATGGATCTTCAACGATGTTTACCTGGGCAGGTACCAGACCTACTCAAACTCCAAATTGACTTTTTATACCGATTTTAAATGGTCCGTCGAGAACGGGACCTATACCATCATTTATGGCGACCCCCAAGTGAACGACATAACGGTAAGTTTGGAGCAAGCCAATGATCCTGAAATTTTGACCTTGGAAAATGGCTCGGTCTTCGCCACCAGGGAATAAGCCGAAGACCAACATATATGAAAATAGTGGGCCCCGACAAATGTCGGGGCCCACTTTATTTTGGTCGGTCGGTTGGCGATATTATCTAAACCCAAAATTCACCCCAAAAGTGAAGGTGTTGAATTCCGAAAAATTATATTCTGCATTGAGACGAAAAAAGCCCAATTTAAGCTTGGTTCCCAAATTGGCATTGACCCCACTGGCTTTTTTGGAAACAGAAAAAGGATCTACTACGGTCTCCGAGAAAAATGGGCCGTTGGCCTGGTAGGTTCCCAATAGGTCGATATCGGATTTACCGGTGATGTAGCCCAAACCTCCATAGAAATTGATTACTGGGATATTTCGGGTGGAAACCACAGCACTGAAATTCCATGTTTTGAACGATGCTTCGATGCGCTGGTCGCTTCCATCAATCAAATTCGAATCCGTGAAATCATAATCCCCGTTCAGATTGGTATAGCCAATCACTGCTGAAATGGCCACTGGCAATAATTTATCCGCAGGGAGCAATTTGGTAAAATCATATTGGACACCTGCACCGAAGAGTCCAATTTTGGCATCATCGTCATACTTTATCTTGGGCAGGAACCGTGCCTTTACCTCCAAGCCCTTCACCAGCCCCACACTTCCCTGAAGATAGCCCGAGGGAATAAAATTGAGATTTTCGGAAGCCAAACCCGAAGGAAGCACAAATTCTTCCCGAAAGATACCACTTTCATCTTCCACAAACACTTCGATTCCCTCAATATCACCAAGACCTGTGGAAACCAATCTTGCTTGACCGGGGTTTTGTACAAAATCAAGGTTTTCGTAGTCACTGGGATCCAGCAGGAACGCCTTTTTGTCTTCCTTGTTTTTGAATCCCGTCATGTTTCCCATGATGGATATTTCAAAACCACCCAATGGTTTGGAATCTGCGGTATTGTACCAGCCATTGGACATACTGAAGATGGCGGCTTCGGAGACCGGGGCCAAATAGGCATTGGCAAAACGTTCGGCATCATTGACCCCAGAAACAAAAATATCGTTCAAATCTTGGGCCCTGCCAAAAGTTGTACCCAATAAAGCCACTAGCAATATTATTTTTCTCATTTTGTAAAATTTTTCCTTAAAACTAAAAAACTCGCCTTGTCCGGGCGAGTTTTTGTTGTGAAATATCGGTTATCTATGCATCTATGTTGGCATAAACGGCATTTTTCTCAATGAATTCCCTCCTTGGCGGTACCTCATCCCCCATCAACATGGAGAAAATACGGTCCGATTCGGTGGCATTGTCAATGGTCACTTGTCTCAAGGTTCTGAACTCTGGGTTCATGGTGGTGTCCCACAATTGTTCCGCATTCATTTCACCAAGACCTTTGTAACGCTGGACGCCTGCTCCTCCGTTCATGGAAGCAATGATCTGGTCGCGTTCCTTATCGCTCCATGCATATCGTTTTTTGGATCCCTTTTTCACCAAGTATAGAGGTGGAGTCGCTATATAGACGTGGCCTGCCTCTATCAACTCCCTCATGTATCGGAAGAAGAACGTAAGGATCAATGTTTCGATATGGCTGCCGTCCACATCGGCATCACACATGATGACCACTTTGTGGTAACGCAACTTATCGAGGTTCAGTGCTTTGCTGTCCTCTTCTGTACCGATGGTCACTCCGAGCGCGGTATAAATGTTCTTGATCTCTTCGTTCTCAAAAACCTTGTGTTGCATGGCCTTTTCCACATTGAGTATTTTTCCACGAAGTGGAAGAATGGCCTGAAAATTCCTGTCCCTACCTTGTTTGGCCGTACCGCCCGCAGAATCTCCCTCCACGAGGAAGACTTCGCATTTTGTGGGGTCTTGTTCGGAGCAATCGGAAAGCTTTCCGGGCAGGCCCCCAACGCTCATGGGGTTTTTCCGCTGTACCATTTCGCGTGCCTTGGCGGCGGCATGTCTGGCTTGTGCGGCCAATTTTACCTTTTCCACGATCTGTTTGGCATCTTCGGGATGTTCTTCCAAGTAGTCGGTCAACATCTCGGACACGGCCTGGCTCACGGCACTGGTCACGTCCCTGTTCCCGAGCTTGGTCTTCGTCTGTCCTTCAAATTGGGGTTCTGCCACTTTCACGGAAACGATGGCGGTCAAACCTTCCCTAAAATCGTCCCCGGCTATTTCAAACTTCAGTTTGTCCAACATCCCTGAATTGTCGGCATACTTTTTCAATGTAGTGGTCAAACCTCTCCTAAAGCCTGAAAGATGTGTACCCCCTTCATGGGTGTTGATGTTGTTCACATAAGAATGGAGGTTTTCGGTATAGCCTGTGTTATAGACCATGGCCACTTCCACGGGAATCCCGTTCTTCTCCCCTTCCATGGAAATTACGCTTTGGATGAGCGGTTCACGGTTTCCATCAAGGAATCGGATAAATTCCTTCAAACCTTCTTCAGAGTGGAAGGTCTCGGAAATAAATTCTCCCTTTTCGTCCTTGTTGCGTTTATCGGTAAGCGTAATGGTGACCCCTTTGTTCAAATAGGCCAGTTCACGCATCCTGTTGGCGAGGGTTTCGTAGCTGAACTCTGTGGTTTGGGTAAAAATGGTATCGTCCGGAGTAAAGGTGACTATGGTACCGGTTTCATTGCTTTCCCCTGTACTTTTAACCGGATAGAGGGTCTTGCCCCTTTCATATTCCTGCTCCCAAATCTTTCCTTCCCTGTAAACTGTAGCCTTTAAGTGGCTGGAAAGTGCATTCACACAAGAAACCCCGACACCGTGCAGACCTCCCGAGACCTTGTAGGAATCCTTGTCGAATTTACCTCCTGCCCCTATCTTGGTCATAACTACCTCCAAGGCAGATATTCCTTCTTTTTTGTGCAGGTCCACAGGTATTCCCCTACCATTATCTTTTGTGGTGATGGAGTTGTCCTCATTGATGGTGACCTCGATCCTGTCACAGTGGCCTCCCATGGCCTCATCAATGGAGTTGTCCACTACTTCATACACCAAGTGGTGCAATCCCCTGACCCCTACATCGCCGATATACATGGAAGGTCTCATACGAACGTGTTCCATGCCCTCAAGGGCTTGGATACTGTCCGCGGAGTATTGTTTCTTGTTAGCTTCTTCGCTCATATATTCTTAGTATTTGCCTTGAAATTTTCAAATCCTACAAATATAAGGAATACCCTGTGGAATTAGGTGTTTGGGCTTGCTTGAACCCCTTAAGTTATCAACAAAATCTGTGGAAAAAACATACCTTTCCCCCAATCTGTTTCAGGCCCCTGCCATAAGCCGATCCATGGTTTTTCCTTTATGGTGGAATTTGCGCAAAGAAATGTAACCTGACTTGAATCTAAAACTTTCTCTCTAGACTTGTTGCTTTAAACAAAATTTGAACTTTATGCAATAAACCATAAGTTTGTTTTCTTTTAAAACAAATTTTACATCATGAAGAAACTTTTATTTATGCTTTTGGGAACAATCGGATTTGTGTCCATTGGCAGCGCACAGGATGGAACCCAGACAGCCAAAGGAAGCTGGCTCATTGAAGCAAACACTGGATTTGGTGGAGATGGACTGACCGCCCATTCGGCCAATACCGGTTTTTCACTGGTATCGGCAGATGGTTCCACTGTATGGGGCATTGGTGCCGAAGGAGGCTACTTTATTGCAGATGATTTGGCTGTCAAAGGAGGGTTGGGCTATTCAGACTACGATGGCTTGAATATTTTCTCTTATAAGTTGGGGGCCAAATATTATGTCATCAGCACTATCCCCTTCCAATTGGATATTACCGGCGCCAGCATCCAAGATGCTTCTGAAAACCCGCTTTGGTTAGGCTTACAAGGTGGGTACGCCATCTTCCTTTCCGACCATGTGAGTGTCGAGCCTGGACTGCGCTACAACATGAGCCTCAATCAAGATTTTACAGATGAGGGCATATTTGAATTTCGAATAGGTTTTGCCCTTCATTTCTAATTTAGATCCTATATCAGATGAACAAAAAGCCCCTTTGAGAAGGGGCTTTTCTGACTAATTGAAAATGAAACAAAACAACATCTTCCTGCTCCATATCGTTGGTTGGTTATATTCTGGTTATTTTACATAAGCATCGGTATGCACTTTTGCCACGGCCCTACCGGATGGATCGTTCATGTTCTTGAAGGCTTCGTCCCACTCCAAGGCAATCCTGGTACTACAGGCCACTGAAGGCTCTTGCGGAACGCTCAAAGCTGCGGCATCCGATGGGAAATGGCTTTCAAAAATGGAACGGTAATAATACTCCTCCTTGGTTGTCGGTGTTTGGATCGGGAACTTGAAATGGGCATTCTCCAATTGTTCATCCGAGACCTCTTCCTGCACCAAGGCCTTCAGGGTATCTATCCAACTGTAGCCAACGCCATCGGAGAACTGTTCTTTTTGTCTCCATGCCACACTTTCGGGCAAATAGGATTCAAACGCTTTGCGGACCACCCATTTTTCCATACGCTCCCCGTTGATCATCTTGTCCTTAGGGTTGATGCGCATGGCCACATCCATGAATTCTTTGTCCAAAAACGGAACCCTGCCCTCAATTCCCCAAGCCGCCAACGACTTATTGGCCCTTAGACAATCGTACATGTGCAATTTGTCCAGTTTTCTAACGGTCTCTTCATGGAAATCTTTTGGACTTGGTGCCTTGTGGAAATAAAGATACCCTCCAAAAAGCTCATCCGCACCTTCTCCCGAAAGCACCATTTTGATACCCATGGACTTGATGACTCTCGCCATCAGATACATGGGAGTGGAGGCCCTGATAGTGGTAATATCGTATGTTTCCAAGTTGTAGATCACATCTTTGATGGCATCCAGCCCTTCTTGAATGGTGAATTTGATCTCGTGGTGCACTGTTCCGATATGTTCTGCAACCTTTCGGGCAGCCGCCAAATCGGGGGAACCTTCCAAGCCTACGGAGAACGAATGCAATTGGGGCCACCAGGCATCGGCCGTATCGCCAGACTCTATTCTTTTTTGTGAATATTTTTTGGCAATGGCCGAAGTGACCGAAGAATCCAAACCACCGGAAAGAAGCACTCCATAAGGTACATCGGACATCAACTGACGGTGCACCGCAGCTTCCAAAGCATCCTTGATGGCCTCGATGCTGGTCTCGTTTTCCTTCACGGCCTCATACTCCATCCAGTCCCTTTGGTACCACCTTTTAAACTCTCCATCCGAACTGTGGAGATAGTGCCCTGGAGGAAACAGTTGAATTTTGGAGCAAGTTCCTTCCAACGCTTTCAACTCGGAAGCTACGTAGAAAGTGCCGTTCTTGTCCCAACCAATGTAGAGGGGAATAATTCCCATGTGGTCTCGGGCTATGAAATACTCATCCTTTTCGGCATCATAGATGGCAAAACCGAATATTCCGTTCATTTCATCAATAAAATCAGGGCCTTTTTCTTGATACAGGGCCAAAATGACCTCACAGTCGGATTGGGTCTTGAACTCATATTTACCTTGAACCTGCTTCCTGAGTTCTTGATGGTTGTATATTTCCCCATTGGCGGCCAGTACAAGTTTCCCATCGGCACTGAGCAATGGTTGCTTGCCCGAGGCGGGATCGACAATGGCCAATCTTTCATGCGCCAATATAGCTTTTTCATCAGCATAAATACCGCTCCAATCCGGTCCCCTGTGCCTCACTTTCTTGGACATTTCCAACAATTGGGGTCTTAGCACTTCAGTGCTTTCCTTCACATCAAATGCGCAAACAATTCCACACATAAATTTTATATTTTATAACAATTTTGATACAAAAATGAATTTATATATTTATAAATAAAACTATTATTTGTTTTTTAATTATAATTATAAATAATTATGTGATAATAGATAATGAATGAAAACATATAAAGTAAAAAATGACATCGATTATGAACATTGTGTAAGGTTCTTCAATTTTAACGTCTTTTTAAACAAACAACATTGAATTAATTCTAGTTTTGGAAACAACTAAAATCACAATCATGAAGAATCTATTTTTGTTTACCTTTTTGGCCTTTGCGATGGTTTTTACCACGGAGGCCACAGCCCAAAAGTTCAGTGGTTTGGACAGCAGCCCCATGGATATGGCCGCTTACCCGGCAAGTTATAGGGAATCGGACAAGTCCGTTCGCATTACCTACAGCCGCCCACAATTGAAGGGACGCAGCTTGGCCGATCTTGCTCCTGCCGGAAAGGTATGGAGAACTGGAGCCAACGAAGCTGCAGAAATCACTTTTTACAAAAATGCCACCGTTGGTGGAAAGGCCATTAAGGCAGGAACCTATTCTTTGTTCACCATTCCCGGGGATGATGAATGGACCGTTATCCTGAACAGCAACCTCAACCAGTGGGGTGCGTATTCTTACGACAGCGATGCCGATGTGGCCAGAGTCACTGCCAAAGCAAGCACTGATGATGAGGAACTTGAAGCGTTTTCCATTGCTTTTGACGATGATGGCAACATGCTTATGGGATGGGGCACCACAAGGGTTTCCCTACCGATCAGCTACTAGAATCTTTTAGCTCTGAAAAATAGTAAAGCCCCAAATTGGGGCTTTTTTTATTGGTCATAAACTCCATAGTATTTGACTCCTTTTTCTTCCGACTTTTTCAAATAGTTGTCGATTACCTCTTGATGACTTGGCAGATTCCTTTGTCCTGCCACAAAACTTACATTCTTATCACTCTTGAGTACCAAGATATAAATTCCATCTCCTTCACTTACCGCCATATCCAAATCCAGTTCTCTGCCGACCAATATAGAATCTGAATCAAGATTGTAAGCATAGTAGACATTGTATTCATACCAATTTCCTCTAGCATAAATCGGTGTCCTTGTTATTTTGGTAACTATTCCCGGTACCGCAAAAAAATCCTCGGGGCTATAATCTTCATACCTTGGTCTTATCTCACTTTGGCAACTAGTAACTTGAAACAAAAGAAACAATCCTAACAAAACTAGAAAAAGGAAAAGTTTAAACAGATTCTTCACTTTGTTCAGAATGACAAGTAACCATTATTTCTTCTGAACGCCACCCAAGAAAACCTGCTCGGCCCTTACATTGGGAATTTCTTTGGTAGGGATGGTCATAATATCATCGCTCAAAATCACAAAATCAGCAAACTTACCAGGTTCAATACTTCCCTTTTCATTTTCCTCAAAATTGGAATAGGCCGCCCAAATCGTCATTCCCTTCAATGTTTCTTCCCTGGAAAGGGCATCCTTCATCTGGTATCCGCCTTCCGGATACCCATCCAAATCTTGTCTGGCGACGGCCGCATAAAATGTCAGGAAAGGACTGACCTGTTCCACGGGAAAATCGGTGCCCAAAGCTACCATTCCAGCTTTGTCCAACAATTGTTTGAAGGCATACGCTCCCTTTACACGTTCCTCGCCCAATCTATCCTCTGCCCAATACATATCGCTTGTGGCATGGGTGGGTTGTACAGACGGAATAATGCCGCTTTTAAAATAATCGAAATCGGATTGGGAGATTACTTGCGCATGCTCCACTTTCCATCTACGGTCATTTTTGCCTTCCAAGGCTTTTTCATACGCCCGAAGCACTACAATATTGGCAGAATCGCCAATGGCATGGGTATTCATCTGGTAGTCGGTGGCAGCAATTCGTTGCGCCAAGGCTTCAATTTGATCCACCGGGGTGACCATGGCACCGAAATGTCCGGGCTTATCGGAATAGGGCGCTCTCAACGCAGCCCCCCTGGAACCCAAAGCACCATCACCATAGACCTTTACGGAACGAACGTTCAATCCCGCTGTTTTTATGATGCCCTTGTTCAAAAAATAATCCAAGTTTTCGGGATAGTTGGACACCATGGCATACACTCGAATGGACAATTCACCCGCTTGCTGCAAGCTATCGATCAATTCAATAATATCTCTGGACAATCCTGCGTCGTTTACAGTGGTCAATCCATAATCCAACGAAATCTGCTCCGCATCTTTCAAGGCCTGTATTTTTTGCTGCAAACTGGCTTCGGGAATTACCTTATTGATCAAATACATAGGGTTATCGACCAGAACACCCGTAATCCCACCATCTTCTTTGACGATTTCCCCGCCTTCGGTTTCTGTCTCGGCAGTAATCCCAGCCATATCGAGTGCTTTTTGATTGACCAAATAAGCATGGCCATCCACGCGCTCGAGCGCCACAGGAGTGTCTGGGAACAACTCATCCAATCTGTCCTTGGTCGGGAATTCCTTCACCTCCCAATCATTTTGGTCCCATCCCCTGCCCAAGATAAATTCCGAGGGGCGTTCTTTGTGAAACGCAACAACCCTTTCCACCACTTCATCAAAACTCTGGGTTCCTACCAAATCCACAACTTGTTGGTTCTGGCCAAGACCGTAAAAATGGCAGTGGGCATCAATGAGCCCTGGAACCATAGTTTTTCCGTTGGCATCCAACATCTCTTTGGCTTGGTATTTTTTGGAAATTTCTTCCGTTTCGCCAACAGCAAGGAACTTTCCATTTTTGATGGCCACACTGGTAGCTTTGGAAAAATCATCATCCACTGTGTAGATGTTCGCATTGTAAACAATAAGGTCGGCTTCTTCTTTGGTAGTGCAAGAAAAAACCAAAGCAATGCTGATAAGAAAAAAGAGCTTTTTCATTTTTGATGGTTTCCACCAAAAATAGAAAATACAGGGATAAAGCTATCGTCTTTGCCTGAATAAAATTTGGCCGAGCATCTTTTAAAAATCAAACTTATAGGACACTCCCGCCAACGCCTGAAAACCCTGCACCCTGAAATTGGCCCAGTTTTGGTAATTGTTGTTCGCAATATTGGAGGCCTTTACAAAAATGGAAAGTTGTTCATTGAACCGATACCCCACATGCGCATTGGCATCAAAAAAACTGTCCAAAGTCACAATGGTCGAAGGAAATTCGGAAGGTGGTGTGGCATCAATGGCCTGAGACACCAAATCGTCCCTTTCCCCAACATAGAACAGGTTGGCACCCATGTACCATTGATCATTGATCTGGTAATCCATGAACAATGATCCTTTGATGGAAGGAAGGTTCCAAGCTGGATTATCGGTCTCGGTATCATAATCGTAAAATTCCGCATTGACCCCCAATGAAAAATTACGGTTGACATCCACATTGATTTCCCCAAAAACCCCCAACGTCTTTACATCATCATAAAACACCTGAAAGGAATTGCCATAAAAATAGCTTTTCTCATCATCCCTAATGTTGATGGGGTTCAATAAAAACAATGGTTTTCTGTTTTCCGCCGAATACGATCCCTTCAAGTTGTACCCTACATTCGATGTCAACTGGCCCTTTAATCCCAAGTAGCCTTCATATTGCTGATCGGTTGGAAGAATATCCAAAGTTGGCGATACATATGGGTTTTCATCCACAAAATCGTGATAGGAGTTTTGCCTCAATTCACCCTCTATCCCCCCGTAGGCAATCACATTTTCATCCAAAAGCCGATATGAAGCGGTCACTGCCGGATAGATATAAAAATTGCTGTCGCTGTTCTCGGTATCGAGGCCATATACGATGTTCGCCCCCAGATTCAGGGTAAGGTCATCGCGCAAGATCAAAAGACTTGGGGTCACCCCGGCCTGAAAATGGCTATAATTGATCTCGCCCGTATTTGTCGTATTGTTCAGGGATGCATTTTTGAAATTCCCGTTCACATAGTCTGCCTTGGCGGAAATGGTGATGAGTTCCTCTGTTACGGGCAGCTCAAAAGTGGGATTGATCACCACACGGTTTTCTGCGGATTCCGTGGCATCCCAAAAACGTCTCAATAAAATATTTCCGCTCTTGAAATAGGAATCCTCCATGTTGAAATGTGCCTTGGCCTCTGCATTGAAATAGTTTTGCCCTTCGTCCATGGAAGCAACGACATCCTCGCTATAGGCCCCATTTTCAATTCCGTACCAATTATACAGTTGGTGCTGCAACCCAATACTGGCGCCCCAATCCATGTAACGGTCTTTTTTGGCGTATGAAGTATTCAATTTGGTGTTGTAGAATTCCGTGTCCAGAGGAGTGGAATCCAAGTCTCCCCGTGATGAATTGTGGGTGAGGCCAAAATCCAATAAGTCTTCACCCCTATTGAAATCCCTGCTGGTATAAAAATCCACCAAGGCATTGTTATAATTGCCCAACCCGACCGATGCATACGAATTGTACAAGGTGGGCGGTGGTGTTTTTTCAACGCCGGAAGCCTTGCCCTTTGCAGGGGTAAAGGTCGATGCCACTGGCACGGAGAATATGCTGTAATTGATTTTCTTCTTTTGAAGCACGATGGAATCGTTCAAGCTGGGTGACGATTTGATCTTAAAGGCATCCGAAACGGTGGGGGAATACGGTTTCACCACCGTTACCGTTTCCGTACCAATGTTATCCTTTTCCTGGGCGATAACGGCTCCGCAAAGGCTCAAAAAAAGTAATGAAAATATATAGAAGGTTCTCTTTTGCATCTTGTGCCTTGTTTAGTTTTCGTTAAGATCTACGGATGAATTGCTCTCGGCTTCCTTGGCCTTGATCGTCGCAAGCTCGGTTTTGGCCTCGGCAACGATTTCCCCAAAGTCTGAAAAATTGGAAATGACACTTTCCAAAATGTAGGTGGCCTGAAAAGCATCGCCCAAGTTGTAAAAGTTTTTGGCCATGATCACCAAACCTTTTCCCGCCCATTTTTTGTAGGCCGCATAATCCTTGGCCAATTTCTGGACGGACTCGTTGGATGCCTCAAAATCCTGCTCCTTATTTTTAAAGTAGGCATCGTAGTACCACGCTTCAGCAGCAAGTTCTCCCGATGCGATCTGTTTCACATCTTGATAGGCTGTTTTGGCCAGACTTTCATTGTCCGTGGCAATGGCTGAACGGGCTATCATAATCTGCGCATCACTTTTAATTCGGTCATCGATCTTAGGGGCCTTCAATACCATCTCGGCATAGGCAATGGTCTGAGCATACTCCTTCTGACCGTAAAATCCTTTCATCAAATTGGACCGGGCAAAGGTTTTGTTTTCCGAAATATCCGCTGTGCCCTCCAATCGTTTCAGATATGGAATGGCGCTTTGGTAGTCCTGCTTTTCCACATAAATCTCGCAGACACGGGTCAGGGCCTGTTCCGTGTACTCTCCATTTCCACCATCGGCAACAGCCTTGAATTTGGGCAGGGCCTTGTCCTTTTCGCCATTGGCAAAATAAAGCTGTGCCAAGGCAAAATTGGCATTCTGCGTATGCAATCCGTTCGGAAATTCTTTTAAATATTCTTCGTATCCACGTATGGCAACAGCGGTCTTGCCCTCGATCTGTTTCCTTTCGGCGGATTCAAAACTGGCGTTGTCGAGCTCAGCATCCGTCACCTCGACAAAGTCAAGATTTCTGGCCCAAGCGGCATATTCGCTCACCCGGCCTTCGTCCACATAAACCAATTTGGCGGTAGCAACGGCCTGTTTGGCCTCTTGGGTGTTGGGGTATTTTTGCACCACTTCCTTCAATTTGTCCAATGCTTGTTGGTTACGACTGGAGTTATAGTACACCAAACCGGAACGCAATAATCCACGCGGGGCAAACTTGCTGCGCGGGAATTCGTCCACAATACGATCGTAGGTTTGCAACCCTAAATTTTCTTGGTTGTTGTTGATATAGGAATTGCCCAGTTCAAACAAGGCATCGTCCCGCAGTGATGAGCTCGGGTACATCCTCAAGAATTCGTTCAAGCCATCAATTTTGGCTGCATTGTTGCCCAAAAAGCCATCACAAAGTGTTTTCTGAAAGGCCGCATAATCACGCTCGGGTCCGTTCATCTTTGATGAAGTTTCGTAAGCCTTCTTCGCCAATTGGTACTTACTGGTCACAAAATAGCTATCGCCCAATCGCAGGTAACCATCGTTCTTTCTTTGATCATCAATGGCATTGGAGCCCACCACATTCTGAAAATAGGAAATGGCATTGTTGTAATCCTTCAATTTGAAGTAAGCATATCCCAAATTGTAATCCAACTGATCATATTCCGATAGGGGTTTTGCGGTTGGTGAGTTTTGGAACCGAACAAAATCCACCAAGGCTTCCTCAAAACGGTTCAATCGGTAGGCGGATTCTGCTTTCCAATACAAGGCTCGTGCCTCAAAGTTGGAATTTGCAGCACTTTTCAGGGATTTATCGAAGCGTTCCCAAGCACCTTCGTAATCGCCATCGATAAAAAGTTCCACCCCGCGATAGTAGGCCACTTTTTGGTACGTTTCCTTGCTGGCGTAGTTTTTATTTTCTTCCAAAAGCTTCATTGCGCCTTCAAAATTTCGGGAGGTAATGTAGGAATCCACTAAAAGTTCCTGGATTTCCATTTGGTGTTCGTCCTTTGGATATTTTTCCAAATAATTGGTCAACACCTGTGGAACGGGCTCGTAGGCATTGCCGATTTCGTAGCTCAGACGGGCATAGTTCAACCAGGCATCTTTTTGAATTTCAGGGCCGAACTCCATTTGCGAAGCATTTCGGAACGCATTTAAGGCTTCGGATTTTTTATCCAGCTTCAAATAGCATTCTGCCAAATGGTAATAGGCGTTTTGGGAAACGTTATTGTCTCCACCTATGATCTTGTTGAACTGCTGAACGGCCTTTTCATAATCGCCCAGTTTGTAATGACTGTACCCCAACAGATAATAGTCGGTGTTGTTCCATTTGCCACGTTTGCCCCTATACTCTTCCAAATAGGGAATGGCTTCCGCATATTGTTTCAGGTTGAAATAGCTCTCGCCAATTATCTTGTTGAGTTCGGAAACTTCCTCTCGGTTCGATTTGGGCAGTTGCTTTTTGGCCATTGCGATGGCTTCTTCAAATTTGCCCAGTTTAAAATTCAGGTCTGCTTGATAATAGGAAAGCTTTTCATCGAGCAACTCAGGATCTTGGATTTGGTCGAAGCGCGCACTTGCGGCATTGTAATCGTCCTGTTCATAGGCGATATACCCCAAATAATATTTGGCTTGTGAGCCATATTTTTGGGAGGTCGTAACCTTGTTCAAATAACGCTCGGCCTCTTTTGGACGCTTGGAGGCATACAGTGCATATCCATTATTAAAGTTAAAGCGGTCCCGTTCCGAGTAAGGCATGGAACTTTCATCCACCTTTTTGTACCATTTGAGCGCGTAGGGATATTTTCCCGTCTCAAAATAGTAATCGGCCACATCCAAAAAAGCGGAATTCCGTTTGGTGGAAGTGGGATAGCGCTCCACAAAATCCTCCATCATTTTATCGGCTCCCCGCTGGTTCAATCGAATAGCGGCATTGGCGGCATAATAGGCGCTGTTGGCCTCCGTCTCACCATCCTTGGTGGTGGTCTTTACGGACTCAAAAATGGTCTGTGCGGCTTGGTACTGCTTATTGTTGTAGAGCGCCAGGGCATCTTGATAGGCTTTGCTTTCGTGCGTGTAGATTTTGGTTTCTTGTGCGGAAAGCACAAAAAAACTTCCCATTAAAATGGGAATTACAAAGAGGTTTTTTCGATTCATAGTGTTCTACGCTGTTCTCGATTGACATTACTCATAACGTCAAAATTATGTCCAAAGTATAATTGGACGATCATTTGCCGAAATTTACGCATATCTGTTTGTGTAACATCCATTAATTGCTAATTTTACTTCCAAGTGGCGGACAACCTCACCAGCCATAGTGGTTCAAAGCATCTATTTTGAATGTTTTCCTTGAACCAAAAATCATACCTCAACATTTAGACAAAGCATTAACCCCTTCAGCTTTGGAAAAAGGGCATTCTTAGGATTGTCCCAACTGTTCAATGTAAATTTTTGTTATGACCTACTTAGTTATCATTGTGCTGGTCTTTTTGTTGTACTTCATTTATCTATACAACAATCTGGTCAGCAAAAAGAACAAGACCGAAGAAGCCTTCAGCAGCATTGATGTAATGCTCAAAAAAAGGACGGACTTGATTCCACAGCTCGTGAACACCGTAAAAGGTTATATGAAGCACGAAAGGGAAACCCTCACCGAAATCACCCAACTGAGGGAAAAGATCATGAACGAAAATGAGCCGATCAATGACCGTTTCAGACTGGAAAGCCAGTTGGGGATGATGCTGGGAAAAGTGCAGATCAGATCGGAGGCCTATCCGGAGCTGAAGTCAAGTGAAAATTTCCTCCTGTTGCAAAGAAGTTTGAATGAGGTGGAAGAACAGCTTTCCGCTGCAAGAAGGTCGTACAATGCAGCCATAAATGCCTTCAACAACGCCTTGGAAATGTTCCCTTCCAATATCGTTGCCAAATTGATGGGATACACGCAAAAGACCTTGTTCACCATTGAGACCGAAGAAAAAAAGGTCCCGGCAGTCTCCTTCCAATAGTAGAACATGGAAGATTTCAAGAGTATCAGGAAGGAACTTTTGCCATTGCTCCAGCAGGCAGAAAAACTGAGAAAAAAACTTCGTTTTTATAAAATGGGTGCCAATCTGTTCATACTCACAGTATTTTTGGGCATCTTTTTCCTGCCCATGTTCACTTATTTCAACAATGAGTGGATCACCAAAGTATCCCGAGACAGTTCAGGGACAACCTTCCAAATACTTTTGATCCTCTATTGGGTGCTGTATTTCGTTTTCATGATCAAAGCGAACCATATTGGAGTCAAGTACAAAAAAGTTGAAGCTGAGATTCTGCAACCTGTATTAGATCGATTGATCCTGGGGCTGAAGTTCAATCCGCAAAAACAGATTACTTCCAAAGAGATTACAGAAAGTCAGTTGATGCCTACCTATACACAGGTACCAGGTACTAAAAACAGGCAACAAAAGGTATATAATATGACCACTGGCCTTGTATCGGGCAAGGTAGGGGATTCGTCCATCGTCATGGGCGATGTAAAGGTCATCAACCAAAGTTTTTTTGGGTCCTATTTCATGTTCATCCCTTTTTTGACCCATATTTATTTTCTCTACAACTACCTCAGGCCCTGGTTTTCCAAGAACCATTCTGTTGATCAGGTGGGCTATAGTTTTTTTGGCATGTTCGCCATCTTTGATTTCAACAAAAAATTGAATGGTAATATCGTAATCTTGCCCGACAAACTTGAAAAAAGAATCGGCTACCTTGCCAAGACCATACAATCCCTTAAACTTAATCGGAAACAACTCATCAACCTTGAAAATACCGAGTTCGAAAACGAGTTTGTTGTATATGGCACCGATCAGGTCGAGGCGCGCTATGTTCTTTCAACAACTTTTATGGAACGGATCATGGCCTTGAAAAGAAAAATAAACAGGCCCATCATGTTGTCGTTCAATAACAACAAACTCTACGTGGCTGTGCAGCATCCCAATGGCTTTTTCAGCCTTCCACAGAGCAAAAACCTGGTCACTTCCAATGCGCTTGAATTGTTCACTGAAAATATATCGAACGCCATGGAAATCGTGGAAGACCTTAACCTGAACACAAATATTTGGACAAGGTGATGCTCCTCTATTTTCCAAAAAAGTAAGCTTTAACCATTAATTTTGGCTTCGATCGCTTAATTTCAAATACTTTTGTAAAGCTTTTTGAATAAAGGATTATGCCCGAAACCATTGTGAAATTAGAGGATGTAGCTATATTCCAAGATGAAAATATGGTCCTGAACCATGTCACTCTTGAAGTAAAAAAAGGTGAGTTTGTTTACGTGATCGGGAAAACCGGAAGTGGCAAAAGCAGTTTTATGAAAACCCTTTATGCCGATTTGCCCCTGAGACAAGGCAATGGACAAGTCGTGGATTTTGACCTGAAAACACTCAAAGAGAAGGACATTCCCTTTTTGCGCAGAAAATTGGGCATCGTTTTCCAGGATTTCAAGTTGTTGCCGGACCGAAACGTGAACAATAACCTACAGTTTGTTCTAAAAGCAACAGGGTGGACAGACCCTAAAAAAATGGCCGATAAAATAGAGGAAGTACTGAACAAAGTCGGGATGAAAACCAAAGGTTTCAAGTTTCCGCACGAACTTTCCGGTGGGGAACAGCAGCGTATTGCCATTGCCCGGGCCCTTTTGAACGACCCTGAACTCATCTTGGCAGATGAGCCCACAGGCAACCTTGACCCACAGACCAGTGTAGAGGTCATGAAGGTCCTGCAGGACATCAATCAAAATGGACGCACCATCATTATGGCCACCCACGACTACGCCTTGATTTTAAAATACCCACACAAAACCTTGAAGTGTGACGACAGCAAGGTTTTTGAAGTGGTACAAAAGGCAATATGACCCTGCTCCAAGATTGTTTTTCAGATTAGATTCCGACCAACTCTTTGACCGCCAAAAGTTTTTTGTTTCTTTGTCTAAACAAAACATACTTCCATTTATGGAAATTCTTGGTATCGATATAGGCGGAAGCGGCATCAAAGGTGCTCTTGTAAACGCCGAAACAGGGGAAATGTTGACCGAACGTTTCCGAATTCCAACCCCCAAATCCAAAAAACCCAAAGACATGGCCGAGGTGGTGGCCCAGATTGTGGATCACTTCGACTACTCAGGTCCCGTGGGCTGTGGTTTTCCTTCCATTGTGAAAAATGGTGTTTGCATGTCCCCCGGAAACCTTCACAAAAGTTGGGTGGGTGTCAATATTGATGAACTCTTCACAGAAGCTACCGGACATGAATTTACCGTTCTCAACGATGCCGATGCCGCAGGTTATGCCTCTATGAACTATGGTGTGGGAAAGGGCAAGAATGGCTTGGTGATCATGATCACCATTGGAACCGGCCTGGGAAGTGGCGCTTTTTTCAACGGAGTGCTCATCCCAAATTTTGAATTGGGGCAGATTCCCTATAAAAAGTACAAGAAGATTGAAAAATGGGCAGCGGCCTCTGCCAAGGACCGCGAAGACCTTAGCTTGGAAAAATGGGCCAAGCGGTTCAACAAATTCTTGAAATTGGTGGAATTGATCGTATGTCCCGACCTCATCATTGTAGGTGGTGGCACCTCAAAAAAATGGGATGAATTCAGTCACATTATCGATATCGACACCCATGTGGTAAAGGCTGAGCTGATGAACCATGCAGGGATCATTGGTGCAGCAGTGGCCTGCTTGAGGGAACAGCACCACGGGCATTTGCATTGATTTTTTCCCAAACTGGACCGATAGCAACACGGATCAAGATTTCCGTTGCCATTCGGTGAGCAAAACCTTACCAAAAAATCCACTGTAAAAATAGGTCTCTCATTCCCTATGTCCATCCGAACATGACGAGCAACCCTAGCAAAAAGAAAACGAGTGAAAAATAGGATTTTCCACTCGCTTTTTTTATGTTATCAACAGGTTTACTAAACTGCTTTGTTCCGCTTTCTATCCACCTCTTTTAGGAAGATTTTTCGAATTCTGAGGTTTTTTGGAGTCACTTCCACGTATTCATCTTTTTGGATGTATTCCAAGGCTTCTTCCAACGAAAACTTGATTGCAGGCACAATTTTTGCCTTTTCATCCGCACCCGAAGAACGAACGTTGGACAGTTTCTTGGTCTTGGTCACGTTCACCGCCATGTCATCGCCTCGCGAGTTCTCGCCGATTACCTGACCTTCATAGATTTCCTCTCCCGGATCGATGAAAAACTTTCCTCTTTCTTGCAATTTATCAATGGAATAAGGAATCGCGGTACCATTCTCCATGGACACCAAGGAACCGTTCAATCGCTGGGGAATATCACCTTTCAAGGGTTGGTATTCCAAAAATCGGTGTGCCATAATGGCCTCCCCTGCCGTGGCCGTCAACAATTGGTTACGCAACCCGATGATCCCGCGGGAGGGTATAATGAACTCACAGAGCATTCTGGAGCCCTTTGATTCCATGCTGGTCATTTCACCCTTCCTGATGGAAACCATTTCGACCGCCTTTCCGGAAACTTCTTCGGGCAAATCAATGGTCAAGTGTTCGACAGGTTCACATTTTACCCCATCGATTTCCTTGATGATCACCTGCGGTTGACCTATCTGAAGTTCGTACCCTTCCCTGCGCATGGTCTCGATCAACACGGAAAGGTGCAGAACACCACGTCCAAAAACCATGAACTTATCCGCACTGTCGGTTTCCTGAACTCTTAGGGCAAGGTTCTTTTCCAACTCCTTTTCCAAACGTTCCTTGATGTGCCTTGAGGTTACAAATTTTCCATCCTTTCCAAAAAACGGGCTATCGTTTATGGTAAAGAGCATGCTCATGGTAGGTTCGTCTATGGCGATGGTCTTCAATTGCTCGGGATTTTCAAAATCGGCAACCGTGTCACCAATTTCAAAGCCTTCCATGCCCACAATCGCACAAATATCGCCAGCAACGACCTGCTGTACTTTTTGACGGCCCAAACCTTCAAAGGTGAACAATTCCTTCACTTTGGTCTTGATGATTCTTCCATCCCGCTTTACCAAAGAAATATTTTGACCTTCCTTCAATGTACCGCGCTGCAATCTTCCGATGGCAATTCGACCCGTAAAAGAAGAGTAATCCAAAGAGGTGATCAACATTTGCGTGGTTCCTTGCTCTGGCTTGAACTCGGGTACATGCTCAATGACCATGTCCAAAAGCGGTTCGATGTTTTGCGTAGGGACTTTCCAATCCTCGCCCATCCAGTTGTTCTTTGCGGAACCATAAACTGTTGGGAAATCGAGCTGCCACTCCTCTGCTCCCAATTCGAACATGAGATCGAACACTTTTTCATGGACCTCTTCGGGGGTACAGTTTTCCTTATCTACTTTATTGATGACCACGCAGGGCTTCAAGCCAAGGTCAATGGCTTTTTGAAGCACGAAACGGGTCTGTGGCATGGGACCTTCAAAGGCATCCACCAATAGCAGAACCCCATCCGCCATGTTGAGAACACGTTCCACTTCTCCACCGAAATCGGCGTGCCCAGGGGTGTCTATAATATTGATTTTGGTGTCTTTGTACACCACGGAAACGTTTTTGGAAACAATGGTGATTCCACGCTCCCGCTCCAGGTCATTATTGTCCAATATCAGGTCGCCCTTGTTCTCGTTGTCCCGAAACAACTGGCAATGGTACATAATTTTATCGACCAAGGTAGTCTTACCGTGGTCAACGTGGGCAATGATGGCGATATTCTTGATTTTGGACATAACCTGATTTTTAAGCGCGCAAAGATACTGCTATTTTTCGCTTGTCAATACATCCAAATGTTATTTTTATCTTATTGATTTTGTGTAGGTTTGGGTTTTAACGCCCAACACACCAACGCTTTTCGCTGATGATCCAACCGATACTGAGGTTCACCACGGGATGAATGGCCCCTTTGAACGGACCCACATAATAGCCCGCACCGGCATCAATGGAAAAACTCAGACCGGAATTGTAACTGCGCTGTATGCCATAGACCAACCCTCCGTAACCGTGAATGCCATCCACCAATTGTCCCTCCACCACACGTTCTCCAGGTGAAAACACAGCGGCCGTTGGAGCAACATAATTGCCCGAGTTTCCGTAAATCGATCTTCTGCGTCTTTGCCGGCTATTGAGGTTGTGATAGTATCGATTCTGGACGGTAATAGCGGGAAAAAAATCAAAATTCTCCAAAGGTTCGGCACTTGCAGGTTCCAAAGCAGCTTGAAAAGCCACCCGAAGGTCCAAAGTGCTGTTTACCCCAAGCGCCATTTCATATTCTATACCAGGGTTGAACACATTGAGCTTGAACTGCCTTATTTCACAGTTTTTACCGTATTGGGCATGCAACGAAAAGCCCGAAAACAGGAATGCCAAAAGTAGAAAACGGTGCATCGTAGGTCAATTTGGTGTAGTTATAACCCAAACTTCTTGAAAATAGTATATTCTGATTGCATTATTTAGTCAAGGTACGGGTCCTTTTTCCTTCGTTTCGTGGCGACCCATCCGAAGGTAAAATGGATCAGCGGGCCATACCCATCGGGAACACCATCCCCTTTATAAAGTCCCGCACCGAGTTCGGCATTGAAGTTAAAGCCGCTTTTATAGGTCCGTTGGATACCATAGACCACTCCATAAAATCCGAGATTGTAATCATCTGGTCCCTCAATGTTCGTGGACACCCGCAGTTGGGAAAAGAAAATGGCCTGTGCCGCGGCAATATAGTTCCCCGAATTGCCCGAAGTATTTTTTTCCAAACGTTCCCTCCTATCAAAGTTATGGTAATATCGGTAACGGTTGTTCATGGTCAGCCCAAAAGCATAGCCCTCTTCATAAGTGGCTGTTGTAAGTCCCAATCCCGTTGAGATGCTCTGGTTCTTGAAAAGCCCCAATTCATAAGTAAACCCAGGGCTCAGCAGGTTCAATTTAAATTGATGGCGTTCAAGGTGGGCCAGATCAAAAGTTCTGCCCCTCTCTTGCCATTGCGCATGGAAAACAGTCGTAAAAAGACAAGCTAAGATCCAAACAAATTTATACTTCATGGTTGATGGTTTATGCTGATAAATCTAAAAAGGTTACCATGGTTTAGTAGTATATTTGTGCAAACTTTAAGAAATGGACATCAACAAAATACCCCAGATAAAGCATACGGACAGCAATAATTTCTTTTTGCTCGCAGGCCCTTGCGCCATTGAAGGTGAGGAGATGGCTTTGCGCATTGCCGAAAAGGTAGTTTCCATAACAGATAAGCTCAAGATTCCCTATGTGTTCAAGGGAAGTTTTAAAAAAGCCAACCGCAGCCGTATCGATTCGTTCACAGGGATTGGGGATGAAAAGGCCTTAAAGATTTTGAGAAAGGTTTCGGAAACCTTTGAAGTGCCCACAGTAACCGACATTCACGAAATTTCTGATGCTGCCATGGCGGCGGAATACGTGGATATACTTCAAATCCCTGCCTTCTTGGTGCGCCAGACCGATCTGGTCGTTGCCGCTGCCGAAACCGGAAAGGTGGTCAACCTAAAAAAAGGACAGTTCATGAGCCCAGAAAGCATGAAGCATGCCGTGACCAAGGTAACCGAAACAGGGAACGAGCAAGCCATAATCACCGATCGTGGCACCATGTTCGGGTACCATGACATGATCGTGGATTTCCGTGGCATCCCCACCATGAAGCAATATGCACCCGTAGTGTTGGATGTGACCCATTCCCTACAACAGCCCAATCAATCTTCCGGGGTTACAGGTGGCAGACCCGCTTTAATAGGGACCATGGCCAGGGCAGGTGTCGCCGCCGGTGTGGATGGGCTTTTTATGGAAACCCACTTTGACCCTGCCAATGCCAAAAGCGATGGAGCCAATATGCTGGACTTGAGTTTATTGGAAAAATTACTGACGGATTTGGTGACCATTCGAGAAGCAGTCAACTCGCTGTAAATTTTACCTTTCCACACAATCAACTGAAAAACAGCAAATTACATTTTATTTTAAATTTTATTTATAATTAGTCTAAATATTTCTTGTCGAAATACGCGTTGGGACATACATTTGCAATCGAATTTTATTTAGACTAATTACAAATAATAATGAAACATATTTTATTTATCCTCAGCTTAGCTTTATTTTCCAATATCCAAGCACAGACAGGAAGCCTTTCGGGCAAAGTGACCGACCAAAGAAACAACCCGTTGCCCAACGTAAACATTGCTGTTTCCAACACAAGCCTTGGTACCACTTCAAACAATTCGGGCAATTATCAGATTGAAGATTTGGCCCCTGGATCCTATACCCTTACCTTTTCCATGGTCGGATTCAACACACAGACCGTTTCGGCCATGGTCTATGCCAACCAAAACAGTACCATTTCAACCGTGGTCCTAACGGAAAGACAGGAACAACTGAACGAGGTTGTCGTAGAGGGAGAGCAAATCAATAAGTTTGCCAGAAAATCCAGTGTCTATGTCTCTAAAATGCCCCTAAAGGACATTGAAAACCCCCAAGTTTACAACGCCATATCCACTGAATTGCTACAAGACCAGGTGGTCACCAATTTTGATGATGCCCTGAAAAATGCACCTGGAATCGATAAGCTTTGGGAATCGACCGGAAGAGGAAATGACGGGGCAGGTTATTTCTCCTTGAGAGGATTCGCCGTGCAGCCCACCATGATCAATGGGCTCCCGGGGTTGACCAATGGCAGCCCAGACCCTGCCAATATTGAATCCATCGAAGTGATCAAAGGCCCATCCGGAACACTTTATGGCAGTAGCCTTGTTTCCTACGGTGGACTTATCAACATCAACACCAAAAAGCCTTATTTCGGCTTTGGCGGAAACATCTCCTATACATCTGCCAGCTATGGCCTGAACCGTGTCACTGCCGATGTGAACTCCACAATCGGCAACAAAAACAATCTGGCCATAAGGGTCAACACAGCTTATCATACACAAAACAGTTTTCAGGATGCGGGCTTGAGAAAATCCTTTTTCTTTGCCCCCTCACTGGCCTATCAGGTAAACGATCGTTTGTCCTTTAACATCAATACCGAATTCTATAACGGAAGAAGCACCAACCAGACCATGCTGTTCCTGGACCGAGGTGCTCCTTTAAGGGTGACCAACCTTGATGAATTGGGCTATGACCACAAACGTTCCTATACCAGCAACGACCTTTATGTGGAAACCCCAACCTACAGCCTACAGGGCCAAATGAACTACATATTGAGCGATTCATGGACCTCGCAGACTGTTTTTTCTAGATCAAATTCAAGATCGGAAGGGTACTATTCCTATCTATATGAGGTGACGACCACTGCGGAAGGGTTGTCCGGAACAACCATCGATGATGGCATTATCCTATCCCGTTTTACCAGCAAGCAAAATTCAGAGACCATCGGAACTGACATCCAACAAAATTTTATCGGGGATTTCCAACTTGGAAACATGCGGAACAGATTGGTCGTTGGTTTGGATTATTTCAACACACGGACTATTAACAACAGTACCGGATACGGAAACCAAGGTTTTGTTTATATAGGCACGAACACTGATGAGTTTCAGGCCGTGGCCCCTACCCTTCATGGTTTCTACGGATCGCCAATCGGAACGGGCATTGATGATTCGGGAGTGTTGACACAGGCCGGTGCCGATGCGGGCATTCTTGCCTTAGGCAATCCCGGTGCCCAAATCAATGAGGCAAACCAAGAAATCTTCAGTGCATACGCATCAAACGTGATCAATCTATTGCCGGAACTCTCCGCAATGGCCAGTTTGCGGGTTGACCGATTCTCCAACGATGGGTACAACCAAACAGCCTTTTCACCAAAGTTCGGCCTGGTGTACCAGCCCATTTTGGACAAGGTATCCATTTTTGCGAACTACATGAACGGATTCAGCAATGTGGCGCCAGTCACCGAGTTGACAGATGGAAATCCTTCCGTAAGGGCCTTGGAGCCTGAGCAGGCAAACCAATTTGAAGTTGGTACCAAACTGAATTTGTTTGGTGATAAACTTTCGGCCACTTTGAGTTATTATGATATTACAGTGGACAACAGGGCGCTGAGGATAGACACCGATGCCAACAATTATTTCTATACCCAGAACGGGGAACAGGTGAGCAAGGGATTTGAAGCCAGTATCACCGCAAATCCTTTGGAAGGGCTGAACATCATTTTTGGGTATAGCTACAACGATAGTGAATTGGTGGAAGGTGCAGCAGATTTCAAGGGAAGAAGGCCCGAAAGTGCAGGCCCCATGAATTTGGCCAACCTTTGGGCAAGCTACAGGTTTGCCGGTGGTGCACTTGATGGATTTGGGCTTGGCTTTGGCGGAAACTATGCCAGTGAAAACATGATCTTCAACAGAAATTTGGGTGGGACCTTCACTTTGGACGAATATGTCATTCTGAACCAGTCCGTTTTTTATGACACCAAGGATTTCAGAATCACGCTGAAGCTTGACAACATCGCCAACAAGGAATACTACAAAGGATGGTCCACCATCAACCCACAGAACCTAAGAAGTCTTTCTGCCAATTTCACCTATAAATTCTAATCATGATGAAGAAGTTACTGATCACCACAATCCTGACCATTTTACCCTTGCTTTCCATCCAGGCGCACTACCTGTGGCTGGAAACCAACGAAGACGGAAAATTGGGCAAAAAACACGAAATCCGTGTCCATTATGGCGAATACACCTATGGTGTATTCGAACAGGTGGAAGGCGAAGCATTTCCTTTGGTTTCCAAATTCCAACTATGGATCATTGCTCCGGATGGGTCCAAAACGGCGTTGGATACCCAGGCCAAAAAAGACCATTATCTGGCTCATTTCACACCGACCCAAAATGGGGTCTATACCGTGGCATTGAACAATAACGAGATTGATGTCATCGACTATACCCAATACGATTTTGGCATTTTCAAGACCCACTACCACTCCACTGCCAAAGTGAAGGTCGGAAAAACAGATGCCGATACTCAGGTGGCTAACCCCGAAGGCATTGTGGTAAAACAACTGGCCGACGATGGTGATGAAATCAAGTTACAGGTGCTTTACAAAGGTGAACCATTGGCCAAGAACGAACTGAAGGTCTATGTATCCGACCTTTGGTCAAAGACACTTTACACCGATGACAATGGTGAGGTTTCCTTTGGCCTGCCGTGGGAGACCAAATACATTGTTGAAACCACCACCAAGGAAGAGGTGCCCGGCAGCTACAATGGTGAAGATTATCAATTCATTTGGCACTGTGCCACATATTGCATCGAATAAAATCTTAGTAGTTTATGGCCACCCTAATTTCCATCATCACTTTCTCAGGTTTTTACCTTTTGTACACCGCATCCCAAAAAATGGTGGCAGTGGACAACCTGGGCTTTGAAAAATGGATCGGTAGGCATATCAACTTTTCGAAATATTCAGGCTTGGCCCTTTTGATCGTTTCATTGGGGCTAAGCTGTTTTCATTGGGGCACGGGATCGGGCACGTTCACCTTTCTCATTATGCTCATGACCATTGCCAGCCTGATTGTCCTATTGGCCCCATTGCGAATTTTGAACCGTAGGTTTTTAACCTTGGTATTTGTGGTTTTGTTCATTTGTGAAATTACTTTGCTCTAACCCATGCCAGCCAACAAAAAATACCTGACCCCATCACCTTGGCAACGGTTTGCCAAGATCACCGCCGCCATTTTGGGAGGACTCATGGTCTCCGTGCTTTTCCACATGGCCTTGGCCAGTTGGTTCGATCATGTTACGGTGATCATCACCAGTACCTTTTCCGCGTTTATTCTATGGGCCGTTTTGATGGTAGTTGCCTTCTTGGGCAAAAATGGCTGGAAAATTTGGGGGATTTACTTACTGACCTCATTATTGCTTGGGGTGATTCTCTATTTTGGCAACCAAACCAATCCAATCATCTGACCTCATGGGAAACCGAATCTATAACATCCTGTTCCATACACATACCGTCAGCGGTATTGTCATCAGTGTGGCCCTTTATGTGATTTTTTTCACGGGATCTTTTTCTTTTTTCAGGGACGAGATCAACAATTGGCAACGAGGCCACAATGTTTCCCTAGCCGATGAAATTCCCGGCAGCATTGATGAATACTTAAATGACCTTTCCAAAGATCACAATCTATATGGTAGGGATGTTGAGCTTCGGCATTATTTCAACGAACGGAATTTGACCGTCACCATAGCAGCTTCCAAAGATCCGTTGGCCAGTGAAAAAGACAAGGCACGGGCTTTTTTCTATATGGACACAGCAAACAAAAGCACCGCGGACTACCGGGGATCTTACCATTTGGGGGAGTTTTTGTACCGACTGCACTTTTTGGATCAAATCCCTTACCCTTACGGCAGGTATCTGTCCGGTTTTGTGGCCTTCTTTTTCCTTTTTGCGATCATCACGGGAATTTTGGTGCATTGGGACAAGATCATCTCCAATTTTTACACCTTCAGGCCGTGGGCCAAAATCAAGACAATATGGACCGATGCGCACACGGCCTTGGGCGTTATCGGCTTTCCTTTCCAGTTTGTGTATGCCGTGACCGGGGCCTTCTTTTTGTTGAAAGGTATCTTGATTCTTCCCATAGTTTCCGGACTTTATAACGGCGACCAAAGCAAATTGTATGAAGACCTGGAATACAACCATCCGGAATATGCCTTTCACAATGAGAAAATGGTAAATCCTGTTCAACTTGACCCACTTGTGGCCGACCTAAAAGCAGAATGGGATGATTTTAGGGTCACCGAAGCCCATATTTTCAATTATGGCGACCAGAACATGCATGTTGCCCTAAGCGGTTATCTGGGCCATGGCACCAAGTTGAACGGTTTGGGCCATCGCATCTATAAAGTGGCGGATGGTTCGGTTGTGGACGAAAAAGTACCCATGACCAATAATACCTACTTGGACGGTGTAAAGAACATGATGTTCCGCCTCCATTTTGGGGATTATGCGGGGTATGGCCTTCGGGTAATTTCCTTTATACTCGGATTGGTGTCCTGTTTTGTGATCCTTTCGGGGGTGATGATCTGGCTGGTGGCCCGCGACAAAAAGAACATTCCCGAAAAACGTCGCAAGTTCAACCATCAGGTGGTAAATATCTATATGGCGGTCTGTCTTGGCATGTATCCTGTGACCGCCCTGGAATTCATTATTGTGAAGTTTGCCAGCCATGTGGACATGGCTTTCATGTACCGGACCTATTTTCCCATTTGGCTAGTGGTCTCCCTCTTTTTCATTTTAAAAAAGAATATCGCTTTTACCAATAAATGGGCCCTGATCATCGGTGGTGTATTGGGCCTACTGGTTCCGATAGCGAACGGTCTGGCTTCTGGAAACTGGCTGTGGTCCACCATACAAAATAAGGAATACCACATTCTTGTGGCGGATCTGCTTTGGCTGTTCCTTGGGTTGGTTACACTATGGATTGCTTTTTATAAATTGGGGACATCAAAAAGTGATCTGGCGCCGAGCAAAGGTTAATTCTTGTAAAATCCTTTGTGGTTGACAGATATGGCCTCTCGCAAAACCTCAACAACAACCTCACCGTCAATCTCATCCACATGGAAATAGCGTAGGGACTTCATTACCTTTCTTCCATCGGTGACCAATTTGTCCAGATGGACGGTCAGGTGTGCCGAGCTCCAAAGACACATGTCCACATAGCCTTTTTTCCGGGAAGCATTGAAATAGCAAAAGGGTTTTCCGTTCAAATAATAGAACGGCAGCTTAAACTTGAAGTCCAGATCAATTTCGGGCACGGTCGTTTCCACCAATACCTGTAATTGTATCAATATGCTTTTAAAGGGTTCTGGTTGGTTTAGGATATAATCTTCGGCCGGGTTCATATACTATTCCGTAACAGCACCTTATTTCCTTTTGAACAGCCTTTTCACCAATTTCATCAAAAAAACGGCCACAAGACCGACAACCAGACCAACAACGAAATCTTTCAGCAAAGAGGGAAATCCGGGAAACAAATGGTGGAGGTATTCAATGTTATGATTGAATATGCCCCCCGACACGAGTAGAAGGGCCAAGGTGCCCACTATGGAAAGGGCCTTGATGATCTTGGGCAGCGCATTGACCAATACCATGCCCACTTTATCCGAAAAACTATCGTCCTCTTCGTTCAAACGGATCAATCTATAACCATAATCATCCATTCTTACGATCAGTGCCACGATGCCATAAACCCCAACAGTGGCCAAAAGAGCCACCACGGAAACGGTTGTAATTCGGATAGTCAGTGTTTCATTGACCACGGTGCTCAATGCTATGATAACAATTTCAATGGACAATATAAAGTCGGTTACAATAGCCTGTTTTATTTTTTTCTTCTCCAGCTCGGGCAACTCTTCTTCCGGAACTGTCAAGGGTGTTTCCTTGTGTTCGGCCGACCCATGGGGAAAAAAGAACTCATAGACCTTTTCTGCACCCTCATAGGCAAGATAAATGCCTCCCAAAAGCAGAATGATAGTAATCGCGGTGGGCAGATAGGCACTCAGCAAGAACGCAATGGGAAGAATGATCAACTTGTTGAGAAAAGAGCCTTTGGTAATGGCCCAGAGAACGGGTATTTCCCTACTGGCGACAAATCCGGTCGCTTTTTCGGCATTGACAGCCAAGTCATCGCCCAAGATGCCGGCCGTTTTTTTGGTGGCTATTTTGCTCATGGTGGCCACGTCATCCATCAGTGCGGAAATATCATCCAATACGGCAAAAAAGCCTGAAGCCATACAAAGTTGTTTTTAGGGTTGACCAAAGTTCACCATTGGGAGCAAAATACACAAATCCCGGCACAATCACACATTAAAAAATCCAAAAAGACAGTATTGGTGTGATGTTATCAGATCCCTTCCATGGACAGCAAAGTGGTCACCCAAACAATGACGGAAGAAAGGAAAATGCCTATGGTATTGGCTGTGAAGGCCTCCCTTTTTTTCATTTTGAAAAGATATGCGGCAATGGTCCCCGCATAGACCCCGGTGCCGGGCAACGGAACCATGACAAAAAGTACAATGCCCAAGAAACCAAATTTTTGGATTTTTCCCCTAGATCCTTTTTTGGCCCTTTGGGCCACAAACACTGCAGATTTTTTATAGAACCTCCACTTGATCAAATGTCTGTTGATGTACTCCAAAAAGAACATCATGATAGGGAACACCAGCACATTGGCCAAAAAGCAGGCTATGAACACCATATATTCGTTCACTCCCTGGTACATTCCATAAGGAATGCCCACCTTGGCCTCCCCGAAGGGGGAAAGGCTCCAAAGTACCGCTATGATCAAATCTTTGTGCAAGGGGAACGCATTTTTTTGAACTTGCAAACCTAGTGAGGAATTTGTTTATGCACGCTTTCGGAAACCTTAAAAATTTATTAATTGTTATATGGGTAAGGTTTTGTGATGCGAACGAATATTTCTTCAGGGTTATGAGTTTGTAAAATGTAATGGGAAAATTGAAACATAAACGATTGTTTCCTAATTTTGATAAAACCAAGATCATGAAATTCCAACCTCTCTTTATCGTATTTTTCGTATCGACCTTTATTTTCTCCCAAGAACATTCCCACAAGAGTTCCAGAACCATCATTTTTCCAGATGTCCCAGGATACAAAACCTTAAAGACCGATCTGCACCAGCACACTGTTTTTTCAGATGGAAATGTTTGGCCCACCATCCGTGTGATGGAGGCACTACGAGACAATTTGGATGTGATTTCATTGACGGAACACATTGAATACCAGCCCCACAAAGAAGACATTCCACATCCGGACCGAAACAGGTCTTATGAACTTGCTTTGGAAGAGGCCAAGGACCATGACCTGCTGATCGTCCATGGTTCAGAAATTACAAGAAAGCCACCAATGGGTCACAGCAACGCCATTTTTATCCAGGATGCCAACAAATTGTTGAACGATGGGGCCGAAGACTCTTTTGCCGAAGCCAAAAAGCAGGGAGCTTTTGTGTTCTGGAACCATCCGGCATGGCACCCACAATCACCAAAGGGAAATCCCATCCTGAGCGATTTTCAAAAAGAACGTATCAAAAATGGGGAACTGCATGGTATTGAGGTGATCAATATGGGAGATTATGCCGAAGAGTCCCTTGCATTGGCCCTGGAACACAATCTGACCATCATGGGAAACAGCGACATCCATGGGCTAATTGACTGGGATTATGTGGAGAAAGGGCACGACCGTCCCATTACTCTGGTATTTGCCAAGGAAAAAACACTGGAATCGTTGCAAGAAGCGTTATTTGCCGGAAGAACGGTAGCCGTATTCAATTCGCTTTTGGTGGGGAAGAAGGAAAACTTGGTCCCCCTGCTCCATGCCTGTATTGTGGTCGAAAAGGCCAAGTATATCAACAAAACCTCCATTTTGGAAGTAACCTTGAAAAATGTATCCAGCAGCAACCTTATTTTTGAGAACCAAATGCCTTACTCCTTTTATTCCAGTTCACCAGTGTTCACGGTACCTGCGGAAGGCACAAAGACCCTGAAGGTAAAGACCTTGGAAAGGTTGGGTTCCCTGTCCTTAAAACTAAAGGCCTTGGGAGCTTACACTGCCCCAAAGGAACAGCCTGTGATAACATGGGAAATAGAAGTAGAAGAATAATTTAGGCCACCGAGGGCAGATTGGCACCATTGATCTCAATATCGAAATCGGGCAGTATTTTTTTGATGCACTTCTTTGGGGTCTTTTCGGAAATCCAGACCCAGTTGCGTTTTACATCCACATCAAAATGGTAACAGGAGAAGTCGGTGCAATGCTCCCCGTCCAGTTTGCTCAACAAAAACTTGGTGATTTTTGGTCTAAGGCTATATTCCAAATCGATACAGGCCCTTTTGAGGACCGGATTGTTCTCCCCGGTAATTACCCAATTAAAAGTCACTCTTAAAAAATTAGGAAAAACAAGATACTAAAAAACAATAGATTAATTACCATAATCTTCGTATAACCATAGGTATGCTACTCTTTGCCATCCACATAGTCTTGAAGGTAGGCAAAGCGTGCGGTAAGTTTTCCTTTTTGAGTCATACGTGCCCGTTCCAAAATTCCATCGGCATCCCCGTTGAAAAAAGCAGGAATGACATATTTGGAAAAGGCCTCACCAAAACCGTTGCTGGCATCACGTGGCAGCTCGCACGGCAGGTTGTCCACTGCCATCACGGCAATGGCATCATTTTTCATAAAATCGGTTTCCGTCTCCGTTAAGGGATCATAACCATAAATGGGGTTCGCAATGGTGGAAGGCCTGATAGTAGTGGCCACAGGGCCATCTATGTCGCAACTGATGTCGGCTACCACACTTATGTTGAAATCCGGGTGCTTTACGTCTTCCCGAGTGTACAGATAAGGGGCCCCATCACCATAAAAATGGCCCGCGATATAAAAATCAGTGACTTTGGCAAAACGAAAGAAATTGGATTCATATTCCCCGGGATTTTTGAAGAAATCAGCCTTGTTTCCGCGAACGCCATCCTTTCGCTTGTTGTAGTCCGAGGCATCTATCTGGCAATAAACGGGCTCTTCAAAGGTGTCCTTCAAATATTCGGACACTCCGACTTTTTTAAGACCCATGGCATCCAACATTTCCTTAGCCCCCATACCGACCCTGCCCCGCCCTGTGAGCAATATTTTTATGTTGGGCAGTTGTATCTTCTTGAGCTCGGCTATCAGCGCCTGTTGGTCCGTGAGTGTCTCTGCCTTGGGCAATTGGAACAGGCCATGTTTTAACCCAAAGGCCCTGAACCCATTGTAGGCTCCGACGATGCCCGCATAACGCCCAAAAGCCACCAATCGCTGTCCTTTCGGGTTTGTGATGACCTCATGGTCATACAGTTCGATGTTCTTTTCCAAGATAGCCCTGAGCAATTTCCGGTTGTAAGGCTGCTTTTTGATGGTATGCGAAAAGAAAAAATATTTTTTATCGGGAATTAAGGCGTCAATGGGAACCTCTTTTACGCCCAATAGCACTTCGCAGGAATCCATATTTTCCACAACCTCAACGCCTTTTTTCCTGTACTCATCATCGGAAAACACCCTAATGGGTGATGATTCGACCAAAATTTCTGCTTTGGGAAAATGGGAAAGGACATTTTGACATGCTTCCGGGGACAGGACCACCCTACGATCTGGCGGGTTTTTACGCTCACGTATGATTCCGAATTTCATAAATAGATCTGGTATAATTATTGACCAAAATAAGTGTATTGAATCGATGGCGCAAACTTTTTATGGTTTGAAGGATATGGTTTACCTTTGCCGCCCGCGTTAGGGATAGAGGCGGCATCCTTTTTCTGCCTTTTCGAACGCAGTAAGGAAACGGAAAAAGATACAGCCGATAGCCCGACCAAGAAGTTGCGAAGCAAGTTCTTGGTAACGCCCATACTTCGACAGAGTTCATACTGAGCGTAGTCGAAGTACTCAGTACAGGCCAAGTTCTTTGATAAAAAAGTGAGTTTAATATAGGATTGTAGGCCCTTCGACTACGCTCAGGGCGCAATTCGATAACGCAAATCATAGATTTGCTATCTCATTACGGGGCCGACCGGTTTTGACAGCAAGACCAATGGCGATGTAAGCATGCCGAGCTATGGAATTGATGCTCGTTAATCTCCGTTCCAACCTTTTAAATGGCGAGTCTAACTACGATTTAGCTGCCTAATTGACTGAATCACAGTAAGTCATGGCCTAGTCCCGCAAGGCGGGAAAGCTGAATGTCCCTTGGTAGCCCTTGTTGATGGCGACCTTTTTTGGGGCACCATAAAAGTCAACATAGCGATCTTATAGCTTCGATAAGGTCGTAAACCAACAGAAGCTAAGCGTACGATAGGCGGTTTTCGGTCGGTCGTGCGCCGACAACCAAACGAAGACTAAGCATGTAGAAAGCATGGTCACTGCTTGTTTGGACGAGGGTTCGAATCCCTCCGGCTCCACTACCTTTTTTATATCCTATTGGTTTCCAATAGGATATTTTTGTTTTATGAGATAGTCTTACAGATATTTTCAACCTACTTTCTTAGTGATTCCATACCGAATTAGCCCTATTGTAAGTACTTATATCTTAAAAAGTATATCAAAAAACGCCTCAGCTTTGAGTTGTCCGAGGCGTTGGGAGATAAGCAAAAAGACCGAAAACTTATCTCAATGCTGCTATACGTATCACCGCAGGGGTCAAGGTCTTACCATCTGGGCTGACCTCGATGAATTTTTTGAGTACGTTACGAACTGAATTGGTATCATCTCTGTTTACCATACCGTCTGTTAAAGCGTTGTTGTACAGTTCGCACAATTGTTTGGAAAAAGCCAATATTTGGTTCTGCTTGTGAGATAGGGTATATCGGGTGTTGTTCTTTGTAGTTTCCTCAACGGTAGATGGGCTTACTGTTACTCTACCATTGCTGACATCGACCCAAATACACTGTCCATTTTGGGTTCCCAAAATATCAGGGGTTGAAAACTTTGGCTCACATCCCAGTGACATACAACCCTAACAAAGGCCCTAGTTCCTGTCTTCCACAGCCGATTCCTTGCTCCAACCAGTCAGTCCTGCCGAAACTATGAACCGCATGACTTCACTGGAATTCAAGTGAACAGGCCTAATGTGGCTATTGGGAACAATGAACAACTCCCCTGAAAAGTTATAGGAGTGGGGAAAATACACCGCGACCTTATCGCTTTCCCCGAGCACATCCAGATTTTCCTCGGTAACAAACCCCAGTTTTTCCAGATCTGAGTTCAAATTGACCTTGACCAAAACAGGCTTGCTGAACTTTTTTTCTTTGCCCACAAAGGCACTCAAAAGATCATTGAGTGCGGAAATGACAAAATTCAGCACTGGAATCCTTTGGATGATTTTTTTAAGGCTTTTCCGGATGGGTCTCGCAACGATGGTGCTTCCCAGAAATCCAATCAGCATCAAGGATAAAATAAGCACCAATATGCCCAATCCGGGTACTTTGACATCAAAAAACCTCACCAGAAGTTCCTTGGTCAGGCCATCCGCAAAATGGAAAATGACATAGATGAGATATGCCGTGATCCCCAAGGGCGCTATGTACAGAAGCCCCTGCACAAAATAGTTGATCATTTTTTTCATCGCTCCAAGTTTTATCCCCCAATTTAGTGTTTTGCCCGATACGATTGATGGGCATTCACGTGGCTTCCCTTTTTCTGTCCGGCTTGTTTTCCCTTCAAAAAGGTTTCCAAATCCTTAAGTCTAGCCCCACTAATGACCTCTGGAGATCTTGGCTGTCCCATCCCATCTCCTTGGCGGTGTTGCCCAATAGGCGACCTTACTGTTGCCTTCTTGTTCTCGGTTCCATAAAATTCCATCACCAAAGGTTTTCTCGTTCCGCCCAATTTATATCGACCCAAATGACCATCACCCCTTGAACCAATGTGTTATCATCCTGTAAAGTTTGGCAATCAGAATCATGGTCAGATTTTCTTTCAGCAATGCAGAACCCAGATTCTTTTTCCCCAAGGCTATGTTGAATTTCATGCGCTCCACTTCAATCTGTCTTTGGAGCCCCAATATTTTGAGCCTCTCCTCCATTTCGGCAAAGGAATTGTACCGTGTTTTCATGTTTCCCCGAAATAGTATTTGGAGAAGTTTCGGATCAAGGAGCCGGTAAATTTCTTTCTGAACGAAACGTACACTGCAATGACCACCACATAGAACAGGCCCACAAGGGCAAACCCATAGACCATATTGTTGAACAAAAGGCCCAGGGCATACGAAACAGCCATGGAAAACAGGAACAGTGCCAAAAACACCAAAAGGCCAATGATGATCCACTTGAGGATATGGTCCATGATGTGCATGAGCATCTTGAAGACTTTCAGCTCATAATATTCCAATGTATATCCCACAAATGAATGGAGGCTATCATCGGTTTCCCGCACATTTTCCTTGAACTCTTTAAAAATCATGGGGCGATCATTTTTGCAACTGTTCATTCTTCTTCTTCAGTGCTTCCAGCTTTTCTTCCAAAGAGTTGATGACATCCTCTGCCTTATAGCTCATCTTGGACAGGGCCTCTTCCAGTTTTTCCTCGAACTTTTTTTTCTTCTCCTGTACCGAATCCGAAAATTCCTCCGCCATGTGGGAGGTGGTCTCCGATATGTTCTGGGCCGCATCCATGGCTCTTTTCTTAATTTTCCCCCTGGTTTCCCTTCCCTTATCCGGGGCAAACAGAATTCCGATTCCCGCTCCCACAATGGCCCCGGTCAAAAGGGCCAAAAGGATATTTCCACTTTTGTTTGACATCTGATCCATAGTTTTAGAAATTATAGGATAAAAGTACCTTTCCACAAGATCATTTCTGATGATTTGGATCAGTTGTCCAAGATGATTTGGGAAAACTACTGTAACGGCTACCAAAAACAAGGATCTGGGCATTTGGCCCATCCTAACTACCAAATCATTCCAGGCCTCCTGGATTGAATGGAAGCGATTTGTCGTAGCGACCAATAAATACCAAATCAGGATGGGCCGGTCCCTAAAGGTTATTTTGACAACCATTTTCCCATATATATGGAAAGAACGGATAATGGGAGCCACTGAGAACAGCAAATTTAAACCACCAAATATTTCATTTTACTAGACTGAAGGTCAGTATTTTGTTGGTTGTTTTACTATGCTCGTTTTTTTCCGGCCAAGGTGGTATAGCATGCCGATTTTTGCACTTCTCCAGCGCGATAAGATTCTGGAACAATAGAATGATGCTATTGATCATGCGTTTGATGGAATTGTTGTTTATATAGACCAAAACGGTAAACCATAACCTCAGCGCTCGAACCTTTTACCCAATCCCTTGTTATCAAAGTATTTTGGAGCCTTGTGGTTTCAAAAGGTTGATATTCCTTCCAATTTGAAATCCTTAATAAATTGTTTATCAACCATCATCATAGTTTCTGGATATTTTACCATTTAAACCCTTAAAACTGCACTCGTGTACTTTTACTAGGCTGCACCATGCCATTTTCATTGGTTTGTATCCTATTGTTCATCATAGTGGTGAAACAAAAAAATGTATCAATCTTAAATACAGAGATATGAGAAAAAGAGTAATGGTAAGTCTAACAATGGTATTGATGTTAGCCAGTTGTGCATCGACTAAAACCAACGAACCCATTGTAAAGGATTACCAAATCGGGGAAAAATGGACTTGGAAATGGGAACGAAAAGTAGATGGCGAAGTTCGGGCAGAAGGAGAGGATATTCAAGAAGTTGTCAAATACAATGGCACTTTGGGGCTATGGAATGGGGTCGATACCCTAGAAATCCCAATTACGGCTAATAAAAACCAGAGCAGTACGCCCTTTCGAAATTGGCCTTTACAGGTTGGAAAAAAATGGAAATACGAATCGGAATGGGAAAATAATGAGGGGACCACAGGGAAGACCAGCCAGGATGTGGAAGTGGTTTCCTTCGAGGAATTAACTGTGGAAGCCGGAAAATTCATGGCCTATAAAATGGAATATAAGGGAATTGTAACCAATTCGAGGGGTTTTAAGGGAGAGATGACCGATATTTGGTGGTATGCCCCGAAATTGAAAACATACATCAAGCATATCAATGACGATGGATATGGTATCTATATGAATGAATTGACCAGCTATTCAAAGCCCGACTAATACTGACATTTGCCTAAATTGATACATTTCAAACTAAAAGGTTGGTAAAAACAAACACAAATACAGGTCCGTCCCTTTATTGGAGATGTCAGATCATTGGGTGGGGCCTAGTCTCACTGTTATGGTTGTACATCGCTTTGGTTCGCGATCAATTTACGACTTTGCAGGCCCTGGTCAACTATGTGCTTGACGTTTCCATTTGCATTGGACTGACCCATGGCTATCGGTCCATTGCCCTAAAATCCGGATGGAACCTCTTGGGCATTAAAAAATTATTGCGGCGTATCGTCCCCGCTATCGTAATACTCTCGTTGCTGTTCATGCTGATGATGAATTTGAAGATGTCGGCCTTTATCTATTGGGGGCAAGGTGTCAATACCTTCCTTGAAGACCTATCCGTTTGGAACCCGGTTTTGATCACGGGATTGAGACACATGGCCATTTGGGTGCTGGCCTACCATGCCTACCATTTTTATATTAGGGAAGTCAATACCACCAAGGTCAATGCCCAGCTCTCGCTGATAGCAAAACAAAACCAATTGGACAATTTGTCCGCACAGCTGAATCCTCACTTTTTGTTCAATTCATTGAATTCCATAAAGGCTTTGGTCATTGAGAACCCCAAAAGTGCCCGAAGGGCGATCGATCTATTGTCGGACCTATTGCGCTCCTCTCTATATGAAAAGGAGCATCTTACCATATCCATCGCAGAAGAATTAGCCTTGGTTAAAGATTACGTTGAGCTGGAAAAACTTCGGTTTGAGGAACGCCTTACTGTTACGTTGAACGTTGACCCTGCTCTTGAATATGTAAAGATTCCGCCCTTGAGCATCCAGCTTTTGGTTGAGAACGCAATTAAACACGGAGTGGATAAACAGTTGGAAGGGGGTGCGGTAGATATTTCAGTTCAAAAACAGGAAGATTATGTCGTGGTTCAGGTGAAAAATCCAGGGGTTCTCTCCAAAGGCGAAGATGCAGGAGTAGGGCTTAAAAATCTCAGTGAACGTCTTTTGCTACAATATGATGGGCTGGCGAGGATCGAAGTTGAAACACCTTCGGATAATTTGGTTCTTGCGACTTTGATAATTCCAATTGAAAAATGATGGGAAACTATACCACCTTGATAGTAGATGATGAGCGCTTGGCTCGCGAAGAAGTGCGACGAGCACTGGAAAACTATCCGGAATTTAACATAGTTGGAGAAGCGAACAATGTGGAAGTTGCCAAAGCCTTGATAGAAAAAGAACAACCTGACATCATTTTTTTGGATATCCACATGCCCGGAAAATCAGGTTTTGATTTGTTGGAAGAGTTAGGGACCGTTCCAGAAGTAGTGTTCACAACTGCCTATGACCAATATGCCGTTCAGGCCTTTGAGGTGAATGCCTTGGATTATTTGGTAAAACCGTTACGTGAAGAGCGTTTTGCCAAAACCATTGAAAAAGTAAAGTTGGAGTTTAAAAAGCAGGAAGATGAACAAAAGGTGCCTTTGGCGAGCCATCAAAAAATCTTCATCAAGGATGGTGAAAAGGTTTATTTTATTGCATTGTCCGAAGTAAGTTTGATTGAGTCCATGGACAACTATGCCCGCCTTTACTTTGACAATGAAAAGCCCATGATCAAACGCTCGTTGAACCAATTGGAAGAAAGATTGGATCCAAAAATATTTTTTAGAGCGAATAGAAGTCAGATTATCAACAAGGAATACATCAAGGAAATACAACCCTATTTTAATAACAGACTACGACTCGTATTGACCACTGGAGAAATTGTTGATCTATCAAGTAGGCAATCCGTGAATTTCAAAAAACGAAACAGTTTGTAGCCAAAATTAAATTCAATCACATCAAAAAACGAATAGCAAAAGCATAGCGCTAATGGGCGGATATGTCCTAAACCTAAAATCAATCAAAATGAACAAATCATTCCTTATAATATCTTTTGGTATCGCTGCTGTACTTGTATTTTTTGCTTCGTGCACCGGTCAAAACAACGTTCAGGCTCCCAGAACCATTACAGAAAATAATACAACATATCTGGTTCAGGACAGTGTTTTGATTCCCACAGCTGATGGGGCTAAAATCCATGCCATTATAGTTCGAAATGCCGAGATGGACAAACCGGGCCCTGCCGTTTTATTCCATACCATCTATGCACGTAAAAGTGACTTGGACCGAGCAAAAAAGGCAGCGGACCATGGGTATGTGGGCATTGTTTCGTACACTCGGGGAAAAGGCCTGAGCCCTGATTCCATTGTACCCTATAAATATGAGGTAACCGACACCTACCAAGTTATCGATTGGATCAGCAAACAGGAATGGAGCAATCAAAAAGTGGGAATGTACGGAGGAAGCTATGTCGGTTTCACCCAATGGGCGGCAGTAAAATATAAGGTACATCCCGCTTTAAAAACCATAGTTCCTTCGGTTTCTGCAGCACCGGGCATCGCTGAACCCATGGAAAATGGAGTTCATTGGAACTTTCACTATCCTTGGCACCACTACGTCTCCAACAACAAATATTTGGATACCATTTTGTACTACAACGGCCAGCGTTGGCACGACCTGAATATGAAATGGTACAAAACGGGTGCCGCCTATACTGCCATGGATAGTTTGGACGGATTGCCCAACCCGCAGTTTACAGAACGCTTATTGCATCCGACCTATGATTCCTATTGGCAAGGCATGATGCCCTACAGGGAGGAGTTCGCCCACATCGATATTCCCGTGCTGGCCACTACCGGGTACTATGATGGAGGACAGGTCGGAACCCAGTATTATTTAAAGGAGCATACCAAATACAATAAAAAGGCCGAGCACTATCTGGTCATTGGTCCTTATACGCATTTCGGGGCACAGGAAAAACCGGACGACCATATTTTTGGATACGATATCGATCCAGTGGCACAGATCGATATCACTGAGTTGATTTTTGACTGGTTTGATCATATTCTTAAGGGGAGGCCCAAACCTAAGCTATTGCGGGACAGGATCAACTATCAGGTGATGGGGGCGAATACATGGGGCCACGCTCCATCACTGAGTGAGATGTCCAATGACACACTCAAATATTATTTGGGCAATGTGCGTTCGGGTGTAGCTTTTGCATCTATGTTTGGAACTGGAAACAACGGAAAAGATGAACATTACACCTTCTCCGAACAACCTCTAGACTCCGATAGCTATTTGGAACAGGTCATTGATTTTTCTGACCGAAGCAATCTCACATGGAATTCCAGTGGATGGAGAACCATTGTGGGGGACAGCCTCATGGTGGGACATGGTTTTTCCTTTGCCAGCGAACCTTTTAAAACCGATTTTGAACTGAACGGTTCATTTGGAGGGGAAATCTCGGTGTCCATCAACAAGAGAGATTTTGATTATACCATAGTCTTATATGAACAGACTCCCGATGGTCAATTCTTTGCATTGACCTTGCCGTACAAAGCTCGGGCCAGTTTTGCCCAAGACCTTGAAAACCGTGAGTTGTTGACACCACATAAAAAAACCAAACTTCCTTTCGGTATTGTCCGAATGACCTCCAAAAAGATACGAAAAGGCAGTCGGTTGATCGTGGTAATCAACGGAAACAAAGAGCCATTTACGGAAATCAACTATGGAACGGGCAAAAATGTCAGTGAAGAGACCATTGCTGATGCCAACGAACCTTTGGTCATCAAGTGGTACGGGGATAGTTATTTGGACATTCCAGTGAGGATAAAGTAAACACAGGAATCAGAAACAAAAGGAATTCACTTTTTTGGGTATATCCCACCTCTAGAAAAGCAATAAAGATTCAATTTGTTAAAAATGAAGGTGATACCAGAATAATTGTAATGTGGTCTTTCATTCTAGCTGGGTCAAGTTGCCTTTGGTTGGATAAAGGTGTACGGTGTGTGGGTATCTTGACTTGTTCATTCGCCCCTTTCCAGACTTGAAATCTTGGTCCTGGCATGTTCGTTATTTGGATTCAGCTCAAGGGATTTTGTATAGTTGCTGATGGCCTCTTTCTTATCTCCAAGCATTTCATAAGCCTCACCCAAACTATCAAAGGCATTATAGGAACCGGGGAAATTTTCCGTATTCAAGATAAAAAATTCCAATGCCCTGCCCTTTTCAATTTCATTTCGGCTTCGGAGCATGGCATAGCCAATTTGATTGACTAGTTGCTCCGGTGGCCTAAAATCCCACGAAAGCCGCTGGGAAAGAGACCGGAAGTGTTGGGTCAATTGATCCTTGCTTTCCACATCGCGATAAGAAATACCATAGCCCTCAAAAATGGTCGAGATTCCTTCATAGAATGCTATCGGTGGCACCGAAGCATGGTTTTCCTTTTCGAAATATTGTATTTGGGCAGGGAAGGCACCTTCACATTTGCTGTTCAGCCCTTCAAATAATCTCACATGACGATCACGGTTTCTGATATTCCGCTTTCCCCAATTCGCCGTGGCCAAATAAAAATACCGTTCAAAAGTTCGATCGGTGACAGCTTCCAATTTTTTATCCATGGTTTCCACATCCCAAGTTCCTAAACTGGGGTCCACGGCAATGAAAGCATTGAAAAGTGACTCTTCCTTCATGTACGCATGGGTGGCCAATAAAGCACTCAAGGAATGTCCGAAAAGAATCCGGTATGGGTCGGTTCTGTAATTGTTTTCCAATTCGGGAATCAGTTCATCTTCCAAAAAGCTCAGAAATTTTTCTCCTCCTCCTGAATTGTTCTCTCTTACTGTAATGATTTTGTCGGGGGTATAGTCCCTTCTGCGATCTACATTCTGAACGCCAACCACGATCATCTCCGGAATTTTCCAACTTCGGTAGGCATCGGAACTCAAATAATTCACCACGCCAGCTATGCTTTTGAAATGTAGGTTCCCATCGAGAACCATGAGAATTGGATAGCGCTTGTGGGAGGATTGGTTGTCATTGTAGGAGTCGGGCAGACTGACCCAATACCCTCTGTCCTCGTTTAAGATATTAGAGTATAGCGTGTGCTTTGTACCCAATATGATGGATTCCGTATCCTGGGACTTGACCTGGCCAACGCCTATTGAGAAAAAAAGTAATACAATAATGTATTTGTTCATTTTGTTGTTTTTAATGGAGACTGTACAAATCCAAAAATGTTACAAAGAATTAGAACAATGGACATTTCCGATAAAAATTCGATGCACCAAAAGTAACCTCATCAAACTATGAAACCACCCGTTGTGTATTTTTAAACAATACTGATTTTAATGCCGTTCATGTTCCTGTAAAAGGTGAACCCAAATAATACCATTAAAATGACTTTGTTTATTGAAAGGATTTTCACTTAAAAGTATTTGGCAAACCATTGGATGCCATCCAAACCTTCCCGAATATTTTTGACTGTGGCCTTACTGGGTTTAAAAGAGGTTACCTTGGGGTCGGTCTCATAGATATCTTCAATAGTATAGGCGATGAAATTCAGTCCAGCTTCCAATTCCAGTTGGTAATCATAGGTCGCCTCCACCACATCATCGGAAAACTGATATGTGGTCGTACATTGCATATTCAATGTAGTGGCCTGGGCCAGATAGATGAGTTCGTAGAAAGTACCCTTTTCAGGATTGTTGTAGGCCTCGTCTTCCAGCCATGGGATCATGGCCTCGCTGGTAACCGGAAACAATACACCGGCATACCGTCCTTTATACCACAGCGAAATGGGTTTGATCCTTGCAGCCATGATTTCCGGATACGTCGCTTCCTCCAGTCCCAAGCAATTGAAAGCAAGGGCATACTTAAGATCGTTCGCGACCATTTGTTGTGCCTCATTGTCAGATTGGAAGCTCTCCTTGGGAGGAAATGTAAATTCCAGCGTTCCATCGGCCTTTAATTGTCCAATGCTTATGGATTTGTCCAGACCTAGGGGCCAGATGGCAATATCCATCCCCTTCATCCCTTTTAAGGGGTTGATAAGTTTTCCCGTAAGGGTTTGTGCACTGCCCAAAACACTGAGCAGTAAGGCGAGGAGTGTAAATAACTTTTTCATCTATCGTGTTTTGGTGTTTCTGTTTCCTTCACTGTTGGCTTTGTAAAAAACTTTTTTAAGGGTTTTACGCTATGGTTATTTTTTAGATAATCTTCAAGGTAAGCGTCGTATGGATGGGTTCCACATCCCTTTGTGCCGGTTTCATTTCCAAACGTATCTCATAGGTTCCGGGCATCAGCTTTCCTTTATTGCCATTGGCCGATTTTTGAAGGAGCGGGATAAAATCAAAGGCTTCCACAGGAACATACATGTCGCCCGGCAACCAAGGCCAATCGGAACGTTGGCTGCTCCCTATGGTTTTTCCGTTGTGGACAACGGTCGTTTTCATCTGGAACAGCACAATGTCCTTGTCCCCTGAGCTGTTCTTGAACCGGAACAAAATCTTGTGCTTGCCATCCCTGAAGTTTTTGAAAAGGGATACCGGTTCCTGTGATTTCCACTCGGTGATCTTGTTCCAGCCTTCCACGTTCAATTTTCCCGAAAGGGATTGGCCAATACCGTTGGAAACAGCAAGGCAAAACATAAGGGACAATATATAACGAAAAGATTTCATATAAATTTATATTGATATTTTTCAGGTTTTTGTGTCTCCTTCCGACCCAACAGGCCATATTAGGACCGTAATCAATCTAGAACATCTGCCGAACCAAAAATAAAGAGTTGATAACTTTATTTTCAATTGGGCAGATGCTTCCCTTCAATTTTACTCCACTGCGGTCACGGAGAAAGTATAGGGCGTTATCCAAGTGTCAGGTAATGGTTCCCCAAGGTTGAGGTCGGCTGTTTTGCCATCGTTCATAAACGTACGTGCCCGCACATAGTAGGTACCCGCATCAAGCGTGGATTTGGTGGTCTTAAAGTACAGTGCCCCATCTTCCTTGTCTCCCGGCATACCTGAAATGGGCGTTAACGTGGTCACGATCTCCCCCCCACTTTCTCTATATACATCGAGGTCGATGAAATCATCGGAAGGGCTTTGCAGCAATTGTACCTGCAATCTGGCCGGTTGGAACAGGACCACTTTGTAATAGTCATCCTGTTCTTCCTGGATACCATAGCCCTCATTGTTCTTGTTCGCATAGGCCTCAATGACCTCATCCTTTGGGATGAACTTGGCCTCATCAAAATTGTCATTGGGTTCATAGCAGTCCATGATGCCCACATATTCCCATGATATTTTATACGGTTCCGGATAAACATCCGATGGTGGTGATGCATTGTACCAAGGTCTTGCCATGACGTCATAGGCAATGCCCGGATGCGCCGAAAAGGCCACTTTTCTGGTAAGGGGGGTATCGGTTCCGGCTGACGTACCGTTGATGACGGGAACCTCATCGCCAGAAACCGAAATTTCTATCCACGGTTGGGAAGGTATGGGCCCTGTTGATTCCAAGGTAACGATATAATACCCCCCTGCCGGATCCGTCGATGCCGGGAGCAATCCGGGAAACTCATCCTCTTCGCCGGCCTCCACCCATATATCATCCTTTGCCATGGAAAAAACATCCGGTTCATAAGGTTCACATTCGTGCAGCTCGGCAATGGGAGCAATAAATGTCCTGACCCATTTTTGGACATTGCCCGCACCGGGGCTATTGACACTGATCCTCAAGGTGTCGTCCGAGCCCATTTCCATGAACCCGTTGTAATAATTCTGGTCGGAGCCCAGTTCCCCGTGCTCGTAATTGGTTTCCCCGGTGGCCTCAATGTCCTTCCATTTGATGTTGTCCACCTGCAGGCTGGTATTTGCCGGGTCGGTCAGCACGCCCTGATCATTGGTGACCGTGACTTCCATACCGTTGGCATCGGGGTTATTGCCCCCTACCCTGTACCATTTTCCCTGCAGCGCATCGAGGTTATATTGCGGTTGCGGGTCATCATTCTCCTCATCGGAGGAACAACTGCCCACTATAAAGGCCAAGGTGAACAAATACATGATTTTTGTTGTCGTTTTCATAGAAATAATGATTAGTGATGTTTCCGTTATGATAAAAAATGGCGTCCCAATGGGGGTAACATTGGGATGCTTTAAATGTTAAATGGATCAATCCGAAAGGCCCAACAATTCCTTTACCTCGTCATAGCCCATTTGCTGCCATGCCTTTGCATCCAAGACGTCCTTTTCCCCGGCCTTGGCAGCATTTATCTGAATACCGGCAGGTATCAGCACATAGCGCAACTTATAGTTGCCTGTCAGGTCTCTTATATCTTCTGGTAGTGCCGTAGTGCCGGACGGCCTTCGGACACTAAGATGGAAGTAGTTAAAGCCCGGATTATCGCGTAAATACCAACGGGCATGCCAGTTAGAGGTAATGTTTGTGTAAGGCAATTGATGTGTCCAATCGAGTCTGGACAAGTATACCAACAATACGCCACCGGAGGCCGTCATGCTTGTCAAGTCACTATAGCCTACGGCATTCAATATGGGTGCGGGAATGGAGTATGCCGCTTCACGAAGATAAGACACGGATGTATTGGTCCAGGGTATCAAATCTATCCAAGTACTTGCCACCACATTGGCCGTGCCCTTGAGGTTGATGGGCGCGCCCCACCCAGAAGCCGACTTGGGACCAAAAAGATCTCCGGATTCTTGGTTGAGGAAGTAATCCCCCTCGGCCCCTTCCCCGGTTGACGGATCGACCGTACCACTGAGAAACTGGCTCCCCGGCGCCCCGGCATCGCCCTGATCGCCTTTTTCCCCTTTCAATTGGAGCGGTGTGCCCCAACCGGAATCGGTTTTGGGCCCGTAGAGTTCACTGCCCGCCCCATCCAGGTACATATCGCCGTCATTACCCAAGGTTTCCGCAGGAGCACCATTGCCAAATAGAATAAGAGCCCCATCCTTTCCGGGAATGCCCTGGGGGCCCATGGGACCTGTTTCCCCGGTTTCACCTTGGGGACCCGTGACGGTTTCCTCGCTGCATGATGCAAGGAGCAATACCGCCATATATAAAAATAGAGTGTAAAATCGTGTGGTTTTCATGTTGAGGTTTTTTGAAATGTCTAATGAAAACAAACTTAGCCGTTCATACTTCCCCCAAAAACCTTGATTTAGAATTTGGCCTGTCCAACTTAGAATTCGGGAATGGTGTCTTTAGGTACCAAATTCTAGTCCACAATGGCCAAACCCTAATTTGTGGTGCAGGGGATGGAATCATTTTATATATTGGAGGGATCATTGGAGGCCCTGACAATCGGGTCTTTCTGCCGATGCGATTTCAAACATGGAAAAATGAAAAAAATAGCCCCTGTCATTGTTTTTCTCCTAGCGGGGCTGTGTTCCCTTTCGGCCCAGATCAGGGTCGATTCCCTTCCTTCCCGAGTGGACCTTGTGGGCCATCCGGAAGTAAAGGCTTTGCGGAGCACCCGGGAGGAATCCCTTGAGAAAATCTTGAAAACCGACGGTTGGAAAGCGTATGATTCCTCTTTTGCCACCACCCCCGAAACGGCGATCTGGATCAAGTTCCCGCTTGAAAACACCACACCGGACACGCTTAGTACTTACCTTTTTTACGGTGGTTTTCACATTGACATATACCTGTACAATGATGGGGAATTCAAGCAGTTCCAAAATGGTTCCCTAGTACCCTTGGGAGAACGTTCCGAGCCCAAATGGTATTTTTTCTCAGAGCTGGAACTATTGCCCCTCCAAAATTACCAATGTTATATCCGTATCACCAATGATTATAAAATAGGTCGTTCCATTATGCCGATCTTGTATTCCAGATCTGACTATTTGGATTTCATTGACTTGGTCAGGACAAGGGAAGCTCCTTCCATTGCCTTTATCTATACCTATATCATCTCGCTCTGCTGTATCCTTGTATTTGCCCTGGCCTTTTGGTTTCGCTTGCGCAGTCGGGTCTATCTTTATTATCTAGGCTACTTGGTATTTCAACTATTATATGCCCTTGGTGTATTGAGGTTCACTCTAGCAACAGTGGGAAACATTGCACGGCACGCTCCGGTTTCTTCGCAAATCTTATTTGAACCGGCGCAATTTACTTTCATCGGGTTTTACATCTTGTTTATTTTGCATTTGCTGGAAGTCAAAAACTTTAGTAAGCCGCTATCAAAGGCTTTGATAGGCTTGGGCATTTTTTGCTTTGCATACGCCTTTTTGCGTCTCATTTATAATTATCATACCTGGGATAGGGATAATGCCGGAGAGCTGATTTTCTACATAGTACGGGCCATTGTAATACCGTTCAATCTTGTATTGTTCGTATGGATCATGGTAAAGGTAAAGCATCCACTCATGAAATACTTTGTGTTGGGACAGAGCCTGTTTTTTATAGGGGCATTTGTTTCGGCATTTATATCGTTTACCGAATTACATTTCGTTCCCGGCAGTATTTTCAATTTTCCTTATGCACAAAATATCATCTTCCAAGCAGGGCTTCTGGGCGAAGTGTTCTGCTTCTCCATAGCGCTTGGGGAAAAGGTCTTCCTCATCCAAAAGGAAAAGGACAGGGCCAGCCAAAAATTGATCGAGCAACTGCAACAGAACCAGATCATGGAGGAAAAGATGCGCAAGGAACTGGACGAGCAGGTACAGCAAAAAACCGAAGAGTTGATCAAGCTCTATTCGGAAATGGAAAAGCAAAAGGAAGAACAGATCAAGAGATCCTTTGCCGAACGTCTCCGTGACATGAAAATGTTGGCCCTGCGCTCCCAGATGAACCCCCATTTCATTTTCAACAGTCTCAATGCCCTCAAAAACCTCGTGATGTTGTCACGGGAGGAGGATGCCATCCAATACCTGGACAATTTTTCGGTGCTGCTCCGCACCATATTGCAGAACAGCAGCAAAAACACCATTACCGTGGAAGAGGAACTGGAGATGCTGGAACTTTACCTCTCCTTGGAGAAAAGTCGTTTGGGCGAGGATTTCTCCTATACCATCCAATGTGACTCGCGCGAGGCGCTCTCGCAATATACCATCCCTCCCCTATTGTTGCAGCCCTTTGTGGAAAATGCCATTTGGCACGGGCTGCATCCCAGTAGCAAACCCGAAAAAAAACTTTCGGTCACTTTCGACACCTCACAGCAACTTCAGATCACGATCGAGGACAATGGAGTTGGGCGAAAGGAAAGTGGCAAAGCCAAAAAGACACATCCATCTGCGGGGACACGCATCACCCAGGAGCGATTGTCCCTCTACAACCATATCAGCGAGGCCAAAATGCACCTGGACATTTTGGATCTTGAAAACGACGAGGGCATGCCAGAGGGCACCCGCATAACCATAACCTATAACGGATAACCATGGCCAATATCATTATCATCGATGACGAAATGCACTGCGTGAATGTACTGAAAAACCTGATCACCAAGGTGCACCCCGACTACAAGATCGCGGGGACGTTCTGCAACTCCATCCAAGGTTTGGAATATCTACAAGCCCATTCGCCCGATCTTTTGTTCCTGGACATTGAGATGCCCAACCTGAACGGTTTTGCACTGCTGGACAAAATCCTGCCCATCGACTTTGATATTATTTTCACAACGGCCTATGACCAATATGCCATTCGGGCCTTTCAGTACAGCGCCATCAATTACCTTCTGAAACCCATTACCGAAAAAAGTATAGTACAAGCATTGTCAAATTGGGAAAAACGCCGCAAAAAAACCTATCCTGAACAATGGGAACTATTGCGGCACAATCTGAAGGGTACGGTGAAGAACCTGTCCAAGATCGCCCTGCCCACGGGTGCCGGATACCATATTGTCGAGATCAAGGACATTGTGCGCTGCGAATCGGACAACAATTACACGAACTTTTTCTTCGATGATGGGAACAAACTGCTCATTTGCCGGACGCTGAAGGAAATTGAGGAAATGTTACAGGACTATGGCTTCCTGCGCGTGCACCAATCCCATTTGATCAACCCCCAATTTGTCAAGGGCATTTTGAAAAGGGATGGGGGCACCGTGATGATGAAAGACGATAGAGAAATTCCCGTCTCACGGCAAAAAAGGAATGAAATAAACGGCATTTTGGAGTCCATGTTGCGGTTCAAGTAAGCTGAAATTCTGTGTGCATGCTGTTCCAAGAGGTTTAATTTGGCCATCCTATGGCCTTGAACACGGTCTGTAAGAACATTTTTACTGAACACCATCCAACGAACCATAGGTTCACAACATTTTTACCAAGAACCAAATACCTTACTTTGTACACAAAACCAAACCCATAGGCAAAATGCCTATGGGTTTAGCTACAAATGTATCTATCTAAATATTAACAACATGACCCCAATAAACCTAAAAGGTGCTATTCCCCGAACCCAAAAAGTGCGGCAGCTTCATCAAATGTTGCTGGGATATTGCCATTGTCCAAATTGAAAGCCTGTACTGTATTTGCCGGCACCAATACATACCGAAAGGTAAGGTTGGGTATGTTTTCGAAAGGGGACACATCAGAACCATTGATCTGAATTGCCAAACTCAATACAGATTCAAAATTTCGAAAACCGCTTGTAAAAGTCAGGTTTCCGTAGGTGGTAGGGGTCGATAAAATGATATAATCGGTTTCTTCTGGTGGACCTTCAAATATTTTGGCATATACCAAGAGAGCACCTCCCTCTTCCACAAAATTCTCCAGATCCACTTCGGGAATTTCGTCATTCTGTAAGGCCATTGCCCCCCAAGTGGGTGGGGTGGCCCCACTCATTTCATCATATCGTATTTGAAACCAGTCCGAAGCTATTACATTGGCGTTGCCGTCTTGACCATCTTGACCGTTTTGGCCATCCTGACCGGCTGGTCCGGCTGGACCCTGTGGCCCCATGGCCCCGTCCATACCATCCATACCATCTTCCCCGGAACAACTCACACTCAGGGCAACCACTACACAAAGTGCAGCATTTATAGTAGTTTTCAATAAATCTTTTATCCTATTTTTCATTGTAATATGATTTTAAGTAGTATTTGCATTTCAACACTTTGTATGGTTCCGTCTTTAAGGAGCGGCAGCCACTATTTCACCGACTACATTTACTTCTTCCCCGTCGGCTCCTAATTTGAATGTACCACTAAATGTGAAGGTGTATGAAGCCACTGTCCCTTCCTCACCATATAAGGAAACGGTATGCTCCTTGTAGTTTTCCAATGTCATACTGATGTTACCTACTGGACCATATTTATCCTCGACACCCCACTCCCCAAATGTCAATCCTGGGCCGCTTCCTTGAATGCTTGGGTTGTTGCTATCGTCCAATGCCACTCCTATCCCAAATTGGAATTTGCCAGTATCCATTAAGAGTCCCGTCAATATTTTACTTTCTATTTCTTCGCTATATTCAACAAAAGAGATTGGATTATAGACCTCAGTGACGCCCGGTGCAGTTTTTGGAACACTGCCCTGAAAGGTTTTTCCACCGGCTATCTCGATATGATAGGTGTGCTCATTGCTCTTTTTGGATTCGCTTGATCCATTCCCGTCACTCTGGGTACAGGCAGAAATCAGGACCAATCCAGATATGCATAATGCAGAAAGATATAATTGAATTTGTTTCATCGTTTATTTTTTTTAAGGGTTATTGCTGTTGCTTGTTATAGGCGACATACATTCTGTGTTCTGAATTTGGACGAACTTGAACACCAACTTTCAATTGGTCGTCTTCCAAGCTCAATACGTGCCAAGTGATGTTCCTTTCCTCTCTTGAGAGCATCAATGCTGAGCCTTCCAATTTCCATTGAAACGTTTGCTCGATGGGCTCACAATCTGCATTATATTTTACTTCTTTACCGGTGCCATTCGGAAAAAATGCAGTATGGTCCTTGCCACAATCAGGCGCAGAATGCTTATGTGGCATCACCCAACCTTCGCCATTATCCCCCATAATGGTTCCCGCAGTTTCCCAGGTGCCGATAATGGCTTCTTTGTCCATGTTTTGTGCAAAAACGGTATGGCCGCCAAACCATGTGCAAATGGCCAATAGTATGGCGCTATGTAATGTGTTCGATTTCATGTCATTGTATGTTTTAGTTTTTTTGTCCAGCAAATCACCATGCATATTTTGGTGCTGCAAATTGACCTTTGGTCACCGTTATCTTTTGTCCATCGGACGAGTAGGCTTCAAAACTGAATGTTCCCTTTACGGTATCATCGGTGTTGCTCACTATTTTTAGCGTGCCGTTCACTGCACCGTTGTTCCCTCCAAAAGTGGTCCCTGCTTCGGTCATTACATCGGTCCATACTGAGATAGTGGCATTAAAAGATGTTTGATCATTGGTGTTTGCCAAACCTTGAACGATTGGATATTCTCCTGGTTCGGGCAAAGCGATGGATTCACTCGAATTCTGTTCAAACCGGATATGCCATATCCCACTATCCTGTGAAATCCCCCCGTCATCGGATATTTGGAAGTATTTGATGTCGTAAATGTTATTCAGGTAATAGACCACATCACCCTCCATGGATGCTTCTTCGTAGCCTGAAACCTCAAAGGCAATACGGCCATCAGCTATGGTTACGGAAGAATCAGCACCTGTGTTCCCATCATCGTCCTTGTTACAGGAAAATAGAAGAAGACAAGTAGCAATCAATTTGGCATACAAACTGACTTGTTTAAAAAATTTCATGGAAAATTCAATAAGAGGTTAGTAAAAAAATGAAAGGCAAGCTGGGGGAACGGTCCAAAAGGGAATGCTTGCCGTTAGTATGTATTCTGCTTGATTATGGAGCGCAATATTCTGAACCTACGTTGTCAAAAATGAGGTTACTGACCGTTAGGTTTTCAAACGGATCGGTGCCATAACCATAGAAAGCACAATTTTGCAGGTTTCTAAAAACCGTATTCTCAACGGTCAACATTGGTTGTGCGTGCAAGTATATGGCCCCGGTATTTTCATGGTTACCAGCCGGAAAATCACCTTTGGCATTTTCAATGATGGCATGGGAAATGACATTGGCCTCCTGCGTAAAGCCGAACAACAGACCTCCCCATGAAACACCGTCATGTGCCTTTAATAGGACAGGTTCATCCGCTGTGCCCTGAATTTTCAGGCTCAGTTCATTTCCAGCATCGGTCGAACCATCATAGGGCTGTAGGTAGGCTTCGGGCCTAAACTGTAATACCGCACCTGCTTCAATGGTCAAATGACCATTGTGCTTGATGTGCACCCTGCCGTCAACCAGATAGGGAACGTCCAATTTTTGCCAGCTTACGGTTTGCTCCTCAATTTCATAGTAGGATGTGGTGATGTTGAAAAAATCGAGGGCATTTCCTGAATAGGAAGATGTATTGTCAAAAACATGGGCCATTTCCGCAGATACTTTTACCGGTACACCTTCATTTCCAGAAATGGTAAGGTTTGATGTGGATACAGTGGCGTTTTTTTCAATACGGTGAAAGTCAAGGCCCACACTGCCACCATTGCTTATCTCCACATGGTTTAGGGCAAGTGCCTGTGGTGGAGTTCCCGAAACTCCCCGTAGTGCCAAAGTACCTTCATACACCGGGGAAGACGAAGTAAGGTCTTGCGAACCTGCATATTCTATTTTGGTATGCTCGATCAGGTTGTTTGGGTTGTGCGCCTCAGCAAAGAAAATACCCCTCCAATACCCTTTCTGCTTGGAAGTGCCCGATAAAACAATGGGTTCCTCCTCAGTTCCTTTGATTTCAAGAGCCTTGTTGCCAAGATTGACATAAAGTCCCGCATGGTTTTCAAACTCAATGACCACTCCCGGTTCTATTTTCAAACTTCCCTGAACATTGGCCCAGCAACCTATTGTATAATCCACTGGGCGCAGAGTATCGTTCTGCATGACGCGGTCTTCGGTAAAATAATCGCAATCCAGAGCAATGGGGGGCAATAATTCCTCCATTGGTGGTTCGCTTTCCACCCCATCGTCCTTGGAACAGGATACCATTAACGACAAGCAAAAAATAAGCAGGCCTGAATATGATATGGTTTTATGATATGATTTCATTTCGTAAGGTTTCAATTAACGTTTAATTACAGATTGAATTTCACTCCTGCCCCGGCGACCAACTGCCCGCCGTTTATGATGACATATTTAAGTTCGGCAAAAGGGATAATACTGCCTCCAATATTAAAATTGGCCCCAGCACCCAGGTTAAGTCCAAATTCCCCATCTGAAGCCGAAGAACTTCCGCCAAACCCCAAACTCTCATCGTAGGACACTTTTATACTGCTGTAATTGAGACCGCCAAGTGCATAAACACCAATATTGTCCTCGTTCACGAAATAGTAATTGGCATTTCCGTTCACTTCAAACCAACTCCATTTGATTCCAAATTCTTCCTTGGGGAAATAATAGATGAGCGATGGGGAAATGGTGAGATTCTCCGCAATGGGAAATTCGGCATTGGCCCCAATACCAATGTTTTCGATTTCACTTCCGTAGGCAACAAAAGCGCCTATTCTGGTTTCCTCTTGGGCCTGGACAGTGGTCAACACCCCTGCCATAAAGGCAATAAACAATACTGTTTTCTTCATTTTGAATTAAGTTTATATTAAGATTTCACCCATTAATACCGAGCGAAACAAAAAGTAAACACCTGGGACGAAAAAAAATCATGGAATGCCCCAAATGGCACACAAAATCAAGTGTTTACTTCGTCATTCGCGCAGAATCTTGAAGAAAGATCATTGCCGGGCAACCGGGATGTCGGGGACTGTTCCCAATTCTATGGTATATTTGTAAGGTACTTTGTACATGGGCCACGGAGATTTGTGTTGCCGCACGTAAACTCCATGGCCCACTATTTTTGATCCAAGAAAGTCCAGATCACTTTCTTTACAAAAGAGTTTACATGTAACGGATGTTGACTTTTTTCTTAATTGCGTATAAATGATAAAAGACCAATATTTAGTCGATAGGCTGAAACGGAGCGACTTAAAAACCTTGGACAAAGTCTATCTCACTTACAAAAAGGAATTTTTTTTGTTTGCCCGCACACTAAATACCCAAGAAGAGGATATTGCGGATATTTATCAGGAAACCATAATCAGTTTATACGAAAACGTACAAAATGGAAAGCTCAAAAAGTTGACCAGCACCCTAAAAAGCTATGTGTTTGCCATTGGTAAGTTTAAAATCTACAAGCACATGGACAAAACGAGAAAGCTATATCACGAAGGGCAGGTCATACACATCTCCGAAGAAATGCAGTTGTTTGAAACCGATGCTTTGGAAGAACAACGGCAGGTTTTGAGAAAATCATGGAAACAACTGGGCAACAAGTGTCAACAGATTTTGGAACTGTTTTATTATAAAGGAATGACCTTGGACGAAATACAGGAAGTTTTGCAATATGCTTCTAAAGATGTGTTGAAAAGCCAAAAGCATAGGTGCATGGCACAGTTGAAGGAATTAGCGAGAGAACGGTATGAAAAAGCATGAACTCATAGAAAAATATTTTAGCAACAAGCTCTCAGATGAAGAATTTGGGCAGTTGGAACAACTTTTGGAACAGGATGACCAATTGAGAGATCAATTTTATAATGAACTGGAGGTAAGGTGTGCCATTGCAGATGAAAAACACAGCAGCTTAAAAAAAAGGCTTCAAGGGTTGGACCACAACACCAAAAAGAAAACCCGTTGGATTCCTTATGCTGCGGCCATTGCTCTTTTGATTGGTATTGGTTCCATTATTTACGGGTCTGGTCCCAATTATGGAGGTTTATATACTGATAATTTTGAAGTTTATCCCAATGTTATAAACCTTGTGACACGGGGAGGGAACGAAACTGAAAACAGTGAAACAACAGCCTTTGAATTTTATGAAGAGGGAAATTATGACAAAGCCACGAAGGCATTTGAGAGTCTTTACAAAAAACAGCCCAAAGACTATTTGCTTTTTTATAAAGGTGTGAGCCTTTTGGCCCAAAACCGAACAGAAGAAGGCATCAGGGCATTGGAAAGTTATGGTTGGGAACAAAATGGGAGTGACTTCACCGCTGCCGCAAATTGGTATTTGGGCCTGGCCCATCTAAAACAGAAAGAAGTGGACCAAGCCAAAACTTTTTTGAAAAAGGTAGCTGCCTCAGAAAGCAATTTGAACGATCAAGCCCGGAAATTACTAAAACAATTGGACTGATCCCTTTCTTCTGAAACGTATAAAGTAAAAAATTCCGCCAATCATAAGGACTCCGGCAACAATGTACCATGACCATTTTTTTGGGGAAGTGGCAATTGGTGCCGTATCGCCATTGACTATAAATCCGGCCCAATAATAAGGGTGCGATTTTAACGGATAGTTTTCAATAAAATCCTGTTTTGCCTTGGCCAATGCGGTTGCTTTATTTTTGCCCTCGTCCAAATAGTGGTAAAAGGAAACCATTATTTCGGACGTTTCCTCATCGGGCACTTCCCATAAACTATACACACTAGATCGCACTCCGGAATAGGTCAATGCCCTTGATAGGCTCAAAAAACCTTCGCCTGCCGCCAATTTGCCCACACCGGTATTGCAGGCACTCAACACAACCAGTTCTGCGGGCAGATACATGCCATATAAGGAGGAAAAATCAAAAAAATCGTTGTTTTGGAAAATCAGGCTCGATCGGGTATGCTCTTCCTCATCCAAAACCGCGTGCATTGCCAAGTGGTAAATTTTATACTTACTTGCATGATCCATAAAGTTTTCAACGGAAGCTTGATCGTCCAAAAACAAATCGCCATCAAGTGCCGCAGAAATTTTCTCGGCCTCCTTTTTGGCTCCTTTAATATCTTCGAAGCGAACACTCCTCATTGCAATCTCACCGTCACCAGTGTCGTATTGAGGAGCAAAAGCTGCCAACAGATTCTGATGCTCCTTGGGTCGATGGGGGTTCTCTTTTAAAAAATACCATAACGCCAACGAATTTGCATACTGAATGTTGTACGAATTTACCAGGGGACCTTCCCCATTTTCAAGTACTTCAAAAGGTAAATAGTGTAAAAAGTCATCGGGGACAATGGTCAGGTTCCTATATTTACCCAATTCATCTTGAAAGGGTTCCACCAAATCTTGGTAGAGTTCCTGCGCCAATGGCCGGGTGTTTTTCTGTGGATTTTGCAGATTTTGGTAAAATGCAGTCAACTTGGTTTTCAATAAATCGGTTTGCGCCAAGCGGTACAACTGAAGACTGTCTTGTGAAATGGTCATGGCAAAAATGCGTTCATTTCCCAAAAAATATTTTACCAGTAGTTCATTCCCTGTTAAGTGGCCCTGGATATCTTGAAGGCTGATCTGTTTGTTGTAAAAGGATTGCAGTAAAGGGTCTTTGTCGTAGATTTCAGCATCCAATTTTGATATGGCATCCCGTAGCTCCTTTCGGGCTTCCTTATCCTGCCCAGTGCTTTTTAATTGGAATTGCAGAAGGTTTCGCCTATCCAGTATACTTTCTTCCACAGAAAGAAACCGAAAGTATTTGCGTTCAAATTCATTGCGCAATACCTGTGAGTTATTGGCTTCCATTTTTGCCAGTATTGCAGGAGACAATGGGGTGGACAATGCGGTATGCACCTCATAGATCCCTTCATTGATCTCTTTGTTCAGGTCATTCAAACTGGCATTGTATTCCCCGTTCTGATAGTAGAGTCCAAAAACCTCTGCTGCCATTTCATACAAATATTTGGCATGTTGGGCATCCGTTCTGTCTTGGGTCCGAAGGAACGTTTCCTTGTAAAAGCCGGCCACATCCTTTAGCGCCATAACAAAATAGGAACTATGCCTTTGCTCAAAAATCTCCATGGTGACCTCTTCCGGAGAGTCGGCCTCACCTTCGGTCAAAACAGACAAAGCCGTTTTGATGGTATTTCGGGCTTCCAAAGCCTGGTTCAGTTTACTTTGCAATGTCCCTTTTTTGATCAAAATATTGACCACGTTTACCTGGCCTATCGGTTCTTGGTCATTTATGGCCAAAGCTTCGTCCAAAAGATCGATTGCCCTTGCATATTCCTTTTCAAGGGTAGCCAGTTTGGTTTGTTTGGTATAGGCCAGCATTTCATAGTACGGTTGTTGATAAGTTTTGGCAATGTCCAAGGTTCGGGTCAGGGTTTGCGAGGCCCTATCGTCCCATCCGTTTTGAATGGCATGATCTGCGTAGTCAAGCAATGCTGCCAAATAGTAGTGGCTGTTCTGTTCTCTTTCTTTTTGGTTCGATGTGGCAAAAAGAGCACTAAATCCATCCAATTGTTTTTTTGCTTTGGCGGACTGCCCAGAAAAAGTACAATATATCATATTCAGCCTTGACTTATTGAAGACATCACTGGTTTGAAGGGCATCATCAGGTACTTTGTTCAAGGCGTCGAACAGTTTTTCGGCCTTGACCGTGTCGCCATATTCGATATATAGTTTCATCATATTCCCATAAAGGGTAATGAGGTAAGTAGGGTCAATGCCATTGTCTTTTTCCCAATATATTTTCGCCTGTTCAAAACTTTTCAAACGTTCGGAGAAAAAGCCGATCCGCCTATAAACGGTAGCCAAATTGTTATAGGCAAGGCCCAAATCGAAATCCTTGCTTTCTTCAAAGGTCTTGTACAGCTCAATGGATTGTTGGTACAAATCAATGGCTTCCGTAAAATTGTCAAGTCGGTCATTGATATATCCCAGATCATAGACATAATCGGCCCTGCTTTTTTTCTCTATGGTGGAATCCATCAGGGTCAGACCCTCGGTGCCTTTTTCCAGTGCCGCATGCCAATCGCCGGAATACGCCAATGAATGGTACAGCCCGTTATAAATATTCAATCGATACTGATTGTCTTTTGAAACAGTATCCTTGTCGATTAGTTGTAGTGCGTTTTGATATTTTTCGATCGCACTTTTATAATTGCCATCGGCTTGAAATAAACTTGCTTCACAAAACAGCAATTTGCTCCTATAGGTATGGTATTCTACTTTGTTTTGGGTAGTTAGGCCCACAATTTTTTCCCAATGTTCCTTTGAAAGTCGATAGCTCCCCTCTTTTAAAAGACTGTCGGCTTGCCGGACCATTTGCGGTAAATCGTTTTGATAAGCGTATGTACATTTGGTGAAAACAAACAAAAGCAGTAATAGAGGTTTTTTCATGAATGAAAGCTAAATACTTTGCTAAAATAAGGTTTCATATCGAACCCCATTTGGCATATTCAAATATGATAACAAAACAGATCTGTTATAATTTCGGGTTGAATGTTAGGAACCATTATGGTTTGATCTTCCATAAAAGTGGCAAAGCCATCATATGTTCCAATAGTTGGCATGAAGTTTATCCATTGCGGATTTTCTCCATTTCCAAACCCTGAACATAAACTTTTTCGGGAAGCACCGCCCCATTCTTACTTAGGATACCGAGTGAAAATGATTAGGATATCAAAGACCGACAGTCTGGGCGTGAGATTCCACCAGGATGTCCATGTACCCTGGGCGAAAGGTCGCAGCAGAGAATTTGATGGCGATTTTTAAATTAAAAAGCTAAAGATTCTTTGATATCCTTTAGTAGAGTTGAGAGTTGTCATCAGAAAAAATAACTAGGCACATGACAAAACCCTGTTCAAAAAATATCCAATAAATTTGCGCAAGCAAATGCTTTCCTATATATTTGCAAGCAAATACTTGCCAATATGGAAGCACGAAGAGATGTTTTTCAAGCCATAGCCGACCCAACAAGACGGGCCATCATAGACTTAATAGCCCAACAACCTGTCAATGTCAGCACCATTGCAGAACAATTTGATGTTAGCAGGCAAGCCATCTCATTGCACCTTAAAATCCTGTCTGAATGCGATCTGTTAAATGTTCGGCCAAGTGGCAGGGAAAGATTGTATGAGGCTAAGCTAGAAAAATTAAGTGAAGTGTATCAATGGGTCGAGCAGTACCATAAGTTATGGACCAGTAGATTAAGTGCACTTAAAAATTTGGTCGAAAAGGAAGAATTGGAATCTAAAAATGTCGGTGCCACCGATAAGGATAAACTTAAGAATATCACTAAATCAAAAAAGTAAAATGGAAAACAGGTCAAAAAAGGATGAAGTTTTCATCGAAGAAACTTTTAACGCAAGCATTGAAAGGGTTTTTGAAGCTTGGACAGACCCTGGAAAACTTTTGAAATGGTATGCACCTGACGGATGCTCGATTCATTTTAAAAAGATTGAAATAGAAGAAGGTGGAAAGTACCATTCCTGCATCTCAAACCCTCAGTATGGGGACTGTTGGTGTATCGGGGAATACAAGGAAGTCATCCCCAATTCAAAAATTGTATTTACAGTAATCAATGCCGATGAAAATGGCAATCCGATAAACCCATCTGAAATCGGAATGGATCCCGATTGGCCAGGGAAAACCCTGGTCACTGTTACACTAACGGAAGATGGTGATAAAACCAAATTACAATTACACCAAACTGTTTCTCAAGAATTGGCCAAAAAAACGGGAGCATATCCCAGTTGGTTGCAAATGTTGGACAATATGCGGGCATTGTTCATTCAAAATGGAGATATATGAAAAGTACATTCAGACTTTTTGCTTTGGCTTTCCTGAGTTTCACTTCGTGCAAGCATGTTGCCCAATCGGAAGGAGGCAAAACTAGGCCTATCGTTGCCAATGACACTTTAGCATTCAAAAATGGTTATTCCGAAGTCAATGGAATAAGAATGTATTACGAGATTTACGGTCAGGGCAAACCGTTTGTGCTAATCCACGGGGGTGGGTCAACGATCCAATCGAATTTCGGAAAAGTTATTCCACTATTCGCAAAAAACCGACAAGTAATAGCCTTAGAATTGCAGGCTCACGGTCGAACGGGAGACAGAAACGCAGACTTGTCATTTGAACAGGATGCCGATGATGTTGTGGCACTGCTGCAAGACCTAAATATTGACAAAGCTGATTTCTTTGGCTTCAGCAACGGAGGAACAACCACTTTACAGATTGCCATTCGCCACCCTGAAATAGTTGATAAAATCATTGTCGGTTCTGCTCTCGCCAAACGTGACGGAGTTCCTGAATAGTTTTGGGGCTTTATGAAACAGGCAAAATTGGAGAACATGCCCGAACCATTAAAAATAGCATATAAGCAGGTCGCCCCGGACACGAACGGCTTGCAAGTGATGCACGACAAGGATGCAAGGCGGATGGTAAATTTCAAAGACATTCCGGACGAGCAGATCAAATCGATTAAAGCACCGGCTTTGATCATTATTGGCGATAAGGACATGATCACTCCAGAACACGCCCTTGAACTCCACCGACAAATAGCAAATTCAGAATTAGCAATTATCCCCGGTGGACACGGAGATTATATAGGAGAAATAACAACACTAAAACCTGACCTTAAAGAAAGTGCTTTCCTTGCTGTTCCAATGATTGAAAAGTTCCTTGACCAGAAAGTAGAATAAAAACAACGAATTGCCAAGGTGGTAATCGTTCATTTTTTGGCGAACAGGAGCACAAGCCCCTGAACGGCGGAAAAGCATCAACACTTCATAATATACTTATAATCAAAATATTATCATCCAACCGATTGTGATTCAGATCCAATGTCAAAGAGTCCCTATACGCATCTTGGCAACCCCGGTTCAAAAGGGATTACCCTGTTCAACTCCGCCGCAGAAATCAGCAATTTTCTCAAAAACTACGAGCGCGAAAAAGAGCAAACCCTTTTCAACATTGAGCTCGTATTTGACCTGGAACTGGAAGCGCTCCAAACCAAGAGGTTTCATTTCCTTTTCTCAAATTTCAACCTAGGCAAAACTATCTTATACTCCTTTTCATCATTCTTGTTGTACCAATAAACAATATATTCTGCTCTGCCACTGGTTATATCATGGCCCTTTTTGATCATTGGATCATATTGTTCCACAACAAACTTCTTTGAGAATAACAATAAATTGCCATGGGATTTCTTACCCAGTCCCGGAGCTTCTCTATCACCGAAAACCTACCACAAAAAAACATGAAAATTGATTTGACCCAAATTGGATGGGTGGGAGATAACGGGAACCAATGAAAAAGGCCAATATGAGCCTTCGAATATTTTGTCGTTGTGGTTAGCCGATCAATGTCTTGTCATTGTTGTGCAGCGCTGATTTCTTCCAGCTAGGATGGTACACTTTGCCAGTTTTTTTCCATTACGGGACCATAACAACGGATAATAATGGAATACATAAAAAACAGGATATGAAGCAAAAAGATGTTGATTCAGGATTAGCTAATAGTTGATCAACATACAGTAGGTTCCAAAACTTTCGCATTCAAACAATTAACTTTTAATAATATTAAACCTACAAAATATATAAGTCTATGCATCATATTTATCCACATTCACAACATTTATATATGAGAAAAAGCATAATATCATAGTATTGCCCCTCTAAAAAAGCTTAAGACAATATCAACCAAGGTTACTTTTTTAATGAAAAAACAATTACACACCTCCACAAAACAATTCTACAAGTTGTACCAATTTTTTATACTTACTTCTTTTGTTTGTAGTGCTGCCTTGTCACAAACGACTATTACTTTTGATGATCAGGGATTTAGTGCATGTATTGAAATAAGTGATACTCATGTTTTCTCCGCAATAGGAAAATCATTCAATATTTATGCAGCCAATTTTGATGGGACTCCTTCTGCAAATGGAAGCTTGTGGTACGATATAGCCGCAGGAGGTTGTTGGCAAGGTTTTCCGACTGAATTTGAAGACGGTGGTTTTGTAACGGCCGGATATGCCAATGGTCAGTCAGCTCAACAATGGTATGCTCCTGAAGCCTTAGTAATTAAAACCACAGACAATTCGGATTTCAAGTTTACAAGCTTTAAAGCGCATGATGCGGAATGGAATTCATGGGGCAACTATCTAAAAATATCCGGGTATAAGAATGGGGTTTTGCAAGGATCTGAAAGTGTTGTCATTGTATCAGATGTAGAACCTTATCACTCAACAGTAACATTGACCAATCCAGTATTTGAAAGTGTGGATGAAGTTCGCATTACCATGGACAAGGACAATAATCCAGCATTTAATGACCCAGGAATACCACATAGCAGTGCCGAAGGCTTATTTCACTCCTTTGATACTTTTGTTATTGATAATGCCGTTATACCAGTAACCGCCCCAACCGTAACCACTGCGGCCGAGACTTCCATTACCGCCACAGGAGCCACTTTAAATGGAGAGGTAACCGCCGACGGCGGCACAACTGTAACCGCTCGAGGTTTTGTCTATTCCAGTTCAGACAATACCCCAACTATAGGGGAAGGTGGGGTTACACAAGTCCTAGATGGCAGTGGCACAGGTGTTTTTAGCGAAGCCATTTCAGGGCTGAGCGCATCCACTACCTATTATTATCAAGCCTATGCCACCAACAGTGAAGGAACGACTTATGGTGGTGTGGAGAGTTTTACGACATCAGCCCCTCAATTAGTAAATTTTTCCTGGTCTGCAGATAACTTAAGTGCTGGAGCTACGGGTGTTACTTATACATTTAATTACGAGATTGTAACAGCGGACCCTTACAATATTTTCTATGCGATTAATAATAATGGATGGGAACTCCCTTTTTTGGGTTTAAGTGGAAACAATTATGTAATTACACCTACTGAGAAGGAAAATGTAACTGTAAGAGTTAATGGTTCAGAACGAGATTTCAATGTTCGTAGCTTTAGTAGTGGATTAATGGATGTTAGGCTAACGGATCCAACTGTTGCATCTGGTTCTCAGCTTGAGATTATTATTGAGAATGTTACAAATAAAAATGTTGGAACACATCATTGGACCTGGATTCGTACCGCTACAGATGGTGGCCATGAAATAGATGGAGTGGTAAGCCCAGCTCCTATTGTTTTGTCGGCTAATACGGCTCCAACAGTAGACGCCAACAATGGACTGACAGTAACAGAAGGAACAACCGGAACCATAGACAGTGGTAAATTACATTTTGATGATACCGAAACGGGGGATGATTCCCAATTGACGGCAACTATTACCACAGCTGTTGCCCATGGCACATTGTTCCTTGATGCTAACCTTAACAATACATTCGATGCTGGGGAAGAAGACCTCATGGTAGGTGCAACATTTACGCAAGATGACATTAACAATAACAGGATCAGGTACACCAATATTGTTGCTGATCAAACCTCGGACAGCTTTGAATTTACATTGAGCGACCCAGATGGTGGGGCATTGGCCAATCAAACGTTTTCAATTACAATTACTCTACTTGAAGTGCCAACCGTAACCACAACAGCTGCCTCAGGGGTTACCATTACCACAGCAACCCTTGGCGGGGAAGTGACCGACAATGGCGGTGCCACCGTAACCGAACGCGGCATTGTCCATAACACCACAGGCACACCAACAACGGCTGACACTAAAGTACAGATCGGTTCTGGTGACGGTATTTTTTCAGATGAAATTACAGGGCTTACTGCAGGAACTGAATATTTTGTTCGTGCCTATGCCATTAATAGTGAAGGAACGAGTTATGGCGGTGAGGTTTCCTTTACGACCATCTCCAACGATACGCCTTCAGGTTCTGTAATAACAAACCAGTCTGAATGTATCAACGGTTCCGTTTCTGGACTAGCTCTGACGATTACGGATACTTTTCCGGGAGACAATACATTTGTGGTTACCGCCGTCTCTTCAAATATAAGTGTCGTTGCAAATGCGGACATAATCATTACAGGAAGCGGCAATACCCGTTCTTTTGCCATAACACCAGTATTGGATGCAGCAGGAACAAGCACCATTACAGTTTCAATTGAGGATAGCTTGGGAGAAATAGGGACACAAACCTTTGACGTAACCTTTAATGATCTTATTCCGCCCACATTGACCGCTGTAACGGATAGAGAGGAAGATCTGGATGCCAACTGCAACTTTACCGTTCCAGATTATACGGGATTGACGACCGCAACGGACAATTGTGGAACAGCGACGGTAACCCAATCGCCAATAGTGGG
>JBLWSV010000008.1:0-82809 GCA_048270465.1 Allomuricauda sp.
AGAAATGGTCCATGCCCATCAGGAACTGGGGCATAATTTTAAACCAGTTCCTTACGATCTATGAAAAAAGGGTAAGGCTCTAGTAAAGTCAAACCCCCGTTATTTTCAACTTACACACTTATTGGGATAGTGTCCAAAAAATACTGCTTTAGAGCAACTTCCCTCTACTTCCCCTTCTCCCCCACAAAATGGTCGCTCTTGTTTTTAAAGAGCACATTAAAACTGGTCAAACTGCCATAAATACGGGTGATGTATTGCTGTAGGTCAATTTTATCCTGATCGTCCAGATTGCTGCTATTGATCTTTTGTTCCATCACACGGATACGGTCGCGCACCATCACGATCTTGTGAAAAAAGGTATCGATGGGCATTTCCTTGTTCTGGGTGGCATCCCCGGGATCCAGAATCAGTTTACCGCCCTTCCACTTATCGGCAATGGCCACTTTCTCGTGGGTATCGCTCCATTTTTCCAAAATCTTGACCAAGGAACGTTCCACTTCAAAAAAGCTGACGGTATCCACTTCATCCTCCACCGCCTCGATCACCTCAAAATCGGCATCAAGTGCAATGGTTTCCAGTCCACTTTCCAAAAAAGTGACCCAATAATGTTTTGAAGATACGTTGGTCACCACCCCTTTTCCGTGTTCAGGATGGTCTATTCGAGAGCCAATGCCCAGTAGTTTCATGCTTTAGAAATTTTAGTGTCAACTTCCGCAACGGCGGAAGTCTTTCGTTCATGGATTCCCACATCCGCGAGAATGATAAATAACTTCGTAAAAATAAGCCATCAAATAACAATAACGAAAACCAAACCTCCTTCTTTTTTACGTGTCAAATCGCTATTTTTGAAGCTTTGCTATGAATTTATGATCCACTACGAAGAACATATTGAGGTCAAGGGTGCACGGGTACACAACCTGAAGAACATTGACGTCACCATTCCCCGTGAAAAACTGGTGGTCATCACCGGGCTTTCGGGCAGTGGAAAATCCTCTTTGGCCTTCGATACCATCTATGCCGAGGGCCAACGCCGCTACATCGAGACCTTTTCCGCTTACGCCAGACAGTTTTTGGGCGGTCTGGAACGCCCCGATGTGGACAAGATAGATGGTCTATCGCCCGTAATCGCCATAGAACAGAAGACCACTTCCAAATCCCCACGATCCACCGTGGGTACCATCACGGAAGTGTACGATTTTCTACGACTCTTGTTCGCGCGTGCCGGGGATGCCTACAGCTACAACACGGGCGAGAAAATGGTGAGCTATAGCGACGAGCAGATCAAGGAACTCATCATAGAATCCTATCTCGATAAAAAAATAAACGTGCTGGCCCCCGTGATCAAATCCAGAAAAGGCCATTACCGTGAACTTTTTGAACAGATTGCAAAGCAAGGGTTCGTAAAAGTGCGGGTGGATGGTGAGATCATGGACATTACCAAGGGCATGAAAGTGGACCGCTACAAGACCCACGACATCGAAATTGTGATCGACCGATTGAAGGTTACTGATAGTGAAGATTTTCACAAACGCTTGGCGGAGACCATCAACACGGCCATGTACAGTGGCGACAACGTGCTGATGGTGTTGGAAGAGGGCGAGACTGTGCCCCGCTATTTCAGTCGTGACCTGATGTGTCCTTCCACGGGCATTTCGTACCCCACGCCGGAACCCAACACCTTTTCGTTCAACTCGCCCAAGGGCATGTGCCCCGATTGCAGCGGTCTGGGGCATATCTACGAAGTGAACGAGCGGAAGATCATTCCCAATCCCAAACTGTCCATCAAAGCGGGCGGACTTGCCCCGTTGGGCGAATACAAGAAATCCTGGGCCTTCAAACAATTGGAGACCATTGGACAGCGATATGGTTTTGACCTTTCGGACGCCATCGAAAAAATCCCCGAGGAGGCCATGGACGTTATCCTCAACGGGGGAAAGGAAAGTTTTGAGGTCGATTCCAAATCCCTCGGTGTAAAAAGGCAGTACAAAATTGATTATGAGGGCATTTCAAACTTTATCAGGACCCAATTTGAAGAGGCCAATTCCACGTCCATAAAACGATGGGCGAAGGATTACATGGACAAAATAAAATGTCCCACCTGCGAAGGTGCCCGCTTGCGCAAGGAATCCCTTTATTTTAAGGTGGGCGAAAAGAACATTGCCGAACTGGCCCAAATGGACATTGCCGAACTGGCCACTTTTTTCAAGAATTTGGAAGAAACCCTTGAGGGCAACCAAAAGATAATCGCGGAGGAAATCATCAAGGAAATCAAGGCCCGTATCGGTTTTTTGCTGGATGTGGGACTGGACTACCTTTCCTTGAACCGGAGCTCCAAATCCCTGTCCGGGGGTGAGGCGCAGCGTATCCGTTTGGCCACCCAGATAGGTTCCCAACTGGTGGGGGTGCTCTATATTTTGGACGAACCCAGCATCGGTCTGCACCAACGGGACAACGAACGCTTGATCCATTCCTTGGAATCGCTCAGGGACATTGGAAATTCCGTGATCGTTGTGGAACATGATCGGGATATGATCGAACGTGCCGACCACGTCATCGACATCGGTCCAAAAGCAGGAAAACATGGTGGGGAAATCATTTCCGAAGGAAAACCATCCGAACTGAAGGACCATCATACCCTGACCGCCCAATACATTACCGGCGAACTGGAAATTCCTGTTCCAAGTGAAAGAAGAAAGGGAACGGGCAAAAAAATTGTCCTTTCGGGTTGTACAGGGAACAATTTGAAGGATGTCACCGTGGAGTTCCCTTTGGGAAAACTCATTGGGGTAACGGGTGTTTCGGGCAGCGGAAAATCCACTTTGGTCAACGAGACCCTCTACCCTATCATGAATGCACATTATTTCAACGGGGTCAAGAAACCGATGCCCTACAAAAAGATTACGGGGCTACAGCACATAGACAAGGTCATCGACATCAACCAGTCCCCGATTGGACGCACACCACGATCCAATCCGGCTACCTATACAGGGGTTTTCAGTGAGATCCGCACCCTGTTCGCCAAGACCACCGAAGCGACCATCCGTGGCTACAAACCGGGGCGTTTTAGCTTCAATGTGGCCGGAGGACGCTGTGAAACCTGCCAAGGTGGTGGGTTGAAGGTCATCGAAATGAACTTTTTGCCCGATGTGTACGTGGAATGCGAGACCTGTAACGGCAAGCGCTTCAACAGGGAAACCTTGGAGATTCGCTACAAAGGCAAATCCATAGCTGATGTTCTGGAAATGACCATCAACGAAGCAGTGGATTTTTTTGAGAACATTCCAAAGATCCACCGTAAATTGAAGACAATAAAAGATGTGGGATTGGGTTATATATCATTGGGACAGCAGTCCACTACCCTTTCCGGTGGCGAAGCACAACGTGTAAAGCTTGCAACCGAGCTTTCCAAACGGGACACCGGAAACACGTTTTACATCCTCGACGAACCAACGACCGGACTACACTTTGAAGACATCAGGGTACTCATGGAAGTACTGAATCGCTTGGTGGACAAAGGAAACACCATCTTGGTGATAGAGCACAACATGGATGTGATCAAAATGATGGACCACATCATCGATATTGGATACGAAGGAGGCCGGGGCGGCGGAATGGTCGTAGCAAAAGGAACGCCGGAAGAAGTGGCCAAGGACAAAAAGAGCTACACCGCCAAGTTTTTGAAAAAAGAATTGGAAAACACCAAACAAAAAATTGCACGGGCAGTTTAAACAAAGAAATACGAATGAGAAAAGAACAGCACATAAAAGGGTGGAACGAGATCAAGGCCAACGACTCGTGGGCCATTTTTAAGATCATGGGCGAATTTGTCAATGGGTTTGAGAAAATGAGCGCCATTGGCCCTTGTGTTTCCGTGTTTGGATCAGCTCGCGTAAGACCTGGCAACCATTATTACGACCTTGCCGTAAAAATTGCCAAACGGATATCCGAAGCGGGTTATGGGGTCATTACAGGAGGTGGCCCGGGAATCATGGAAGCAGGTAATAAAGGGGCCAATTTGGCAGGAGGCACCTCTGTGGGATTGAACATAGACCTACCATTTGAACAGCACGACAACCCCTTTATAGATGATGACAAAAGCTTGGATTTTGATTACTTTTTTGTGAGAAAGGTAATGTTCGTAAAGTATTCACAGGGCTTTGTGGTCATGCCGGGAGGGTTTGGTACCTTGGATGAACTTTTTGAGGCCATTACCCTAATCCAAACCCATAAAATACACACATTCCCCATAATCTTGGTCGGAACAGACTTTTGGAAAGGACTTCTAGATTGGATCAAAAACACTATGTTGGAGGCTGGAAACATAAGTCCACAAGACCTCGATTTGATCCAATTGGTGGATACCGAAGATGAGGTTGTTGAAATCATTGATGCCTTTTACAAAGGGCGTAACCTTAGTCCCAATTTTTAATCTTACCTATATTGATGCTCCATCGGTTGCCAAAAAAGTTTCCCACCCTACTGCTCATTGTGCTCTCCCTTAATGTATGGGGACAGCACAAAAATGAGATTGTGGCGACACTCGATGGTGAGACCCAACAAATCAGGATACGGCAGCATTTTACTTATGTAAACCATTCCGATAAAGGCCTGGCCACCTTATATTTCAATGATTGGAACCACGCCTACTCAAACAAGAATACGGCACTCGCAAAACGCTTTGCCGAAGAGTTCAACAGGGGATTGCACCTCGCCAAGGACAGGGAGAGGGGGTACACTACCATCAAGACCATTGTAAACGAAAATTATGCGGGGCTGGACTGGAAAAGGGTTGGCAATAGGGACATCATATCCATCTCACTCAACGAAATGCTCCGTCCCGGGGAATCCATCCAACTGTTCTTTACCTACACCGTGAAACTCCCCTCGGTCAAATTCACCACCTACGGGTACGCCCCTGATGGTGGATACAACCTGAAGGACTGGTACCTTACCCCGGCTGTCTTTGACGGGGAAGAATGGAGACTTTATGACAACATGAACCTGGATGATCTTTATACCGATGTGTCCGAGACCACTATCAATTTCATGTATCCGGAAAAACTTTTCTTGGCCACAAATTTTAGGCAATCCAGCGCTTCGAGTTTTCCGGGGGGACAGCATACGCAACTGCTTGGGAACAATAGGAAAAATTGCGAAATCATCCTTACCAGACTGGAAACCTTTACCAAGCATGTTACCCCATCCCTGGTCGTGACCACCGATATCGAATCGAACAAGTATGATGAAATATCACAGGGCATATCGATCAATAAAATAGCACAGTTCCTTTATGAAAACTTGGGGGAATATCCGCATGACAATCTATTGGTCAGCGATTTTGACTACAACAAATCCCCTTTGTACGGTATCGGTCAGCTCCCTTCCTTCATAAGGCCATACGAGGAGCAGTTCCAGTTTGAGATGAAGTTCCTGAAAACGGCCATAAGGAGCTATTTGGAGGAAACCCTCTTTTTGGATCCCAGAAAGGAACGATGGGTCAACGATGCCATTGGTTATTACCTGATGATCAAATATGTGGAAGACCATTATCCCGATCAAAAACTGGCCGGAAAGCTTTCAAGGATCTGGGGTATCAAAAATTTCCACTTCGCCCAAATGGATTTCAATGAGCAATATGCCCTTTTTAGCATGCTCTCTGCCCGAAAGAACATTGATCAATCCCTGGTCACCCGAAACGACTCGTTGATCAAGTTCAATGAAAAAATAGCCAATGGATACAAAGCCGGGCTGGGGATGTCCTACCTATCGGCCTTTTTGGGAGAGAAAAAGATAGACAGTAGCATCATGGATTTTTACAAGACCCATAAGCTCAAACAAAAAACAACGGCCTCCGATTTCAGAAAGGCCATTGAAAAGTATGCCAACAAGGACATCGATTGGTTTTTTGAGGAATATGTGGCCACGGACCAAAAAATCGACTTCAAGATCAAGAGCATTGAAAAGACCGAGGATTCCATTACCCTGACCATAAAAAACAAACGAGGGACCAATGTACCGATTTCCCTATTTGGTATGCAAAATGATTCCGTTATATCCAAATATTGGTTTTCGGATATCGATACTACAAAAACGGTCACGATTCCAAGGGACGGAGAGGATAGAATGGTATTGAACTATGACCAAAAAATCCCAGAATTCAACCAAAGGGATAACTGGAAGACCTTAAATGGTTTTTTTTCAAGCAATAAGAAGTTAAAATTTCAATTTTTCAAGGACACTGAAGACCCTTATTACAATCAGATATTTTATGTACCCATTGCGAATTTCAACATTTATGATGGGATTACGCCAGGGTTAAGGCTCTACAACAAAACATTTTTGGAAAGACCTTTCCAGTACGATATTTCGCCCACCTACTCCTTTTTGGAAAAAACCCTGGTGGGCAAGGCAAGTTTCAAGTATCGCAAGTACCATAATAAGACGGGGCTGTTCTTTACCGATTATTCATTTTCTGGATCCACTTCACACTTCCAAAAAAGTTCACGTTTTACCACGCTCACTCCAGCCATAAGTTTTGGTTGGCGCCCCAACGATTTGCTGTCCAACCGCAGACAATTCCTCCTGTTCAGGTACCGTAGCGTTTTCAGAAATGTGGATAACGCTTTGGTAGGGCAGATAGATACCGATCCGGACTACAGTGTAATGAACGTGCGGTTCACCGATGTGGACAACAACATACTCGACTACACTTCTTGGTTTGTGGACGCCCAGCACTCCAGTGACTTTACCAAACTCGCCTTTGAACTTGAATATCGCAAGCTGTTCCAGAGCAATCGGCAGTTCAATCTCAGGTTTTATGCCGGTAAATTTTTAAGGAACAAAACAGCATCCGATTTTTTCAGTTTTGCACTGGACCGTCCCACCGACTACATGTTCGACCTCTCCTATTTGGGGCGGTCGGAGAGCTCTGGACTGTATAGCCAGCAGATCATCATCGCGGAAGGTGGGTTCAAGTCGAAACTGGAAAATCCCTTTGCGAACGATTGGATAGCCACTACAAATGCCAGTACCAATATTTGGAGGTGGGTGGAGGCTTACGGTGATTTGGGTCTCATCAAGAACAAGGGGGAAAATACCCGATTTGTATATGATTCGGGCATCCGTTTAAATTTGGTGACCGATTACTTCGAGCTGTACTTTCCCGTGTATTCCAACAGAGGTTGGGAAATTGCACAGGACAATTACAGTCAGCGCATTCGTTTTATCGTTACCATAAGTCCTAGGACACTTACTGGACTGTTCACCCGAAAATGGTTTTGATTTTATCAATTTCACAAAAAAAAGTATCAAAACAGCTTATTATTATCTATTTTGTTTCAATAAGACCTATTTTTTACCATATTGTTATTTTATTAACGATGGGTGCTATTGTTGATTTCAATGTATTTTAGTAATTTCGCAGAAATCGACATTAACCCATGAAACCCGACCCAAGTACCAGCAACGACATTTCTTTTGAAGATTTCAGGTCACAGATCCTGCAAGATTATGAAACTGCCGTCACCAGTAGGGAATGTAGTTTATTGGGACGGCGCGAGGTACTCTCCGGAAAGGCAAAGTTCGGAATCTTTGGTGACGGGAAGGAACTCCCACAACTTGCCATGGCCAGGGCCTTTCAAGATGGTGATTTTAGGAGTGGTTACTATCGTGACCAGACCTTTATGATGGCCCTTGGACATTTGAACCCAAAGGAATTTTTCCATGGACTATATGCCACTACCGATCTGGAAAAGGAACCCATGAGCGCCGGAAGGCAAATGGGAGGGCATTTCATCACCCACAGTCTCAACGAGGACGGCAGTTGGAAAAACCTCATGGAGCAAAAGAACAGTAGTGCCGATATTTCCTGTACTGCCGGGCAAATGCCAAGACTGTTGGGACTGGCACAGGCTTCTAAAATTTATAGAAACGTAAAAGGACTGGACCAGACCAACTTCTCCAACAATGGAAATGAAGTCGCTTGGGGCACCATAGGCAATGCCAGCACCAGTGAAGGACACTTTTTTGAAGCTTTGAACGCCGCTGGCGTGATGCAGGTTCCCATGGTAATATGTGTTTGGGACGACGATTATGGAATTTCTGTTCCAGCGGAATACCATACCACGAAAGGTGACATTTCCGAAATGCTCAGTGGGCTGCAACGCGATGGGGAAAATGATGGGTTTGAAATCTTGAAAGTAAAGGGATGGGACTACACAGCGCTCATCCATGCCTTTGAAAATGCTTCGGACATTGCCAGGGAAGGCCATGTGCCCGTATTGATCCATGTGACGGAGCTAACACAACCCCAAGGACATTCCACTTCCGGTTCGCACGAAAGGTACAAATCTGCGGAGCGTCTGGAATGGGAACGTGAGAACGACTGCAACAAAAGGTTCAGGGAATGGATTGTTGAAAATGGCATCAGCACGGAAGAAGAGCTCAAAAAACTCGATAGGGAAATAAAACATAAGGTAAGGGCTGCAAAAAAAGAAGCCTGGACTGAGTTCCTCAAGCCTCATTTGCAGGCAAAAAAAGAGCTCGTGCTGTTGTTGGACAAAGTTGCCGCAAAAAGTTCGAACCGTGCATTTATCGCAAAAATAAAGAACGACCTCATTGCCATAGAAGAACCCTTAAAAAAGGATTTGGCGGCCAAATCCAGAAAGGCACTCAGGTATCTTCTGGGTGAAAACAGCCCAGAAAAAAAAGAACTCCAACGATGGGTGGACCAATTCATGGACACCAACGGATACAAATTTAGCTCACATCTCTACAGCGAAGCGGGCAACAAAGCCATCGGCATAAAAAGCATCCCGCCCAGTTATTCCGACAATTCGGAGGAAGTCGATGGTCGTGCCATTCTTCGTGACAACTTTGATGCACTCTTTGGCAAATACCCCGAAACATTGATCTTTGGTGAGGACACGGGAAATATTGGAGATGTGAACCAAGGGCTGGAAGGACTGCAAAAAAAATACGGTGAACTCAGGATCGCCGATACGGGGATACGGGAGACCACCATCATTGGGCAAGGAATCGGGATGGCCCTACGCGGATTGAGACCTATAGCCGAAATACAATATTTGGATTACATTCTATACGCCATCCAAACCTTGAGCGATGATCTAGCCACACTTACCTACCGAACCGTGGGGAAACAAAAGGCACCACTCATTGTGCGTACCCGTGGACATCGATTGGAAGGAATATGGCATTCGGGGTCGCCCATGGGCGGATTGATCCACTTGTTGAGGGGAATGTACATTTTGACCCCGCGGAACATGACCCAGGCCGCAGGCTTTTACAACACCCTCATGAAAAGTGATGAACCCGCTCTGGTCATTGAAAGTCTGAACGGATACCGATTAAAGGAGAAGAAACCTGACAATCTCGGAGATTTCTGTACACCCATAGGCAAAGTGGAAACCTTGAAAGAAGGAACAGACATTACATTGCTTTCTTATGGGTCAACACTCAGGATTGTGGAGAAAGTGGCACAGGAACTTTTAGAGGTAGGTATTGATGCCGAGGTTATCGATGCACAGACTTTACTACCGTTCGATTTGGAACATGACGTGGTGAAAAGTCTCCAAAAGACCAACAGATTGCTTATCATCGATGAGGATGTGCCCGGTGGTTGCTCGGCATATCTATTGCAGGAAATATTGGAAAAACAAGGAGGCTACCAATATTTGGACAGTGCACCGCAGACCCTTACCTCCAAAGCGCACCGACCGGCCTACGCATCGGACGGGGATTATTTTTCCAAACCCAACGCCGAGGATATTTTTGAAAAAGTATATGAAATCATGCATGAAGCGAATCCTGCCTCCTATCCATCTATGAGGTGATTAGGCTTATCCGTCAACCCAAAAATGCATTTCGTCAATTTATGTTGCCTTTTTTGAAACATAATTTATACTTTCACGTGAACTTAATCCCCCAATGAATGAAAAACAATACATTGATCCACTTGGGCCTGGCACTTTTACGGATTGCGCCTTCGGCTTTTATGCTGACCCATGGATACCCAAAACTTATGAAACTTATCAATGGAAACACTGAATTTGCCGATCCTTTTGGCATCGGACAGGCACCTACCCTGTTCTTGGCCGTTATTGGTGAGTTTATCTGTCCACTTTTGATCATTATTGGTTTCAAGACCAGATGGGCCGCCATTCCTACGGCCATAACCATGTTCGTGGCCGCATTTGTGATACATGCTGCCGATCCCTTTGGCAAGAAGGAAATGGCCTTACTTTACCTATCTGTCTTTGTGGTGATATTCTTGCTGGGGCCAGGTAAGTACAGTGTGGACAAGAGGTAGCTCAAATAATCTCGGCCAACAGCTCCTTTAATAAATCGGATTGTGACATATTGCTGGCACCTACCCCTTTACCTTTAAGGTCTAGGTTCCGGAGGCTTGAAATGATTCCACTCACCCTTTTCATGGGATAATTTTTGGCTGCTATTGCATATTCATTCACAAAATAGGGGCTGACTCCCAAAACCTTCGCCACGTTTCCAGAAGAGCGGTCGTTCAGACCATGGTATTGCAGCAACTGTGTGAAAAAGGTGTTCAGGAGGGTGATGGTTACCACAAAAGGATTGTCCTTTGGGTTTTGGGAAAAGTAATCGATGATACGCGAAGCCTTCTTCACATCCCTTTCCCCTATGGCCTTCTTCAGTTCAAAATTGTTGAAGTCCTTGCTTATGCCTATATGTTTCTCGACCAATTCCGGGGTAATCTCAGTACTTGCAGGCACCACCAAGGTCAATTTATCGAGCTCATTGCTGATCTTGCTCAGGTCGGTTCCCAAAAACTCCGTGAGCATCACACAGGATTTTGGGGATATCTGGTAACTTTTCCCCGCCATTGTTTTTCGGATCCAATCCGCCACTTGGTTTTCGTACAATTTTTTGCTTTCAAAAAGCTCCCCGGTCTTCTGAATGGCCTTGTACAGTTTTTTTCGTTTGTCCAGCTTCTTGTATTTGTAGCAAATGACGAGCACAGTCGTAGGCTGCGGATTTTCTGAATACGACAATAGGTTTTCAATCGTCCTCGAAAGATGCTGGGCCTCCTTTACGATCACCACCTGACGCTCGGCCATCATGGGAAACCGTTTGGCATTGGCCACCACATCGTCAATAGTGGTATCCTTCCCATAAAGTACCATCTGGTTGAAACCCTTTTCATCCTCTGTCAACACATTGTCGGCAATGAACTGGGAAATTTTATCAATATAATAGGGTTCCTCTCCCATCAAAAAGTAAATGGGTCTTGGAGTTCCCTTTTTTATTTCCGCTACAATCTCTTTTACCCTGTCCATTCAGAAAAAATCATCAATTTTGTGCCATGCGAGCATTGAACTTTCCCAACTATGCGTTTCGAATCAAAAATAACCAAAATAGACACTACATTTTTGACGAGATCCGTAAAAAATTTGTCGTTCTCCAGCCCGAGGAATGGGTAAGACAGCACGTGCTCCATTATTTGATCTTCTCAAAAAAATACCCTAAAAGTTTGGTCAACGTAGAAAAACAATTGACCGTCAACCAGTTGAAAAAGCGTTATGACGTGGTCGTGTTCAATCCCGATGGTTCCATTTATCTGTTGGTGGAATGCAAGGCCCCAGAGGTGAAAATTGACCAGACCACTTTTGACCAGATAGCCCGGTACAACTATCAACTGAAGGCCCGATACCTTATGGTGACCAATGGTTTGGACCATTATTACTGTGAAATGGACCACGAGCTTGAAAAATACAGGTTTTTAAAGGAAATTCCTGATTTTAGCCGTTAATTTGCCAGCGTTTTGAAAATTGCCGTAGCCATACTCAACTGGAACGGGGAAGCTTTGCTCAAAAGGTTCCTGCCGTCTGTCACGGAACACTCCGAAGGAGCGGACATCTATGTGGTTGACAATGCCAGCACCGATGGATCTGTGGCCTTTTTGGAAAAGCACTACCCTACCATTGGCCTAGTGCGAAATGACACCAACGGGGGCTTTGCCAAAGGCTACAACGATGGTCTCAAGAACATTGAAGCAGATGTTTTCTGTTTGTTAAATTCCGACGTGGAAGTGACCCCAAATTGGTTGGAACCGATCAAGGAAACCTTTCAAAACATACCCGAAGCTTCCATCATACAGCCCAAAATATTGGATCTGAACCAACGAGATCACTTTGAGTATGCCGGTGCCGGGGGCGGGTTTATCGATATGCTGGGATACCCTTTTTGCAGGGGAAGAATCTTTCAGTCCATAGAAAAGGACGAGGGGCAATACGATGACACCATAGAGGTTTTTTGGGCCACAGGTGCCTGTATGTTCATCAAAAGTGATGTGTTTAGGGCCCTGAACGGATTTGATGAGGATTATTTTGCACATCAAGAAGAGATTGATCTGTGTTGGCGTGCGAAGAATACCGGCTACAAGGTCTATTATGTGGGCAAGAGCAGTGTGTATCATTTGGGCGGTTCCACCCTATCCAACATGAACCCCAAGAAAACTTACCTTAATTTCAGGAATTCGCTGTATTCCATCACAAAGAACCTTCCAAAGAGAAAAGCGTTGCCCATCATCTTCCTGCGCTTGCTATTGGATGGCATCGCCGCTGCCAGGTTCATTTTTCAGTTTAGGTTCAAACATTGCCTTGCCATTCTCAGGGCACATTTGAGTTTTTATGCTAACTTTATAAAAATGTACAAAAAACGGGAAAAAGCTAATTTTATATTAAAGTATTATACTGCGACATCCATAGTTTGGTCTTATTTCGTACATCATATAAAGAATTTTAACATTTTAGTAAAAGATTAACGAAGCCAAAATATGGAAACCTTGCTTTTTCTCTAATTTTGGAACACTTTTAACCGATGATATATCTAACAATCCTTAAATTATATTCTGAACTATGAAAAAAGTTTTTCTAGGAACACTGGCACTGACAGTTCTTTTGTCTTCATGTGTATCACAAAAAAAATATGCTGAACTGGAAGCCAAGCATAAAGAAGCCCAAGATTTATTGAATTCCGCAACGGTTAAGTTGAACGACTGTCTGGAAGAAAAGGCCACAGCAGATTCAAGGCTGAAGACCCTTGAGGACCAGAACGCTTTCTTGAAGGCCAACAACCAAGAGCTCATCAACAACATGGGCAACTTGACCACGCTCACCACCAAAGGGGCCGAAAACCTTGAAAAATCATTGGAAAGCCTCCGTGAAAAAGACCTTACCATCAGGAAACTCCAAGACGCCGTTACCCGTAGGGACTCTGTGAACCTTGCTTTGGTACAGAGCTTGAAAGGTGTTCTTGGCAATCTGGATGACGAGGATATCGAAATCAGCGTGGAGAAAGGCGTGGTGTTTGTATCCATTTCCGACAAACTATTGTTCAGAAGTGGAAGCTACAACGTGACCAACGCTGCCAAAGAAGTATTGGGCAAAGTGGCCAAAGTGGTGAACAACAAGCCTGATTTTGAATTTATGGTCGAAGGACATACCGATAACGTACCTTACCGAAGCGGAGTTTTGTTGGACAACTGGGACTTGAGTGCCAAGAGGGCCACATCCGTCGTGAGGATACTTCAAAACGATTTTGGTGTAGATCCTGCTAGGATGACCGCTGCCGGACGTAGCTACTACGTGCCACTTGTTGACAACGACACATCTGCCAACAGGGCCAAAAACAGAAGGACCCGTATCGTAGTTCTTCCAAAAATCGACCAGTTCTACAACATGATCGAAGAAGGAATGAAAGATCCCGCCATTGGTGGTACGGGCAAATAATATAGGTTGGCATTTGCCAATTTAAAGAAGAAGCGGCCAAAATTGGCCGCTTTTTTTATGCTTAAAATATATCCAAGCTCCCTTTTCCTTCCCTGACCACCACGGGTTCACCTTCGGAAAGATCTATCACCGTGGAAGCTACATTGCCCCCATAGCCCCCATCGATTACCACATCCACAAGATTCTGCCATTTTTCATAAATAAGTTCCGGGTCTGTGGTATATTCCAGAATATCGTCGTCATCACGAATGGAGGTGGAAACAATCGGGTTGCCCAGTTCAGCAACCAACGCATGTGTAATGGCGTTATCAGGCACCCGGATACCCACGGTTTTCTTTTTTTTGAAATCCTTGGGAAGATTGTTGTTACCGGGTAGGATAAAGGTATATGGCCCAGGGAGCGCCCTTTTTAAAATCTTGAAGGTCTTCGAATCTATTTGCCTCACATAATCGGACAGATTGCTCAAATCGGCACAGACAAACGACCAGTTGGCCTTTTCCAACTTCTCTCCCTTTATCCGAGCAATGCGCTGTAGGGCCTTGGAATTGGTAATGTCGCAGCCCAGCCCATAAACAGTATCCGTAGGATAGATGACAAGTCCACCCTTTCTGAGTACGTTCACGACCTTTTCCACCTGCCTTGGATTAGGGTTTTCCTCGTAAAGTCGTATAAGTTCAGCCATTTTTTATAAACGGAAACCAAATTAAATGTTCCCGAACAACAAATTAACGAATAATAAGATCATTTGGTAGTGATGGGGCCAAAAAGGAGTTTTAGTTAATGTTTTCCAAAACACTCAACCACATACCAAAATTTGCATCTATAAAGTCAAACAGGGCATCCATCAATTCATATAGGGCATTGGTGAATTGGCCTCTGAAAATCCAAATTAAAACATACAACTTTGTCATTATGAACAAGCGTGATTTTATAAATATGACATCCAGATTCTTCTTTTTGACCCTGGTTTTTGGTTCTATGTTTTTTGTAAACTGTACCGACAAAACTGAAAAAAATAAGCAAGGTAAGGCAACGGGCGAAGAGGTCATTGCTGTTCTAGACAGCCTCTTTTACCAACTGGACAATCCCGAAGAATCGGCCCCGGGAGTTTCGGAAGACAAGGTACGGGTGAACGAAAACATTCGAAGGACAATTGAAAACATACGCTCTTCCAGATTGTTGGCCGAAATAGGAAAAGCATATACCGCAAAAAGCCATAAGTTCTCTTTTGTGCTTTCCGAAGACAAAAAAATTGGGGTATTCTCATGGCGTACACAAATGGATGCCTCGGGAAACAAGATCAAGAACATTGCGCTTTATCAAACAGCCGACAAGGTCGAACCCAGCTCGCTATATGACATCCCCATCATTTATGGGAAAATATACCAGGTGGAATCGTACAGAGGGGAAACCTTATATATCCTGCACGGTCACGATAGTACTGGTAACGACAAATATTTCCGATTGAATGCTTATACCTTGAAAAATGAAAGCCTTGAAGAGGCCCCTGCCTTTCCAAACAACGAAAGTTCCATATCCATTTCCCAAATCCACAAAAAACCTGAGCTTTCAGACCCATTGGGATTTAAAGTGGAAATGAACGGTGCCCGTATATTGTTTCCAGAAATACAAGGTACATCCACTGTGGAACATTCGCTTGCCTTCGATGGCAAAAAATATGTTCAGAAATAGTAAAGGGTTACATTTTCCTGTAAAAGCCAATATCATCCAGCACAATGACCCCCAATGAATCCTTATCAAAAACAAAATGGATGCTTTCCAGATTGTCCAGTCGGATACCGTAATTCTTTTTGAGGAACAAAGAAATGGGCAAATAACAGCTTTTCAACTGGGTTTCAGATTCACTGCCCATCATTTCTTCATCCAAAAAAGCAAACTTGGTGAAACGGGATTTTATGGTTTTGGGCAAACGATTTGTATTTGCAAAATCGACCGAGGCTCGATTTCCCAAACTGTCCTTGAGCACAACGCTGAAATTGAACCCAGTCTTGGGCACTTCGCCCTCGTCATCCCCATCTTCCAGTTCAGATGGGTCTCCATAAGCCAAAGAAAGCGCCAAGGTGTCCATCAAGCTTAAATCTTTCAGGTTTTCGGGCAAATTGATACTGTATTGTGGCATGGAATCACTTTTTGGTTCATTGTACTTCCAGCCCAAAACCAGGGCATTGTTCTGCTGGCTACCCCCATCTCTTGATTTCAGTTCCTGCTCCCTCCAAATTTTTAGATGTTGTGTGCTGATTTGAATCCCATTTAAACCCGATGTAACATCCAAATCCTCCTCAAAGTCCAATAAAATATTTTTGGTGTGGTCCTCATATTGGCTAAAATATTCTTCCTTGGGTAGCCAATTGTTGGCAACATCCGAATTCTTGAACAAAGCAAGATAATCCTTGTTGCCTTTGAGGACAGTCTCCACAAAACTACTGATGTACACCTTGGCCACTTGCCGCTGCTCTTCCCCTGAAACCAATGGTTCCAGATTCAGCAACCACTTCATGGGAGCACCAAAGTCTGATTCTCCCCAAGTGGAATTGAATTGTCCATGGTTGGCGTGGTTCATATAAAGTCCGGCCTTGAACCCCTTAAAATTGTCTGAAAATTCTAACCGGTGAAAAGGCCTCATTCCCCAAAAACTGGTCTCATCCGAATCATAAGCACCCTGAAGGGACAAATAGTTGATATCCTTCAAACTGATTTCGCGCTCATACCTATAATCCGTGGGAGCAACCGTAACAATGCCCTTGATGCCAAAATCGAAATCGAACTCTTCTTGGGCATTGTCGGGAAACCTGTCCAACTTATTGAATGCGGCGGCTATGGAAACCGCCTCGCCTCCCCTGGAGTGCCCGACCAACGCAATATTGTCCATATCCACGCTACCTTTCAATGCTTCTGTTCCAATTCCTTCGTTCCAATTTTTCCACAGTTCCAGATGTTTTAGCAACAACCAAGCACGAGTGGGCATTTCTTTCCCCATAAAATCACCGGACCAGTGCCCGTTGATGAAATTCTCATCCACAGAAACAGCTATAACACCCCTGCTCGCCAAAAGTTCACCCAGATAGGCGTATCCCCCATCGGAATAATCGATCATGCTATGGTTGCCGTGCACTATCATTACCAACGGAAACGGACCCTCTCCTTTTGGCATATATACCCTCCCGTTCAGAGGGAATTCCTTCACGCCAAAACCCCAAAATTTTTCACGCCACTTCTTCTTTTTTCCTTTCCAATCCGGAAGCAGCCTGGAAGCATCAACGGTCGGGGTCTTTATTTTGACACCCTCACCGTATTCTGCTCTTTTCTTGTCCGTACCACTTCCATAGGTAAAGGTCTCTATTTCAAATGAACCGGGGCTTGATGGGTCTTCCACTCCCGACCCAGAGAGCGTGGCCAAAACTTCCCCTGCCGAGGTCGGTTCATCATTGGAATATGGATCACCTTCCAAAGCATTGAACCCATAGATCCCCAAGAAAAACCAAGCCAAAGAGACCAATATCATCCCAATGCCCACCTTACCGTTATCTTTTTTGATGATTTTATTCAATCCCAAAACCAACAACAAACAACCGACCAGTCCGAAAATGACCAATGCACAAAACAAAAGGGAAGGCCATCCGAAGGCGAACGTATGCATCACAACCAAGGCCAAGAAACCACTCAAAAGAGTGGCATACAAACCAATGGGAAACCTGCTGAGACGGGGCAGCAACCAAGAAAAAAACAGTTGGAACAACAAGAGCAGCAAAATCCCGATCACAATGCCCAAAAGCATGGTTGACCAGGCCGGGTATCCGAGTTCATAATGATAGCCCGAAATACCAAAAAGTATGATTACAAGTAAAGCGACCGCAATGAAGACTGGATTGAACAGTATTTTTTTCATGGAATGGTGAGGTTGGTTTGGTTTATTTGGTTGAATTTAACCATTTTTTCCAACCTCGGGCTTCCCAAAAAAAAAGATTTATCGGGGCAAATTATTTAAAAGAATGCTTTAAGCATTGCCCAACACTTCCAACTTGGCAAAACGAAGCAATAATTTTTTAACCCCTCCCTGATCAAACTGGATCTCAGCTTTTTTATCGTTGCCCACCCCTTCAATGTTGAGTATTTTGCCCCTTCCGAAGCGGGTATGGTTCACCAAGGCCCCTGCCACCAGCCCAGGGTCGATATCATGGCTCCCGTTGGATGGGGAGGAAAGCTCAGGTTTGAGTTTCCTCAACTTTCTCAATTGGCTTTCATTTGGTTTTTGGACCGATGGAGGAGTCCCATTTTTTGGTTTTATCTGTCGCAGTTTGCTTTTGTCCACCTCCCCAAAAATATCGGCATTGATCATCGATTTGTACCGGTAGCCATCATTTACAGGCGTGAGGTTTTCCACATATTTCTCATCGATCTCTTCCAAAAACCTACTGGGTTCGGCATCGATCAGCTTGCCCCATCGGTACCGGTTTTGGGTATAGGTCAGATAGGCTTGTTTCTCCGCACGGGTCAGTGCCACATAGAACAATCTTCGCTCCTCCTCCAGTTCACTTCGGGTGTTCATGCTCATGGCCGATGGGAACAGGTCTTCCTCCATTCCCACCACATATACATAAGGAAACTCCAAACCCTTCGCCAAATGGATGGTCATCAGGGCCACGCGGTCATCATCACCAACTTCCTTGTCCATATCCGTTGCCAGGGCCACATCTTCCAAAAACTCGGTCAAGCTCCCCGTAGCATCGGCCAGTTCCTTTTGACCTTCCACAAAATCTTTGATCCCGTTCAAGAGCTCCTCGATGTTTTCCATTTTGGCAATGCCCTCGGGTGTACCATCTTTTTTGAACTCCAATAACAACCCTGTTTTCTTGGCCACATGCTCCGAAAGTGTGAAGGCATCTACACCTTCGTTCATGATCTGGAAACTCTTGATCATGGTCACAAAATCATCCAACTTACGCTTTGTCCCAGCATTGATGTTCAGGTTGAGCTTGTCCAAATGTTCCATCACCTCAAAAACGGAACGTCCGTATTGGTTGGCCGCTACAACGAGTCTGTCAATAGTGGTCTGACCAATGCCCCGCGCAGGAAAATTGATGACCCTCTTCAATGCTTCCTCATCCTTTGGATTAATCACCAACCGCAGGTAGGCCAATACATCCTTGATCTCCTTGCGCTGATAAAAAGAGAGTCCGCCATAGATCCGATAGGGAATGTCACGCTTCCGCAAGGCATCCTCAATGGCCCTTGATTGCGAATTGGTACGGTAAAGCACTGCAAAATCCCCATTTTGGAGCTGGTGCTGCATCTTGTTCTCAAAAATGGAACCCGCCACATACCTTCCCTCCTCCGCATCGGTCACACTTCGGTGTATGATGATCTGTCCACCATCGTCATTGGAGGTCCATACATTTTTCTCCAACTGGTTCTTGTTGTTTGCTATGATGGAATTCGCAGCGTTGACGATGTTTTTGGTAGATCGATAGTTCTGCTCCAACCGATACACGGCCACATCGTCATAATCCCGTTGAAAGTTGAGGATATTGCTGATATTGGCCCCCCGGAACGAATAAATACTCTGAGCATCGTCGCCGACCACGCAAATATTTTGATAACGATCGGAGAGGGCCTTCACAATGAGGTATTGCGAATGGTTGGTATCTTGGTACTCATCCACCAAAATATATCGGAACCTATCCTGATACTTCATCAGCACATCGGGGAAACGGGTCAGCAGTTCGTTGGTACGCAATAGCAAGTCATCAAAATCCATGGCCCCGGCCTTAAAGCAGCGATCCACATAATTTTGATAGATCTCCCCCATCCGTGGTCGTTTGGCCATGGCATCCGCTTCAACCAGTTCGGGATTTTGGAAATAGGCTTTAACGGTAATCAAACTGTTTTTATACGAGGATATCCGGTTCTGGACCTGCTTGTATTTATAGATATCCTTGTCCAATCCCATTTCCTTGATGATGGAAGCGATCAAGCGTTGGGAATCCTGGGTATCGTAGATTGTAAAATTGCTGGGGAAGCCCAATTTGTCCCCGTCAAAGCGGAGTAATTTGGCAAAAACGGAGTGGAACGTACCCATCCAAAGGTTTTTGGCCTCGGAATTGCCCACAATGTTGGCAATCCGCTTTTTCATTTCACGCGCAGCCTTGTTGGTAAAGGTCAGGGCCAGAATATTGAAGGAATCCACTCCCTGCTCCATCAAATGGGCAATCCGATAGGTCAACACACGGGTCTTTCCAGAGCCGGCCCCCGCAATCACCATCAACGGGCCATCCTTGTGAAGGACAGGGGCACGCTGCGCATCATTCAATTCATCCAAAAAAGTACTCAATTGCCAGGGTCTTTAAAAAGTAGGCGTGAAATTAACCAATAATGCCCTTTTGCTAAAATCATCCTTTCAATATTTATAAACACTGATCGGGATTTAAGATGATTTTTGGATATATTTAGGCACTCAACCCTTTTTACTGATGAATCGCTACTACTCTTCTTTATTTCTTTTGATTCTTTTTGGTCTTACAGGTTTTTCCCAAGAAAAAAAAGCAGGGCCTGTCATTGAAGGCTACGGTGAAGTGTGGCACATTGAAAATCCTGATTTCAAAACAGATACCACTCAGGAGTTCAAGATAGTGTTCGATGTTATGGACAGTCCGAAATCACATTCCGAAATCAACAAAAAACTGGAAACTGCTGCCCGCTTCCTGAACATGCATGCACAAAGCGGAGTGCCCGTATCACAACTTAAGGTCGCCATCATTGTCCACAATCAAGCTTCAAAGGATATAACCCATGATGATGCCTATAAGAAAAGATTTGGTGTTTCCAACCCGAATACCGCACTTGTTGAAGCACTCTTGGATGCCAATGTGGACATCATTTATTGCGGGCAATCCTCACTTACCAGAAATTTTCCAAAGGAAGATCTGATTCCCGGTGTGAAAATTGCCCTTTCTGCCATGACGGCGCTAATACAATATCAAAATGAAGGATACCGACTTATAAAATTTTAAACCAACACTTATGAAAAATCGTATTGCACTTACATTTCTATTTTCCAGTCTGGCGATCAGTGCACAAGATCACGGTCTTGGCAACGACATCTCCAAGATTGAATCAAAGGTGATCGAATGGCGGCGGGATATTCACCAAAACCCCGAACTAAGTAACCGCGAGTTCAAAACAGCCGAGAAAATTGCAAACCATCTCAAGTCATTGGGTATGGAAGTGCAGACCGGAGTCGCACACACCGGGGTTGTGGGCCTTTTGAAAGGAAATCACCCCGGAAAGGTAGTGGCCCTCAGGGCTGACATTGATGCACTTCCTGTGACCGAAAGAAATGACCTTCCGTTCAAATCCAAGGTAAAATCGGAATATTTGGGCGAAGAAGTCGGGGTCATGCATGCCTGTGGACACGACACCCATGTTGCCATCTTGATGGGAGTTGCCGAAGTACTCTCCAAGAACAAGGACAAAATCCATGGTACGGTGAAATTCATTTTCCAACCTGCGGAAGAAGGTGCACCTCCAGGTGAGGAAGGCGGTGCCGAGCTAATGGTCAAAGAAGGTGTGCTGGAAAGCCCCAAAGTGGATGCCATTTACGGTCTTCATATCGGTTCCTATCTTCCCGTGGGACAGATTGCCTACAAACCGGGCGGGGCACTGGCCGCGGCACAACGCTTCGTAGTGGACATCAAAGGGAAACAGACACACGGTTCCGCTCCTTGGGGCGGAGTTGATCCCATCTTGGTGGCCGCTAAAATCGTGGACGGTTTCCAATCCATCATCAGCCGTGAAATGGAACTCACCAAAGAGGCTGCCGTCATCACCGTGGGAAAAATAAGTGGTGGGGTTCGGAACAACATCATTCCTGAAAGTGCTGAGCTTATTGGCACTATCCGCACCTTGGATTACGACATGCAGAAACAGGTGAACGAACGGATGAAGGAAATGGCCTCTACCATTGCCAAGGCCTATCGCGCAGAAGCCACCGTGGAGATTGCCAAAGGGGTACCCATCACCTATAACGACCCTTCCCTGACCGAAGCATCACTACCTAGTTTGAAGGAAGTGGCCGGAGAGGGAAATGTTCATCTGATCAAAGCCATAACTGGAGCTGAGGATTTTTCGTTCTATCAGGAAAAAATACCCGGCTTTTTCTTCATTTTGGGAGGAAAGGACCCCAATGCCGGACCGGATGACCACTTTCCCCACCACACCCCTGATTTTAAGATTGATGACAGTGGGCTGTTGCTTGGTGTGAAGGCCATGACGGAAGTAGCGTTGGATTATTTGGACAGGTCCAAGTAGAAACAGTTATTGGACTAAAGAAGCATTCCATCACAACACCCAAATTTATTTGGAATTTGGCGATAGGGGCTTGATATTTGTAACACATAGCTGAACATTTTGCATGGAAGCAATCTTGGATTTTTTATCAATGATTCCTTGGTGGGGATGGGTCCTTATCTTTTTGTTGATTGTCGCCATCCGTGACATTTTTTTCCAAAAGGCACACACCATAAGCCACAATTATCCTGTGGTGGGCCATTTGCGCTATTGGTTGGAAAGCATCGGTCCCGAGATGAGGCAGTATTTTGTGGCCAACAACCGTGAAGAGCTTCCGTTTAACCGTATAGAACGGGGCTGGATCTATGCATCGGCCAAAAAAGAGAACAATTATGAAGGTTTTGGTACAGAAAGGGACATTTATGCCCACCAGCATATTTTTATCAAAAATGCCATGATCGGGTTTCAAGTCCCTGAAAACCGTCCGAATATTTCCAACCCCTATTTTCTGCCCTGTGCCAAAGTTATGGGTGCCCACAACAAACGCAGAAAACCCTACAGGCCAGCATCGGTGATCAATGTATCGGCCATGAGCTTTGGCTCCCTATCCGCCGCTGCTGTGGAATCGCTGAACAAGGGTGTGGAAAAGTGCCATGCCTATCACAACACAGGTGAAGGGGGCCTATCCCCCTACCACAAAAAAGGCGGTGATGTGATCTTTCACTTTGGGACAGGCTATTTTGGAGTGAGGAACAAGGAAGGGAACTTTTCCATGGAAAAATTGAAGATCTTGGTGGATGAAAACCCTTGTGTCAAAGCTGTGGAAATCAAACTCTCCCAAGGGGCCAAACCGGGCAAGGGAGGTGTACTGCCAGGTGCCAAAATTACGCATGAGTTGGCCGAAATAAGGGGTGTAGAGGTTGGAAAGGATGTCATCTCCCCTCCTACCCACACAGCTTTCCGAACCATTCCGGAGCTTTTGGACTTTATTGAATCCATAGCTGAGGAAACGGGACTTCCAGTGGGCATTAAAGGTGCCGTCGGAAAAGTGGAACAGTGGGAAGAACTGGCCGATTTGATGAAAAAAACAGGTAAGGGGCCAGATTTCATCACCATTGATGGCGGTGAGGGCGGAACCGGCGCGGCGCCCCCCAGTTTTGCCGACCATGTATCCTTGCCCTGGACCTACGGTTTTTCCTCGGTCTATAAAATTTTCATGGACAGGGGGCTTACGGACCGTATCGTGTTCATTGGCAGTGGGAAATTGGGATTCCCCGCCAAAGCGGCCATGGCCTTTGCCATGGGTGCCGATTGTATCAATGTGGCCCGTGAAGCGATGATGAGCATAGGGTGCATCCAAGCGCAGGTATGCCACACCAACAGATGCCCTTCAGGGGTGGCCACGCAGAACAAATGGCTTCAAAACGGTATCAATGTTCCGCTAAAATCGGATAGATTGGCACAATATTTCAAAACATTCAGAAAAGAGCTGCTTGAAATCACCCATGCCGCCGGCTACGAACATCCCTGCCAATTTCACATGGAAGATGTTCAGGTAAATGTCGATGATGATTATCTTAGCAGTAATTTGAGAACGGTTTACAAATATCAAAAAAATCCAGTCGCGTTCCAATCCATGCAAGAGCTTTACGATTGTGAACATCTGGGAGGCAAATTGAAATGACAAAAAACATTATAACTTAGTCCCAAAATTTTATACTACCTATGAAAACAAAATTACTCTTCATATTCTTGCTCGCTCTTTCAACAAATGTTTTTGCCCAAAGAAAAAGCGACCTCATTGCTGAAATCGATGACCTTAAGTCCAAGATTTCGGAGGTTGAACAGGAACTGGCCAAGGCCAGGCGGGAAATTTCTTCCAGCAATGCCAAAGCGGAGACCCTTGCCGCCGAAAATGCGGGACTGCGAGATGCCAATGCAACCCTATTGGGCAATCTGGGCAATTTTTCAGAACTGTCCAAACAGAGCTCCGAGAATGTGAACAGGGCAATGGCCGCACTTGCACGAAAGGAAAAACAGCTCAGTGGCATCAATGACATGATCTCTGCAAATGATTCCACCGCCATTGTTTCCCTCACGAGGATTAAACAAACATTGGGCGAGAACGCAAACGTAAGTGTTGGCGATGGCGTCATTGCCATTTCCAGTAAGTTGGACGATCTGTTTGGCTCGGACACTTCCTCAGAGCTCACTGAGGCCGGAAAGGCATGGCTGGCGGGCGTTTCACAAGTGATCAAGGCCAATCCAGCGTTCAAGACCGAGGTAGAAGGCCTGAACATAACCGGGGAGTTTGGCCCTACCTTCGATCAGGCCACAGCCGTTGCAAAAGAGCTTGTCGGAACTTTGGAAATCCCTTCGACCAGCATAGGTATTTCGGTAAGGGACGGTAATTTTAAGGAAGGCATCAACATCAAACTTCAGCCGGACTACAAAGGTTTTTACACTAAGGCCAAAGAGAGTGCCAAGGGCGCACAATAACATTCTGTTCCAAAATACTTTTTGGGGTTTTGATGCGTTGTAGGTAGTGTAAAATCGATAAAAAACCAGACCAACTTATGAGTGGAGATCAAATCCTTCAACTTTTTGCCTATTTATTGCCCGCTGTCGTAACAGGGGTCGTTGCCTTTTATTTTTTCAGACTACACACCCGAAATGAAGATGGCCGGAGACGTTTTCTCTTGCACAAAGATTCACAAAAGGAAACATTGCCCGTTCGGCTCCAAGCCTATGAGCGAATGGCGCTGTTCTTGGAACGTATTGCCCTGAACAGCCTTGTGGTAAGGGTGGCGCCAAAAAGCAAAAGCAAAAGTGATTATGAGAACTTGCTCATCAAACAGATCGAAACAGAGTTTGAGCATAATCTTTCCCAACAGATCTACATGTCCGATGAGTGCTGGAACATCATTAAAACGGCCAAGAACGCCACTATTCAGATCATACGCTCCGCTGGGATGAGCGAAACCGATTCCCCAGACAAACTTCGGGAAGACATTCTTAACCAGACCTTGGAAAAACAATCGCCTTCCAATACCGCATTGGCCTACGTGAAAAAAGAAGTGAGTGAGCTTTGGGATTGACAATTATGCAGTGGGCGGTGCTTAGTCGGAAGTCTGATGTTTGAACATCAATTCGTGAACATTAGTGAAATTCGTGTCAGGTAGCAGTTGGCAGTTGCAGTAGCCAGTAAGCAGTTGACAGTAAACAAGTTCCTGCCTCATGACAAGCGGGCGGTCTTGTATCTTATGCCCAGACTTTGACACAAATTGCACAAATTCACACGAAAAATTCCAGTACCCAACCCCAACAACCCAGCGGACAGTTGACAGTAGTTTCAAGTGACAAGTTTGGGCAAGCACCAAATCCGAAGCACCAAATAACAAATCTGAAGTACCAAGTTCAAAGCACCAAATAACAAAATAACTCCTACCTGCAGCAGGCAAGCAATAATGGAACAACCCAATCAATCTACTCCTGCCGATCAGGGTCGATGGGACTTGCTTCCTCGTTCTTGTTCTTAGCGTACAAATAGCCACGCTTCCACCACAATGTCATTCGTTCCTTATTGAATATCAATGAGTTGGTAGTTAAAACTGTTGGTGTGTAGTAAAAATTGATGATCGCATCTTTTTGATTGGCCACCAGCTTGCCGATCCGGATGTTTTGGTTCTCTATCCTATCCAGCATAAAGCCAAAAATAGTGGTAATCAGGTCAAAAGGGTTCTTGGATGACATTCGGTTGAGATAGTTCACTTCCGTGTGCAGCACCACCACATCCACCTCAGTGGCTCCCCGGTTCAATGCTTCCTCAATGGGCACAAGACTTCCCAATCCCCCATCTGCATATTCGCAGCCATCTTTTTTGGCTAGGCTCATAAATGGGGTATAGTTGGATGAAATCCAGATCCAATCACAGAACTCTTCATAGGTACAGTCGTTCACGGACTTGTATTCCACTTGGTTCAGTGATAAATTGGATACCGTGACCACCACATCCGCATGGCTTTCCTTGAGTTCGTCGAACTCTTCCACGGTGATGGACTGGCGTATGAGCTTTCTCAAGTTCTCGCTTTCCCCAAAGGTCTTTTTGCCCCTGATGAAGTTCTTCACCACGTTCCAGTGATTGATGGCAATGATTTCGACCCCGTGCTTCTTTTTAATGACAAACGGACAGTTGTTGAAAATACTGTCCTGATCGACCGAGGAATAGATTTCCTTGATTTTGTCCAACTTGTTCAGGGCCAAGTGCGAGATCAACAGACTGCCCGTGGACGTGCCCACGAACAGATCGTATTTGTGCTGGGCCTCCTGGATCAGAAATTGGGCTACGCCACCCGCAAAAGCACCTTTGCTACCCCCGCCAGAAATGACCAATGCCCTCATTCTCCCAAAGTTTTGTCCAAATATTGTTTTTCTTCTTGATTTAACAAAGGATATATGGCCTTTACCCTTGCCAAACCATCTTCTTTTTTCAAAAATTCCTTCAAAATATCCCTAGCAGATTTTTTAAAATGCCACACATGGTGCCCACAGGCCTCTATCAAGTTTTTAAGCGTATCATCATTGAAGCCACCTATACTTTTCAAGTATTCAAACGCCAAAAGGCGGGTCTCAAAATGATGCTCTGCGCCGGTGTACCCGTTCAATTCTTCAAAATAGGAAGGTTTCAAATCAGTATTGTACTCTGGGCTCACCAATGCCAAGGTCAACCATAGCAATCGGATATTTTTATTCGTAAAGCCAATCACTCCCTTGGTTTTATCCAGATATTTTTCTCTTTGGTCGGGAAAATGGGTCCACAACTTGTACAAAGCGGTTTCCAAAGTGGTATAGCTTTGGTCTGAAAGAAGCCCTTCCACTTCTTGCTGAATTTCCGCTGGTATTTTTTCAAGGGAAAGAATTACGGCCTGTCTCACTTTAAGGTCATCCGTCTGGAGAATCGCAGATAGAAATTGGGGTGAAAAATGACTCCCATACTCCAAAACAAGGTGCTGTCTCAGTTGACTGGATCCCAAGGAATCCCAGATACCTTTCAAAACAGCTTCAGCAGTTTCCGTTTGTTCACCTATTTTTTCCTTCAATTCAAAAAACTGCTTGATGGAGGTATTTTTTTGCATCAAAAACGATTGGACTTCGGCATATCGGAAATTGGGGTCTTCCAGCCACTCCTGTTCAAAATTGGAAAGGTCCATGCCTGAAACGTTTTCGAGTTCCTGCATAAAATCCGGGATGGTCACATTTTGATGGGCATATTTTTGGAGATAGTTGCGGATGCCCCGCTTGAAATTGGAATCCCCTACCGTTTCTCGGAGTATTACCAAAGCCCAGGCCCCTTTTTCATAGAATGTCAAACTGCCTGCACTTGGGTTTCGCAATGCTTCACCTTGATCCTCGTCGGAAAGCGTTTTGAGTGCTTCGGCGGTTTCCAATAAATGCCAATAAAAGTGGTCTTCGCCAAATAGGTCCTTTTCGGCCAAATAGGCATAATAGGTGGCAAAACCCTCGTGCAGCCAATGGTGCTCACTACTGGTTTCGGTGACCAGATCGCCAAACCATTGATGGGCCAGTTCATGTGCGTTGACATTCACGTAATTTTTGTCCACAAAAGCCGTGGAATCGACCACGTATTGGTTGGAAAAAATGGTACAGGTGGTATTTTCCATGCCCGCGTACAAAAAATCCTGAACGGGCACTTGTTTATAATTCTGCCACGGATAGGGCACGCCGATTTCCTTCTCCAAAAAATCAAAAATGTGTTGGGTATGGCGGTAGGTGGGCTCTACTTTTAAACTGTCCTTGGGCTCGTAATACAGTTCAATGGGCACTCCGGAGGAAGATTTGAGCTCTTTTTTATCGAAATCTCCCATGACGAAGCCAAGTAAGTAGCTGCTCATGGGTTTTTTCATGTCGAATCGCCAAAGAAACTTATCTTTCAATTGCTTGCTACTCTTGAGTTTTCCATTGGCCACGACCTTATGGTCTTGAGCTGTCAAAACTGAAACGTCAAACTCCACCTTTTCAATCATATCGTCAAAACTAGGCAGCCAATGGCTGGTATATTTTCCTTGCCCCTGAGTCCAAATTTGATCGTTGCCGGAAATGTCATCACCCCAACCCAAAAAATATACTGTCTGTTTTGGATAGGCAACATATTGCAACTTCAAACTATGGGAGTCTCCTCTTCTAAATTGATTGGAAATGACAAGCTTTTTTGTGGTGTTTTCGTATTTCAATCTGCTTCCATCAAGAATCACAGTGGTAAAATCCATGTCGTGGGCATCCAAAAAGATGGAATCCACATCCTTGAGCACATTGAATTCATAAGTGACATCCCCAATTATTTTCTCTTCTGAAGGAAAAAGCTCGACCAAAACTTCCGCCCGGATAAAATCCACCTTGTCCTGAACCTGGGCGCTCAGGAATTGCACAAATAGGGAAAAAATAAGAATCGGGGTCAGCTTCATGCCATCATCCTATCAAAAGTCCTTCCAAATTACATATTTTAGTTCGATGAATCCCAATTTTCTACAAACTCCCATAGCCTATCTCAAAGGTGTCGGTCCCAACCGGGCCGATGTCCTGAAGGCCGAACTGGGCATTGAGACCTATCGGGACCTGCTCCATCTCTTCCCTAATCGCTATTTGGACCGCACCAGCTATTACAAGATCCACCAATTGCAGCCCAGTGGTGCCGATGTGCAGGTGGTCGGGAAGATCATCCACCTCAAAATGGTGGAACAAAAACGAGGCAAACGACTGGTGGCGACCTTTGTGGACGAAACGGGACAAATGGAACTCGTTTGGTTCCGCGGTCACAAATGGATCAAGGAAAGTCTGAAGATCAACGAACCCTACGTGGTGTTCGGTCGGGTTTCGAAATACGGCAGTACATTTTCCATACCCCATCCCGAAATGGAACTTTTATATAAGCACCAACAAGGACTGAAAATTGCCATGCAGCCCATCTACCCGTCCACCGAAAAGTTGAGCGCTTCGGGCATTACCAACCGGGTGGTTTCTAAAATGGTGCAGCAACTTTTGTTGGAATCCAAAGGGTATTTTCCCGAATCACTTTCGAAGCGTATTCTGGAAGAACTCAAACTCCTTCCAAAAGCAGAGGCACTGTTCAATATCCATTTTCCGAAAAATCAAGAGCTGTTGGCACGGGCACAGTTCCGATTGAAATTTGAAGAGCTGTTTTTTGTACAGATGCAATTGATTTCCAAAAAGATGCTACGGAAACAAAAGATCAAGGGATTGCCTTTTGAAAATGTGGGAGAAAATTTCACCACGTTTTTTGAAAACCACCTTCCTTTTGAACTCACGGAAGCCCAAAAACGGGTCATCAAGGAAATCCGCAACGACATGGGCAGCAATGCACAAATGAACCGCCTGTTGCAGGGCGATGTGGGGTCCGGGAAGACCATCGTGGCCCTCATGTGCATGCTTTTGGCCATCGACAATGGATTCCAAGCCTGTTTGATGGCCCCAACAGAGATTTTGGCGACCCAGCATTACAATGGACTCAAGGAACTTTTGGTGAACATGGACATTAAGATTGCGCTGTTGACGGGTTCCACAAAAAAATCGGAGCGTACCTTGATCCACAACCAGCTGGAAAATGGAAATCTGAACATTTTGGTGGGCACCCATGCCGTTTTGGAGGACAAAGTCCAATTCCACAACCTTGGTTTGGCCATTGTGGACGAGCAACACCGCTTCGGGGTGGCACAGCGTTCCAAATTGTGGCATAAAAACAGCCCACCCCAAGTCCCTCCCAAAGGGAGGGTGGAAGAAATTCGATATAAATACCAAACTGCCAGACCTTCAACCTATAAATTGTTAAAAGAGTTTCAACAGGAGCGTAAAAAGAACACCACTGAGGCTGAACGCATACTTTGGGAACAATTAAAAACGAAAAAACTTGGAACAAAATTCAGGCGACAGCATGTGATCGATGAATTCATTGTTGATTTTGTCTGCTTGTCCAAAAACCTGATCATTGAAGTTGATGGAGGATATCACGATAATTCTTTACAACAAGAGGCAGATGCCATGCGCACGGAAATCCTGAATGAGTTTGGATATAAAGTAATTCGGTTTAAAAATGAAGAAGTCATTGGAGCAATTGACACCGTTCTTCAAAGAATAGAAGAGGCTCTTCAGAGCCTCCCCCCTTCGGGGGGAACGAGGGGGGCTCCGCCCCATATTCTGGTGATGACGGCAACTCCCATTCCCCGAACGCTGGCCATGAGCCTGTATGGGGATTTGGATGTTTCGGTCATAGATGAGCTGCCCCCCGGTCGGAAACCTGTCACTACCGTACATCGATTTGATAACAATCGTTTAAAAGTATTTGGCTTCCTCAAAGAGGAAATCAAAAAAGGGAGACAAGTGTACATCGTATATCCGCTGATCCAAGAATCGGAAGCGATGGATTACAAGGACCTGATGGATGGCTACGAGAGCATCGCCAGGGATTTTCCGCAACCGGAATACCAGATTTCCATTGTACACGGACAAATGAAGCCTGCGGACAAGGACTATGAAATGGAGCGCTTCGTAAAAGGAGAGACACAGATCATGGTGGCCACTACGGTCATAGAGGTCGGGGTGAACGTACCCAACGCCTCGGTGATGATCATTGAAAGTGCGGAACGCTTCGGGCTCTCCCAATTGCACCAGCTACGTGGTCGTGTGGGCCGTGGCGCGGAGCAGAGTTTCTGTATCCTGATGACGGGCCACAAACTATCCGAAGACGCCAAAACACGCCTCCAGACCATGACCAGTACCAACGATGGCTTCGAAATTGCCGAGGTGGATCTCAAACTTCGTGGTCCCGGAGATTTGATGGGCACCCAACAAAGCGGTTTGCTGACGTTGAAGATTGCGGACATCGTAAAGGACAACCAAATTTTACAGACCGCCCGGTATCATGCCCTGCAATTGCTGAAAAACGACCCTAGACTAGAAAAAGAGGAGAATGCAACCGTGCTCCAGGCCTTTACCCGAATGATGGCGCAAAAGACGATTTGGAACTATATTAGTTGATTTTGTATTCTGGTTTCTGCAATACCTTTTTGGGAAAATAACTGCTACACATACTCCCTTCACTATTCTTTTTTACTGCTGATTTTTAAGAGTATTGCCCCAAAACCCACTTTTGTCAATTGAAACGGGGCATCCGTCAATTGAGCTGCTCTGTTTGCTTTTTAACACCTTATATTGATACACAAAGGTCGCAGTCCTATCAAAACAATACCTACTTATGAGCAAACTATCCATAAAAAGGGTTAGGAAAATAGTGATTTCCGTGTGCTGTCTCATGACCCTTGTAACAACTTCAGCACAAATCTACCCTGTGCAGGTCACCCCGCAATTGATTCCGCCATACAGTTTCAAACTATCCGACTATACCACAACGACCCAGGAAAAACTGTTCGTGAACCTTTTGCTCACCGATGCCCGGGAATCCGGCAGGCAAGTGCGCTTGAAAATGTTCGTCGAGGGGCCCGGGATGAAATTCCAGTCTATGGATTTTGTCAGTGGGGCTTTGCCCATTGTGCTTGATGGGGGCATCAACCAACGTTTGACCAATCTAGATCTGCAATCTTACTTTAACCTGAACAACCTCGTTGGAATCACTCCGAGACAGTATGGCCAACAATTGCCCGAAGGGCAGTACCGTTTCTGTTTCGAGGTGTACGACCAGTTTTCGGGGCAGCGCATAAGCAACCGCAGCTGTGCCAACATCTTTTTGGTGCTCAACGATCCGCCCCTGCTCAACGTTCCCTTCCGTGGCGATCTGGTAACGGCCCGGGACCCACAGAACCTTGTCTTCAACTGGACGCCCAGACATTTCAATGCGGGGGCGGTGCAGTACGAGTTCACCCTAAAGGAGCTCTGGGACACGGGCATGGACCCACAGGCTGCTTTTTTGGCCAGTCCGCCGCTCTACCAGACCACCACCTTTGCCAACACCTTGCACTACGGACCCGCACAGATGCAGCTCTTGGAGGGCAAGACCTACGGTTGGCAGGTAAGGGCCTTTGTGAGCGATGGCATCAACGATACCTCTTTGTTCCGGAACAACGGGCTAAGCGAGATCTACCATTTTGCCTACCAGGCGGATTGCAATCCGCCCCATTTTGTGCTCTCGGAGGCGCAGAACTCCCAAACGGTTAAGATTACATGGCAAATGGGCGAGCAGTTGCGCTACAGGGTGCAGTACCGCAAAAAGGGCCATGGGGACAGCGACTGGTTCGGGCTGTGGTCTCAAACGAACGAAGCCACCATCCGTAATCTGGAAGCGGGCACGGTTTACGAGTTCAGGGTGGGTGGGGACTGCAATTCCCTCCCGGCCACACAACAAAGCACATCGGAAGGCCTATCGTTTTCACCCGTGCATGAGTTTACCACGCCCACCGAGGACGAGATGGCCTACTACAACTGTGGCATCCCGCCCGAGATTGAAATTGCCAACCAAGAGCCGTTGCAACAATTACAACCTTATGAGGTGTTCTCGGCAGGGGATTTTCCAGTGACCGTGGTGGAGGTACAGGGAAGCAACGGTAGGTTTTCAGGAAGGGGCTTTATCACCGTGCCCTACTTGGCGGACACCAAAATAGCCGTGGGCTTTGTGGACATTGCCATCAATACCGATTACCAACTCATTGATGGTTTGGTGGAGACCGAATATGACCCGAGTTGGGGCAATGTGGAGAGTGTGGATGAATTCATCTCTGATATTGGGGAGTTGTTCCATGCACTTTTTTCTCAAAAAGAAGAATTGTTGGCACAGCTTTCAGAGGCCGAAAGTTTTGAAGAACAGCAGGGAATCATCTCACAGATCAATGATTTGGAGGTAACCATAGGGCAACAAATAGACCAAATTCCGAATAAGGAAAATCTACCACAAGAATTACAGGACGAACTGGAAAGTTTAAAACAGGAAGGGGACATTGTGGCCAACTCTACTTTAACTCCCCAAGAAATAGAATCCATTTCCACCGCCGATGCCAAACGAAGGGGACGGATTAGCGAGATAGCAGCAATTGCGGAGAACTCTAAAGAAACCAATTCTAATTCTGAAGAGGTTGCCTTTGAAGAAAATGAAGGATATCTGTTTGAAAATATCGAAGGGACAAACAGGGTGGTCTATTTGTCGCCTGCAGGGGTGCCTGTAGCATTGTCAGGAGAAGTGCCCGTAAAGTTTTATACCGTTAAAAACGGAATTACCGCCTATGGTGCCTTACAGAGCTTTACCATTGAGGATGGTCCCAATGCAGGGATTTACCAAGCCCACAGAAAAGGCAATGAGTTTACTGGCTATAAAATCAATAAGGATTCAGAGCCCTATGATTTTGGAGCACTGCCCGACCCTAACAACATACAAGTAAGAACTGTGGGAGGCGGTGGCTGTATTTTTTTACTTTTTGAAGGAGAATACCGCTCTGGCCATACAAACACAACAGGCACAGGAACCTTGGTAACGGATTTTGGGGACATACAATGGGAATTGCTGCCCATTGAAAAGCAAGGGTACACCACTTGCCTGCCCCCGTTGGACTACGATGGGTTTACCGAATACTTTATGGGAACCTATAATCCCTTTGGGTATGGCGGCTTTTTGCGCAAGGTGGTGGCCATGGATGGCAGTGTGGCCCATGTGTACTCCATTGCCGACCAAGAAAACGGTTGGATAATACACTACCAATACAATAGGGGCAATGGAAGATGGGAACCCATTGAAGTGCCCGAGTACGATGTGGACACCGCAGCGGCCCTTGATTACCTTTTTGGGCAGGTATTTAGCTCGGCGGCGGGGCATTTGGTGCTGGACGCCGCGGGCATGGTGCCCTTGGCCGGGGAGGCTTTTGATTTTGCCAATGGGGTTTGGTACACCATTGAGGGGGATGGCACCAGTGCGGCCATCTCCTTTGCCTCCACCATACCCTTGGTATATGCCACTACGGTAAAAAATGTGGGGAAAGTTGTTAAATTAGCCAATGGCACCACTGTTTTGGTAAAGTTCTCCGAGGAGGCGACGGAACGTTTGGTGGACGTTCTCAAGAGATTGGATTTGGATGCCGTACAGCTCCAAAAGCTGAGTGATGACTTGGTGAACAAGGAATTTGCAGAGGCGATTGCTGAAAACCCTGAGTTGGTCGATGCATGGGGTATTCTTAAAAATACTGGGTTAAAGACGGATGTTAAGTGGCTGGAAAAGGTTTCTGACTTTAAGAAAATAGGTCTAGAATTGGTTGAAGAAGGTGCAGAAATTAAGATACTCCGACAGGGGGTTGAAATTGCCAAAATTTCCGAAGATGCACTCCAAATTAAAATTCCTTACGGGGAAGGTTGGGCTAGACAATCAACAAGTAACCTAGCCTTAAGGACCCTAGATGAAATTAGGGAGAGCCGAAAAGCATACAGATTGGGCACATTAAACAAAAGCCAAGCTGGAGAAGCACAGTTTTGGTCTCCTGAAAACCCATATGATTATGATAACATATGGAAATATGCAGAGAAGTATGGAATCCCAGAAGATAATTTATTAGGGGATAATGTCTTTTTTGAAATCGGAATAATTGAAGATGGTGTTCCTCTGATTACAAGAGAAGCTCCCGCTTTTGGAGATAATTTAGGAGGAGCCATTGAAGTTGTGGTTCCTTCCAAGAGCATGAAACTGGAATCATTCAATATGGTAACATTTGAAAAATAATATTTATGAACTGGTATAGCACATTAAAAGACATATATCAAAAACTTGAAACCTCGGGATATAATGAGATTAAAGAAGATATTTATGAAGGTCAATTGAGCGGCGGATCAGGGGGGGAAATTTTCTTAATAGTTCTGACCAAACTTATAGATATTAAAAAAAGCAATCCTGTTGCTTATGACTTGATTAAAAAAGAAATAGATGAACTTATTACTTATGCTAAATCAATTGATTATCTGAGTTCTGATTTCCAGATATAACCGGGACTCTTAAAATTGTATTTGAGAATCCTTATTGCACCTCTTGTCAAGGAGTAATACAACAATTCAATGAAATGTTTCCTAACATAAAATTAATCTTAGTAGATGGAGCAAAATAAAAAACTAATATTTGAAGTGATATGTGATGATGAAAGTGCCATCATAAAATCAATTGAATTATATAACAAAACTTACAAAACAAATTTTAAAATGTTGGAGTATATTTTGGATGAAGTCAATTTTGCCAGAATCTCTGGAAATGTTCAATTGTCAGATATATTTCAATTAGGTATTATCTATAGCAGACTATCCGCTAGTGAATGAAATGTTTTCTACCATAAAATTAATCTTAGTAGATGGAGCAATCCATTAAGACAATAAGATGGGTATGAAAGCATCAATCAAAGTAGCTGTATTCGCTTTAATTATGGTAGTCAGCTGTGATTATAAAGATGAAACAGTAATTAAAACATATTATCCAAACGATGTTTTAAAACGGAAATATACGGTTGGTCCAAATGGGGCAATGAATGGATTGGACTCTACCTTTCGCATAGATGGGACACTAAGAGAAGTATGTTTCTGGAAACAAGGTAAATTAATTGATAGTGTAGTGAAATTTGACTATCAAGGCGTTGTTTCAAAAATTGGAAGAATAAGAGATGAAAAACTCACTTTTTATCGAATAGATGGAACAATTGAAAGTGAAGTAATGTTATTGAATGGTTTAAAAAATGGGTTGGAAGTTCAATATGATATTGATGGAAAAATTGCAGGGTTTAAAAGCTACAGGAACAATCTTGACCATGGGTTACTAATTCAGTTTAATAAAGACTTGACCCCAAAATACATCAAACAGTCAAAAAATGAAGAAACAGGAGAAATTTTGACAAGTCACTACAATAATGGGCTATTAAAAACATTTAGAACATATGATAACGAACATAATGGTTATAGAATCTTATTTCACCCAAATGGAGTTATTAAATCAATAAGCCAAATTAAAAGTGGTAAATCACATGGACAAAAGTTCTCTTTTACTGTTAATGGGCAGTTAATCAGTAAGGACAACTATGAGGATGGAGAATTAAGGCCTGCTTCATAAAAAAAAAGAGAGTGGAAGAAATTTTGAAAATCATCTTAGAGCTTCTCTATGGTAACAAAAAGACCCTTATGGTTTTGGGAATTATAATAGTCGTAGTTTTTATTTTTTGTATAATCTTAAAATAACCAGGTTCATTAACACAAGTCCCTTACCCCCTATCTTGGGTAATATTGTCAATATCTACTTCTAACAAACATATTGCCACCCCACTAAGGTAGAAAAATCATCAAATTTCTCCGATTGACACCATCCAAAAACCCATAAAACGGTTCCATCATTCCATCAAAACAACCGTTGGACATCGTAATTTTATAGGGGTTTGAAAACCCTATTTTCATTCAAATTTTAACTTTGTAGGCTTACAAATTATTGATGATACCATGAGCAAGACACTATTTGACAAAGTTTGGGACTCCCATGTCGTAAAACATATTGATAATGGCCCCGATGTACTGTTCATTGACAGGCATTTGGTGCACGAAGTCACGAGTCCCGTGGCTTTTCTAGGATTGAAGAACAGGGGCATCAAGGTGCTCTACCCCGAGCGGACCTTTGCTACCGCAGACCACAATACCCCCACACGAAACCAACATTTGCCCGTGCAAGATCCTTTGTCGGCCAACCAATTGAAGGCTTTGGAGGAAAATGCCGCAGCGCACAACATCCCTTATTGGGGGCTTGGACATGAGAAAAATGGCATTGTCCACGTTATCGGTCCGGAAAACGGCATAACCGTTCCCGGGGCGACCATCGTTTGTGGGGATTCGCATACCTCTACCCACGGCGCTTTTGGGGCCATTGCCTTTGGCATTGGGACCAGTGAGGTGGAAATGGTGCTTTCAACGCAATGCATCATGCAACCAAAGCCCAAGAAAATGCGTATCAATGTGAATGGTGAACTCAGCAAGGCCGTAACACCCAAAGATGTGGCCCTTTTCATCATTTCGAAACTGTCCACTTCCGGTGCCACAGGGTATTTTGTGGAATATGCTGGGGATGTGTTCAAAAATATGTCCATGGAAGGCCGTATGACCGTTTGTAATTTGAGTATTGAAATGGGTGCACGTGGCGGTATGATCGCTCCCGACGAAAAAACGTTCGAATACATCAAAGGCCGTGAATACACCCCAAAAGGTGCAGATTGGGACAAGGCCATGGAATACTGGGAAACCCTTTATTCCGACCAAGATGCCGTTTTTGACAAAGAACTGACCTTTGATGCCAACGAAATTGAACCCATGATCACTTTTGGCACCAATCCAGGGATGGGCATCGGAATCAGCAACAACATCCCGTTGGCCGAAACCATCGATGGTGCTGTGGCCACATATAAAAAATCACTGGAGTACATGGATTACCACGAAGGAGAGGCCATGGTCGGCAAACCCATCGACTTTGTGTTTTTGGGAAGTTGCACCAACGGTAGGATCGAAGATTTCAGGGCATTTGCTTCCATCATCAAAGGAAGAAAGAAAGCGGAAAATGTGACCGCTTGGTTGGTTCCCGGTTCGCACAAGGTCGAAGAAGCCATCAAAAAAGAGGGCATCTTGGATATTTTGACCGAAGCTGGTTTTGAACTGAGGGAACCCGGCTGTTCAGCTTGTTTGGCCATGAACGATGATAAAATCCCCGCTGGAAAATATGCAGTGAGCACTTCCAACAGAAACTTTGAAGGAAGACAAGGCCCAGGTGCCAGAACCCTATTGGCAAGTCCTTTGGTGGCCGCTGCCGCTGCCGTTACTGGAAAAGTGACCGACCCGAGGGAACTGATGGAAGAAGAAGTAATGGCATAAAACTAAACAATGTGCAATTAACAATGAACCATCATTTGGAAATTGATAATTGAATAACTGAAAATTGAAAAATAATGGCTTACGATAAATTCAACATACTACAAAGTGCAGCGGTACCATTGCCCATAGAAAATGTGGATACAGACCAGATAATCCCTGCACGATTCCTTAAAGCGACCGAGCGCAAAGGTTTTGGCGACAACCTTTTCCGGGATTGGCGATACAATTCGGATGGATCTCCAAAAGAGCAATTCGTTTTGAACAATCCTATCTATTCCGGAAAGATTTTGGTCGGAGGTAAAAACTTTGGTTCCGGTTCTTCAAGGGAACACGCAGCTTGGGCCGTTTACGACTATGGGTTCCGATGCGTGGTTTCCAGTTTTTTTGCAGATATTTTTAGGGGAAACTGTCTGAATGTCGGTGTGTTGCCCGTTCAGGTGAGTGCCGTGTTTTTGGACAAAATTTTCACTGCCATCGAAGCAGACCCAAAGACCGAACTGGAAATCAATCTGCCGGAACAAAAAATCACCATCTTGGCCACTGGGGAAAGTGAAAGCTTCGACATCAATGGATACAAAAAACAAAACATGCTCAACGGTTTTGATGATATTGATTATTTGTTGAACATCAAAAAGGACATTGAGGCGTTTGCCGAGAACATTCCGCTTTAAAAAAAGGGTCGCCCCAACCACCAAAAATGAAAAAACGTACCATTGAAATCATGGACACCACCCTGCGGGATGGTGAACAAACCTCTGGGGTTTCCTTTTCCGCTTCGGAAAAACTTACCTTGGCCAAGCTATTATTGGAAGAACTTAAGGTGGATCGTATTGAAGTGGCCTCCGCCCGTGTTTCAGAAGGGGAGTTACAGGCCGTGAAAAATATCACGGAATGGGCCGCTGCGGAAGGATACCTTTCCAAGGTAGAGGTACTCACTTTTGTGGACAATGGCGTATCCCTGAAATGGATGCAAGAAGCAGGTGCAAAGGTACAGAACCTACTCACAAAAGGTTCAATAAATCATTTAACCCATCAACTCAAAAAGACTCCTGAACAGCATTTTAAAGAAATAGAAAAAGTAGTTTCCGAAGCTCAAAAACTTAGAATCGAAACTAATGTCTATCTGGAGGATTGGAGCAATGGAATGCGGAATTCCAAAGACTACGTTTTTCAGTTTTTGGACTTTCTGACCAAGCAACCTATCAAGCGGGTTTTGCTCCCCGACACCTTAGGAATTCTTACGCATACGGAAACAGGTGCTTTTTTCAGGGAAATCATAGCAAGATATCCCAACACCCATTTTGATTTCCATGGGCATAATGATTACGACCTAAGTGTCGCCAATGTCATGGAAGCCGTAAAAGCAGGTGTTCATGGATTGCACCTGACCGTGAATGGCATGGGCGAACGGGCCGGAAATGCCCCATTGGCCAGTGTTGTGGCCGTCATCAATGATTTTTTGCCCGAAGTATCCATCGGAGTCAAGGAATCCTCGCTCTACAAAGTGAGCAAACTGGTGTCAGCATTCACCGGTTTTGGCATACCTGACAACAAACCCATCGTTGGAGATAATGTTTTCACGCAAACTGCTGGAATACATGCAGATGGTGATAGTAAAAAGAACCTTTACTTTAATGATTTATTGCCGGAACGTTTTGGTAGGAAGCGAAAATATGCGCTAGGGAAAACTTCTGGAAAGGCCAATATACAAAAGAATCTCCAAGAACTGGGATTGACCCTGAACGACGAAGAACTGAAAAAGGTCACCGAGCGCATCATTGAACTTGGAGACAAGAAAGAACGGGTCACCAAGGACGACCTGCCCTTCATCATTTCGGATGTCCTGGACAGTAATCTGCACCAGCAAAAGGTGTTCGTGAAATCGTATGTACTCACCCATTCAAAAGGTTTGAAACCCTCCACTACCCTTTCCATTGAGATCGAAGGAAAGACTTATGAGGAAAATGCACAGGGCGATGGCCAGTTCGATGCCTTCATCAATGCACTGAAAAAGGTGTACAAAAAAGAAGGCAGGGAATTGCCCAAATTGGTTGATTATGCCGTGCGGATCCCTCCCGGGAGCAATTCGGACGCCCTTTGCGAAACCATAATTACCTGGCAGACCAAGGAAAAGGATTTCATCACCCGTGGATTGGATTCCGACCAAACGGTATCGGCCATAAAGGCCACAGAGAAAATGCTGAATCTAGTATAACGGACAGAAGTTCAAGGCACAAGTTCAAACACAAGGACAAAAGACTGATTGGAATAACCAAATAACCCAGTAACTTAATAACAAAATAACTACAGATAAATGAAACTGAACATAGCCCTCTTGGCCGGGGATGGAATTGGCCCAGAAGTGATCGACCAAGCCGTAAAAGTATCCGATGCCGTAGCCGCCAAGTTCGGCCATGAAATCAACTGGACACCTGCCCTTACCGGGGCCGCAGCCATTGATGCCGTTGGAGAACCTTATCCCGATGAAACCCACGAAGTGTGCGTGGCCGCCGATGCCGTATTGTTCGGGGCCATAGGACACCCACGTTTCGACAACGACCCATCCGCCAAAGTCCGTCCCGAGCAAGGTTTGTTGAAAATGCGCCAAAAATTGGGATTGTTCGCCAATGTCCGCCCCACGTTCACCTTTCCTTCTTTGATTGACAAATCGCCATTGAAAAAGGAACGCATTGAAGGGACCGATTTGGTCTTTTTGCGTGAATTGACCGGAGGCATCTATTTTGGAAAAAGAGGTCGTGAGGACAATGACAATACTGCATACGACACCTGCACCTACACCCGTGCCGAAGTTGAGCGTTTGGCCCGAAAAGGTTTTGAAATGGCCATGCAACGTTCCAAAAAACTGTGCTGTGTGGACAAGGCCAACGTATTGGAAACATCACGCCTGTGGAGGGAAACCGTTCAGAAGTTGGAAAAGGAATATCCAGAAGTGCAGGTTTCCTACGAGTTTGTGGATGCCGTGGCCATGCGTTTGGTGCAATGGCCCAGCTCGTATGACGTGTTGATCACCGAAAACCTATTTGGGGACATCCTTACTGATGAAGCATCCGTAATCTCCGGCTCCATGGGATTGATGCCCTCCGCATCCTTGGGTGAAAAGACCTCTTTGTTCGAGCCCATCCACGGGTCTTATCCGCAGGCAGCTGGGAAGGACATCGCCAATCCATTGGCCACCGTACTTTCTGCAGCCATGATGTTCGAGACCGCTTTTGGTTTGAAGGACGAGGCCGAAGCCATCCGTGTAGTGGTGAACAAATCCTTGGCCGAAGGTGTGGTCACCGAAGACCTTGCCGATGGTGGAAAAGCCTACAAAACCAGTGAAGTTGGGGACTGGTTGGCGAAGAATATTTGATTGACCGCACATACAAACCAAAAGAAGAGGCTGTCTTAAAAGTTATAAAATTTTGACATTGTGTCAGGTTGAACGCAGTCGAAACCCATTGATTATCAACTTGCTTTAAGTTCTCGACTGCGCTCGAACTGACAGATAATGAACTTTTTAGACCTTTAGTTCATCACTTTCTTTCTATTACAAAATATAATCCGTACTCAAGAAGTTGCTCACCTTGGCCTCCATCAATTGTTCTATTGTCTGGGTATTCAGCTCATTGTCCTTGAAGGCTACAAAAGTCCGGATAGAGAAGGATCTCAAAGCATCGTGCACGCTCAAGGTAGCTTGCGCTGAATCTTTTCTTCCTGTGAACGGATACACATCCGGGCCACGTTGGCAGGAACTGTTCAGGTTCACTCGGCAAACCAAGTTGGCCAAAGCATCGATCAACGGTGAAAGCGTATAGACATCCTTGCCGAACAGGCTCACCTGCTGTCCATAGTTGGATTCCGCCATGTCATCCAAGGGCTCTTCAATGTCCTTGAACGAAAGTACGGGGATTATCGGCCCAAACTGCTCTTCTTCATATACCCTCATATCCTTCGAAACTGGGTAGAGCACCGCAGGCCAGATGTAGTTATCAAAATGTTTGCCTCCCTTTTTGTTCAACACCTTCGCTCCTTTTTTCTTTGCATCATCCAACAACTCTTGGATATAAGCAGGTTTGTCCGGCTCTGGAAGCGGGGTCAGGCTCACTCCATCATCCCATGGGTTCCCAAACTTAAGTGCATCGACTTTTTCGGAAAAACGTTTTAAGAACTCTTCCTTTACATCCTCATGGACATACACCACTTTGAGTGCCGTGCAGCGTTGGCCATTAAAGGACAAGGTTCCTGCAATGCATTCGTTGATGGTGAGGTCAAGGTCTGCATCGGGGAGCACAATGGCCGGGTTTTTGGCCTCCAGGCCCAATACCAAGCGGAGTCGGTTGCTCTTTGGGTGCTGTTCTTGCAGCGCATTGGCCGATTTACTATTTCCTATTAAAGCCAATACATCCACCTTTCCAGTTTTCATTATGGGCGCCGCTACGGCCCTTCCTCGACCAAAAAGTATATTTACCACTCCTTTGGGGAAACTGCTCTGAAACGCCTCTAAAAGCGGTGTGATCAACAAAACTCCGTGCTTTGCCGGTTTAAAGATGGTGGTGTTGCCCATAATGATGGCCGGAATGAGCAAGGCAAATGTCTCGTTCAAAGGATAATTATATGGCCCAAGGCACAAAACCACCCCCAATGGCCCCCTTCGGATGTGTGCATACACCCCATCGTGCTTTTCAAACTTGGCGCTGTTACGATCCAATTGCTTGTACTCCTCGATGGTGTCATAAATATACTCAACGGTACGGTCAAACTCTTTATAGGAATCGGGTTTGGATTTCCCTATTTCCCACATCAGTAGTTTCACCACTTCCTCCCGTTTCTTTTCCATTTTTTTCACAAAGGACTCCATACACTCGATACGGTCCTTCACTTTCATGGTGGGCCAAACTCCTTGACCCTTTCCATAAGCCGTCAATGCGGATTCCAAAGCTTCCATGGCCTCGGTCTCGCCCATGTCCGGAATGCTGCCTAAAATTGTCGGCGCATATTCTTTAGTAGATGATATTGTGGAGACCACCGGGGTTGTCGCCCCGTTCCATTTGCGGAGCTCACCATTTACCAAATAAGTATTTTGATGTATTTCTTCAGTAATTTGAAAAGCTTCAGGAATTGTGGTTTTACTTGTTGACATAAATTGTGGTTTTATAGCATTTAGTTTTCTTGAAAATGGTCGCCCATCCATAGCAAAGCTAACATAAAATTGCTTGAAAAAGCGCTAGTTATCAATGGTTTTACTCCGAAAACGATATAGCTAAACCCATATCGGAACGAATCATCAAATTGTTGTACAAATCAGACCAAATACTGGAACAGGTCCGGTTTGTCATTGAGGTAGTCCCCAAAAAAATTATTGGCCTTCATGCGTTGGATCAAGGGTTTCAGATCATCCGATGATTTCAATTCTATGCCCACCACAGCGGGTGCATTTTCCCTACTGGATTTTTTGGAATATTCAAAATGGGTAATGTCGTCATCAGGTCCCAAAATATCGGCAACAAACTCCTTTAACGCCCCTGGTCGCTGTGGGAACCTCACTATAAAATAGTGTTTGAGATTGGCATACAACAGGGCCCGTTCCTTGATCTCTGCGGTGCGGGTAATATCGTTATTGCTGCCACTGATCACGCATACCACATTCTTTTCCTTTATCTCTTCGGCAAAGTCATCGAGAGCGGCAATGGTCAAGGCTCCAGCAGGCTCGACCACAATGGCGTCACGGTTGTACAAATCCAATATGGTCTGGCAAACCTTGCCTTCGGGAACGGTCACCATTTTGTGAAGGTAGTCCCTGCAAATGGGATAGGTAAGTGAGCCCACTTTCTGTACAGCTGCTCCATCGATAAACTTATCGATGTTTTCCAGTTCCACCAATTGTCCTTTCTCAATGGATGTTAGCATGGAAGGTGCTCCCTCCGGCTCCACCCCTATTATTTTGGTGCTGGGCGATAATGCCTGGAATGTCCCGCATAGCCCAGATGCCAATCCGCCACCGCCAACAGCCACAAAAACGTAGTCGATGGGCTCGCTGGATTGTTGCAATATCTCCAAGCCTACGGTCGCTTGCCCCTCGATGGTTTTTTCATCATCAAACGGATGGACAAAGGTTTTTCCTTCTTGTTCACAAAATAGTTGGGCGGCCCGGTTGGAATCGTCAAAAGTGTCCCCTTCCAGAACAACCTTCACCCAATCCCCGCCAAACATCTTGGTCTGATCGATTTTCTGTTTTGGGGTTACCACGGGCATGTAAATAGTGCCCTTTACCTCTAAATGACTACAAGCAAAGGCCACCCCTTGGGCGTGGTTTCCCGCGCTGGCACATACGACCCCTTTTTCCAGTTGTGCTTTTGAAAGCGAACTGATCTTATTGTATGCTCCCCTGATCTTATAGCTCCTTACCCGATGAAGGTCCTCCCGCTTGAGGAGAATATTGGCCCCATAAGTCTTGGAATAGCGGATGCTTTGCTGCAAAGGGGTTTCTTCCGCCACTTGGGCGATGGTCTTTGCTGCTTCATAAATATCCGTTATTTGCGGAAAATAGGTTTCCACCATCTCTTTGTTCATGGGGCCATTAGCTTTTTATCCGATGGGTTTCATGGCTGTCATGGAAGCACGCAATCTTGCGCCCACCACTTCCACATCATGGGTTCGGATGGCCTTATTGACGGCAATGAGCTTGATGTTGTCCACACCATTGTCCTTTCCTTCGCCAAACTGCTTCCCAATGACGTCCGTATCGATCTTCTTCATGAAATCGGTCAAAAGTGGCTTGCAGGCATGGTCGAACAAGTAACAACCGTATTCGGCCGTATCGGAAATGACGCGGTTCATCTCGAACAATTTCTTTCTGGCAATGGTGTTTGCGATCAATGGGGTTTCGTGCAAGGATTCATAGTAGGCAGATTCCCCGATGATACCGGACTCGGTCATGGTCTCATAGGCCAATTCCACCCCTGATTTCACAAAAGCGACCATCAACACTCCGTTGTCGTAGTATTCCTGCTCAGAGATTTTCACATCCCCTGCCGGAGTCTTTTCAAACGCGGTTTCGCCAGTGGCCGCTCTCCAATCCAACAAGTTTTTGTCTCCATTGGCCCAATCCTCCATCATGGTCTTGGAAAAATGACCGCTCATGATATCGTCCATGTGCTTTTGGAACAAAGGGCGCATGATTACTTTCAATTCTTCGGCCAAATCATAGGCCTTGATCTTGGCGGGGTTGGACAAACGATCCATCATATTAGTGATTCCACCTTGTTTCAAACCTTCTGTGATGGTTTCCCATCCATATTGAATCAACTTGGAAGCATATCCGGCATCGATTCCTTTTTCTATCATTTTATTGAAAGAGAGAATAGAACCGGTCTGCAATAATCCACAAAGAATGGTCTGCTCTCCCATCAAGTCCGATTTCACTTCGGCCACAAAAGATGATTCCAAAACACCTGCTTTGTCACCTCCGGTTGCTGCAGCATATGCTTTGGCCTGTTCCAGCCCTTTTCCTTCGGGGTCGTTTTCGGGGTGTACGGCGATCAAGGTCGGTACTCCAAAACCTCTTTTGTACTCTTCACGCACTTCGGATCCCGGGCTTTTTGGGGCCACCATGATTACAGTGAGGTCTTCCCTAATTTGCATTCCCTCTTCCACAATATTAAATCCGTGGGAATAGGACAGGGTAGCACCTTTCTTCATCAGGGGCATTACCGTGCTCACCACGTTGGTATGCTGTTTGTCAGGGGTCAGGTTAATGACCAGATCGGCAGTAGGAATCAATTCTTTGTAGGTACCGACCACAAAATTGTTCTCTTTGGCATTTTTGTAGGATTGCCTTTGATCTTTTATGGCCGCTTCGCGAAGGGCATACGAAACATCCAGTCCGGAGTCACGCATGTTCAAGCCTTGGTTGAGGCCTTGTGCCCCACAACCCACAATTACAATTTTCTTTCCTTTAAGGGCGGTGACACCATCCGCAAATTCGCTGGGGTCCATAAACCTACATTTTCCCAATTGGGTCAATTGCTCACGAAGCGATAGTGTGTTGAAGTAATTTGTCATTTTTAGTATTTGATTTTACGCTATTTAGTTTTCTTGAAATTCTGCCAATATCTCGGTGATGGGCATGGTGGCCTTGGTAACGGCAATCCTTCCCGAACGCACAAACTGCATGATGCCATACGGCTCCAATGCTTCGTGCATTTCATCGATTTCATGTCTTCTGCCCGTTTTGGACAGGACAAAGAACTCCCTGTTCACTGTTACAATTTGTGAATGGCTGTCCTTGATGATGTTCTGTATCTGCCGCTCATCGAACAAGAGATGGGAGGCAATCTTGAACAGTGCTGATTCTTGATAAATGGTTTCGTCATCGGTATGATAGTAAGCCTTGATGACCTCGATCTGCTTTTCGATTTGACTGACTATCTTACGGGTCCAATCCTCCGTGGTGTAAATAACTATCGTGAATTTTGAAACGTTCTCAATTTCTGATTTTGAAACATTTAAACCTTCTATATTAATGTGTCTCTTTAAAAATATTCCCGATATTCTGTTGAGCAGTCCCACATTGTTTTCGGAATAGACCGATATGGTGTACCATTGTTTTTCCATAATGTTTATGTTGATCATCATTTCGATGGAAAGGAAGTCAAACCAAAAAATAGCGGTTGCCCATCACATCCAAAATGAACTTCTTTTTTACAATTATTTTAATCTGATATCGGAAACCGAAGCACCGGACGGTATCATGGGGAACACATTGTCTTCTTTCTCCACTTTCACTTCCAAGAAGTAGGGATTTTTGGAAGCCATCATTTCCTGTACCGCCTCTTGAAGATCTCCCCGTTCTGTCACTCTCCTTGACTTAATATGGTATCCTTCGGCAATTTTCACAAAATCCGGATTGGTCATCACTGTTGAGGCATATCGACTTTCAAAGAAAAGTTCCTGCCATTGGCGTACCATTCCCAAATGTTCGTTGTTGAGCACCACAATCTTCACTGGGACATTGTGCTGGAAAATCACCCCAAGCTCCTGAATTGTCATCTGGTACCCTCCATCTCCGATTATGGCAACCACTTCACGGTCCATAGCCCCCATTTTGGCGCCGATGGCAGCAGGCAGGGCAAAGCCCATGGTGCCCAATCCGCCCGAAGTAATGTTGCTCTTGGACTGTTTGAACTTGGCATATCGGCAGGCAATCATCTGGTGTTGCCCCACATCGGTGACTATAACTGCCTTGTGTCCGGAAGCCATATTGATCTGCTCAATGACTTCGCCCATGGTAAGCCCTTCCTTGGTCGGATGGATGTCTTTTTCTATGACCGAATCAAACTCAATTTTGAGCCTCTTGTCGAATTCTGCTTTCCATTCACCATGTTCGTTTTCGTTGACCAGTGGCAAAAGCATTTCCAGGGTTTTTTTGGCATTTCCCAAAACGGCCACATCGGCCTTCACATTTTTATTGACCTCGGCCGGATCGATCTCAAAATGGATAACCTTGGCCTGTTTGGCATAGGTGTCGAGATTTCCGGTCACTCTATCATCAAACCGCATCCCAATGGCGATGAGCACATCACATTCATTGGTGAGCACATTGGGCCCGTAATTGCCATGCATTCCAACCATCCCTACGTTCAATGGGTGGTCTGTTTCCAGTGCTGAAAGTCCTAAAATGGTCCACGCGGCAGGTATGCCTGTCTTTTCAATGAAGGCCTTAAGCTCCTTCTCTGCTTGTCCTAGAATAACTCCTTGACCAAAAACGATGTAAGGTTTTTTGGCATTGTTTATAAGTTCGGCAGCTTTTTCTATGGCTGTCGGGTCCGGTTCGGGAACAGGTTTATAGCTTCTGACCCCTGTACATTTTTCATAGACAAAATCCAGTTCATCGAATTGGGCATTTTTGGTAATATCGACCAAAACAGGCCCTGGCCTTCCCGATTTGGCAATGTAGAATGCCTTGGCCATGATTTCCGGAATCTCTTCCACGCGGGTAATCTGATAGTTCCATTTGGTCACAGGGGTTGAAATCCCAACGATATCGGTCTCTTGAAAGGCATCGGAGCCCAACAGACTTCTGGTGACCTGCCCTGTGATACAAACCATCGGGGTTGAATCTATCTGTGCATCTGCCAATCCGGTCACTAAGTTGGTGGCCCCGGGACCCGATGTGGCCATGGCCACGCCTACTCTTCCCGTGACCCTGGCATAGCCTTGGGCTGCATGTGCGGCTCCCTGCTCGTGTCTGGTCAGGATATGGGTCAATCTGTCCTGAAACTTGTACAATTCATCATAAACGGGCATGATGGCCCCACCAGGGTAGCCATAAATCAAATCCACACCCTCCGCCAAGAGGCAATGTATGATGGCTTCTGCTCCCGATATACGGATTGCCCTATCTTTTTTTGTATCTTTTTTTTCCGCTTTCAATGTTTCCATAAGCCTATTGTTTGGGGATTATCCCGTGTACTCTTGTGGAGCTTTTTATTAAATCATATCTGTCACACATCCTTTTGCTGCGGATGAAACTGTCTTGGCGTATTTGTACAAACTACCCGATTTTACTTTCAGTTCGGGCTGTTTCCACGCTTTTCTTCGTTTTTCCAGTTCTTCATCGGAAATGTTCATGTTGATGGTATTCTTCACAGCATCTATGGTGATGATGTCCCCATCTTTGACCAAAGCGATTCCGCCACCAACCTGTGCTTCGGGAGAAACGTGCCCCACCACAAAACCATGTGACCCACCTGAGAACCTTCCATCCGTGATTAAGGCCACATCCTTTCCAAGACCGGCCCCCATGATGGCGGAAGTTGGCTTCAACATTTCGGGCATGCCGGGCGCTCCTTTTGGGCCTTCATAACGAATGACAACCACATCTCCTTTCTGCACTTTCCCATTATGGATTCCTTCGTTGACCGCTGTTTCGCTGTCAAAAACTCTTGCGGTTCCCGTAAAACTCAGGCCTTCTTTCCCCGTGATTTTTGCAACAGCCCCTTCAGAAGCCAAATTTCCATACAAAATCCTAATGTGCCCTGTTTCTTTGATGGGCTGCTCCAAGGGCTTGATGATATCCTGACCTTCGGCCAGATCGGGGGCGTCCAAAAGATTTTCCGCCAATGTTTTTCCGGTCACGGTAAGGCAATCACCATGAAGCATTCCTTTTTTCAACATGTATTTCAGTACCGCCGGTACACCACCAACATTGTGCAGGTCCTCCATCAGATATTTGCCACTTGGCTTCAAATCGGCCAATAACGGGGTAGTTTCACTAATCCGTGTTACATCTTCCAGCGTAAAATCAACTTCGGCAGCGTGGGCAATCGCCATAAAGTGAAGTACGGCATTTGTGGAACCTCCCAAGACCGTAACCAATCGGAATGCATTTTCCAAAGATTTCTTGGTGACAATATCCTTTGGTTTGATGTCTTCTTTCAACAAATGCAACAACGCAGCACCTGATGCCTCACAATCCGCCTGTTTTTTATCGTTTACCGCAGGAATGGAAGAATTGAACGGCATGGACATGCCCATGGCCTCTATCGCTGATGCCATGGTGTTTGCGGTGTACATACCGCCACAAGCCCCGGCTCCCGGACAGGCTTTGTGGATTACCTCTTTGTATTCTTCTTCGTCGATGGTGCCTGCCACTTTCTGTCCGTAGGCCTCAAAAGCGGAGATGATGTCCAATTTTTTATTGTTGTGACATCCCGGGGCTATGGTGCCACCATATACCAAGATGGATGGCCTGTTCAGCCGCAATTGGGCCATCAATGCACCCGGCATGTTCTTGTCACAGCCGACCACGGTGACCAAACCATCATAACTCATGGCCTGAACCACGGTTTCGATAGAGTCCGCAATTATATCCCTGGATGGCAAGGAGTATCTCATCCCCTGTGTTCCATTGGAAATACCATCACTCACCCCAATGGTGTTGAAAATGAGGCCTACCATGTTGGTGGACTCCACTCCTTTTTTAACATCCACCGCCAACTTGTTCAGGTGCATATTGCATGGATTGCCCTCATACCCTGTACTGGCAATGCCTATCAATGGTTTTTGTAGATCTTCATCTGTAAGCCCTATGGCGTGCAACATGGCCTGAGCGGCGGGCAGCGTAGGGTCTTGGGTCACATTTTTGCTAAACTTGTTCAATTCCATTATCAAATTTCATTCTAACGCAGGGTTCCACTGAATTTATCTCTGCAATTCAAAGATAGATGTTTAAAAAGCCTCAGATTTTTAACAGTAATTGCCTGTTTAAATCCATTTGGGATAGAATAAACACTACTTACTGATTACCAATGGTTTAAATCAATTTAAAATCCAACATTCAATTATTTTTACTGGTAAAGAAAAAGGGCCTGCATCAGCTTTTGATACAGGCCCTTTTCGTCAATAGCAAGTCTGTATCATTCCAAATTCGGAACAATAATGACCATGCTGATGACTGTATTATTTCTTTTCATGTTTCAATGTTACAAAAAATGGGGTAGATTTCTTTATCCGAGTGAAAAAATATTGGTTTGGTCCTACATCAGTTTAAAAGTTAGCTTGTCCCCCAGCTTTTTCTGCGCCAAGGTGCAAATGGAATCTTCCTAAAAATCAGTTTTGTTCTTTAATATCCAGTCATAAAACTCTTTTCCTTCTAAAATGGACCACGAATGTGGGTGTCTAGTTCCATCAGCTTTGAAACCTTTTCCCAATGCATTAACCAACCGTATATTTTTATTGATTTTAGATAAAGCCTGTACCATACTTTTGATTTGTTGGGAATTAGTGGAGTTCAATTCTAATCCCATATTTTCCATATACCAAGACTCATCTGGGTCTATGTAAAAACTTATTTTATAATCTTGTAAATACTCTAGTTGATTATTTTCCTTAGCATCAATCAAATAAGGAGAATAATTTTTAAAGTCATTCAGCGTTAATTTACATTTACCTAGCTCGTATTCTAAATAATCAATAATGAAAACCGCTTCTTCAAAAGTTTGAGAATTATGATTTGCACGTTTAGCAGCAAACTGATTCCTATATAAAACAAATAAGTCTACCGGTGAGTCTATCACGAATAAATGAGAAGGTACAGGCTTTACAATGTTATTCTGTTTTGCAAAAATACCGTAGTTCAACGCTAAGTTTCCCCCAACAGACAATCCTCCCATAACAATATTATGAGGAATTGAGTTATTCTCTAAAACTTTATGGATGAAACCTGAAAGTTCTTTGAATTTTTTTTCAGTAAGAGAAAAACTCCTGTTAAACCCTATTATTAAAACTGCAAAATTAACTTCCTCTCCAAACTCATCTAGTTCGGTTTCAATTAATGTGGATTGTTTGGAACTACCAAAAGAGGGAAATAGAATTACTAATCCTTTAGCAGGTTTTTCCGGCATGCACAATAAATAATCAAACTTAGAATCAGTCTTTGTACTACCTATTTTCGGATCTGGCATGCCCTGCATGCATCCAAACAGGAAGGGTGTTGCTAAAAGAAAGAGATGCATTAAAAAGCCCTTTCTTCTTTCTTTAACTAGCTTTGTTAATGACTTATTTATAATTAGTGTTTTAATATTCCATGACAAAATAGAAAACACAAAAAAACATTTAGGGCACGATCTGACGGATGGCCGTTTTGGATTGACGGATGGCCGTTTTGGGTTGATCGCTTAAAGTGATTGTAAGGGTATTCTTTCTTTTAGTTCCAACATATCATGAAACTCCGAAGTTCCCTGCCACCCTATGTAGGCGCATTTGACAAGTTTCAGATTCAAATACCCTACTTCGTGACCGACACACAATAATCCAATCAGAAAAGCTTAAAAGTAAGCTTGTCCCCTAGCTTTTTCTGCGCCAAGGTACAGATGGAATCTTCAGATAATTGCAGAATCCGTGGATAACCCCCTGTGGTCTGGCCATCCTTCATCAAAATGATCAACCTGCCCGCAGGGGTGAACTGCACGGTACCGGGCAAAGTTCCCGATGTGAGCATGGAATGGGAATGGCCCGTTATCAATTCTGAAAGCTGGTAAGCCATTCTATTGTTCTCCTTGGAAACCGTAAAAGTTTTTGTGAAAACTTCTGCCAACTGTTCATCAGATAGCAATGAAAATTCAGGGCCTTTGTACACTTCCAAATAGTTCTTGTGAAAATGGTCCTCGATCTTGATCTCTGATAGTATGGGACTGAAGGAGAGTGTCTTTTCATAAGGCACTTCATCCCCATCCTTGAGCCTTTTTTTCTTTGTAACGGGTATAAACTGTGAGCGACTGCCCAACACCTTTTCGGTCTGGAACCCCCCTTTGATGGCCAAATATCCCCGAAATCCATCTTCCAACCTGCCGTAGGACAGTATGTCCCCTTTGGATACCTTGACGACTTCGTAATTATCTATGGGTTGATTGTTCAGGGTAGCGGCAATATGGGCACCCGAGAGGCAGATATATGTAGGATCTTCAAACTGCAGGGTCGGGCCCGTCATAGTGATTTCCATCACGGCGGCATTGGGCTCGTTTTCCAACAAAAGGTTTGCTTTTTTTACAGATAGGACATCCATAGCACCCGAAATGGGAACGCCGATGTCACGGTATCCAAACCTTCCCAGATCTTGGATGGTCACAAAAAAGCCCGATTTCAATACTTTAAGCATCCAACTCTGTCTTTTCTGGTTCATAAATACCTACTTGCACTTCTATTTTGTGCAGTTCGTATTCTCCCTTGGATATTTTCTCAAACTGGATTTTGTCCCCCACTTTTACAAAACAGGGTTCTTTGGCAGTGGGGTCGAACAATGGGATGGGACAATTTCCGATGATGTTCCATCCGCCCGGGGAATCTTGTGGATAGACCCCTGTTTGTTTTGCCGCCAATCCAACAGCGCCTTTTGCTACCTGAAGTCGAGGTTCTGCCCTTCTTGGCATTTCCAGGGATTGGGGAAGGCCACCCAGATACATGAACCCGGGCAAAAATCCAATGCCATACACCACATATTGATGGGAAGTATGTTGATGGATCAGTTCGTCCACGGACAATCCCAAGGTTTTGGCCACTTCCTCAATGTCGATTCCAAACTCTGGCTCATAACATACCGGTATCTTCCACAAATGTCGTTCTCTCTTGCGTTTGGTGTTTTCTTGATTGGCGTGGCAGTCCAAGATGAGTTTCTTTGTTTCGGTAAAATCCAAATGGTCCTCGTTATAGACCATGGTCAAGGAATTGTAGGCCACGGACATTTCCCAACCCGGTATCTTACGTTCCTTAAAAGTATCCATAAAATTGAGGATGTCGCCGAGAATGGATTCTTCAACCTTGTTTGGCCACTCAATCAAAACGGCCCGCTCTCCAAATGGTTTGATGGTGATGGGGTAACTTTTCACTTTTGTATGTTCACCTGATTTTTGGGTAATTCCCTTGAAAGATACATCAATATTTCCAATGCCGAAGGGGTATCTCCATGCACGCATAGGGTATCTGTTTTTATTTCAACGGTTTTTCCATCAACTGCCAATACTGCCCCGTTCTTGACCATGCACAAAACATGGTCCAAAACCTTTTCAGGTTCCTCGATCAGTGCATTTTGATTTTTCCTGGACACCAAACTCAAATCCGAATTGTAATTTCTGTCTGCAAAGGTTTCATGCCAAACCTTAAATCCTTCAGTCTCTGCCAATTTTGCCACCACAGACCTGAACGGGGCATAAACAATGGCTTTGTTTCGATATGGGATTATAGCCTCCAAATAGATTCTGGCCGTTTCCGGGTCTTTGGCCGTTCGGTTGTAGAGTGCTCCATGAGCTTTGATATGATGAAGATGCGCATGTTCAGCACATAGCACATTTTCAAATACCTTGAGTTGGCTTCTTATACTTTGTATAAGGTCTTCCTTGGAAATGTCCATCACTTCCCTGCCAAAATTGGCCTTATCCGGATAGGAAGGGTGTGCCCCGATCTTTACATTGTACTGCTTTGCCAATTTGACCACGCTCTGCATAGTTTTAACATCACCTGCGTGCCCCCCACAGGCAATATTGCATGAACTGATATATGGAAAAAGCTCAACTTCATTGCCCACTCCCTCTCCTACGTCACAGTTGATGTCTATTTGCCATGTTTTCATTTAATGGGTTGTTATGTTGTTCAGTTATTGGGTTATTGGGTTATTGCCCAGAACATACTATATTCCGACTTCCGACTCCCGGATTCGGGCTTCCGACTTTTGACTTTCGACTTCCGACTTCAACATAAATCAATACAATCCCATCACTTTAAGAACACTTTTTACCCCCAGAAAGATGCTGAACACCACTATGGCGATTCCGAATGTGTTTTGCACCAATGTGTTCCTGTACTGTCCCATTACCGACTTTTTATTGACCAACCACAGTAGCAACAAGGCCATGATTGGCAACAAAAGACCATTGGCCACTTGCGCAAACTGTATCACTTGGATGGGTTTAATGTCAAAAGATAGAAAAACAACACCACAGAGCAACACAAAGGCCCAAACCATTTTGAATCTTTTGTCCTGCATTCCCCCAGACCACCCAAAACAACTGCTGGCCACATAAGCTGCCGCCAATGGTGCTGTTATGGCCGAGGTGATCCCCGCCGCCAAAAGCCCGATGGACATAAAATAAACGGCCCATTTTCCGAACAGCGGCTCCAGTCCCTTGGCCATGTCCATGGCATGGTTCACATCTGAAATAGGGGCTGCCGATGCGGTGACCAAAATGGCAAGGGAGACAATTCCGCCCAAAGCAATGGAAATGATGGTGTCCCACTTCACTTCCTTGATATTATTCTTTGATTTCCATTTTTCCTTCACCAAAGAGGTATGCAAAAAGAGATTATACGGTACCACCGTTGTCCCGACCAGGGCAATCACCGTGAACAAACTGTTTTCAGGTAAACTGGGCACGAACATCCCTTTTAGGATTCCCCATACGGAAGGTTTGGTCATCACGGCGCAAATGATAAAGCTTACCCCCATGATCCCCACCAAGGCCACAAAAATCCGCTCCAAAATTTTGTAACTGCTGAACCAGAGCAGCAGAAATATCAAAATACCCATCAACAGGGGCAAATAGGGTTTTAGTTGTTCTTGCGGGAAGAGTTGTTCCAATCCCAAAGTGGCCCCACCGATATTCCCGGCTTCATAGGCTGCGTTGCCAACCAGTATGGCACCCAAGACCATCACGATGACCATTTTTCTCACCCAAGGGGATTTCAGTTCCTGCCTGACCACATCCACCAATCCGCTTTGGGTGACCACTCCTATCCTACCCGCCATTCCCTGGAGCACAATGGTGGCCAGTATGGATACCGATAGGGCCCAGATCAACGCATATCCAAAACGCGCGCCCGCCAGGGTGCACATGGCCAAGGTGCCCGGCCCCACAAAGGCTGCCGCGACCAAAACGCCAGGTCCAATTTTTATAAACATGGTTCAGTTGGTTTGTGGCGATGAATTTAACAGGATATTGTGACAAACCATGTATTTCATCCAAAAAAGTGCATTTCGTCTAAAAGTAAGATGTTTTATATCGACAGAATATACGATTTTGACAAAGCGAAAGTTATTAAGAATACCAAATCGTACCTAAGACCTAAACTTGACAAACATTTATGACATGTAAGGATTGTGGCAAAGGCATCCAACACCTTCAGTACAGGGCATCCATGGACTCTCTCGGTGTTCCACTTTGCGAAAGACATACGCGACTTATCAAAAAAGTCATCCTGGACAACAATACCCCGCTAGAGGCCATTCACCTCTTCTACGCCCTAAAGGAAGCCGGCGCCTATCCCATGTTGGAGTGGTGGGATGGAAAAAAATCCGTTGACATAGCCATATCCCGTGTCAAACTCAATATTGAGATCGACAAGAGCTACACCATGATCACCCATGAACAGGCCATAAGTGATCTTGAAGATGCCATGCATTCCTTCAAAAATGGGTTCACCACCTTAAGGATTCCCCATTTGGCCATAAAATACTATTTGGAAGATACCGTTCAGAATATTCTTGGGATCATTGCTGGGCTGAAGGCCAATATCAAGGCGATTTAGTTGGAGAACTCAAACTTGTTATCTTTTTTGGTTTCCTTGTATTCCAAGATATTGATGACGATAGGGTTTTCTCCTATGTTTTCCAGATCGTTCACGTAGTTTTTGCCCCTATTTTCAAAATATTCGGTATCCCCCGGATCTAACTTGATCATGTCTATCTTGCCATTTCCGTATCGGGTAAGGGCCAATCCACCCGTGGTGCACACCCAACCGTAGTTGGTGCTGTGTTTCCGAAAAGGAATCCGTTCCCCTGGCGCAAGATGAAGGTCCCAGAGTTTAACGCTTTCATTCTCGAACACCAATCTATTGCTCAATGATTCCGTTATTTGCTGTTGTAGCAATTCATCTATCTTCTCTTGTTCCCACGGATCAAAGTTCCCCACGGGATTCAACTCTACACATTGCATACCTGTGAATTAAAAAACGGCGGCAAAATTACTACATAACAATCTCATAACCAGACTACTGAAAATGTTTAACTTATTTTTTACGCTTCATCTCCAAAAAAGCCCCCCAATTGCCAATTTGATAGCTTGATTCTTAAAATTTTGGAGTTTTGGAAAATAGGTTCACCCCAACCAACCATCCCTATCCAGGCTTCGGTACTGAATTGCTTCGGAAATATGGTGGTCATGGATGCTTTGTGATCCTTCCAGATCGGCAATTGTCCTGGCCACTTTCAGAATGCGGTCGTAAGCCCTTGCCGAAAGGTTCAATCGAAGCATGGCGTTCTTCAACAATTCCTTGGAGGAATCCTGCAACACACAGAACTCCCTAATATGTTTGGTTCCCATCTGTGCATTGTAGTGGATATCCTTCAATTCGGAAAACCTTTGTGTCTGTATTTCCCTGGCAGCCTCCACCCGTTTCCTTATGGCAATACTACTTTCCCCTCTGCGCTCTTCGGAAAGTTTTTCAAATGGTACCGGGGTCACTTCAATGTGGATGTCGATCCTGTCCAGCAAAGGTCCCGATATCTTGCCCAAATACCGCTGCATTTCTGCCGGGGTCGAGGTGACGGGCGCATCAGGATCATTGAAATAGCCCCCGGGGCTTGGATTCATGCTGGCCACCAACATGAAACTGCTTGGATAGGTCACGGTGTGCTGCGCCCTGGCGATGGTCACTTCACGATCCTCCATGGGCTGTCGCAATACTTCCAGCACCTTTCGTTCGAACTCGGGAAGCTCGTCCAAAAACAGAACCCCGTTGTGGGAGAGGGATATCTCACCGGGCTGTGGATAGCTACCCCCACCTACGAGAGCCGCACTGCTAGTATTGTGATGTGGGCTTCGAAAGGGACGTTGGCTCATCAGTCCTTTGTTCTTCACCTTGCCGACAACACTGTGGATTTTGGTGGTTTCCAGTGCTTCGTGCAGGGTCATCGGAGGCAAAATGGAGGGCAATCGCTTGGCCAACATCGTCTTTCCCGATCCGGGCGGACCTATCAAGATGATGTTGTGTCCGCCCGCAGCGGCGATTTCCATGCATCGCTTTATGCTCTCCTGTCCTTTTACGTCTGCAAAATCATGCTCGGGCAAGTCCAAATGTTCATAAAACTCTCGCCTGGTGTCCACATGGGTCTGTTCCAACGGAATTTCCTTGTCAAAAAAATCGATGACCTCCTTGATGTTCTCCACACCATACACTTCAAGACCCTTCACAATGGCTGCCTCATTTGCATTTTCCTTGGGTAGGATAAATCCCTTGAAACCTTCCTGTTGTGCCTTGATGGCAATAGGCAGGGCCCCTTTTATGGGCTGTAGGCTTCCGTCCAGGGAAAGTTCTCCCATTATCAAATAATCTTGAATGCCTTCGGATTTGATCTGTGCGGAAGCGGCCAAAATGCCCAGGGCCAAAGTGAGGTCGTAGGCAGAGCCTTCCTTTCTCAAATCGGCAGGGGCCATGTTTATGGTGATCTTTTTTCCGGGAATCTTGTAACCATTGTTCTGAAGGGCCGCGGCTATCCGATAGTTGCTTTCCTTGATGGCATTGTCGGGCAGGCCCACCAAATGATAACCAATTCCTTTGTCCACATTGACCTCTACCACAACCGTGGTGGCTTCAATGCCAAAAACGGCACTTCCATATATTTTTATCAGCATTTGGAAACTTCTTTTAAAATAAGGCTAAAAAATAGGCAATCCCTTTTTACAATAAGCTGCTTGATTGACGGATACCATGGTTTGAATTGACGGATGGCCCTTCCCAGTCCATGGATGAAAAAATCATCTCTTGGTGAATGTGAGTGTGGATTCTGCTTTTTCCTCTATTTCCTTTTTGTTCATCATCATTTTTCGGAACTCACCTTTTACATACATCTCCGCTTGATCTTTGTAGTGTTTGCTGAACGGATTTCCCGATTGTCCAGTGGGCAGAATGCTGATACTGTTTTCAATATCGGAAAAATCGATGATCCGCCGTGTGGACGGCCCGGAACTTACTTTGTAATACCCTGTGCCATCATAGGGAAAGGAGAGGTTGTTAATGACCTCCCTTGTTCCTTCAACGGGAAATGGCCCTACATTGAAATACTTGCGAAGGGACTCCACTTGGCCAATAGGGTGCTGATGTTCCAAAGTGTGCACTTTGTCCCAAGTCCATTGGCTGGGGTCGGGTCCCAAATCATTGACCAAGGATTCCCATGCATCGGCAAAGGATTTCAATACGATATCCTTTCGGGTCTCTACTACATCTTCAGTGTGGATATTGTCCCACCACTTTCCATTATCCATTTTGGCTCCCCAGGCAATCTGCCTTTTAAAGAGGTGTGTGTCCAAAAACTGATTGAACATTTCCGTTCCCAGTTCGTCCTCCATGGCATTTTTTACCACGTAGTACTCGCATCTGTGGAACAATGTGGGACTCGTACTGTCCAGGGAATATTCCCCGTTCCAATTTTCTAGGGAATCGACCAGGACCAGTTGTTCTTGGGTCAAAAGGGAAACATCGAAGAGTTTTATAAGCTCGGTCACCAATTCTGTGTTGACGGTGGAAGTCACATCCAAGATCATTTCGGAAACAGTCTCTTTATCCCAGTCATTTTTGTCATCCAAAAGCTGGACAATCCTCCTCGCCCTGTTTTCGGGCAAATAGTACCCGGGATATACCATGCCAGCAATGGAATCTGGCTGATTGTTGGCAGAATAAACGTAATGCCAATCTGGATTCTCCGCACTTGGGTTCTCCGAAAAATCCAAATACCGTATGGGTTCTTCCTTGCCCGATGTGCCATCCAAAATGAACTTTGTGGACACACTGTCCGGCATTTGGTACAATTTTGCCGTAGCCCACCAAGCCACATTACCCTTTGCGTCCCCATACATAACGTTCAAGCCCGGAGCATGTATCTTGGGAAGTGCGCTTTTAAATTCTTCCAGATCTGTGGCATGGCTCAAACCGTAAAGGGCATCCATGATCTCGTTCTTCTGTTGGGTATAGATCCACGACATGGCCACGGGCCGTTCGCCGGAAACTTGGTCAGCAATTTGGTTCATCATGGGACCGTGCTGTGTTTTTTTGTAGGTAAATGCTGTGTCCTCACCGTCTTTTACCTTGATGATCTTGGTCACATATTGAAACTTTTTCCAGCCTTCCGCAGTTTTGTATTGGGTTGAATCGGATGGGTTTATTTCTTCATAATAAAAGTCGATATCATCGTTCTCGAACATAGTCAACCCATACGCCAGATTTCTGTCGTGCCCCAATAGTGGAAACGGAACGCCTGCCAAATGATAACCGTATTTTTCATAAGTGGGCGTACTCACATGGGCTTCGTACCATACGGAAGGTTGTGCAAACCCGATATGCGGATCGTTGGCCAAGATTACTTTCCCGTTCTTGGTCTTTTGCGGTGCGATCACCCAACTGTTGCTCCCTTCAAACTGGGGAATGGGAAGTTTTTCCAATGCCGCTGTAACACTGATCGCTATATCTGCTGCCAAGGAATCGGTATTTGCCCCTTTATAGTTTCTGATCCAAACGGTGGACGTATCGGAGTCAATGGCCAAGTCTTTCATGTACTCCTCGCCCAACTTGTCCCGCATACTGGTGAGCAAGGGGTCCGTTTTGTGTGCCATGGCAAAACTAAAAGCCATATAGCCCACAGCGTTGTGAATGTCCTCAAGGGTAAAAGGTTCTTTATCCAGACCTGTGAGGTAAAACTCAACTGGGGTCGGGCCTTGTTCAATGAATTCATTGATTCCATCCAAGTATGCTTGGGAAAGAACGGCTGTTCTGCTGTTTAGGTCCATATTGGCCACTGTCGCTGCCGAATTGTCATCAATGCCCAACGATAGAAAGAATTTATCGGTTTTGAGCAGATCTTTACCAAAAACCTCAGAAAGTCTTCCCTTGGCCACCCTTCTCAAAAGCTCCATTTGCCACAGGCGGTCCTGGGCGTGCACATAACCCAATGCCCGAAGGGCATCCTCTTCATTTTCTGCATAAATATGGGGTATTCCGTAAGTGTCATAGTGGACTTTTACTTCGCTGGTCAATCCGTTCAATGCCTTTGCGCCACTATAATCCGGTTTGAGGCTGTTCATAAAAATGAAAGCGCCAATAATCGCAAGCAAGAGAAATCCTGCAATAATCAAAAGGACCTTTTTAAGCTTTTTCACTAATTTTTAGGTTAAGTCGATTAGTGCTACCAAGGTAAAACTAATTTCTTATTCTGATAAAAAAATCAGATGGTCAACGATTTATTTGTTCAAGGTGAGTTGGTGTTTTTCAAGTCCCGACTTCAACCACTTTTCATAGGTTTCCACATCCACATACTGGACGGCATCGTTCAAGATCTCCAAATTTGGGGAGAGCAGCACATAATAGGGTTGCGAAGCGGCATTGAAGTTGATGGTCTGGAAAGTGCCCCATTTTTGGCCCACGGTCTCAATCGCCTTTACCCTTCCGGAATCGAATTTAAAATCGAATTGTTCACCCTTGGGAAGTTCTTTTCTATCATCCACATAAAGGGAAATCAGTACATATTCCTCTTTTAACAAGGGATAGATGCTGGCATCGCTCCATACATTTTCCTCCATTTTTCGGCAATTCACACAGGCCCAACCTGTAAAATCGAGCAAAATGGGCTTGTTGACCGCTTTGGCATGGGCAACGCCTTCATCAAAGTCCTTAAAGCAATCCAACCCGAGGGGACAATCGCTTTCTACCTCTACCACACTGTAAAAATCCGGCGGTGGAAATCCACTCAACAACTTCAGGTGGGTGATTTGGAAAAGTCCCAATACCAAATAGACCGAAAAGGCCAAGCTCAGCACACCAAAAACTTTTCGGGCGGGAGACAATTTTTTCCTTGGACCGTCATGGGAAAACCTGAAAACTCCAAATAGATAGAGGGTCATCAGCACAAAGAGTACTATCCAAATACCCAAAAAAATCTCTCTCTTGAATATGCCCCAATTGCCCACTAAATCCGCATTGGAAAGGAATTTGAAAGCCAGGGCCAGCTCCAAAAAGCCCAAAACGACCTTCACGGTGGTCATCCATCCGCCCGATCTGGGCAAGGAATTCAACCAGGCAGGGAACATGGCAAACAGCGCAAAGGGCAAGGCCAGGGCCAAGCCAAAACCGACCATGCCCGAGGTCAAATTGGTGGCCACATTACCTTCTGCCAAGGTTGTGCTTCCCAAAAGTCCGCCCAAAATGGGGCCCGTACAGGAAAAAGAGACAATCGCCAAGGTCAGTGCCATGAAAAAGATGCCCAAGCCCCCTCCTACTTTAGACGAGGCGGAATCCATCTTATTGGCCCAAGAACTGGGCAATGTAAGTTCGTAATATCCAAAAAATGAAAAGGCAAAAAATACAAAAATGACAAAGAAGAACACATTGAGCCATATGTTTGTGGCAATAGTATTCAGGATCTGTGAGTCCACCGAATTGAACAAATGGAAGGGCAAGCTCAGCAAAAAGTAGATCAATACGATGAAAAATCCATACAGAATGGCGTTGCCCACTCCCTTGGACTTGTTCTGTGATTGTTTGGTGAAAAAAGAAACCGTCAATGGGATCATGGGAAACACGCATGGGGTCAACAAAGCGATAAGTCCGCCCAAAAAACCAAGCCCGAAGATGACCCATAGATTTGATCTGCCTTCGGAGTCGGTATGCCCCCCTTGGTTCAAAAGATGTTTGTTCTTCAGGTCCACACGCAAAGATTCGCCCAGAGCAATGCTTTTATCATCCAATTCCTTGGTTTCAGCCACAAAGGGACTTCCGTCCAGCGAAATCTGAAAAAGGTGGTCTTTTGGAATACAGACCTCCTTACAGATTTGGTAAAATAGGTTCACCGAAATTTGCTTGACATCTGGGTCGAGCAGCTTTATTTTTTGGGTGAAGACGGCCTCTTTCTTGAAAAAGGTTTCTTCCACTTCAAAGATGTCACTGTATTCTTTTATGGTCTCACTCTCTTCGGTTTTGCCCAAGAGTTCGTAATCCTCACCTGCTTTTTCAAAAGTGAATTCACTGGGCAGGGAGCCTCCTTCGGCGGTGTATTGGGAATAGACGTGCCAACCGTCCATGATCTTTCCCTTAAAGACCAGTTCATATTCCGTGTCCGATATTTTGTTGACTTCATGGCTCCAAACGGCAGGGTTGGCATCCGTTTGGGCAAATGTGGTCAGATTGATGAAAAATAATCCTAAAAAAAGTAGTGATGATCTCATGTATCCTGTGTAATCCTTAAAATTTGTCGGGTTGAATCCCCTACCTTGAACCGTTCGTCCGCTCTTCGGCCCACGACCCAAACAATGTCGTTGTTGGAGCAGAGAAGCCATTGTTTTTCCTTTGATATGACATCCATTTTCTCATCCTTGAAAAACTTGGAGAGTTTTTTCCTCCCCATCATACCAAAAGGATAAAAATAGTCGCCTTTTTCCCAATTCCTTAACACTAACGGAAAGTTTAACTTTTCCTTATCCAAATAGATGGTGTTTTTGCCTGATTTTTCAATGGTATTAACGTTTTCCATCTTCAAATTCATGGGCAAATCCGATCCAAAATCTTTTTCATAGATATAAAAAACTTTATGGGGTTTTTCCTCCAATCTTGATAAAATCAAATGCTCCCTATCCTTCAACAATCTATGGGTCTTGGAAATGACCTGTTTGCCACTCATGGCCGTCAAAAGATGTTTTACATCGCCCCACTCCGTAAAACCATATTCCCTAAAAAGTCCATATAAATAAAACTCCACAGGCTGAAATTTTTGCAGTTCCTTTGTGCTGATTCGGTATGAATCGCCATCAGACACAAACAATCGAGATCTTATTTCCTCGACATAGTTATCCACCAATATGTTGGTCTGCTTCAAATGGGTTTGGGTCTTCATGAAACTTTGCAGAAAAGCAGGGTGCAGTTCCTTTAATTTGGGGACGATTTCATGCCTTATCTTGTTGCGAAGGTATTTGCTAGCGGCATTGCTACTATCTTCCCGCCAAGCGATGTTCTCTGTTTCGGTGTACTGCAAAATCTCTTCCTGTGAAAAAACCAATAGGGGTCTGATTGTTTTTCCATTGACTTCGGGTATTCCCATAAGCCCCTCCATACCCGTACCCCGGGAAAGGTTGATAAGAAAGGTCTCCAAACTGTCATCGGCGTGGTGAGCCGTCAATACATAATCAAATACCTGATTATCAAGCAATTCTTGAAACCATTGATAGCGAAGTTCCCTTGCCGCCATTTGGATGGACCCCCGGTTCTTTTCCACATAGGCTTCGGTGTCAAATTGTTTCACCAAGACCTCCACACCCATTTGTTCTGCCAAACGGCGCACAAAATCCTCATCTCCATCACTTTCCGCGCCACGCAAACCAAAATTGCAATGGATCAATGTAATGTCCAAACCCGATTTTTGGCACAAATGGGCCAAAACCACACTGTCCACTCCCCCGCTACAGGCCACGAGCAACCTCTTTCCTTTAAGGAATGGAAAATTGGCTTCGATATGTTTTTTGAAACGGTTCAGCATTCCACAAAAATACGATTCGTTGTTGAGTTATTGGGTTTGATGTCCGATGCCCGAAGTCGGAAGTCCGTCATTGGGTTGCTGCCTGCCGCAGGTAGGGGTTATTCTGTTATTGGGTTATTAAGTTATTTGAATTTGGAACTTGGTGCATGATGCTCGAAGTCCGAAGTCGGTTACTGCCCACTGTTTACTGGGTTATTCAGTTATTTGGTTATTGGAATTTGGTGCTTGTCATCTGACACTTGAAACCCGAAACCAACTGACTGCCCTCCGCATGCTGCCGACTGTCAACTACCCACTGTCTTTCTTGTCTCTTTGCTCTATGTTCCTGAAACTTGCCAACTCATAGCTCCAAAACACTGCGCATGGCCTTGGCTTTCAGCAAACATTCTTGATATTCTTTTTCAGGGTCGGATTTGGCTGTGATGGCACTTCCTACGGAAAAAGAAACAAATTTTTGCGCTTCATTATATAAAATACTTCTTATGACCACATTGAAATCAAAATCTCCCTGGGGGTCAAAATAGCCCACTGCACCGCTGTACAATCCTCTTTTGGTTTCTTCCAACTCCTCAATGATCTTCATGGCCGAGATCTTCGGGGCTCCGGTCATACTGCCCATGGGAAAGGTTTCCTTGATGAGTTCAACCGGGTTTTTATCTGAACTGACCTTTGAAGTAATGGTCGAGATCATTTGGTTAACTTGCTTGTATCCATATACTTTGCAAAGTTCTTCAACTACTACACTTCCATGAGAAGCGCTTTTGGAAAGATCGTTGCGAACCAAATCGGTGATCATGATGTTTTCGGCTCTTTCCTTTTCATCCTTTGCCAACTGCTCTTTCAGCATAAGGTCCTCCGCCTTATTTTTTCCGCGTGGAGCCGTGCCTTTTATGGGTTGGGAAATGACTTTTTGGCCTTCTTTTCTGAGGTAACGTTCCGGCGAGGCACACATCAAATATTTTTCATCCAACCGCATAAAGGCCGCAAAAGGAGGTTCGGAAATGGAATTCAACTTTTTGTAGGTTTCCCAAGGGTCGATTGTCACATCCTCCGCATAAAATTCCTGGCAAAAATTGGCTTCGTAAATGTCTCCTCTATGGATATGCTCCAAAAAACGGCTCGCCTTTTCGAAGTAGGCATCTTTGTGGATGCGCAATTTGATTGGAATAGGTGATGTTTCTGTTTCCTTCCTATTTTCCCTGCCTTGAATGGACAAGATTTCCGCAAAATCCTTTTCAATTTCCTTTGCGTAAGGTTCCAAATACCTGAAATGCAGGCCACCTTTGTCCAAAATGACGATTTTTTGAGGTTGAAAAAAGTGAATATCCTGAAAACCAAGTCCATCCGTGTTTTGGGAAACCAAATCTTCCAGCTGATTTTTCAGGTCATAAGAAAAATAGCCGAAAATCCAGTCTGGATTACGCTTGATAAAGTCTTTGAGTCCGTCCAAATGAAAAATCTCCCCCACTTTCCCCACAGCTAGGCAAGCTTCAAAGGACGAATATTTGTCTCGATGTCCATTGCTGTCCAACCAGACCACATTCCCGAAGTTTTTGGACCACTCCAAAAGAGCGTTTTTACTTTGTAAAAGAGTAGGCGCCTTAAAAGAACGATGTGTTCTCAAAGCTTTACTTTAAGGAGTTCAAAAAGGTTTTTAATGCCTCTTGGTGTTCGGTTTTCAAGCTCTCGTCCAAAATACCATCCTCACCAAAATTATCATGGAACGAAGGCAGGGAAAAGGTCGATACAATTTCTGCCCCGAACCTGGGCAACATGCTTTCAATGACCCCCAAAGAACCTTTCGCCCCTCTCTTCCCCCCTGAAGTTGACATCAAGAATACTTTTGTGCTGTCCATAAAGTTTCTGTCCACCCGCGACAACCAATCCAAAACGTTCTTGAAATAGGCCGACGGGTTCCCATTGTGCTCGTTCACGGAAAGTATAATGCCTTCAGCATTTTGAATGTCTTCTTTCAATTCCACAAGCGAATTGGAATATCCTTTTCTTTTTTCATCATCCTCGCTGAACATGGGGAAAGGGTATCGGGTCATGTTCAATAGCTGAACATGGTGCCCTTCCACCAAAGATGTGGTGTATTTTACCAGTTTGAAATTTATGGATGTTGAAGAATTGCTTCCGGCAAATGCCAAAATCGCTGCCATAGTGAAAAATCATTGAATGTTTTGCTAAAATACCCCAATTGGTGCAGAGTTGCGAGTATTTTGTATAATTTTGGGGCCGAAAGCATCCAAACTTCTTGCAAAACAAGTATATAGGGTAATCGAAAACCAAATGACTGCGAAGACCAACAGGTTGTTTTTTATTGATGCCATGCGCGCATGGGCCATTTTGATGATGCTGCAAGGGCATTTCATCGATGGGCTTTTGGATCCGGTCTTCCGGGATCCCAACAATATTGCCTATAGCATTTGGCTCTATTTTAGGGGCATTACCGCCCCCGTCTTCTTCACGGTCTCTGGTTTTATATTTACTTATTTGTTGATTCGGGTTCCACAGACCGGCATGGAAAACCCTAGGATTTTAAAAGGCATTCGCCGAGGGCTTCAATTGTTGTTTATTGGATATTTGTTGCGATCCAATCTTTTCGGGCTTTTGTTCAAAGGTGAAATCTACAGTTCTTTTTATTTTGTGGATGTATTGCATTGCATCGGACTTTCCATTTTGGCTCTCATTGGGATCTATCTATTGACCATCAATAGAAAAAAATATGTTTTCCCTTCGGTCTTACTGGGCATTACCTTGGTCCTGTTCTTTTTTGAGCCGCTTTACAAGCAATGGTCATTTTCATTTTTGCCGGAATTCATTGCCAATTATTTTACCAAGGCCAATGGCTCTGTATTCACCATATTTCCGTGGTTGGGGTATGCCACAATCGGTGGTTTTATCTCCATCATGTTCTTTAGGTTCAAGGAACACAGAAATCTGTATCCCGCTGCCATTTCCATTGCCCTTGTGGTCGGTGTTGCATTATGTTATTTATTGTCCCCTGCCTTTCTTGCACTTTACAAATGGACAGGATGGGAACTCTTCAACCTCCTTCAATTGAACAATTACTTGTTCATCCGATTGGGCAATGTGTTTGTCGTTTTTGCCATATTCATGATGCTTCGACGGTTCATGACCAATAAAACAGTCCTGCAAATTGGTGCGAGTACACTTTCCATCTATGTAATCCATTATGTGATTCTCTATGGGAGTCTAACAGGTCTTGGGCTTTATCGGTTCTTCCACCATACACTCACCCCGTGGACGGCCATTTCGGGGGCCGTGCTCTTCATGTACGTGTGTACTCTTTTAGCTCTGAAGTACAGTCAATATGAGGAAAATATCAAATCACAGATTGCCTCAGCAATTTCTTTTACCAAAATTCAGCTTGTTGAGTTGAAAGAGGCAACCGTACCTGCGCTTCGCGAACTTCTTGTTCGTGGCCGACTCCTGCTCAGAAGGGTGTTCGGTATAGTAAGGAGCTAAAAAAAAGCATCCAGTCCTAAGACTGAATGCTTTATCTTTTTTAAATAATCCAAACACGTTATTCTGAATTTCTACCTACCAGTAGATACGGGATTTCAGAATTCCATAATACTGAAAATCATTTAATTATGGAGTATTGAATCAAGTTCAGGTTTATATTTAAACAGGCATTTTTCTCCCTAAACATGCAAGGCCCTGTCATCGGTTGCGGCCAACGCAGCTTCCTTGACAGCCTCTGCAAAGGTTGGGTGGGCATGGCTCATTCGGGAAATATCTTCGGCTGATGCTCTAAATTCCATGGCAGTGACCCCTTCGGCGATGAGATCTGCGCAACGTGCCCCGATCATGTGGACACCCAAAACTTCATCAGTGTTCTTATCGGCCAAGATTTTGACAAAACCATCAATATCCATGCTAGCTCGGGCACGACCCAAGGCACGCATGGGGAATTGACCCACTTTGTACGCTACACCTGCTTCTTTCAACTGCTCCTCGGTCTTGCCCACGGCAGCCACTTCGGGCCAGGTATAGACCACTCCCGGAATCAGATTATAATCGATATGGGGTTTTTGGCCGGCCAACAGTTCGGCGACCATAGTGCCTTCTTCCTCAGCTTTGTGGGCCAACATGGCCCCTTTTACCACATCGCCAATCGCATAAATATTGGACACATTGGTCTGCAAATGTTCGTTGACCTCTACCCTGCCCTTATCGTCCAATTTTACTCCTGCGGCTTCGGCATTCAATCCTTCGGTATAGGGTCTTCGTCCAACGCATACCAAGCAATAATCCCCAGTTAAGGTGACCTCTTCACCTTTTTTGTCATCGGCCTTCACGATCACTTCATCACCTTTGCGTTCCACGGATTTCACCTTATGGGACAGGTTGAAGTTGACCTTTTGCTTTTTCATCACTTTGGTGAGTTCTTTGGACAAGGCTCCGTCCATCCCCGGAATAATGCGGTCCATGAACTCCACTACCGTCACTTCGGCACCAAGGCGTTTGTAAACCTGTCCCAATTCAAGACCGATTACCCCACCGCCGATTACAATAAGATGTTTTGGCACTTCTTTCAGTTTTAGGGCTTCGGTGGAGGTGATCACCCTTTCCTTATCTATTTTGATAAAGGGCAGAGATGAAGGTTTGGAACCGGTGGCAATAATGATGTTTTTGGCTTCGATGGTTGCTGTTTTTCCATCTTTTTCAATAGTGATATGCGTGGCATCCTTAAAACTCCCCACTCCGTGATGTACATCTATTTTGTTTTTGTTCATCAAAAACTCAATACCCTTGGTGGTTTGGTCCACAACACCCTGTTTACGCGAAATCATTTGAGCCAGATTCACTTTTATTTCCCCTGGAATATCGATACCATGTTCTTCGAAGTGCTTAACGGCATCCTCGTAGTGGTGCGACGAGTCCAAAAGTGCTTTGGAAGGAATACAGCCCACATTGAGACAGGTTCCACCGAGTGTGGGATATTTTTCGATTATGGCTGTTTTCATTCCCAATTGGGCGCATCTAATCGCTGCTACATAGCCTCCGGGTCCAGAGCCGATGATAGCTACATCATATTGATTCATATTGTATGGTTTGTAAGGATAATCCGTTCTTAAAAAAACAGTGGTAAAAATACGAATGTTTTTTCGTTAACACTGTTGAGTTGTTAAAAGTTTCGGGTTTTGGGTTGGAAGGTGGGGTTTCAAAGGTAAGGGCAGTTGACAGTAAGCAGTGAGCGGCTAGCAGTGGTGGGCAATGCATAAAGTTCAATCTCAAATTCAGGATATAGAGGCGAGAAACAAGAGACAGGAAACCTTTGACCCACGCACCAAATTCAAAGCTCCAAATTCCAAAAGCAGTAGCTTAATAACTCAATAACAGAGTAACCGAATGACCCAGTATACAGGGGGCAGTCAGTTGGTCATGGGTTTCAAGTTCAGACAGCAATAACCAAATAACCCAGTAACTAAATAACCTCTGAACAAAAAAACCACCGAAAGACCCAAGAGTCTCCCGGTGGCAAAAAACAGCTCAAAAACAAAAAATTATTTCAATCAATATTATTGACAGCCTACGGCACCTTCATCGTTGATGGTCCACCCATTTTGGGTTATCAGGACCGTATCATGGAAGTATGTGGTGTCCTCATCATTACAGAAATTGAGCCCAATGGCCCCCAACGTGATTCCATCAGGGATGAATACATTGCCCTGACCTCCCCAACCTCTCAAGGTGCTACTGTAATTTAAAGCGTTCATTCCCGAATTGTCAAACATATTGTTCATGCTGGTGATGCTGTTCAGTTCCCAACCACCCAGGTTTTGGTTAAAGGCAGCTGCGTTCTTGAACATACTAGCCATAGAGGTCACATTGGAAGTATCCCAATCGCCAAGGGGTTGATTAAAAGATTGTGCTCCATAGAACATATTGAACATGTTGGTCACATTGGAGGTGTCCCAGTTGCCAATTGCACTGTTAAATGTGGTAGCTCCAAAAAACATTCCTTCCATATTGTTCACGACCGAAGTGTTCCAGTTTCCAATTTCCCCATTAAAGGCCGCACATTCATAGAAAATGTTGGACATATCGGTCACTTTGGAAAGGTCCGGCACATCTGTGGCGTTATGGACCATGTTTGCGCAATAGCCAAAGGCTCCGTTCATGCTTTCCCAAGAAATGGCTCCCCATTGTTCAATGGACATGAGCTTCAGTGCATAGCCGTCTTCACTGATCATATTGATTCTCGGGAACACTCCCTTAATGGCAACGGTATAGGTGCCTGCACTGGCATAGACATGGGTGGGAGATGTACCTGATGTAATATTTTCCTCAGTCCCGTCGCCCCAGTCAATGGCATAGTCATAAACTAGACTGTTGTCCGTCGCAATGACGATTTCCTCATTGGCAGAAGTGGTCTTCCATGTGGTGATAAAGGAGGCTGGGTCTGCAGCCAAGGATTCGTCCACGTCGTTTACCTTTATGGTCACCGTGGCAGTAGCAGATTTGTCCCCATCACTAACCTGTACTGTGACGACATGCTGCGTAACGGTCTCAAAATCCAATGCTTTTCCGGCAGCAAGTGAAAGGTCGCCGGCCGCAGTGATCTCGAAGAGATTGTTGGCGTTGGTCTTTATACTGAAGGTCAATGCATCCTTTTCCTTGTCGCTGGCCTTTACCTCGCCTATGATCTCGGTATCGTCAATATCCTCATCCACAGTGAACTCTTGGGCACTGATTGTAGGTGCGGTGTTTTTTGGGGGCGTAGGGCCATCATCTTTGCTACAGGACCAAACAAGGACCGAAAGCATTACTATTGTTCCAAATTTTTTCATGATTTTTTTCATAACATGGATTTTTAATATTAGAAAACGATGGCAAGTTGCACGATTTCCATCGAATTGATGATGGCGATCTGACGGATGTGCCTTTTGAGTTGACGGATGTGCGTTTTGAATTGACGGAGAAAATTCACAAAGCGTAAAATGTGAACTGTGGGTGTTCAAAAAATAAAAGGATGGAGACCCATCGCTACATATATAACAACTGAAAATCAAACAACCCGAAAAAGGAAAATGGTTTACCCGATATGCACCGAAGGCGTGTTCTTAACTTCGCTGATCACAAACGAACTCTGGGTGTTCCCTATATTATTGATAGTGGTGAGCTTGGTGAGCATGAATTCCCGATAACTTTTCATGTCCGCTACATTGATTTTTAGGATATAGTCGTAATCGCCCCCTACGTGGAAACATTCCGAGACTTCTTCCAGTTTCAACACTTCCCGCTCAAACCGCAGCACATTGTCCTTGGTGTGCTGCACCAAACGGATATGGCAAAGCACCGTAAAGTCCTTTTGCAGTTTCTTTTTGTCCACCAAGGCCACATATTGGGTGATCACACCTGTGCGCTCCAATCGACGGATACGTTCATAGACCGCAGTTTTGGAAAGTTGGAGCATATCTGCATAGTGTTTTGTGGTCTTTTTGCAGTCTTCCTGCAACAGTTTCACCAATTGTTGGTCCACCAAATCCAGTTCCATACTGATTATTTTTCGGTTCAATGCTTTTGAGTTGGATAAAAATAGAACTAAAATCTAAAATATAAGTTTAAATACATCTAAAATTCTATATATAAACAATTATGTTGACTTTGGGACTATATCTGATTAGTTTTACAAAAAATCATATCATGGACTACAAAGCAGCGGAGCACATTCAGGACCTTCAATATTTTGGCGAATTCGGAGGGGTAAACCCTTCCATTTCAGATTCTTCCACTTATACCTTCTTGTCAGCAAAGACCATGTTCGACACCTTTGAGGGTAACACGGAGGGTTGTTACTTGTACAGCCGTCACTCTTCCCCGTCCAATCTCTATTTGGGGGAAGCGATGGCCCAGTTGGAAGGAACCGAATCCGCCAATGTCTATGCCAGTGGCATGGGTGCCATCACCGCGGTCATTTTACAGCTTTGCGATGCAGGTGAACACATCGTCTGTAGCCGGACCATCTATGGTGGCACCTACGCATTCCTGAAAAACTTCGTCAAAAAATTCAACATCTCGGTGTCCTTCGTGGACATTACCGATTTGGATACGGTTGAGAAATCCATCACCCCGAAAACCAAGATGATCTATTGCGAGGCCGTCAGCAATCCGCTATTGGAAATTGCCGACATCCCTTCACTGTCCAAAATCGCCCAAAAGAATACTATGCCCCTAGTGGTGGACAACACATTTTCCCCATTGACCATCAATGCGGCCCAATTGGGTGCGGATATTGTAGTGCACAGTCTCACGAAGTTCATCAATGGCAGTAGCGATTGTGTGGCAGGTGCCGTCTGTGCCTCCACCGATTTTTGTTTGGGCTTGAAAGATGTGAACAATGGCGCAGGCATGCTCTTGGGCAGTACACTGGACAGTCTGCGGGCCGCTTCCATACTGAAAAATATGCGTACGCTGCATATCCGCATCAAAAAACATAGTGAAAATGCCCATTATCTGGCCGAAAAATTTGAAAAGGACGGCCTAAAAGTAGTTTATCCCGGTTTGGAGAGCCACCCTGGACACCAACTCATGAAGGCGCAGATGAACCATGAGTACGGATTTGGCGGCATGCTGACGTTGGATGTGGGCTCCGTGGACCGGGCCAACACCTTGATGGAACTCATGCAAGAGAAAAAGTTGGGCTATTTGGCCGTAAGTCTAGGGTTCTACAAAACCTTGTTCAGCGCCTCGGGCACATCCACTTCCTCCGAGATTCCTTTGGAAGAGCAGGAAGAACTCGGGCTATCACAAGGCCTTATCCGATTCTCCATCGGCTTGGACAACGACATCCACAAGACCTATCTGTCCATGCGGAGCTGTATGGAGCAATTGGGGATTGTCTGATAAAGAGACATTGGAAAATAGACCACAGAGAATAGACTTGGTGATTTTGTAATTGAGATTTGGTGCTTGAGGTCGGAAGTCCGAAGTCAGGAGTCCAAAGAGACGAAAGAACATAGAAAATAGAGGATAGACTTTGGTTATTGAGTTATTGGAACTTGAAAATTGGATTTTGGAGCTTGGTGCTTGAGGTCAGAAGTCGGAAGTAATTTGTGTCAATTCGTGAAATTAGTGTCCTGTTAAAAACACCCCTAAGGTCCCCTGCCTGCGGCAGGCAGGCCTCAAGGGGACAATTACTTAAGATAGTCTGCCTATTGGTTTATTGATAATTGTTCATTGCAAACTGCCTACTGCTTACCGAGTCATTGGAATTTCAGGTTTGGGGTTTGGTCGAAAGTCAGGAGTCCGAAAATTTATTCGTGTATATTGGTGAAATTCGTGTCAAAATAGACGAAAGAAAATAGACTATAGGGGATAGACTTAGCATTTAGGTGATTTGGTTGTTCGGTTATTGGGTTATTCAATTTTTTTATTGTAAACTGCCTACTGCATACCGCATACTGACACATCCCCAACCTGAAGCCTGAAACCCAAAACTTGGAACCCGAAACCCGCATCCCGAAATCATGCTCCTTCCTTGCACTTGAAACTTGCACTTGTACTTTTTAGCAGATCTCTGACTGAACTGAAAAATTATGTTTTTGGAGAACAGGGTTCAAAATCGTAATATTACCCTTTAACAAACCCAGACCGTATGCCAAACAAAGAGGAAAAACCAAAGTACAGGGAAGACGAACATATTGTAAAGGATAAAAACATCACCATTTTCCAAGCACTCATCCCTGTTTTTGCCCTTGTGGCGATGTTGGCCTACAACGTCTTTGTTTTTGGGGATGATGCACTCAGCGGTTCCAACCAATTTATTCTGTTGATGGGCGGCGCGGTGGCCGCCATAGTCGGGTTTTTCAATAAGGTGTCCTACGAGCAGATGATTGCTGAAGTGGCGGAAAACGTAAAATCGACCACAGGAGCTTTGCTCATCCTCCTCATGGTAGGTGCGCTCTCGGGCACATGGCTGGTGAGCGGCATCATTCCTGCCATGATCTATTACGGATTGCAGATCCTGAACCCAACCATATTTTTGGCGGCCTGTGTGATTATCTGTGCCATTATTTCCGTGGCCACGGGCAGTAGCTGGACCACTTCTGCCACTGTGGGCATTGCGCTCATCGGTATCGGTGACGCCTTGGGCATTTCGCTTGGCATGACCGCGGGAGCGGTGCTTTCGGGCGCCTATTTCGGGGATAAAATGTCCCCCTTGAGCGACACCACCAATCTGGCCCCGGCCATGGCGGGCGGTGATCTGTTCTCCCATATCAGGTACATGGCCCTGACCACGACCCCGACCATCATCATCACCCTTATCGTGTTCATCATCTTGGGCTTTACCATTGACACATCGGGTGATGCGGACACCAGTTCCATACTAACGAATATCGGTGCTACCTTTAATATCAATGGGTGGCTCTTTTTGGTGCCTTTGGTCGTTATCCTGTTGATCGTGAAGAAAGCACCACCTTTGATGGCCCTGCTTGTCGGAACATTGTTGGGCGGATTGTTCGCCCTTATTTTCCAGCCGGACATTGTCGCCACCATAGGTGGAAGTTCCCAATTGACCTTTGAGTCTGCTTATAAGGGAGTTTTGAACGCCATCACGGTCGATACCCAGATAGCTACACAGGACCCTGCACTGAACGATCTTTTCTCCTCGGGGGGAATGTCGGGCATGTTGGGCACCATTTGGCTCATCGTCTGTGCCATGGTCTTCGGGGGTATCATGGACGGCATCGGAGCACTGGAACGCATTACCGAATCACTTCTCAAATTGGCCAAGACCACTTTTGGTTTGTTTGCCAGCACCGTAGGGAGCTGTTTGGCCCTGAACATCACCGCTTCGGACCAGTATCTGGCCATTGTGGTCCCTGGTAAAATGTTCTCGAAGGCCTATGCCGAACGCGGTTTGGCCCCAGAGAACCTGAGCCGTTCCTTGGAGGATTCGGGAACGGTCACCTCGGTATTGGTGCCCTGGAACACATGTGGCGCCTACCATAGTGGGGTGCTCGGTGTCGGTGTCGGGGAATACTTCTTTTATGCCATCTTCAACTGGCTAAGCCCCTTCATGACCTTGCTGTTCGCCGCTTTCAAGATCAAGATCAAGCAGTTGACCGAATAGATTTGCCTCAAAACAGCCGTTTTTCAATAGGTATCATTTTTATCAACAACATGGTACAGCCTCCTGAAAGAAGGTTTTTTTTGAGTATTTTTGACCCTCAAACAAAAAATAGATCATGGCAACAGTCACCCTCAAAGGAAATCAAATACACACCCTTGGCAACCTTCCTGAAAATGGTTCCCAAGCCCCTGATTTTAAGTTGGTAAAGAACGACCTTTCCACCGTATCCCTTTCGGATTACAAAGGACAAAAGGTGGTGCTCAATATTTTCCCCAGTGTGGACACCGGCACCTGTGCACAGTCCGTCCGACAGTTCAACCAAGAGGCCGCAGAATTGGACAATACCAAAATATTGTGCATCTCCAAAGACCTTCCATTTGCCCAAGCCCGTTTCTGTGGAGCAGAAGGCATAGACAAAGTGGAGACCCTTTCCGATTTCAGGGACGGTAATTTTGGCACATCATACAATGTGACGTTTGTGGATGGCCCATTGCAAGGGTTGTTGTCCCGATCCGTTGTGGTATTGGACGAAAATGGCAAGGTGATCCATTCCGAGCAGGTTTCCGAAACGGTGGACGAACCCAACTACAAAGCTGCGCTTGAAGCATTGATGGATGCCTAGGGAATCTTTCTTGAAGAACAGGATCCGTAGTGTGGGCTATGCCCTAAAGGGCATGTTCCTGCTCCTGAGGACGGAGGCCAGCATCAAGATCCAGTTTTTTATCGCACTTTTGATGACGGCCGCTGGGTTTTTCTTTGAAATATCCAGTACCGAATGGATGGTACAGTTATTGTCCATTGGGATGGTCATGGGGGTAGAGGGAGTGAACACCGCCATCGAAAAGCTATCGGACTACATCCAGCCCCAAAGGGACCCAAAAATTGGTTTGATCAAAGACATTTCGGCCGGGGCCGTGATGATTGTGTCTGTCATTGCCAGCATCATCGGACTCATCATCTATGTTCCCAAGCTGCTATAAAACGTATAAGGACTGTTGGAGCACGTAAATTTGTAACTTAGCCCCGAATTAAACATCATTGATGGCAAAGAAAAGGACCACATCAAAATCGAAACCTACCACTGCCAAGAAGAAGTTTTCGCTTAGGCCCTCCAAGCAGAACAAGATCATTCTCGGCAGTCTTTTGATTGTTCTCAGCATTGCGCTCTTCTTCTCCTTCATGTCGTTCTATTTTACATGGCAGGAAGACCAGAGCATGCTGTCCGAATTCGCAAACCGGAACGCTGAGGCCAGCAACCTGCTGAACAAGTTTGGGGCCAGTGTGAGCCATTTTTTCATGTACCAAGGATTTGGACTGGCTTCCTTCGCTTTCCCTTTACTATTGGCCGTAACAGGACTCTACCTCTTTTTGGGGCTGGAGGCCAAAGGGCTTGTCGGGAAATGGGTGTGGGGCCTCACGGGTGTCATTTGGATGTCCGTGGCGTTGGGCTTCTTCGCTGCCAACTTTCCCCTTTTGGGCGGACTCATCGGGTTTGAGATGAACGATTTCCTTCAGGACTACACAGGCAAAATTGGGGTGTTCCTCATATTGCTGTTCGTGTTGATGGTGATCCTGGTACGCCTGTTCAACTTTACCCCGGAAGGTTTTGCCAATTTCTTCCGTTCCCAAAGGGAAAAAATCAAATCCGATTTTCAAGAAACGACCACAAGCGCAGATAAAGAGGATTATATAGAGCATGAAGATGGTGGTATCGAATTGAAGATGGACGACCCTGCACCGGAAAAAGTGGACACCTATACCCATAAGAAAGACATTCCGCCGCTCCAGACTGCAACAGGACTCGATGTCAACCTTCCGGAAGACGAAGAAGAGTCCGATATTGACCTGACCGTGGAAGAAACCCCTGCGGAAGAGGAAACCGAGGTGAAAGCGGCCAAATTGGTCAAGGATTTTGGGGAGTTCGACCCGAAATTGGAACTCGGGAACTATAAGTTCCCTCCCATGGAACTGCTGGATGACCATGGAGCATCCGGGGGCATCACCATCAACCAGGAAGAACTGGAAGAGAACAAGAACCGTATTGTCAGCACCCTGAAAAACTACAAGATCGGCATTGCGCAGATCAAGGCCACCATCGGCCCAACGGTAACACTTTATGAGATAGTGCCCGAAGCGGGAATCCGTATTTCCAAGATCAAAAACCTAGAGGACGATATTGCGCTCTCCTTGGCGGCACTGGGCATCCGTATCATCGCTCCCATACCCGGCAAGGGAACGGTGGGTATCGAAGTGCCCAACAAAAAGGCCACCGTGGTCTCCATGCGATCGGTCATCGCCTCCAACAAGTTCCAGAAAGCGGAAATGGAGTTGCCCATCGCCTTCGGGAAGACCATCAGCAATGAAACCTTTGTGGTGGACCTTGCCAAAATGCCCCACTTGCTCATGGCAGGTGCCACGGGGCAGGGTAAATCCGTGGGATTGAATGCAGTGATTACCTCATTGCTCTACAAAAAGCACCCTGCCGAGGTGAAATTTATTTTTGTGGATCCCAAAAAAGTGGAACTTACCCTCTACAATAAAATTGAGCGCCACTTTTTGGCTAAACTTCCCGATTCTGACGAAGCTATAATCACGGACAACACTAAGGTAATCAACACCTTGAACTCGCTCTGTATTGAAATGGACAATCGCTACGAGCTGCTCAAAACGGCTATGGTGAGGAACATCAAGGAATATAATGTAAAGTTCAAGGCACGAAAGCTCAACCCCAATGATGGACATAAGTTTTTGCCTTATATTGTTTTGGTGATCGATGAGTTTGCCGACCTTATCATGACAGCGGGCAAGGAAGTGGAAACGCCCATTGCCAGATTGGCACAATTGGCTCGTGCCATTGGCATCCATTTGATCATTGCCACCCAAAGACCTTCCGTAAATGTGATCACCGGAATCATAAAGGCCAACTTCCCGGCCAGGATCGCTTTCCGTGTGACCTCAAAAATAGATTCCCGTACCATTTTGGACGCCCAGGGCGCCGACCAGCTTATCGGCCGTGGGGATATGCTCTACACTCAAGGGAACGATGTCACCCGTTTGCAATGTGCCTTTGTGGACACACCCGAGGTGAGCAAGATCACAGAGTATATTGGGTCGCAACGCGCCTATCCCGAAGCGCATCTGCTCCCCGAGTATGTGGGCGAAGAGTCTGGCACAGGTATTGATTATGACATTACGGACAGGGACGATATGTTCCGCGAGGCCGCAGAAGTGATCGTGACGGCACAGCAAGGTTCGGCCTCCCTGATCCAGCGTAAACTGAAATTGGGGTACAACAGGGCCGGAAGGATTATAGATCAACTGGAAGCCGCAGGGATTGTGGGCCCGTTTGAGGGCAGCAAGGCAAGGCAGGTACTGATACCCGACATTTATTCTTTGGAACAACATTTAGAAAATGAATCAAAATAAGACCATGATCAAGAAACCTATTCTTTTAATCACATTGTTCGCCGGCACACTTTTTTCTTTTGGGCAAAACTCAGATAAGGCCAAGGCCCTTTTGGACGAAGTCTATAATAAAGTGAAAGGTTATGACAACATTTATATCGATTTTCAATCGACTCTGGAGAACACCGAGGCCGACCTGAAACAGGAGACCAACGGCAATGTTACCCTGAGTGGTGAAAAATATGTACTGAACTACCTCGGGGCACAACAGCTCTATGATGGCAAAAAGGTATATACCATTGTTCCCGAGAACGAGGAAGTGACCATTGAGGATGTGAACGAGGAGGACGACAATGTAAGCCCATCAAAAATGCTCACATTTTATAAGACGGGGCACAACTACCAATGGGACATTCTCCAAAATGTGGGCGGACGAAAGATCCAGTTTGTGAAATTGATCCCGATCGATTCCAATACCGAGATCAAATCAATCCTTTTGGGCATCGATACGCAGACCAAGCACATTTACAAGCTCATACAAACAGGGCATAACGGCACCAAAACCACCATTACCGTTAATTCTTTCAAAACCGACCAGCCACTTTCAAGTACGCTGTTTACCTTTGATGAGAAAAAATACGAGGACAAAGGGTATTACATTACAAGAAACTAAGCATTGAAAATACTAGACCAGTATATATTAAAAAGGTTTCTATACAATTTTTTCAGTTCCTTCTTCATCCTGATCGTCATATTCATTTTTCAGGGAATATGGCTTTTTATAGATGATTTGGCAGGAAAGGGATTGGGCATTGTGATCATTGCCAAGTTCATTTTTTATTTTATCCCGACCTTGATAGACAAAGTACTGCCACTGACAGTGCTATTGTCCTCCATCCTTACCTTTGGCACCTTTGCAGAAAACTATGAGTTTGCCGCTATGAAGGCTTCCGGTATTTCCTTACAGCGCGGCATGCGGAGCCTTATCGTTTTTGTACTCTTTTTGGGCGTGGTGACTTTTTTCTTCGCCAATAACGTGATCCCCAAATCCGAACAGAAAATGTTCAACCTCAGAAGGAACATTGCAAAGGTAAAACCCGCTGCGGCCATTACCGAAGGGGTTTTCAGCGACTTTGAGGGCACGGGTGATGGCATGAACATCAAGGTGGACAAAAAATATGGGGAACAAGATCGGTTCTTGGACAATGTCATCATCCATAGAAAGACCAAACAAAATGTGAACAATACGGTCATTAAGGCCACTAGCGGGGAACTCATCAGCAGTGAAGAATCGGACATCATACAATTGGTCTTGAAAGATGGCAACTATTACGAAGATCTGGTATCCAAAGATCCCAAGGAACAACGGAAACACCCCTTTGCCAAGGCAGATTTTGAGACCTATGCCATCAACATCGATATCTCCGAGCTGAACGAGCAGGATTTGGAGGAAGACCAGAACATCACCACCAACAAGATGAAGAACGTGAGCCGGTTGATCAAAGATATTGACTCGCTCCGGGAGAACAATCTGGAAAAAGTGGAGGCCTTTTCAAAGAACATTGTGAACCGAATGGGAGCCTTTCCCATCCAGCCTAAAAAGAAGAAACCCCAACAAGTTGAGAAAACAGGATTGGAGCTGATCCAGACCGAAAAGAACCAAAAGGACCGAATGAAAAAAGATTCCATCAAGGACATTGACGCCCTGTTGGACAATCTTGAGGAATGGCAACGGATGCAAGTGATGAAAAACGCAAAGAATTCCGTATCGGGCATTATGAGCACCGTGACCGCCAAAAAGGATGAACTGCAGAGCAGGTACAAATTCTACAACAGCCACATCCTGTCGCTCCACCAAAAATATGCACTGGCACTTTCCTGTATCATCCTTTTCTTCGTAGGGGCTCCGTTGGGTGCCATCATCAGAAAAGGGGGACTCGGATTGCCCATGGTCATTGCCATCATCTTATTTTTGGCCTATTATTTTATTGGGGTGTTTGCAGGCAATTATGCCAAGGAAGGCAACATACACCCGGCCATTGGGGCGTGGTTGTCCACCCTCATCATGCTGCCCTTGGGCGTTTCCCTTACCAAAAGGGCCACCGCCGACAAAGGACTGTTCGGGTTTGGTCATATATTTGACGGTATAAAATCAATATTTAAAAGGAAATCAGAAGAAGCTGATGAAGAATCGCCTGATAATTCTGATGAGGACTTAAGCGATTCCAAAAAAGATCATGAAATATTGATCAGCTATTCTAATGAAAAATTGATAGATATTGTCCAAAATTACAAGCAACATGGTTTTGATACTTCTTTGAGAGGTTCAGCTATGGCCATTCTCAAAAAAAGAGGAATCAGTATGGATGAGTTAAGATTCAAGGGAATGTTAACCAACCAGAGTTACGAAAGAGCTGAAGTATTATATGAAAGTTTTAACTGGAACTCTAAGGTTGCTTTTTATATATACTTAACGGCAATCATTTTTATTCCCATTTCTGGTTTTGTACTTCCAGATTCTAAAATAGGAGAAGATTTATTTACTCTCATTTTCAACCTTTTGATTTTGGGATACTTCTTCTATGTAATCAAATCTGCAATACAATATTCAAACATCTATAAGTTGATAAAAAAGGAAGGACAATTTAATCCCATTATAGCATTTGTTCTCGGAGCCATTATCTATTTTATCTTCTATTTCTATATTAGAAAATCACTGAAAGAAGACATGAAACTTATTCGATAAAATGTCACTAAAGTCAACAAAAAATAAAATACAACTGCACGCCATAAAAGAAGCCATAGAGGACATCAGGCAGGGCAAGGTCATCATAGTGGTGGATGATGAAAACAGGGAAAACGAAGGAGATTTTTTGGCCGCGGCCGAGTTGATCACCCCTGAAATGGTGAATTTTATGGCAACCCATGGGCGGGGCCTCATTTGTGCCCCGCTTACCGAAGGAAGGTGCCGAGAACTTGGGCTCCACAAAATGGTGACCCATAACTCCGACCCCTTGGAGACCGCATTTACCGTTTCCGTTGACCTTCGGGGCAATGGGGTCACCACGGGAATTTCGGCTTCCGACAGGGCCAAGACCATTTTGGCTCTGACAGACCCTGCCACCAAGCCCCACGAATTGGCCAGGCCCGGACACATTTTTCCACTTATCGCCAAAGAAGGTGGTGTTCTCAGGCGCACGGGCCACACCGAGGCAGCTATCGATTTTGCCCGCTTGGCGGGATTGGAACCTGCCGGGGTCATTGTGGAGATCATGAACGAGGATGGCACCATGGCCCGGTTGCCCCAGCTCTTGGAAGTCGCCAAAAAGTTTGACCTGAAAATTGTTTCCATTGAGGATTTGATCGCCTACCGCATGGAGCACGATAGCCTCATTGAACTCAAGGAAACCTTCGATATTAAGACCCGGTTTGGCGATTTTAGGCTACGTGCCTATCAACAGACGACCAACGAACAGGTACATATTGCATTGACCCGTGGCAACTGGAAGATCGGGGAACCCGTCCTCACACGGATCAACTCCACTTTGGTGAACAATGACATGCTGGGCACCTTGACCAACAATCCCGACGAGGCACTCAAACGCATGTTCGATGTGCTCAATGCCGAAAAGAACAGTGCCATGATCTTCATTAACCAGGGCAACCAGTCCACCAACCTATTGAGCCGTTTGGCAGAACTGAAAAAACTCCAGGCCCAGGGCATTCACAAAGCGCCCAAAATTGAAATGGACACGAAGGACTTTGGTATCGGCGCACAGATCCTCCACGACCTGGACATCTCCAAAATACGTTTACTGACCAATTCTGGACAAACCCGAAGAGTGGGCATGGTAGGCTATGGACTGGAGATAGTGGAGTATGTGAATTATTGAGTCGGTTGTTGGGTTGTTCATGCTCGATGTCAGAAGTCAGAAGTCAGAAGTCAGGAGTCAGAAGTCAGAAGTCGGAAGAGATGAAAGAGCATAGAAAATAGAGAATGAACTGGTTTTTCTGTTTGTTGTGGTTTCAGGTTTTTGGTTTCAGGTTACTCTGTTGTTGGGTTATTGTAATAGGACTTGGGTGTCGGAAGTCCGAAGTCTAGGGTTGGGGTTGATTCGAGCAATTCGTGACATTCGTGTCTTTTAAAAAACACCCCTAAAGTCCCCTCAAAGGGACAGTTGCCCATTGACTTCGTTGTTCAGTTATTTTGTTACTGGGTTATTGGAATTTGGAGTTTGATG
>JBLWSV010000008.1:82909-195057 GCA_048270465.1 Allomuricauda sp.
CCTCAAAGGGACAGTTGCCCATTGACTTCGTTGTTCAGTTATTTTGTTACTGGGTTATTGGAATTTGGAGTTTGATGCTCCATGTTCGATGTGGTTTATGGGTCTTGGTTCCTTTGTCTTTTCGTCTTTCATCTATTTTCCCATCTTTCTGTTCCTTGGCCTTGAACCTGAAACCTTCAACCTGAAACCAACCGACTGCACCCTGCCGACTGCAAAGCTGCTTACTGCTTACTGGTATTTGATGCTTGATGTCGGGAGTCCGAAGTGATTCGTGCCAATTCGTGCAATTCGTGTCACCGTAAAACACCCCTAAAGTCCCCTGCCTTCGGCAGGCAAGCCTCAAGGGAACAGTTGCCCATTGACTTCGTTGTTCAGTTATTTTGTTACTGGGTTATTGGAATTTGGAATTTGGAGTTTGGAATTTGATGCTCCATGTTCGATGTGGTTTATGGGTCTTGGTTCCTTTGTCATTTCATCTTTCATCTATTTTCCCATCTTTCTGTTCCTTGGCCTTGAACCTGAAACCTTGAACCTGAAACCAACCGACTGCACCCTGCCGACTGCAAAGCTGCTTACTGCTTACTGGTATTTGATGCTTGATGTCAGGAGTCCGAAGTCGGAAGTCCCAAGAGATGAAAGAGCATAGAAAATAGAGAATGAACTGGTTATTCTGTTTGTTGTTGTTTCAGGTTATTCTGTTGTTGGATTATTGTGATAGGTGTTGGGTGTCGGGAGTCCGAAGTCGGAAGTCCCAAGAGATGAAAGAGCATAGACGATAGAGAATGGACTGGTCTTAGAGTTTCAGGTTTTTGGTTTCAGGTTATTGGCCACTGCCGACTGCAAAGCTGCTTACTGGAATTTGGAATTTGGTGCTTTGCTTGTTGAGATTTCTCGACTGCCCCTTCGACTGCGCTCAGGGTGACAGCTCGAAAATGACAGTATTACCACCCACTGCATACTGGCGACTGCCTCTCATGTTTTTTTTGCTCTTGAACTTGAAACTTGAACTTGAATTTTCGATTGCCTACTGCATACTGCCGTTCCTGGTTTTAGGTAACATTCTTGATGGCCCCCACCATTCTTTTGGCCCTTTCGGTTGCTTCTTCTTCCGTCCAGCTTAGTTTGATCAAACAGGAAATGGTCCTGCCCATCCAGTGGTCCGATTCCGAAAAGTCTGCCTTGGTATAGTCGGGCATGCCTTCCATCACCTCGTTGGGCAATTTCCCCAAAGATTTCAGTTCGGTCAGGTGTTCCCACTTTTTATAGTAGTGCCAGTTGTTGCTGTACCAATAGAAACAAGCGTCCACGCCATTTTCCCCCAATGCTTTATGGGCTTTTTGCGCCAGTTCTTCCGAAGGAAGGAAAAAACTGAGGAAAGAATAGTTCTCCTCCCCTCCTTCGGGCACACTCCGAAAAACAATTTCGGGAATCTGTGAGAGGGCATCCCTTAAAATGGAATAGTTCCTTTTCTGAATGCTGATGAATTCATCCAAACGGGACAGTTGGGCCACACCTACGGCCGCATTCAGTTCGGATATCCTAAAATTGTACCCCAAAAAGGGATGTTGCTCCGCCCCCCTATCGCTTCCGATGTGGTCATGGCCATGATCGGAGTATTTATGGGCATTTTCATAGTAGGTTTCGTTATTGGTGATCACGGCACCGCCTTCCCCACAGGTGATGGTCTTAACGTAGTCGAAGGAAAAGCAGCCCAGATCGCCAATGCTCCCCAACGGCCTCTCTTTATAGCTCCCACCAATGGCTTGGCAGGCATCCTCAAGCAACAACAAACTGTGCCTGTCACAAATGGATCTCAAGGCATCCAAATCGGCCATGGAACCACACATGTGCACGGGCATGACCACCTTCGTTTTTGGAGAGATGGCTTTTTCAACAGCTTCTGGCCTTAAGGTCAATGTATCATCGATATCCACCAAAACAGGGACGGCTCCCAAGGCCAAAATGGATTCAAAACTGGCCACAAAGGTAAAGGTGGGCATGATCACCTCGTCCCCTGCCCCTACTCCCGCACTAGCCAAGGCCACCGTCAATGCAGCGGTGCCACTACTGACCAAATGGGCGCGTTTGACCTGCATCCTGTTGGCCAAAGCAGCTTCAAGCTCCTTAGCTTTCCAGTGTCCATTGCGCATTCCGTCAAACCCGTAGCGCATGAGCACTCCAGAGTCCAGCACATCTTGTACTTCCTTTCTTTCCCTGTCCCCAAAAAGTTCAAATCCAGGCATTCCCTTTCTTTATTTTGATTAAAAAAACCACAGTTTGACCGCCATGATGACGACCGCAACGACCAAAAAGGTCCTGATGAACCCATCGCCCTTCCTTACCGAAAAACGACTGGCCACCCAGGCTCCGGAGCCGTTGCCGATGGCCAAGATAAGACCAATCTTCCAATTGACCTTATCGTTGAGCGCAAACACGGCCAATGCGGAAAGCATGTAAACGAAAACTACCACGACCTTGGTGGCATTGGACCGCACCAGGTTCATCCTGTTTACGTAATGCGTGAAAAGCATCATCAAAAAACCAAGTCCCGCATTGATGAATCCACCATAAATCCCAAAAAAGAAGAACACGACAAGGCTCAACCACAGATATTTCCCTGTGAGCCGCTCCTGCATCTCCCCCAAACGCATCTTCGGTTTGAAAATGATGATAAGGACCACGGCCAGCATCACCATGGCCAAGATCCGGTTAAAGGTTTCACCATCAATATCGACCGCGATATAGGCCCCGATGATAGAGCCCAAAAAGGCCGAAATGCCCAAATAGACACTGAAAGGATAGGTTGACACCCCTTTGCTCTTGAAACCTGCCGTGGACATGGCGGTCTGTACCACAATGGCCACTCTGTTGGTCCCATTGGCCACGGCTGCGGGAAGGCCCAAAAAAATGAGGGTTGGCAGGGAAAGTAACGATCCGCCGCCAGCTACTGTGTTGATGAAGCCCACCACAAAACCTACCGCCACCAAGAGCAAATAATGATACCATTCGAACATGGAAACAAAAGTAGGCATCAGGCATGACAAAAAATAAAGTGATCTGGTTTTTCACAGAAATAAAAAAGCTTCCTATATTTGCACCCGCTTAGGAGGAATGGCAGAGTGGTCGAATGCGGCAGTCTTGAAAACTGTTGAGGGTCACACCTCCGGGGGTTCGAATCCCTCTTCCTCCGCTGAGTAGTCACCAAAAACTACCATAAACCCTGTAAATTATTGATTTACAGGGTTTTTTATTTTTTACGTATTCAAAAGATATCATTTGAATACATATAGTTTAGTGCCTGATTCGGTGTCCCCTTGAGCTTTACCAAAAACGGACACCTAGCAATAACTAAAATATTGTTAATCAAACATTTGCAGGGATTTCTATTTAATATTTTTTTTCTAATTTCAGGGGAAATAATGTTAAAATAGGTGTCCCTTTTATGTTATCACTCTTATACTATATTAAAAAACACAAAGCCGACAAAGTAGGTCGGGCAATGATTTACATGAGAATCACTGTGAATGGCAAGCGTTCTGAGTTCAGCATAGGACGTAAGATCCATCCCAAGGCATGGGATGCAACTAATGGAAAGGTGCTGGGATTCTCCCAGGAAGTCCGTCAATTGAACTCCCATTTGATGAAAATACGGACTGACCTATATCGGCATGCAGATAGATTAAAGGACAAGGGTCGGCCATTGACCGCTGAATCTCTAAAAGATTCATACTTCGGAAGGGATAATCCCTCTAAGATGCTACTGGAAGTATTTCAAGAGCATAATGACAGAGTTGACCAACTAGTTGGACAAGATTTCGCTCCCGGTACAGCAGAACGGTACAAGACCGCAAAAAGTCACTTAGCCGAATATTTACAGAATGAACTTCGAAAGAAAGATATTCCAGTCGTGGATGTGGACCATTCCTTTATTTCAGGTTTCGAATATTATCTAAAGACAAAAAGAAAGTGCAGCCATAACACGGCCATCAAATATGTGGTGAACTTTAAAAAGATCATTAGGATCGCATATGCCAATGGTTGGATCAAAACAGACCCCTTTGCCAATTGGAAAGCACGATTAAAAACAGTCGAGCGGGAATTCCTGACCGATGAAGAGCTTCAACGACTGATGGACCATCCTTTTACGAATGAACGATTGGAGCATGTGAGGGATTGTTTTGTTTTCTGTTGCTTTACCGGATTGGCCTATGCGGATGTAAAAAAACTGACGCATGATGATTTTGTGATAGGAATTGATGGAGATCTTTGGATAAATACCAAACGTACCAAGACAAAAACCAAAAGTAACATTCCTGTTCTTCCCACTGCATTGATGATACTCGAAAAATATGAGCACAGTCCCTTACTTGTAGATAAAAAGGTGCTACCAGTATTGACCAACCAAAAAATGAATGCCTATCTCAAAGAAATAGCTGACCTTAGTGGAATCAATAAACACCTGACCACACATTTGGCCAGGCACACTTTTGCGACTACCGTGACACTTTCCAATGGCGTCTCCATTGAGTCTGTGAGCAAGATGTTGGGCCACAAATCACTCCGAACCACGCAACATTATGCAAAAATATTGAACCGAAAGGTCAGTGAGGATATGCAGTTATTGAAAAAGAAACTGAGTTTCCAGGAAAAAGTCAGGTAAAATGTAGTAAGCCCATTAAAATCAAGACATTAAAAGTTTGGCCGATTAAGAAGCCTAAATCAACACAGTTATTCTGAATCAGAATATGTCTTTTCAAGCTATGGAGATGATAAATACCAGAATGGTCAAGCAAACTGAAATGAAAAGAGTTGTTGTATTAAAAGTGCTATATAACCAGTTGTGTGCCAATCTGCCTACAAGTTTCATAGAATGATGATAGTAATTGTATTGGCATCTTTCAATCATTAGGTATCTATAAAACGCCCTAATAAAACCCACTATAAAGTGAATCAGTATGAACTGTACAACGATGGTTCCCATGGCAAAATTCAATGATGCAGTTTTACCTGCTTTATAATTGATGGGCTACCATTATAAGGTCTAAGTTCACTTTCCAAATAAACCAGTTCATTTGTGCCAGGTCCGTTCCGGATGGTGCAGTAATAGACCTTACGGACATACAATCGTACTACGAGAATGACACAGGGCCTTACTTTGGCATAAACAAGATCGCCTTTTTTATATCTATTTGCTATGGTATTCTTTTTCACTGGATATGCTTTTCTAAAATAAATGGGTCACTCATTCTTTATGGTGGTACAGAGCATCTTGAACTTCTGGTTTGCCTCAAAAGAGCAAGCTGTAGATGCAGGGATGATTATGGAATCTCCTCTTCCCATGAAAGTGGAATTACCGTTTATAACCACTTCGGCCTTTCCTTCAATGATATGAACAAATCGAATAAAGGGCGATCCATCATGGGACAACACCTTGCCAAAATCAAATGCGAACGCCTGTATGACACAATTATCCTGAACACTTATGTTTTTTACCACAATGGTGTTGGAACTGAACTCCAGTATATTGGCCAGGTTAAATGTAATGGACTCCTCAAATTCTCCTGCTTCCATGATTGATGGGCTTCTTTTCTATTCAGACCAATTTTTGGCATCCCGCTTTGCCTTTTTGGCGGCTTTTTTCTCTTTAGGGGTTTTTGAGGGAGTTGTCTTGTCCGATTTTTTCCTTCCTTCTTTCTCTTTTGACATGGTGTATTGTTTAAATTATCATTGTTTCATGGTAATGTGATGGCCAGCAACAGCATTGCTAAAAAAAGAATGAAATAGATTGCACATTTTCGCATAGGGGTATTGAATTACCATTGTTGGTCCTTAACCTGTGTTTGGGACTTCAAAAAGCCGTGATCAAGGAGATCATTGCTCTTTTTAGCATTTGGCGCTTAGTTTTAAAAAGGGCAGTGTTTTTTAGTTCCTGCCCTTTTCTGAGCCCCTGGAAAAAAATCCAGAAGCATTTACCGACCGGTTAAATCAGTACTTGTTTAAACAGAACGTTCCACCGTTCCTCCATGGTCCCGCAAGTCTCCTGGTCTTAAGTAAACCAAGGCTGGTCATTGTCCGTTTTTTGCCCTTCCTGGATCTGCCCGCTTCTTCCGTTATAAAACATCGGTCTAAGGAAGCGCTTGATCTTTCCAGGGATTGCTTGAATAAAATTTTCCTTTTTCATAGCTTATAATGGTTACTGTTAATTTTTTGATTGAATGAACAATTCAAAGATCGTGCTTACATTTAGGTAGTTCGCTACAGAAATCCCTATGAATCTTACATAAATCATAGGTTGATTTGCTCCGGATCAAATTTTCCATATCAAAATGGCAACGGATTTAATCTAATGCCCAAACAGTTCAAATTATGGTCTAGCCATTCGTAAAAACCCGGAGCTGGGCCTTCAGGAATTTGTAATACTCCTCAAATTCCATTTCTGATATCCCTTTGTTTTCATAGTTCAAAAAAAGTGGTGTTTCCAATAAATTGTTGTATATTACAGGGAACTCCATTTGAAATGAAAGGGTCAGGGCAAAAATCTCTTTCATAAGTTGATTTTCTGTTTCTTCATTTTCCATGGCCTTACTGTCTTTTCAGCAGAAGGTAATATTATATTCACTGCTGTTCTTTACATGATTCCTTCAGAGAGTTATATAAATCACACAGTAACGTCCATATTACTTTGCTCCCCTTTTAACAATTAATTCAAAAAGTATGCTGCTCTATATAAAATACATGGTGAGTTTGCGCTGTAAAATGGTGGTAAAGGAGGAGCTTAACAAACTTGGTCTCCATTATGTCAATGTGGACCTTGGAACCATAGAGATCTTGGAAAACATCACCGATCATCAAAGAGATCGGTTACGTGAAAGCCTCAAGGCATATGGACTGGAACTTCTTGACGACAAGAGAAAGATAATCATTGAAAAAATCAAGTCGGTCATTATCGAAATGATCCATTATTCGGATGAGATACCCAAAGTGAACTACTCTGACTACATCAGTGAAAAATTGGGATATGACTATACCTATCTGGCAAATACATTTTCTGAGGTAAAGGGAATCACCATCCAACATTTTATAATTCTGAACAAAATTGAAAGAGTAAAGGAATTGTTGCTCTATGATGAGTTGAACCTGACCGAAATATCCTACATGATGCATTACAGCAGTGTCTCACATTTATCAAATCAGTTTAAAAAGATTACGGGCCTCACCCCCTCGTACTACAAAAAACTGAAAGTGAAACGCTTTAAAAACCTGGAAGATCTATAATCCATGGTAAAATGTTCCATCAAAAACCCCATAGCTGTAGGACTTTTTAAGCTGAACAGCAACAAAATAAATGTGGGAATACTATAATTCTTCATCTTTCTTATGTAACACATTATCCACAAAGTTTATTCATCTTTAGCTTAGAGTGCCCTTTATAAAATGAAGTCCATATAACCCCCCACCCCAAAAAATACTAGTTATGGAAAATACAGAAGTTGAAAAGTCAAAAGTCTTCATTATCGTCGAGATCATCGAATATGTCCCCAATGCGGTGGTCATCAAGACCATCATAAAAAAGACCACTGGAAATGTTACCGCGGTCTCTTTTGACTCGGGCGAAAACCTAACGGAAAAAATATCCCCTTTCGATACATTCATCCAAATCATAGAGGGCAGGGCCGAGATCTTGATCGATGGCAATTCGCAGACCTTGGAAACCGGACAGTCCATTATCATCCCTGCCCACTCCAGAAATACCATAAAGGCCAATGAGCGGTTTAAAATGATCTCCACCATCATTAAAAGTGGGTATGAGTAGTATCCCAAACAATGTAAAAACAGCAGGTAATGTATACTTATTATCCTTCTTCCCCTTTTAATCATCCTATTGATAGGAATCAAAATCGTTCGCCCAACACAAAGGGGCCTAATCGAAAGTTTTGGGAAATATTCTGCTTTTGCAGGACGTGGAAACATCCTTACAGACGAACACCAAAATAGAATTGTGCTATGAAAACACTCAAAACCATGGAGAAAAAAAACATCTTGGTCATTGTTGCTCATCCCGATGATGAAACTTTGTGGTGTGGAGGTAACATATTAATGTACCCTGAGCACAAATGGTTCATTGCCTGTCTAAGCAGAAAAAATGACCCTGATCGTGGCCCAAAATTCAAAAAAGCCCTAGCAGTATATGGGGCAAAGGGAGTAATGGGCAATCTGGATGATGGCGCGGAGCAAAGACCTTTGAACAAAAATGTGGTGAAAAAGGCCATTTTAAACCTGCTTCCAGAGCAGAAATTCGACCTTGTCCTAACGCACAGTCCTACAGGTGAATATACCAGGCATTTGCGTCATGAAGAAATAGGAAGGGCAGTGATCGAGTTGTGGAACGAACAAAAAATTTCCACGGATGAACTATGGACCTTTGCGTTTGAAGATGGATTCAAAAAATATTATCCCCAGGCGATAAAGGATGCCAGTTTACATCAAACACTTCCAAAAAACATTTGGCAGGAAAAATACCGGATAATTACTGAAGTTTATGGTTTTGACAAAACAAGTTTTGAGGCCAAGACAACCCCAAAAAATGAAGCCTTCTGGAAATTCGAAAACCGGATAGATGCCCAAAAATGGTTGGAGCACGAGGGAATCCAACAATGACCTTTTTTAAATTTTAAGACATGAAAGTTCTCGTTCTTTACGATTATCCCCCTTCTCCCGGTGGTTTGGCAACTCAGGGAGATCTACTTTATCGTGGGCTTTTGGAACTTGGTGTGGACGCACATGCGGTCCATTTTGAATCGGCACAGGAAAAAGAATGGTATTACCGATGGTTCGAGCCGGATGTGGTCATAGGGATTGGATATTGGGGCCACACCCCTCATTTGGTACTGCACCCCCAGCGCTATGGAGTCGTCCCTGTACCTTGGTTGGTTGCCGATGGCTATATTGCCAACTACCAAGAAGTCTTGAACGATCTCCCCTTGATCTTAGTAACTTCAAATTGGGTCAAGGAAATGTACGTAAGGGATGGCATTAAGGCATCAACCATTGAGGTGCTGCCCGTTGGGTGTGATACGGCATCTTTTGTTCCCTTTGATAAAAATGATCCAAAAATTATGGCAGTTCGGGAATCATTGGGTATTTCTCCAAACCAGTTGATGATCTTGACCGTTGGCGGTGATGCAGCATCAAAAGGCGCACAAGAGGTAATGCAGGCATTGGTGATCATCGACGCCAAGGCCCCTGATTGGAAATACGTCTGTAAAGTATGGCCCCAACCCAGAACCAAGGCCCAAAACCTCTTAGATCTGGAAATGGCCACCCATTTGGGTATTGAAAAGAATGTCACTTATGCCACAAATACTGTTTCCAGAAATTTCATGCCGTACCTTATCGGTGCCTGTGATATCTATGCGGCCCCATCACGCCTTGAAGGGTTTGGCATGCCCCAGGTGGAAGCCGGGGCCTGCGGCAAACCCGTAATCGGAATCAAGGCCATGGGGATGCTGGATACGCTGATACACCAGAAAACGGCCTTTCTTGCCGAGGTGGCCCAAAAAATTGTGGTCAATGAAGTGGTTTTGGGAAAAGAATCAGGCTTTGAAAACAAGCACAGAATCGAGTTCGATATCCCCAGAACCGTTGATTACCGTGCCAATGTACAAGAGATTGCCAAGTATATGCTTACGCTCATGAACAATGAAGACCTACGGAATGAAATGGGCAAGGCTGCAAGGAAACATGTGATGGAACATTTTGATTACAGGGTCGTGGCAAAAAAATTCATTCAAATTGTGCAGAATAAACTAGGTATAGATTAAATGACCTCGAAAGACAAACAATTCATAAAATCCGCGGAAAAGGCCGCTCTGGAAGTGCTCCTGCACAATTCAAAGGGGCCGTTCCTTGATCTGCCGCGAACAGCCGGTTGGGGATATCCCGAACCCTACACCCGTGACCTTTTGGTTTCCGTCTTGGGGATTGCCGTAACGAACAATGCCGAACTGTTGCAAACTGTACGCCATGTTTTGCTCATGCTGGCCAAAAACCAGTCCAAAAGAGGCCATATTCCCTCTTTGGTCCATAATAAGGAAGATCGGGGCGCCAGTGATACCACTCCCCTGTTTCTAATTGCCGTAGGGATTTTCAGAAAAGTGGCCAAAGAACCCCGTTTTTTAGAAAATTCCATAAAAAAAGCCCTTTTGTGGATGGAATACCAAAGCCCATCGGACCACTGTTTGGTAGCACAACTGCCCACCAGCGATTGGCGGGACGAGCAATGGGTGCTGGGTCATGGGCTGTTTGTAAACACGTTGGCCTATACCTATCTAAAATTGTTCGGAAATACTGAGAGAGCCGAACAATTAAGAAATGAAATGGAGCGACCAATCTTTTATCCAGATAAAATAAGCGACAAAGAACCTGAAGGACTGACCATTGACGGTCAACCCTATTACGCCCTATGGTCCTATAAGGTCTATAGTAGCGAACGCTTCGATCTCTTGGGCAACAGTATGGCAATCTTATCGGGTATGGCCTCACCATCAAGGGCAAAGGCCATAATCAAATGGATTGAAACATCATGTTCTTCGATGAGAAAAACAAAGGAACTGTCCATTGACCTCTCCCCTAATTTTTTCCCTTTTATCCACCCGGGCGATTCGGATTGGGTCTCTAGATACGCTGATTTCAACCAACCTGGAAATTACCACAATGGCGGTATATGGCCCTTTATAACCGGGTTTTACATTGCGGCCCTTGTGGCCAACAAAAACTATGGTTTGGCGGAGAAAAAGCTCTTGGCGTTGACCCGGCTTATCAAAAAAGCCAGAAATAAGGAACTTGAATTCGGTTTCAATGAATGGTACAAGGCCCAGGACGGAAAGCCCATGGGGCAAGACTGGCAGACCTGGAGCGCATCAAACTACTTATATGCGGCCCGATGTGTGGCAGAAAAAAGGACCCCTTTTTTTGATGGTATTAGAAAGTAAGCTTATGAAACCGGTTAATTTCATATGACTTGAATAAGATCCAAATCTGTGAATTATGTAACTCTATTCATTTTTTATTCAACTTTTTTATATTGATTTTCAATATCTTATATCTCCATTCCAACTAAGGTTTAAACGACCAGATTTCACTACAACCAAAGAAAGTATCAAAAATCGGAGCTAAAAAGGCAGATTTTATAAATGCTTACATATGCCCTTTAACCCAATCCCAAAAAAATGAAGCTAGCTTATATCGGTACCTATCCACCACGTGAATGTGGTATTGGCACGTTTACCCAAAACCTTGCCCACTCCATGTTGGAAAACGGCAAGGGAATCAAAGAAATTATGGTTTTTGCCATGAATGACCATAACCAGGACTATACCTACCCCCCTGAAGTAAAACTGAGCATCTACCAAGAACAACAAACCGATTATCTGGAAGCCGTCAACTACATTAATCTCAGTGGGGCGGATGCCTGTATACTTGAACATGAATTTGGCATATATGGTGGTCTGAGCGGTATTTATATACTGCCCCTAATACACCGATTGAACATTCCGTTGATCACGACCTTACATACCATTCTGGAAGCACCTTCCTACACTGAAAAGGCCATCTTAAAGGAAATTTGCAAAATGTCCGATAAAATTGTGGTGATGAGCCATAAGGCCATTCACTTTCTGGTGGAAATATATGATGTGCCCAAAGAAAAAATAGTGCTTATAGAACACGGTGTTCCGGACATCCATTTTGATAAGGAGGAGTCGAGAACAGAGTTTAAACTGAATGAAAAGAAGTTGCTCCTGACCTTTGGCTTCATCGGTCGCAATAAGGGTATTGAAACCGTGATCAAGGCCTTGCCACAAATCATTGAAAAACATCCTGAAGTTTTGTACATCGTATTGGGAAAAACGCATCCCAATGTGTTGCGACATTCAGGGGAAGAATATCGAAATTATCTCCAGGTCCTTATAAAATCACTGAAACTTAATGATCATGTATTGTTGCTCAATGAGTTTATAGATGAAAATGAGCTCTTTAAATATCTTTCTGCCTGCGATATTTATATAACACCTTACGTCAGTGAGGCACAGATCACCAGTGGCACACTTTCCTATGCCATGGGTGCGGGGTGCGCCGTAGTCTCCACCCCATATTGGCATGCCGCAGAATTGCTTGTGGAAAACAAAGGGCGCCTTTTTGATTTTAATGATTCTGAAGGCCTGTCCCAAATTTTGAATGAATTATTGGAGAATCCAGAAAGCCTAAACGAAATCCAAGAAAATGCAACGGAATATGGGCAAGACCTTACCTGGCCCAAAATTGGACAAAAATATACCGATCTTATAGCACAGGTGCTATCGAAACCCAAGGAGCCCTTGCCAAAGAAAGAAAACGCCATAGATCCTTTGCTGTTGCCCCCGTTTTCCCTGGTCCATATCAAAAGATTGACCGATGACACCGGTATTATCCAACATGCGAAATTCGGGATTCCCAACTTAAAGGAAGGCTACTGCCTGGATGACAATGCCAGGGCGCTTTTAATGGTCTGTATGACCTATAAACAGAAAAAAGACCCGCTTGCCCTGGAGTTCATGCCCGTATATTTGAGCTATATCCATTACATGCAGAACAAGGACGGTACTTTTCGGAATTTTCTGAGCTTCAACCGTAATTTTTTGGATGAAACAGGTTCTGAGGATTCCTTTGGTCGAACCATTTGGGCCCTGGGATATCTTTTGGGAAATGCGCCTAACGATGCCTATTATCAAACAGGCAAATTGGTCTTTTTCGATGCCGTTCCCTATTTTGACAGTATCAAATCCATAAGGGGGATTGCCAATACCATGATCGGGATCAGCCATTATCTCAGGACGAATGCTTCCGATGATGCCATGAAAGGGACCTTGCATAAGTTGGCCAATATACTGGTTTCCCATTATGATCAAAACCATACAGAAGATTGGAAGTGGTTTGAGTCACTTCTGGCGTATGATAATGGTATTTTACCCTTGGCACTCCTACACGCGGCGGAAGTTCTGGAGGACGGGGATATTTCCAAAGTAGCCTTTGACACCATGGATTTTCTTACCGAACATACGATGAAGGATGGTTATTTATCCATCATCGGAAACAAGGATTGGTATGTAAAGGACAAGGAACGTTCCATGTTCGCACAACAGCCCATTGATGCCGAGGCCATGGTGCTGATGTACCATCAAGCTTATGTATTGACGGGTAATCGTGATTTTCTGAAAAAATTGTTCACCTCGTTCATGTGGTTTTTGGGCGAAAACGATATGCGTATGAGTCTGTATGATTTTGAGACCAAAGGGTGCTGTGATGGTTTTGAAAATTATGGGGTGAACCGAAATCAAGGGGCCGAAAGTTCGTTGGCCTATCTTATCTCACATTTAACCGTACTGCAGGCCTATGAAGAGTCTTTTCAATCTAAGGAAAATAAGGGTTCAAATACTAAAAAACTGGTGACAAATACATTGTAACATATATAAAAAGTGGTGTTTTCACTTTTGGTCTGGGTCCTACTCGCACGGAACATGCCCCTAATATGAGGTAGTCTTGGTTCCACCCAAGTTTTGGTAAAAAACCAATTGAACCCCATCCGCTTTATCTCTGCTGATTCCATCAATACTGAAGTAATTAAAAAAAGGGCTTTCGCCCCTTTTTTTAATTGTTATCAAGAAAATCGTATTAGTTTCAACAACGTATGTCTTCGTTGATTCCTCCAACTCGCGTGGCGGCTCAATATTTTCTCAAAACTCGTTTTGACATCATTTTGCAATCTTTTTTCATGTTTCATTTATTTCTATTTACTTCTTGTGATGGGGCAATAATACCCTCATCTACACTCAATATGAGATTAATAAAGCAGAAGTGACCCATCTTTGGCAAGAGTTTAACGTATTGAAAATGAAATAATTATGAATAAATGCTTTTTTTGCCAGCAAGGAGTCTTGAGATGTCTCTTCTAAGGATACTATCTTCTTAAATACAATACACCGTACTTCTCTCAACCTGCGCTTAGAAGAGCTCTTGGAGGCTTAAAAGCCCATCATGATTTTAAATAAGCTTTCGCGTGGTGTTCAGGGATATTATCTGAAATTATATGGGCAACCTCTATAGTTTAAAAGAATCATTACCCTAAATCAAGATTCTTCCCATGCTTTATGAAAATTGCGAAGTAGTGGCTGCCCAGGATAAAAATTCAACGCCTTTTTATGAAACTGAAGTTATGCTATTTTGTTTATCGGTGTTTTTGAAAAATAAAGCAGTAAATTACTTTCTACATTTTTAATTGAGGGAAGCCTTACTTTTTAACGCTTTAAATAATGCAGCCATTTCCACTACGGCATATGTAGCGGAATAATCCGATACGGCATAGGGCAAAATCAAACTGTCATTATGGATGATAGATCCGCAAGAATAGACCACGTTGGGTACATAACCTTCCCGTTCTTCCTCCAAGGGCATTAACAACGGTTCTTTCAGACGTCCGGTCTCTTTTGAAGGGTCCTCAAGATCAAACAAAGAAACGGAGATACAATACCTTCTCATGGGCCCCACACCATGTGTGATGACCAACCATCCGTGTTCGGTCCACAAAGGGGACCCACAATTTCCTATTTGTGTAAATTCCCATGGAAACCTTGGTTTTTGAAGGAGGATGGGATCATTCCATAACGTGGTCCTTTCTGAATACATGAGATAATTGTTTACACCATCGATTCTGGAAAGCATCGCGTATTTCCCCTTGATCTTTTTGGGGAAAAGTGCCAGGTTCTTGCCTACGGCACCATTTCCGTGCAAAGGCATGATCCTGAATGTATAGAAATCATCCGTAGAAAGAAGCTTTGGCAATATGGCATGGCCATTATAGGCGGTATAGGTGGCATACACCTTTATAGTGCCATCATTTTCAATAAAGCGGACAAAACGGGCATCTTCGATTCCCCTGCTTTCCGATTCCGAAATAGGGAATATGACGCGTTCGCTCAAGTCGGAATCATGCTCAAACGCTATATCGTAATAGGAATCCACCAACCAGGTAATTTCTTCAAGTGCCAACCTTTTCTCAAGACTAATGGCCGTGTCGGCCATTACTTTCCTTACCGCGTTCTTTAGCGCGTAATACTCGAATCTATCCGGCAGGTCATCCATGATACTTTTTGAATACTTAATGGGGATGCGCATCTCCCGCATCTTCTTTACAAATCGTCCTTTATCATAGAGCTTCTTATGGGAGATTTCCGCCATGTCGATAGAATTACCGACACTCATTAAATGCAGGTCGTTGTTTTTATCGATTATTCCCCTTCTGAAAACTATGGAGGAGATATGCCCTTCTCCTGTTGCCCGAAACGAAAGGATCACGCGCATTTCGCCCTCTTCCAAATAGGACTGGTCGAAATCTTGGATGATGGACGGATTAAAAAAAGCCGCGGACTCGATGGAATATTCCATGGTAAGGTAAGAACCGATGAGCAATTTTCGCTCCATGGAAATAGCATCAAAATCCATGTTCATCTGCTCAATGATATTCCTGATGCCATCACAATGTTTATGGAAAAGCTTGGTGATATTACGATGCCTACTTGCAAATTCCCTTAGGGTCTGTTCCAAGGATTCCCTTACTTGGCTTTCGCTCATCCCAAAAATCAGGGTCAGCAAATCCTTGGTCCGCTGTTCCCCGTTCATAAAGGAACGGGCCACCACCCTACTGGCATCCGGCAGAAATTTTACGTGCTTGCGTGTTACGGAAACTCTCATAAATATAGGGGAAAATAGTAGGTTAGACTGTGAAAAAAGTAATTGGTCCATTTTAAAAACATCATGCAGCGTATGTGTTCCAGACTATATTTTCTCAAATACAAGCCTATAGTGATCCATAATTTCCTTTTCAAAGCATATTTTGTTTGGGCTGATCTTGAAGACGGCCACTTGATGCCTAAATTCCCTGTCCATAACGTATTTGGTAACCAGGGATAGATAAAGCCAATATTTTCTCAGGTTGAATTTCCTGAACTTCTTTCGCCATTGGCCTATCGTCTCAATATAGTCCAGTCTTCCACTACTTTGCGAGATCAACTTAAAATTCGGTTCGGCATTTCGTATCACCATTTCTGGGCCATAGGGCAACCATGAACCTGGAAACTCCTTGACCATCAGTGCCATGACATGGGCCGCAGAGCCCTTTTTAGCCTTTACGTCCAACTGTTCATAATCGATCATGTTTTTACTGAACGTCATGGTCTGCATATAGAACCTGCCTCCTTTTGGCAACAAATCCGCAATGGTCTTAAAAAAGTCCCTGTACACTTTTTCTTGTTTCCCTTCTTTCCACTCCTCAACGGAACAGAAATGTTCCAATCCCCCAATGCAGCTAATGGCATCAAACATTCCAAAATCTTCCGGTACGATGTAGCGACAATCCTTCACAAGGACCTTCATTCCATTCTTCCGGCAGGCTTTCGCCTGTCCCTCGGACAAGGTCAAGCCTGTGCAAATGGCTCCCCTATCTTGGGAAGCATATTTGATAAAGGGGCCCCAGCCGCAGGCCATGTCCAAGACTTTGCTTCCATATTCAATATGTATGCTATCCGCTATAAACCGATGTTTTTCCTTTTGGGCCTCTTCCAAGGACATCGAAAAATCGCCATCATACTTGGCTCCGCTGTAATCGGCTGTTTCCCCCATGCTCAAACGGAATATCCTGTCTATGGTGGTGTAGGTAAAATCCAAATCCTTTTTATCGGCCATTTCTTTAATTTAAAGTTTAAGCGTTCAAATCTTTTGAAGGCACCCCTGAGGTGCCATTTCTTATCATTGCGGTCTTATTTCTTTTCCGGATGTTGGTTTCAGTTAAAAACACTGAGGTTTAAAAAGGATACGGTAGTTTCCCAATTGAATGGTGAAGTGTTCATAAGCAACTACTGATCCCTTACCTGTTTTTGGACGCAAAGTACCAGTGCGGGATTTTATGCATCATTTTTCTTAAAGGTAGTCATTAAACTGCTCCCATGGACAATGAGCCTACTATTCTTTACCATGAGTAATTCATTTAATCACAGCAATTTAACATACTTTTTAAATGACAGGTTAAAATTAAGCCTACCTTTAGCATTAGTCGGCCCGTGCCACGGGCAATCCATTACCGGATTTCATTTTGGTCTTAGTTTGGTCTTGCCCCTTCGGAAAAGCTATGCAATAGTGCAATAAACGGTTTAAGCCAAGTTTTTAAGAAATGGCGACCAGATTATCTGATGTTATGTCTTCAGTATAGATATCCCATTTAATTTCTTCGCAGTTCCACGAGTTTCAACCACCTAACCTTTGGTTCGGCCATAGGGGGCTTATGATGAAGTGCTTCCATTGCAATGGAAAACTGTCAAAGGCTTTAAAAAAAGAACAGTATCAAAAATCCAAAATTTGCGAAAAGAGGAGGATCCGACTTTTCAAAAGCATTAAAAATACGGGTCAACCAGTATTTTGATTCCAAGGGGATCAGTAAATACGCCAATAAAAGCATGATTGCCAAATCAGTCTTAATGTTATCGCTATTTGTGGTTCCCTTGCTGCTCATCAATTTGGGAATGGCCACACGTCCCTGGCTTCTTTTTCTGCTCTATTTTATAGGGGGACTCGGAATGGCCGGAATAGGCATGGGGATCATGCACGACGCCATCCATGGATCGTATTCACGGAACAAGACCGTTAACCGGTATATGGGATACACCATGAACCTGGTGGGTGCCAGCTCGGCGGTATGGAGGATACAGCACAATGTTTTGCACCACACCTATCCCAATATTACCGGATCGGACGATGATATCAATGCACCCTTTTTTCTGCGCTTTTCCCCAAATGCCAAGAGGTATGCATTGCACAGGTTCCAATTTGTATACACATGGTTTTTTTATTGTATATCGACCATTTCCTGGGTCACCACCAAGGATTTTGTTCGCATGAACCGCTATCGGAAAATGGGATTTTTGAACAAACGGAATGAGTTCCAAAGGGAAATATCCATACTGCTTTTGTGGAAGATCTTCTACTATAGCTTCGCTCTCGTACTGCCATTGATCGTGGTACCCTTAGCTCCTTGGATCATTATACTGGCTTTTATAAGTATGCACCTGGTAACCGGATTTTTGATCAGTACCATATTTCAGGTTGCGCACATCATGCCCAGTTTGGAGTTTCCCATGCCGGATGAAAATAATATGGTCGCAGGCGATTGGGCCATGCACCAAATGGCCACGACCACTAATTTTGCGCCAAGGGGAGCGCTCTTCTCATGGTTGATAGGAGGGTTGAACTACCAAGTGGAACATCATCTACTGCCCAACATCTGCCATGTACACTATAAAAATCTATCCCGTATCGTGGCAGAGACCGCCAAAGAATTCGGCATGCCCTACCATTCGCAAAAAACCTTTGGCAACGCTATTTGGAACCACATTAAGATGTTGCACTCCTTGGGGAAAACGGTTCCCATCAGCATTTAACGGACACGTATTCCCTGTTTAGGTGTACACCGACGGTACGTAGGTAGGTCTGTGTTCCAGCAGATTTACAATGCCATTGTGAAATGCGGGCAAAATGGCAAAATGATTGAGAAGATACGCCACCTATCACTAGGGAAATGTGTGAATCATGCAACTAATACAGCTTACTGCATAACGCTTATCAATGGTTATAGGGCCAACTTTGTCCTGTGAAATGTTTCACTTAAAAATTATATTATGAACTACAAAACAAGAATATCAAACCTCATTTTTGGATTGGCTTCCGTTGCCACGGTCATCATATTGTTCAATAGTTGCAAATCGCCCGCCGAAGACAAGGAGACAACAAATACAGATGAGGTCAAGGAAAATCTAGTGGAAGCCAAGGAAAGTCTTGATAAGGCCAAGAAAGAATATGTTCTTAGATACCAGGCTTTCAAACTGGAATCAGACAACAAAATTTCAGAAAACGAAAAGGTCATTGCTGAATTAAAAGCAAAAGTCAAGATGGAAAGCAATGCTGCCAAACAGGATTTTGAAAAAGAACTTACCGTATTGGAACAAAAAAACCAGTCTTTGAAAGAAAAAATGAGCTACTACAAAGATGAAGGCGATGATAAGTGGGAATCTTTTAAGATGGAATTTAACCAAGATATGGATAGTCTGGGGCAAGCATTAAAGGATCTGACCAAAAATAATACGAACTAATTTGAACAAAAGTTAAAATCATGGGAAACTTACTTTACACAGTGGCCGTGGTATTGATCATTGCATGGGCCATTGGATTTTTTGGATATCATGCTGGAGGAGTCATACATATACTATTGGTCATCGCGATCATTGCAACCATATTAAGTATGGTTCAGGGAAAAAAATCCATATAACCATAAAAATGGGACATAAGTCAAATGCAAATTCTTAAAAACAAAAACATGAAAAATTCGATTCTTATTATTGGTATGATATGGCTACTCGCCATGACACAAATTCAGGCTCAAAATGGACCTGCAGGCCTCCTAAACTCAACCACTACCAATACCTTCAACTACATCAAAGAAGGTGTTAAAATGCCATATTCCGTTACGGTACAAGAGAGTCGGAATTACAAAACTTTGTTTGCTCTTGCAGATATGGAAAAAGTTGATAAAGACAGGATAAGTACTCCTGTCAAAGTATCGAAACTCATTACTGTCACAAATAATGCCAATCCAAGGGACAATAACGTAATAGCCTTAAGATATGACAAACAATTGACAGACACCTTTAAACTGGTGTCCAATGAGAAGGGGTTTGCCATATTTGTAGATAATAGGACCATGGAATATATCATGGGCAAGGGAATCCAGTTTGAGAATGCCACGGATAGAGAATTCTTTATGGTTGACGAATTTGATAGTATGGAATAAATGGAATTCATTTCATCAGTTCATGTGGAATCCCTAGAAATAGGGATTTTTCATTTGTGGTGTCCAGTAGTAATGACCCCTAATATGGTACAAGAAAGTTAAAGGGACAATTCTCTTTCAAAATACACCTCTTCCTTATCGTCCGGAGAATCCTTAACATAGCAATAGTATATTTTATTGAGAAATGCCCGGACAATTAAAGCCTTTTTTGGATTCTTACTGGAATAGACCGTTTGCCCTGCTTTATACAGTCTGTTTACAGTGGACTTTTTATTCAGTCGTAAACATTTCAGGGTTAAATTTAAGTCTATGAATATCATTTTGAACCTATTTGTTGCAACAATCAAATAATCCGTAAATTTTGGGATAACAACGGTGTCTCCCAATTTCAAGAGGGTCGTTTCGTCGTCCATGGTTATTTTGGCCTTACCTTCTATAATCTCAAAAAATATAGACTTTGTAGACCCCCTACCCTCCAGTTCCATTCCCATATCAAAAGACATTGCCTTTATCTCTCCTGTTATTTTCTTTAGCACAGAGATTATGGATATGGCGTTGGGGGCATAGGTCATTTTTTCTGCTATGTCGTTGGAAATCATCTTTGAAAATTGTGTATCGATCATGTATGGAATGTTAAAATTAAAAGGAACAATTATAGCCTGAAAACCATCATGGTCTTCTATATTTTTTACTGGCCGTAAATCAGAAAACCACTTTATTATACTCTTCCGTAAACGGAATGCGGATATCAAAATCGGACAGGAGAGTTCCTTATGAAGTTACGCATATTATCTGGATATCTTTGGTTTTACAAGAGAATTCATAGTTGTGAATTTCTCGATAGAAAAGTCCAAAACAACTTACGTAAGTCTGGATGGCCATTTTGAATTACAATAGACTTACCACATTTGACCAGTCATTACGAAAAGAACATGTTCAATCTAGGTGAATGGGACGGACAATGGTAACCATCTTTGTTTTAAGTATAATCAAAGCTGAACTTTTAAAAGTAGAATAACAAGCGTCCCAAATCCTTACCCAAATTTCAGCGCATGGATCCTGTCCTATTTTTATAGCGTTCGGGAAGAAAAGCGTAAAACAAAAATAGGATAGGGCGCTGTCCTACTTTTTGCCACTTCCCTCCCTCCATTTTTGGTACAGTTCCTTTGCCTGTGGGCTCTCATCAAGGAATGTCCGAAAATGTCCCATGGCACTGTCCCGACCTTTGCCAAATGCTGCCTCTTCTTTCTTTGATATTCTTGATACCTGATAGATTGAAAAACCAAGGACCAATACGACACAGACCAACAATCCCCAGGACAGTTTTATGGCCCAACTGGGTAACAGAATTGATTTCTCCACCTTACCAAGGATCCTTTGCATCAATTTTTGCTGTTCCTCAATGGTTTTCTTTTGATTGTTGCCATATTCTTTTAGAAGCATATTTATCTCAGTGGTGTCGGGCCTTAACGGAAGGTTTTGTAAATTTTCATGCGCCTTTTCCAATCGGCCGATGCTCTTCTCAAAACCGTTGATCTCCTCGGTCAACAGTTCCGCTATTTCATCCAGTTTTGCCATGCTGCTTTGTTTAGATTCCTATTCCAGTGTCCCTGGCCACTTTTATGGCCAGCTTGATGGTTTTCTTTATGATGGTCTTGGTAAAACTCGTTGGGACATTTACTGTCCTACCCAAAAGTTCCATGCTCTTGTCCTTGGCAATTCGCTGTGCCCTTTCCTTTTCAAAGTTCATTTGGCCCGCTATCCTTCCTATTGACATGGAACGGTGCACCTCACTTCCCTTGAGGTTGGTTCCCTTGTACTCAAAACGGAAGCCCTGCAATTGGTTCTGTTTGTTGATGCTCGGGATGACCTTTACATTGTTCCGCTCCATGGATTTGATGTACTGGTCAAAGTCCCTTGGCCGTTCCCTGGCCATGACCTTTTCATGGATCTTTTGTATTTCAGACCGGAGTTCCTGCATCCGGTACAGTTTTTCCTGCTGTGCCTCCCTTACCGTGGTAAGTTCCATCTGTCTGGCCACCCTTTCGGCCATCTTTTGGCTACGCTTTCCGATGAAACTGTCATTGTAGGCCTTGCCCTCAAAACTTATACGGTTCGCATATAGGTGGACATGTATATGTTCCTTGTCCCTATGGACAAATGCCACGGCCTGGTGTTCCCTCAGCCTCATTTCCTTAAGGAACCGTTCGGTCATTTCCTTGAGCTGCTCCGCTTTCAGGTTCCTACCGTCCTCGATGGTGGGGCTGAGCACAAAGCTGAGCGTATTCTTTTTACACAGTTCGTTCTGTTCTTGGATCACACGGAACTCCTCGGTAATCTCCCTTGGGGTCTCCCCGGCCAGATATTGGCTGTGGATGATCTCGGCTTCTTTCTCCTGGTTCATTCCATAGCTCATGGAGGCTGCGGTGTGCGATATGGACTTTCCCATGCCTATCATTTCTTGAAGTTTAAAAGATGTTGCCGTATCTCCTTGGCCAGTTGGGCCGTTTCCTCTGCCAATCTGGGGTTCCGCTTCCGGAACATGTTCGTTATCAGTCTGAAGTTCCGTTGGTATTTGACCAATAGCTTATAGGCCTCTATCTGTTCGTCCGTCATACGTTCCACAATACGGTCGTCGAAGGCCGCACGGCGACAGTACTCACTGATGGAAAGACCGCTCTTCCTGGCCTTGACCTTCAGCAGTTTCTTCTCGTAGACCGAGCACCGGAACTGGACGAACTCTTTCTTCATTTTCCCATCATCTTTTGCGACCTTCGGGAGCAAAAGCAAGATTTGTCATGACAATGACACATCTTGAATTCGTTGCCGAACTTCATCCTTCGCGCTTTTTACCTTCCATTCATTGATATCCTTGAATCCCTCATAGAGAGAGGACATATCCCTGCTGTTCGGGCACTTTTCCAATAACAGTTCCGTCATCCCCAGTCCCGTTCTGTCCCTATCAAGAAACAGCTCCACACTTTCATATTCCCCTATTTCAGTAATCATCCGTTTCACAAAGGCCGTGGTGTTCAATATCAAAAGGTCATGGCCGTTCCCGATTTTTGGTATCAATTCCAATAGGGTAAGCATATCGAACATGCCTTCGGTTATGGCCAAATTTTTGGAATCGTTTTTGATCAATGAAACATCCTTTGGCGAAGTGGACCCTTTCCAATATCTGTTCCGCAGCTCCCAGCCTCCCGACCTGTTCTGGAGTCCTATGGCAAAGTATTTCCGCTCCCCTATTCGATAATGGACCTCCTTGCAAAGCTTTCTTGTGGTCTTGATCGAGATACTTCTGGAGCTTAGATAGTTTTGCAGGGCCCTGTGTTCGATTTCCTTTTCTTGGATGATCTCGATCAGGTTGGCCCTGTGTTCCTTCTTGGTTGGGTTCGGCTGCCGGTGAAAAGAAAAATGGTTCATGTTCCCGGACAGTCGTTCCAATGCCTCCTTTACAGAACAGTTCTCCATTTTCATGATCAGGTCTATGGTACTTCCCCCTTCGAAGGTACCGAAGTCTAACCAGTAGTTATCCTTCAACGATACCTTGAAAGAGGCTTGGGCCTCCTTCCTCAGGGGACTGAGGAACCAAGCTTCTTTTTCTGTTTTACGGACTGGAAAGTGCCCTAGCTTGGCCAGCGTGGAAACGATGTCAATGTTGCAGGCTTTTTCGCAGTCCAATCTCTTTTCTTTCATGGTTCTGTTTTTAATCGATTTTTGATGATTTGATGACAGACCTCTGGGAGGCCTTGTAAATACTGGTGGTTGCCCCGTCATCATTTTGTCATCGTTTCATCGTTTTTGTTTTTTTCTTCATTGTCCCTGTCATCATTTTTTATTTTGATGACAGAATGATGACAAAGTGATGACAGCCTAAAGCCTTATAAACACTGGGCCTATATCAATCTGTCATCAAATCATCAAAATTTTGGACCAAAAAATTCTTTTTTATGGTAAAGTACCTACCCTTGGCGTCCTCGGTGTTGATCTCACCGTTGTTCCAGATAGCGATCTTTTGATACTTATTGGAATTGGGTTGGTTCTCCAGTTTCCAATCGTTTTTCAACAACCGCCTCAGTTGGGTCAGGTCGGTCTTGACCCGTGTTCGGTTGAGCATGTGAAGCGCATCGATGGGACAAAGGTCCACCGAGTCCATCTCGAACTTTTCCATGGCACTGAGCAATAGACTGGCCAGTTCCTTTTCCACCCGGTTCCGGTTGTTGTTCACCAACTTCTTTAATGCAGGTGTGTAAACCTGTTTAGCTGTGAACCACATTCGAGTTCTTTGCTTTGAATTGTATTCCCTTTTTGAAAGGAAATCCAAAAAGGCGGGCACTTCCTGGGCCAGTTGGTCCAAGTAATCGGTGTCCTCCCTTTTAAGGGATGGGATTTTCCTCACCCAGAACCGGGTCTCATGGGCATCGATCTTGATGAAACTGTCCTCGTTGTTACTGCAAAGGATGAACTTGCCGAAAAACTCCACTTCCCGTTTGTCCTTGCCCTTGGCCTCCAGTTTGTTCCTGTTGGTCGTGCTCAGGTACTTAATGCGCTCGGTGAGCTCTTCCTTGTTGAACAGTACCTCGTCGACGCAAATCAGCAGTTTGTCGGCCCAGTCAGCATTGAACTGGCTTGCAAAGCTATCATTGGTCAGGTAGGTCAGGTTGTTCCCGAAGATTTCCTTTAACCATTTGAGAAAGGTACTCTTTCCAGTGTTCCTTTCGGTGGAGACCAGACAGAGGATGGGCAGCACCTGCACAGGTCTTTGGTATAGAAGCTTCAAATAGTCCAGTCCCAATTCCAGCTGGTTACCAAAGATATGCCTCAAAAAGGCCTGTGTCCTTTTGATGGTTCCCTCTCTGGGTTCATGTGCCAAAGGGGAATAGGTATTGTAAAAACCATGGTGTTCCTTCTTGAAATCGACATGGCAGGGAATACAGGCGAACCCATCATATTTGGGCACCTTGCCAAGATAGTCCTTGCCATGGTCCTGCTTGATGATATGCTCGTTCCATGGAACCAATTGCTCGTTGAAATGTCCGGATATGGTCGGAATCCTTACCAGCTTGTAAAAAGTGGTCCCGACCCTTATATATGGTATTGTTTTCATATTGGAATTTTCAAAATAATGGATTCACTATGAAGTCATGTTGAAGCGATAAACTGGTCTGACTAGGAATTCGGTTTCCCTAGCGTTTCGCTTTCCAGTAATGGCTTTCGTTGGTTTTGGAGCAGCCAACGAACTATCTTTTCCCTTTCGAAGAAAATCAGCTTCCCATTGGGTTTGGAATGCGGAATCTGACCCGCAGCGGTAAGCTTATATAGATAGCTTCTTGATATGCCGGTGTAGTCACAGGTCTCATCGAAGGTCAACACTTCTTTATTGGCTATCAACAGTCTTTCCAAACGGTCGAGCCGTTCGAGTATAAAATAATTGTCCATTTTATTTCTTTTTAAAGATTTGAAATGAACAAAAGCGCTTTTGTTTTCCTTTGAAGAATTCTTGGAATAAAGGTAGAAACAAAAGAAGATGATGATTGGTGCAAACCAATATTAGTTATTCACAAAATATTGGTTTTCAACCACATATATAAATTTAACTTAAATGACATTAAATATAATTTGTAAAATTTTATATGTATCGAAAAAGAACCGATTGATGCTTATTGAATTTTTGGTAAATTGAAATGATTCGAGTTATCAACAATCGAAAACTAGCTAACGAAAATTTACAAAGCTTGACTACATCAAATTTGGGTATCTAGACATGGATTGATCAATATTGATATTGAGTCCATAATTTGCAAGGAAAGTTAGGTAAATTTGAAGGAAACGGTATCTTCTCTTAGATGATCGAGGGATTAATCTATTGAAAAGCTAATTATATCATAGTTAAAAACCTGGCCCACATAAAATTTCGATTTCAGTACTTGAAGTTCATTTTAAAATTCTGGCTTTTTAGGCTCTTTAATTTCTTTTTAATCTCATTGTATCCATTTGGTTTTGTATAGTGCCAAAAATGTTAAAGTTAAGTTAAAGCGGTGTCTCTTTCGGTGTCAGTGCAAATTCCCTACCTTTTACAACCCCTGAAAACAGTGGCTTTTTAAATTTAAAGAAGTCCCTCTTCCTCCGCAGCCAAGCGCAAAGCTTGGAATAAAAAACCGCAGAGTTTGGCCCTGCGGTTTTTTTGTTTCAAGGTTTTGGCATTTGCAAAATGCCGTAAGAGGGAGGTTGAGACAAAATCCCTCTTCCTCCGCTGAGAGTCACCATCTCAATACAAGAAGAGACTGTCTAAAAAGCGGCAAAATTTAGGCTTTGTCAGGTTGAGCGCAGTCGAAACCCATTGATTATCAATACATTTTAAGTTCTCGACTGCGCTCGAACAGACAGATAATAAGCTTTTTGGACAGTCTCTTTTATTTTTTTATTTCAAATTTATTTTTTTATTTCAAATGATATTATCATTTCACAGCCCCATATATTGTTTACAATCTTCAATTTGATACGGCACTGAATTTGATGGATTTACGTTAAATAAGAAATTGATTTGTACCTTTACGTCATGAACAAAAGGCAAAATATAACCGCTATTTTCCCAAAACACCTTTTTTGGGACGTGGATATGACCAGGTTAAATCCTAAAAGGGATAAAGACCTTATTATCCCCAGAGCTTTATTTGCCTCTACCGAAGATACCTTTGTTGATGACATTGAGCGTCTGGAAGAACTATATTCTAAAAATGAGATTTTACAAACGCTAAGAAGCACCAAAGAACGTATCAGTAACACGGTTTGTGAATTGGTTGCCAAAAGATACCACGCTAAATCCTTCGCTCGCTTTGCTTTATGAGTGCCGTTAGTCCTGCACTTGCCAAAACCATAACAGAACTACAACAACTTAAAACCCTTGGGAAATTTGCCTTGGGCGGAGGCACCAATCTGGCTTTGCGTTATAATCACCGGGTTTCAGTTGATATTGACCTTTTCACAAATGAAATTATTGGCATAAATGGGTTTAAGGAAATCGCCGAAGAAGCAACCCAATTTTATGGTGATAATGTGACTGGCATCGATTATCCCTGTAAACTAAATGACCAATTTGTTTTTCTACGCTTTTTTATAAAACAGGAAGATGCCTTTATCAAAGTCGAGGTTTTACAGAATTTTCAACGATTGGATGACATAGAAATCATTGATGGCATCAAACTGCTATCTGCCAAAGATGTAGGTCTTTTAAAATTGATGAGTGCCAGTAACAGAGCATCCAAAAAAGATATTTACGATTTGGACTTCATAACAGATACCATACCATTACCAGATCTATATACCCATCTTGAAGCCAAGCAGAAGAAATTTAATAAAAAGGAATGTCAAACCATTTTTGACTTGGACAAAGAAATTAGCCCTATTGAACGACCAGAGCTGTTGATTGCCTTTGATGAAATCAGAAAGGTTTCCGGCTCACGTCCTTCCCATTCACACGATCTGATCCAGATTACGGAAGGAAGTAAAATATGGAAGGAAACAAGATATAGCTGGTTAAGAAAGGTTAGAGCATTATACAGGGAGTTGAGGTTGGAATATCCAAAACCCAAAGGATACGATTTGTAGGAGGCCCATCAGACAATTTTACCAAAAGAGACCATACCCGCCGGAAGCCGGTTTGTTGGGCACATTTGTCCCTACTATTGCCCATTTTCATGCATTTCATCGAATTCTTGGACCCTCCGCTCCAAAAACATCCCACATTATTTTGATGCTAAGCCTTGTAATCGTAAAATCGTATATAATCAACACCTCAACCTATATGAACTTTTTGAAAAACATCAAAAACGACCACTTTACGGCCACTCCATCAACGGGCCGGACCCTACCAAAAATCTGCTCCAACTTCCATCCAAAAATTAGATGTTGACAAGGCACTGATTCGCTGTCAACAAATGCTATTTAACGAAAAATTAATATTTTTTGTAGGAAAATTACTCTATTTAAAGTAAAACCCCTAGTTTTTTTAAGGGAAAACTGCAATGAGTTTTTTGAACGCCTTAGTAACTTGCACTCAGCATTTTGCGTATGGAATACACCTATAACATTATAGACCATAATGCCGCTTCGAAGCTTCAGTTGCAACTCTATTTGGAGGAGTATGAAGATTTGGTGTGCAACGGTGTGGCAGCAAGTGCGGCAGAAGGCTTGGATACCATTTTGAAATTTGCCCCGGACCTTGTATTGATCAATCTTGGTGAAAATGGTATGGACTACTTTCAAATGGTCACCGAGCTAAACCAATATATGCAGACACTGCCCATCATCATAGGATATTCCACCTCAAAAAAATATGCCTACAATGCCATCAAGAGCGGCTTTTTTGATTATTGGGTCCTTCCACACAACGAATTCGATATCAGAAAGACCATCCTTCGGCTCAGAAAAAGGCACCCAAAACAGGATATGCCCTCCACTATATGTCTAAAATCCTACAATGATTACAGGTATTTGGACACCAAGGATATCCTCTACCTCAAATCCGACAACAACACCACGGATTTCTTCATGAAGGACGGCAATGTCATCAGTGCCTTCAAAACCCTCAAATCGTTTGAGGACAAGCTTCCCAAAGGATTTATCCGAATCCACCAGAGCTACATCCTCAACAGTAGGTATGTCTCCCGCATCAACTATGGAAAATCCATCTGCACTCTGAGCCATGCCCATGAGGAGGAACTTCCCTTCTCCAAAACCTACAAGGATCGGATCGATCTCTTGAAGGAAATGCTCTCCAAAAATACCGTCAAGGCCCTTAATTGACAAAATTCTAGCGGTTTCCCTTAAAATTCTAGCAGAACAGGGGCAGATACTAAAACCCGCACCGTGCAATATGCCCACCCATGGGAGTTGGATAATTTGGCTGCATAAACCAATTTAATTAACACTCTAAAACCTAATAATAATGAGAAAAGCACTAAGTATTTTGGCCCTTGCACTATTGACCGTTGGATTCTATTCTTGTGAGACCGAAACCGATATTCAGGACACCGAAGCGCTTTTTGAACAATTGGATCAAAATGCTACGGATGGGACACATTCGAATGATGAAGTAAGGGAAGACGGGGAGGATTAAAACACCCGAACAACACAAACCGATGAACAACCCCTTAAGATTGGTTTTGTTTTTCTTGGTTTTTGGTACAATGATTTTTGGACACAAAGATGAACCACCCAAAAATAAACCCAAAGACCTTGATTCCGCAATTTACATTGAACAAACATTGGTGAAACGAATCCATTATGGCCTGGTTCAAAAAAGGATGCTCCGGTTGGAACAGAGCAGTCATGACGATCGCAAGCACTGATCACCACATAAACCACAACAAAGCCCCATTCCCATAAAAAGGTGTGGGGCTTTTTTAGTACCTTGTAGTCACAAACACCAACCCCTTTACCATTGAAAACTTGGCCTATTTTAGCAATGATCATCGTTCTTTGGGGATGCAGTGAGCCTTCTCCCCAAAGAACACCTGTGGCAGATTCCAGAACGGACAGCATCCAACAATGGATCCAAAAAGCCAAGGACAGTACCCAATTGCCCCTTGGGGAGCGGTCGAAATTTTTGGCCAATGCCAAAAAGGAAACCTTTGCACTGACGAATGACTCCATTCTTTTAAAGCAGTTGTCACGCATCTCCTTGGCCTATTTAAAATTGAAGGATTCCTTGGGGTTCAGGGAGACCAACAAACAGATTGTGATCATCTCCCAAGAAACGAAGTCGTACAAAGTACTTGGAAATTCACATTGGGACCTTGCCTCTTTTTTTAAATCCTACGGGGCACTGGACAGTGCCTTTTACCATTACAGAAAGGCATTGAACAGCTTTGAGGCACTCCCCAAAAACGCCCCTTCAAAATCGTCCTTGAAAGGTAGGATGTTGTACAGTATGGGCCAGATACAGGATTCGTACAAGGATTATCTGGGGGCAGAGATCAGCACCACTTCGGCCCTAAGAATATTTGATGAGCTTGGGGATACTGAAAGGGTTTACAATTGCTACAATTTACTGGGGATCATTTCCAGTGGCATGGGGAACAGGGATAAATCTTTGGAGTATTATAAAAAGGCCAAAACTTATCTGGATAAGTTGAATACTGCTTCAGCCATTGAACTAGAATGGCAGAACCAGAACAATATTGCCCATGAATTACTTCGGAAAGAAGATTATAGGGCAGCCAAAGCATCTTTCCAAAAACTGCTGAGCAATACGAATCTGAAAGACAAGAATATTGAACTGTATTCCTTGGGCCATACAAGTTTGGCCTATTCCATTTTTAAGACCAACAACGACATTGAAAGGGCCAAGGAATTGCTCACCACTGCCATCAATGTAAATGACAGTATCGGTTACCTTGATGATCAGGCACGCGCTAAACAATATTACGCCGAACTACTTGCCGCCAAAGGCGATACTGCAAGCGCCCTGCAATATGCCAAGGAATCGCGGGCAGTGGCGAGCGAGACCCACAACAACGACCGGTTGCTGGAAGTGCTCCGTTTGCTCACCCAACTTGATCCCGGCAATGCCGCCGAATATTCCAATGCCTTCTACGACCTCAGTGAGATCATCAAGGAAGAGGAACGCACCAAGCGGGACAAATTTGCCCGTATCCGTTTGGAGACCGACGAGATCTTGGAGGAAAATGTGATCCTTTCCCGTGAAAGGCAGATATGGGCCGGGGCCGTACTGGGGCTCATCGTGCTGGGATTGACCACCACCGTCATCGTTTTCCAGTTCATCAACAACAACAGGCTAAAGTATAAACAGCAACAGCAGGAAAGCAACCAGGAGATCTACAACCTTATGCTCTCCCAACAGGGAAAGTTTGAGGAAGGAAGGCAATTGGAACAAAAACGCATTTCCGAGGAGCTCCACGACGGGGTCCTGGGAGAAATGTTGGGCATTCGCCTATTGCTGAGCGGGCTGAACGAGAGAGAGGACAGCAATTCAGTGGAACAACGGGCACAGTACATAGAAAAGCTAAGGGGAGTAGAGGAAGAGATCCGTACCATTTCGCACGAACTCAACCACGCATCTTATCAAAAATTTCATAATTTTATCGTGTCGTTGGAAGACCTTATCGATGGTGTCCAAAAGTCGTCCGGAATAAGTTGTTCCTTCAGGTATGACAAAAAACTGAGTTGGGACAACCTAACGGGAGAAATCAAGATCAACAGTTACCGAATTGTGCAGGAAGCCCTAAAAAATTGTGTCAACCATGCCAAATGCCAGAAAATCGACATTTCCTTTGAATCCGCCGGGGACAAATTGAACTTGGCCATCAAGGATGACGGTGTCGGGTTTGACGCCAACAAGGGAAAACGTGGAATCGGGTTGAGGAACATCATATCGAGGGTAAAGAAACTAAAGGGTACACTAGACGTCAATAGCCAGCCCGGCAAGGGAACCACCGTGTCAGTGACCATACCCATAAAGTACATTGGCCCTGACGCAAAAACAGCCGCTGCGGGACCAAAACAAGCCATAAACGCCTAAATCTTATCAAAAATAAAACTTGGACAGATGAAAACATTGAGAATATTGGCAATCGATGACCACGAAATGACCATGTTGGGATATAAATTTATCCTCGAAAACATTGATTTTGAAGGGTACAACATCATCGTCGATACTGCAAATACCTACGAATCGGGAAAAAAGCTCATAGAAGATTCCGTCAATTCCTTCAGTTATGACATTCTCTTTTTGGACGTGCAGTTGTTCGCACCGAACGAGGAACAGCCCCATACGGGCGAAGACTTGGGGATCTTGGCCCGAAAACTGGTTCCCAAGACCAAAATTGCCTTCATGTCCTCTTTCAGCGATAATTTTAGGATCAACAGCATTTTAAAAAGCGTGGATCCGGACGGATATCTGGTCAAAACGGACATAGACTCCAAAACTTTGGAAGATGCCGTAAAGACCATTGTGCTGAATCCCCCCTATTACTCATCCAAGGCATTATCGGCCATTCGCAAAAAAATGGCCAACGATATCGACCTGGACGAAAAGGACAAGCAGATACTCTACCATCTTTCCAAAGGAACCAAAAACAAGGACCTGGAAAAGCACATAAGGCTTTCCCCCTCCTCCATCGAAAATAGAAAACGTCATTTGAAAAGTCTTTTTGGCACCGAAAACGAAAACGATATGGCCTTGATCATCGCTGCAAAAAATAGGGGATTCATTTAAAGAGATTGTTTGTACTCAACCCCCTTTCCGAATACTTCGTAATTGGTTTTACATATTCTTGCCATAAAATACTTACAAATTAGGGAAAACCCATAGAATTTTTAAGGATTCCGTTCAATCCAAAGAAAAAGATTCGCCCTAATTTTAAGGTGAAAAGAAAATTACAAAACAAGAATATGTCACTCCCAAGGAAAAACAACAATCAACAACATGGTGGCGCAAAGATATTTGAGGCCGCAAACGGGCTGGATGAATTTATCAAAACCCTTGAAAAAGACTTTTTTGCCGAGGCAAAAATCCATTTCACCTACGATAGGAAAAGCAAGAAAACGGATTTGGTCCTGGACCTTAGCTTTAATTTTGGCATCACGGAAAGCCTTCACTTCTTCACCAATGGCACATGGGGCGGCATGACCTTCTCCGATGCGGAACAAAAAGTATCGTCCACATTTGGAAAAGCTTTTGGGGAATTGAACGCCATGAACAATTTTTCCTTGGATATTGCAGAAACCTCATTTCATTTCAAGGATACGTCCATCATTGTTTCCAGAATCCATGACCACAGCATCCCGCAAGAGATTGGGAACATATTGCTCAAGGCCAGTGAGCACTTTGTGTACTACACCAAGGGCCTCACGGAAATGCCCTACGAAATATTCGTTCCTGTTTTTGAGGACAGCACACCCAACACCTTGGGACCCAAAAAAGGAAAAAGCGGTTATTTCGATTATTGGGGCCTCTATTTTGAGGAAGAAGCCCATCAGGTGATGATCTATTCCCTGGCCAAAAAGAAACTCTACGAAGTGGACCTATTTCTTTATGAATAGCCTCAAGACTTCTTAAAACAACTAGCGCAATTACTAAGCACTGAACAAAGGTCGCGATTTCATTAAATCGTTGACCTTTTGTTTTATCCCAGATATAAGATTTTCGTTTTGTGGATCCATAATCACTTCGTCTATAAATCCGACTATGGTCTCCATATCGGCTTCTTTTAGGCCCCGTGTGGTAATGGCGGGTGTGCCAAATCGGATTCCCGAGGTGATAAATGGCGATTGGTCATCAAAGGGCACCATGTTCTTATTGGCAGTGATGGCAGCATGTTCCAAAGCCTTTTCGGCATCCTTTCCGGTAATGTTCTTGTTACGTAGGTCTATGAGCATCATGTGGTTGTCCGTGCCTCCCGAAATCACTTTGTAGTCCCTGTCCATGAACGCTTTTGCCATGGCAGCGGCATTTTTCTTCACTTGGATCATGTAGTGCAGGAAGTCGTCAGAAAGTGCTTCGCCAAAAGCCACAGCTTTGGCAGCTATGATATGTTCCAAAGGCCCTCCTTGGTTTCCAGGGAACACGGCAAGATCTAAGAGTGCCGACATTTTTCTCAGGTTTCCGTTCTTCAATTTGATGCCAAATGGGTTATCAAAATTTTCCCCCATCAGAATGAGTCCGCCCCTTGGCCCCCTCAATGTCTTGTGGGTAGTTGTGGTCACAATATGGCAATGTGGGATGGGGTCGTTCAAAATTCCCTTGGCGATCAGTCCCGCAGGGTGTGAAATATCCGCAAGCAATATGGCGCCAACACTGTCCGCAATCTCCCTGAACCGTTTAAAATCCATATCGCGTGAATAGGCAGACGCTCCCGCGATGATCATTTTTGGCTTTTCCTTGTCGGCAATCTCTTGAATTTTGTCATAGTCCAACATTCCGGTCTCTTCATCCACCCCATAAAAAACAGGTCGGTACAATCTTCCGGAAAAGTTTACCGGAGAACCGTGGGTCAAGTGCCCGCCATGGGAAAGGTCAAAGCCCAAAATGGTATCTCCCGGTTGCAAACAGGCATGATATACAGATGCATTGGCCTGGGAACCGGAATGGGGCTGCACATTCGCATATTCAGCACCAAAAAGTTCCTTGGCACGGTCTATGGCCAGTTGTTCCACTTGATCCACCACTTCGCAACCACCGTAATAGCGTTTTCCGGGGTATCCCTCGGCATATTTGTTCGTAAGTACAGAACCTGCAGCCTCCATCACCTGCGGACTGGTAAAGTTTTCCGAAGCGATCAGTTCTATCCCCTCAATCTGTCTGTCCCTCTCTTGTGCTATCAGTTCAAAAATTTTGTGGTCTCTTTGCATCTGCCAAATTGTTTGGTTAAAGCTGCAAAATTACGAATTGAAAGGGGATTTATATGTAAAAAAAATGATGTGGAAGTCGATTTTATCAAACGGAAATTAACAAAGCTGAAACTGTCTTTAAATGTTCTATATTTGAAACTTAAACCTCACCTGCACACTACCTGTGCGACTTTTTCGTTTATAGAGTACCATTTTTGGCATAGCTATTGAACTTGATCAAACAACCAATACACCATCATCATGAAAAAAATTCTACTCTTTACCACGATTTTAACAATTGCCGCCTGTGGCGGTGTCAAGAAGACCCAAGAAGCCCTGAACACCGGTAACTATGTTACCGCCATGGACAAAGCCATTAAGAACTTGGCTGAAAACAAAACCAAAAAGGGGAACCAGGAATACATCATCCTATTGGAAGAGGCCTTCGCCAAAAATGCGGAAAGGGAAGAACAGGAAATTGCCTTTTTGCAGAACGACGGCAATCCGGCAAACCTAGAGACCATCTACAACAAATACCTGCAGTTGAAGAAGATACAGGAGCGCATCAAACCATTGCTCCCCCTTCGCATCAACGATGAGGGAAGAAATGCGCGGTTCCATTTTGAAAATTATGACAACGACATCCTGAACACCAAGGACGAACTGTCTGAACATCTTTATCAAAATGCTGTTGGCCTATTGAACAATGCCAAATACAAAAGTGATTTCAGGTCTGCCTATGACGATTTGAAGTACTTGCAGGAAATCAACCCGGGCTATAAAAACACCCTGGCCAAAATGGACGAAGCTTACAACAAGGGGCTGGAATTTGTTCGGGTGGAAATCGGAAACCTTACCGAGCAGATCATCCCCGCCCGGTTGGAAAGTGAATTATTGGACTTCAATGCCTTTGGCATCGACAATTTTTGGCTACAATACCACACAAAGCCATTGCCTAACCTAAAGTATGACTATGCCATGAACTTGGATTTTATGGAAATCAATGTTTCCCCGGAACGCATCACCGAAACCCAGATCATCAAGGAAAGACAGATCAAGGATGGGTGGGAATACCTATTGGACCGTGACGGCAATGTGGTCAAGGACAGTTTGGGCAACAAGATCAAAGTGGACAAAATGCGCACCGTGACCTGTAAGTTTTTCCAGTTCACCCAAAACAAAAGTGCCCAAATCGGCGCCAAAGTGCGCTTCACCGACTTGTCCAGCGGACAGGAAATCAATGCCTACCCCCTATCCAGCGAATTTGTCTTTCAACACATTTTTGCCAATTATCAAGGGGATAAACGAGCGTTGGAAGATGATCTTTTGATTTACTTGAATGCCAGGGAGGTTCCATTTCCTTCCAATGAGCAAATGGTTTATGATGCTGGGGAAGACCTCAAAGCAAGGTTGAAAGGCATTGTTTCCAGGTATCAGTTCAACTAAATCTTTAAAAACTGATAATTTCAACTTTGTCAGGTTGAGCGCCAGCCTGCCGGACGGACAGGCGGTCGAAACCCATTGATTTTAATTAACATTTTAGGTTCTCGACTGCGCTCGAACGGACATTTGTCTTTTTTTAAAGACTTTTATAGATATTTTGAAAGATCTAAATCTGCAATCGCTCCATGGGACGTGTGGAAAGACACCTTCCCATCTTTCAGAATCAGCAATTGGGGAGACTCATGCCTTACCCCAAACTTTTCTGCAATAGCGTTGGACAGCTCCCTGTGCGATTGGATGGGCAAGAAATAAAGGTCGCAATCCAAGCTGGGGTCAAAGGAACCATTGAACATTTTCAACACCATACTGCTGATCCCACAAGTAGTGGAGTGTTTGAATATCAACTGCGTCCTATTTGCTGAATTGATATTAATTTCATCAAGTTGAGCCATGGATCCCAAGGATATCCATGGTATTTTCTTATCTTCATTGGTGGTTTGTTGCTTCTTCCCGAAGACACTGTCGAATATTCCCATATTGCAAATTTACGAGATATGTCGGAATGGATAAAAAACCTTACGCCTGACGAAATGTCTTTTGTTTTCTTGGATTAACAGACATTTTGACGGTATTTCTTCCGTGGTAGGATTGTTGACATAACAGAGAAAAACAACGACTATGAACTTTAATAATTTTACCATAAAATCACAAGAGGCCCTGCAACGGGCCCAGCTACTGGCCCAAGAGCTTGGCCACCATCAGATTGAGAACGAACATCTGTTCAAGGCCATTGCGGAAGTGGATGAAAACGTCCTCCCTTTCATACTGAAGAAACTGAACGTGAATGTTACACTTCTCAACCAGATCTTGGACAAAGAGCTCCAGAGCTTTGCTAAGGTATCCGGAGGCGAGATCATGCTTTCCAGAGAAGCAGGAAAAACCGTGAACGAAGCCAGTATCGTGGCCAAAAACATGGGCGATGAATTCGTTTCCGTGGAACATTTGTTGCTCGCCATCTTTAAATCCAAAAGTAAAATAGCCCAGATCTTAAAAGATCAAGGAGTTACAGAAAAAGACCTTACCGCAGCCATCCAAGAATTGCGGAAAGGCGGAAAAGTGACCTCGCAGAGTGCCGAGGAAACCTATAATTCCCTCGATAAATATGCCAACAACCTTAACCGACTGGCCGACAGTGGCAAATTAGATCCCGTGATCGGTCGTGATGAGGAAATCCGAAGGGTCTTGCAGATTTTGTCGCGCAGGACCAAGAACAATCCCATGTTGGTCGGTGAACCCGGTGTGGGAAAGACTGCCATTGCCGAAGGCTTGGCGCATCGAATCGTTCAAGGCGACGTGCCCGAAAACCTCAAGGACAAGATCATCTACTCTTTGGACATGGGGGCTTTGATCGCCGGGGCCAAATACAAAGGTGAATTTGAGGAGCGGTTGAAGGCCGTCATCAAGGAAGTCACCTCTTCCGATGGTAATATTGTGCTCTTCATTGACGAGATCCATACTTTGGTGGGTGCCGGAGGCGGACAGGGCGCCATGGACGCGGCCAACATCCTGAAACCTGCCTTGGCAAGGGGCGAGCTTCGGGCCATCGGGGCCACTACTTTGGACGAGTACCAAAAATATTTTGAAAAAGACAAGGCCTTGGAGCGAAGGTTCCAAAAAGTGATGGTGGACGAGCCCGATACCGAGAGTGCTATCTCCATCCTTCGGGGCATCAAGGAAAAATACGAGAGCCATCACAAAGTCAGGATCAAAGATGAGGCCGTGATCGGTGCCGTGGAACTCTCCCAACGCTACATCACCAACCGTTTCCTCCCCGACAAGGCCATAGACCTTATGGACGAAGCGGCATCCAAGCTCCGTATGGAAATCAATTCCAAACCCGAAGAACTGGATGTTTTGGACAGAAAGATCATGCAGTTGGAAATTGAGATGGAAGCCATCAAAAGGGAGAATGACAAACCCAAATTGCAGACGCTGAACCTCGATCTGGCCAATCTCAAAGAAGAACGAAACGAAATCTTTGCCAAGTGGGAAAGTGAAAAAACTGTAGTGGACAATATCCAAAAGACCAAAGAAGATATTGAAAACTTCAAATTGGAGGCGGAACGGGCCGAACGAAACGGAGATTACGGCAAAGTGGCCGAACTGCGGTACGGAAAGATCAAGGAAGCCCAGGAAAAACTTGAGAAGCTACAAGACGAACTTGCGGCACAGCAGACCGCCGGAACCTTGATCAAGGAGGAAGTCACTTATGAGGACATTGCCGAAGTGGTCGCCAAGTGGACGGGAATCCCCGTGACCAAGATGATGCAGAGCGAGCGAGAAAAACTGTTGAAGTTGGAGGATGTGCTCCACAAACGCGTAGTGGGGCAAGATGAGGCCATCGTTGCCGTGTCCGATGCCATACGAAGAAGCAGGGCCGGATTGCAGGATGCCAGAAAACCGATCGGTTCCTTCCTTTTCTTAGGAACCACCGGGGTCGGCAAAACGGAGTTGGCCAAAACCTTGGCGGCTTACTTGTTCGATGATGAAAATGCCATGACGCGAATAGATATGAGCGAATACCAAGAACGCCATTCCGTGAGCCGTTTGGTGGGTGCACCTCCCGGGTATGTGGGCTATGACGAAGGAGGCCAGTTGACTGAAGCCGTGCGAAGAAAACCGTATTCCGTGGTCTTGTTGGATGAGATTGAAAAAGCACACCCAGACACCTTCAACATTCTCTTGCAAGTGTTGGATGAAGGTAGATTGACCGATAATAAAGGCCGGGTGGCCGATTTCAAGAATGCCATCATCATCATGACAAGCAATATGGGCAGCCACATTATCCAAGAGATGTTTGAAAACAATACCGATGTGGAAAGTGCTTCGGAAGCCGCAAGGGTCGAAGTCATGGGATTGCTTCGCAAGACCATCAGGCCCGAGTTCTTGAACAGGATAGACGACATCATCATGTTCGCTCCATTGACCAAGTCCGACATTAAGGATATTGTGGGGCTACAATTGGATGGTCTGAAGAAAATGCTGGACAAACAGCACATTACCTTGGATGCTACCGAAGAGGCCATCGATTATTTGGCCAAAAAAGGGTATGACCCTCAATACGGTGCCAGACCCGTAAAAAGGTTGATCCAGAAAGAGGTATTGAACAACCTGTCCAAGGAATTGCTCGCCGGGAAGATCAAATCGGACAGTATCGTGCTTTTGGATTGTTTCGACGACCAGCTTGTTTTCCGAAACCAAAATGAGTTGGTGGAATAACATATAGTAGGTGTAAGAAAATGCCCCGGTTTGTTAAAAACTGGGGCTTTTGCTTTTAAAATACCGTACAGTATCTGTTTTTTTATATCTTCGTTTTACCCAAACCAACCTTTTTTTCCATGTCCAAAAAAGCAGAACGAACCACCGCTTACATCATTGAAACGGTAGCACCCATATTCAACAAGCATGGGTATGTTGGCACCAGCATGAGCGACCTCACCGAGGCCACCGGACTCACCAAAGGGGCCATTTATGGAAATTTTGAGAACAAGGAGGCCCTAGCACTCTCTGCTTTTGAATACAACAGAAACCAATTGCTGAACACCATTGATGAAAAATTGGACATTGATGAAGGAGCCCTTGGAAAACTGTTTTCCCTGATCAGTTTCTACAAACAGTACGATGTGTTCACCCTGCCCTTGGGCGGATGCCCCATACTCAATGTGGGCGTGGACTCACAGGGCAACAATACACAACTTGCAGCTGCGGTAAGGGAAACCATAAAAGAGATTGAAGGTAAAATAGCCCTGGTTTTGGAAAATGGTGCCAAACAGCAGGAACTGCACCTTCCAGTTCCACCCTTACAGTTTGCCAAACAATTGTTCACCATGATACAAGGTGCCGTGGCCATGAGCACCATGACCCGTGACCGGAAATACCTTATCAATACCCTCACCTATCTGGAGCATTTGGTACGCAAGGAAATCAGAAAATAAAGCAATCAATTACCCCTCACCCGGAATATCCAGGTTTTATCAGTATATCTTCCGTTGAACTTGCCATCCCTTGCCCTTCGCGCCTCGTCCATGGTATTGTACCGTTCCAAATACACATAGTTGTACTTATTGGATTTTCGGTAAAAGGATTTGGGCTCAAGCCCCTTGTCCCTTAAGGACTTCATAAAACTTTCGAAGTATTTTTTGGTTCCATACACATTGGCAATCAAGTAAAATCCAGGTTCCAAACCGTCCTCGCCTTGTATTTCCTCATATTTTTCGTTGGGTCTAAGTTCTACTTTTTGGGATTGTAGCTTCGCCAGACTATCCCGTTCTTTTTGCAATACTTTTTGGGCCAAACTGTCTTTTGCCATCTGGTCTGCTCTTTTTTGTAGCTCCGCCAGTGAATCCCTTTCCTTCTGAAGCTCAATTTCCCTTTGTCTTTCAAGTTCAGCCTCTTTTTCCTTTCTTATCCGCTCCTGCTCCAAAGCCACTTCTTTATCAACATCAAAATCGACCACTTTTTTGCGGCCATCCGGTTTTCCAAATCGGTACGAGGCAATCAACTCAAGGGTCGGGTTTTCATCATCCAGAGAAGAATCGGTGCCAAACTCCATCAATCCCCCGATGGAAAAAGCCTTGGCAAGGGTAATGCCCAATCCACCCGAAACCCCGTAAAAACTGTTGTATCCGCCCTGGACCCAAAACTTTGAGGTGGAAAACAGGCCGTTCAGTCCAAATTGCGTATCACCATCAGGAATTGATTTCACATAGACCACCGGCCTAACAAAACTATCCTCCATACCACCGAACAAGGTCACCGGAAAATCGTGCGCAGCACTTCCAATGACCGTTTGAAAATTACTGGTGTTCCCCTCCCCGGAAAGGTTCAGGCCCACCGCATTTTCAAAAGCCAACCCCAAACTGAACCGATCTATCAAGAGACGAAATGCCGGTGAAAACTCCATTCGAAAACCTTCGAAGCCTTCCAAAATGGACGGATCAATTTCCTCTTCCTGACCAAATCGTTCATCGGCCACTGTTTGCTGAAAAGCAAAAATATTCATCCCTGCCATGAGACTAATTCCTTCATCCAATTGAAAAGAGTGCGTGTAATTGGCATTTCCACCAGTAAACAAGAAGACACCTGTGTTGTGCTGTAAAAACCCGAGGGCCGCAGCGGACCTGTCATTGATTTGATGGGTATAGTTGGCAAAAATCGTAGTCGGGTCCCCGTCTATGTCCTGCCATTGCCAGCGGGTCCAAACGGAAAGTGAATTGGGGGCGTTCCAATCCTGCGCGTATGTGGCATTCCATAGACTTGCATTGAATTGGGTAAGGGTGTGCTGTCTAAAATCTGTGGGCAATGCCCGCTCCTGGCCCCATCCGATCGAGAAAACCAAACCCCAGAACAAGCAAACGAACATCTTGCGCATACGATAAAATAAAAATTAAACGTTACTTTTAAATCAGATTAACAAAAAACTTGGGGGAGCTCCTAGAATAGCACTATGCGAAACATCAAACCATTGATTGCCCTTGCAATGATAATCGTTGGAAGTATCAGCTGCAAAAAAGATACGAAAAATGTTGAACCTATTGTCTCAACTTTCTATTTTATCCGACATGCCGAAAAAGACAGGACCGATCCCGAAAACCCAGACCCCGAACTGAACCAGGACGGCCTCAACAGGGCCATCAGATGGGCAGAGATTTTTGACCCAATCCCCATGGATGTGATCTATTCCACCAACTACGAGCGGACCTCCATGACGGCGGCCCCAACATCGGTCAAAAAGAACATTGATATAAAGTATTATGACCCCAATGAAGTGGATATCGAAGAGTTCAAGCTCATCAACGAAGGAAAGAACGTTCTTGTAGTGGGCCATAGCAATACCACCCCTGAATTTGTAAACAAAATGATAGGTTTTGAAAAGTATGATGATATGGACGATAGCGACAACAGCAGTTTGTTCATTGTCCGGATCATTGATGGTGTCCCGACCGACTTCCGCTTGAAAATGGATTAGTCCTCCCTTTTCACTTCAATATCGGTCAATTCTATTTTGGATAGAAGTTCCAGTTCGCCCTGCTCAAAAAGTTGACCGATTTCCAATATATCCGAACCTTTCGCTTTGGGCTTATAGTTTTCATAGTCCACAAAACGGATACCGTTCACATACCTTTCATTATAGGCTTTACGAAAGCGTTGACCGCCCCCGTCCACATGAAAGTCGTATGCTAAGTAATCTGGCTTAAACGATTCTTTGTCAAACCAATACAAATAGGTGTCTTCATAATCATCTCCCCCGCCTTGTTGATCAAAAGTAACCTTGATCTTGTAATAATCTTTTCCCTGAATGGATTCCTCACCCAGCAGCTCCTTGTTCACTGCATTGTCGTTCAATCCATAGGGCAAACGGGCAAAATAATGTACTGAGTTAATAGAGTTGGCATATTTAACGGCCATCGTATCGGGAACGGCAACCAGAGAATCGTTGATGTATCTTTCAAAATCATTTTCTCTTCGAACATCTATTATGGTTGTGGAGTCCAATCGCATAATTCGTTTGAATATCCGTTTTCCTTCTTCATTGGTGGAACTATATTTCACATCCCTGAAGACAAATGAAGTGCTATGGTCACCATAAAGCGCGCCTCCACTATTCGCGATGGATCGATCTACAATCTCTTGGGCTGTGGGGTTCTCTTTGGTGGTTTCCTTGCAAGCAAGGGACATCAATAAAACAAGGGGGAGATAAATTTTTTTCATGGATGGTGTTTGGTGTATAATCGTAAAAACTGGCATAACATTACAACTTTCTCGGGAAAGAGTTCCTATTTTTGCCCACAATGCAGAAAAACATCAACATAAAGAACAAAAGGGCCCGGTTTGATTTTGAGATCTTGGACACCTTCACCGCAGGAATTGTGCTGGGAGGTACCGAAATAAAATCCATTCGGTTAGGAAAGGCCAACCTGTCACAGAGCTTTTGCGAGTTCAATGACAAGGGGGAACTTTTTGTGGTGAACATGCAGGTGGACGAATATAGCCATGGCAGCTATTACAACCACAAACCCAAGGCCGAACGTAAGCTGCTGCTCAACAAAAGGGAACTGAAAAAACTTCGGAAAGAGGTCACCACCACGGGACTGACCATCATTCCCCTCAACCTTTTCATCAACGACAGAGGATTGGCCAAGGTGAACATTGGTCTGGCCAAAGGAAAAAAACTCTACGATAAACGGGAGACCATAAAAGACCGGGACAGCAAACGCAATCTAGATCGGGTCAAAAAAAGTTTTAACGACTGAGTGGTTAGTCGGTTATTTGGTTATTCAGTTACTCAGTTATTGGAATTTTGAATTTGGGTTTTAGTGCTTGATGCTCGAAGCCGCTTATTGAACTCTTGTCTCTTTATTCTTTGTTCTATTTTCTTAAACTTGAACTTGACACTTGCACTTGCACTTGCACTTGTAAATCAATTCTTGTCCTCAAGCAAAGGTACAAACCTAAAGGCTCCCAATTCCTGTTTTTGGAACTCCTTTTCAGATTTTCGCACAAACAAGGTCATGACCTGCTCATCCACTCCAACGGGAATCACCAATCTTCCCCCTACCTTAAGTTGGGACATCAAGGGTTTGGGCACCTCGGGGGCACCTGCCGTTACTATGATACTATCAAATGGGGCTTCTTCTGGAAGACCTTTATATCCGTCCCCAAAAATCATTTTCTTGGGACGATAGTGCATTTTATTGAAAAAGAGCCGCGTTTTTTTAAAGAGTTCCTGCTGACGCTCAATGGAATAGACTTTAGCTTTTAAGTGCAACAGAACAGCCGTTTGGTATCCGCTTCCCGTGCCAATCTCCAAAATCTTGTCGTTGGGCTTTACTTGGAGCAACTCGGTCTGAAAAGCCACGGTATAAGGTTGGGAAATGGTCTGATCCGCCCCAATGGGAAAGGCCTTGTCCTGATAGGCATGGTCCTCAAAACTACTGTCCAGGAACAAATGCCGTGGAACGGTCTTTATGGCTTCGAGTACCTTTTTATCTGTTATTCCCTTGGCTTCCAACAGTTCCGTCAATTTGTTGCGCATGCCCCTATGCTTGAGCGTATCCTTCATCGTATTTGGTCTGGTCCACGAATTTAAAAAGTTCCCCAATACTTTGCCGCCAGTTCGGACCTATTTTTTGTGGAAGAGTGGTATCATATCCTTATTTTTGACAAAAACAGTATTATGCTTAAAGTTGGTGTCCTCGGTGCGGGGCATTTGGGCAAGATCCACCTCAGATTGCTCAACCAATCGGAAAAATATGAGCTTGTTGGATTTTACGATCCCGACGAGATCAATGCAAAAAAAGTGGCTGCCGAGTTCGGCTATACCCATTTTGATAATATCAATACTTTAATGGACGCCGTGGATGTGGTGGACATTGTGACCCCTACCCTTTCCCATTACGAATGTGCCAAAAAAGCCATTGGAAAGGGAAAGCACATTTTTATTGAAAAACCCATCACCAACACCCTGGAAGAGGCCAAGGAACTGCTACAACTTTCTGAAAAACACAAGGTAAAGGGACAAGTGGGACATGTGGAACGCTTCAATCCAGCTTTTTTAGCTGTGAAGGACAACATCCAGAACCCCATGTTCATCGAGACGCACCGCTTGGCGGAATTCAACCCCAGAGGGACCGATGTGCCTGTAGTTTTGGATTTGATGATTCATGATATCGATGTGATCCTCAGCGTTGTGCCTTCCGAAGTAAAGCAGATCAACGCTAGTGGGGTTTCCGTCATCAGCAATTCACCGGACATTGCCAATGCCCGTATCGAATTTGAAAATGGCTGTGTGGCCAACCTTACCTCCAGCCGCATCTCGCTGAAAAACATGCGGAAATCGCGCTTTTTTCAAAAAGACGCCTACATTTCGGTAGATTTTCTGGAGAAAAAAGTGGAAGTGGTCAAAATGAAGGACGCCCCCGAACAACCTGGTGATTTTGACATGATATTGCAAAATGCCGAAGGGGAGAAAAAACAGATCTATTTTGAAAACCCCGAAATTGAGGTGAACAACGCCATTTTGGATGAACTGGAAACCTTTGCCGATGCCATAAACAACGACACCACACCTGTTGTGAGCCTAGAACAGGGAACCAAAGCATTGCGGGTGGCCCTTCAGATCATAGAGTCATTTAAGAAATAGTTGTTTGTCGTTCTCGACCTCGCTCGAACTGACATAAACATAATAAGAATACCATGAAAAAAATAGCAGTGATCGGTGCAGGGACCATGGGCAATGGAATCGCCCACGTTTTTGCCCAAAACGGATTTAAAGTAAACCTTATCGATATTTCACAAGCATCTCTGGATAAGGGACTGGACACCATCACCAAAAATTTGGACCGGATGCTGGCCAAAGATTCCATCGATGAAGCCAAAAAAGAAGAAACCCTCTCCAATATCACGACTTTTACCTCTTTGGAAGAAGGTGTTTCCGATGTACAATTGGTCATCGAGGCCGCCACGGAGAACCTGGGCATCAAACTGAAGATTTTCAAAGATTTGGATGAAATCTGCAAAGCAGGTACCATTTTGGCCACCAACACTTCTTCCATTTCCATCACCCAGATTGCCGCGGCCACCCAACGGCCCGAAAAAGTCATCGGCATGCATTTCATGAACCCGGTTCCCATCATGAAACTCGTGGAGATTATTCGGGGATACAGCACTTCGGACGAGGTGACCCAGACCATCATGGAGCTGTCCAAAAATTTGGGCAAAACACCCACCGAGGTCAACGATTATCCGGGATTTGTAGCCAACCGCATCCTGATGCCGATGATCAACGAGGCAATCGAAACCTTGTACAATGGCGTGGCGGGAGTACACGAAATCGACACTGTGATGAAATTGGGCATGGCCCACCCGATGGGACCGTTACAATTGGCCGATTTTATCGGTTTGGATGTATGCCTTTCCATTTTGAACGTGATGTACGACGGTTTCAAAAATCCAAAATATGCCCCTTGCCCCCTATTGGTCAACATGGTCATGGCGGGCAAACTCGGAGTAAAATCAGGGGAGGGCTTTTACGACTATTCCGAATCCAGAAAGGCGGAAAAGGTCTCGACCCAATTCAATTAGGAACACATGGCCATCATAAAACCTTTCAAGGCGATACGCCCAACAAAGGACAAAGCTTTCTATGTAGCTTCCCGATCTTATGAGGAATATAGCAAGGAAGAATTACAAGCCGTGCTCCAATACAATCCCTTTTCGTTCCTCCATATCATCAATCCCGGTTTCAAGTTTGAAAAGCATATTACGGGAAAGGAACGGTTCGATTTGGTGCGCAACCGTTATCTGGAGTTTTTGGAGGAAAATATCTTTCAAAAAGATGAAGAGCCGAGCTTCTACCTGTATCAGATTGAAAAGGATGATTTTAAGAGCCTTGGTTTCTTCTGTGCCTGCAGTGTTGGTGATTATCGAAATGGAACCATCAAAAAACACGAGGACACCATACAGCATAGGGAAGAACTTTTTGCGGATTACCTCTATTCTGTTGGTTTCAATGCAGAACCCGTGCTGATGACCTATCCGGATAACGATATGGTCAATGCCATTTTTCAAAAGAAAACACAGCGGGAGCCTGAGTATGATTTCACCACCACCGACAGGGTAAACCATAAACTTTGGAAAATTTCATATCCGGAGGGCATAGAAAAACTGGAAAGGGCCTTTGCCCAAATGGACGCCCTATACATTGCCGATGGTCATCACCGTAGCGCCTCGTCCAACCTTCTGGCCCAAAAAATGGAAGCCGAGAATGCCTCCCACACGGGCTTGGAACCCTACAACCATTTCATGGCCTACCTGATTCCAGAATCACAGATCAAAATATACGAATTCAATCGTATGGTCAAAGATCTGAACGGGTTTTCAAAAAAGGAGTTCTTGATTCAATTGGATAAGCACTTCAGGATTGAAAAGAGGGATGACGGGCTGTGCAAACCTTCCAAAAATCACGAGTTTAGCATGTATTTGGAGGGAGAGTTCTATTCACTTTACCTTAGAAAGACCCAATTTGAGTTCACGGACGCCCTGAGCAAACTGGACACCCAAATCCTGTACAAGACGATTTTAGAGCCTATTTTGGGCATCAGTGACCTACGGAACGATGCGCGGATTTCATACGGATGTGGAAAACATAACCTCATCAAAATGAAGGAACGTGTGGACTCGGGTGATTTTGCAGTAGGTTTCAGCTTAATGCCCACCACCGTGGATGAAATCAAGGCCATTGCCGATGCCGGTTTGGTAATGCCCCCAAAAAGCACGTATATTGAACCAAAGCTCCGTAGTGGGCTTGCTATTTATGAATTGTAGATTATGTCGATAAAAGATAACCTCCACAAAATCAAATCCGAATTGTCCGAAGGGGTCACCTTGGTCGCTGTTTCAAAGACCAAGCCCAACGCAGATATCTTGGAAGCCTACGAAGCTGGACAGCGGGTGTTTGGGGAAAACAAGGTGCAGGAAATGGTCCAAAAATGGGAAGAACTGCCCAAGGACATCGAGTGGCACATGATAGGCCACTTGCAGCGTAACAAGGTCAAATATATGGCGGAGTTTGTCTCCCTGATCCACGGCGTGGACAGCCTCAAACTGCTCAAGGAAATCAATAAACAAGCCGAAAAACATAATCGGGTCATCCCCTGCCTGCTCCAAATGCACATTGCCGAAGAGGATACCAAATTCGGGTTGGATGCCACTGAACTCGAAGAACTACTTGGGTCCGACGACTTCAAATCCATGAAAAATGTAAAAATCGTAGGGTTGATGGGGATGGCCACCTTCACTCCGGACGAGGCACAGATCCGAAAGGAATTTGCCCACCTGAAATCCATCTTTGATGGTTTGAAGCAAAAAATGCCAGAGATCCATATCCTTTCCATGGGTATGAGTGGCGACTATGCCATTGCCATGGAAGAGGGCAGCACGATGGTGCGCATTGGAAGTAGTATATTTGGAGCTAGGAACTATTCATAAAATTCAAGGATTTTCATGTACGCCATACTCGATATTGAAAGCACGGGAGGAAAATACAATGAAGAGGGCATCATGGAAATTGCCATACATCGCTTTGATGGGCATCAAGTTGTGGACCAGTTCATCTGCCTGATCAATCCGGAAAGGGAAATCCAGCCCTTTGTCTCCAAACTCACGGGCATCAACAACAAAATGTTGCGTTCGGCACCCAAGTTCCACGAAGTGGCCAAACGCATCGTGGAAATCACCGAAAACGCCATCATTGTGGCCCACAACGCCCAATTCGATTATCGAATCCTAAGAACCGAATTCAGGAGGTTGGGGTACGATTATCAGCGAAAGACCCTGTGCACCGTGGACCTTTCCAAACAATTGATCCCAGATGCAGAATCCCATAGCTTGGGAAAACTGGCCCGTTCGCTAGGCATAGCCACAAGCGATAGGCACCGCGCCAACGGGGATGCCCTCGCCACCTTAAAACTTTTCAAGTTATTGCTGAACAAAGATTCGGAAAAGAAAATCATCACAGAGGTCATTCGCGAGGAAACACATGGCGAACTCTCCCCCAACCAACTGGACATTGTGGTGAAACTACCATCGGAGACCGGGGTGTACTATATGTATGATAAAGATGGTGAAATCATTTTTATTGGAAAGACGAAGAACATCAAAAAAAGGGTCAACCAACACTTCACCAATGTGGGGAACTTGGCCAGAAAGCTCCAAAAAGAAACCAAAAAGGTAGCTTATGAGGTCACTGGCAGTGAATTGTTGGCCGTTCTGAAAGAATATTGGGAGTCATCCAAAAACCGCCCCAAACACAACAACAATCCCAGAAAGAAACTTTTTTCACATACCATTGATTTTGGGCAAATCGAAGAGGGTCATATCGTCCTCAAAATTGAAAAAAACAAAACCCTAGGATACAAAAAAATGGGGTTCAGTGGTCTTGCATCTGCCAAAAGCTTTTTGGAGCGCATCAAATCTGAATTTGACCTTTGTCCCTGTTCCCTAAATGTGAACCAAAAGTGTTTTCAGGACCATCAGGGAGAGGTCGAAACCATTGACTGTGATCAAAGGGCAATGGCAGCCATGGACAAATACAGCATCCATGCAAAGGACATGGTCATTCTGGACCGGGGCCGGGAAACGGGGGAACGCAGTTTTATTTTGATCAAAAAAGGCAAACTTAAGGGATTTGGCTATGTGGAACTCAACCATCAGATCAATAATCTCCATATCTTGGAATCGATTTTGACACCGATGCCCAGCGATGACAATACCACTTTTATTATAGAGTCGTTCCTGCGAAAGGGCAACAGCCCAAAAATAGTACCACTGGCCAATTGAGTTGTGAAAGAGCATAAACCACATACAGGATGGAAGAACAAACTTCATGAGATCATTTATGAAGCAGACACCCCTGCGGGCAAATTTTTCGACATTGCCCTTTTCTTTTTGATCATTTTCAGTGTGATCTTGGTCATGCTCGAAAGCGTAAAGGACATTGACCAAAAATACCACAAGCTGTTACTGGCCATGGAATGGTGCGTGACCATTTTGTTCACCCTGGAATACATCGCTCGGCTCATCAGCATCAAAAAACCATGGAAATATGTCTTCAGTTTTTATGGCATCATCGATTTCCTTTCCACCATACCCCTCTATGTCTCCTATATTCTGGCAGGGTCACAGGTATTGCTGGCCGTTAGGGCTTTTAGACTGTTACGGATTTTCAGGATCTTGAAATTGGTCAAGTTCATGGGCGAAGCCTCCCAACTAAAATCTGCGTTAAGGGCAAGTAGGGCCAAAATCGCCGTTTTCATCTATGTTGTTCTGATCCTTTCGGTCATCTTGGGCACCTTAATGTACTTGGTGGAAGGTGATGAGGCGGGCTTCACCAGTATTCCCCGGAGCATTTACTGGACCATCGTTACCTTGACCACGGTGGGTTACGGCGACATTACCCCCATGACCACTTTGGGGCAGTTCTTGGCCACGGTGATCATGATCTTGGGATATGGGATCATTGCTGTACCGACCGGTATAGTTTCTGCAGAATTTTCACGCGCCCGAAAAGAAAAGGAGAAAATCACAATGATTCATACAAATACCCAAGCCTGCCCCAATTGTTCCGCCGAGGGCCATCGGGATGACGCCACACACTGTTACAAATGCGGACATCCATTATGAATCAAAAAGTATTGATCGCTGTAGTGGGGCCCACGGCCATTGGCAAGACGGCTTTGGGCATTTTGTTGGCCAAGCATTTCAAAACGGAGATCATTTCTGCAGATTCCCGACAGTTTTTCAAAGAAATGAACATTGGAACAGCTGTCCCTTCTCCAGAAGAATTGAACGAAATACCCCATCATTTTATACAGCACAAGAGCATTTTTGACTCCTATTCCGTGGGTGATTTTGAACGGGATGCCATCCATCTTTTGGAGCAACTGTTCCAAAAGCATGATATAGTTGTCATGGTCGGTGGCAGTGGCCTTTATGTGGATGCCGTGGTGAACGGTCTGGACGAATTTCCCGAGGTGGATTCCAAAATCCGGGAGTCCCTTAACGACAGATTGCTCAATGAAGGTTTGGAATCCCTTCAAAATGAATTGAAGCAGCGAGATCCGGCCTACTATGAAATTGTTGACCTGGACAACCCACATCGACTAATTAGGGCGCTTGAGGTCAGTATTTCCACCAACAGACCATATTCTTCCTTTCTCGCGAAGGACAAGCCCAAAAGGGTCTTTAAATCGCTCTACATAGGCCTGCAGGCACCACGGGAAACCATTTATGAAAGAATCAATGCCCGTGTTGACCTGATGATGGAGGCCGGACTGCTCGAAGAAGCCAAGAAGTTACATCCACACAAAGCATTGAATGCACTTCAAACTGTTGGTTACAAAGAACTTTTTGAATATCTTGACGGAAATTGTGACTTGGAGTACGCCATTTCGGAAATCAAAAAAAATACACGGCGCTTTGCCAAACGACAACTGACTTGGCTACGGAAAAACGAAAACATACTTTGGGTGGAACACAACACGGAACCGAAAACAATTATCAAAAAAGTCACGGAAAGACTCAAAACCATGGACAATGCCTAAAAATAAAAAAGTTTTAGTGGTCATGGGGGTCAGCGGTTCAGGAAAAACGGTAATCGGAAAACTGCTTTCCGAAACCTTGGACTATCCTTTTTATGATGGGGACGACTTCCATCCCGAGGAAAACATTAAAAAAATGGCTTCGGGCATCCCTTTGGATGACGAGGACAGAAAAGGTTGGCTCATCCGCTTGAACCAGTTGGCCATCGAGCACAAAAAATCAGGCGCCGTTATAGCCTGTTCTGCCTTAAAGAAGATTTATAGAAGCCTGTTGCGTGCCGGAATGGGCAACAATCTCAGGTTTGTCTTTTTGGACGGGCCATTTGACCTCATCAAATCCAGATTGGAAAACAGAAAAGATCATTTCATGCCTTTGGACCTGTTAAAGTCACAGTTTGATGCCTTGGAACCTCCTTCCAAAGCCATAACAGTTTCCATAAAGGGCAAGCCCACAGATATTGTGGATGAAATCGTAAAGCAATTGAAATGATCGAAGCCAAACTGCTCTTTGCTGTCATCGCTGGCATTGCCATCCTTCTTTTTCTGATCCTCAAATTGCGCATACATGCTTTTATTGCCCTGCTCATGGGCAGTATCGCGGTCGGATTGATAGCTGGGCTTGATGCCAAACAGATCATGGAAACCGTCCAAAAGGGCATGGGAGGCACCTTGGGCTTTGTGGCCACCGTGGTGGGGCTTGGTGCCATTTTTGGGGGCATATTGGAAGCTTCGGGTGGGGCCAAGGCCATTGCTGATTTTATGGTGTCCAAATTTGGATTGAAAAAAGCACCTTCGGCCATGGTGATTTCTGGTTTTTTAATTGCCATTCCGGTTTTTTTCGATGTGGCCTTTATCATCTTGGTGCCGATGATCTATGCACTGCAGCGCAAAACGGGCAAGTCACTTTTGCTCTATGCCATTCCGCTTTTGGCAGGCTTGGCCATAACGCATGCCTTCATCCCCCCTACTCCCGGCCCCATTGCCGTTGCCGATATTATCGGGGTGGATTTGGGCTGGGTGATCTTGATGGGGTTTGTGGCAGGGATTCCAACGGCCTTGATTGCCGGACTTTTGTTCGGCAAACACATTTCAAAAAAAATCTATGTGGCCGCGCCCGAGGAAATCGAGGATGGGGACAAACCAAATCTTCCCCCGATTGGTGCGACCTTTGCGATCATTGGGCTGCCCATTGTGCTGATATTGCTCAACACAGTGCTTTCCGCAGGAACTTTCGGAATCCAAAATCCTCTTGTGCTGGACTTGGTTTCTTTGGTTGGGCATCCTTTTTCCGCCCTGATCCTGGCCAATCTTCTGGCATGGTATTTTTTTGGTATTAAAAGGGGGGTCTCCAAAAACCAATTGCTCAAAATTTCCACAAAGTCGTTGGCGCCTGCCGGGACCATCATCCTGCTGACAGGAGCCGGGGGCGTTTTTAAACAGGTATTGACCGATACGGGCGCTGGGGAGCTTTTGGCCAACTCGTTGAGCAATGCGGGCATTCCTGTTCTGGTATTTGCTTTTATGAGTGCTGCCATTGTAAGGATAGTGCAAGGATCGTCCACTGTTGCCATGATCACGGCTGCCGGGCTTGTCTCTCCGCTATTGTCCAGTGCTGCCCTCAATTCCGTGGAGCTTGCCTGTATGGTGATTGCCATAGCATCGGGAGCGAGCATTTTTTCCCATGTGAACGATAGTGGTTTTTGGTTGGTGGGTCAATATCTGGGCATTTCTGAAAAACAAACCTTCAGGTCTTGGACCTTGATGACCACTATTTTGGCCTTGGTAGGGATGGCTTCCATATCCTTGGTCTATTTTTTTGCATAAAAAAGAGGCTGTCTAAAAAGCTGGTTATCCGTCAGTTCAAGCGCAGTCGAGCACTTAAAATGTATTGATAATCAATGGGTTTCGACTGTACTCAACCTGACAAAGACAAATTTTTGCCGCTTTTTGGACAACCTTTTTATACTTCTTAATCTATAAATCTTATTGGTTTTCGGTCTTTACGACCAGTCTGAACCCTTCTCCATGAATGTTCAGGATTTCCACCGTATCATCCCGTTTCAGGTATTTTCTGAGCTTGGCAATATAAACGTCCATACTTCTGGATGTAAAATAATTGTCGTCCCTCCAAATCTTGGTAAGTGCCAATTCGCGGGGCATCAAATCGTTCTCATGAAGTGCTAACAAGCGCAGGAGTTCATTTTCTTTGGGCGACAACTTGATAGGTTCCTCTTCCTTGAACTTGAGAAAGCGCAATTTTGAGTTCAAATGGAAATTACCGATTTGAAATTCAAACTGTTTGCTGTCGGCCAAGGTGCTGGACGCCTTACGTTGAAGTATGGCTTTGAGCTTCATGAGCAATACTTCGGAGTCAAAGGGCTTGTTCAGATAGTCGTCGGCACCTGCCTTGTACCCCTTCAAAACATCCTCTTTCATCGTTTTGGCGGTAAGGAATATGATGGGAACGTTCTCATTCTTCTCACGGATTTCCTTTGCCAAGGTAAAACCGTCTTTATAGGGCATCATCACGTCAAGGATACAGACGTCATAATTGTCCTTTTTGAATTTTTCAAAACCTTCCATTCCGTTCTTGGCCAGAACCACATCAAAGTCGTTCATGGTCAAATAGTCCTTTAGGACAATCCCAAAATTAGGGTCGTCCTCCACCAATAATATCTTCTTTTTTTCTGCTTCCATAGTTTGTTTTTAAATTAAAGGGAGTTTAATGAAGAAAGTACTTCCTTTTCCTTTTTCACTTTCGGCATAAACTTCGCCTTGATGATCGTCTATAATTCGTTTCACATAGGCCAATCCCAATCCGTGGCCCTTTACATTGTGTATGTCACCTGTGTGTTCCCTGTAAAATTTTTCGAACACTTTTTTGAGTACTGCCTTGCTCATTCCGGCTCCTTGATCCTGCACTTTTATGATGATATTGTTTTTCACCACTTCTGTGAATATGTCAATCTTTGGGGTTTCCGGTGAGTATTTTATTGCATTGTCCAGAATGTTCACAATCACATTGGTCATGTGCATATCGTTGGCCAAAACCTCTGCCCTTTCCGCATCCAAATGGGCGTTCACATATCCGCCCCTATCCTGTACGATCAGCTCCACATGCGCGATGGCGTCCCCGATAATGTCGTGCATGTCCACCCTATCCTTATTGATGTCCAACTGGTTTTTCTCCAGTTTTGAAATCCTCAGCACATTTTCCACTTGGGCGTGCATGCGTTTGTTCTCGTCCCTGATCATCCCCAAATACCGGAGCACTTTTTCCTTGTCCTCAATGGCCTTGGGGTTCCTAATGGCCTCCACAGCGAGGTTTATGGTCGCGATGGGAGTCTTGAACTCGTGCGTCATGTTGTTGATAAAGTCCGATTTTATCTCTGAAATTCTTTTTTGCTTTATCAACTGGTAGATGGCACTCGTGTAGGCGACCATGATCACCAAAGTAAAAATCAAAGACAACAATGCCATTCCCATGATGGAACTGAAAATGAATTTCTTCATGGTCGGAAAGGTCAACAATAATGAAAAATTGGTATTACCTTCACTATCCTTGAAAATTGGGGCTTTGTACATCCTTTCACCAGAGAACTTAAATTTCCCAGACCTTATTTTGGTAGGATACCCTTGGCTGTACACCCCATATTCGTAATCAATGTTGATGTTACGGTTCTTTAACTCTTGGCTCAGGAGCAACTCCAGCTCTTGTTTGGAAACCCTTTTGTGAATGGGTCGGGTTTTGGCATATTCCATAAACACATCTTCCCAAGCAGCTCTCTCAATACTGGTCAGTCCCCCAATCTTTTCCATTTTTTGGATAGGGGTCAAGTTATAGCTCTTACCGTCCAGCCCGAACTCTTCCTTATATACGGTCTTGGTGCGTTTACTGGTGTAATTTTTCAGTGTGGTAGTGTCCTCCCCGGCTGTATTGTCATTATCAAAGAACGTAGATGATATATTGTAATCCTCTTCAAGAATTCCGTGGGAATAAAAAAGAATCTCATCGGAGTTCAGGTCGCGATCTAGGAACAAGAAGCTTTTGTACTGTGTGCTTTTTGGCTCGCCAACACTATCCACTAGAGATGCCAGACGACCGGAATACTCTTTCATCTCCATCATCTCCACCCTGCTCGCCACTTTGTCCAAAATGTCCGTGACCGTCCTTGAGAACTGTTCCTCCTTGTCATTTATGGATGTTCGTATCCAATAAACCTGAACGAAGATTATCCCCAACAGGGACAAACTCATAAGAATGACCAGAAGAACGAATAGCTTCTTGTTCATTGTGTCAAAATTAAAAATTTAACATTTAGGCGTTTGACCGTTTAACCTAACCTTAACAAAAATGTTAAAATTTAGTTGGCATGGCCATTAGCTTAGTGTGAAGTTCCTTGACCGTTTTTCTTGTGGTCTCCAAATCTACGTTTTCTATGCAAAAATTGGCCATGGCCTTCTTTTCTGCATCATCCATTTGGTTTTTCATGCGTTCCAGAACAGCTTTCCTATCCACACCATCCCTATCTATTACCCGTTGAACACGTAAATCTTTGGGAGCCGTGACCAGAATGGTATGGTCATACTGGTCTTGGGAATCATTTTCAAAGATCAGTGCTGTTTCCTGTACCACATAGGGTGTGGATTGTTTTTTTGCCCATTCCATAAAGTGTTCCCTCACCGCGGGATGGACAATCCCATTGAGTCTTTTAAGTAAATCTGTGTCATTGAACACTTTGGCGGCAATGTATGCCCTGTTCAGTTTTCCTTCCTTATATGCGTCTTTTCCCAACAGTTGCTTGATGGCTGCTTTCAAGTTTGCGGAATGTTCCATCAAGTTTTTGGCCTCGGAATCCGAATCATAGACCGGGATGCCCAGCTCCATAAACATTTTGGACACGGTACTCTTTCCACTTCCTATCCCTCCTGTGAGTCCAATAATTCTCATTCCTGTTCCAATACAAAGTTAACCGTATTATCCTGCAATCGGACATCATAAACATTTTCAGGAAGTTGGGCTATTTTCAAAAACATGGTGCTGCTTCCATCCGCTCCAATCTGTGCATAATCTGCAACCACCTCAAAATCTGCCCTGGTAACCTCCTTTAACCGTTCCACGGTGGCTTTGCAGATCACTGTCACGGTATTCGGAAAGGTTTTTACCCGATATCCTTCCGGATAGTTCAATACTTTGATGGGTACTTCGAAGACTTTCTCTGAAAACTTGGCCACTTTTCCCGAAACGGTGACCCTGGCCAAGGAAAATATACTGTTGCCCAAACCTTTGGGAAAGATCAAGGGGACTTCCCTGCTGAAATCAGATGAAACATTGGCAAGTTGAATGGTGCCTGTGCGGATTTCTTCAATCGTATCTATCTCGCTGCTTGGGCCCTTCACTATAATGGAATCGGGTGTTACCAACACTTTCCCATCCAAAATAAAGTTTTGTTGGAGCTGTAGATCCAAATTGGGCGTTACCGGAATCTTTCTTGAAGCCACTTGATAGAGATCGACAACCAATTGGTTTCGATCCAGATCCAGCAATGATATGTTTTGGGACAATTGTTGGTCTATTTGTTTTTTCAACAACTCTTGACCCATCACATACTTTCCATTTTGATAAGAGACTTCGGACAAATCGATATCGATGCGTTTTTTAAAAAAATTATAATACAGAAATTGGAAGCCACTGGTCCTCAACTTGGCCCCCATAATATCTTCCGAATTTTTCCCCAACAAAAGTGTATCGGGCAGGTTCTTATAATTCAGGACAAAATCTGCCCGTGACTCATAGGATTCGGACAGATTGCTGATGAACCACGCTAAAAATGAACATAGCAAGAACAGTAAAAATACCCTTGCTTTCTTTTGGTTGAGGCCGTGCAATACCTTTTTGAACACTATTATTTTTTCTTAAAAAACAATCTCGGAAACAGTTCGTCTGGCTCCTTCTTACTAAAAGTAAGCAAGATCGTGGACTTAATAAAACCAAAACCGTAACCTGCAAACTGTATCAAGGCCGCATAGATGGCCAAAAATGCCACTTTCAGGTCTTTGTTCTTGATCAGTGCATCCAAAAACAATATCAAAAAGTAGAAACCATAAAGGGCCATGGGCAACCACATTCCAAAAATGGCCATGACGACAGCTATGGCCGAGCCAAACATAAAGAGTGCTGGAAACCAATAAGTAGGCTTTGCCGTTCCCGGGTGCCATTTGTTCAAAATAGGTCGCACCTTGCCAAATTTATTGACCTGAATATAAAATTTATCCCAATCTATACGTCTTTTATGGTACACAAAAGCTTTCTGGAACAATCGGGATTCAAATCCTGCATTCCATATACGAAAAGTGAGGTCTGGATCTTCACCGGGGTGTATCCGTCCAAAACCACCGACCTTTTCAAACGCTTCTCTTGAAATACCCATGTTAAAACTACGTGGCTGAAACTTTCCAATGGATTTTTTGCCTCCCCGTATCCCACCAGTGGTAAAAAAAGAGGTCATCACATAGTTGATCGCTTTTTGTACTGTGGTAAAAGAGACATCGGCTGCATCGGGACCACCAAAACAGTGCACAAATTCCCATTTCAGTTCCTTGTCCACCTCAACAAGGTATTGCTGTGGGAGAATACAGTCCGAATCCAGGATGATGAAGTAATTTCCCTTCGCCTTTTGCATGCCAAAGTTCCGGGAATCCCCAGGACCGGAATTCAGTTTATAGTAATAGGAAATCTGAAGCCAGTCCTTAAATGATTTTGCAATATCCTCAGCGCTTTCCGTAGAACCATCTTCTACAATGACCACTTCAAAATTTCCCTTAAAATCCTGTTTCCGAAGGCTTTCCAACAGCTCCCGGATTTCTTCAGGACGATTATAGACGGGGACTATTATGGAAAAAAACAGCTTCATTAAAACCTAAGATGGGAATTATAGTTGGGATTGATTAAGTGTCACATCGAGCTCAGTCGAGATGCATTTTGTGGTGTTTTTGCGTTCACGACTGCGCTCGAACCGACATGTCAACCCTGATTCTCTGCTGTAGCGCTAATGTGTTGCTTATTTGCTAAACTCATCGATTACCTCTTGGCTTACCCCGGTATTGGAGAACCCACCATCGTGGAACAGGTTCTGCATGGTCACCTTTTTGGTGAGATCCGAAAATAGGCTGACGGTATAATTGGCGCAGTCATCTGCCGTGGCATTGCCCAAAGGGGACATTTTTTCGGCATAATTGATGAACCCGTCAAAGCCCTTCACGCCTTGTCCTGCCGTGGTCGGGGTCGGAGATTGGGAAATGGTGTTGACCCTCACTTTTTTCTCCTTTCCGAAGAAATACCCAAAACTTCTGGCCACAGATTCCAAGTAGGCCTTGTTGTCCGCCATATCATTGTAATCCGGGAAGGTTCGCTGGGCAGCCATATAGGTCAGGGCCACAATACTGCCCCACTCGCTCATGGCATCGGCTTTGTAAAGCGTCTGCATGACCTTGTGGAACGAAAGTGCGGAAACATCCCACCCCTTTGCTGTAAAATCATAATTCTCATCGGTATAGGCCCTACCTTTCCTCACGTTAACGGACATTCCTATGGAATGGAGCACAAAATCGAGCTTGCCGCCCAAAATTTCCATGGACTTTTCCACTAGGTTTTTCAAATCTTCTTCATTGGTGGCATCAGCTGGAACAATCTCTGAATTGGTCTTCGCGGCCAGTTCCTTGATCTGTCCCATACGCATGGCTATTGGAGCGTTGGTGAGTACAAAAGTGCCGCCTTCTTCATGGACCCTTTCCGCTGTTTTCCAGGCAATGGAATTTTCATCCAGTGCACCAAAAATGATTCCTTTCTTACCTTTTAAAAGATTGTATGCCATAGTTTCTTTCTATTGTTGATTGTGGGACAAAGATATTTATTCTAATCCACTATTGCCCAATAAAAGAACAAAGACAGCTGCGCTGTTGGAAAATTGAAAAAAATAGGTAGAAAAAGATTCATAACCCATAACTCATAACTATTGCAACAGTTCCCTTGCATGGGCCAATGCGGATTCGGACAAACTTTTTCCGCCCAACATTTCCGCAAGTTCCTTGATTCTTTCTTCCGTGCCCAATTGCTTAATGTAGGTGCTGGTACCCTGCTCCCCTTCTTGTTTGTACACTTTGAACTGATATTGCCCTTTGGATGCCACCTGCGGCAAATGGGTGATGGAGAAGACCTGCATATTCCTGCTCATTTGCTTCATGATCTCTCCCATTCGGTTTGAAATTTCCCCGGAAACCCCGGTATCGATCTCATCGAACATCATGGTGGGCAAATGTTCATACGCGGCCAGAATGGATTTGATGGTCAGCATGATACGGGAAAGTTCCCCGCCGGAAGCAACCTTTTTCAACTCGCCATAACTAGATCCCTTATTGGCCGAAAAAAGAAAAACAAGATCATCTTTTCCGTTGGTCTTGAATATGTTGGATGGTGTTATCTCAATTTTAAATGTAGCGGATGGCATGCCCAAGGATACTAAATTTTCTTGGAGCATTTGTTTCAGTTTGGGGATGGCCTTTTTTCGGGCCTCGGTCAATTTATGTGCCCAGTCCTCCACTTTTTTGGTAATTTGGGCCACCTCTTCTTTCTTGGCCGCTATTTTGGATTCAATATTGGCCACGGCCTCAACCTTGGATGAAAGTTGCTCGCGAATCGCGATCAACTCTTCAACAGAAGCGGTATGGTGTTTCTTCTGCAGGTCGTATAACTGCTGTAACTGTCCATTGACCATCTCCAATCGTTGGGGATCGGCCTCCACCGTATCTTTCAACTGTTCAATTTCAGAGGCAATATCATCAGTTTCGATGAAGACAGATTCAATCCGCTCATGGAGCGATCTGTAGGCAGGTCCAAAATCCGTCAGGTTTTGAAAAGCACGCTTCAAATCCGTCAAACGGCCCAGAATTCCGAGTTGCTCATCGTTCAATAATTGATGGCCTGCGGACAATTGCTCCATGATCTGTTCCACATTGCTCAATTGCTCATACTCCGTTTCCAGTTCCTCCTGCATGCCTTCCTTCAACTTGGCCTCTTCAAGTTCCTTAAACAAAAAACTGTTGTATTCGTGTTCCTTGTCGGCTTCGGCCTGAAAGGTTTCCAGTTCCTTGAGTTCCTTGGTCGCGCCTCGCAACAATTGCAAATGATCGGTATATTCCACCAAATTCTTTGCATTCCCGGCCAGGGCGTCCACCACCTTCATCTGAAAATCGTTTTCCGTGAGTCTCATGGTCTGGTGCTGTGAGTGTACATCCACAAGCTGGTCTCCCAAGGCTTTCAGGACATCCAAGTTTACGGGGGAATCGTTGACAAAGGCCCTCGATTTTCCACTTGGTAGGATTTCCCTCCTCAATATAGTGACATCTTCATAGTCGAGGTCATTTTCCTTGAAAAACTGCTTGAGCTGGTATTTTGAGATGTCAAACTCGGCCTCAATGATGCATTTCTGTTCTTGATTTTTCAGCGAGGTAAGGTCGGCCCGCTTTCCCAAAACCAAGGAGAGTCCTCCAAGAAGAATGGATTTGCCCGCCCCTGTCTCGCCCGTAATGGTCGTAAAACCATCGGAAAAAGTGACGCTTACGTCATCGATCAATGCATAGTTTTGAATGGATAGATTTGCCAGCAATTCTGAAGATTTTATCCGTAAAGATAATTTTCTTTATAGAACTGCACTAGTAATTTATTTCATTCCAAGTGTTGGAATAGAACGGAGCCACTTTGTTGAGGGTCTCTTTCAGCTTTACGATATCCACTTTTGGTCCATCAGAGAAAATGTTCTGGATTTCTTCGGATTTGGCATCGAAGAAGGTCTGGATCAAAAAGGCATTTGGCCTACGCTGCACCAAAGTCTCGAACAAACGAAGGCTTCCGGCCATGATTTGTTTGCCTGTGCTGTTATTGTCCGCCAAAATATCCAGTCCCTTCCTGTGATAGTTGTACAGGGCAATACGGTATTCCCTAAAGGAATTGCTCAAGAGATTATCTACCAGTTCAAAACGGGTGCGCTGACCTGTTTCCTGGCTCCAACCACTATAACTGGAACTTTGTGCCTGGGTAACGATGTTCTGTGCCCTCCTGTAAAAGTCGTTGCCGCCCTCCAAGGAAAAAGTATCCGCGTCCAACCCCAAAATAATGTAAGCATAATAAGAAATAACGGCTACCAAATTGGAATCAAAGGAGTTGGGGTTATAGACCAGGGGCTGAAATTCTTGGTACAGGAAATTAAAGGCATCATCCTTATAGTTGAAAACGGGACTTTCATACGAAGTATTGAAAACAGGGCGCGAAGATTGGATCTGGATGTTGGCCTCAAAACGGTCGGATTCATACTGGGTCACCGTAATGAACATACGTGCGTTCACCCGTTCATTCTCCCGATAGACTCTGTTGGTCCATTTGCTTTTGTTCACAAAATCATTCAAGGAACGCTCCAACGTCCTGAAAATCTGTTGGTTGGTCTGCCCCACCTGATCGGAATTGACCGTGACCACACAATTGAGTTCCTGCGCTGTAATGGTTAAGGAAAAGAACAGTAAAACTAAGGGCAACAGTATCTTACGCATGGATTCTGGAGATGATTTCTTCCCAAATATCCGAAGCAACTTCGGGCTTCGTCTTCAATCCAAACGTTTTTATTTCCAAATTCTTATCGATGAAGGTAATTTTATTGGTCCCTTCGCCAAAACCTGCCCCATCATCTTTTAAAGAGTTCAGGACAATGCCGTCCAGGTTCTTGCGTTTCAGCTTGCCCTTTGCATTCTCCAACTCATTTTCGGTCTCTAGGGCAAATCCCACCAAAAACTGATGTGTTTTACTCTCCCCCAAGGACAAAAGGATATCCGGGTTTCTTACAAGTTCCAAAATCAGGTCGCCCTCCTGCTTCTTGATCTTTTCCGTTGCCACATGCTTGGGGCGATAATCGGCAACGGCCGCTGCACAAATGGCCACGTCCACATCTTGATAATACTTATGGCAGGCTTCGTACATTTCTTGGGCAGAAGTGACCCTTATCAATTCAATGAAGCTGTGATCAATGGTCAAATACGTGGGTCCAGACACCAAAATGACCTTCGCCCCCAAGTCGGCGGCTTTTTTGGCCAGCTCAAAACCCATGGTGCCCGATGAGCGGTTGCCCAAAAACCTGACAGGATCTATGGCCTCATGGGTGGGTCCAGCGGTAATCAGTACTTTCTTGCCGCTCAAAGCCAATACCTTGGCCAAATCTTCCTCGATGAATCTCACTATGTTTTCTGGTTCGGCCATACGTCCTTCCCCGTGAAGACCACTGGCCAGTTCACCCGATTCGGCAGGAATCATGATATTACCGAAAGATTCCAATTTTCCAATGGAGGTTTTGGTGGATGGGTGCCTATACATATCCAGGTCCATCGCAGGGGCGAAATACACTGGGCATTTTGCCGACAGATAGGTGGCCAAAAGCAAATTATCGCAGGTACCATTGGCCATTTTGGACAAGGTATTTGCAGTAGCTGGCGCAATCAGCATAATATCTGCCCAGAGACCGAGCTCCACATGGTTGTTCCATGAAATGCTGTCATCCTCCTCGTTTACAAAATCCAATAACACAGGATTTTTGGACAAGGTGGACAAGGTAAGGGGTGAAACGAAAGAGCTGGCACTCTGGGTCATCACTATTTTGACCTGGGCACCAGCTTTGATCAGTAACCTGACAAGAAAAGTGGTCTTGTACGCGGCAATTCCCCCGGAAATTCCCAAAAGGATGTTCTTACCGCCGAGCATTTTCTAAGCGTCTTTCTCTGTGTTCCTGTAGTATATTTTGTCTTCCAACCACTCCTGTACGGCCAAGGCATGTGGTTTTGGCAATTTTTCGTAGAACTTGGAAACCTCAATTTGTTCCTTGTTTTCAAAAACTTCTTCCAAGCTATCACTGTAGGTGGCAAATTCCTCCAGTTTTTCCAACAACTCCTTCTTGATATCGGAGTTGATCTGGATGGCACGTTTTGAAGCGATGGAAATTGCTTCGTAAATATTACCGGTCTTGGCATCGAACTCGTTCCTGTTAAGGGTTGCAGTGGAAACCGGAGCTTTTGTATTCTTCAAATCTTGCATAATGTTGCAGCTTTAAACTTTTTATTTTGAAACGGTAGCGGTATAGGCGCTCAATTCCTTTTGGATGGTCTCGGCAAGGTCATCAGCCTCGTCTTTGAACTTGGTTTCGGGAAAATAACGCAATAAATTGTTATAGGAACCCAAGGCGTCTTCCAAACGTTCCTGTTTCTTGTCCTCAGTACTGTTTATGGCCAGGTTGGTCGTGGCCTCGATACGGTAATACAGGGCTTCTTCGCGATAAATGGAACCTGGGTTGTCGGAAATAAAATTGTCCAAGGCCGTGATGGCAGAAATCAGAATCGGATAATTGAATTTCCCCAATTTATTGAACTGTTTGGCTATCTCAAGCTGTTTTTTTTCTTTCTTGGTGGTCAGCTCGGTGGCCATGGCATTGGCTTCCTCAAAATATTCGGATTCAGGATAGGTGTTGATGAACGTCTGGAGTTTTGCCAAAGCCTTGTCTGTTTCGGTCTGGTCCAATGAATATGCAGGGGAAAGTTCGTAATGGCTCTTGGCCCCCAAAAAACTTGCCTCCTGTATTTTTTCACTTCTTGGGTATGACTTTACAAAACGCTCAAACTGGTATCCGGAAAGATAGTAGTCGCCCGTTTTGAAATAACAGTCGGCAAAGAAGAACATGACCCGTTCGCCTTGTGGTTTGCCCACATACTGCGGGGTAATCTGTTCGAACAGGCGCACCGCCCTTTTATAGTCCCCTTCATTATACAGTTTTTCGGCCATATCATATTTGGCCTTGGCATCCGTGTTCTTGAGTACCTTTTGGTACTCACTACAAGATGCAAGAAGCACAATTGCAAAGCAAAGAAGGAGAACTGACCTCATTTTCAAAAACATTCTGCAAAATTAGTCATTATGAACGGATTTTTAAAAAAAAGATTTTACCCACCAAAAGAAAGGATACTCTTGCCAATCCGCAAACCAAAGGCCAATATTTAACGAATTTTAAACAGGTGCCGCGTCCAGCGTCTTCAGCAAATTGCCAATTTTCTGCTTCAGGGATGGAGTGGCCTCCATCAAAGGCAGTTTGACCACAGCCTTGGAAAGCTCCAGATTTTCAAGGACACTTTTTATCCCCGCAGGGTTGCCCTCCTCAAAGATAAGGGACATCATGGGCGACAATCTGTGGTGGATTTGATAGGCTTCCGCCGAATTTCCCTCTAGGCCAAGTCGGATCATTTTGGAAAAGAGGGAAGGCAATCCCTGCCCCAAAACCGATATCACCCCTGCCCCACCTGCCAAAACAGTGGGAAGTGCCGTGAGGTCATCCCCGGATATGATCATAAAACCCTTGGGTTTGCCTGCAATGATCTTATCGATCTGGATCAAATCGCCACAAGCTTCCTTAATACCTATAATGTTGGAAAAGTCATGTGCCAATCGCAAGGTAGTCTCGGGCAGCATATTGCTTCCAGTCCTCGAAGGTACATTGTACAGCACCACAGGCTTTGGCGATGCTTGAGCAATGGCCTTGAAATGTTGGTAGATGCCCTCTTGGGTGGGTTTGTTGTAATAGGGTGAAACGGAAAGAATGGCATCAAATTCGGCAAGGTTCAAGGTTTTCAGCTCTTCCACAAGGGCCGCGGTGTGGTTGCCCCCAACACCCAACACCAACGGAAGCCTTCCTGCATTGGTGCGCACCACCACATCCATGACCAATTGCTTATCGGCCTTGGAAAGCGTGGCAGACTCTCCAGTGGTGCCCAACACCACAAGATAATCGACACATCCAGCAATACAATGTTCCACTATGCGCTGCAATGCATTGGCATCCACGGTTGAATCTTCCTTGAACGGAGTGACCAAAGCAACTCCTGTCCCAATCAATTGTTCCATTTATATTTCGTTTAAAACCTTTAAATATTTTTTCAACTCATCCTTGAACAATTTAAAGTCATCCAAAGGTGTGTTCAAGATCAAATCGTTGACCTTGGTGTCCTGGGAGCCCAACCCCACCTTTATCCGTGCAGAAGTTTTGACCGACAACAACTTCATCATCAAATTGTCCTCTTCATAATAATTGATCAAAACATCATAATCACGGTCCAAAAATTCCTGCACATAACCATTTTCTATCTTACCCTTCCAGCCCAAATCCCGGTCTGAAAACATTGGGATTGAGTAGGGGGAATTTTTATCATACTCCTTTTTGTAACCAACGATCTTTACGGCATTGGGTCTAAGGGAAAATTCCTCCAACAGTTCATAAAAAGAGTCCGCTTTCGGAAAATGGTCAACATCCACAATGCAACCTATGCTGGCAACCCCTTTTTTCCCATCGGTGGGCATCGGAGGTTTTTCCATTTCCTCCCTTAAATATTTAAGTCCGGATTTAACTTTAAATTTGTCTTGGATTCCCCTTATAAACATATTTTTGTGCATTTTTACAAAGGTAAATATTCTACCAAGACGACTTAACAAAGATACATAGGTGAATGATTTAAAATTTAAACAATTTGTTACAATCGTAACTTTTTGTTTTTTACTGTCCTGTGAAAATGGTACAGGCGAGCTTACCAAAATACAGGGAAAACAAATTCCCATCGACTCTACCATTACCGAAACCGATTCCATTTCCAGCTTTGTGGAACCTTACAGAAACCGTATAAACCAAGTCTTGGACAGCACCTTGGCTTATGCCCCAAAACCCTTCTTGCTGGACGATGGCAAACGCAATTCTTCTATGGGGAATTTGATGGCCGACATCGTTTTTGAGGAGGCCGCACCCATTTTCAAGTTGCGAACAGGGAAAGAACTGGATTTTGTGGTTTTGAATGCCGGAGGTGTACGATCCATCATTTCGAGTGGAAAAGTAACAGCGCGCAATGCCTACGAGGTAATGCCTTTTGAAAATTACATTGTCGTCGTGGAACTCAGTGGTTCCGCCGTGAGAAAGCTCATCGACTTTTTGGCCAAGGCCACCCGAAGACATCCTGTTTCTGGAATACAGATCGTGGTGGACAAAAACAGTGGACTGGAATCCGTGGACATCCAAGGAAAACCTTTTGATGAGTCGCGCAACTACTACGTCGCCACTTCCGATTATTTGGTGCAGGGCGGGCCGAGCATCGGCTTTTTCAATGAAATGATATCCATTACCGATACCGATTACCTATTGCGCAATGCCATCATTGACCATTTCAGGAAAGTGGACACCTTGAAGGCCGCGGTGGACAATCGTTTTATACAACTGGACAAATGAAATGGAAAGAGTTTTTAAGTTATTCGGTTACTCAGTTGTTCAGTAAATGGTTCGCTTCAATAACTCAATAATCCATAACCCAACAACTCTTGCGAAAATAGTATTCATAAAAAGTGAAATCATACACTTAAGTATATAGTTACAACCAACAAATGTGACCGATGAAAAGAAGGGATTTTATAACCAATACGGCGGCTGCCTCAACATTGATAGGGCTTGGAAGTCTGGGCATGAACTCATGCTCAGGTCTGGGCAAAAAACACCTTACCATACTGCACACCAACGATGTGCACAGCCATATCGACCCTTTTCCCGCCTCGCACAACCAATACCCAAATATGGGCGGATTGGCCCGAAGGGCCACATTGGTGGATCAGATCCGCAACGAAAATCCCAACACCCTCCTTTTCGATGCAGGGGACATTTTTCAGGGTACTCCTTATTTTAATTTTTATGGAGGTGAACTGGAATTCAAATTGATGAGCAAATTGAAATATGATGCCGCGACCATTGGAAACCACGATTTTGACAACGGCATCGATGGCCTTTTGGCCCAAATGCCCCATGCCTCTTTTGAAATGATCTCTGCCAATTACGATTTTTCCAATACCGTTATGGATGGTTATGTAAAACCTTATAAAATCTACTCGGTGGATGGTTTGAAAATTGGGGTTTACGGACTTGGAATTGAACTGGATGGATTGGTGACCAAAAAACTGTACAAGGAAACCAAATATCTGGACCCCTACGAGATAGCATTGGATATGGAAAAGAAGCTGAAAGAGGAGGAACAGTGTGATCTGGTGGTTTGCCTGTCCCATTTGGGATACGACTACGAAAATTCAGAAAAGCCCTGCGATACCCGACTGGCAAAACAATCCTTTCATACCGATTTGATCATTGGCGGCCACACCCATACTTTTTTGGACAAACCCAATGTGCGCACCAACCGGAACGGAAAATCTGTTTTGATAAATCAAGTGGGATGCTACGGTATCAATCTAGGACGTATCGATTTTTATTTTGATCCCGATAAAAATGCCTCTGCCGAAGGAGTGAGTATTGTGGTTTGATGTGCTATGGGAAGTTCCACGTTTCAGGTTTGGGGTTTCAGGTCTCAGGCCAAAGTTCAAATTCAAGTTCAAGTTCAAGAGCAAAAGAACTAATAACCTAGCACCAAATCGCAAATTACAGTGTGCAGTTGGCAGTAGCAGAACAACAAAAGTCTATTTTCTATTGTCTATGTTCTTTGGTCTTTTTGACACTAATTTCATAAATGGCACGAAATACTCCCGACGTTTCGAATACGCTCAACGTGACACTTCCGACCTCAAACATATTCTCCTTCCATTTTCCCGAAGAAACAATTGAACTTGAACCTGAACCTTGTTACTTGAACTTCTTAAAGATGAGCCTCCACTAAAACCTTGAGCTCTTCATCCAAGCCATACTCTGGAAAAGGTCGGCCCGCCTGTCGGTACCAATATCCTGCGTTCCACTTGTCCCCTTCCCATCGGTGTAGGTACGCATGTATCCAACTACCCATGGAAGTGTGGATATCCTGTGCAATATCGTGCGAGGCATCCCAATCCTCCTTGGCAGCAAACCAAAGGGACCGCAAGGAATCAGGCCAATCCTTGGGCGCAGCGCTCAAATCCAGACTTTCCTGAAAGGCTTCGTAGGTTTTGGGAATCATGCTTGCAGCTTTTGTAAAAATTCCTGCTCGGATATGATTGGTACTCCTAGACTTTCTGCCTTGGTTCTTTTGCTAGGGCCCATATTGTCCCCTGCCACCACAAAATTCGTTTTGGACGATATGGATGAGGCCACTTTTCCCCCATTGTCCTCTATCAACTTTTTAAGATCGTTCCTGCCAATGGTCTCAAAAACCCCGGAAACCACAAAGGTCTGCCCTTTAAGCTTATCGGTCTGATTTTCCAATTGCGCTTCGGACAGGGAAAATTGCAATCCGTAGGATTTCAACCGGTCTATGATTTCCAGATTGGTCGGTTCTTTGAAAAAATTGATCACACTCTCCGCGATGCGCTCCCCTATTTCATCCACGGCAACCAGTTCTTCGTGGGAAGCCGCCATCAGGGCATCTATATTTTTATAGGCCTTGGCCAACTTCTTGGCGACAGTCTCGCCTACATATCGAATACCCAATGCGAACAACACCCGTTCAAAAGGAATGGATTTGGAAGCCGCCACCCCGTTTACCAAGTTCTCCGCAGACTTTTCGGCCATGCGTTCCAAAGGCATCACCTGTTCCTTGGTCAAGGTATAGAGGTCGGCATAATTGGCGATCAGTCCTTCCTTGAAGAGCAGTTCCACCGTTTCGCTGCCCATACCCTCAATATCCATCGCCTTTCGGGAAATGAAATGTTGGATACGCCCAGTGATCTGTGTGGGACACCCTGTATCGTTGGGGCAAAAATGTTGGGCCTCACCTTCTTTTCGTACCAACTCAGTACCGCATTCCGGGCAATGGGTGATGTATTTAGTGGGTACTGAATCTGCAGGTCGCTTTGTAAAATCAACCCCGATGATCTTGGGAATGATCTCCCCGCCCTTTTCCACAAAAACGGTATCACCCTCCCTAATGTCCAATTTGGCAATCTGATCGGCATTGTGCAAAGAAGCTCTTTTTACCGTAGTTCCCGCCAACAAGACGGGTTCCAGATTGGCCACTGGGGTTATGGCGCCTGTTCGCCCCACTTGATAGGTGATCTTTTTCAAAAGTGTGGTGGCCTGCTCCGCCTTAAATTTATAGGCCATGGCCCAACGTGGGGATTTGGCGGTATAGCCCAGCTCCTCTTGTTGTTGGATGCTGTTCACCTTCACCACTATACCATCGGTCTCAAATGGCATGCTGTGTCGGTGGACTTCCCAATAATCCGCAAACTGCATCACTTCGGCGGTGGATTTGCAGAGTTTGGCCACCGTGGGCACCTTAAAGCCCCATGAACGGGCCTTTTCCAAAACTTCAAACTGGGAGGTAATGCCCAAATTGTCACCTGCTATGCTGTACAATAGACATTCCAGGGGACGCTGGGCCACAAGCGCACTGTCCTGCAACTTTAAACTGCCCGAAGCTGTATTGCGGGGGTTCATGTAAGGATCTTCGCCTGATTCGATGCGTTCCCGGTTCATTTTGGCAAATCCTTCCAGCGTGAGAATGATCTCCCCCCGGATATCAAATTTGGGAGGATAATCACCCCTCAACTGCAGGGGAACAGATTTTATGGTCTTTACATTGGTGGTCACATCGTCTCCTTGAAAACCATCGCCACGGGTAACCGCCTTGACCAGTTTCCCATCTTCATAGGTTAGACTGATGGAGGCCCCATCATATTTCAGTTCGCAAGTGAATTCGACCTCGGCATCACCCAAAATGCGAAGGATCCGCTTTTCCCAATCCTCCAGATCTTCCTTGGAATAGGAATTGTCCAAGGAATACATCCGGTGTTCATGCACCACGGTCTCAAAGTTCTTGGTGACCATGCCCCCCACCCGGATTGTGGGCGAAGCGGGGTCATAAAACTCTGGATGCTCTTCCTCCAACTTTTGAAGCTCTTTGAGCTTCATATCAAACTCAAAATCCGATATGGAAGGTTGGTCCAGCACATAATACTTGTAGTTGTGCTCGCTAAGCTCTTTTCTGAGGGATTTTATTCTTTCCTTAATGTTCATTATCTGATTGCTTTTAGCATTCTGTCATTGCCAAAAATGTCTTTTCGCAGTTCAATTTCCGAAAAATTGTGGGCTTTCAAAAGGGACTTTGTTTCCTCGCCCAAATATTGGTTGATTTCCAAATATAGCCTGCCCCCTTTTTTCAAATTTGCTTCGGAAAATTGCGCAATGGCCTTGTAAAACAAAAGCGGGTCTTCATCAGGGACGAATAATGCCAATGAAGGCTCATGTTCCTTTACGTTATTTTTAATACTTTCTTTCTCCAACTCCCTGACATAAGGCGGATTTGATACAATAATGTCAAAATCAAGTTCAAGCTCAAGTTCAAGTTCGGCAGCAAGAATGTCGTTTTTCAGGAAGGTGATGTCCACTTGGTTCAGCATTGCATTTTCTCGCGCCACTTCGAGTGCCTTTTCCGAAACATCGAGGGCATATACTTTTGCATGAGGCAAGTGTTTCGCCAGCGCAATGGCGATACAACCGCTTCCAGTGCCGATATCCAAAATTCGCAAAGAATGGTCATTGAGCGTTGTCGAAATGACGCTTCGACTCCGCTCAGCGTCCAAGTTGCTCTTTTTTCTTTGACAATCTTCCAAGACCCAATGTACCAGTTCCTCGGTTTCAGGTCTGGGTATCAGCACATTTTCATTTACGTTGAGTTCCAGGTCCATGAAATGGGCGGTTCCCAAAATATACTGAATGGGTTTTTCCAACTTCAGTTGGGCCAGTGCTTCAAAAAGTGGCTGTTCTTCTTCCCTGGACAAGCTAAGATGGGGTTGGATGGCCAAAACGAACCGCTCTAATTTCAGGTAGTGTTCAATGCACCGATAAAAAAAAGAATCGATTTCTTCCTTGGGATAGGTCTTCCCGAGTTCTTTATGAAAAATGTTCTTGATTTCTTTGAGCAGCATTACAACTTTTTAAGCATCCAAACGGGACAGGAATAGTGCCCTGTGTTTCCCAATGGCGCATCGATATATTCAAAACCATTTTTCTTGTAGAGTTTTTGGGCGGCTTCCATATAGGGCATGGTCTCCAAATAGCATTCTTCAAAACCAAACTCCCTTGCCCTTTCCAAACAGACCTGTATCATCTGCGATCCGATCCCCTTGCCCCTGGCCTCTTCCAAAAAATACATTTTTTGGAGCTCGCAAACGTTGCCCTCGAAGTTCTGCAATTGGGCAATCCCGGCACAACCGACAATCTTTCCTTGCTGCTCCACCACAAAATAGGCGGCTCTCGGCACGTTATACTCAGCATACATATCATCCAAGGCCTTATCCGCATAAGCCGTCCCCACCTTTGGAATACCCATGTCCTCAAAAACTTTTCTGATCACTTGGGCAACTTGTGCATTGTCTTCCGGTGTTATTTCCCGTATCACCGTATCCTCCATAATGTGTTTTAATGTTCTATTTTTGCTGGGTGAATATACATCAAAAATACATCCTCCGTTGCATTGAACTTGGCAAAAAAGGTCTGGGAACCACTGCCCCCAACCCCATGGTGGGATGCGTGATCGTGCATGATGGAAAAATTATTGCCGAAGGCTTTACCAGTCCTTATGGCGGGCCGCATGCCGAGGTGAACGCCATCAACGCAGTAAAGGATAAAAGTGTGCTTGCCCAGGCTAAACTTTATGTTACGTTGGAACCTTGTTCACACTACGGAAAAACCCCGCCATGTGCCGATTTGATCATAACGCATAAAATCCCCGAAGTGTACGTTGGACTAAGGGACCCCCATGACAAAGTGGCCGGAAAGGGCATCCAAAAACTGGAAGAAGCAGGTTGCAAAGTAACCGTCGGCATCTTGGAAAAGGAATGTAGGGAGCATCACAAACGATTTCTGACGTATCAGGAAAAGAAAAGACCTTATATCATCCTCAAATGGGCCGAGACCCAAGATGGTTTTATGGCCCCCGACAACACCAAAAGGAAAAGCAACCCTGAACCCTATTGGATCACAAATTCCTATTCCAGACAGTTGGTGCACCAATGGCGGAGTGAGGAACAGGCCATTTTGGTCGGGACCAACACCGTTTTGGAGGACAATCCGAAATTGAATACTCGGGATTGGGCGGGAAAAAACCCGATCCGGATCGTTTTGGACAAAAATCTGAGGATAGGCCCCGACTTCCATGTGCTGGAAGGGTCGGTGAAGACCATAGTGCTCACCCAGCAAAAGGACGCTACAAAATATATTGATGGAGTTGCCTGCGAAATCTTGGATTTCAACAAGCCCATAGCCCAACAGGTGTGCGATGCGCTCCACAAACAGTCCATCAGCAGCGTTATTGTGGAGGGAGGCACAAAAACCCATCAAACTTTTATCGATGAGGGACTTTGGGACGAAGCCCGAATATTCACGGGAGCCGTTCGTTTTGGCAATGGGATTGCCGCCCCAAAATTAGAAGGTCATCTTCAGCATAAAGAAACCATTTTGTCCGACATTTTATCCTTTTATACCCCATGATCAAAAACATCATTTTCGATTTTGGCGATGTGCTCATCAATCTGGACAAACCGGCAACGGCAATGGCCATGATGAAATACGGTTTTCAAGGCATCACTCCCGCCTTGGACTCCTTGTTCAAAGATTACGAAAAAGGTTTGATGGATTCCCCCAGCTTTCTTGGCGAAGTGTCCGGCCTTTTCCCCGATGCGGACATGGAGCATTTGACCAGTGCTTGGAATGCCATTTTACTGGATTTTCCAGAGCATCGCTTGGAGTTTTTGGAAAATCTTGCGCAAGAAAAGGAATACCGCCTGTTCCTATTGAGCAACACCAACCACCTGCACATGGAATGTGTGAAGGAACAAATGGGCATGGAACGATTCAATAGGTTCAAAAATGCATTTGAGGTGTTTTATCTGTCCTACGAAATGGGCATGCGAAAACCCGATACCGAAATCTTTGAATTTGTGCTGGAAGAAAACAATTTGGTCGCCACTGAGACCCTTTTTGTGGACGATGTGAAGGAAAACACGGATGCCGCTGCGCTTTTGGGCATTCAAGTATGGAACCTACAAGTGGGACAAGAAGACATCACCCAACTAAAATCGTACCTATAAATGATAGACCTGGCCCTTAGCGTACTCAGCTCCACCCTGATTTTCGTCGCCTTCAAGCTGTTCGATGTCTATAAAGTACAGACCTTGTATGCCATCATCACCAACTATGTAGTGGCGTGCTTGGTGGGCCTTTTCTTGTATGAAGGGAATGTGAACGTTGCACAATTGACCAGTACTTCGTGGTATTGGGGTCCCATTGCGCTAGGCGTACTCTTTATCACCATCTTCAACCTGATGGCAAAGTCCACACAGGTTTCCGGGGTTTCCGTGACCTCGGTGGCCACAAAAATGTCGCTGGTAATCCCCGTTGTGGTCGGAGTGGTTATATACAAGGAAGAACTGTCCCTGCTACAAATCATCGGAATCGTGCTCGCCCTATTGGCCGTTTATCTATCTTCCCAAAAGGAGAAGGGGATTACCATCAACCGAAAGGACCTCCTACTACCGCTATTGGTGTTTTTGGGTTCGGGCATTATTGACACCAGCATCAAGTATTTTGAGGAAGAACATCTGACTGACCAAGAGATTCCCATTTTCTCGTCCATGGTGTTCGGCTGTGCCGCCCTGACCGGGTTGGTTTTCATTGGCATCAAATCCTTCAAGACGCCATTGAAAATCAACTTCAAAAACATCCTTGGCGGGATTGCACTTGGGGTGCCCAATTACTTTTCCATTTTCTTTTTGATACGGGCCCTTCGCTCGGACATGCTCAACAGTGCCGCGGTGTTTACGCTGAACAATGTGGCCATCGTCATGCTTTCCACCGTTCTCGGCATCCTGCTGTTCAAGGAGCGATTGAGACCCAAAAATTGGAGCGGGGTGGCCTTGGCGGTTTTGAGCATCGTCCTTGTTGCATTGTTTTAAGCCTCAAAGGGGTTTAAACCTTTCAGTATAAATTTTGTTGGGTTTTTCAGTGTGATGTAAGCCATAAATTTCACATCGATCAATCCAAAAGCTGCATCCGTCAATTCAAAAGCTGCATCCGTCAATTCATCTACCCATCATCCATTGCTTTAGCCTACATTTATATTGACCAAAATTGTCCCAATGAAAAACCTACTCTATGTCCTCCTGATCACAGGTATCGTATTGTCTTGCAGCAAAGATGACGACCCTAAAAAAACCCAAAACAGTCCACCCGTAATCACAGCACAGACATTTATTGCCAATGAGAACATCCCCGATGATAAGATCATTGGCACTGTTGTGGCCAATGATACCGATGATGACGCCCTCACTTTCAGTATTAAGACCAACAGCAATGATCTCTTTGAGATAACCCCGGCTGGGGTTCTTAGTCTGGCTAACGGAAAAATGCTGGACCATGCTTCTGCCCAAACACATAGCATAGTAGTGGAAGTGAATGACGGCTCCCTCAGTTCCAATGCTCAAATCATCATCAATGTCACCCAGAACCAAATCCCTTCCATGGCCGACCAGAGCTTTGAGGCGGCCGAGGATATTGCGGATACATCGATTATCGGAAACATTATGGCCAGTGACCCCGAAGGAGACGCTCTTGTGTTTTCCATAACGGTCAATGACAATGACCTTTTCGAAATTTCAGAATCGGGAGAGTTAAAACTTGTCAGTGGGCAGCATCTTGACTTTGAGACCGCCACGGAACATACTGTGACCGTCAGTGTTTCTGATGGTATCGATAGTACCGAGGCGCAAGTCACCATTACCGTGACCAATGTGATTGATACCCTTGCCGAAGAACCCGACTCCTTTGTTACCAAATGGAAAACCGAAACGGACAATGAGACCATCGCCATTGGGGTGAATAACTTATACTCCTATGATTACAAAATTGATTGGGGCGATGGCACCGTCGAGGAGATTGTCCACAATTCCAACCCAGAACATACTTATGTAACCGCAGGTACCTATACCGTGGCCATACAGGGGAATTTTCCTGCCATACAAATGGGCAATGCATCCATTCATGCAGGCAAGCTAGTGGAAATTACTCAATGGGGCACCATTTCTTGGAAAACGATGGAATCAGCCTTTAAAGGATGCCACAAAATGGAATATCACGCAACGGACATGCCCAATCTCTCCCAAGTGACCAACCTTTCCTATATGTTTTGGGGGGCACGTTCATTTAATGGTGCCATTGGCAATTGGGACACAGGCAATGTAACCAATATGTCGGCCATGTTCTATTATGCCGAATCCTTCAATCAAGATCTCAATGATTGGGACGTAAGCAAGGTCCAAACGATGAATTCCCTGTTCGCACATGCCCTTGCCTTTAATGGAAACATCAGTGAATGGAATGTGGGCAATGTCGTCAATATGAACAGCATGTTTTACAGGGCTCTCTCCTTTAATCAAAACATCGGTGGTTGGAATGTGGGCAAAGTGGGGATTATGACGAGCATGTTCCAAGCAGCAGAGATGTTCAACCAAGACCTCAATAGTTGGAATGTAAGCAATGTGGCCGATATGTCAGGAATGTTTCGCTCAGCCACTGCCTTTAACGGGGACATCAGTGCATGGGATGTAAGCAATGTAACAGATATGTCCAGCATGTTCCATTTCGCTGCCTACTTTAACCAAGATATTGGCGGATGGGATGTAAGCAAGGTACAGAACATGGAATTCATGTTTCATTCGGCTGTCTCTTTCAATCAGGACATTAGTGGGTGGAATGTAGGACAAGTCAACCAGATGTCGTCCATGTTCTCCAATGCTGCTTCATTCAATCAGGACATTGGGGGATGGAACGTAAGCAATGTCATACAAATGTATGAGATGTTTGCCAGTGCCATCTCCTTTAACCAAGACATCAGTGGTTGGAATATGGGCAATGTATCAAATATGCAATACATGTTCAAATATGCAAGTGCCTTTGACCAAAATCTTGGGGCATGGAACATTGCAAGTTCAGGACACTTATATGGCATTTTTAACAATTCAGGGCTTTCCACCGCCAACTATGACAATACCCTTATAGGATGGGCCGCCAATCCCGACACACCCGATAATATTATATTGGGTAATAATAATTTGACCTACTGTAATGGCGCTAATGCAAGGGATGAACTAATCAATATTAAGGGTTGGACCATCATTGATGATGGTATTGACTCCAATTGCAATTGAGCCTAATATAATAGTGGTAGCTTTGCCCCAATGGAAAAAGAGGATACCTATAAAACCATTGGGGCACCCTCCCCTGAAATTTTATATAAGGACAAGAAGAGTAAGTTCTTTGCGTCGGCATTCCCCATTACTTCCGAAGATGAGGTAAAACCGATCGTGGAAGAACTTCGCAAGAAATACCATGCGGCCAACCATGTCTGCTACGCATGGCAGCTGGGCGAGAAAGAACGTTCCTACCGCGCCAATGATGACGGGGAGCCCAACAATTCGGCAGGTATGCCCATTTATGGGCAGATACAGTCCTTTGATGTGACCAACGTGCTGATTACGGTGACCCGGATATTCGGAGGCACGAAATTGGGGGTCGGTGGATTGATACAAGCCTACAAAACCGCAGCGCAAATGGCCCTGGAGAGTGCGGAAATTGTGGAACGGGTGATACAGGACCGGCTCCAGCTCCGTTTTGGCTATCCGGAAATGGACAAGGTGATGCGAGCCATCAAGCAAAAGAACCTAGACATGGTTTCCCAAAAAATGGACATGGATTGTGAACTGGTCCTATCGGTCCGGTCGAGTGAAACGGAACAGATAATCCAACTTTTCGATGAAATGCACGGGGTGGATGTGTCCATGATGGAATAAACTATCTTGAGGGAGTATTACCATTATAATTGAGTCAAGACCGCTTCGCTATAAGAAAAAGGAACAAAGACGTTTTGGGTTTCGGGTTTGGAGTTTCGGGTTGAGGGTTACTGCAAACTGCATACTGTTTATTGATGTTCGATGCTCGATGCACGGTGTTTGATGTCTGAAGTCAGCTGTCGAGAGTCGAAATTGGTTTTTGTTTCTTGGCTCCTTACCCCTGCATCTTCATTTGACACGAATTACACGAATTGACCCGAATCTATTTTGAACTTGGTCTTGCCTGTCTGCCGATGAGGTAGGAACTTGTTGCTTGACCATTACAGTCCTGTCTCTTGTCTCTTTGTTCTTGAACTTGATTCTTGAGCTTGTCTCCTGTCTCCTGTCTCCTGTCTCTTGTCTCTTAAAAAATTACTTGTCCAGTTTTTCCAAGATATAATCGGGACACTTGATAGGTCTGCCCGTGTTTTTGTCCATAAAGGCCAGAACCGTATTTGCAGTGGCCAACAGTTCCCCCGATTCGTTGAAAAGCCGGTAATCAAACTCTATTTTGACAAGGGGTCTATTTTTCAAACGGGTTTCCACTGTAAGAAGGTCATCATAAAGCGCAGATTTTTTGTAATCAATATGTAAGGATATTACAGGAAGCATAATCCCGTCTTCCTCCATGCTTTTATAGGTGATGCCCAAGGCTCTCAACCATTCCACCCGTCCCAACTCCAAGTATTGTGCGTAATTACCATGATAGACCACTCCCATCTGGTCGGTTTCCCCATAGCGCACTCGAAAAGAATATGAATTTAACTCCAATTTTTAACTGAAAAATTATATATTTAATGTCTTGGTTGACATACGGCAACATGCGAAAAAAAAACAGAACATTCAACGGTAAATTGATTTTTTTTTTAAAAGAATTGTTCACATATTTGTCGCATCCAAGAGCATCTAAAATACCCATAGATGCCGCATCAAAAGTGTTATAGCTAACCAACAAAAACAAGGAAAAACTTCTATGAGTGTCACTGCTAATTCCGTATGGAACAACTGTTTGGCTTTTATCCAGGATAACATCCAACCGCAGGCATTCAAGACTTGGTTCGAGCCCATCAAGCCCGTAAAATTAACAGATAGGGCACTCAGCATTCAGGTTCCCAGCAAGTTTTTCTACGAATGGTTGGAAGAACATTATGTAAAGCTTTTGAAGGTAGCTTTGACCCGTGAGTTGGGGAGTAGCGCAAAGCTCATTTACATCATCAAAATGGAAAATAAGTACGGCAACAAGGAACCCTTCACGGAGCAAATCCCGAGTTCCAACCGTACCGCGGTCGCGCCTCAAGAATTGGATGTGCCCATTACTTCCAAAAGTCCCGAACTTAAGAACCCATTTGTCATACCTGGCATCCGGAACATCAAGATAGAGTCCCAATTAAATCCCAACTATAATTTTGATAATTTCTTGGAGGGAGACTCCAACCGATTGGCACGATCTGCAGGTATGGCCGTGGCCAATAAACCCGGAGGCACGTCCTTCAATCCATTGCTCGTTTTTGGAGGGGTCGGATTGGGAAAGACGCACTTGGCCCATGCCATTGGTGTGGAAATCAAGGACAAATACCCAGAAAAGACGGTGCTCTATATCTCTGCGGAGAAGTTCACCCAACAATATATTGAATCCGTAAAGAAGAACACGCGCAACGATTTCATCCACTTTTACCAGTTGATCGATGTACTCATTATAGATGACGTGCAGTTCCTCTCTGGCAAATCTGGGACCCAGGACGTATTCTTTCACATATTCAACCACCTGCACCAGAATGGCAAGCAAGTAATCCTGACCTCGGACAAAGCGCCTGTGGATATGCAGGACATTGAACAGCGATTGCTTTCCCGCTTCAAATGGGGGCTTTCCGCTGAATTGCAAAGTCCGGATTACGAGACCCGGGTTTCCATTCTGAAGAACAAATTGTACAGGGACGGTGTGGAAATGCCCGAGGACATTATTGACCATGTGGCCAAGAACATTAAGACCAATATCCGTGAGTTGGAAGGCGCCATCATTTCCTTGATCGCACAATCCTCCTTCAACAAGCGCGAAGTAACCTTGGAACTGGCCCAACAAGTGGTGGAGAAGTTCGTGAAGAATACCAAGCGCGAAGTCTCCATCGACTACATCCAAAAGGTGGTGTCCGATTACTTTGAAATGGATGTGGCAACGCTGCAATCAAAAACAAGGAAGCGCCATATTGTGCAAGCAAGACAATTGGCCATGTTCTTTGCCAAGAAATTCACCAAGGCATCGTTGGCCAGTATTGGCTCCCAAATCGGGAAAAGAGATCATGCCACCGTGCTTCATGCCTGCAAAACAGTCGATAACCTTGCCGAGACCGATAAGCAGTTCAGAAAATATATTGACGATCTGAACAAAAAGTTCTCCTAACCCCTTTTTTCATGAAAACCAAGGTCTTGATGGTCTGCTTGGGCAACATATGCAGATCGCCCTTGGCAGAGGGCATCCTACAATCCAAAGTAGATCCGAAAAAAGTTTTTGTGGATTCTGCTGGAACAGCGGGCTACCATGTGGGCAATCCACCTGATGAACGATCCATTGCCGTGGCCCGAAAATATGGATTGGACATAAGCTATCAAAAATGCAGAAAGTTTGCCAAATTGGATTTTCAAGAGTTCGATCATATCTATGTGATGGACCGGAGCAATTTTTCTAATGTCGCCCATTTGGCCTCCACAATTGAAGAAACCAAAAAAATAAAATTGTTATTGGAGGAAATCGATTTGGACATTGACGAAGTACCGGATCCTTATTATGGCGGAGCCGATGGATTTGAGGAAGTGTACCAAATGATCGATAAGGCTTGTGAGGCAATTGCAAAAAAACTAAATTGAACCTATGGAAGAGGTCAAACCTGGTCTGGTCGTAGGCAAAGTCTATTTGATTCCCACAACACTTGGTGACAATGCGCCACTGGAAGTGATGCCCATCTCCATAAAGGGCACAATCGAGAGAATTGACCATTATATTGTGGAAAACGAAAAAACGGCCAGACGTTTCATAAAAAGGGTCAGCCCCAACAAGCCGCAACCCAACCTGCACATCCAAACCCTGAACAAATACACCAATCTCGAAGAAATTCCATCCTTTTTAGATCCATGCATACACGGTCATGATGTCGGGTTGCTGTCAGAAGCTGGTTGTCCCGGGATTGCAGATCCTGGTGCCGAAGTGGTCAAGGTTGCACATGAAAGAAGAATCAAAGTCATTCCACTAGTAGGGCCATCCTCCATTTTGATGGCTATGATGAGCAGCGGCATGAACGGACAGAATTTTGCCTTCAATGGGTATTTGCCCATCGACAATGCAGAACGCAAATCCATGGTAAAAAATTTGGAACGGTTGTCCCGTGAAAAAGGCCAGTCACAGATTTTTATGGAAACCCCTTATCGCAACAACAAGCTTTTAAAGGAATTGTTGAGGACACTGCACAAAACGACCCGTTTGTGCATTGCAAGTGACATTACCCTTCCCACGGAATTTATCCAGACCAAAAGTGTACATGAATGGAGTGAAATTGAATTAGATCTGGACAAAAGGCCCACCATCTATATCATCCAGGCATAAAAAACCCGGAAACTTGTTCCGGGTCGTTCATCTTTTGTTCCCAATAACAGTTACACCTTGGCATTCTTCTTCTGCTCAATATTGGAAATGTCGTATCCTGCGAATTTTTTCATGTAGTACGAGATACTGCTTCCATAAGCGTCCGTTACATCGTTTTGACCATAGGACCGCAAGAATTTTTTCACATTTCCTGCACCTGCCAAATGTGCCGCGGCCAAAATACCTGATTCCGTAATCTCCACGCCTCCAATTTTCTTTCCCTTGAAACGTTTGATATCCCTTCGTAATATCCATTTGTTTCGGGCAATATTGGCAGCAAATGCCTTCTCCTGAAGCACAGGGTCATCCAAAAATGCACTCGTATCATAAATGCCCATAAGGTTCAGGGTGCTTCCCCCAAACTGGTATTTTCCCAAATAACCCAATGAATTTACTACGTGATATCTGCCTTGGGACTCTTTAAAGGCCAGCGCCTCCTTAAAACCGTTGAAAGCCTTGCCCAAAAAGGGGGGCACAACTTCTTTTTCACCCAAGGACGAAATGGAATCAAGCGGTGCGAACTGCTCGAAATTGTCCTCTACCTTCAATGAAGCGGGAATTTCATAATCCACTCTCTTCATCATGGTGTAAGAACCAAAACTTGTCAAAACGACGATCATGGCAAGATGTAGCGCAAAACCTATCCATCTTTTCATAATGTTCCTATTTAAGATTTCAACATCCGGAAATGTTAAAATTTAATTGGCCGGCAAAGATAGGGGGAGACTTTTTCTTAACAACCCTAAAGCTCATAAAACTTTCTTAAATGAGGCTTAAAATCCGTTAAACTGCTGAAAATTAACGCTAAAGGGTGTTATCTGAGTACTTTTTGCTCATTGAGCCATCGGGTATATTGCACTTTATTTCGGTTGTGCTGCGCCAAGGTCTTGGCGAAAATGTGGTATCCAAAGTTGGACACATCGGCCACAAAATAGAGATAATCGTGTTTTTCGGGGTTCAAAACAGCGTCTATGGAAGAGATATCCGGCATGGTGATGGGGCCCGGTGGAATACCAGCATATTTATAGGTATTGTATGGGGAATCCATTTCCAGGTCTCTATAAAGCACCCTCTTGATAATGGTATCGTAATTGCCCGTTTCCTTCTTGATCGCGTAGATGACCGTGGGGTCGGCCTGCAACAACATCCCTCTTTGGATACGGTTCAGATAGACACCTGCCACCCTCGGGCGTTCTTCTACCTTCACGGTCTCTTTCTGTACGATGGCCGCCAAAGCCGTGACCTGATTGGGGGTAAGTCCTAACTTCTCCGCTTTCTTTTTCCGTTCCTCGTTCCAAAACCTATCATACTCCGCCCGCATTCTGTCCCGAAAACCTTCGGCATCCGTATTCCAGAAAAATTCATACGTGTTGGGCAGATACATGCCGAGTTTGCTATCCTCATCAAAATAGGAAGCTTCCAAAAAAGCAGGATCATTGAAGGCTTGCAAAAGTGAAAGACTGTCAGCCTCAATCTGCTCCGATATCCTTCCCGCCAATGCAGGAAGGGATTCTTGGTTATTGAAGGAAACCCGAACAGGGATATTGGCACTGCGAAGGGTATTGATGATTTCGTTGTTATTCATGCCTTTTTTCAAGGCATATTTTCCCGGTTTGATATTGGTGGTGTATCCCTTTCTTCGGGCCACGGCCTCAAAACTGGAAAGGTCTTTCAACAGAGGTTCGAGTGAGTTTTTCACATCGGAAAAAACAGCATCCGAAGCCACATAGACAAAGGCTTCCTCATTGTTGAACCGGGTGTTGGGACTAAAAATGGCGCTATAGATCTGATAAGCAATGAACCCACACACCAAAAGTCCCAAAATGGCGACCGCCCACAATACTTTTTTAAGATACATCGGTATTAATCTTTTGAAACATGATTTCGTTCTTGAACCCCGTACTGGTTCTTATCCATTCCTTTTTGATTCCTATCCGTTCAAAACCCAATTTTTCAAAAAGGTGGATACTGGCTTTGTTTTCTTCCAAAATATTGGCATAAAGTTGGTGAAGGTCCAAAGTTGAAAAGGCATAACTACATAAAAGTGACAAGGCCTCAGCTCCCAATCCCTTGTTTCTATCATCCGGATTGGATATTACAATCCCGATACCTGCCCTTCGGTGTTTGGGGTCAAAATCGAACAGGTCGATCAACCCTATGCATTCATGGTCTTTCCTGCAGATGCACAAACGGAGCTGTTTCACTTCATAAATGTCCCTGTGGGCATTGTCCAGATACAATTGTAGCACTTTCTTGGAATAGGGCTTCAGGGTACCGCTGATCTCCCAAATGGCCGTATCGTTTTCCAACTGATACAGAAAATCCAGATCGGAAGGCTCCAGCGCCCTTAAATAAATATGGTCTCCTTTTAAACTGAGCATTCCACTTCTCCTTTAAATACCTGAACGGCTGGTCCTTTTAAAAAAACATTGGTGTATTTTCCGTCCTTTGCTTCAAAGCTGACGGTCAATTCCCCACCAAGTGCTTTTATGTGGATACTTTGCGCGCTTGTTTTGCCAGATTTGTGCATGGCCAAGGCCACTGCGGTCACCCCTGTGCCACAGGAAAGGGTTTCGCCTTCCACTCCCCTTTCATAGGTCCTTACCTTAAAAGTGTCTTCATTTAACTGTTCCACAAAATTGATGTTGCTGCCCGATTGTCCGTACAGCCCGTATCGCAATTTTTTGCCTTCTTTCTGGACATCAAATTGATCAAGGTCCTTGACCAACTGCACATGGTGCGGCGAACCAGTGTCCAAAAAACTGTAATTGGTCTTTTCGTGAATTTCATCGACCTCCATCATTTTAAGGTTCACGATATCGCCATCCACGCTGGCATGGTGCAGACCATCCACGGCATTGAACACGGCCTCATTTCCGATCGATCCCAAGTAGTGGGCAAATGCGACCAGGCACCTTCCTCCATTTCCGCACATGCTGCCCTCGGCTCCATCCGAATTGAAATAGACCATTTTAAAATCCGACATTTTGTCATTTTCAAGAAGGATGAGTCCATCTGCACCCACCCCAAAACGTCTATCGCACAGGTGTGCTACCAAGTTGGTATTGTTTTTGGGGAAAATAAGTTGACGATTATCGATAATGACAAAGTCATTCCCCGTTCCTTGATATTTAAAAAACTGCAATTTCATAAATGCCTACAAAGGAACAAATATAGGGTATTCTTTAAGGATATTTTTGCAGTTAAAACAGCGTTAAACAGACCGGGGCAAAAATGCAATTCTTTTAAATTTGTTCAAGCTAAATGTTAAAATACATATAGATTTATGAAGAGAATAGCTAATTTATTCGTGGTATCCCTGTTTGCAGGTGCCATTACATTGGGCGCCTACAAATTATTTTTTGAAAAGGAGAATTATAAATGGTTACCCTCGGAACAGCAACTTCCTTTTGTGACGACAAGCAACACGCCCGCATCCGCCTTGGGTGCCGGTATCAATCAGGTCGATTTCACCTTGGCTGCCGAGAAAACGGTCAACGCCGTGGTGCACGTTAAAAACCTGACCATCAGCAAGGGCCCAAGCAGTCTGGCAGATTTTTTCTACGGTTTTGAACGGCAGCAAATCCCACAAGTGGGCACGGGTTCCGGAGTGATCATAACCCCTGATGGATATATTGTGACCAACAACCATGTGATTGCCAATGCAAGCCAGTTGGAAGTTACGCTGAACAACAACAAAACCTACGAAGCTGAACTTATCGGTGCAGATGCCGACTCCGATATTGCACTTCTGAAAATTGATACTGACGAGCCACTTCCCTATTTGGCCTTCGGGGATTCCGACAACACCAAAATCGGCGAATGGGTATTGGCAGTGGGCAATCCGTTCAACCTTACCTCTACGGTAACTGCAGGTATTGTCAGTGCCAAGGCAAGGTCATTATCCCCTGCCAGGGCCCAATCCTTCATCCAGACCGATGCCGCGGTAAACCCAGGCAACAGTGGAGGCGCCCTTGTGAACACGAACGGTGACCTCATCGGAATCAATACGGCCATTACATCGCAAACTGGCTCTTATGTGGGCTACGCGTTTGCCGTACCCAGCAATATTGCCAAAAAAGTTGTGGAGGACATTATGGAATTTGGCAACGTACAAAAGGGACTTTTGGGAATTTCAGCGGCCAATACAAATTCCCCTGCGGCCATCGAGCAAGGTCTTGATCAGTTGGAAGGGGTATATGTGGCAGGTGTTGAAGAAGAATCAGGCGCTGATGAGGCCGGTTTATTGGAAGGAGACATCATCAAACAGGTGGACAACATCTCCATCCAAAAATTTTCCGAACTTACCGGATACCTTTCCTCCAAGCGCCCTGGCGATGTGGTAAAGGTGACCGTGGACCGCAATGGGAAGAGCATCACCAAAAATGTTACTCTAAAAAAACAGCAATCCGTTATCCTTCCCGTAACAGGATTTATGGTAAAAAACCTTTCCAAGGACGACAAAAAGAGATTTGGTGTCTCCAAAGGGGTCAAGATTACCGATGTGCCAGAGAGTTACGGCAGATACCAATTGAAGGGCAAAGTCATTATTGAACTGGATGGTGAGGAAATCAACAACATTGATGATGCCGAAACACTTTTTGGAAAGATTTCAAGGTATGGTAGGACCAGTTTCACCATGATCAATGAGAGCGGTGAAAAAGAACACATGATCCTCCAATAAAAAGTGCCAAAAAAACACTTAAAAGCACCCTGAAAACGGGTGCTTTTATTTTTTTGATTTCTTTCACGAAAACGTTTGAAATACCTAATTTAGCCGCAAATTATTCAACTACAGAACTGCAACCTGTTCCATGAGCAACATCACATCTTACGAAAAGGAGCTTGCCTTTCAAGCAGATAGAAGAAAAGCGACCACCGAATTCATTAAAATCATCAGTGACCTCTGGTATGACAAATCCATCGAGGTGGTCCTGTTCAGAAACCAGGTCATCGATAAGAATGTCAGTGACATCATCAACCTGCACGAATATGCGGGGGAATTTGTCCAAAAACCCATCTCCATTTTTGATTCCGTGGAAATTTTGAGGGCCATCAACGACATCAACCTGCCCCCTGCCAAGTTGGATATCGGAAAATTGACCTACGAATACCATTCCGATGACAACAACCACCTAAATGTAAAGGCTTTTGTCCTCGAAAAACTAAAAGATGCCCAACACACCAAAGAAATCAAACCCAAGGATGTGGTGCTTTATGGTTTTGGACGGATAGGCAGACTTGTGGCCCGGGAACTCATGGCCAAGACCGGGCGTGGAAGCCAACTCCGGTTAAGAGCTGTTGTAGTACGGGACGAGTTGACCGAGGAAATTCTGGAAAAAAGGGCAGCCCTGCTCAAAACCGATTCAGTGCACGGACAGTTTACGGGCACTGTGGATGTGGATGCCAAAAACCAGGCCCTGATCATCAACGGTACCACGGTAAAGTTCATCAGTGCCAGCAAACCAGAGGATATTGATTATACTTCATACGGTATCTACAATGCCTTGATCATAGACAATACTGGTGCATTCCGCGACAAAGAGGCCCTTTCCAGACATTTGGAATCCAAAGGAGCGAGCAGGGTCCTGCTCACCGCTCCGGGCAAGGAAGTCCCCAATATTGTCCATGGTGTGAACCACAAAAACTTTGACCCGGACAAGACGAAGATCTATTCCGCAGCTTCCTGCACCACCAATGCCATTACCCCTATATTAAAGGTGATGGAAGATTCGCTAGGTATCAGGAAAGGGCATTTGGAGACCATCCACGCCTACACCAATGACCAGAATTTGGTGGACAACATGCACAGTAAATACCGCAGAGGGCGCGCTGCCGCACTCAATATGGTGATCACCGAAACGGGTGCCGGTCCTGCCGTTGCCAAAGCCTTGCCTTCCTTAAAAGGTAAATTGACCTCAAATGCGATCCGCGTGCCCGTGCCCAATGGATCCTTGGCCATTCTCCACTTGGAGGTCAAGAACAAGACGACCAAGGAAAGTATCAATACCATTCTCAAAAAATATGCCTTGGAAGGGGATTTGGTGGAACAGATCAAATACTCCTTGAGCAACGAACTGGTTTCCACAGATATTGTGGGCACCTCTGCCCCATCCATTTATGACAGTAAGGCAACCATCGTTTCGCCAGATGGAAAAAGTGTGGTCCTCTATGTTTGGTATGACAACGAATATGGGTACTCCCACCAAGTGATCCGGCTTGCAAAATATATCGCCAAAGTAAGGCGTTATACGTATTATTAATGATTGTACACAGGCGTAGATACGTCCGGTAAACAGGTTTTTCTTTTGATTTTTGGTTTATTGGTGTAATTTCGCCCTACCCTTAATCTAAATTTAATACGAGAACACTATTGACCATGAAGCATTTACGACTATTATTTACCTTAGCCCTGTTAGTTCCATTTTTTTCAACCTATGCCCAAGAGGAAAATACTACGGAAGAACAGGACAATACCTTAAAAGGACAATTTGAGGAACTGGAAAGGAAATCGGGAAACTACAGGGCCAACGGTATCCGATATGAAGTGATCAAACTATCCGACCTGTACGAGGTAAAGAACAATATTTTTGATTCCATAAGTACCTCAAGCAAAACCATAAAGGAACTTTCCACCACCATCACGGCCAATGAGGCAGAAATCAATGCACTCAACTCAAAATTACAGGAGACCACCAACAAACTGAACTCCGTTACCGAAGAAAAGGACAGTATTTCCTTTTTTGGGGTGTTGATAAGCAAGGGCACCTATAATTTTATTCTTTGGTCCATTATTTTTGGACTGCTTTTGTTGTTGTTGTTCTTCATTTACCGTTTCAGGAACAGCAATTTCTTGACCCAACAGGCCAAATCCGCACTGGCCGATCTGGAAGAAGAGTACGAAAGTCATAGAAGAAAGGCACTGGAACGAGAGCAAAAAATAAGCAGGCAACTGCAGGACGAGCTGAACAAGCAGAAAAAATGATGCGAAGGCTTCCCAAAAGGAAGCCTTTTCTTTTGCGGCCATCCATAAGTTTATATCAGCTTTCACTACTTTTGCGGGCAATGAATCATAAGACCATTTATCCATGCGGATAGACATTATAACCGTACTGCCCGAGTTGTTAACAAGCCCATTTGAAGCCTCTATTCTGAAAAGAGCCATTGAAAAGGGATTGGTGGAAATCCATCTGCACAACTTAAGGGATTATGCTTCCAATAAGTACAAGCAAGTGGATGATTACCAGTTTGGGGGCGGTGCCGGCATGGTGATGATGATTGAACCGATAGACAAGTGTATATCCAAATTGAAGGCCGAACGGGACTACGATGAGGTCATTTATATGACACCCGATGGAAAGACCCTTAACCAAGGAATGGCCAATGAAATTTCGCTTAAAAAAAACCTGATCGTTCTGTGTGGCCATTATAAAGGTGTGGACCAAAGGGTCAGGGATAGGTTCGTGACCCGTGAAATATCGATTGGGGACTACGTGCTTTCCGGAGGGGAATTGGCCGCCGCCATACTCTGCGATGCCGTCATCAGGCTCATCCCCGGGGTCTTGAACGATGAGACCTCTGCCCTTACCGATACCTTTCAAGACAATCTTTTGGCACCTCCCGTTTATACCCGACCAGCGGAGTACAAAGGAATGGAAGTGCCAAAGATATTATTGAGTGGAAACCTTCCCGAAATAGAAAAGTGGAGAGAGGAACAAGCACTGGAACGAACAAAGAAAAGAAGACCTGATTTATTAGAATAAAAAATGGAAAACTTGGAAATCTACTATATGGCAGGAAATGCAATCAGCACCATAGGACAACTCGTCCTCCTTATCGGTTGTGCGGTATTGATCTACAAACAGCGGAACATTGGCACGTGGCTGATGCTAGTGGGCTGTTTGTTGTCCATCGTCTTTTCTGTGGGCCGTATGGCATGGACCGCCTTTGCCTCCATTAATAGTCCGGAATTCTATATGCATACCATGGCAATACTGAACATTTTTGTCCAATTCCCATACCTCTTGTTCGCAATAGGACTTTTGCTGTTCGCAATCAAGCATACAAAAGCAAGGAGCAATCAGTCTGTTCCTTGAGATAAAAAGCAAAAAACCACTTGTTCTTTATAAATATTAGATTACTTTTGCCATCTCAAAATCAACCTCTGACGAAATACGTGAAAGTTGGTCTTGGTAAACGTTAAAAAAATATACCATGGAATCCTTAGTAAAATTTGTTGAAGACGAATTTGTTCCAAAAAAAGATTTTCCAAAATTTTCATCCGGTGACACGATCACTGTTTATTACGAAATCAAGGAAGGTGAAAAGACCCGTACCCAGTTCTTTAAAGGAGTTGTGATCCAAAGAAGGGGAAGCGGCGCCACTGAAACCTTCACCATTCGCAAAATGTCAGGTACTGTAGGAGTGGAAAGGATTTTCCCCATTAACATGCCCGCACTGCAAAAAATTGAGGTCAACAAAAAAGGTAAAGTACGCAGATCTAGAATCTTCTATTTCAGAGGTCTTACCGGTAAAAAGGCCCGTATCAAAGAAGTTAGGGGCTAAACCATTGTCCTCCCAAAAAGAAAGAGCACCCCAAAAGGGTGCTTTTTTTATGAACACTATAGGATTATTCCTCCTAAAGCTCTATATTGCTCCTGCACATTGCAGCAAAGACCCCCTACTTTTTTTATTTTTTGGATTACCCATGCCCTTGTTCGCATTGGGACAAATCCAGTATGTTCACTAACTTAAAAACTTTACCTACCATGAGAAAAGTAAAAAAGAACATTTTGGGGCGCAGAGTGCTGCTCATCGCAATGGCCATACTGGCCTGGAACTGCCAAAAGGAGGAAACAACTATTCCACAAGAAGAGACCGCGCAGACCAGACGGGCCGTCCACAGGACCACGCTCCAACAGCTCCCCTCCCATATCCGGGAGCAGGTCTCCCGTTCGTCCGGGGCCGTCCAAGGGAAAAGCCCATGGGGCAAGGGAGGGGAGCCCTTTGGCGAGGTGGTGGAGGACCGGGTGGACGTGTTGGAGATCTCCGATGGCACCACCAGCTATACCCTGGGGATGGAAAAGCTGGCCGATGGCGCCTACATGGACAACCTGGTGGTGACCGAGGACATGGACGGCGCCCTTGACACCCACATACTGAGGTACAGGCCCTCCGATGGATGGCTGGCGGAGAGGGCCTCGGGAGATGTTGGCTGGGGGGTATACTCCGGGGAGATCGCCATCTTTGACGGGGAAGGCAACCCCAAAGCTGCGGGCGTGTTCAGCAATGGGCAGGTAACGGGACAGGCCACTGGCAAGGGAACGGCGGCCAAGGAGGATGTGATGGACTGCGTGGTGACGGACGTGAGCTATGGGGGCCTGGAACAGGACGGGGTGTTCCATGTGACGGACATCATCATAGACTATGAGTGCAGCGGTGGGGGTGGCGTAAATCCAGATCCCGGCCTGCCCAACGGCGGGGGGCAGTTCCCACAGGGAGGCGGGCAGCCCCATGGCGGTGGGGGTGGTGGCCCACAGGGTGGCGGCGGACAGGTCCCCACGGTCATCGATGACAGGTTGGTCCTTGATGGGGATGAACCATCGGTTGACCCTAGTTGTGAAAGTTTTGAATATTATAAAGTAGGTAATACTGGTGTCCAAGTTGCTGGTGTTGATGGTATTTGGGATGTAGTTACCAAATGGGATAGATGTCCTGGTATAGGTATTGCTGCTTCGTACCAAACATATTATTTTCATTTGCCTTCCCATTGGAATACTCTTTATGCTGCTGAAAGAAGTGCAGATGCATTGGCAGGGGCTTTCTTTGATTTAGAAAAATGGTTTCAAAAACAACCATGCAACCAAATGAACACAGGGGTACTTGCTTTAAAAATGGATGAATTCATCAAAGAAAATTTCAGGGAAATTGGAGGGCAAGCAACAAGAAGTGCACCTTTGGGTTGGCTTGGAAAACCAAGACAATATAAAGAAGACTGGTCAGGCACTGATAATTGTTATTAACCCATTTTTATGAAGTTTTTTTGCATTATCTCATTATTATTCTTCACAATACCCCAAACTATGATTATCGATGAAAGTGTTCTAAGCATGTCTTTTTCAGATTTGTTTAAAGGCACAACATATGTAGAGCTAGAAATGTCCAATACCATAGGAGATGGATTATCATCCTATGACTATTGCACAGTCAATGAAATGGCAGGTCAGTACAACTTTTTGGGAGTTAATGTAGAAAAACTGGCCGTTAAAATTGATAAGGATGGAAACTTGAAAGAAGTGCTTATAATTCTAAAGATATGGGATACAGAACATTTTTATAAAACTGTAACGGATAGATATGGGATGCCTGATACATCAAGTTTGTCAAAATTTTATATTGAAAAACATGGATTTAAAATACCTACTCAAGTACCGAAGGATTCTCTAAATGACTATTACAATCAATTACCGAAACCAGAAATTAAAGATTTCCCTGAAATTCAAAGTTTAGCATGGTATGACATTAATAAGAATTCCAAGAATATTTTAACTGATCTTCTCATTAGAAACAAAACCAATCCTGCAAATAATTTCGAAGAAAAGGAAATATGGATCTCATTTAAACGTGCCATTTAATATATCCTGAGCATTTTATTTGAGCCAAAACAGATTGTAGCTCATAGATATGAGGCAAATCTTTCTTTTGGCAATTGTAGTTATTAAAATGTCCTGTACAAATATGGAAATTGAAACTCTAATAGGTAAAAACATTGAGGGTATCCCTTATGAATATAAGGCCATTGATTCAAGTGACAATTCAGGTATCGACACCTATTTGATTATTGGTCTTGATCAAAAATTTATTTCCAAGCAATTAAAACATATAATTGCTATAACGGACAAAGAAGGAAACATTGAACAAGTATTGACCGATTTTCAAGGAGTGATTGATGAAAAAGCTTACAACGTTTTAGTATTAAAATATGGATATCCCAATTTAATCCTAAAAAAAGATATCGAGACCAAAAAAGAATTTTATGAAATCAAAGGAACAACATCAATCGAAACCAAAAATGCATTGATAAAGTGTGAAATTGAAGATGACCCTTCATTTATAGTTTGGGATACTCCGAATTTAAAAATGATGCTAACAATTATCCGTGAGAGCAACAAAACCGAAGTAACAATCGGACGAATTCCATTATCCAAAAACTTATTTAAATAATTGGACAGTGCCTGTGCAAGCAGGTTTTGTCTTTTAAGATATGATATCAACCCTTTTAAAAAATCGTCTTTTAGGGTGCTTTTTTTATGAACAATTGTTAATAACTTCGGTTCATACGTTGTTGATTTTTAATCGGTTATAAAATTTGGTTATTCCGCACATTGTTATACTTTAGTCCAAGAGATATGAAAATGATACCATTCAGGACCGTATCTCGATTTTAAAGCTGACGTTCTTTAAAAACCGGACTTCCCTTTTAATTGGTAACACTACTGATCACAAAAGGAATTTCAAATCAGGGCAGGTTCAGGCAGGTCTCGAGGAGAAATAATAAGTTTTATGTGCGGTTGGAAGAGCAATTTTCCATCCTGATAAGATTTAGGAAGTAACGGTACAACTTTGCAAGAAGGAGTTTTTGGTTGAAAAATTAAAAATCCGTGCAAAGCAAACGTCAAAGGACGATGGATGCAATCTTCGGATGGCCTGTTTTATAGTAATATGGAACGATCCACAATCCTTTTCTGAAAGCCATATCTCTGTTCAAGCACAGATATGGCTTTCGTTTTTTCACACATCCACCTCTCCCTGTTCGTTTTATTGCCGATTCAACATACATAAAATTGTATATTTGCAACCGCTCAAACATTATACATTTAAATGGCTAAAATCTATTACACCAAAACCGATGAGGCACCTGCCTTGGCAACCTTATCTTTCCTACCCATTGTAAAATCCTTTGCCGATACTGCCAATATCACCATAGAGACCAAGGACATCTCCTTGGCGGGCAGGATCTGCGCTATGTTTCCCGAATATTTGGAAAAGGACCAGCAACTGCCTGACGATCTTGCCATTTTGGGTGAACTGGCCAAAACGCCTGAGGCCAACATCATCAAATTGCCCAATATCAGTGCCTCCATCCCACAGCTGAAAGAGGCCATTGAAGAGCTACAAAAAAAGGGGTACAAGCTCCCCAACTACCCCGATGAGCCCAAAACCGATGAAGAAAAGACCATCAAGGCCAAATATGACAAAATCAAAGGGAGCGCGGTAAACCCGGTGCTCCGGGAAGGAAACTCGGACAGAAGAGCCCCAAAAGCCGTAAAAAACTACGCCAAAAAGCATCCCCACAGCATGGGTGAATGGTCGTCAGACTCGAAGACCCATGTGGCCAGCATGACCCACGGGGATTTCAAATCCAATGAAAAATCGATTACCATGGCCAATGCGGACGATATCCGTATTGAACTGGTGGACAACAATGGAGAGACCCTTATCCTAAAGGATAAAGTGGCCCTTCAAAAAGAAGAAGTCATAGATGCCACCGTTATGAGCAAAAAGGCATTGGTCGATTTTCTTACCAAAGAGATTGCAGATGCCCGCAAGGAAGGCTTATTACTTTCCCTGCACTTTAAAGCGACCATGATGAAGGTTTCCGACCCCATCATTTTTGGCCATGCGCTAAAAGTATATTTTGCTGACCTGTTCCAAACCTATGGGGAAACTTTTGAAAAATTGGGCATTGACCCCAATGACGGTTTGGAAACCTTATTGGACAAAATTGGTCAGCTTCCAGCCGACCAGCACAAAGAAATCCAGCAGGCCATCGCCAAGAGCATTGAAAACGGCCCTGATCTGGCCATGGTGAATTCGGACAAAGGAATCACCAACCTGCATGTGCCCAGCGACGTCATCATCGACGCCTCCATGCCCGCCATGATCCGTAGCTCTGGTAAAATGTGGGACAAAGACGGTAAATTGAAAGATACAAAGGCCATTATCCCCGATAGCAGCTATTCGGACATATACCAAGCCACCATCGATTTTTGTAAGGAAAACGGTGCTTTTGACCCGACCACCATGGGAACCGTTCCCAATGTGGGACTGATGGCCCAAAAAGCAGAGGAATACGGTTCGCATGACAAGACCTTCGAAATCCCAAAGTCAGGAACTGCAAGGGTCGTGAGCGTTTCCACCGGAAAAACCTTGATGGAACACCCAGTGGAGCAAGGTGATATCTGGAGGATGTGCCAAGTAAAGGATGCTCCCGTTCAAGATTGGGTCAAGTTGGCCGTTTCCAGGGCTAGGGCGACCAATACCCCTGCCGTTTTCTGGTTGGATAAGGACAGGGCGCACGATGCCGAACTGATCAAAAAAGTAAATCGATACCTCAAAGATCACGATACGAATGGTCTTGATATAAGAATCCTTTCGCCATTGGAAGCCACGAAGTTCACCCTAAAACGTATAAAGGAGGGCAAGGACACCATTTCGGTTTCCGGAAACGTATTGAGGGACTACCTTACCGACCTCTTCCCTATTTTGGAAGTAGGTACCAGCGCAAAAATGCTGTCCATCGTACCCCTTATGAACGGTGGTGGATTGTTCGAGACAGGTGCTGGAGGTTCTGCGCCCAAGCATGTGGAGCAATTCCTCGAAGAAGGCCACTTAAGGTGGGATTCTTTAGGTGAATTTTTGGCATTGGCCGTATCCTTGGAGTTCTATGGTGAAAAGAACAACAACAAAAAGGCCCAAGTGATTGCGGATGCCCTGGACAAAGCCACCGAGAAATTCTTGGAAAATGACAAATCGCCGTCAAGAAAGGTCAACGAACTGGACACCAGGGGCAGTCACTTCTATTTGGCGCTCTATTGGGCAGAACAATTGGCCAATCAAAATGAGGATGCGGAACTAAAAGCCACCTTCAGCAAGGTTTATGGTGAATTGTCATCCAACGAGGCAAAAATTGCCCAAGAACTGATAGATGCACAAGGGGCACCTGTAAATATTGGAGGCTATTACCTTCCAGATGCAGAGATGGCCTCAAATGCCATGAGACCCAGTGCCACGTTCAATAAGATATTGGCCTCTATCTCATAAATCAAGGCCAATAAATATCAAATAAAAGGTGCATTTCTATCAATGATCAGGTTTGCACCTTTTTTAATTTATAACATCCTCCTTTAGATGTATTTTTAACAAAAATTGCTACATGTCCAAAAGACTTCTGCCCCTTCTGTTCCTTTTTGTGTTCAAAATCGTTTTGGTGCATGCCCAGGAAAGATTTACGCTCAGCGGCACCATTTCCGAAGCGACCAGCAACGAAACACTCATCGGCGTCACCGTTGCCGTCCCGGAATTGGGAACGGGCACCACCACCAACGAATATGGTTTCTATTCCATTACCCTACCCAAGGGAGAATATGAGATCATCATCAGTTATTTGGGGTTTCAGGATGTGAGGGAAAGGATAAATTTGCACCAAAATACCAAAAGGGACTTCAACTTAACCGAGGAAGCGGAAGCACTGGAAGAGGTCGTGGTCACAGATGATGTGGAACGATTGGACATACGAAAACCACAGATGAGCGTAAATTCCCTGACCGCCGGAACCATCAAACAGGTTCCCGTGGTGCTCGGTGAAGCGGACGTGATCAAATCACTTTTGTTGTTGCCCGGGGTTTCCAATGCAGGGGAAGCTTCATCCGGCTTCAATGTGAGGGGTGGCGCCGCAGACCAAAACCTGATCCTTTTGGATGAGGCCACAGTGTTCAACTCATCACATTTGTTCGGTTTCTTTTCCGTGTTCAATCCAGATGCCATCAAAGATGTGAAATTGTTCAAAGGGGGCATCCCCGCCCGCTACGGAGGAAGGGTATCCTCAGTTCTGGAGATTTTTCAGAAAGAAGGCAACAGCAAAGATTTTAAAGTGAACGGAGGCATTGGTGCGGTGGCCAGTAGATTGCTCGTGGAAGGGCCCATCATCAAGGACAGGACCGCATTCTTGATTGGTGGTCGCGCCTCTTATGCCCACTTGTTCCTTCCTCTTTTTGATGTGGACAATAAGGCCTATTTCTATGACCTGAACACCAAGATAAACCATAGGATCAACGAAAACAACAGCATATACCTTTCAGGTTATTTTGGAAGAGATCTTTTCAGTATTGGCGACCGTTTTGTGAATTCTTATGGAAATGCCGTGGGGAACTTTAGGTGGAACCATTTGTTCTCGGACAAACTCTTCTCAAACCTGTCATTGATCTATTCCGACTACTACTATGGCCTGGAACTCGATTTCGTCGGGTTTGAATGGGATTCAGGCATCCAGAACTTTAACCTTAAATATGATTTTAAACACTATCTCAACAGTAAGGTACAATTGAATTATGGCCTTCAAAACACCTATTATGTGTTCAATCCGGGAAAAATTGTACCCAACAGGCCCGATTCTGGAGTTGTTGAGGATCAATTGACCAAAAAATACGCCAACGAGGCTGCAGTTTATATTGATATTGAACACGACATAACCGATAATTTGAGTGTTGAATATGGGCTCAGGGCAAGTCAGTTCAACCGATTGGGCCAAGACGAATTTTACGTTTATGAAAACGATCATGCCGTTGTGTTTGACCCCTTTACTTCTGTGTACAGTGGTGCTGATCCTATAGATACCATCAACCCAGGTCGGGGCGGTAGCTTAAAAAAATACCTCAACTTGGAACCCAGATTATCCATGTCCTATAACTTCAATGGGGACAACTCCATAAAAGCGAGCTATACCCGTTTGACCCAGTACCTTCATCTCTTGTCAAACACCAGCTCCCCCACCCCTTTGGATGTTTGGACCCCCAGTGGACCCTTCGTGAAACCTCAATTGATGGACCAATATGCCATCGGGTATTTCCGAAACATCAAGGAAGGAAAATATACCTTTGAAACAGAAGCCTTCTACAAAGACCTCCAAAACAGGATCGATTACATTGACGGGGCCAATCTCATTGCCAACAATGCCATAGAACAGATCATCCTCAACGGTCAGGCGCGCGCGTATGGCCTTGAATTTCTCTTTAGGAAAAACCAAGGAAGGCTAAAGGGTTGGCTCTCCTATACGTTGTCCAAATCTGAACAAAGAACTCCTGGAAGAACCGATCTTGAAACAGGCATCAACCAAGGTGAATGGTACAATACTCCTTATGACAAAACCCATGACCTGGCCCTTTATGGAAGCTACGACCTAAATGATAAATGGAGGTTCAATGCCAATTTCATCTACCAAACGGGCCAACCCACCAATTATCCCATCGGTCAATTCGAATTTGAAGATATTACCGTACCCTATTACGGGCTGAGAAACAAAGAGCGGCTCCCTGATTTTCACCGATTGGACGTTTCGGCCATACTCACCCCAAGAAAAAACAAATCAAGAAGGATACAAGGTGAATGGGTTTTCAGTGTCTATAATCTCTATAGTCGGAAAAATGCGGCCTCCATCAATTTTAGGGAAAATGAGGATACAGGCAGAAACGAGGCTTTGCGCACTTCCATATTCGGTATCATTCCGTCAGTGACCTATAACTTTAAATTCTAGCACTATGAAAAAAGGAATCATCTATATCATCGGGCTTGTGCTACTCTCCTCTTGTGAAGATGTCGTGGAAGTGGATTTGCCGGAAGTGGAGCCCAAACTGATTGTTGACGGACTTGTGCGTGTGGACAAAAGTGAGGAATTTATAACTATTGAAATAGGATTAAAGGAAAGCACCGACTTCTTTGAAGAAAACCTGCCCGTACAAGCGGACAGTGTTGTCATTTCATACGGCACCATTGCTGAAGACGGCCTCTTTGAACTTCAGGCCCGTTCACAATTGGCGGAAAAGGAGCCTGAAACCGGAATTTATGTGCCCGATCCCGATCAACCCACCGATCAGCGTATTCCAACAGCCGTGGCGGAACCCGGTACTATTTTCATTTTGGAGATTTTTTATGAAGACAGCCATTATTTCGCCCAAACCGAGTATATCCCCACAGTGCCCATTGACAATCTGGAGCAGGGAGACGATACGCTTTTTGGGGAGGACGAAACCGAACTCATCATAACCATTACAGATACCCCAGACAGGGATGATTACTACCTTTTTGATTTTATGTATGGTGAATTTTTGACCGTTGAAGATACCTTTGTGAAGGGGCAACAATTCCAGTTTTCCTATTTCTATGACGACAACTTGAATGCAGGACAGGATGTCACCATTAGTATTCTTGGTGCCTCAAAAGAGTTTTATAACTACATGGGGCTGGTCCTTGAGCAAAGCGGGAACAATGGTGGTGTTTTTCAGACCCCGGTTGCAACGGCAATAGGTAATGTGTTCGATATTACTGGCTTCGATCCCATGGAAATGCTCCATGGCGAGCAGCAACCCAACGATTTCGCCCTCGGCTATTTCGCCGTGGTACAGACTTATTCCCGAACCATCACTATAGAGTAGTTACAGGATAAAATAAAGGAGCAATACCATCAATATGCCTGTGGTTCCTTGAAGCAGGGTGCCCATGGTGTGTCCACGCAATGCTGTTTTTACATTGATATTTGAAAATTGGGACACCACCCAAAAATAACTGTCGTTGATGTGGGACACCGTCATAGCCCCAGCACCTACTGCCAATACGGCTAAAGCCTTGTCAGTAAGGGACAACAACCCGAAGGTTTCCAATAAAGGCGCAATAATGGCCGAAGCGGTGATGATGGCCACCGTGGAAGAACCTTGTGCCGTTTTCAGCACGGCGGCAATCACAAAAGCGATCAACAAGCCCCCTACTCCCGTACTAGACTCCAAATTGATGATGGAAGCAATGTCAACGGTTCGCAGTATGGCCCCAAAAGCTCCTCCGGCACCTGTGATCAACACTATCGCCCCGGCTTGCTTGAAGGCTTCCGCCACCCATTCCTCTTTTTCCTTTGATGGCGTTTTTCTTCCCAATGAAAAAGCAAAGAACACTCCAATGAGTAAAGCGATCACCGGACTGCCCAAAAAATCGACGACCTGAAAGGCCAAACCCTTACCCAAAGGGTAAGATGGATAATTCACCACCGACTTCAGTGCGATCAATATGATGGGAACCAACAAGGGTAAAAATGCCTGAAAGGGTTTCACAGTGGATGCTATTTCTTCGCTCTCTTTCCGTTTTTCGGCAGCTTCGTTTTCTTTAAGGGACTTCCCAATGAATGTGGCCCAAACATATCCTGTCAAGGACACAGGTATGGAAACCAAAAGCCCTAAAAGCAATACCAAGCCCAAATCGGCCTCCAAAATCGCCGCAGCGGCCAAAGGCCCGGGAGTGGGTGGAACAAAAACATGCGCAGCGTACAGTCCTGTGGCCAACGAAATGGCAAAGACCAATACGGGAATACCTGTTCGCTTGCTGATGGCCTTGTTCAAGGAAGAAAGGATGATGAAGCCCGAATCACAAAAAACGGGAATGGAAATGACATATCCGGCCAAGTTGATGGCCAAAGGCGACCGTTTCAATCCGATCAAACCCAAAATACTGTTGGCCAAAACCCGGGTGGCCCCAGTCTTTTCCAGATAGATGCCGATCACTGTTCCAAAAGCAATGACCAGGCCAATTCCAGAAAGTGTTTTGCCAAACCCTTCACCGATTGTGGTCATAATATGTTCTGGGGACAGCCCCAATAGAAAACCAGAGACCACAGCGGCAATGGTAAGGGAAAAAATGGGGTGCATTTTGAATTTGACCGTAGCAACTATTATGAAAACTACAACCACTCCCAGAACTAGTATTTCCATGCTTATTTTTTGTGCATTACACGCTAAATATAAGCTAATATTGCTACTTTGGTCCCATGAGGCGAACCGACAAAGAACTTTTGGTAAAGGGATTGAAATCCTTTGGTTATACTGTTTTGGCCATGTTCACAGCGCCGCTCTTGATCTATCAGGCTTTTAAAAATGAGGGGCATCCGTTCTACTGGCCCGTGTTGATATTGGGCGTACTCTGTGCCGTACTTGCCATATATTTGGGTTTCCGCTCAGTAGGCATTGTCATGGATGCCGTTTTTGGCAAAAAGGATAAAAATTAATTCTTGGAATCGGAAGGTGGCCTTTTCCACTTGTTGGTCAGTTGGGCATAATCGTAATCCAAAACTGATTTTTGCCGTTCCAATTGATTGGCCACAAAAGCACGTTGCAAAATATCCTCAATGAGATAATCCTCATGCACCAACTCTGGATGAAATTCCTCTTTCAGACTGATCTTGAACATGCTGGCCGTAGTGTTGTACCAAAAGGCGCGCCAGCCACTTCTAAGTTCCTTGACCAAATCAAAAGCGGTCGTACCCGTTTGACGATGGATTAACTTGACCAAAATCTGTCCTTCGGTTCGGGTCAGTTTCTTCAATTCTTCTGAAAATTCGCCCTCGATATACTTTTGGACTTTACGGGTGTACCTTCTTTGGTGCCTTCTTTTTTTGATGAGCTCCAAACTGTCATTCAACTCCACCAATCGCTCGGCGGCCAATTTTGCATACGGATATACCTTAAGCGTCTTCCTGCGGAGAATCAGATAGCGGAGCCTTTCGTTGCGGTCGGCAAAGTCCAATTTTCCAAAAATATAGACTTCGTCCAGCTCGATGGAACTGCGAAGGATGGAATCCCCTTCAAACCGAACATAATAATCCTCAATGGAATCCTTCGGATACAACAACGAATCTTTTTCGGATTCTTGGGAAAATCCAAGGGTGCATAGCACGAGAAAAACGACAAGAAAACAATTGCGCATCATTCGGTCAAATTCTCAAAAGTCCTGCCAAAATTAATGATAAAGGTATGATTAGGCCACTGATGTATTCTAAACTTTAACAAAAAGCTAGTATCTCTTTCAAATACCAAAAGCCAAATTCCAATAACCAATAAATGAACAACCCAATAACTAAGTAAGGAGTGTGCAGTATGCAGTAGTTTCATGTTTTGGGTTTCAAGTTTAAGCAACAAACCAAATTAACCTAGTAACAAAACAACCGAATAACCTAGTAAGCAGTATGCAGTTGACAGTAACTCAATAACCTAATAACTGACCAACAAACGAAATCGGAAGGCTTTCAAAATAACACTGAATATTCTTAAGTTTGCACATTAAAACAAACACATGGCTACTGCAAAAATCATCAATAAAAAGTCCCTTGAATTTTTAGAAAAATATCTGAACAATCCCTCCCCTACCGGCTATGAATGGGAAGGTCAGAAAATCTGGATGGACTACCTCAAACCCTATGTGGACGAATTCATTACGGATACTTACGGAACGGCCGTGGCCGTCATCAACCCAAAGGCAAAATACAGGGTGGTGATCGAGGGACACTCGGATGAAATCTCTTGGTATGTCAACTATATTACCGATAATGGATTGCTGTACGTCATCCGAAATGGGGGGAGTGATCACCAGATCGCCCCATCAAAATGGGTGGACATCCACACCAAGAACGGTGTGGTGAAAGGGGTCTTTGGCTGGCCAGCCATCCACACCCGTGATCGTGCGAAGGAAGAACCGCCAAAATTGGAGAACATTTTTATCGACATAGGTGCCAAGGATAAGGCCGAAGTGGAGAAAATGGGGGTGCATGTAGGCTGCGTGATCACCTACCCCGACCAGTTCCAGATATTGAACAAGGACAAATTTGTGTGCCGTGCGCTGGACAACCGTGTCGGTGGTTTTATGATTGCCGAAGTGGCCCGTCTGTTGCACGAAAACAAGAAAAAATTGCCCTTTGGCCTCTATGTGACCAACTCGGTACAGGAAGAAATTGGACTTCGTGGCGCAGAAATGATCACCCAGACCATCAAACCCAACGTGGCCATCGTCACCGATGTGTGCCATGACACCACTACGCCCATGATTGATAAAAAGAAGGAAGGCGAGACCATGATTGGGTCAGGACCTGTGGTTTCTTACGCTCCAGCCGTGCAGAACAAGCTCAGAGAACGCATCATCGAAACGGCCGAAGCCAAAAAGATACCTTTCCAGCGATTGGCGGCCTCAAGATATACCGGAACGGATACGGATGCCTTTGCCTACAGTAACGGTGGCGTGGCCTCTGCCCTTATATCGCTCCCATTGCGCTACATGCACACTACAGTGGAGACTGTGCATAAGGACGATGTGGAAAATGTGATCCGATTGATCTACGAAACCTTGTTGACCATCAAAGAGGGAGAGACATTTAGTTATTTTGATTAGCGAATCTGTCATTTTGGGCGAAGTGAAGAATCTGATGCCTTAATCAGATTCTTCAGCCGTCAAACTCCTTCAGAATGACATTTGAGAACTATATCTCCACTTGCCTACGTTCGATAAGACAATTTCTTATCTTTATGAACCTATGGACGAGCTGGTAGATATTTTGGATGAGCAGGGCAACCCGACAGGACAATCCTGTTTGAAATCGGAAGCGCATCGAAAAGGGCTTTGGCATCCCACTATCCATGTTTGGCTCTACAATAAAGACGGAAAGGTACTGATCCAACAACGTGGAAAGCACAAAGATACACACCCCCTACTTTGGGACGTGTCGGTGGCCGGCCATGTGGCATCCGGGGAAAACATCCCGCTTGCCGCGGTCCGGGAAGTACAGGAAGAAGTGGGGCTCACCATTTCCGAAGCGGACTTGGAGCCCATTGGTACTTTTAAGGCCATCCATAAGATTTCCGAGGATTTCATCGATGCGGAGCTCCACCACCTCTTTTTATGTGAGCTGAAAGTTCCCCTCACCGCACTGACCAAACAGGAAAGTGAAGTGGATGCCCTTGAATTGATCCCGCTCTTCCGATTTGCCGAAGAAACCTGGGGACTGGCCAATACGGCCAAATATGTGCCCCACGGCCCCACCTACTACAAAACCATCGTAAAGGAGATTAAAAGTCGGATTTGACGGCTTCTGCAAATTGTGCAAAAGCATCGAGACCATAGGCTTTCTGGTCGCCCGTTTTCATGTTCTTGGCCACAAATTTGCCTTCGACAAGTTCCTGTTCGCCCAAAAGGACCACATAGGGAACTCCACGCTTATCAGCATATTTGAACTGTTTTTGCATTTTGGCATCCATGGGATACAGGTCGGCCCTCAAGCCCAATTTGCGCAAAGAGGATACCAATTTGAGGGCGGCCAAACCTTCCTGTTTTCCGAAGTTGAGACAGAGTACGTCCAAAGAAGTGTCCAAACTGTCCGGGAACAGGCCCAATTCTTCCAAAACGAGATAGATGCGGTCCAACCCAAAGGAAATGCCCACACCACTGACGTCCTTCAAACCAAAGATTCCGGTAAGGTCGTCGTAGCGGCCTCCGCCTCCAATGGAACCCATGCTGACACCCTCGGGAGCGGCCACTTCAAAAATGGCCCCGGTATAGTAGTTGAGCCCACGCGCCAAGGTCACGTCCAATTGCAGTTGTGCAGACTGTAGCCCAATCATCCCCACGGTAGAAATGATCTCTTCCAGTTCCGTAACCCCGAGCATGCCCTCCTCTGAGTTGGCAAGCAGGGTTTTTAGTTGCTCCAATTGTTCCGAAGCGGAGCCGGACATCTCGAACAAAGGCTGCGCTTTGGCTATGGCATTTTCAGAAATGCCCTTTTCCATCATTTCGGCCTTCACCTTCTCCTCTCCTATCTTGTCCAATTTATCGAGGGCTACCGTGAAATCGACCAATAGATGTTTGGCCCCGATCACTTCGGCGATCCCTGACAGAATTTTGCGGTTGTTGATTTTGATGGTGGTGCCTTTCAACCCCAAATCGGTAAAAACGGCATCGTAGAGTTGTACAAATTCCGCTTCCTGCAACAGGGAATTGGCCCCTACCACATCAGCATCGCACTGGTAAAACTCACGGAAACGGCCTTTTTGGGGCCTATCGGCACGCCAAACGGGCTGGATTTGGTAACGCTTGAAGGGAAAATCAATCTCGTTTTGGTGCATCACCACATAGCGGGCAAAGGGTACGGTGAGGTCGTATCGGAGGGCTTTTTCCGATATTTTTGGGGTCAGCGATGTGGAATTTTTGGAGCTATACGTCACATCATCTACTTTGGAAATAAAATCCCCCGAATTCAGGATTTTAAAAATCAATCGGTCGCCTTCCTCTCCATATTTACCCATCAAAGTGTCCGAATTTTCAAAAGAGGGGGTCTCTATCGGCATGAAACCAAAGGTTTCAAAATGCTTTTTGATGGTCTGGATGATATAGTTGCGCTTAGCGACCTCCGCCGGTGAAAAATCCCGCGTCCCTTTGGGTATGGATGGTTTCTGTGCCATGTGGTTTTTAAATTCTCGTGCAAATATACGGTTTAGGTTGAAGAACTCAGTAAGCAGGAAGCAGTGGGCAGTTTGCAGTAGTTTCAGGTATCAGGTTTCAAGTAGGGGAACATAGAAAATAGAACAGAGAGAAAAGAAACAAGAGACCTGTATCCGGCAGGCAGAACCTATTTCTGAATTCGAACTTCTGACTTCGGGCTTCCGACTTCTTACATCTAACATTAAGCGTTAAATCCCAAATCCCAATAACCTAACCCCGTAGGCAGTATGCAGTTGGCAGTAATCATCTGCGTCTATTTTCTATGCTCTATTTTCTCTCATGGTGGCAAAAACCTTGAGCTTGCTTCTTGAACTTGGTCTTGAACTTTTAGAAATCACTCCATAATCTGCTCAAACCATTGGTAGAGCTCACCTTTGGTGATGACGGCGCCTTGCTTCAAAAGTTCAAACTTGTCCACGTTCTTGTCCTCGCCATAGGCCTTGGATGCTGTAAGGTATTCCACGAAATCGGATTGGAAATTGCGCTTGAACCACCCAAACCCTTCATTGGTCCGCAGGTCGATCTCAGGGTTCAGGATCTTTACGGAAAGAAGTTTCATTTCCTTTTCCGTGAGATGGAACAGGTGCATGTGCTGTTCGGAAATGTTTTCCAGGTATTCCACTTTGGACAACACCCCTTCCCAGATCAAGTCGCTGAACACATCTATTTCCTCTTCGGCCACTTCCGGTTTATCCGCCTTAAGGATGGCCCATTCTTCGGCCGTGATGGACTGCGTGGCCAAAAAGTTGATGAACTCGGGGTGCAGTTCCTCCAATTGTTCCTTGGTCAATCGTTTGTACTTCATGGTGCAAAAATAAAAAAGACAGGTTGTTGATGTCCCAAAAAACGGGAACAAAAAAAAGGGCCATGCAAGCACGGCCCTCTTAAAATTATTTCACATCGATTGTTAGTTCGCCTCGGCGACTACTTCAAAAGGAAATTCCAATACAACTTCCCTGTGAAGTCTGATGACAGCCTCATAAGGGCCTGTCCTTTTGATGGCTCCACCTTTGATATTGATGAATTTCCTGTCAATCTGGTGTCCTTCCTTGTCCAAAGCGGCAGCAAGGTCAATATTGGTGACAGAACCGAACAATTTGTCGCCTGCACCAGCTTTGGCAGCGATGCGGATCTCCAATTGTTTTAGGGCTTCAGCTATCTTGTTGGCCTCATCAACGATTTTCTTCTCTTTGTGGGCCCTTTGCTTAAGGTTCTCGGCCAAAACTTTTTTGGCAGATGGCGTGGCCAATGTGGCCAAACCTTGTGGGATAAGGTAATTTCTGCCGTAACCGTTCTTTACGGTAACGATATCATCCTTAAATCCCAAATCCTGTACATCTTCTCTTAGAATAAGTTCCATTCTTCGGTATTTTTTATTTCAACATATCGCCAACGTACGGCATTAACGCAATGTGACGGGCACGCTTAACGGCCTGGGCCACTTTTCTCTGGTATTTCAAGGAAGTACCGGTCAGTCTTCTGGGAAGCAGTTTTCCTTGCTCGTTCACCAATTTCATCAAGAAATCCGGGTCTTTGTAATCAATGTATTTGATACCTGATTTCTTGAACCTGCAATATTTCTTTTGCTTGTTGGTCTCGATATTGAGAGGGGTCAAATATCTGATTTCCCCGTCTTTCTTCGCTTTTGCTTGTTGTTCTATGGATGCCATGTCCCTATGCGTTTGCTTTTAGTTTGGTTCTTCTTTTTTCTGCCCAAGCAATTGCATGCTTGTCCAATTTAACGGTCAAAAAACGCATGATGCGCTCATCTCTCCTGAATTCGAGCTCGTAGGGGCCGATGGCCTCACCTGGGGCTTGGAATTCGAACAAGTGGTAAAAACCACTTTTTTTGTGCTGAATGGGATAGGCCAATTTTTTAAGTCCCCAATCTTCCTTGGAGACCATTTTGGCACCATTCGTAATCAAGAAATCCTCGAACTTCTTGACTGTTTCCTCTATCTGGGTCTCAGATAGAACGGGATTCAAAATGAAAACAGTTTCGTAATGGTTCATATTATATATTTTTAAAGGAGCGCAAAAGTAATAATTATTCCTTCTCCCTGCAAGAAAACAAAAAAAACTTCGTTTAAAGTACAAGAGTTATTAACAATGAAGAACCCCATAAACCTAAATAACGCAAATGGTAATTTACACAACAAAATAGACCATGTTTACATCTTTTGTTGCTGTTAAGCGTGTTTTTTATGTAATTTGCCGATGATTTAAAACCCTACAAATCACCCCATTCTATGAAATTAAAAAGTATAATTGTAGACGATTCTTCCATGCAGCGGATGGCCGTTGCGAAATTGGTCAACAATCATCCACATCTTGCTTTGGTTGCTGAATACAGCAACGCCATTGAAGCCAAAAATGGCCTGAAAAACCACGACATCGACCTTATCTTTTTGGACGTTGAAATGCCTATCATCAGTGGTTTTGACCTTTTAGAGGCCCTAGACAACCCACCACAAGTCATTTTGATCACAGGAAAACCTGATTATGCCCTTAAGGCATTTGATTATGACGTGACCGATTACCTTCACAAACCCATCACCCTGGCCCGTTTTGAGGCCTCTGTAAAAAGAGCCGTTGCCAAATTTGAGCAGATGAACCGGGTGGATGAAGACGAAGAGCACATTTTTGTAAAGAGCAACCTTAAAAAACGTAAGGTTATCCTAAACGACATTAAATGGATCGAGGCGCTTGGGGATTACATCAAATTGGTGACCGACGAAGCCAATATTGTGATCTTGTCCACCATGAAATCTTTCGAAAAGCAGTTGCCTGCCGAAAAATTCCTGCGCATCCATAAATCGTACATCGTGAATCTGGAAAAAATCGAAAAATTCAACAGTAAAAATGTTGAGGTCGGTGGCAGACAGATTCCATTGAGTAGAAACAAAAAGACTGAGCTGGCAGAAGCACTTGCCAACGTATAGTCACAAACTAAACCTAGATGTGGTCCACATTATAGACCAGTCTAATACTTTTATACTTTGAAATAGCATTGAAGGATTTCTCAATTCTTTTAATGCTATTTTTTGTTTGTGCCAACGACTGTTTTTTGGGAATCTTGATCAAGATGTTCTTGAGATAGTCCCGCCGTATCCTGGCAACCGGAGGATATTCAGGGCCCAGTACCCCTACTTTCAGTACATTCCGAAGTGAACTGGCCATCCATTCCGATGCCTCGTTCAGCTTGTTGAAATCCCTGTCCTTTAAAGTAATTTTGATGATCCGCACCAAAGGTGGGTATTTGAACTGTTCGCGCTCGTACAACTGTTCCGCAAACATTTTATCGTAATCATTGGTGGTGACCTGCTGCAATATCTGATGATAGGGATTATAGGTCTGGATGAGCACTTTTCCCCTTTTCTGGGTCCGCCCTGCCCTACCCGCCACTTGGGTCAGCATTTGAAAACTCCGCTCATGGGCACGGTAGTCGGGAAAATTGAGCATGGTATCCGCATTCATGATGCCGACCAAGCTCACATTCCTGAAGTCCAGTCCTTTGGTGACCATCTGGGTACCCACCAAAATATCCATCTCTTGGTTCTCGAAGGCGGAAATGATCTTTTCGTAGGCATACTTTCCCCGTGTTGTGTCCAAATCCATCCTGCCAGTGACTATGTCTGGGAAAAGTTGTTCCAATTCTTCCTGGATCTGTTCCGTTCCAAAACCTTTTTTGTCCAATGTGGGACTTCCGCAAGCCAAACACGCCTGTTGCAAGGCCATGTGATAACCGCAATAATGGCAGCGAAGCTGATTGATGCGCTGGTGATAGGTGAGGCTCACATCGCAATTGGGACATTGGGCCACGTGCCCGCAGGTAGTGCATTCCACCACCGGGGCAAACCCCCTTCGGTTCTGAAAAAGGATCACCTGCTCCCCTACTTCCAACGCTTCGGAAATGGCATTGATAAGGGTTTCGGAAAAATGGCCTTTCATCCGTTTCTTTCGGGTAGCTTCCTTAATGTCCACCAGATTGATGTCAGGCATCAGTACATTTCCATATCTCTGATCAATGGAAGCATAGCCATATTTACCCTTTTTGGCATTGTACATGCTCTCAATACTGGGTGTGGCCGACCCCAAAACGGTATGGGCCTTGTACAGTGATGCCAAAACGATGGCAGCGTCGCGGGCATGGTACCGTGGAGCCGGGTCAAACTGCTTGAAAGAATTTTCATGTTCCTCATCCACCACAATCAATCCCAAATTGGGGAACGGCAGAAAAAGGGATGACCTTGCGCCAATGACAATCTGCGCCTTCTCTTCGTTTTTGAGTACGTTGTTCCAAACTTCCACCCGTTCATGGATGCTGTATTTGGAATGGTAAATGGACACTCTATGCCCAAAATAATCCCTTAGCCTGTTGATCAATTGCGAAGTGAGTGCAATTTCGGGCAAGAGATAAAGGGCCTGACGACCACTGTCCAGACATTGCTGGATCAATTTCACATATACCTCTGTTTTTCCTGATGATGTGACCCCGTGCAGCAAAACCGGTCTGTCCTCCGCAAAACCTCTATTGATATCCTCCAGAGCCTTTTGCTGATGTTCGTTCAGGTCAATGTTCCGGGACTCCTCGGATTCTTCATTGTACTCCACCCGGTCCTGCCTGACCTCATATTCTTTAAGAATATCCTTATCGATAAGGGCCTTGATCACCGCTTTGGAACTTCCACTTTGCTTTTCGAGCTCGTCAATGGGTATGGGTTTCAGGCTTTTGGTCCTTAATTGAAAAAGGGACAGTACCACTTGGCTTTGCTTGGGTGCCCTTGAAAGCTCCGTCAACAAAGCTTCCAGTTGTTGCTCATCATCAAATTTTTCGGAAAGCTTTACATAGCGAACCAATTTGGGCTTGTACTGCTCGTAGAGTTCCTCTTTTTGCCGTACCACTCCTTTTTCCACGAGCTTATTGACCAAGGAAAGGACACTTTTTTTATCAACTATATCACTGATTTCCTGAATTTTAAGTGCATATTGGTGCTGCAATGCCTCAAATATCAGAAATTCATCATCTGTGAGTTCCATTTCATTGACAGCGGCTTCTTTGTTGAGCAGGACCAAAGTTTCGCTTTCCAACAAAAAAGCTCCGGGCAGGGCGCTTCGGACCACTTCGCCCAAAGTGCACATGTAATATTTGGCCAGCCATTCCCAATGTTGGAGTTGGGTCGGGTTCACAAGGGGTGTTTCATCCAAAATCTGGAAAATTTCCTTGGGTTCGTGGGCTTCAGGCGCATCTTGGTGCACTTGATATGCCAAGGCCGTGTAAATCTTGGACTTGCCGAAAGGAACGGCTATGCGCATCCCTGCTTTTATAAAATGGGCCTCTTCTGGAGTGATTTTATACGTGAAACGTTTTTCCAGTGGAATTGGTAAGACAACATCCAAAAAATAATCCATATCCTAATTCTCGATCACCCTGTGCCACGTTTGGGTTCTATAAAGAAAGGCCAAATAGCCCCTTACCTTCAATCTGTCTTTATTTTCCTCGTCCAGCCAAACCCTCCCCTTAAAGGTCATGGCCTGCTCAGGGTCGAACAGGTTATTTCCTTTGTAAATGCCCTTGTCATTTTTCTCAAAATCTTCCATAATCTTCATCCCAAGAATGGGTTTGTTCTTTCGTTCCCCTTCGCACTTGGTACACAAAGCATCTTTTTTCCCTTCTTCCAAAATCTTCACCACTTTGGCGTGCATCAATCCATCTTCCTTATAAATCTCAATAATGGCCTTGGTGATGCCGTTACGGTCATCGATGGTTTTCCATTTTCCAAAAACAGTCTGCGACCATGTTGCCTGACAAAGCAGAAAACACACCAGATAAATCCATTTATTCCCCATTTTTCTGCCTTTCATGTCGTTTTTTTAGTGAGTTGAGGGTCGCATTGAGCTCAAAGCCCAACAGTAATATATTGGAATTTAACCAAATGAACACCATTAGGATCAATAATCCTCCCAATGCCCCATAAAGTTCGTTGTATCTGGCGAATTTTTCCACATAAATCCCAAAAAGATATGACGTCAAGAGGAACAACAACGTGGTCATCAGTGCCCCGGCCGAAAAAAAACGGGCATTTCTTCCCTCGGCAGTCCCAAAATAATAGAGGATCGCCGTGGTGAGGTAGGACAGGCTCAGGAAAAACACGATCTTGGCAATTTGGATCCCAACGTTGTCCCCTTGATCCACATCATATCCCAAGGTCTTCTCCAAATACTCGCTGGTGTATTCCAAGATATAAAACTCAAAATATACAAAGGCCACGGCCCCGATGATCAATAAAATGGAAAGGATCAACCCGACGACCAAAGCATAGGCATATTGCCTGAAAAAATTTCGGGTAAGCTCCACATGGTATGAATTTTCAAAACCGCCAAAGATGGCGTTCACCCCATTGGCCACCAAAAAGATGGACACGATGAATGCCGACGACAAAAGTCCACCCTGCTTCTGGTCCTTTATCTGCTGATAGATCTCACCAAAATAATCACTGGTGGCCGAAGGGAGGAAGGATTCCAAAAAATCGAGAAACTGGGCATCGAAATTCTCATTGCCCACACTCACGTAGGGTATGATGAAGGGTACTAGCGTCACCAAGAAAATGAGCAACGGGAAGAGTGCCATGAACAAGCTGAAGGCAATGGAACTTGCCCGAGAGGATAAAGTCCCTTTTACAATACCCACCACGTACATTTCCATCAGATCATAAAAAGAGAGGCCTTCAAAAGCTTTCAGCTTGATGTTCTTCAACAAGCGAACCACCCAATTGATCACGGGTATTTTTTCCAACTGCTCCTCTATGGCTTTTGACATTTATACGGCCTTTAAGCTTAGATCCATATTGTAAACGGAATGGGTGAGGGCACCGGATGAAATATAATCCACGCCGCACTCGGCATATTTCCTGATGGTTTCTTCATTTATACCCCCCGAAGATTCGGTCTGACACTTCCCTCCTATCCGTTTTACGGCCTCGCGGGTTTCGTCATAATCAAAATTATCCAGCAGGATACGATGTACCCCCGTGGATTCCAAAATTTCATCCACTTCGTCCAAATTCCTGGCCTCGACAATGATATTAAGATCCTTGCCCTTGTCCTTGAGGTATTCCTGGGTCTTTTGGATAGCCTTGGTGATGCCTCCCGCAAAATCGATATGGTTGTCCTTGAGCATGATCATGTCGTAGAGGGCAAACCTATGGTTTTCACCACCTCCTATCCTCACGGCCCATTTCTCCAGTGCCCGGATTCCCGGGGTGGTCTTTCGGGTGTCCAAAATCTTGGTGTTTGTGCCATCCAGAAGGGACACAAAATCCTGCGTTTTGGTAGCAATGGCACTCATACGCTGCATGGCATTGAGCACCAAACGTTCCGCCTTTAAAATACTTTGCGAACTACCTTCCACATAAAACACGATATCGCCGTATTTGACCTGTGCGCCGTCATCCATCAACACCTCAACCTTTAGGTTGGGATCCACAAAGTTGAAAACCTGTTTGGCAAAGGCAACACCGGCAATGATACCCTCGTCCTTGACCAAAAGCTTGGCTTTTCCGGTGGCCGATGCCGGAATGCAGGCCAATGAGCTATGGTCGCCATCCCCGACATCTTCGCGCACCGCATTGGAAATGATCAGGTCCAGTTCCTTTTGAAATTGTTCTTCAGAAATCATGCATTTGGATTTCCACGAAAATACTAAAAACATTGGTGTTGTTTTGTGATTTGGTTATTGGAATTTGGTGTCGGGAGTCGGGAGTCCGAAGTCGGAAGTGTCACGTTGAGCCTGCCTTTGTCGGCAGACAGGCGTAGTCGAAACGTCGGAAGTAATTTGTGCAATTCGTGTCCAAAGAGACGAAAGACCATAGAAAATAGAGAATAGACTGGCGTTTTACGCCTATTCTCGTTTAAGGTTCAAGGTTTCAGGTTTTTGGAGGTTTGGTGTTGGAAGTCCGAAGTCGGAAGAGACGAAAGAATATAGACTGCGGTTACCCTGTCCTACTGCAAACTGCAAATTGGAATTTGTGATTTGTTAATTTGGTGTCTGAAGTGGTCTCCTGTTTCTTGGGTCTTTTCTCCCTCCTCTCTCATTTCAGGTTTATGGTTTCAGGTTTTTCCGCTATTGGGTTATTGGCCACTGCCGACTGCAAAGCTACTTACTGTTTATTGGAATTTGTGATTTGTTGTTTGGTGCTCGGTGTCAGGAGTCAGAAGTGTCACGTTGAGCGCAGTCGAAACGTCGGAAGTCCAAAGAGACGAAAGAACATAGAAAATAGACTTTGGTTTTTCCGCTATTGGGTTATTGGCCACTGCCGACTGCAAAGCTACTTACTGTTTATTGGAATTTGTGATTTGTTG
>JBLWSV010000009.1:0-188368 GCA_048270465.1 Allomuricauda sp.
GAGTGTCCGTGGTGCAAAGTTGCAGTTGTACGGACTTGAAAGCAACGGCACCGCCTTGAGGCTTTTGAAGGCAGACCTTGAGAGCAATGGTAAGGTGACCATGTACCTTACGCCGGAAGTGGTAAGAAAAGCCATCAATGAAATACCATCCGTTGATAGGCCCCATGACAGAAAGTTGGTTCCAAATGGTATTAATCTGATATCGACCCTTGATGATTGGGAAATATATCATGAATTTTCCGTGCCTATAAAACTAGATTCCACTAGGCGGATTTATTATCATTATAAGAATGTGAGTCTTTCGAACAAGACCTTGGAGTTCATCGTTTTTTATATGGACGGCGAGGGCAGATGCCAGATTGAAAAGGAAATCGTTCTCTATCATCATTAGACATGATCCTATTTGTTTTAACATCTTGGCAGTTGTTACGGAATGCGATTAATCCATTGTCTAGCACTAGCCTCTTGGCTCGAATCTTTCATTAACAAAACAATCTTTAGGCAAACCATAAAACGTGTTAAAAAAACACTTATATTGTATGTTCCAAAAATGCCTTCTTTTTGTTGATCAGATACATTTTAAAGTAATGATTCAGATGATGTCCCCAACATTATTTTTACGGAAGCAGGAAGATTCCATTCCCTCCACAGTCCCCAAAAAGAGGGCGATGCCCTTTTTTCTTATGCTTTTTATCCTTTGTTGTGGAAGCGCACAAAACAAGAAGGCGCAAAACCCCATCATTTTTGCAGATGTTCCCGACATGTCCATGGTACGCGTCGGGGAGAATTACTATATGAGCAGTACCACCATGCACATGAGCCCAGGGGTTCCGATTATGAAATCCACGGATTTGGTCAATTGGAAATTGGTGAATTATGCCTACGATACCTTGGCCGATGTGGACGCCCTTACTTTGGAAAACGGAAAAAATGCCTATGGCAGAGGGTCTTGGGCCAGTTGCATTCGGCATCATAATGATACGTTTTACGTGTTTACCTTTGCTGCAACCACAGGAAAAACCTACGTGTATTCCACAAAGGATATCGAAACGGGTCCGTGGGAGGTGAAATCCTTCGAACCATCTTACCATGATCTTACAGTACATTTTGATGATGATGGCAAGGTCTATATGATTTGGGGCAATGGAAAACTCATGATGGCCGAGCTAAAACCTGATCTATCGGGCGTAAAGGAAGGCGCGGAAAGGGTGCTCATCGAGAATGCCAGTGCCCCGGCAGGTGACGATATCATGTTGGGGGCGGAAGGTTCACAGCTATTTAAAATCAATGGAAAATATTACCTGTTCAATATTACCTGGCCCCGCAACGGCATGCGCACCGTTTTGATCCATCGGGCCAATGCCATCACGGGTCCGTATGAAGGCAAGGTGGCATTACAGGATAGGGGCATTGCCCAAGGTGGGCTGATAGACACCCCTGATGGTGACTGGTTCTCCTATCTTTTCAGGGATTATGGCTCTGTGGGAAGAATACCGTATCTCGTCCCGGTCACATGGGAAGATGGCTGGCCTATTTTAGGTGTTGAAGGCAAAGTTCCCGATACTTTGCCCCTGCCTGCGGGTAAGGGACCCATTCCCCATATTGTGGCCAGTGATGAATTTAACAGAACCGATAACGATCCCAAATTGCCCTTGGTCTGGCAATGGAACCATAACCCTGTGGACAGTCTGTGGTCCGTGACTGAAAGGAAAGGGCATCTAAGGTTGACCACAGGGCGCATCGATGAAGATTTTGTTCGGGCAAGGAACACGTTGACCCAAAGAACCATTGGCCCGGTCTGTTCGGGAACAACCGCTTTGGATGTATCAAACATGAAAGAAGGCGATTTTGCCGGATTGGCATTGCTTCAAAAGAAATACGGACAGATTGGGGTGAAAATTGAAAATGGCACAAAAAAATTGGTGATGGTGAGTGCTGAAAACGACCGACCCAAAGAAATGGAAAGCCTGCCCTTACAGCAAAATGTGGTTTACTTAAGGGCAGATTGTGATTTCACCGAACTCAAGGACACGGCCAAGTTTTACTACAGTTTGGATGGAAAACAGTGGTCCCAGCTCGGAAGCCAACTAAAAATGTCCTACACCTTGCCCCATTTTATGGGGTATCGTTTTGGGCTCTTCAATTATGCAACCAAGAAAACAGGCGGCGACGCAGACTTCGATTATTTTAAAATAGCGGATTCATATTGAGCTGGAGCCAAGGCAAAAAGAAAGGGTTTCGGGTATTTAAAAACCCCCTCACCCGACTTCCAAAACAGTATGGGAATTGCCATTGAACACAAAGATTTCGCCCTTTTTCTTACCCATCAACAGTTGCGCAATGGGCGCTTCTTGGGAAATGCAGTAAATGGGCTTCCCTTCTTGCTTGAAAACCCCCGCGGATATGGCAATGAAATAATCGGCCGCATTGGTCCTCACCAAACTGCCCAAACCAATGGTCTCCGATTTTATCCTGACATCCACGCGTTGCAGAATATTCTTGGTCTTTTCCAGTTCTGTAAACTGCTGGGCGAGTTTTTCCTGTTCCAACTGCACCATGGCCCTACCTGTTTCGTGCTTGTCCCCCGTGGAGTTCTTGGTCTCGGAGTCCAAGGATTCCTGAAGGTCCGCATGGCTGCTCTTTAGCCTTTGGGACTTTTCACCAACGTAATCCCAACAAAATTTCAAAAGTTGTTCCTTTATCACAATATGCAAATATGGTCATACAAATGTCAATCTAAAAATAGTTTCTTGATTTGGTAAGGACCTGACTTGGATGCCCCCTCCGTGCAATTGCACCACTCTTTTGGAAAGGCTCAACCCAATACCGGTTCCCTCACTTTTGGTGGTAAAGAAAGGCACGAAGATCTCGTCCATCACCTCAGGTGGAATCCCTGGGCCATTGTCCTGTACCTCTATAAATTTAGTGCCGTTCCCATCCTGCCCTGCCACGATGCGCACTTTTCCTTTTTCAATGCCCTCCACGGATTGCAGAGCGTTCTTGGCGAGGTTGATCAGCACTTGCACAATCTGTTTCTCATCAATGAAAAACTCCAGGTCCTCGGGCTGGCACAGCACCTCAAAGTTAGGTTCTCCATCATACAGTCTGGCAGACATCAGCACATTAATCTTTTCCACAAGATCTTTGCCCTTCACGATGGCCTTGTTTGGTTCGGGTACATGGAGCAGGCTTCGGTAGGATTGCACAAAATCCATAAGGTCCCCGCCCTGCTCCTTGATCACTTCCAAACCTTTTAGGGTGTTCTTGATCTGACTTTCTTCCAATTCTTCCAACGGGACAATCTTTCCATTGTTTCGATAATACTTTATAATGGATTCCGAGATGGAAGCAATCGGGGTGATGGTGTTCATGATCTCGTGTGTAAGTACCCGAATCAAGCGAACCCAAGATTCGGTCTCCTTTTCGTCCAGTTCCTTGTGGATGTCCTGTACCACCACCAAGAGCAGCGACTTCCCATCCAAGGTCAAAGGTGTCGATTTCAGGGCCAATTGATTCTGTTCCCTTTCATTGGAAAGCTGGAACAGTTTCCGCTCAAAAGGTTGGTAGTTTTTGAAAATGACATACAGGTCCTTATCCACCTGCATCAATTGTTTAATGTGGTTTAGCGGGCTATGGTCCAGTAACTTTTCCAAGGTGGGGTTGGCAAAGAGGATATGGCCTTTTTCGTTGTAGGTCATAATGCCGATACTGGCCTGCTTTAAAATCTCTTGGTAATATTGTTCCCTGATCTGCAATTGCAAGTGTACTTCTTGAATCAATCCATTCACCCGGTTCAGGCTCTGGTTGAGTTCTTTGAATGATTTTATGGAAACCCTTTCCGGAAAACGGAGTGTAAAATCCTCGTTTCGGATGGCATCAAAGAAATAGGCAATCTTTCTATTGGTGCTGTTGATGAACGTGATCAATGCATATACTTGGATTGCCAATAGGACCGTGCAAAACACAAGGCCAAAATACCTCTGCCATGCCACGGCAAAGGCCAGTCCCAAAGCGGTCACCACAATCAGGGACACCCTGATGATAAGCTGGAAATAAAAGTTGCGGCTGGCCATTAAGGATTCTTTTTCTTGAGTTTATTGTAGAGGGTCTGCCGCGAAATGCCCAATTGCTCGGCCGCCGCGCTATAGTTTCCCTCGTTCTGGTCCAATGCCCTCGAGATCATTTGCTGCTCCATCTCGTTCAGGGTCAATAGCTGCCCGTCAAAAGACTGTGTGGGCTTGGCATGCAATAAAAAATCCGTGGGTTTGAGCACATTGCCATCGGACAAGATCACGGCCCGTTCCATGGTGTGTTGCAGTTCGCGCACATTGCCGGGCCAAGGGTACTCCATGAGTTTTTCCTGCGCCAGATTGTTCATCTTCAACCCTGGTTTATCGTATTTGTGGGCAAATTTTTTGAGGAAAAAATCGGCCAGCACCAAAATGTCCTCGTCGCGCTCCCTTAAGGGAGGTACCTCAATGTGGATGGTGTTGATCCTGTAGAGCAGGTCTTCCCTGAAAAGTCCGTCCACCACCATCTGTTCCAAGTTACAGTTCGTAGCGCAGATCAATCGGATATCCACATTGATAGGCTTGTTGGAACCCACCCTGACCACTGATCTGTTCTGAATGGACGACAGGAGTTTTGCCTGCATCTGCAAGGAAAGGTTCCCTATCTCGTCCAGGAACAAGGTGCCTTGGTGCGCTGCCTCGAACTTGCCCGCACGGTCTTCCTTGGCATCGGTGAACGATCCTTTGGTGTGCCCGAACAGCTCGCTTTCAAAAAGGTTTTCCGCAATGGAACCCATGTCCACCCCAATGAAAACCTCATCCTTTCTGGCGGACAAACGGTGCAGTTCACGGGCGATGAGCTCTTTTCCTGTACCGTTTTCTCCGGTGATCAATACGTTGACGTCCGTTTTGGCCACTTTGGCCGCAAGGTTCAATACCGAAGTCAGGGCCTTGGACTGGCCTATGATGAAATTTTTTCCCTCGTTGATGACCTGCTTTAAATTGCTCTCCTTCTTTTTCAGGCTATGGATTTCCTGTCTCGATTTCCTTAATTCATAGGCCGACCTTACCGTGGTCAACAGCCTTTCGTTGTTCCAAGGTTTCAGGACAAAGTCGGAAGCCCCTTGTTTTATGGCCGTCACGGCCAGGTCCACCGCTCCGTAGGCGGTCATCATGATGACGGAAGTGTTCGGTGATTTCTTTTTGATTTCGTTGAGCCAGAACAGCCCTTCATTGCCCGTGTTCACCCCAGCCGAAAAATTCATGTCCAAAAGCACAATATCGATTTCTTCCATGTTCGGGAACGAGGAAATCTGGTTCGGGTTGAAAAGGGTCTGGACGCTTTTGTACTCGAACTGCAACAAAATTTCCAAAGCGCTCAGCACACTCTTGTTGTCGTCTATGACTAAAATCTTGGCATCGACCATTGGGATCCTTTATGAAATCCAAAACTACTAATTGCAACTGTACGATCTGGCTATGTGTAAAATATTTGGACGTTTTTTGTACAAAATTTTTACACCCCTGAAGGCTTTTAGACACAAAAAAGTAATTAACTTATTGACAATCAATAAATAATGTTTTTGGCACAAGAATGGAAAGTAGTTTGGCACAGGAAATCACTATGAATTTAAAAACATACATAACAACACTACTTTTATTTGCATCCATTGCCGGATCGGCACAGGAGGTTTGGACACTGGATGAGTGCGTGGCCTATGCAGTAAAAAACAACCTCCAAATCAATGACTTTGAGCTGAACATTGATTCAAACAAGGAGTCGTATCGCCAATCTGTCCGCAATCTCTTGCCCATAATCAACGGGTTTGCCGATTACAGCATAAATTTTGGTAGATCGATCAACCCAGAGAACAACAGTTTTGTAAATACTGAATTCTTCTCCAACAATTACTCCCTGCAATCGTCCTTTGACCTTTTTCAGGGGTTTCAAAAAATAAACAATATCAAGGCTTCGAAGTTTTTGTACAAGGCGACCCAAGAAGAAAGTCTTCAGCAGAAGTATTTATTGGCTTTTCGGGTAATGTCTGCCTATTATGATATTCAATTTATCCAAGGGCTTATCGACATAGCGAAGGAACAGGTACAAATATCTCAGACCAATTATGATTTGGTCAAAAAACAGGTGGAACTCGGGGTTATGGCGGGGGCCGATTTATATGAGGCCGAATCGTTGCTGTATGCAGACAGCTTAGCATTGACCCAAAATGAGAACAGGTTGAAGGCAGCAAAGCTTACGTTGTTGCAAGCCATGAACATTGAGGGCGAAGATGATATCACATTACAACCTGAACTTATCGCGACAGGTTCTTTTGAGAAGACTGAAGAAATGGTTCCGGATTCCATATTTGTTGCTGCCAAAGATTTTATGCCGTCGGTAAAAGCTCAAGAATTTCGTGTAAAGGCCGCAACAAAACAATTGTCGGCAACGCGGGGCGGTCTTTATCCTTCCCTTAGCTTGCAGGGTGGTATCGGTACTGGGTACTTTGAGACGATAAGGGACTCCTTGGGCACTACTATTCCTTTTAGGGACCAAATACGCGACAATACATTCAAATTTATTGGGGCTTCCCTGAACGTTCCAATATTTAGTGGATGGGCCAGCCGTTCCAGGGTGAAGCAACAGAAAATAGCTCTGGAAAGAGCAAAGAACAATGCCAAAATCACCGAGCAGGAGCTATATCAAATAATTCAACAATTGGTGCAAGAGCACGAAGCTTTGATAGCAGAGACCGTACAAACACAAAAGGGAATGGAGTCTCAAGGCCTTGCCTTTGCCATAGCGCAAAAACGCTACGAAAAAGGAATGATCAATGCTATTGAACTTAGGCAGTCCAAAAACTTGTTCGCAACCGCACAAAATCAAAATTTACAGGCCCAGCTTCGATTGCGGGTAAATAACAGCACACTGGATTTTTATAAGGGTCTGCCCATTTTTAATATCAACTAAAACGAACCATGGATATACAATTAGAAAAAAAGAAGGGACTCAAACCAAAACATTACGGATACATTGCCTTGGGCTTGCTCCTATTGTTCGTGGGCTGGAAATTGATCTTTGCCAGTTCCGTGTCCACCTTCAGGACCGAAAAGGAACGCCTTTCCATCTCAGCCGTGACCGCGGGCAAGTTCGATGATTACATTACCATCAACGGCAACGTGGCCCCCATAGCCACCATTTATATGGATGCCTACGAAGGCGGGCGGGTCTCTGAAAAATTGATCGAGGAAGGATCCATGGTAAAAAAAGGGGACATTATCCTCAAATTGGAGAACATGAACCTGTATGAGCAGATCTTGGCCAGCGAAAGTAATTTGGCATTAAAGCAGAACGACCTCCGTTCCACCAAACTTACCTTCGATTCCAGACAGGTAGAGGGCAGAAAATCCTTGGCCACTGCACAATATGATGTACAACGATTGAAGCGTGCCTTCGAGCAAAACAAGGAACTTTATGAAGAGGAATTGATCTCCAAAGAAACCTTCCTGAAATCAAAAGAAGATTACCAACTCGCCGAAAAACAGTTGGAAATCGTGAAACTACAGACCGAGCAGGACGATCGGCTCAGGGAAACCTCCCTAAAAGGCCTGGACACCGATTTGGAGCGCATGCAGAAAACCCTTTCCATGGTGTATGAGCGGTTGGACCACCTCAACGTGCGTGCTCCGGCGGATGGGCAATTGGGCTTTCTGGATGCAGAGATCGGCCAAAACATAGCACAGGGGCAGCGTATTGGGCAAATCAATGTCCTTACCGACTTTAAAATCGAGGCCGACATTGACGAGCATTACATAGACCGGGTGAAGCGTGATCTTTCGGCAACCTTGGAACGCAACGGGAACGAATATGGTCTCCGTCTGCGCAAGGTGTACCCCGAAGTACGAAATGGAAGATTCCGAGTGGACCTTGTTTTTACAGGTGAAAAACCGGAGACCATCCGTGCAGGACAGAGCTATAACATCCGGTTGCAATTGGGTGAATCCAACGATGCCCTATTATTGCCCAAGGGCGGATTTTTCCAGAGCACTGGTGGACAATGGGTGTTTGTGGTGTCCCCCAATGGAGAGGAAGCCATCAGGCGGAACGTTCGGTTGGGCAAACAAAATTCAAGATATTATGAGGTCCTGGAAGGGCTTCAACCCGGGGAGCAGGTCATTACCAGCAACTATGACAGTTTTGGCGATGCGGAACGGATTGTTTTAAAATAACGCAGAGTGTAACACCGATCAAATTTTATCAGTCTTTAAAAAACAACCATCTAAAAATGATACAGATACAGAACCTTAAAAAGAGCTTCCGGACAGAGGAAGTGGAAACCCTGGCCCTGAACGGGGTCAACCTAAAAGTGGCCGAGGGGGAATTTGTGGCCATCATGGGCCCTTCCGGGTGCGGAAAATCGACTTTGCTGAACATCATAGGCATGTTGGACAACCCCACGGATGGCAGCTACAAGTTTGCGGGCCACGAAGTGGGCGGGCTAAAGGAGAGCCAACGGACCCAATTGCGAAAGGGAAACCTGGGATTTGTGTTCCAGAGCTTCAACCTTATTGACGAACTCACCGTTTTTGAAAATGTGGAACTTCCTTTGATCTACCTTAAAATGAGTAAGGCCGAAAGAAAAGAAAAAGTCCAGAAAGTGTTGGAGCGCATGAAGATCGCACACAGGGAAAAGCACTTTCCGCAACAACTTTCCGGAGGGCAGCAACAAAGGGTCGCCATTGCCCGTGCCGTGGTCACCAACCCAAAACTCATTTTGGCGGATGAGCCTACGGGAAACCTGGATTCCAAGAACGGTATCGAGGTGATGAACCTGCTCACCGAACTGAACCAAGAGGGCACCACCATTGTGATGGTAACGCACTCCGATCGCGATTCACATTATGCACACAGGGTCATCAACCTGTTCGACGGTCAAATTGTGACCGAAAGCCAAAACAAGCCCATGAAAGCCATGGTCTAGGGGTTTATTCATCAATCAAAACAATCAAAAATCACCATTATGTTCAGGAACAACATCAAAGTGGCATGGCGGAACCTTAAGTCGAACAAACTGTTCTCAACCATCAATATTGTTGGGCTTTCCATGGGGCTGGCCATCGTCATGCTCCTTTTTCTGTTCATTTCCCACGAAAGGAGCTTTGACACCATGTACCCCAAAAAAGACAGGATTTATAGGGTCTTGTTGGAAACCAATGGGGATTTCGGGTTCGAGACCTGGGCCTCGGCCCCTCCGGTAACCGCCTTGGCCATGAAAGAGCAGGTGACCAATGTGGAAAGTGCTGCCAGGTTGCTGAAACATAATTTTGGGAGGCCCGCCTCCTTACGGGTGGACGATCAAAACTTTACCGAAGATCTATTCTATTGGGTGGACAAAGAATTGCTCACCATTTTCGATATCGAATTGATCGAGGGCGATGCAGCCCATTCCTTGGACAGGCCGGGAACGGTCATTCTTTCCGAGACTGCCGCCAAAACCTATTTCAATAATGAAAATCCCATTGGCCAGACCATTTTGGTGGACAACAATCTTGAACTTGAAGTGACCGGGGTATATAGGGATTTTCCTGAAAACAGTTCTTTGGATGCGGATATCATGGCCTCAAGCAACGGGTCTTGGTTCCACGAGCGAAAATCTTGGAGCAATGCCAGTTTTGAAACCTATTGCCTATTGAAGGAAAACGTGTCCGCAGATGCCACTTTGACCCAGATCAATCAATTGTTGGAAGAAAATGTTCCCAAAGAAGGCAGATGGTACACGTTTGGCCTCCAACCCTTGGAAAATGTCCATTTGTACTCGGCAGCTTATGGAAATGGATATACTTCACGGGTCGGGGATATCCAAGAAGTACGCAACCTTAGCTATTTGGCCATTCTGATTTTACTGATTGCCTGTGTCAACTATATGAACCTTACCACGGCACGCTCCCAAAGGCGTTCGAAGGAAGTGGGCATCAGCAAGACCCTCGGGGCCTCTTCCGAATCTTTGGTGGGCCGATTTTATGTGGAAACCGGGCTCATCACGGCCATTTCCATTGTGTTGGGTGTTGCACTGACCCTATTGCTGCTGTCCAGCTTCAATAGCTTGACCGACCAACACTTGACCATGGACCTATTGCTCACCCCAACCTTTGTATTGGCCGCATTGGGGGTTTGGCTCATGACCACCTTGTTCTCTGGACTGTATCCTTCCTTATACCTGTCCCGGTTCTTGCCCAAGGAAATCCTATCCCCATCGTTAAAGCGAGGAAAAGGGAACGTGGTGATAAGAAAAGGCCTGGTGGTGATGCAGTTTGCTGCCTCCACCGCATTGATTGTCGGGGTGATGGTGATCTATCAACAGACCAAATACATCCAGAACAAAAACCTTGGTTTTGCCGCCGACAATGTCATGGCCATTTCCGTGGGCGGATTGCGAGGAGAGGAAAACAAGGAGGCCCTCGTACAAGAATTCAAAAATCTTTTGGAAGTCACTGCCGTGGCCATGGCACAAGGGTACCCAGGGATGGATGTCAGTGGGCGGACCATTCGAGCAAAAGAAACGGACCAACAAGGTCTTAACATCCAGACCAACGTGGCCGATGCGGGCATTGTGGACGCCCTCAAACTACAGCTTCTGGCGGGCAGCAGCCTTCCAAGGTCCAAAAGTGAAAAAGATACATTGGTGGAAGTCGTATTGAACAAAAAAGCCGTTGATTATCTGGGCTTTTCCCCGGAAGAGGCCATTGGCAAAGAAGTTTATATCGGGATTCCCAACACCATTGTGGGTGTGGTCGAAGATTTCAACTACGAATCCTTGCACCAGCCCATCGGGGCCTATGCTTTCCACAACAGCCCAAGTGAAGAGAAATCGTTCCTCTTGGTGCGTTTCAAGTCAAGGGATTTGGTCAGCACCTTGGCCGACCTCAAGAACACTTTCACCAAGGTTGTTCCCGGTCTAGATTTCAACTACACCTTTTTGGATCAGAGCATAGCGAGAATGTATGTTCGGGAAAAGCGTGCAGGACAGATCAGCATTGTGTTCTGTTTGTTGGCCATATTTGTTGCATCCATTGGCCTATTTGGCCTTGCGGCATATACCGCAGAGCAGAGACGGAAAGAAATAGGCATCCGTAAAGTGCTGGGTGCCTCCGTTGCCGCGATCAGCCAAATGCTCTCCAAAGACTTTGCAAAATTGGTTTTTGTGGCCTTGTTGATCGGCTTCCCCATTGCCTATCTGTCCATGGAGCGATGGCTTGAAAGTTTTGCTTACCGGATAGACATTCAATGGTGGGTATTCGCCGTTGCAGGGGCCCTGGCTTTGGGCATCGCACTCCTCACGGTCAGTTTTCAATCCATAAGGGCGGCTTTGGCCAACCCGACAAAAAGTTTAAGGTCCGAATAAATCAAAAAACGAAATCACCATGTTCAGAAATCACTTAAACATTGCCTGGAGGACCATCAAAAAAGATAAGCTCTTCACCTTTATCAAAATAGGCGGTTTTGCCGTGGGCATAGCCGCTTGCCTTTTGATTGCACTTTTTATTCGCAACGAGGTCAGTTACGATCAACATTATGCAAAAAAGGATCAGATCTATAGGGTGGTATTTCAAGGAGAGGTGCAAGGGGAGGTAATGAAAAGTACGCATTTTCAGTTGCCCCTTGCCGATGCGCTCCAATCCGATTTCCCCGAAATAATAAAGGCGGGAAAGGTCAACACCGTCGAGATTTTTGGGGCCGGTAAACGGGGCATGAGGTTGAGCGGAAAGCAGGAAAATACCTTTGAGGAAAACTTTATCCTAGCGGACCAAGAGGCGTTCGATATTTTGGAGATCCAATTGGACCAAGGCGACCCCACGACAGCCCTGACGGAACCGAGAAGCATTGTTATGTCCATATCCAAGGCCGAAAAATACTTTCCAAATGGAAACGCTTTGGGGCGGACCCTGTTTTTGGACAACGATACAACAAGTCCCTATACGGTGACGGGTGTCATGGAGGATGTGCCCGAGAATTCCCATCTTGATTTTGACTTTCTCCTTCCGATCGAGGACACCAACCAGAGCTGGACCAACCAGAACTATTTCACCTACGTTTTGGTCAATCCCAATACCAACATCAAGGAATTGGAGCAAAAAATGACTTCGATCGTTGAAAAATACATCATCCCAGCGCAGATAAAGCGAGGTCGCTCCGCTGACTTTATAGACGTGTTGCGAACGGCGGAATACAAACTCCAACCTGTCACGGACATCTATTTAAAATCGGACCTAAAAATGCAGGATGGGCTAAAGCATGGCGATGTCAAATTTGTATGGCTGTTTGCGGCCATTGCCATTTTTGTACTGCTCTTGGCCATCATCAACTTCATCAACCTTTCCACGGCCAAATCGGCCAATAGGGCCAAGGAGGTGGGGCTAAGGAAAACCATCGGTGCGTTCAGGAATAACTTGGTGAGCCAGTTTTTGACCGAATCAGTGGTCTTCAGCATCATTTCATTTATACTGGGCGTTGTCTTGGCCTGGGTACTTTTGCCCACCTTTAATGAGATTGCATCCAAAAGCATGGCCCTTCCGTGGGCCACTTGGTGGTTTGCCCCCTTGTTGTTGGTGGCCGCCTTACTGGTGGGGGTTTTGGCAGGGCTGTACCCTGCCTTCTATCTGTCCGCATTTAGACCCGTGAATGTGTTGAAGGGCACGTTGAGCGTAGGGAGCAAAAGTGGCAAATTACGAAGTGGCTTGGTCGTGTTCCAGTTCACCACTTCGGTGATCTTGATCATTGGAACCTTGATCATTTACCGTCAGATGGATTATATCGTTAGCAAGGAATTGGGGTATGACAAGGAACGGGTCGTGGTACTGGAGGGCACCAACATCCTTGGCGATAAAATTGAATCTTTCAAGGAGCAATTATCCGCATTGTCCCAAGTAAAGAGCGTAACCTCCACCAACTATTTGCCCATTGATGGCGGGAGTAGGAATGGCAACACCTTTATGGTGGACGGTCAGGACGATGGCGGAAGGGGCATTCCCGCACAAATTTGGCGAGTGGATTATGAGTATATGGAAACCTTGGGCATTCAATTGGAAAAGGGAAGGGGCTTTTCCAAGGACTTTGCCTACGACTCCATCAATTCCATTGTCATCAATTCCAAAATGGCCTCGGATTTGGGCCTAAAGGATCCCATTGGCAAAAAACTGGACAACAACAGTCAAATCTTTGAGATTATCGGAGTCATAAAGGATTTCCACTTTAAATCCTTGAAAGAGGACATTTCTGCACTTTCGTTGGTCATAGGCAGGGATGTGGGCGCCGTTTCGGTGAAACTGGAAAAGGGAGACCCCACTGAAGCTCTGGCCTCGATAGAAAATGTCTGGAACCGGAACATTCCCAACCAAGCCCTCAGTTACACTTTTTTGGAGCAAGAGTTTGCCCAAATGCACGATGACGTCCAGCGCATGGGCAGCATATTCAACAGTTTCGCCCTCTTTGCCATCCTTGTGGCCTGTTTGGGACTCTTCGCCCTCTCCGCATTTATGGTGGAACAGCGTAGAAAAGAAATCAGCATCAGACGGGTACTGGGTGCTCCTTTCAAGAACATTTATAAACTGCTCACCGTCGATTTTTTAAAGCTCATCCTTGTCTCCATTTGCATCGCAACCCCTATTGGTTGGTATTTGATGAACCGATGGCTGGAAGGCTTTGCCTACCGCATCAGTATCGGTTGGGAAACATTTTTAACGGCAGGGGTCATAGCGCTCGGCATAGCGGTGCTCACCATCAGTTATCAATCCGTTGGAGCGGCCTTGCTAAAACCCACCAAAGGTTTAAGAACGGAGTAAATCAATCAAAAAACCATCAATCATGTTAAAGAATTATCTAAAAATCGCCTGGAGGAACCTTACCAAGAACAAGGCCTACACCATTATCAATGTGGGAGGGTTGGCATTGGGCATGGCCGTGGCCCTCATTATTGGGCTGTGGATCAACGACGAACTCAGCCACAACAACTATTTCTCCAACAAGAACAGGATTGCCCAAATATTCCAGTCCCAAACCTTGAATGGTGAAACGGAAACCGGGCCAGCTATTCCCCGGCCATTGGAAAAGGCCTTCAGGGATGGATATATGGACAATTTTGAACACCTTGTGATGTCATCATGGAACTCCTCCCAGTATTTAAAATACAAAGAGACCAGTATTTCCAGGGATGGAAATTTTATGCAACGCGAAGCCCCCGAAATGCTGGACCTGAAAATATTGAAAGGGGAAAAGGACGGAGTTCGGGAAATCAACACCATCATGTTGAACGAATCGACCGCCAAAGCCCTTTTTGGTGATGAGGAGCCCATTGGAAAGACCATAGAGGTAAACAGTCAATATGAGATGATGGTAACGGCCGTTTATGAAGACATTCCCTTTAACAATTCTTTCAATGACACGGAATTCATCATGCCATGGGACAAATATGTCTCCGTAAATGAATGGATAAAAAATGCCGAGGACCAGTGGGGAAACAATTCGTTCCAAATGTTTGTACAAATAGCGGACAACACGACCATGGAATCCGTTACCTCCAAAATTATCGGGGTAAAACAAGAGCTCAACGAAAACTCAAGGGAATTCAACACTCAGTTGTTTCTCTTCCCTATGAAAGATTGGCATTTACGCTCCCGCTTCGAAAATGGAAAACAAGCTGGTGGAAGGATAAAGTACGTTTGGTTGTTCGGGATCATTGGGACCTTTGTCCTTTTGCTGGCCTGCATCAACTTCATGAACCTAAGTACGGCCCGTTCCGAGAAAAGGGCGAAGGAAGTGGGCATCAGAAAATCCATTGGTTCACAACGGGGCCAACTGATCAATCAGTTTTTGGGCGAATCGTTTTTGGTGGTGCTTTTCGCCTTTGTCTTGGCGGCTTTTATAGTCATCTTGTTTTTGGATGGATTCAATGAATTGGCTCGAAAGGAAATAGGTTTTCCTTGGTCTTCCCCAGGTTTCTGGGCAGCCTCTTTGGTCTTTATTGTGTTCACCGCGCTGCTTGCCGGAAGTTACCCGGCCCTTTATCTTTCTTCCTTCAAGCCAATCCATGTGCTGAAAGGCACTTTTAAGGCAGGAAAACATTCCGGATTGCCCCGGAAAATTTTGGTGGTGGTACAATTTACGGTTTCCGTGGCCTTCATCATCGGAACCGTGATCGTGATGCAACAGATCAATTATGCAAAGAACAGGCCTGTAGGTTATGACAAGGAAGGTCTGGTGCAGATCCCGACCATGAGCCAGGATTTCACTGGCAAATTTGAATTGATGCGGCAGGAGTTCATCAATTCTGGGGCAGTGGTCGAAATGTCCACTTCCAGCGCCCCCACGACCAAGGTTTGGTCCAACAGGAGCGGTTTCGATTGGGAGGGCAAGCCCGAAGGGTTCCAAGAAAACCTGGCATGGACCGAAGTCTCGCCCGAATATGCCAAGAGCCTGAATTTAAAAATTGTGGCCGGAAGGGACTTCTCAAGGGAGTTTGCATCCGATTCCATGGCTGTGCTCATCAATGAAACTGCCGTAAAATATATGGGATTGGAAAACCCTGTGGGCCAATTCATCAAAGATGATGATGAAGAGAATCCCGATCCTCCCATGAAGATCATCGGGGTGGTGCAGGACATGATTGCCCAATCACCCTACGAACCGGTCAAGCAAGCCATGTATGTGTTCGATAGATATGGCAATGGTTCTTATTACAACATGAGACTGAACCCCGCCCAAAGTGCAAGTCAAAACATAGCGGTAATCGAAAGGGTGTTCAAGGAGCATTTCCCCAATATCCCGTTCCAATACGACTTTGTGGATGAGGAATATGGTAAAAAGTTTGCGGCCGAGGAACGGATTGGCAGACTTTCGGGGATATTTACCGCACTTGCCATTTTGATCAGCTGTTTGGGGCTTTTTGGCCTTACTTCCTTTGTGGCAGAGCAGCGCACCAAGGAAATTGGGGTGCGAAAAGTTTTGGGCGCTACCGTGTTCAATGTATGGAACATGCTGTCCAAAGACTTCTTGAAATTGGTCATTATCTCGTGTTTCATCGCCGTGCCCATTGCCTACTACATTATGAACGGTTGGTTACAGGAATATCCATACCGGGTGATCCTAAAGTGGTGGATCTTTGCCCTGGCTATGATAGGGGCCATGTTGGTCTCCATCATTACCGTAAGTTTTCAAGCCATCAAGGCCGCTAGGACAGACCCTGCCCGAAGTTTGCGAACAGAATAAAAAACAAAAAAGAACCATCATGCTCAAGAACAACATCAAAATAGCCTGGAGAAGCCTTAAAAAACAGCCATTCTTCACTTTCATCAACACCTTTGGATTAGCTATAGGAATGGCTGGCGGGCTTTTGCTCGGGCTGTATATTTATGATGAACTGAACCATGACACAATGTTTGCCGATGCCGATCGTATCCATAGGGTCAACGCTGACCTTAAATTTGGCGGGGTGGAAAACCGGTTTGCCGAAGTATCCGCTCCAATGGCCCAAGCCATGCTCAACGACATTCCCGAAGTGGAGCTTACCACAAGGTTCAGGAACGTTGGAAGTATCTTTATTAGGCCCCAAGAAACTGAAAGCAACGTAAAAGAACTTTCAGTCACCTATGTGGACTCCACTTTCTTTAAAATGTTCGGATTAAAGCTTTTATATGGGGATGAACGTTCTGCTCTGAAGGAACCGAATACCTTGGTCATGACCAAGACGGCCGCTGAAAAACATTTTCCCATAGACAGGGCTGTTGGACAAACGGTGTTGTTGAACGATAATGAAGTGTATCGGGTGACCGGGGTGATAGACGATATGCCCAAGAACTCGTTCCTAAAAGACCGTAGCCTTTTCCTGGCCATGTCAGGCTATGAAGATGCTCAATTGGCAGAGTGGGGAAGCCACAATTACTATACATTCTTTAAGTTGGTGCCCGGAACGAAAGCTTTGGACATTGAGAGCAGACTGCAAAGTATGGTCGGGAAATATTTGATCCCGTATGTGCAAAAATTCTACCCTGGAATCACGGAACAACAGTTCATTGATTCCGGCAACTACATGTACTACACCACGATACCCTTGACGGACATCCATCTGTACTCGGGAAGAAACACGGAGTTCAGCACTGTGAGCGACATCAAGAACGTTTATATTCTTGCTGCCATAGCATTGATTCTCCTTGTTTTGGCCAGTGTCAACTTTATGAACCTTTCCACTGCACATTCCCTCAAAAGGGCCAAGGAAGTGGGCATTCGGAAGACCTTGGGTTCTCAAAGAAGTGGACTGATAAGGCAGTTTTTGACCGAATCGGGGCTTGTTTCGCTAGGTTCCATGTGCTTGGCCTTACTGATGGCCATTGCAATTCTTCCCTTGTTCAACGAATTGTCTGGAAAAGATCTGGCCCTCCCCCTTGATCATATTGGCTTTTGGGTCGTGCTTGTATTGGCCGCAGTGTTTCTTGGGCTTGTTTCGGGTACTTATCCCGCTTTTTTCATGTCGCGTTTTGTGGCCGCCAAGGTACTGAAAGGCCAAGGAGGCAATGCCATTGGCGGGGAGCGGATCAGAAATGCACTGGTCGTGTTCCAGTTTTCCATTTCCGTGTTCTTGATATTGGGCACCTTGGTGGTCTTCCAGCAATTGCAATATATCCAGGGCAAAAACTTGGGGTATGCCAAAAACCAAGTGTTGGTGATCGACGGTGTGAATGCCCTTGAAGGGAAAAAGAAGGCCTTCAAGGAAGAGGTGATGCAGCTCAGCCAAGTGCAAAGTGCCACCTTGAGCAGTTTTTTGCCTACTCCTTCCGCACGGACCAACAGCTCGTTCATGAGGGCCGAGGACCGCAGCCAAGAAAAGACCATCAACATGCAACAATGGAACGTGGACGAGGACTATCTCTCGACCATTGACATTTCATTGGTTTCTGGAAGAAATTTTGACATTGGCCGTTTTGCCACTGATTCAACAAGCATCATCCTCAATGAAAAGGCTGTGGCCGTTATGGGCATGACCCCTGAAAATGTATTGGGCGCCCAACTTGTCAACGATTTTGATGATGGCACCCTGCTGACCGTGGTTGGGGTGGTCAAAAACTTTCATTTTGAATCGTTACGTAACGAAGTGGAAGCCCTTGGGTTTTTCTATGGATCCGGTGGAGCAAGCAGGTTGGCCATAAAACTCAGTGAAGGTGATGTGTCCCGCACTCTCTCCGAAATTGAGGAAATTTGGCACAACTTGGCACCTTCCCAGCCTTTTGAGCATTATTTTATGGACGATTCCTTCAACACCAGTTATGAAGCAGAGCAACGTTTGGGCAAAATCTTCATGGTATTCACCGTTTTGTCGATTTTTATCGCTTGTTTGGGACTGCTCGGGCTTGCAGCTTTCAATGCGCAAAAACGAGTCAAGGAAATTGGGGTGCGAAAAGTACTGGGGGCTGGTGTGGGACAAATCGTATATCGTCTCTCCATGGACTTCCTGAAACTTGTGGGTGTTGCAGTTGTGGTGGCACTTCCTTTGGGATGGTTTGCCATGGACCGATGGTTGCAGGATTTCTCATACCGGATAGACATTCCTTGGTGGACACTTGCCATTTCAGCCCTGACCGCCATAGTTGTGGCCCTTTTGACCGTAAGTTATCAAAGTATAAAAGCGGCCATTGTAAATCCTGTTAAAAGTTTAAGAAGCGAATAATTTTTTCAAAACCAAGAAAATGCTTTTCAACAATTTAAAAATGGCCTGGAGGAACATTCTCAAGAACAAACTGTTCTCGTTCATCAATGTGATCGGGCTGTCCATTGGAATCTGTGCCGCCATGGTCATTGGGTCCATTGTGCACTATGATTTTTCCTTCGATACATTTCATAAGGATAAGGACCATATATATAGGATAACCTCCCTGTTCAAATCGCAGGGCAATGAATTTCCCAACCGCGGAGTGGCCGTTCCCTTAATGCGCACATTTCAAGAAGGGGTGTCCGGAGTGGAACTGACAGTTCCTTTCTTCAATACTTCTTTTTACAAAGTAGAGAACAGGGAGGCCGACCTTGTTTTTAGGAACGGGGACAATGCCATTCTTGCCGATGATGCCTATTTTCAATTGTTCCAATATGAATGGCTGGCCGGGGAGAGCAGGTCTGCCCTATCTGAACCGGGACAAGTGGTCCTCTCACAAGAAAAGGCCGAACGATATTTTCCGCACATCCAAATGACAGAGGTTGTAGGGCGTACCTTGATCTATAATGATTCCATTCCAGTAAAGGTGACAGGTGTAGTGGCCGATTTCAAGGAGAAAAGCGACCTAAAGTTCACGGAATTCATGTCCCTGTCTTCTGCCAAAATGTTCAACGAAAAAGATATTTCCACCAACGATGAATGGAACGGTACAAGTTCGGGGGATCAGCTTTTTATTAAAATAAAGGATGTGGCCAGTGTCCCTGCAATCCAATCGCGATTGGACGCTTTGGCCCTTGAGCATAAAAACACTGAGCCATGGGCCATGGACGATGAGCGACTGTTTGTGCTACAACCTTTGGCCGATATCCATTTTGGCGGGAAACATGGGGATTATCCCTTTAACAATTCCGAATATGTGGCCAGCATCAAAGTCTTGAAAAGCCTTGCTTTCGTGGCCCTTTTCCTGTTGCTGTTGGGCTGTGCCAACTTCATCAACCTCAATTCTGCCCAGGCCCTGACCAGGGCCAAGGAAATAGGTATCCGCAAAACCTTGGGAAGTTCAAAAAAGCAGGTTATACGACAGTTTTTGGGCGAAACCTTCATCCTGACTTCATTGGCCGCCTTGTTGTCGTTGATCCTAGCACCTTTGCTATTGCGACAGTTTATGGACTTTCTGCCCGAAGATATCGATCTATCGATATTGTACAGCGCAAAAGGGGTATTGGGCATTTTGGTCTTGATCGGCATCGTAAGCCTTCTTTCGGGGTTTTATCCTGCCTTTGTCCTCTCCAAGTTTAGGCCCGTATCGGTTTTGAAAGGACAATTTTCAAAAGGGGATAAGGGAGTGCGCTTAAGAAAGACCCTCACGGTTTTCCAGTTTGTCGTTGCCCAAGTATTTGTAATTGCCACCCTTCTTGTTTCCAAACAGATACACTTTGTGATGAACAGGGACATGGGTATCAAAACCGATGCTGTGGCATACATGTACCTGCCTTGGAATGACAATTCCGATGTAAAAAAAGAACGTTTGTTCAACCAAATAAAAGAAATCCAAGGGCTTTCCAATGTAAGCTTGGGCAACAATCCTCCTACCTCCAACAACATCTCATCCACCATATTGACTTATTTCAAGGATGGTTCGGAGATGCACCAAGAGACAGAGCTTTTGTGGGGTGACCTTTCCTATTTAAAAACATATCAAATTCCTCTGTTGGCGGGCAGAGATCGTCTCAATGATAGTGTCAGGGAATACGTGGTAAACGAAAGCTTCGCCAAGGCCCTGGGTTTCCAAAATCCTGCCCAAGTGGTGGGAGCCGCCGTTAAATTGGACACCATGAGCATTCCCATTGTAGGATTGATGCGGGATTTCAATCAAAGGTCCTTGCGTTCCACTATTAAGCCCATGGCATTGACAGGGGATTGGGGCAACCACAACTATTCAAGCTTCCGAAGCATACACTTTGATCTGGGCAAAAACACCGAGCAATGGACACAATCCATAAAGGATATTGAAAAGGCTTGGGCCACCGTATTTCCTGATGATGAAGTGGAAATCCAGTTCATGGACGAGACTGTCGAAAGTTTTTACAAAAGGGAGCGCAGTACGGCGCAGCTTCTAAAATGGGCCACTGGTTTGGCCATTATAATAAGTTGTCTTGGGCTTTTGGGATTGGCCGTCTATACCACGGAACGAAGAATAAAGGAAATCGGGGTTCGAAAGGTCTTGGGTGCCAATCTGACCCAGTTGAACCTTTTGCTTTGCAAAGAATTTTTGGTCTTAGTGGGGATTGCCTTTGTAATCTCAGTACCCTTTTCGTGGTATCTCATCCATGAATGGATACAAAGCTTCGCCTACAAAACTGCCTTGAGCTGGTGGGTGTTCCTAACCAGTGGTATGGGGATGGTGTTGGTGGCCCTTGCTGTCATTGGCACACGGACCTATAGAGCAGCCAACATAAACCCTGTCAAAAGTTTAAGAACCGAATAAAAAAACACAACCATGCTTTTACAACTCAATAACTTGTTCAAATGGGTCAACTCCGGTGGCCAACGTATTTTTTTATTGAAGGACATCAACCTTGAAGTGGAGGAAGGGGAGTTCATTTCCATCATGGGACCTTCGGGCTCTGGAAAATCCACTTTGCTCAACGTTATCGGGATGCTGGACACCTTTGATGAGGGAGAGTACAATTTTATGGACGAATCCGTTCATTCCCTCAAAGAAAAGCACCGTTCCAATCTATACAAAGAGTACATTGGATTTGTATTCCAGTCCTATCATTTGTTGGACGAACTCACGGTAAAGGAAAATTTGGAAATGCCTTTGATCTATAAAAAATTCAAGGGGGCCGAACGAAAAGCCATCGTTGCCGATATGTTGGACCGTTTCAATATTGTTGGGAAAAAAGACCTTTTCCCTGCCCAGTTGAGTGGAGGACAGCAACAATTGGTAGGGGTGGCGAGAGCATTGATTGCCAATCCAAAATTGATTTTGGCAGATGAACCCACAGGCAACCTGAATTCCAAACAGGGTGAGGAAATCATGGAGCTGTTCAAACAGTTAAATGGGGAAGGGGTAACGATCATTCAAGTGACACACTCTGAAAAGAACGCGGAGTACGGCTCCAGAATCATCAATTTATTGGACGGGAGAATGGTTTAATCCAAGACCACTTCACTTTTAGATTCAAGAAATAAGACTTGATTAACCATTTGTGGCATTGGTGAAATTCGTATCAAAAGGTTATAGGGAGTCGGGAGTCAGTTTGCAGTACGCATTAAATCAACAACTTAGTACAAATTCTGGTGTCTTGGTTCTTTTGTCTTGCCTCTTTGTTCTTGAACTTGATGCTTGAACTTGAAAATCAATCAGCCAATTCCGACAGCTCTTGGCCAACCAGACTGCCCAGGGCAACCCCCATTCCACCCAATCGCACACCGCAGGCGATGGAATTGGAGACTTGTTTGACGATAGGCGATTTTTGAGAGCCCACACCCATGATACCACTCCATCTGCGTTCAATTTTAACTGGACAATCAGGTAAAATCATAGTGCGAAGCAACGCTTCAAGCTTATCTTGAATGATTCGAGTCTGTCCAAATTCCGTGGTCTCCTCGGTTATAAAATCAAGGTTTCTACCCCCACCAAATAGAATTCTATCATCAATATTTCGGAAATAATAATAGCCTTCATCAAAATGGAAAGTACCCTTGACAGCTAAATTTTTGATAGGCTCTGTGATCAAAACTTGGGCCCGTGCAGGTTTCACGGTTTCCGATTTTAAAAGTTTCGATGCAAACCCGTTGGTGGCGACAAACACCTTTTTGGTTAAGAACTCAAAATCCATCGTTCGAATCAAGGCCCTCTGGTTGAGTTCCTCGATGTCCTCAACGGTAATCCCATTTAAAATTGGGATTTCCATAGCCGCACATTTTTGGATGAGGGAGCGCATCATTTTGCCCGTGTCCAATTGTCCCTCCAGTTGGTGAGTAATATATTTTTCTTGAATATAGGAAAAACCGAAGAGATTGCCATTGGCAACAAATGGCTTTTGGGCAAAAATGGGTTCCATCAAATTGTTGAGGTAAGGCAAGGCCTCCAAACATTTTTCGTAGAACTCGGGCTTTTCCAAAGGAAAAAGTTCGTGGCCACCGTGCAATTGAAAATCGATAGCATTATCGCCCAATAGATTACGTAATCTTTGAATTCCATTCCAGCGCTTTTGAACCAGTTCCACCACTTCTTCCTCTGTATGATGGTCCAGATCCGATAAAATTTCGGAGGCACTCCCAAAACAGGCAAAACCCGCATTTTTGGTACTTGCCCCTTGCGGCAAACTGCCTTTTTCCAGAATAAGAATGTTGCTTTGGGGATATTTTTCCTTAAGGCTGATGGCACAATTGATACCAACGATGCCACTTCCAACGATGGTAAAATCCACATGGGAAAACCAGCTTTTATGTTCCCAATAACTTAATTCCATAAAAAGAAAACCCCGAAGCTATCGGGGTTCATATTTATTAATGATGGTCTTGATATTTTGGGTCCATTTTGAAATTTTCCATGAATTTGGTGGTGTAATTTCCCGCCAAATAATCGGGGTGGTCCATCAACTGGCGATGGAAAGGAATCGTTGTCTTTATCCCTTCGATCACAAACTCGTCCAAAGCCCTTCGCATTTTGTTGATGGCCTCTTCCCTGGTCTGGGCAGTGGTGATCAACTTCGCGATCATGGAGTCGTAGTTCGGTGGAATCATATAGCCGCTGTACACATGGGTGTCCAATCGAACCCCATGGCCTCCTGGCGTATGAAGCGTGGTTATCTTACCGGGAGAGGGTCTAAAATCGTTATAGGGGTCCTCCGCATTGATCCGACACTCGATGGAATGCAATTTTGGATAGTAGTTTTTACCTGAAATCGGTACACCACCTGCTACCAAGATCTGCTCTCGGATCAAATCGTAGTCCACCACCTGCTCGGTGATCGGGTGTTCTACTTGGATACGGGTGTTCATCTCCATAAAGTAGAAGTTTCGGTGTTTGTCCACCAAAAACTCGATGGTTCCCGCACCTTCGTACTTGATATACTCCGCAGCCTTTACCGCTGCTTTCCCCATTTCTTCCCTCAGGGAGTCCGTCATGAACGGGGATGGGGTTTCTTCGGTCAATTTTTGGTGCCTACGCTGCACGGAGCAATCCCTTTCGGACAAGTGACATGCTTTTCCGTACTGGTCTCCCACCACTTGTATTTCGATGTGTCTGGGCTCTTCGATGAGTTTTTCCATGTACATGCCCCCATTGCCGAAGGCAGCAGTGGCTTCTTTAACGGCACTCTCAAAGTTTTTCTCCATTTCATCCTCGGACCAAATGGCGCGCATTCCTTTTCCCCCACCACCGGCAGTGGCCTTGATCATGACGGGGTAGCCCATTTTTTTGGCCTCCTTCTTGGCATGGTCCACATCTTTCAAAAGTCCTTGGGAACCGGGCACGGTGGGTACACCGGCCTTCTTCATGGTTTCCTTGGCCGTGGCCTTGTCGCCCATTTTGTCTATCTGCTCCCCTGATGCCCCGATGAACTTGATATCGTGCTCGGCACAGATCTTGGAAAACTTGGAATTTTCGGAAAGGAAGCCATATCCGGGGTGGATGGCATCTGCATTGGTGATTTCCGCAGCAGCTATAATGTTGGGGATCTTCAAATAGGATTCGCTACTTGGTGCTGGACCGATGCATACGGCCTCATCCGCAAAGCGTACGTGAAGGCTCTCCTCATCGGCCTTGGAATATACGGCCACGGTCTTTATGCCCATTTCCTTGCAGGTACGTATGATCCGCAGTGCTATTTCCCCCCTGTTTGCAATCAATATTTTCTTGAACATAGAATACAATTTTAAATTCTGGATTCTAAATTTTAAATGGTTTTAAATAACTAACAATTAGTCAATTAAAATTTAGCATTTAAAATTATCTATGATGGGTCCACTAGGAACAATGGTTGGTCGAACTCCACTGGGGAGGAATCATCTACCAATATTTTGACGATCTTACCGGAAACCTCGGATTCAATATCGTTGAAGAGTTTCATGGCCTCGATTACACAAAGAACATCGCCTTGGCTGATGTTGCTGCCCACCTCAACAAAAGGCGGTTTGTCCGGGGATGGCTTTCTGTAAAAAGTACCGATGATCGGGGATTTGATGGTAATGTATTTTGAGTCTTCGGCCTTTGGTGCATCCGTTTTAGGAGCTGCTGTGTCCTGGCTGGGTGTGGCAGGAGGTGCCGAAGCTACGGGGGCTGTCGGTGCCTGTGCCATTGGGATTTGTTGCAAAATCGTAGTTTCTGGGGTACTTTGCCCAACACTGCCGGTACGGATGGTGATCTTGATATCCTCCATTTCCAATTTCACCTCGCTGGCACCCGATTTGGCAACAAACTTGATCAAACTTTGAATTTCCTTAATGTCCATGGAATAAGAATTTGTTAGTTGTGATTATGAATTATAGGCCCATTTTAAATAAATGGATCCCCAAGTGAATCCTCCTCCAAAAGCGGCAAAGATAAGATTGTCCCCTTTTCTCAATTGTTTTTCGTAGTCATACAGCAACAGGGGCAGAGTGGCCGATGTTGTGTTCCCGTAGCGGTCAATGTTGATCATGACCTTTTTAGGCTCCACACCCATCCTGTTGGCCGTGGCGTCAATGATGCGTTTGTTGGCCTGATGTGGCACCAGCCAATGCACGTCTTCGTGGGTAAGGTTGTTGCGCTCCATGATCAGCGCGGAGACATCGGCCATGTTCGATACAGCAAATTTAAAAACGGATTTTCCGTCCTGATATACGTAATGCTGCTTCTTCCTCACAGTTTCTTCGGAAGCGGGTAATATGGAGCCTCCTGCTTCTATTTTCAAAAACTGTCTCCCAATTCCGTCCGATCTTAGGTATTCATCCTGAAGGCCCAGGCTCTCCTCATTGGGTTCAAAAAGGGCAGCTCCGGCACCATCCCCAAAAATGATACAGGTGGTACGATCGGTATAATCGATGATCGATGACATTTTATCCGCACCGATCAACAAGACTTTTTTATATCTGCCCGACTCTATGTAACTCGCTGCGGTTGACATGCCGTACAAAAAGCTGGAACAAGCAGCCTGAAGGTCGTAGGCAAAAGCATTTACAGCACCTATTTCCGAGGCTACGTAGGCTGCAGTAGCTGCAACGGGCAAATCGGGGGTTGCCGTGGCTACCAGCACAAAGTCAATTTCAGCGGCATCGATTCCCCTTTTTTTAAGCAGATCTTCCGCGGCCTTTATGGCCATGTATGATGTGCCGGCATTCTCTTTTTTTAGGATTCTTCGTTCTTTGATACCTGTCCTTGAGGTAATCCATTCATCGTTGGTATCTACCATGGTTTCCAACACTTTATTGGAAAGAACGAATTCAGGAACATATCCTCCTACAGCTGTGATCGCTGCTGTTGTTTTTTTCATTTTAGCCTCTCTTTTATTGTCAAAACATTCAAATTTGACTTAAAAGCGGTGAAAATTAGTCATTTTATATGACTTTCTGGTCAAAATCGAATCGTTTTTGATGTTAAGTGTCAACCATAAAAAAACTCCCGTTGTTTTGTAACGGGAGTTGTGTTTATGTTTGTAGGTCTGCACCTAAGCAGCTTCTTCCTCTTCTGTTTTGTCGATCAATACCTGACCTCTGTAGTACAATTTGCCCTCGTGCCAGTGCGCTCTGTGGTAGAGGTGCATCTCACCGGTCACTGAATCTTTGGCAATGGTGGGTGCCACTGCTTTGTAGTGGGTTCTTCTCTTGTCCCTTCTGGTCTTTGATGTCTTTCTTTTAGGATGTGCCATTATTAACCTATTTGTCCGTTAGTAACTTTTTTAAATCGTCCCATCTGGGATCTGTTTTTTCTGATTGTTCTTTTTTCTCTTTTGGCTGTAGCTCTTCGAGCTTGTCCAAGATGTCCGACTTCAACGTTCCGTCCGCAATACCGGGATGGACCCGTTTTTGTGGAACGGCCAACACCAACATTTCATAGATGTATTGTGCAACGTTGAACTGGTGCTCTCCATGGGGTATGATCAAGATTTCATCGTCTTCATCATTGTACTCCTCCCCAAATTTGATAACGAGGTGCAGATCGGAACTGATGGGTTGGTCAAAGGGTTCCCCGGTCAGGTCACAATCCACATTCACTGTTCCTTCTGCCACAATTTGAAGCTCCATCATCGTGCTCATCTTTTCCAAAATGGCCTTAACGTGAATCGAAGCTCCGTTAAACTCTTGGTAGTCAAAAGATTCAAAGAACGCATTGTCAATCTCGTACACAAATTCATGTTTTCCCAACTTCAGGCCTGAAAAAGGGATAAAAAACTCTTTCAGATTCATCATTTCTACACTTAAGGTTTGTGTACCAGCCTCTAAAGGCGGGTGCAAAGATACTACTTATTTGCAAAACTGCAATTCCATCATAAACAAATATCTTGCAAGGGGCAAATTTTTACCCTCCCCGCTTAATTTTCTGTTTTTGTAATGGGTTCTTGGTCAATTCCAAATACTCCATCCTATGCCTGAATACTTGGATTGCCATAAACACGGCTTCCTTGAACGAGCTTTCGTCCGCCTGTCCCTTTCCTGCAATTTCATAGGCGGTCCCATGGTCGGGCGATGTGCGCACCTTGTCAAGCCCTGCCGTATAATTCACGCCTTTTCCAAAGGAAAGCGTCTTGAAGGGAATCAGCCCCTGATCATGATAGGCGGCCAGGATGGCATCAAAATTCTTATAGCTATTGGAACCAAAGAAACTGTCCGCGGAATAGGGGCCATAGACCAAGGTTCCCTTGTTGAACAGTTCTTGTATCACAGGTTTCAAAATTTTATCGTCTTCCTCCCCAATTGTCCCGTGGTCGCCGCTGTGTGGATTGATACCCAGCAATGCTATTTTGGGCCTACGGATGCCAAAATCCATTTTAAGGGATTTTTCCATGGTCATGACCTTGTTGCGGATCAATTTTGGGGTAATGGCCTGGGCAACGTCCTTTACGGCGATGTGATCGGTCAACAACCCTACCCGGAGCGTATCGGCCACCATGAACATCAAGCTTTCTCCCTTTAGTTCTTGGGCCAGAAAATCGGTGTGGCCGGGAAATTTGAAATCATCGGACTGAATGTTGTTCTTGTTGATGGGTGCCGTGACCAAAACGTCAATTTTGTCCGCTTTGAGAGCCTCCACAGCCGCCCTCAAGGATTTTATGGCATAAGCTCCCCCTTCTTTGGTGGCCTGTCCATATTCAATCTTGGGGACTTCCTTCCACTCGTTCACAATATTGATCTTGCCCTCGACTGCTTGTGAAGCATCCCTGACCCCATTGAAAGTGATGTCAATGCCCAAATCGTTCTTTTGCTGGGATATGGTCTTGTTCGAAGCAAAGATGATCGGGGTGCAAAAATCCAACATTCTTGCATCCTCGAAGGTTTTCAGCACAACTTCGCACCCAATGCCGTTGATGTCCCCAATGGAAATCCCTAACCTTATTTTTTGATTTTCTTCCATAAAATCGTTGCCGTAATGGCTACTTTTGCAATACAAAACTAGTCAATTAATAAGACACATGTTCACAGGAATCATAGAGACTTTGGGGAAAGTGGAAAAGCTCGAAAAAGAGGGGGGCAATCTGCACCTTACCCTGTCCTCCAGCATCACTTCGGAACTGAAAGTGGATCAGAGCGTATCGCACAATGGCGTTTGCTTGACAGTGGTTTCCCTGAACGAAGACCAATACACGGTGACTGCTATTGAAGAGACTTTGAAAAAGACAAATCTGGGTCAACTGAAGATTGGTGACGAAGTAAACCTGGAACGCGCCATGGTTTTGGGCGCACGCTTGGACGGCCATATCGTACAGGGCCATGTGGACCAAACGGCTGTGTGCAAATCCATTCAAGAGCAAGATGGCAGTTGGGTCTTTACTTTTCACTATGATCCCAAACTGAACAACATGACCATTGAAAAAGGCTCGATTACCGTGGATGGGGTGAGTCTCACCGTAGTCGATTCCCAAAAAGACAGTTTCAGCGTGGCCGTTATTCCCTACACTTACGAACATACCCGCTTCCACATCTACAAAGTAGGTGCCACGGTCAATTTGGAATTTGATGTGGTGGGCAAGTATGTTGCCAGGCTTTTGGAGCTTCGAAGTTGATCAAAGTACGTTCTTCATCCCGCTCCATACCCTTTTGAGCACAATAGCAGCAACCAAAACCAAGATGGTAAGTCCAATGGCCAACGGATAGTTCCCATAGATCCAGTTTCCTGTGGCAAACAAACATCCATAGACCAGCACGCACCCTACGATCATGGCCAGAATGCCTGATGGGACCGTCCATTTTTCATTGCCATCCTCCAGCTTGACCCCTTCTTTTTTGGCATCGGCATGTATTTTGTTCCATCCGGGGCCTCCCGGTTTTGTAATCTTGTAAAACCGATAGAGCACTTTGTTTTCCTCGGGCTTGGTCAAAAAAGTGGTAAGGATCCATAGGACAGTTGTAATGAGTACCACCAACAGGAACTTGCTCCATGCAGGAAATGGTGCGCCTTCACTCAAAAACAATTCCTCTTCGAACTGCCAGAACAGAATGGAAACAATTCCCGAAGAGAACATGGCCACAATCTCGCTCCATGCATTGATGCGCCACCAAAACCATCGAAGGATAAAGATAAGACCTGTCCCTGCGCCGAACATGATGATGATGTCGAACAACTGGGTGGCATTGCTCAATTCCAGGGCAAACAGACTGCTCAACACCATGAGAACCACGGTAGAAATCCTACCTACATTTACCAATTCCCTTTCCGAAGCATTTTTATTCACCTGTTGTTTGTAAAAATCGTTCACGATATAGGAGGAGCCCCAATTCAAATGCGTGGAGATCGTGGACATATAGGCAGCACCCAAGGAAGCCATTACCAAGCCCAACAATCCTGTGGGCAACTTGGTCAACATGGCGGAATAAGCAAGATCATCCTTTAGGATGTTCTCTGGCACATTGGGAAATGCCAGCCCGATGCTTTCCAGGTCCGGGTACACCACCAAGGAAGCCAAAGCCACCAAGATCCATGGCCAAGGCCTTAGCGCATAATGTAGAATATTGAAGAAAAAAGTGGCGCCTATGGCATGGTTCTCATCTTTGGCCGCCAACATTCGCTGGGCAATGTATCCCCCACCGCCCGGTTCACCGCCCGGATACCATGCACTCCACCATTGCACCGCCAAAGGAACGACCAATAGGGTAATGAGGGCATCGGTATTTGAAAAATCGGGCAGGATGGACATTTTTTCCTGCACCTTTTCATTGGCCAAAATGTTTTCAAGTCCGCCCACTTCGGGCATGTTCACTAAATAAATGGCCGCTCCAATGGCACCCGCCATTGCCACAAAAAAGAGGATGAAATCGGTATAGACCACTCCCCTGAAACCGCCCACGGCACTAAAAATCACGGTAATGGTGCCGCCGAGCAACACAGTGTACACAGGTTCCAGCCCCAACATCACCTGGCCTATCTTAATGGCGGCCAGAGTGACAGCGGCCATAGCCATGGTATTGAAGACCACCCCAAGGTACAAAGACCGGAATCCTCGAAGGAAATGGGCCGGTTTTCCTCCATAGCGAAGGTCGTAGAACTCCATGTCGGTGGAGACATTGGACCTGCGCCAAAGTTTGGCATACACAAAAACGGTAAGCAGCCCCGTGAGCAGAAAAGCCCACCAGCCCCAGTTGCCCGAAACCCCATCGGTGCGGACAAAGTCGGTCACCAGATTGGGCGTGTCCGTGGAAAATGTGGTGGCCACCATGGAGAAGCCCAAGAGCCACCAAGGCATGCTCCTGCCTGATAAAAAGTATTCCGCTGTGTTCTTTCCTGATTTTTTGGAAACATAAATCCCTACAAAGAGCACTAGGGCAAAGAATCCAAAAATGATACTGTAATCCAAGGTTTTTAATTCCATACGATTGGTTTGGCTGGAGATAAAGATAGTTTTTTTGGGTTACTTTTGTGAACGAGCAAAACTTCCTCATGTTTCTTTCAACCTTCTCTGAAATTTCCGTTGCTGCATGGGCCATGGCTGCTACCGCAGTTTTTCTGATGGGGATTTCCAAAGCCGGGCTCAAGGGCATGTCCATCTTCAATGTGACCCTTATGGCGCTGGCCTTCGGATCCAAGGCTTCCACGGGACTTTTTATACCCCTGTTGATCGTGGGCGATATTTTTGCCGTGGCCTATTACAATCGGCACACACAGTGGAAATACATTCTAAGATTTATCCCTTGGATGATCACGGGCATCCTCATCGGCGTTCTAGTTGGAAAAGATCTTCCAGAGCAGGAATTCAAATGGGGCATGGTGGTGGTCATTTTTCTGAGCTTGGGCATGTTGGTCTGGTGGGACAGGCGAAAATCCAAAAGTGTCCCCTCCCATTGGGCATTTGCGGGTTCCATGGGGATTATGGCGGGCGTATGCACCATGATCGGAAACTTGGCCGGGGCCTTTACCAATATTTTCTTTTTGGCGATGCGCTTGCCAAAAAATGAATTTGTGGGAACGGCGGCCTGGTTGTTTTTCATCACCAACCTCTTTAAGCTGCCCTTTCACATTTTTGTGTGGAAGACCATTTCCACAGAAAGTCTGTTGATCAACCTAAAATTGCTACCCGCTATTTTTGTGGGCTTGGTTTTGGGGGTTTTCTTGGTGAAGAAAATCAACGAAAAAAATTACAAACGGTTTATTTTGATCGTGACGGCCATTGGGGCAGTGGCGATTCTTTTTAGATAATCTGGGCCAAATACTTGGTTTATTGTGCCAATCACCTCATCCGTCAATTGAAAAGGGGCATCCATCAATTTTGGCAAACATTTTCATTTCTTTTGAATTAGGTTTGATGCTTTTGATCAACATAACACCTTATTATGACCGGATATGAAAAAATTGTGAACATTGATCTGGAAATCCACAAAAGTGCAACTACAAATGACTGGGAAAGATATGATGCGGCCCTGCCCATGATTTCGCTTCGGCTTTTCCAAAAAAACCTTGGAGCATGGGGAGGAAGGGAAACTTATATCGGTGATTCTCCGGATGGTTACATCAAAACCAATTATTGGTTCGTGCTTGAGTCCGGTGTTGAGAAAGCTAAGGAACAAATGGAGAGGATCATCGAAAACTTTAGTCTGGGCAGTTTTACAAGACTGATCATTGGCGATGCGGTTCCCTCTGAAAATGATTTTAAGCAAGAACTAGAGGAAACCGAAAGCTTGGAATGGGTCTGGGTCAGGGATTGAGTTGATGTTTTTGGGGCCATAAAATGAAAGAGACTGTCTAAAAAGCGGAAAAATTTAGGCTTTGTCAGGTTGAACGCAGTCAAAACCCATTGATTATCAGTACATTTTAAGTTCTCGACTGCTCTCGAACTGACAGACAAACAGCTTTTTAGACAGCCTCTTTCCTATGTTTGGTCCTATTAAAGCTACTCCGAAGCGCCTTCGTAAATCGCATTGAAGATGAGCTTGTACGTGCCTCGTGGCTGAGCCCTAAATTGGGGCCTGAAGGCAAACAGCACACAGGAGCCCTTGCCATATTTGGTCTTCACCAGGGCGGGTTTTTTGGCAATATACTTTTGTTCTCCCATGGCCCAGCCACTCATGAGCAGGTCTTTGGCTGCATAGGTGGCAATCACCTCAACATCTGGGGCCGGGGCATCTTTGATGTCCTCTTTTCCGCCTTCCCCGGTTTTACTCTGTTTATCTATGGTGAATGCCCTGCTCCGGTTAAAGGAAACAGCAACGGTATCCTTCATGCCAAAAGCAATGGGGTGGGTTGTATCAATTCCTGTTTTGATCAGGGAACCGGGAATAAAGAATTCATTGCTGTCCGCACCATCAACCGCATCACGTAAGGGCAATCCAAATTGCTCAATGACAAAGTTGCTTGCTTCATCAAAAGCGATCAAGGTGCCGCCATCCTTCACATATTTGCTGAGGGCGACGGAGCCGTCGAGGCCAATTCCACCAGTGAATTTTTCGGGCATGTCCAAAACACTATGGCCATGTAGAATGGATTTGGGTCTTTGCGAAGGTAAAATGATGACATCATATTTGGACAGGTCCACGGTTTTGATGTCCCTATCGTGCAAGGTGTCCATATCAAAGGCGTATTCGTCCATCACAAAACGGGTCCACCCTTCGTCCATATTGGCCACCCAGGATTTATAAAGGCCCACTTTGGGCAAATGTATTTTGGTCAATTGTACTTCCGGTTTGGCGGCCAGTCCGGTAAATTCGAGTCCATATTCATCGGCAAGGGATTCCACGAGGGACTCATCGCCAGTAACGACAAAAGACCCAGCGGGAAAGGTTGATTTCCCTGCTTTGAACTCGGTCATGGCCTTGAATGCGGTTCCGCCTGCCTTCAATATTTTGTTGGTGGCTGCCACTGAGGCGTTGGTGTTCACACTGAGGGCATATCCGAAGGAACCGTTTTTTGAAACGCTCCCATCGTAGTAATCCACTTGCGATGATACTTTTTGGGTGGGAGCCTGAAAGGGTTCGGCAATTTTGTCCACATCTATTCCCATTTGCATGGGCAACGTCCATCCTGCTAGATCATAAGGAGTGTCCGGTGGGCCTCCTGGATATTGGAACCTCGTTGGATAATCCTGTTTTTCCATAAGGTCCAGAAGGTATGGCCTGAAGGCTTGGCTTGCATAGATCACATAGGTGCCCTTGTCATATTTTTTGCCGTTCACCGTAAAATCTCTGGTGGCCTGTTCCACCTCAATGCCTCCACGTAGGAGTACGTTTACCAAATTCACGGCCTCAAAGGAATCCCACTGGTTCTTATCGATGATATAGGCAAAGGGGCCTTCGGACTTACCCTTTTCAATGGCCGATTTACCCATTTTATAGATGTTGTAGAGGTAGTTTTCCTTTCGGTCCGCTGCCAAATCCAAGGTAGCCCAGGTGGCGGTCAACATATAGTCCACGGCATCCCTAAAATGGGATTCCCCGCCTTTCCATGGGTCCGGGTACATGATGTCCGTACCGTCCGTGGGAGTTCCTCCGGCAACGGTTTTGGGCAATTTTTCGGGGTCATAGAACCGTGGGGTGGGGGTAGTATGTCCTGTTTCTGTAAGGATGCCGATCATGTTGTGGTAATAGGGAACCGTGCGTCCACCACCGTTCCAGAACATGGTGTAGAAATTATCGGCAATGGCCCCGGGCATGTTTTCCAATGAGAAACGCTTGGTCATGGCCGAACCCACCTCACTTACTGCCGCGGTGACCGCAGGGTGTATCTTGGGGTTCACCGGATCGGCATAGGGCGGCAAGGAAATCTTGGTCCAAGCCGGTGAAGATTGGTGATGGTTGTACACAATCTGTGGATACCATTCGTTGTAAAGAATTTTGGTCACATTATAGGTTTCGGGCATATTGTTCATGAACCAATCCCTATTGTTGTCGTGGCCCATGTAGTAATGGTAAAGAATCGGGGGGCGGGATGTTTCATAAGCGGTGCCCATGTTTTTTCGGTACCAGTCCACCACAATGTCCAGTCCATCCGGGTTCATTACGGGCATCAATAGCGTGATCACATTTTCCCTGATCTTTTTCATTTCCTCTGTTTCGGAAGTGGCAAGGGTGTAGGCCAGTTCGGAGGTCATTTGCCCATGTGCCAGTTCGGTGGAGTGCATTCCGCCATCCACCCAAACAATGGCCTTGCCTTCTTGGGAGAGTTGAATGGCCTCTTGGTCGCTCACTGTGGCCCGGGCCAATTTGGTGCTGATATCTTTCCACTTGTCGAGCTGTGCCAAGTTTTCTTCGGTGGAAATGAACAACAAGTACATTTTTCGACCAAGGACGGTTTCGCCAAGTTCGATTTTCTTGACCCTGCCGGAAGCATTGTCCAGTTTAGTAAGGTAATCTTCGATTTGGGTGTAATCGGCCAGTTTGTAGTCGTCCCCCACCCTAAAACCATAGACATCTTTTGGTGATGGTACGTTCTGCGCCACGGCCATGGAAGTGCAGGCCAAAGACAGTACTGCGGCAAACAGCATTGCTTTGAGGTTTACATTTTTTGAGATCATTTTTCGAATTAGTTTGAATTTGATTGAAAATTAAGGATTTGTGGGGAGTTAAATAAATCCCATGGGGCATATTTGCCGAAGAGGCGGTCTTTTTTATGCTAGGTTTGTGGAAAACCAGTCCTAAAGGTCGGGGTATCTACATACAGTATTCGACAAGACATTACTGGTTTTATAGAGTATGATGATAAGGTTGATTTAGTTTTTGTAGAATGCAAAAATTCTAAACTTACATTGATTAACCTTTCTCAATTAATCGGCTACTCTTGTATTGCATTACCAATATTATCAATTTTAATTGCTCCTCAAGGAATGGGAAGAATCTTAAGCAAACTATTGACTTCTTTTAACCGAAAAGATGTTTTAGAGTTCAGACCAGAGAAAAGAATTGAAGTTTTAAAGTGGGACCAAAATAAACAAGACATTGATTATATGAATAGTGTTAAATAGGTTTCACTTATCCATTCGTCCCCTAAAAAGAAAAAAGCCTCACAAATCATTGATTTATAAGGCTTTTCGGGCGATAAAAGTGGTCCCACCTGGAGTAATTTTTTTTAACACTGTTTTTTAATCGCCTAACATTCCGTATCTTATGCTATATAAGGGCTATGAAGAATGAAGGTGAACCAATTTTAGTATTCAAATTGTATTTATTTGCCCCCTGTTTTGCCCCCCTTTTTATCCATTTTAATCTAAATCAATTCAAATCATATTAATCTGCATTAAATGCAACTAACGTTCTCGACTCGTAACGATAAGCAAAACAAAGATGGAACTTTACCCGTCAGGGCAACAATTACCTTTAAAGGGATAAGAATCAGAAAAAATATTACCGGGGTAAAAGTATTGCCACGACATTGGAAGAATCAAAGAATCAAACCCAATACTCAAAAAGAAGATTACAACAACCACATCGAATTCAATATTAAGCTCGATGAGTTTAGGGAAAAGGTATTTACCGTTTTTCGTTACTTCCATCTGAACAATATCCCTTTCAGCGCAGAATTGATAGAAGAGAAGCTAGATGATAGATCCTTCGGAGAAAATTCATTGGCTCCCAAATTTTTTGAAAGTTTCGATGAGTTCATTGAAACCAGCCGAACCATAAAAGCCCATGGCACTATAAAAAAATACAACACCGTCTCAGGGTTTCTAAAGGATTTTCAAAACGAGGTTTCCTACCAACTGCGTTTTGATAATATCAATATGGATTTCTATGAGAAATTTAGGGACTATTGTTTCAAGGATCGTAAAACCCTGAACAATTACTTCGGAAAACTGGTCTCTATCCTTAAGACCTTTATGAATTGGGCCTATGAGCGGGGTTATCACGATAATCTGGAATTTAAAAAATTCCGAAGGACCGAAGACAGTATTGAGGTAATCTATCTGACGATGGATGAATTGATGGCTCTGTACCGATTTGATTTTAAATCCAAAAAATATGCCCAGATAAGGGACATATATTGCTTTGGCTGCTTTACCGGGTTACGCTTTAGTGACATCATGAACCTTAAATCTTCAAATGTCTTTTCAGATCATTTGAAAATCACTATTGTAAAAACGAAGACCATTGACCAAAAAATTCCCTTGAACAAATATGCCAAAGAAATTCTTGACCGATACAAGGGCACTATATACGAGCCTCTTCCCACAATTTCCAATCAGAAATTCAATGAGTACATCAAAGAATGCTGTTCGAAGGCCAAAATAAATACCCAAATCACAATTACTAGATACATCGGGCAAAAGCGAATAGACAAAACAATGGCCAAACATGACCTGATAACCAGCCACACGGCCAGAAAGACATTTGTTACCAATAGTTTGGTCCTTGGTATGAAAGAAATGGTGGTAAGAAACATTACCGGACACAAGGACGAAGCTTCCTTTAAACGCTATGTTGATATTGCCGAAGACTTTAAACAAAAGGAAATGGACAATACCTGGAATCTCGTGACATAAGAAACATTTAATGATATGACATCTTCCTTTGACTATATTGCCCATAAAGTACTTGCCAAGAACAAGTATACCTTGTTTTTGACCCTGCCGATAGTTTTCATTGCCTTACTTGTGTATTTGGGCATTTCGCTCTGGGAATTGGTGGCTTTCCCCGGGGCTAATTTGGAAAAATTCATAGTGGCCTTCATTTTCATGAGCTCTGGCTGGGTTCTTTTTATATATTTCAGCGGTGTCCTTAAAGCTCCAAAAGATTTTAATGTCGTCAAATACTCCAATTGTTCAATGTCCCTATATGAAGCTTTGGGCGAAACAGAAAAAAGGACGTTTCACAAATACCTGATTAAATCCATAAAGGAGAAAGACATGGGCTTTGATAGTTATATGTGTGCATTTGAAACTTATCCAAAAATCAAGAGAACGCTCATCCAAGATCTTTCCTCCAAAAAGTTCAAAAGACGATTGTTATCGGAACTCACTTTTGAAAGACTAAACAGTGAAATCAAAAATCAAAAAAAGAAGTCACTTTGGATCCGTTCATTTTTCAGTTATAAAATAGCCATGGAAAGAGCATTGGCCATAACGATGGAAAATACGAGCGATGCTTCTGTTCTAAATTCCATGAAGGAGATACACAAAGCCTTGGCGATAAACATCAATATTGGCAGTAATGGCGTAACCCTTGATGCCAAAGGCTTAAAGGCAATGTTAATCGAAATAAATCAAAATGTCACTTCCGTTAATCTGGAAAATCGGATCATCCTGAACGGCAGAATCACCCAAAAGCAGTTTGCCCTTGTTCTCGACTCTTTTTGCAAACGATACCTGCCCAATTTAAACGCCAAAAAATTTGCGGCCTGTTATACTGGATTTTCAGATTATGACCCTTGCAAATATAATTTGAGAAATATCTTTCAACCTTACTTCACCGAATTGTCCCAAGATGAAGTCTTAACCTTCATTGCCCTAATGAGGTACTTGATAATCAAAGGAGTTGTCAAAAGTTCAACAACCGAGAATTCACACCACAAATTGACTAGGGTCTTGGAAATATTCACCGAAAGCAATGGGTTTTCCCGGCAAACATGGAGGAAGAACTTTTCGGAAGAGTATCAATTTAAAAGAGCGTTACCCAAAAATGTGCAAATAGAGGTCAACTCTTCCATCAATAGACTCCTCCCTCCACTACAAACGTAAATCAAAGCTTATACAGCTGATTTTCAATACACAGAAACCGCTTACCCGATTCCATAGGCAATCTGATTTAGCCCAATGTTACACCTAGTTTAGTCGATGAATTGATTGTTTCATTAAAATCTTCTAAACTATGTCAAATCCCATTCTATACGGCTTTACAAAAAAAGACCTTGAGAACACCATCGAATTGGTAATCAAAAGGCTCCAAAGAACAAACCTCGCCAATGAATCGGTCATCCATTCGGAAGAAGACCGTCTGACCCAAAAGGAAGCTGCTAAATTCTTGGGGCGATCTGAACAGTGCCTTATCAAATGGAAGAAAAAAAACTTAATTCCCTATTACCAAATTGGGAATTCAATTTTCTATTCCAAAAAGGAACTGTTGGAATGTGCGAGAAAAAATGGAAAGTTCAGACGTGTATCAACAAAATGAGAGAGTCATGTCGAAAAATATTCCATATGTCCGCATTGGCACGTCTTACTATAAAATCGTAAAGTACCCTACCATTTCAGGACATTTCAACGAGCAGTTGGTTCCTTGGAACGAGCATATCATCAAGCAGGACCATGGCAAGGACTATCTTGGCAAGGTGCCCAAATATGATGGGTTCACCTGTATTCCCTGCCATGTCGATTTCAAGAAGGAACACCACAGTTTTTATAATACCTATTCCCCTTTGGCGCACGAACCGAAAGAGGGGAGCATGAAAAGAACACAGACCTTTTTAAAGCATATCTTCGGAAACCAACTGGAGCTGGGATTGGACTATCTGAAACTCCTGTACCAAAGACCAGTGCAGGTGCTCCCCATTCTATGTCTGGTCTCCACCGAGAGGAACACCGGGAAAAGCACGTTCCTCAAATGGCTCAAGGAAATCTTTGGCAACAACCTTACCTATCTGACCAACGACAGCTTTGCAAGCCAGTTCAATGCGGACTGGGCCAACAAACTGCTGATATGCGTTGACGAGGTACTTTTCAACAAGGAGGAGCTTACCGAGCGCATCAAATATCTGAGTACCACCAACCGGAACAAACTGGAGGCCAAGGGCAAGGACAAACGGGAGGTGGAGTTTTTTGGCAAGTTCATCCTTTGCAGTAACAACGAGGACAGTTTTATCAAGATCGATGCCCATGAGACCCGGTTCTGGGTACGGAAAATCCCGTCCCTTAAAAAAGAGGACACCGATTTCTTGGATCAGTTGGCCCAGGAAGTGCCCGCTTTTTTGCATTTCCTTTCAAAAAGGGAGTACAGCACAAAACAAAGAACCCGAATGTGGTTCACCCCCAAACAGGTTTATACTCCTGCGTTGAAGAAACTGGTGAACAATAACCGGAACCGGGTGGAGAAGGAACTGGCCAGTCTGCTGCTCAGCGCCATGGAAAAGTTCGAGATGGACTCCGTGGACCTTTGTCCCATCGATGCCCTACATATGCTCAACCGCACACGGGTCAAGACCGACCTGACCCAATTGAGGCGGTTGCTGAAAAATGATTGGAAACTGGAGAACCAGCCCAATTCCAACAAGTACCAAAAGATCACCATCTGGAACACCGGTGAGATCAGCACCGAGGACGCCAAGGGAAGGTACTTTACCATAAAAAAGAATTTTTTGGTCCAAAATTTTGATGATTTGATGACAGATTGATATAAGCCCAGTGTTTATAAGGGTTTGGGCTGTCATCACTTTGTCATCATTCTGTCATCAAAATAAAAAATGATGACAGGGACAATGAAGAAAAAAACAAAAACGATGAAACGATGACAAAATGATGACGGGGAAACCACCAGTATTTACAAGGTCTCCCAGAGGTTTGTCATCAAATCATCAAAAATCGATTAAAAACAGAACCATGAAAGAAAAAAGATTGGACTGCGAAAAAGCCCGCAACATTGACATCGTTTCCACGCTGGCCAAGTCGGGGCACTTTCCAGTCCGGAAAACGGAAAAAGAAGCTTGGTTCCTCAGCCCGTTGCGGACCGAGACCCAAGCCTCTTTCAAGGTATCGTTGAAAGAGAACTATTGGATAGACTTCGGAACCTTTGAGGGGGGCAGCACCATAGACCTGGTCATGAAAATGGAGAACTGTTCCGTAAAGGAGGCATTGGAACGATTGTCCGGGAACATGGACCATTTTTCTTTTCTCCGGCAACCTAATCCAACCAAAACTGAACATAGGGCCAATCAGATTGAAATCATCGAGGAAAAGGAAATTGAACACCGGGCCCTGCAAACCTATCTGAGCTCCAGAAATATCTCGATTAAGACTGCAAGAAAACTTTGCAAGGAAATCCATTATCGAATAGGTGGCCGGAAATACTTTGCCATTGGACTCCTGAACAGGTCGGGAGGCTGGGAACTGCGAAACAGATATTGGAAAGGCTCCACCTCACCAAAGCATGTTTCATTGATCAAGAACGACTCCAAAAGTTTGGCTGTTACAGAAGGCATATTCGATATGCTCACCCTAATGGAGCTGATGCCGGATATCGGGAACAGCCATGACCTTTTGATATTGAACACCACGGCCTTTGTAAAACGGATGATCACAGAAATAGGGGAATATGAAAATGTGGAGCTGTTTCTTGATAGGGACAAAACGGGACTGGGGATGACGGAACTGTTATTGGAAAAGTGCCCGAACAGTAGGGATATGTCCTCTCTCTATGGGGGATTCAAGGATATCAATAAATGGATGGTAAAAAGCACGAAGGATGGAGTTCGGCAACGAATTCAAGATGTGTCATTGTCATGACAAATCTTGCTTTTGCTCCCGAAGGTCGCAAAAGATGATGTGAAAATGAAGAAAGAGTTCGTCCAGTTCCGGTGCTCGGTCTACGAGAAGAAACTGCTGAGGGTCAAGGCCCGAAAGAGCGGTCTTTCCATCAGTGAATACTGCCGCCGTGCCGCATTCGATGATAGGATAATTGAACGGCTGACGGACGAACAGATAGAGGCCTATAAGCTATTGGTCAAATACCAGCGGAACTTCAAACTGATCACCAACATGTTCCGCAAGCGGAACCCCAGATTGGCCGAGGAAACGGCCCAGTTGGCCAAAGAGATACGACAACACCTTTTAAACTTCAGGAAATGATAGGCATGGGCAAATCCATATCGCATACATCGGCCTCCATGAGCTACGGGATGAACCAGGAGAAAGGATCCGAGATCATCCACAGCCAATATCTGGCTGGGGAGACCCCACGGGAGATCACTGAGGAGTTCAAGGTCATCCAAGAACAGAACGAACTGTGCCGGAAGAACACGCTCAGCTTTGTGCTCAGTCCTACCATCGAGGACGGTAGGAAACTCGAAAGGGAGCAGCTAAAAGAAATGACCGAAAGGTTCCTTAAGGAAATGAACCTCAAACAGCACCAGGCCGTTGCCTTTATCCATAGGGACAAAGAACATGTGCACGTCCACCTGTATGCCAACCGGATAAATTTTCAGGGCAAGGCCTATAACGACAGCTTCATCGGCAAGCGGAGCCAACAAGTGGCGGAAAGGGTGGCCAAACAGATGGACCTGACCACGGTAAGGGAAGTACAGCAGGAAAAACTGTACCGGATGCAACATATCCGATCGGAAATACACAAGATCCATGAAAAGGTCATGGCCAGGGAACGGCCAAGGGATTTTGACCAGTATATCAAATCGATGGAGCAGAACAATGTAAAAGTCATCCCGAGCATCAACAGGCAGAACCAGTTGCAGGGCTTCCGTTTTGAGTACAAGGGAACGAACCTAAAGGGAAGCGAGGTGCACCGGTCCATGTCCATGGGCAGGATCGCCCGTCAAATGAACTTTGAAAAGAACATGGCACAACGGATTGCCAAGGACAAGAGCATGCAGCTTTTGGGCAGGACAGTGAATGTCCCAACAAGTCTGACCCAGACCATCATAAAGAAGACCATCAAACTGGCCATCAAAGTGGTCAGGGATACTGGAATAGGAATCTAAACACAACAACATGGCAAAACTGGATGAAATAGCGGAACTGTTGACCGAAGAGATCAACGGCTTTGAAAAGAGCATTGGCCGATTGGAAAAGGCACATGAAAATTTGCAAAATCTTCCATTGAGGCCGGATACCACTGAGATCAATGCACTTTTAAAGGATTACAGCAACAATCAAAGGAAGACCATTGAGGACCAGCAAAAATTGATGCAAAGGATCCTTGGTAAGGTGGAGAAATCCCTTCTGTTGCCCAGTTGGGCCATAAAACTTTCATGGGGATTGTTGGTGTGTGTCCTTTTGGTGCTTGGTTATTCGGTCTATCAGATATCAAGGATATCCAAGAAAGAAGAGGCAGCATATATCAAAGGACGGGACAGTGCGATGGGACATTATGGGACATTCCTTGATGAGAGCCCACAGGGAAAGGAACTGTACCAAAAATGGCTGGAAGAAAAAGGCAAAAAGTAGGACAGCGCCCTATCCTATTTTTGCTTTACGCTTATCTTCCCGAACGCTACAAAAATAGTCCAGGATCCATGCGCCGAAGTTGGGGTAAGATTTGGAGAGCCATCCCTTAAATTGTAAACTTCTAAATCTAGCAAGAAAATGTTTATTTTATAAAAACCATTCCTTGTGTTCTTGAGCAATTATCTTCGAGACAGGCTTAACCTCGATAAGGGTAAACAATCAGGCATGGGTACAATTTTTTCCCGTAATGCCCGTTTGTCATCGAAATGTCTGGAAATCTCCTGTGTCTTTTCAATGTAGTCGTCCATGCCGTTTTCCCGTTTGTGATAAAACAATTGTATAGATAGGCAATGCTTGTGCTCAAATATATGCTTTAACATCACACGGTCTGAAAGCCCACAGGAGTGGCCGATGATGTACACTTGATAATAATCAGATTCCAGGAACCTTAATAACCTATGATAGTTACCTGTCTTAAAATAACCAAAGGATTTAATGTGCTCAAATAACTGATTGTCGTTCAATTTTTCCAGAACACTATAATGCTCATCGGTTTCATCGCCATATCCAAAAATCATAGGGTTATTGGGTTTATTGATTTCCCCATGGATAAAATTGAAATCCACTGAGGCCTCAGAATTATCTGGACTTCGGCGGTGATCCTCATATTTATAAATTGTATCTGTATAATTGAAATTCAGGATGTGTACTGATTCAGGAAATCTTTCGGCCTCCCCCAAATTTAACCGTTGTCTTTCACTTTTTGAAAACTCACCTTTTATACTGGACCAGAAGTTTGCATCATACGTTCCAAAATTCTTTGGAGTTTCGGCCATTAATTCCGTAAGGTAAGCTTCCAGCCTTTCCTTTAAATAGTGGAACTCTGTGTGCAATATTTCGACCTGAAACTTAGATTTTTGATCAAAAACTCTCTGCCCGTCACTTGAAAAACGGTTAATAATGTTCTTGAGGTGTTCATAATAGATACTTTCCACATCAACCCATTTCATATCACCGCTGGAAAGTCTCTCATACATGGCCTTTAAAATTGAATCATAGGGAATGGCCATGGCCCTTTGATTTCCTTTAGATTGAGTCTTAGGAAATAGAATTTTGATATTGTAGTGGTTGAGGAATTTTTGAAGACCCTCAAAATCCTGAATTTGGGCAAGGTTGTCCCTATAAGTAATCCTGCTTAGCCCTAATTCCTTATGGATGGTAAACAGCTTGGTGCCCTTATATTTAATATCTGTGGCATCCTTTATGGAATTTTTTACTGGTCTCCGGGGTTTGTTTTCAGCATCCATTAATTCAAATTTAAACAGGCCCAACATAAAATCACTGTAACGGGTCTTTAAGTTGTGGGCAAGATCAAAGCCGTTGCCGATAAGTACCAATCTGTTCATGGCGTATATCCTTGTTTTAAATTAAGGCCTACTGGCAAATCCATTGTCTTGAATGTAGTCAAGGCCTATAAAAATAAATTCATTTAAAATTGGCTTGTGGTTTTCCCTGTCCCAAAGGAAATTATATGGTTAAATTGGGATATAGTGCCTCTATCTGCATCTGTTGAATTGTCTATTCACGTAGTTGGAATTTCAAATCGCAAATTCTTTAGTAAATAGATCAAAAAACAAAATGATACTGGCCCTAATTACTTGAAAAGAATTCCGAGCGAATCAAAACTCTACTTATTGAGAAGTTTTTCCAAATAAGTAACTTTATCCTTTTCAGCCTGAACAAGACGCTCATAGAGTTCAACTACCTTGTCCAATGGATTGAAAGTACAGTTACTATTATATACTTGTCCAGTACTGTTATCATAAAAATTACTGAAGTAATTGAAAATTGCATCTTCAGAAAAGTTCTCAATACTTTCTTTAGATACACCAAGAGCCTTGGCAATCTCTTCCAACTTTACATCGTCCACCTTTTCACTGTTCTCAATGTTGGAAACGGCCTGTTGGCTGATGCCCAGTTCTTCCGCCAAGGTCTCCTGCTTCATCCCACGGAGTTCCCTGATCCTACTGATCTTTCTGCCTATATGGTTGTTCTTGGTCTTTGTCTGCATATCTCAAATATAGGGTGTTTCCCACAATAATCCGATTGTAATTTACAAAACACTTTTAATAAAGTACAAGTACCCATAGTGGAGTACATGGCAATGTGGGCTTAATATGGTCGGTGATTCTCGAACCATTTAAATCACGAACCCATGAAACATCACACAAACATACCGGAAAACTTTGAAAGAGCGGAGGAACTCTCCAATTTGATCGACAGCGTACTGAACGTGATCACGATTGATGCTATCTTTCTTTCACGAAAACAAATAGAAGGAGACACTACTTATCATATCCTTACACTCTTTACAGATGTCGATAATGACCCCTTTCCAACTGAGATTCTGGCATTGGTGTCAAAGCTTGGGAAAGAGCGTCCCGATTTCAGGATAAGGATCTATACCGAGGAACAATCCGAGATAGGTCTTTCGCGCGGGTCACTCTATTTTTTTGGAACATTGCTGCCTTGGAGATACGGTATATGCCCGTATGGAGGGGGCAAACCATTTGGACTATCCTGAAATGACACTGACCAACATCATCAAAAGGACTACACGCTACTATGATTCGGAAATAAAGAAGGTCAAAACCTTTGCCAATATTGCTGACATACTAATAAAGGAAGGAGACTATGCAATTGCAACTTTCAACATGCACCAAGCCTTTGAGCTTGCCTTCCGGTTTATAGAACAGATGTGCATAGGAAGGAGCAAGGTTACGCATAGTATCATTAGCCATATCAACTATTGCAGACATTACTTTCCAACGATTGTTCCGTTTTCAAAAACCTCGGAATTGGACAACAACGAACTGCTGCTGCTGTTGGAACACGCCTATAGCGTGGCACGTTACGACAATGAATTTGAAATCAACAAAACCCAGGCCCAGACCATCCAATCCGAACTAAGGAAATTCATTGAAGAAATGGGGGGCGTTTATAGGAGGCACTACGATTATTGTAAACATAGGATTGAGGGCGAGGAAGATTTCACCGATGAAGCCCAAATCGAAGCCTATAATAATGGGGATGAACCTGAAGAATCCTTATGGGGAAAACTGAAAGATTGGGAGGAAGAACACTTTATCACTTTAATGTCCCTTAACGGACATAAGACGATAGACATAACTACAGAGGGTTATTTGGACTCTTCATTCATGATTTCCAATTTGATAAAAGTATGTATTACGGCAATGGAATCTGATATGTTATCAAATCGGGTGGTTCCAGAACCGGAGCATAATATACGTGAAGTGCTTGGATATGTATTGGATATGATACCCCATGATGAGATGAGATTTCTTGATAAGATCAGCAAACTGCTTTCGGAACCGAAATACAATCATGAATCCTAAATAGCATACTATGAAGAAAAATAAAAGGCTAAAGACTTTGGAAGAGATTCAACAACTAAGGAACAATCTTTCGGGACTATTGGGAAACAAAAAGTCAATAGATCCGAAGGGCAACTATGTGTCCTTTGAGGTAAGGGACAACAACCACCTTTTAATGCAAATCATAAGTCTTTTGGAAGTCTGTGTTTTTGCCCTTGATGGAGAGGGAGGGATGTTATCCCCTGACAATAAAAATGCATCCAAAGAGGATAGTGTCACCCAAGTATTGGAACTGGTACTCAGCATCCTTCCAGATAGCCAAATGTACTTCATGGACAAACTGGACGAGAAGCTAACAGAACTGGAAAAAAGGGAAAATTGAAAACAACAAGTAAAAGAGTGTTATGAAAAAGAACAAAAAGGAATTGAAGAAACTAATGGAATCCGCAAGACATAAGTTGGAGGTACTGGAGCCTTCCAATCTACAAAAAGGTAAGTTCAGACCATCCTTTGTTTTGTTGGATGGATACTTGGATTTGTTCGACATGATAGAAGCTTTAATTGTGTGATTCGTATACATAGTTTCAATAAATTGCTCCATGGATTTAGAGCAAAGGAAGCGTTTAAAATGGGTCAGGCTTTTTGAAGAATATGTTGATGCTGGCAAGGTCTGCTTGAAATGTGGAATCTCAAGGCCGACTTTGAGGAAATGGGCCAAGAGATACAGCGAATATGGAATTGATGGCTTGAAAGACCAAAGCAGGAAACCTCAAAGATCTCCCAATACGAAAGTTGATTCCTCCATTGAAAAAATGATTCTGGACTATAGGAACAAGCGTAAACTTGGGGCCAGGAGGCTCCAAATAGAGCTTCAAAGGAACGAGGGTGTCAAACTCTCCCTGGCAACCATCCACAAAGTCTTGAAAAGGAACAATTGCAAGCCCTTGTCCGGAAAAAGGGTCAAAGAGCGTAAATTCATCCGTTACAGTAGGCCTGTTCCTGGGGAACGAATCCAAATGGACACCTGTAAAATTGCTCCTTCGGTTTATCAGTTCACTGCCATTGACGATTGTACCCGCTTTCAGGTGGTCAAATTATATCCAAGGAGAACCGCTTCCAATACGCTGGACTTTCTGGAAAAAGTCATGGAGGAGATGCCCTTTCCGATCCAAAGGGTGCAAACGGACCGTGGCAGGGAGTTCTTCGCCCTAAAAGTCCAAGAAAGGTTCATGGAATGGGGCATAAAGTTCAGGCCCATCAAGCCAAGGTCGCCCCACCTCAATGGAAAGGTGGAACGCGTCCAGAAAACCGATTTGCAGGAGTTTTATGCAGTAGAAGATCTCAAAGATCCTAAACTTTCCGAAAATCTTGAACATTGGCAATTCCACTATAACTGGCACAGGCCACATAGTTCCTTGAACGGCAAGACCCCAATGGAAAAAGTATGTGGGCTAAGCGATAAAACCCCTTTTTGGGATGATGTGGAGGCGATGTACGATGAGAACAGTGAACGTATCCAAGAACAAAATTATATGGCAGACCTTACCTTAAGAAAGTTGATGAAAAAAATAACCCCAAGGCTTAATTAAGCCTTGGGGTTATCTTACATTTTAATGGTCAGAGATTGAAAGGATGTCTATGAATCTCACACTTTAATCAATGTATGTATCTTGGCTACCCAAGGAGATTCATATTGCCCGCCCCATGTCAAACAACCAGGAGAGGATATACGGAAGACCTTGGAACTTGTTACACAACTATTGCCTTTTGAAGAAGGGGAGTTCTTGGATGAGGTAAACCGACTATTGAGCAAAGAGAAATCTTGAATCATTAAACCGGTCAAGTTTCACATAAAAACTAAAAATCACGGTATTTCAATAGGGTTTTGTTTTTAGTTGCATATAAAAGGTTATTGGGAATAATTACTAATAATCTTTTTTTTACTACATAACAGTGGTTCAATTCTTTTTTTGGGCATCCAAACAACATTCTGTTCGACTATATGTAATTTTTATAAAGTAAATTAATTACTAAAAATTTAAAATAGATTACAAAAAACTATCTTTGCTTCATGGCAAGTATAGATGAAAGGGTGCAACGAAAAATAAAAGGGTTACATCCTGGCTCAATAGTTTTTACTGAGGACTTTCAATCACTTGGGAGTTCTGGAGCGGTTGTCGTGGCCTTACACCGTATGATTAAAAAAGGTGTTCTGAAAACATTGGCACGGGGCATATATGCCAAGCCAAAATTCAGCAAGTTGCTAAACCAAGAGGTTTTGCCTTCCATTGAACAAGTGGCCGAAGCTATAGCTAAGCGCGATAGGGCTAGAATACTACCGACCGGGGTATATGCGCAGAATATTTTAGGGTTATCCACACAGGTCCCTTTAAAATCGGTATACTTGACAGATGGATCACCGCGAAAAATAACTATAGCAAATCGCACTATCCAGTTCAAAAAAACAACACCAAAAAACCTTGCTTTAAAGGGAAATATAAGTAAACTGGTTGTCCTTGCGCTCAAAGAAATTGGAAAAGACAAAGCAACTGATGAAGAGCTTAAAAAAATAAAAACAGTTCTAAAGAAAGAGAACGTCAAAGATTTGAAGCATGATATTTCCTTGGCCCCACAATGGATTGCGGAAATCATGGCCAAAGCATTATAATTTCAAAGAAGGCTCATGTATACCGAAGTTTAGAACACCAATTTTTTAACGACAAAAAGTGTGTAACTTGCAAATAATCAAAACAACACAATTCAAATGAACCCAAAAGAGAACATATCCCTTGAAGAGGTTTGTGGCAAAGTTTTCAATAATAGGCTGTTAGATGCTTCTGAAAGTGGAAAGGCTGCACTAACCCATTACATGCACAACCATCAAAATGGGGTCTCCAAATTCTATAAAAAAGAAGCGGTTCAGCATGTTAAACGAGCTTTGGAGTATAAATATCCTGACGAAAATATCTCGTCACAATTCGCCGAAGAGGCTTTGCAGTACATGATTTTTGATTTTAAAAAGGATGTGCCTTTTCAAGAACCTAAAAACCCAAAATTTAAGTTTATCGATTTATTTGCCGGGATCGGGGGATTTAGAATTGCTATGCAAAGCCTAGGAGGTAAGTGTGTATTTACAAGTGAATGGGATGAAAAAGCTAAAAAAACATACGAAGCGAATTTCGGAGAGGTTCCATTTGGAGATATTACCAAAGAGGAAACGAAGAAATTTATACCCGATGGATTTGATGTTTTATGTGCGGGATTCCCATGTCAAGCTTTTTCTATAGCTGGCAAACGAGGTGGGTTTGAAGATACAAGAGGGACGTTGTTTTTTGATGTTGCAGAAATAATTAAAAGAAAAAAACCCAAGGCAATTTTCTTGGAAAATGTAAAAGGGCTTTTCAATCACGATAAGGGTAAAACGCTTAAAACGATACTAAATGTTCTGAGAAATGACCTTGGTTATTTTGTTCCGGAACCGAAAATATTAAATGCCAAGGATTTTGGGGTTCCACAAAATCGTGAGCGTATTTTTATTGTTGGATTTAGAGAGGATTTGGGAATAAACAATTTTGAATATCCAAAGCCAACTAAAAAGAGTGTAGTCTTTGAGGATATCAAGGAGGAATCTGTTGTTTCCGTAAAATATTATTTATCCAATACATACTTGAATACTCTTATAAATCATAAAAAACGACATGAGAGCAAGGGAAATGGCTTTGGTTACGAGATAATTCCAGATGATGGAACCGCCAATGCAGTAGTTTGTGGTGGAATGGGGAGAGAGCGAAATTTGGTTTATGATCATAGGTTAGAGGATTTTACTCCGGTTACACACATCAAAGGTGAAGTTAACCGTCAAGGAATAAGAAAAATGACTCCAAGGGAATGGGCAAGACTTCAAGGTTTCCCTGACAAATTCATCATTCCTGTCGCTGATGCCTCCGCATATAAGCAGTTTGGAAATTCCGTTGCAGTTCCTGCTATTAAAGCAACGGCAAATGAGATTATTAAAAGAATATTGAATAATGTTGACAGGAAATAAAGGTGAATGGAGTGAAATATATGCACTTCTAAAGATAGTGGCCGACCAAAACTTGTTTGCCGGTGACAGTGACTTAAAAAAAATAGAAGGCCTTATTTTTCCCATTATCAAAGTCCTGCGTGACGAATCAAAAGGCACTTATGAATATGCCTATGAAAGTGATTTGGTAATTATTAAGGGGGCAGAGGAAGAATTTAGGATACCAATAGTACAATTTCAAGAAAAGGCAGTTTTTTTGCTTTCAAAGTTAAAGGAAACAACATCTGCATCTTTTTCAATTCCTGAAATTGAGACTTTTATAAATTCATTCAACTGCGATTCCCTTAAAGCCAAATCATCAGTAAAAAGTGACATTAGAATTGTCATCCATGATCAAAGAACCGGGACAACCCCTGAATTAGGCTTTAGTATTAAATCCCAACTTGGAGGTGCCTCTACTCTTTTAAATGCGGGGAAGACAACCAACTTCATTTATAAAGTAGAGAATGTTGTTTTAACTAATCAACAGATACAAGCCATAAATGAAATCAACACGAGAAGTAAAATAAAGGATAGAATAGAAAAAATAAAGGAGCTTTCAGGAACTTTGGATTTCGTTAGAACAGAAAGTTCTGTTTTTGGGAATAACCTAACTCTAATCGATAGTGCTTTGCCAAAAATTCTTTCTGAATTAACTTGTCTTTTTTTTACTTCTGGTTATACAAAAACGGTCGATTTGGTAAATGAAATCTCAAAAATCAATCCTCTTGATTTCGATTTTGCAACAGACCATCCTTACTATAAGTACAAAATTAAACGGTTCCTGACTGATGTCGCTCTTGGAATGATGCCGGCAAAAGTTTGGACTGGTGAATTTGACGCTACCGGTGGCTATTTAGTTGTTAAAGAAGATGGAGAGGTTTTATGTTATCACATTTATAACCGGAACGAGTTTGAAGATTACTTGCTCAATAATACCAAATTAGAGACTGCAAGTAGTACAAGACATGATTTTGGTTCCATCTATTTGGAAAAAGGTCAGCAGCTTTTCAAACTGAATTTACAAATTAGGTTTTTGAAGTAATGGAGAATCAATTACAATTTAAAATAAGTTCTGGATTAAAAAATATAATTGGTAGGGACCTAATTACTGATGATTTTGTTGCCCTTTTTGAACTTGTAAAAAATTCATATGATGCTCATGCAACAAAAGTCCTGATTGAATTTGAGAACCTCAACACTTCAAATGCCATTATCCGAATAACAGATAATGGAAAGGGGATGAATTACGATGATTTAATCAATAAATGGTTATTTGTTGCATATTCTGCAAAGAAAGATGGCACAGAGGATATTGATTACAGAAACAAAATTCAGAGCAAAACCTTCTATGCTGGAGCAAAAGGAATAGGTCGTTTCTCTTGTGATAAGTTGGGCTCTAAATTGCTACTTATAACAACAAGAGACGAAGAAGGTTCTAAAACAGAGCAGATTCAGGTTGATTGGGAAAATTTTGAACAAGACTCAAAAGATGAGTTTATTAACATAGGTGTTACCCATAAAACCTTATCTAGTAACCCCTCAATTTATAAATCTGGAACGTTATTAGAGATAACAGGCATCAGGAATGATTCGGAGTGGAATTATGAAAAACTAATTCGCTTAAAGAATTCATTGTCCAAGTTGATTAACCCTTTTGAAAGCAATGAAAATAGGATTTTTGAAATTGAAATTAAAGCGGAAGAATTCCTTGAACGTGACGAAAAACAGGAATCCCAAAATAAAAAAGTCAATGGACTAGTAACAAATAACCTTCTAAAAATTCTTAATCAGAAGACTATAAAAATACGTTCTGAAATTTCAGAAAGCGGTAGAAGGATTAAAACAAAACTATCGGATAACGGTATTTGGCTATTTACAGTAATTACTGACAACATAGACTACCCACTGTTAAGTGATGTATTTGTAGAATTATTTTATTTAAATAGGAGTGCTAAAAACAACTTTACTCGAACTATGGGAATTAGAAATACAGAGTATGGCTCTGTGTTTTTATATAAAAATGGAATAAGGGTGTATCCATATGGTGAGCCCGGGTCTGATCCATTTGAATTGGACAAAAGACAACAGGCTCGTTTGGGAGATAGACTTGGTACTCAACAATTGATAGGGAGAATTGAAATAATTGGGTCAAACGAAGATTTTAAAGAGACTACAAGTAGAGATGGAGGATTAATTAAAAATCAATCGTATCATCAACTTTTAGAGTACTTTATTGATGTAATTGAAAAGCTAGAATCATTTTGGTTAGGTATATATAAATACGGTATTGACACTAAAGGTTACTCTGAAAGTGACGATGTTGAAATAAAAATCATAAAATCCCTTTTAAAAATTAAAAGTGCGGATGGTCCAGCTGAAATTGAATTTAATCCAGACATAATTTCTCTAATCACTGACACACAAAATGATAATGAGAATGCTTTAACTCTTATTAGTTCGATTGAAAACATTGCCAGAGGCACGGGGAATAGAGAGCTTATTTCGAAAATTAAAAAGGTAAAATCGACATTAGATGATGCACTAACAATTGCTGAAATAGCTGAAGAGGAAATTAGAGATAGAGAAAAGGACTTGCGTGAACAAGAAAAACAAAATCTGTTTTTAAAATCACTTAAAAGTCAAGATTTCACAGAATTAGTTAGCCTTATGCACCACATTGGAATATCCTCTGGCATAATAAGTAATCATCTTCAGATTTTAACGTACAAAATCGATAACAACATTCCTATAAATAACGAAGATTTAAAAAGAAGTATTTCGATATTAAATCTTGAAAATCAAAAAATTCTTTCTATTTCAAGGTTTGCAACAAAGGCCAATTTCAAACTCAACGCGGAAAATCAAAGGCTTGATTTAATTGAGTTTATCGTCCAATATATCAGTAACGTTGCACTGGCATACTTGAATAATATTTCCATTAATTTTGAGGTTCAAGAAGGTGCTTCTTTTGTCACAACGTTTAAACCTCTAGAATTAACGATGATTCTAGATAATTTAATCAACAATTCAAAAAAAGCTAAGGCAACAAAAATTAGCATTGAAATAAAGAAACATAATCAAAAGCTTTTGGTGTACTTCAAAGACAATGGTATTGGTATACCCAAATCAAACAAATCTAAGATTTTTGATTTTGGGTTTACAACAACGGGGGGCTCGGGATTAGGCTTGACTCATATTAAAGAAACATTGGCAAAAATTGATGCAAATATTGAATTAATAGATGGTAATGATAATCTAACAACATTTTTACTTTCCTTTAAATAAAACAGAAAAGATGAAAATATTAGTTTTTGAAGACACACCAGCAAAAATGCAATCTCTAGAGGAGTTACTTAATTTAAAACTAAATCATGAATTCGACGTTTCCATTTCTTTTGTGATTCGTGAGGATGACACGTTATTAGAAAGTGACCTAATGACAAATGAATTTGAAATGGTACTTATAGATGATGACTTAGGTGATGAATTGTCGGGGAGCGAGGTAATTGAAAAAATTTTATTTATTCTGGATAGTACTCCCGAATGTAGAAATTTACCTCTTGTCTATTATTCAGCAGGTACACCTGTTGCAGAGCTCAAAGAGAAATCATTAAATTTTGGAAATATTCCGTGTTTAAGTTTTGAAAATCTCGCAGATCATATATTTGATGTCATCACTAGCGAATTCCAAGATTAACAGGTTATGGATATTCCGAGGAAAGTTTATTCTAAGGCTGTGTATATTTATACCGATAGTTGTATAAGAATCTTATTTTGCCCCCCAAACTGCCCCCTATAAAAATAAAAACCTCTCTAAATCAATCGTTTAGAGAGGTTTTCCGTGGTCCCACCTGGGCTCGAACCAGGGACCCCCTGATTATGAGCAGCTTTTTTTAGCTATCATAAATTTTCATTTGGTTTCTTATGTATTGATTTACAATGTTTTACGAATTTTTTCTTTTCATTTAGAAGCATCAATACTACCTTTAAATGACCAATTGTTGTACCTATGTTGTACCCAAAATACCGCTGAAAATGATCAATGTACGAACGGTTTTAAGAAAAAAACAGCTTTCCGATGGAAGTTATCCGGTATGCCTTCGTGTGACCAAAGATAGGCAATCCAAATACTTCAAGACTATCTACAATGTATTTCCCACAGAGTGGGACGAACGTACTGGCTCCTTCAATAAAAACCACAGCAATTTTATTCAGGATAATCGGTTATTGTTGAAGTTTCGGGACAGGGCCTTAAAAGTGATCGCAGAGTTGGAAATGGAAAAAGACGATTTTTCCTTGAGGGAATTTGAACATAATTTTAGATTGGCATTCAATCCGGTCAGAAGAAATGTTTTTGACTTTTGGGATGAAATAGTGGAGGAGTTGAAATTAGCTGGCAGAATGGGCAATGCCCGTTTCCACAATGACACCAGTAAATCCGTCCAGAGATATTTAAAATTTGACAAAGACCTTTCCTTTACGGACATTACCCCGGCCTTTCTTGAGAAATATGAGGCCTATCTACGTTCACGTGGTGGCACAGATGGCGGTATTGGCGTTAGGATGCGCTCCATAAGGGCGTTGTACAACCATGCCATCAGAAGAAATATCGTAAAGGAATCCCTTTATCCCTTTCGTGTATACAAAGTATCGAGATTGAAAGGAAGGGGGGCCAAAAGGGCACTTACCTTTGAAGAGGTAAAACAAATAATCAATGTTGACCTTTCTGAAAACCCAGAGCTTGTGAACAGCAAAAACTATTTTGTTTTTAGCTTCTATACCAGGGGGATGAACTTTGCCGATATGATGAAATTGAAATGGAAGGACATCAAAGGGGGCAACATTTATTATACCCGCTCCAAGACCAAGGGAAACTTTACCATTAAAATCCTACCTCCAGTTCAGGAAATACTGGATCATTATCGTAAAAACTCATTGGCCACGAAATATGTCTTTCCCATTTTACTCCATGATGAGCTTACCCCAAACCAAATTGAAAACCGCAAGACCAAAGTGCTCAAAAACTATAACAAGGATTTAAAGGCTATTGCAAAATTGGCCGAAATTGAAAAATCTGTGACCAGTTATGTGGCCCGTCACAGTTTTGCCAATTGCCTTAAGCAAAAAGGTGTTGCAACAGATGTAATCAGCGAATCATTGGGCCATCAAAACATGGCCATAACCCAAGCCTATTTGAAAGAACTGGATACATCAGTGGTTGACAAGGCGATAGAAGTATTACTCTAGATCCGGTTTTCCCAGAATTGAGTCTTCAAATTCAGTTAACGGGTCTAACCAATCCGCCTTTTGCCTTGCCCAATTCAGATAAACTTGGTTTTCTTCATTTAAGCCTAATCGAGTGGATGGCTCTGCCATTATTGTATGCTCCCCTTTAAACCGTACTGTTTAAAGGTCGAAAAAAACAACCCCAAATCTTACCCCCAACTTTTGCGTATGGATCCTGTCGGGTTTTTGTAGTGTTCAGGCAGATAAGCGTAAAGCAAAAACCCGATAGGGCGCAACCTACTTTTTGGACCTCAATAGCCCATGTCCTCACCTGTGCCCCTTGCTTTATTGATACCCCTTCCAAGTGCCTTGATGATCTTGGCCGCCATTTGCACTTTATTTGTTGGTATACTGGGAGCTTTGACACCCATCGTCTTAAGTAGTTTAAAGGCCATATCCTTTTCCTTGGTGGGCAGTCCCATGACCTTGGCAAAGAATTTCCCCGGTTCCTTGGCATGGGCCTTTCTACCAACATAGGATTCGACATAATTCCGTTTGAACCCTGTTGTCCTGTCAAAGGTCTTCTCTGCTGCTTGGTAAAACTTGTCCCGATCAAATCCTCTCTTGACCGTCTTTCCGTTAAGTTCCACTTCCGAGGCTTTGTGCTTGGCCATTGGGGAAAGCGTATAGGTGTTCGTTACGTCCCTTCTACTGACTATGATATGGATATGGGTCTGTGGCCCCTCCTTTTGCATCCCTGCTGCCACCAATTGTCCGTTCTGTTTATGTGGTGCCAATCTTTCCTGCTCTTTGATCCTTTTTTCAAGCTCATTGACATTCCCGATGGATTCTCCCCGTTCCACTTTCCGTATCTCGTTCCTCAGCCTTGCTATTTCGCCCCGATATGGGGCATTCTCATGAACCTGTTTGTCAAATCCCCTATAGGTGCGTTCATGTTCTATCTTGGCATAATATTTCAAATTCTCGGCCTTGACCTCTTGGTTCCTATGGAAACTCTTGGCATAGTCCTCCATGAGTTTTCTTGTGTACTCCCTTAGCAGATTTGGGTCATTGCCTATGGCCTTCAATTCCCTTTGGTTGGGACTGACCACTATGGAATAGAATTTCGGGTCCTTCTGCCTTATTTTGGCGGTATTGGCATCTATTTCTTCAATGACCGTTTGAGGGCTTACGCTGTCGTTCTCTTGGTCAAAGAATTCCTCCCTATGTTCGGGCGACCTGTCCTCGTTTTCCTTTTCCAGATAGTCCACATAGTTCCCTACACTGGAATTATAGGTACTGCCCATTTTCTGCGCTGAGATGGTAAGGTACATAGCCGCTATCTTAAATGGTACTTTAATTTTTCAAACTCCCCGATGCCCATATTGATTTTCAGATAGGGCTTGCCCATCATAGGCTCCACCTTCTCCACATTTCGGAGCATTTCATTGCAACGCTTTTTATAGCTTTCAAATTCACGAAGTATTCTCTCGTGATCTGTTTTCGGAACGGTGTTTCTAGGCTCCAAAAAATCCATTCGCTCTTGCTGTATTTTGACGGGTTCAGGCTTTGGCTTCCTCCCATCTTTTACATAGGCCTCATAAAGGATCAACATCATTTCATAGGTGGGCCGGATACTGGTCTTTTCCATATTCTTTATAATGGCGATGAGCCTATCGAATTTTTTCATCATCTGACGCTCCAATTTTTTGATGCTGTCAAGGATGATCTTGGTTCCCTCTCCAAAAGGGTCAAGATGGTTCTCCTTGAAGTATTGTACCATTCCATCCAAAACCTCACTATGGGGTTTGTTGAACCTTTTGGAATAAGTGCGGAAGCGTGTGGCCGTTTCTTTCTTTACCGTGATATTGGAATAACCGCCTGTCCCTTTCTTTGTTTTACCGTTTGTAGAATGCTCTTCCATAGGTGTGATTTTGTTTTTTAGTGAAATTGCATCAATTTTTTCGTCAAAAATTTCCAGTGTTTATGGGGCTTCCCAAAGGATTTACTGTAGATTTTGGAAAAGTCTACTGTAGCCCCTGATTTTGTACAGTATTCCAAAATCATTTCAATTCACTGGTTTTCAACTTGTTGAAGACCCGAAAACAACCGTGATGGCGCAATTTGCGCATCACCCTCTTGCTATTCGTTTTTTCACGCACGCGTGAAAACCCAAATACTTTTCTTTGGAGTAAAGAGCATCAATAAACTCAGTGGTTTTTGTTCCTTTGAAGCTGTTGATTGAACTTCTCTTCCAGAAACTCATCGGATAGGTTGGGGTCGCCCATTAGCCATTTATCTATTGTATCCTTGTCAAAGAATATTTGTCGGATATGTTTGTTGTTGCTCATAGGGATAAGCTTTAAGGAGGTAAGCTTGTAAATCTTGCTTTTGGAAAGTCCTGTGTATGCGGCAAGATCTTCCACGTTCATAACCTTCTTCTGATGGCCAAGAATGGTTTTGATTTCTTTGAGTAATGTCAACACATTCTGTTGCTCTTCCATAACTTCTGATTTTTGGAATTTGAGAATATGTAAACGGCCGCTTACTTTTTTGTACGGGACAAACATATATTACCTGATGCAAGTGAAAAATAGGGAAATGAAGATTGCGTTTTAATTGCCTTTTATTTTCGGGGTTAAGACAAAAAATCTTTGATAATTAGGAGAAACCCAGTGCTTTGGCTATTGCTTTTCGGGTATCGTCATAGTCCCCTTCTTTGGTCTTCTGTGACCATTTGGAGTAACTGGATGCAAATGTATTCGGGTTGATTTCGCAGCTATCGAAGGAAAATCTTTTTTGAACCAAACGAGACAGTGAGTCCCTTGATTCCTTTCCTAGTTCTTGAATACCGTCTTCAATAATATGGTCCAAAAATGAAAAAAGAAATCTCAGATTACCAGATTGCTTGTTCTTTGGCACTTCCCTAATGACAATCTTTTCTTTAGTTGGCAAAAGGTTTGTCAAAAGCTCTAGATTTTCCAAATCAGAGTCATCAAATCCAAAGTATTCCTTGTCTATCTTCTTAAATGATAGCTTTACAAATGAAAACCCTTCTACATCAGAATTTGCCATTTCTTTGGCCTTGAACCACCCAATTACCACCACAAGGACCAAGATAAAAAGCAGTACTACTAAAAGATAGCTTGCCACAACCTGTGTCCAATAAAAATCATCATGGGCTATGATAAAAAAGGTGGTCAGTGGTAATAACCCAAAAAGGATTATAATAAGGAATGAAAGCCTGTTAAGGGAAAGGTGGCCCAACTTAGAATTCATTTTTTTAAATATGGACCTTTGACGATGGAACCAGATTGCCAATATGTCGCCCAACTTTTCCATATCCCAAGATAATGATAAAATGATTCGGTAAGAAAAATCAACAAAAAGCTTTACTTTGTGAGGAGTGTTTCAACCATGGTTTGTTGATAGTTACGCAAATATGTAATCCGTTAAACGTTTCGAGAGCCACCAACCACAAGTATGCAAGGTATAGAGGGCTTTCAGAAAAGTTGAGGCCGGATAAAAGATGACCCGTACAACGAATTTATTCTGTTTTGGGAATATTGAGATATATTTTACATCTGTTTAAACAAGTTTACAGCAAGTTAGAAAAATGAAAATTCCATATAAAATATTGATTTGGATTTTGATATTAACATCATCTAAGGCGATTGCATGCACTTGCTCAGTCCCAAAAAGTTTAAAGGCCATTCAAGATTATGAGTTTGAAAATTCAGAATGCATCTTTATAGGAGAAGTTTTAGAGATAGACGATGTAAGAAGCGTGTTCACGTTTAAAGTCCTTGAATCCTTTAAAGGCGAAGAACATGAAACAATTTATATTGGAAAATATGACCAAATGTGCGGACCAATAATAGATGAAACTGGAAACTGGCTTATTTATGGAAATTTCAACGATGAGAATCAAATAGTGATAAATCATTGTGGACTTACCCGGAGTTTCAATAAGCCTGAAGACAATATTTCTGCCACAAAGCCCCCAATGCCCCCTCCACCGAATAAACAAGAAACCGAATCAGATATAGAAAAGAAAATGACTGAATGGAAATTGCGTGCGAAATCTGATTTAGAAAATGAGATAAACGAATTACGAAAACGAACGAAATAAAAAAGCCAGCTGCTAACAAAGAACTGAACTAAGTAAAGTTCAAATAAAAGATGACCAGACACATAAAGCTTCTATTTTGAAATTCAATTATCCTCTATTTAAAAAACATCCTGAACCAGTTAGTGCTGAAACTCTTAGGTTAATCCTGAATGAGCATATAACTCCACAGGTTAAAGAAATTAAGTTGGAATGGGATGGAAAGAACCAGTGGATTGGACCATTAGAAAATGGGGTTAGAAAGGTTTTGAAGCATCAAGTGGGAAAAGGTTTAATGGGTACATTCATTTGGGGCATGTGCTATGATTTTCTCCCAATGGTTAGCGGAAAAAGAATTGTGTTTCAAAAAACCTATAAAAGTGCGCGTCCACAATTATTTCAATCCTCCGCAACGACCAATAACTTTTTGATTGAGAAAACTTATTTGGAAAATGGTGTCACATCGACTTGGGGTGAAAAAGAATGTCGAAAGTCTGTTTCAAAGTTGTTCAATAAGAGGAAGGTCGAAATTTTTAATTGGCTTGAAAAAGGAATAACGATCGAGGGTTCCATACAAATTGCATCCGATCAACTAGAAGAAAATATTTATCATACGCATTGGCCAAACCCAAAATATGTTCTTTCCTTTCTATATTCTAAAAAGGGTGATAAAAAGAAAGGAATGCAATTACTGGAGGAAATCGAAAATGAGAGACCCAGTTTCGAGCCTGAAGTATTTGAGAAGATAAAAGAAAGATTAATGCTGCTTTAATGAATGAAGCAGATAAAGTTCAATTAAACGATAAGCCTAACATGTTTAATTAATGAAAAAGCTACTTATATTATTATTGATTAGCTCGTTCGCAAACGCTCAAAGCTTTAAGGAACTATATGCCAAAAACTTCAAGAGTGATTGGGAAATCTATCAAAATGAAGATTATGTAAAACGACAGATTGATACAACGTTAGTTTATAAGCTAGATAGTGGAAGAACTCCAGAACAAGAGTTACTGTATCAGGCAAAACAAAATCATGCCAAAAGAGCTGAACTAATTTCAGAAATCCTATCCAGCTTAAAACTAAATTTTGAGGAATTGGATTCGCTTGCATTCATTGAACAACGCTCAACCAATGTTAATCCTCCTTTCGATTTTGTAAAGAAAGGAGCAATAATTACTAAAGACAGTGTTTTTGGATTTCTTTATGACCTTGAAAGTGAAAACGTGGAAATTGTAAGGCATAACTATTTTCAAAACTCGGAAAGTGAGATTATAAATCAAGCCAAACAAGTAATAGGGAATTTGATAATTTCCGCCAAAACAAATTATTTGGATACAATTGCAAGGGTGGAATCTGAAATGTTGTCTGGAACACTACAACAGCTAAGGCCTGAGACCGAATTTGAAATTTTGCTTTACAACAGGAAAAACAATGGCGAGTTGAGGAGAATTTATTTGCATGAAACTTTCATCCAGATAATGAATCAAAAATAACAGCCATAAATGAACCATAAAAGTTCAAATAAACGATTTCAATTGATCATGAAAATTGGATGATATTACAATGAATCGAAAAGCATTAATTATTGTTTGTGCGCTTTTAATACTTTCCTGTAAAAGTCAAAAGGGCTTTATCTCGTACAAGGAATGCATGGACAAAAGCTTCGGGAATACAGGTGTTGATTTCTATGGGAGTTTGGCCTTCGTTGAGGATAACTTTATACAAAAAGGGGCTTTAAGAAACAGAAGTCGTGAAGGCTATGTTGAAGCATTTAAATCGTTTTTTGATAATGATGAAATATGGAAAAGTTATTATGAGACCTACCTTTCCCTTGAAAAAACTTCTTTAAAAGGATTTAATTTAAAATTCAATAGGTTTAAATTCATGGGTATTTGCTCAAGTATTGACCCTCGTTTTGAAGACATAAGATTTAATCCTACTTACGTACAAAGGTATTTGTTTAATCAATTTACACATAAGCCTTTTGATGATAAGAATCTATTGGATGGATTTATGTTGTTTACTGACTTTAAAGACGATGATTTAAGGCTAAATATTACTTATTTGCTATTGATTAACATGGAAAAAAAATATGGCCCAACGAATAATGATAAAGCACGTAACAAGCTTAATCAAAGTTCAATTAAACGATAAACGACAGTTAAACAATTCGTTGCTCTAAATTCATGAATGAAAACAAAAATCTTAATATTAATTCCGATTTGTATGCTTTTTAGCTTTTGCAGTAAAAGAACCAAGGAAGAAAAATTTTGGGATTGGTTCTCAAAAAATAATTTGACCTATTACAATGAAGTTGAGGGAATAAATACCTCAAAACCATTATTTCAAAAGTTGAATGCGGAACTAGCTAAAGTAAATGATGAGCTGACCTGGGAGTTTAGCCCTTTAAAGGACAATGGAATTCGTGAATTCACAATCTCAGCTGATGGAATGAAAGATCTTTTTCCTATAGTTGATAAGGTGGTCAAAGCAGCACCTGAAATTCCAAATTGGAAAATAAACGCATTTCGGCAAAGGATTCCAGGAGACGACTTAAAAATCGATTATGGAGATTTTTCCGTTTCATATTCAGACATTTTCTTTAAGTATGCGGATGAAGGAGAGAAAATCGGAATTGAATTATATATCAGAGATTTTGACGGAAATGGGCATAAACAAAATGCTATATATATATTACTTGACGGACTAATTGGCGAATACGATACCGAAACAGTTATAGATTGGATTGATTGGAAAAAATTAAACGAATCAGAAACTGACAGGCTTTTTAAGTTTTATGAATTAAGAGAGTTAGTAGACCGAAAGAAAGAAGAATTTAATTAAAAAACCATTTCGACATATGGGTCAATGTTAAAACAAAGCTCAAATAAACGATTCAAAATAACTTATAATACATTTTGAGAAAAGAAAACTTAAAAGATTTCTTGAACAATCTGACCGATAAGGAACTTGCTTTCTTCTATAGATTCCGCAGCAAAGAATTTATGCCAAATTCTAGGGATAAAATTCTATATGAATTGAACCAACGGAATTTGTCTGAAACACAAATAGATGAAATGACTGAACAAGTGGATCAAATATCTCTAGGAAATTGTCCAAGATGTGGTTCGAATCGTTTTGTTGAAGTTAAAGACACTGAGTTACGAGCAACAAAGTATGGTGGATATGAGGTGGAAATAAATTCAAGGAAATGCAGAATCTGTTCTTATAATGCAGAGAAGGATGACCCTATTAATTGGAAAGTTAGATTGAACCGATTTTTTGGGAAATTCTCATGGATAAAACTGAAATAACAAATATAAATGAACCATCAAGTTTTAATGAAATGATACCTGTTTGTTGTAAACTATCATATGACAAACACTAACAGCTTATGAATGATTTATTTGTGTTTTTGAAATGTTGTACCTATGTTGTACCCGTATAAAAAAGAAAAACCTTCCAATTGCTTGAAAGGTTTATCTTTGTTGAGGTGGTCCCACATGGGCTCGAACCATGGACCCCCTGATTATGAGTCAGGTGCTCTAACCAGCTGAGCTATAGGACCCGCATTTTTGCGGATGCAATATTAGTGTTTATTTTTCTACACCGCAAGGTTTTAACGTCCCTCATTGGCTTTTATTTCTTGGCAAAGCTCCACCAACACTCCATTTGTGCCCTTTGGATGCAGGAATGCCACCAACTTATTGTCCGCCCCCTTTTTAGGTCTTTCGTTCAATATCTGGAACCCTTCCTGCTTCAATCGGGCCAACTCTGAAACAATATCCTCCACCGCAAAGGCAATATGGTGGATGCCCTCTCCCTTTTTTTCCAAAAACTTCGCAATGGGGCTATCAGGGCTTGTGGCTTCCAGCAGTTCTACTTTGTTGGGCCCCGATCTAAAGAAAGAAGTTCTCACGCCTTCAGAGGCCACTTCCTCCATTTTATAGGGAGGCTCGCCCAACAATTTGGCGAATAACTGGTTGGATGCTTCCAAATCCTTTACGGCAATGCCGATATGTTCAATTTTATCCATGTGTTCAATTAATTCTACTTTAAAAGTAGCCCATTTGCCAAAATTACATACTGCAACTGTATCATATTGTGAGGTTAGTCAGTATTTCCATTATTTTTGCACCATGGAGGAAACACAAAGACAAAAGAAGATAGCGGGGATCATCCAAAAAGATTTGGCGGATATCCTGCAACGGGCGGCCACCGACGGCGGGCTCAAGGGAACTTTGATCTCTGTTTCCAAAGTGTCCGTAACGGTAGATCTTTCGCTGGCCAAGGTCTATGTGAGCATTTTTCCCAACAAGGACGCCAAAGAGCTGTTGGATGGGATCAAAGCCAACCAAGTGGCCATACGCTACGAACTGGCCCAACGCACCAAACACCAATTGAGGCGTGTACCGGAACTTGTTTTTTATCTGGATGACTCCCTGGAATACATTGACAAGATCGAAAAATCGCTCAAGGGCGAAGAAAATCCCATTGAGAACAGGGACCTGCTCGACAAACGAAAGAAATCCTGACCTTGAACTTCCCGTTTTATATCGCCAAGCGCTATTTGCGGTCCAAAAGCAGCCAAAATGCGGTGAACATCATCAATTTTGTCACTTTTTTGGTCATTGTGATTGGGTCGGCGGCTCTTTTTATCGTGCTTTCGGCCTTTGCTGGGCTCAAAACGTTCAGTCTGTCCTTTTCCAATACTTTTGATCCCGACTTGAAGGCTTTGCCAACGACCGGAAAATATTTTTCCATCGACCCTGATGAAGAAAACGCCTTGCACAATATCGATGGTCTGGCCAATTTCTCGAAGGAACTGGAGGAGCGCGCCTACCTGACCTACAAGGAGAAAAGCACCATTGCTTTCATAAAAGGCGTGGATGAACGTTATCGGTCTGTCACAGGGGTGGACAGTACCCTGCAATTTGGCAATTGGGGCAATATGGAATACAATGGGGTCATTGGCATCGGTATCTACAATTTAATTGGCGTACCCACCAACAACCGAACGCCCATGATGGCTCTGGTGCCAAAACCCGGTAAGGGCTCTTTTTCGCAACAGGGACTCGTCAATTCAAAACCCTACAACGAACTTCCTCTGGTGGTCAGTGGTGTGTATGCGGTGGAAGAGGGCCTTGACAAAAAATATGTATTTGCCCAACTTCCCTTGGTTCAAAAATTACTGGAAAAAGACAGTACAGCAGTTTCCGGTATCAACTTTAAACTGGATGACCTGTCCAATATCGATGAGGTCAAAAATGCCATACAAACGGCTTTGGGGGACAAAATCACATTGCTGACACGGCAGGAGCAGAACAGCACGCTCCACCGTATGCTCAAAACGGAAAACCTTGCCACCTATCTTATCTTTACCTTGGTGTTGATCATTGCCCTTTTCAATGTGGTCGGTGCCATCATCATGATGATATTGGACAAACAGCAAAATTCCAAGACTTTGTTCAGTCTGGGAACCACGATCAAGGAACTGCGTCGAATCTATTTTATCCAAGGTCTTTTGGTGACTTCTTTGGGAGGATTTATCGGGGTGTTGATCGGCACCTTATTGATTGTTTCGCAACTGGCCTTCGGTTGGTTGAAAATAACCCCTTCTTTGGCGTATCCTGTGGAGTTTGATGCGATGAACCTAGTTATCGTGATGGCCACCATCGTGGTGTTGGGCTTCATTTCATCAAAGATTGCCAGCAGTAGGATCAACAAAAAATTGATTGCTGCCTAGGCAAACTGAAAATCCCCGAATTTTTCCAAAACCTCATCAAAAGCGGCAAAAACATCGGCTGCATCATCGCTGGTCACCATTTTCATACGATGTTCCTTAAAATGGGGAATGCCCTTGAAATAGTTGGTGTAGTGCCTTCTGGTTTCGAAAACGCCCAATTTTTCACCTTTCCAGTCTATGGACATCTGAAGGTGCCTGCGTGCGGCATCGACACGTTCCTGCATGGAGGGTGGTGCCATGTGCTCGCCTGTTTTGAAATAGTGCTTTACCTCCTTGAAAAACCAAGGATACCCGATACTCGCCCTTCCGATCATGGCTCCGTCCAGACCATAATCGTCACGCATCCTTACGGCGGCTTCGGGGGTGTCCACATCACCGTTTCCGAATACGGGAATTTGCATTCTGGGATTCTGCTTCACTTGGGCGATGGGCCTCCAATCTGCCTCGCCCTTGTACATCTGCACCCGGGTACGCCCGTGGATGGAAATGGCCTGTATGCCCACATCCTGCAAACGTTCCGCGACCTCAACAATTTTAATGGAGTCGGAGTCCCAACCCAATCGGGTCTTGACGGTAACGGGAAGTTTGGTCCGCTTGACGATTTCCTCGGTGAGTTTTACCATAAGGGGAATATCTCGCAAAATCCCCGCTCCCGCATTCTTGCAGACCACTTTTTTTACGGGACACCCAAAATTGATGTCGATGATATCCGGATTGGATTGCTCCACAATATCCACGGCTTGGAGCATGGAGTCCAGCTCCGCGCCAAAAATCTGGATGCCCACCGGGCGTTCCTTTTCATAAATGTCCAGTTTGAGGACACTTTTGGCCGCATCCCTGATCAATCCTTCGGAAGAAATGAACTCGGTATATACCACATCTGCTCCCTGTTCCTTGCAGAGCGCACGGAAAGGGGGGTCGCTCACATCCTCCATTGGGGCAAGAAGCAACGGAAAATCAGGCAGTTCTATGTTTCCTATTTTTGGCACATCCTATTTTTTGGACTGCAAAAATACAAAATACCCCAGAATCAACACATTAGTCTTTGGATTGTAGCCTGTCGCGTTCTTTTTTGTCAATTCCACGCTGGTTGTCCTCCAATCGGAAATTGCCAAAATTATAGGTGAACCCAAACCGGATGAACTGAGTTTCCGGACGTCTTCGGTAAAAATTGTCCTGGTTGAGGTATTGCGATCTATAGGTAGGCACATATTTTTCCAGAATGTCCTCAGCGGCCAACGACAATATGATCTTATTGTTGAAAAGTGTCTTACGTAGCCCCAAAGTGAGGTTGAACTGCTCATCGGAAACATAGGAACCGAACAAAAACTTGGAGATATAGGTGCCAGTGACCTCGCCGGTAAAAGTTCCGTCCTTGGAAAGGGTGAGGTAATTTGCCAGATAACCATAGACCCCGTCAACTTCATTGGTATAGGGCACATTTCCGCTCTCCGTCGCCAAAAAGGTCTCTTCCTCATGGAAAAAAGAGGTATAGGCATAAAGAAACCAATTGGACGATATGGCCTTGCTCAAAGTAAAATCGAAACCATAGGATTTGCTCTCCAGCACATTCTGCTTGAATTCCACCAAGGTCTGGTCCGCATTGTCCTGAAAGACCAAATAGGCAATATTCCTGCCGTTGTCCCGATAATAGACGTCAAAGAAATATTCACTGTTGAGGGTATAGTTCAGGTTAAAATTATTGCTGAAGCTCGGGACCAGTGTCGGGTTGCCTTCCTCATAATCATTTTCATTGTAAAAGAACCGAAACGGATTAAGGTCGTTGTACTTAGGGCGATTCACATTCCTACCATAGTCAAATGAAAAACTTTGCTTTTCCGAAGGGGAATATAAAATGTACAAAGACGGGAAGGGTTCAAAAAAATCCTGAGTATTGGTCTCTCCCAATGTCTCAGAAGTTCCTTTGGCCTCGGTGAGCTCGCCCCTTACGCCAAGTTTGGTGGACCATTTGTCCCAGTTCTTCACTAGGCTGAAATAGGCCGCATATACCTTTTCATCATAGGTGTAATTGTCGGACAGGGATGGGTCCACCGTATCGCTGGAGCCCGTGAAATTGAAAAAATCCACCTTGTTCTCGGAAGCAATGGAGGAAATCTTGGCCCCGGTTTCCAAAGAAGCGTTCCCGATCGGGGTGGCATAATCGACTTGACCCGTGAAGATTTCGATATTTTGTTCGGAATCGGAATCGAAACCAAAATCACGTAAAAAAGTGCCGCTTTCATCAAAATATTCGGAAGAGAGGTTTTGCAATGCCTGTCCGTTGAAATGGGTATAGTGCCCATTCACACTTATCTTGGCCCCCTCTTTTTTCAAACGGTGCACATAGGTAAGGTCGAAAGCCAAGTTGGTTTTGTCCAATGAGGCCATGTTTTGGGTCGTAAAGGTAGAGTCCAATTGGCCCTGCCCATTTCTCATAATATTGTTCAAACGGGTCTGCTGCTCTTCATTTGGATTGAACAATAGGTTTGAGGTCAGATTTAGGCCGTTCCTTTCATCAAAATCATAATCAAGGATAAGGTTGGCATTGTGTGATTGTGATCTATTGGTTTGCTCATAATTGGTGTCCCACTGCGAGAATATTGAGCTGGTGCCGTCCATAAAATTGATGCCCTTATCCGTTTTCTTTAATTCCTTTTGTGGATTGGTGGTGTAATTGGCAAACAAGTTCAGCTTGTCGGTTTTGTAGTAATGGCTTGTCCCCAAACTATATTTTGGAAAAACGGCCTGTGTATAAGTCCCGTTGATGCTTCCCTTGTATCCCGGAACGATGTTTTTGTTGGTGACGATGTTCAAAATGGGCCCGCCTCCGGCATCATAGCTTGCTGGTGGGTTGCCGATCACCTCAACGGATTTGATGTTCGTGCCTGACAGTCCCTGCAGCAGGTCCTGTACTTCCTGACCGGATAACTGCACTTTCCTATCGTTCAGGTAAACGGTGGCATTTTGACCCCTGACGAGCAATCTGTCCTCAGTGACGATCACGCCAGGCGTGCTTTTAAGAATGTCCCACGAATTTCCTTGGGAGATTACGGTGTTCTCTACTGAAAAGACCAGTCTGTCTGAGAGTTTTTGCAGCTTTGGGCGTTGTGCTGTGACCACGACCTCATCCAGTTCATTGCTTTCCAAAGGAATGACGAGTGCTCCAAGGGAAACATCCTTGGCAATGTCCAGCGCCCTTGGTTCCGAACCCCTGCCCACATAGCTCGCTTGCAACAGGTACAGATTGGGGGACACTTCCATCAGTTCAAAAAACCCATTGTCGTCCGCAGAGGTGCCCTTCACAAAAGTGGAGTCGGAGGCTTGCAACAGCAGAATATTGGCGTAAGGGATAATTTGGTTTTGCTCATCCACCACCTTTCCGGTAATCTTGAAGGTCTGCCCATTGAGGCAGCTACATATCAAAGACACCGACACGAACACAAAGGTGAGGTTTTTCATTTGAGGCTAAGGTTGGACCTCAAATCTAAGAAATTATTTTTGAGCGATGTAGGCCCTTTATTTTCTTATTCGCAAAAAACCATCAGCAGGTATTTAAAACAATTATATTTGCAGTTGCTTATCAGCCTTTTTGGCGGGTTATTGTTGATATGGAGAAGATTAGGAATTTTTGCATCATTGCGCATATAGATCATGGTAAAAGCACCTTGGCCGACCGTTTGTTGGACTTTACGGGTACTGTCACTGAACGCGAAAAACAGGACCAGCTCTTGGACAGCATGGATTTGGAACGCGAACGCGGCATTACCATCAAGAGCCACGCCATCCAAATGGAGTATGTGCACGAAGGTGAAACCTATATCCTTAACTTGATCGACACTCCCGGCCACGTGGATTTTTCATACGAAGTGTCGCGGTCCATCGCGGCCTGCGAAGGGGCCCTTTTGGTAGTGGATGCCGCACAGAGTATCCAGGCACAGACCATTTCCAACCTATATCTGGCCCTCGAAAATGATCTGGAGATCATTCCCGTGCTCAACAAAGTGGACCTGCCCAGTGCCAACCCCGAAGAAGTGACGGACGACATTGTGGACCTATTGGGCTGCAGGGCCGAAGAGGTCATTCCCGCCAGTGCAAAAACGGGGATTGGCATCCAAGAAATCTTGACTGCCATCATTGAAAGGATCCCAGCACCCAAGGGCAGTGTTTCCGAACCGCTCCAAGCCTTGGTGTTCGATTCCGTTTACAACCCGTTCAGAGGAGTGGAAACCTATTTCAGGGTCATGAATGGAGAAATCAAAAAGGGCCAAAAAATCAAATTTGTGGCTACCGGAAAGTCCTATGAAGCAGATGAAATTGGTACGCTGAAGTTGAAACAGGTACCCAAGAACAAAATTTCGGCAGGTGACGTGGGCTACTTGATCACCGGGATCAAGGACGCACGCGAAGTAAAAGTGGGCGATACCATTACCGATGCCGCCAACCCCACCAAAAATGCCATTGAAGGTTTCGAGGATGTAAAGCCGATGGTATTTGCGGGCATTTATCCCGTGGACACCGAAGATTTTGAGGAGCTTCGTTCTTCCATGGAAAAGTTGCAACTGAATGATGCCTCCCTGGTCTTCACACCGGAAAGTAGTGCAGCATTGGGCTTTGGTTTCCGCTGCGGATTTTTGGGAATGCTCCACATGGAGATCATCCAAGAGCGGTTGGAGCGCGAGTTTGACATGACCGTGATCACCACGGTACCCAACGTGAGCTATCATGCGTTCACCACAAAGGACAGGGAAACGCCCATTATTGTAAACAACCCATCAGACCTTCCCGATCCATCCACTTTGGACCGGGTGGAAGAACCCTATATCAAGGCCACTATTATCACAAAGTCCGATTTTGTGGGGAACGTGATGTCCCTTTGTATCGAAAAACGTGGACAGATCAAGAACCAGACCTACCTGACCCCAGAACGGGTAGAGCTCATTTTTGATATGCCCTTGGCCGAAATCGTTTTTGATTTTTACGACCGATTAAAGACCGTTTCGAAAGGGTACGCTTCGTTCGACTATACCCCGATCGGAATGCGGGTATCCAAATTGGTACGGGTGGACATCCTCCTGAATGCCCAACCTGTTGATGCATTATCTGCGCTCATCCATTTTGACAATGCGCACAACATCGGTAAAAAGATGTGCGAAAAACTGAAGGAGCTCATCCCAAGGCAACAGTTCGACATCCCGATCCAAGCTGCCATCGGAGCAAAGATCATTTCGAGGGAGACCATCAAGGCTCTTCGGAAAGATGTTACCGCCAAATGTTATGGTGGGGATATTTCCCGAAAACGAAAACTGTTGGAAAAGCAGAAAAAAGGGAAAAAACGTATGCGCCAAGTGGGAAATGTGGAAATTCCACAACAGGCATTCATGGCCGTGCTCAAACTGAACGATTAGGCGACCCCTTTTTCTGCTCTTCGCCGAACAATTTATAAGGGAAGGTCTGCGTCGCAAGCTCCCTGCACAACCTGCTTGGGGGTGGCATCCTCCAATTCTTCCTTGGTAAAGGTTACAGATATATCGCCACCGGTCAATTTGTAGCTCCCGTTGCCACTTTCACAAATTCTAAAAGTATTGCCCGCAGCAGAGGTGCATGATTCACATTTTGGGCCTTCGTCCTCTTTAGAACAGGCTGTCATTAATGTTGTGGCAAGAACTAACGTAAGTACAAGTTTTTTCATCTTTAAAAAGAATCTTTTTGGTTAATAAAACACCAAAGTACTTGTATGCGACCTTTTTTTTGCACCTCAATTGATGGATGCCCTATTTGAATTGACGGATCGACGAAATGCATCCGTATGAATGGTTAAAAAGCATCTTAATATCACGTGTTCAAGACAGAAAGAGCAAGTTTACAGCAAAAATTTCCCGGTCATCAAAATGGAAAGAAATATGGGATGACAAAGGTGTTGGCGATCGTTTTCAAGATTGTTTGGTGTAAGTCCATCAAAGTATTTCGGAAAGATGGTTCCGTCAAATGCTATGGTGGGATATTTCCCGTAAGCAAAAATTGTAGGGGAAAAAGGGGAGGCGTATACTCCAAATGGGTAATGTGGATATTCCACAACAGGCATTTATGGCAACGCTCAAACTGAGCGGTCAAAACCGCTTTTTTCACAAATATATTCGACAAACTGTTTTGGTGTCAACTCCTTTGCATCCAGGTTTTCCTGTGTGTTTAATTCTGATTATGCATCATGGAATAAAGTAAAGGTTCTATCCCGTTATCACACATTTTTATCCGTATGGTAACATGAATGACATTTCTTGTCACCATCTTTGGAACAGGCAGTCGTCCAATGCAACAACAACTACCATGAGTACAAGTTTTTCATCCTTTGAATAATTCATTTGGTTAATAATGCAGCTATATGTTTCTAATAGCTTATCAACCTTTCTGGAAAAGTGTCCTATTTAAAAGGCCGAAGAAAAACAATTTCTTCGGCCTTTTGGAGATTCTGGTGAAGGTTAATCTGAACACAATGATTCTGCATACTGTTTTGGGGTTAAACCCTCGGCGCCTAAAAGCTTTGGATCTGTAGTTGTTGTAGAACCAGCTACAGATAGTGTCCAAGTGCCGTCTCCATTGTCACAAACTTCCACTTTATTTTTGTCAAGTGTACAGGATTCACAGTTTTTAGATGGTCCATCATCTTTGGAACAGGCAGTCATTAATGCGGTAGCGACAACTACCGTAAGTACAAGCTTTTTCATTTTTAAAATTATTGGTTAATAAAAACTCCAAAGTACTTGTTAGCAACCATTAATTTGCTCCTCAATTGACGGATGCCCCAAACCAATTGACGGATGCCCCTTATCAATTGATGGATGGGTTTTTTTGGTGCATAAATTCACCCCGTTCCGTAATGTACTCAGAAAGGAAAAAAATAAGGGATGACAAAGGTGGCAGCGATCCAGATAATGATGTTAAGGGGGGTTCCCACCTTTAGAAAATCATTGAACCTGTAATTTCCAGGTGCATAGACCATGGTATTGGTGGGATAGCTCACGGGCGTCATGAACGTTAGGGAGCAGGCAAACATCACCGCCACCAAAAATGGCCGTTCACTCACCCCCATGGCCGCCGCAAGGCTGATCACAATCGGGGCCATAAGGGCCGCTGTGGCCTTGCTGGAAAGTACATTGGTGCTCAAAAAGGTGACGAGGTACAAAATGCTCAGGGTAATATGGGCATCGTAGCTCCCCAAGGTCTGTTCTATAAAAAGTGCTATTTCCTTAGCTCCGCCCGTTTTTTCAAGGGCTGTTCCCATGGAAAGCACGCCCGCCATCATAAAGATCACTTTCCATTCCACCGCTTCGTAGGCCTCCTTCGGTTTCAGGGTGGAGGTGGCCACCAACTACAGCGCACCGACCATACTACTGATCAAAATGGAGGTGAGATTGAGCGATGCGGCCAGTACGACCCCTACTGCAATGACAATGGCCGGAACGGCCTTTTTATAATTGACCTTTCCCTGTTTGTGTTCGGAAAGGGCCACCACCAAGTTCTGGGCAACCAATGTGTCCACATCGGCCTCGGTGCCCAAAATCAACAACATATCACCTTCCATCAACTTCACATCGGCAAGTTTTTCATACAAAATCTCGCCCCGTTGCCTTATGGCCAGAACAGAGCCATTGTACTGCCTCCTAAAATTTAGGGAGCGCAGGGAGCCCTCGGTCAATCTGGAGCCAAAGGGAACAATGACCTCATAGATGTGCTTTTCGGAGTCAACATCGCCCAATTGTTTGTTTCCTTTGATCCTATACCCTTTCAGGTCACGGATGCCGTTCAGTGTTTTGGGCGGGACCATCACTTTCATCACGTCTCCTTCCAAAATAAAAGTTTCGGGCCCAATGTTTTGTTTGAGCGAACCTTCCCTCAAGATGGCCAGGACCTGTACATTATGGTCATTGACCAATCTGGACTTGTGCAACGGTTTTTTGATGTCGGGGCAATCCTTTTCCACCAACAGTTCCGTGATGTATTTTTCAGCCTCCTTGGTCAGTGCATTCTGTTGCTTTTTGGCCTTGGGCAAGAGAAGGGGCGCCACAAAAAAGATGTAGGCAAAGCCTATTGTGGCCAAGCAAAGCGCTGCCAAACTGAATTCGAACATCCCAAATCCCTTCAGCCCGTATTCTTCGGCATAGCTGCTCACCAAAATGTTGGTGGAAGTACCGATCAAGGTACAAGTGCCCCCAAAAAGTGCCGAAAACGAAATGGGAATCAACAGCATGCTCGGGGCAATCTTGGTCTCCCTGCACACCGTGAGCGCAATGGGCAAAAGTAGCGCCACCACTGCGGAGTCGTTCACAAAGGCAGAGAACATGCCCGCGATCAGGCAAAACGTGATCAGGGCAATGCTGTAGTGTATCTTGGCCAGTTTGATGATCCTGTGGCTGAGCCCGTCCAAGATACCGGAATTGAATACCCCGGCACTCACCACGAACATGCAACCCAGCGTTAAGGTGGCCGGATGGTTAAAGCCCGAAAAACCTTCTTTGGGGCTAAGGACCCCCGCAACGATGAACAGGGCCATGATGATAATGGATGTGGTATCGATGGAAAAGTAGTCCTTTACGAACAGGACAATCCCTATGCAGATGATGACAATGGTGATGATCAAATCGCTGCTCATGGTGTCACTAAATTATGGTTCTTTTCTTCTCCCAAATCATTTGTCCTTTCTGAAAATTCCTGCAATTGTCTTCCCAATAACGTCCAATTTTTCTATGGCCTTCAATAAGGATGGGTTGGTGAGATCAATCTTACCATCTGTCACAAATGAGGACTGGGAAGGATATACCAACAAGAAGTTTCGTCCTTGGTAATGTCGGTTCAAATACGTGGGAATATCCATCATGCCCTCTTGATAGGAAAGCATATTCTTTCGACTGAGCACAATTACCAAATTATCATCTTCCTTTAGCTGTCCCGAAAGCTCCGGCAACGTTTCCCAATTGTCAAAGACCTTATAATCAATGTCGATGGGATGTCTGAACTGTATGGCCTTGATCAGCTTGATGGTGGCCTTGGAAGCATAGAACACCAAGGGAACACCCGTGTTGAGGGCCATGTTCCAAATTTTGGAAAGCCAAAAAGAGAAGCCGCTTTCATATTCGGCATTCTCTGGAACCACCACCAAATGACGCTTGATCGTGGCAATGGGCTGCTGTGGGTTATAGATAAACGTGGTTATGTTGCTCTTTTCCAAGATGCCGCTGGTCAGGTTGCCCAGAAAACTATCGGACACCCCCCTTTTCAAGTGGAGTCCCAGGACAAGATCCGTGATGTTTTCCTCTTTGATGACGTTGGTGACCCCGTGCACCAGGTCCAGGTCATACCGCATAGTGGTCTTCATGGGCATATCTGTGGCTGAAGCGATCACTTTGGCCCTTTCCAAGAGTTTTCTGGCATTTTTACCAGCATTTGGTTGACTGCCGTCATTTTTAATGATGTTCAGCGCATGAAGCCCTTTTGTGTTCTGTTTGGATTTGATGTTAATGCTCAGATTTACCAAGGCCTCAATGGTATCGGGATTGCTGATCGGGATAAGGATCTTTTCTTTGGTTTCCAGTGTTTCTTTCTCGGATTGTTCCGACAGGGCTATTCTTTTTGCACTCTTTTGAGTGGCAATTGATGCAATGGTGCAAGTGACCAATATCATGATTATGGTCCCGTTCAACACGTTGTCGTCCAGCAATCGGATGGGCTCTCCTTCGGAGGTTTCCCCAAGCACTATGTTGTAACCCACCAAAACCGCTGCAAGGGTCGCTGCGGCCTGAGCATTGGTAAGCCCAAAAATCAATAGGCGTTCCTGGGCGTTGAACTTGAAGTTTTTCTGGCTAATCCATGCAGCGATAAATTTGGACAAGGTTGCCACCACAGACATCAAAACGGCCACAAAAACGGTTTCCAAATTACTGAAGGCCCTATAGTCAATGAGCATTCCTACACCTATCAAAAAGAAGGGGATGAAGATGGCGTTGCCCACAAAATCAATTCGGTTCATCAAAGGTGACGTGTGAGGAATGAGCCTGTTGAGCGCCAATCCCGCCATAAAAGCCCCAATAATGGCCTCGATTCCGGCCAATTGTGAGAGGACCGCCCCCAAGAAAACCATTGCCAGCACAAAAATGTATTGGGATACATTGTCGCTGTACCGTTTAAAAAACCATCTTCCAACTATGGGGAAAACATAAACAATCACCAAAGTAAACGTTACAAAAGAAATGGCCATGATCACCCAAAAAAAGCTGCTGAGTTCCCCTGTGCTCATTCCCACTATCACGGCCAGCACAAGAAGGGAAAGAACATTGGTGATAAGGGTACTACCCACGGAAATGTTGACCGCCAAGTTCTTGGCAATCCCCAATTTGCTCACAATGGGATAGGTTATCAATGTATGTGATGCAAACATACTGGCCAATAAAACAGAGGTCATGACCGAATAGTCGAGAATGTACACCCCTGCCAGGGTACCCAATATCATAGGGATTAAAAAACCATATAGCCCCAAAAGTGTGCTTTTTAGGGCATTGGTCCTAAAATCTTTCATATCGATCTCCAAACCTGCAAGGAACATGATATACAGCAGGCCAGCAGTGCCCGATAGAATGATACTGCTGTCCCTGGCCAATAAGTTCAGTCCATTTGGACCTATAATGACCCCAGCAATGATCATCCCCAAAAGGTGGGGGAGCCTGAGCCTGTCCGATACAATGGGAACCAACAAAATGATCAACAGGATGATCAAAAATTTGAGTACAGGGTCGGCCAATGGCAATTGAACATCAAACAGGGAATCCATACCATTCATTTTGAATCCCTAAGATAAGTATAACAGGGCAATATGTTCCTTAAACGACCTTGATCAAAAAGTTTGAAAAGATTTGTGTGCCTTGATAAACAAATCTACGCCGTTTTTGGGGCCGAACTTTCTTTGGCCACTTCCAGTTCTTTTCCAAGATAAACCAGTTTATGCCCCTCCTTAATATCAGTAAATTCCAAGCTATTGGAGGGTATGATCTGTAGCTCCCCATCAGGGGTTTTCAGGAAAATGGGGACAACCTCTCGATCTGCCTTTGTGATCTCGATGAGCCCTTCATAATGCTCCTTGTCCACAATATCTATTTCGTGAATATGGGGATTGTTTCTTGCAGCCTCAGTCAATGCAATAAAATCGTCCGTATGGGAAAAAAGACCTTCTTTGGGGTTGTTCTTCGGGTCGGTCAACTCATCGGAGTTTATCAACCGGAACGAACCACTTTCGCCAAATTGATCCTTAAAGGAGTCAATGGCATATTGGTTGATGTCCGAATTTCCCGTAAGTGCCATCAAATAGCCTACATCACTCAGTTCCACATGATCTGAAAGATTATCGGAATAGATGTTGGAGACAATGGCCTCCAGCCCCAATTTTTCTGCCTTTTCCACATTGGTCCTGTTGTTGTCCACCAAGACCACGTGCCTTTTGTTTTTCTGTAAATAGACCCCTATCAACCTGGAGGGCAATGATGCTCCTATGATGATGATTCCTTCCGATTTCTTCAAAAAGACGCCCACCATTTTTGCGAAGAGCCTTGCCGTTGTGGCATTCAATAGAACAGTTCCCAGCACGATCATAAACACCAATGGGGTGATGTATTCCGCGCCCGGCTCACCATTTGCCAATAACTTGGATCCAAAAAGGGAAGCAATACCTGCGGCGACAATACCCCTTGGGCCCACCCATCCAATAAAAAGTTTTTCGTTGAGCTTTAGGTTAGATCCCTGTGCACTCAAAAAAACGCCCAATGGCCTAATAAGGAATACGACAATCGCAAAAAGGACCACAGTGTTCCAGTTGTATATTAGTTCCAGATCGGCAATATTGATGTTGGCCGCCAACAAGATGAAGAGGATGGAAATCAACAACACGCTGAGCGATTCCTTGAAATAGAGCAGTTCCTTTAAGTTGGGCAGGTTCATGTTGCCCAGCACCATGCCCATGACTACCACGGCCAATAGGCCCGATTCGTGCGCAAAAATATCGGATTCCACAAAAACAAGCAATACCGTGGAGAGCGACACCACATTCAGCAAGTAATGGGGAATGAAATTCTTTTTAATGGCAAACCCAAGGGCGTGTGCAAAGGTGAACCCGAAGGTGGTGCCGAAAAGAATGATCTTCCCAAACTCCACAAGCGCAGTAATGGTAAAGTCCTGTCCGCCTCCCACACTGATAAACTCAAACACCAATACGGCCACAAGGGCGCCAATGGGGTCGATAAGGATTCCCTCCCATTTCAGGATTGCGGAGACATCCTTTTTCAGAGGAATGTTCCTAAGAATCGGTGTAATCACCGTAGGCCCTGTTACGATGATCAATCCTGAAAAAAGAAAGGATATTTGCCACGAAAGTCCAAAAATGTAATGGGCTGCTACTCCTGCACCAAAAAAGGTGACCACGGAGCCAATGGTGATCAGTTTGGTAATGACCGGCCCCACATTGGAAATCTCGGCCCGCTTCAGGGTAAGTCCCCCTTCAAAAAGAATGACACTTATGGCCAGCGAAACGAAATAATACAATCCGTCCCCGGGAAAAAGCCCTTTTTCCCCGTTCCATATCGGTTCGATGAGCTTGGAACCATCTTCTGTGTACAAAGTGGCTATCGGCCCCACCAATAGCCCGATCAATATCAAGGGCAAAATGGCCGGCAATTTGAATCGCCAAGCCACCCATTGTGCAATTATCCCAAGAATGATAATTCCCGCTAGTTCCAGCATTGTTTTTCAGTTTTTTTGAAATTTACTGTTTTTCTTTAATATATCCGCCACGCCCACAAGAACCCCTAGGTTTTTATTCATGGTAAGCCACACTTCTATACCCAAATTTTATGATATGCTCGAAAAGGAAGGGAGGTGTTCCCAAAAGCCATCAATTCAGCGTTCCAAAACAAGCCTCCAACTCTCAACATCTTGATTTAAAATTGTTCTGGGTGGCCAAAAACGGCTGGTCTGGCAAGTAGACCCGTTATACCTGGGGCAAAAATCATTTTAGGACGGCTCCTTTTGTTAAAATACGGCCAATAAAATATTATTTTTTGGGCTTTTGGATTGTGGTTTTCTTATTTTGCATGCCATTTACTTTCTAAATGACGATTTATCCCATAGAGACCGGTAATTTCAAATTGGATGGTGGGGCCATGTTCGGCGTGGTGCCCAAATCCATTTGGCACAGGACCAATCCCGCAGATGCCAATAACATGATCGATTTGGCCGCCAGATGTCTTTTGGTCGAAGACGGGGACAAACTCATATTGATAGACAATGGGCTTGGTAACAAGCAATCGGAAAAATTTTTCAGTTATTACTATCTATGGGGAGACCACTCTCTGGACGGTTCGTTGGAAAAAGCAGGATTTCACCGGGACGACATAACCGATGTCTTCCTGACCCATCTCCATTTTGACCATTGTGGGGGCAGTATCCAATGGAACAAGGACAGGACGGGATATGAACCTGCATTCAAGAACGCCCGGTTTTGGACCAACCAAGACCATTGGGAATGGGCCACCAATCCCAATGCCCGTGAAAAGGCCTCTTTTTTGAAAGAAAACTTGCTGCCCATGCAAGAAAGCGGACATCTTCACTTTGTTGATCGGGGAGAAGCCTCCTTTTTGGAAAAATCTGAACTGGGCTTTGGCATCCACTTTGTGGATGGCCATACCGATAAGCAAATGCTTCCTCACATCTCCTACAAAGGAAAAACCGTGGTCTTTGTTGCCGATCTCATTCCAACGGTGGGCCACATTCCGCTTCCCTACGTGATGGGATATGACACCCGACCCTTGCTCACCCTACAGGAAAAGGCCGTTTTCTTGGAAAAAGCCGTGGAAAACGATTGGGTGCTTTTCTTTGAGCACGATGCACACAACCAACTCTGTACCCTTCAACAAACCGAAAAAGGCGTCAGGTTGGGCCAGTCCTTTTCCTTTAATGAAATATTCAATACACCATAAAGATTCACTTTTTACAACCCTATCTATGAACCGCACATATCGCAAATTATCTTTCATATTCCTTTCTGCCTCCCTCTTTTTGATGGGCTGTGGGGCCACTACGTTGGTATCGACCCCTATTGAGAACATTGATACCGTTCCCTTGAAAGTTTCCGAACTTACCGAAACGGAAAAGAAAAATTGGGGCCATGCCGACCTTATCGCCGACACCATTCCGGGAATGAGTGTGGACAAGGCCTACAATGAAATCATCAAGAACAAAAAAGGAAAGACCGTGGTGGTGGCCGTGCTGGATTCTGGAATGGACCTTGACCATGAAGACCTGAAGGACGTTCTTTGGACCAACAAAGATGAAATTCCCAATAACGGCAAGGATGACGATGGAAACGGGTATGTGGACGACATCCATGGCTACAATTTTTTAGGAGATGCCTACAATGAGCAATTGGAATACGTGCGAATGCTGCGTTTGAACCTCGGTGATGCATCCGAAAGGGCCAAGGCAAGACTTCTGTTGGACAAGGAATATCCAGAAGCACTCCAGAACAAACAACAATATGAGCAGATTTTCCAAGTGGTTAAAAATGCAGATAACGCGGTCAAAGAAGAACTGGGCAAAGATTCCTATACCAAGGAAGACCTCTTGGCCATTGAACCGAAAACGGCCCAAATGGAACAGAGCATTGCAGTGCTGTCCCAAATGTTTGCCTACGGGGACAGCATTGCGAAAGTGATGGAAGAACTAACAGAGGGCATAAATTACTTTACTGACCAAGTAAATTATAACCTCAACAAAGATTTTGACGGAAGGACACCTGTTGGGGACGATCCCTATGACCTGAACGATGTGCCCTACGGCAACGGCAATCCGAACAATTTGGTCGAAACAGAAAGCCATGGCACCCACGTGGCGGGAATCATTGCCGCTTCCCGGAACAACGGAAAAGGAGCGAACGGAGTGGCCAACAATGTGGAGATCATGAGCATACGGGCGGTTCCCAATGGGGACGAGTATGACAAGGACATTGCGCTGGGCATCCGGTATGCTGTTGACAATGGGGCATCCATCATCAATTGTAGTTTTGGCAAGTCTTTTTCCCCTGAAGCGACTTGGGTGTACGATGCCATCCAATATGCTGCATCGCGGGATGTTTTGGTCGTGCACGCCGCAGGTAACGATGGTAAGGACCTTGACGACCCAGAAAACCCAAACTACCCCAACGACCACAGGTTTGGAAGCACCGAGTTTGTGGACAATGTAATTACCGTAGGGGCCCTTACCAGTAGTTATGGCTCCGAAATGGTCGCCACTTTTTCCAATTATGGAAAGCAAAATGTGGATGTGTTTGCCCCAGGGGACAAAATCTATTCCACCATGCCCAACAACGAATATGAATTTCAAGGAGGCACCTCCATGGCCGCTCCGGCCGTGTCGGGAGTTGCGGCATTGATCTGGTCTTACTATCCAAATCTCTCTGCGCCCCAGATAAAGGACATCATCATGCAGTCGGGATTGCGGACAAAAACCTCTGTCATTGTGGCCGGGGAGCAGGACAACGCTACCTCGTTTGACAACATTTCAAAATCAGGGAAAATGGTGAATGCCTATAATGCCCTGATTTTGGCCGACAACATTTCAAAAGGAAAAATGACCTTGGACAGTAACTCAAAATAAATTATGAAACGATTACAAGTATTCTTTTTTGCAGCAATCGTGAGTATCTCCGTGATTTCTGCACAAAACAACAGCTATTGGCAACAACATGTGGACTACACCATGGAAGTGGACATGGATGTAAAGACCTATCAATATAACGGAACGCAAAAACTGGTCTATACCAACAATTCGCCAGATGAACTGGACCGTGTTTTCTACCATCTGTACTACAATGCGTTCCAACCGGGAAGTGAAATGGACATTCGGCTCCAGAGCATAAAAGACCCCGACAAGAGGATGATGGCGGACGGAAAGAGCAGGATTTCAACCCTTTCTGAAAGTGAAATGGGCTATCTGCATGTAGAGAGCCTTACCCAAGATGGTCAATCCGTTTCTTTTACGGAAGAAGGTACCATTCTTGTTGTGGACCTGGCTAAACCCATTCCGTCAGGTGGAAGGACCACTTTGGAAATGACCTTTAAAGGCCAGGTACCGCTCCAGATAAGACGTTCGGGAAGAAACAGCAGTGAGGGCGTGGCCCTGTCCATGAGCCAGTGGTACCCAAAACTCTCTGAGTACGATTTTGAGGGCTGGCACCCCAATCCATACATCGCCCGTGAATTTCACGGTGTTTGGGGCGATTTTGATGTGAAGATTACCTTGGACAAAGACTATACCGTTGGTGGAACAGGCTATTTGCAAAACCCGCAGGAAATTGGACATGGCTACGAAGCGCCCGGCACTAAGGTAAAGACCAAGGGCAAAACCCTTACATGGCATTTCAAGGCGCCAAACGTACACGATTTCATGTGGGCCGCTGATCCTGAATATATCCATGATGTACTGGAGATGGAAAATGGGCCGACACTGCACTTTTTTTATAAGAACAATCCGGAAATCATAGAAAACTGGAAAAAACTACAGCCCAAGACCGCTGAGACCATGCAGTTTTTTAGCAACAATATTGGTAAGTATCCTTATGAGCAATACTCAGTGGTGCAAGGCGGCGACGGGGGTATGGAATACGCCATGAGCACATTGATCACAGGGGAACGGGAATTTGGAAGCTTGGTCGGAGTCATGGTGCACGAAATGGCACACTCCTGGTTCCAACATGTGCTGGCCACCAACGAATCCAAGCACGAGTGGATGGACGAGGGATTTACTTCTTTCATCAGCAGCCTTTGCATGAACGAAATCATGGACCAAGAAAAGCAAAACCCGTTTGAGGGGTCGTACAGGGGCTATTTTGCCTTGGTCAACTCTGGTCTGGAAATGCCACAGAGCACCCATGCGGACCGATATACCACCAACTTCGCATACGGCATATCGGCCTATAGTAAAGGAGCCATTTTCCTTTCCCAATTGGGCTATGTCATCGGGCAGGACAAGCTCATGGAGACCATTAAAAAATATTATGAGGATTTCAAGTTCAAACACCCTGTGCCAAACGACATCAAAAGGACGGCGGAAAAAGTTTCCGGGATGGAGCTGGATTGGTACCTGACCGATTGGACCCAGACCACCAATACAATCGACTATGGTATTAAAGGTGTTGCTGCCGATGGGGAAAAGACCAAAGTGACCTTGGAGCGGATCGGCGAAATGCCCATGCCATTGGATATTTTGGTGGTCGGGGAAGACGGCACCCAAATAACCTATTACATCCCTCTGCGAATGATGTACGGGGAAAAGGACAACCCCTACCCCAATCTCAAGCGCACTGTTCTGGAAGATTGGCCCTGGGCTTTCCCAACCTACGAATTTACCTTGGACATGCCCTTGGAAAGCGTTAAGGCCATAATGATAGACCCTTCTCAGCTTATGGCCGATGTGGACGGGGAGAACAATGTGTATCAAGCGGAAGAGTAAACCTTTTACTGGTTATCGACAAAAAGGGCGGCCCAATGGGCCGCCCTTTCTTGTTCTATGTAAGATTTATTTAAGTAATTTACCTTTTCAAAGAAACCTTCTCTAAATGCTAGAAGAAACCACAGGTCGGGACAAGGCAGAAACTCCTCAGGGACCCCCTCAAGGGGACACTCCCAAACTGACCTTTGCAAAAAAAGAACGGCTAAAGAGCAAAAAGGGTTTCGAGACCCTTTTTGCCGAAGGAAAAAGCCTGCGTGAATTTCCCTTGAAACTTGTCTATGCCAAAACCGCTGCCGAGCAGGATGTCCCATTCAAGGTGGCTGTTGTGGCACCAAAGAAAAAGTTCAAGCGCGCTGTTGACAGAAATCGCATCAAGCGGCTTTTGAGAGAGGCTTACCGGCTCAACAAGCCCCTTATTTTTAACAACATTGAGGGAAATTTTGCGTTCATATTTTTATACCTTGGCCATAAGATGCCAAGCTATGATGAAGTGGACAAGGCCATGAAACAACTATTGATGGCCTTCCTAAAAAAAGAATCCCATGATAAAAATCCTTAAAAAAAAGCTTGTTGTTCCCGTTTTGGCGGCCATTGTCCTGATCGGGGCGAGCAGTTTCAGTTTCAAGAGCGATTTTTTTGAGATTGCCAAGCAGATAGAAATCTTCACTACACTCTTCAAAGAGCTGAACATGAACTATGTGGACGAAACCAATCCCGCTGAACTCATGGATTCTGCCATTAAAAACATGTTGGACGAGCTGGATCCCTACACCCAATTTCTGAACGAACAGGATGTGGAGGCTTACAAGATCAACAATGCGGGCGAATATTCCGGTATTGGTGCCTTGGTGCGGTCGTATGAGAGCAAATTGCTCATCGTGGAACCCTACAAAGGTTATGCGGCGGACAAAGCCGGACTCAAAGCCGGGGACGAAATCATCAAGATCGGGGAAACCAAGGTTTCTGACTTTGATGACAATGCCAGTGAGTTGCTGAAAGGAGCCAACAATACTTCTGTTGAGGTAACCTTTGTGAGACAGGGCGAGACCAAAACAGCCACCATCACCCGAGAAGGCGTTGAAGTGGAAGCTGTTCCATATTATGATATGATCGACGCCAAAACAGGGTACATTGTACTGTCCCGTTTCAATGCAAAAGCGTCCGGCCAGACTAAATCTGCCATGCAGGTCCTAAAAGGAAGAGGGGCCGAAAGATTGGTGCTGGACCTTCGCGGAAATCCCGGTGGATTGCTCTCCGAGGCCATCAATGTGACCAATCTTTTTGTGCCAAAGGGTGAACTGATCGTGACCACAAAATCCAAGGTAAAAAAATTCAACCAAGAGTATCGGACCAAGAACCAACCCGAAGACCTTGAAATCCCCTTAGTAGTCCTGATCGACGGAAAGAGTGCCTCTGCCAGCGAAATTGTTTCGGGCGGTCTCCAAGATCTCGATAGGGCAGTGGTCGTTGGGGGGCGCAGTTTTGGGAAAGGCTTGGTGCAGCGACCGCTCAAACTTACGTATGGCACACAATTAAAAGTCACCATTTCGAGATATTATACCCCATCGGGGCGTTGCATCCAATCCCTTGACTATTGGAACAGGGACGAAAGTGGAAATGCCGTCCGCAATACCAATTTCAATGAGTTTACTACCCGAAACGGCCGCAAGGTCTGGGACGGCGGTGGCGTTATGCCCGATGTGACCATAAATTCACTGAGAACCAATACCCTTATCGATGCCTTGCACTCCAACAATATCATCTTTGATTTTGCCACCAACTATTATTATGAACACTCTTTTGATGGGGTAGATGGTTTTGCCTTTTCCGATGTGGATTACGCAGCGTTCAAAAAATATGTGCAGGAACAGAATTTCTCTTTCCAGACCAAGACAGAAGAGCTTTTGGAACAATCCATCAATACGGACGACTCCCTTTTGGGGCCCGAAGTGCAGGAAAAATACAAAGACTTGCTTTTAGCAGTGAACAGGGGGAAAATTTCCGCCTTGGACACTTATAGGAACGAAATCCAGAAAAGTCTGGAAGACGAGATCATTACACGCTATTTCTATAAGGAAGGACTCTATACCTATTACCTAAAACATGACGATGCCATATTGGCCGCCAGAGAATTGCTTGCCGATGGTCAGAAATACAAAAGTATTTTGAATTAGGTCTTTTTTGGGTGGAGAATCGATCTTCCATTGACCCAAAACCACCATCCGTCAAGTCATAAGCGGCAACCGTCAAGTCACCAACATTTAAAAGACATTAGTTTGGTACTTTAACGGAAAATTTTTGCATGGCTTATACCTTAATCACCTTATCCCTGATCGGTCTTGTCCTATTGTTTTGGCTCTATAGGTTGATGAAGGGCTGCTTTTGTCGCTCCTTTTGCATCTGGAAAAATCAAAAGGATGGGTCGGTCTTCTATAAAGAAGCGACCATCCTGTCCGTGAGCACCATCAAAGCAGGAAAAAGGCCGCTACTGGAGCTGATGATCCTTTTTGATAACTTGGCCGGTTGTCCCATCCATAGGAAAATACGGGTCTGGGACAGTAAGCCACAATTGGAACGGTTCCAGGTTGACAAGGCAATTCCCATTGCCCTGAATGTCGCCAAAAGGCCCAAAGGGCCCGTGTTCCTTTCCCTTGGGGAATGCCGTGTTTCTTTTGCGTATGTGGTGTTCTGTTGCTCCATTGTTATTCTATATGTTGTTGGCTGTTACTTTTTAATGGGGGAATCCCTTTCCCGTATAAACAGTGCGCCCGAAAAATATGAGCAGCTACTTAAAAAATCCGATGTGTGGCAAATGGGGTTGATATATTTGGGTGTATCGACCTTCCTGCACTTTCTTCTCAACAGGGTCGGTTTGTTGGTGGACGGTAGGACAAGGGCCAAAAACTGGGATCTCCTCTATATGGGCAAACGGGCTTCTGCTGTGGTAGGAAAGCACTGGGAAACAGGGACAGTGGTAAACAACAACCCCATCGTTGGCTTTAACTACACCTTTAAGGACAAAACAGGAAGGGTCTTTGGGGGGAGCGACAAAAAAACAGTGGAAAAAAAGGAGATGGTCGCCTTATCAGAAGTGGAAAGCTTGGACATAATGTACCTGCCCAAAGATCCAACGGTATCCAGACTAACGGAGAACCTCGAAAACGATAGTTTTTCAAAATTTACGGATTTCGTTTTCCTGTTCGTCATGTTCATTTTTTCCGTGATATTGGTGGGTGCCTTTTGTTACAATATTTTTGGTGCATGGTCATGACCCCGATCAACAACAATTGTTTCATTTCACTATATTTCAGCAATCTAAAGTTTCTATATACTTAAAATGGACCGGAACAACATCGAAATCATCAGCAGGCATAGCAATTGGTCCGTAGATGGGGTCGCCAAGGCCCTGTCCAACCATGTTTACTCTGGCAAAAATGCTTGGCAAAGATTCTTGGCCGTGTTGTTCTTGGGACTGGGCGTTTCTTTCAGTACTGCAGGGGTTATTTTTTTCTTTGCCTTTAATTGGGATTCCCTGCACCGCTTTACCAAGCTTGGACTGATCGAAGGACTGGTGGTGCTCGTTTTTTTATGCCTCTTTTTCATAAAAGCCAATCCTTTGGTCAAAAAAACAATGCTTGTCGGGGCGTCGGTGCTGGTGGGCGTTCTTTGGGCCGTTTTTGGACAGGTCTATCAAACTGGCGCCAATGCTTATGATTTTTTCCTGGTATGGACCCTTTCCATTGCCGTTTGGAGCTTTGTTTCCCATTTTGCCCCACAGTGGGTCGTCTTTATCGCACTTATCAACATTACCTTGATTCTATATTCGGAACAGGTGGCCCATGATTGGGATGGGGCGTTGCTTTTTTTATTGCTTTTTGGCATCAACAGCTTGTTTTTGTTGGCATTTCTCATTCTTCCAAGGTTTACCAAACTGCAAGCCCACCCTTCTTGGTTCACAAATCTCTTGGCCGTGGCAGTGGCTACAATCGGCACAGTTGGGGTCTCCAGTGGGGTTTTTGAGAAAACTACCCTGTCATTTGTATTGCTTTTGCTCTCCTCTTTGGCATTATTTGGTGTTGGAATATGGTATGGCCTGAAGACAAAAAGCCTCTTTTACCTCTCCATCATTCCCTTTGGGTTGATCATCATTTTTTGTGCATTCCTGCTCAACATTTCGGACGATGCGGGCATGCTCTTTGCCATTGGGGTGTTCATCATAGCCAGTATTACGCTGTTGATCAAAATCTTGTTGGGACTTCAAAAGAAATGGAACGCATGAAAAACATGGAAAAAATAATCGATGCCATTCGGGCCACAGAAGGAGACGGGTTTCAGTACGATGAAACTGCCATCCTCGCCGAATATGGGCAAAAAGAGGGCAAAAAATCGAACCTGGCCATTAAAATTCTTTCCATTTTTGGTGGACTGCTTGCCACTTTGGCCTTTGCGGTGTTCCTTTTTATACTGGAAGTATATGAGTCCAAATGGGGAATGCTCTTTTTGGGGATTGCCCTAACAACCATTGCCGTTTTTATCGATAAAAAATTCAACAGCTTTATCTTGGATACGTTCAGTGTCTGTTTTTTTGTGCTCGGTGTCATTCTTTTTGTCTTCGGATTGGCTTCTTTACAGATCAACGAGGACCTTATTGCTCTCTTGGTCATCCTAGTGGCATTGGGCAGTTTGACGATAACCCAAAACTATGTCATCTCCTTTATTTCCATCATCACCATTGGTGCGGCCATGTTGTTTTTGATCATGACGTACAACATTCCAGATGCCATACACGGCTACATTCTTTTTTATACGGTCCTTCTTGCTTTTTTCTTTTTGAATGAGGCCTATTTTTTGACAAGTTCCCGTAAACTGTCCCAGCTTATTGGCCCTTTGCGCATCGGACTGGTTTTCTGCTTACTATTTGGACTGATCGCCATAGGAAAAAATGATCTTGCATCCATTTCCGGGCGTTACCTCTGGATATCGTCCGTGGCATCCATTTGTTTTATAATGTACTTGGCATCAAAGGTGTTGACAAGGTTTGGCATAGGCGGCAAAAAGAAAATGTTGACGCTAGGACTTTGCTTTTTCACCCTGTTGCCCACCTTATTTGCCCCGGCCATTTCCGGAGCTTTGCTCATTGTTCTATTGAGTTTTTTGGTCAATTACAAAACGGCGTTCGTCATCGGGATCATTGCCTTGATCTACTTTGTGGTCCAATATTATTACGATCTTTCCCTGACCTTGCTCACCAAATCCATCATCCTGTTTTCTTCAGGCGTGGTGTTCCTTCTCTTTTACTTTTTTTTCACCCAAAAGACCAAGACCGATGAAGAAGTATAGCTGGATCATTATACTGGCGAACCTGTTGCTCTTTTTGGGCTATTTCAATTATTCCGTGGTGCTGAAGGAAAAATTGTTGGAGGAGGGAACCTTGGTCTTTATGGAACTGGCCCCCGTAGATCCCCGATCATTGATGCAGGGAGATTATATGGAGCTGCAATACAAACTGCCCAGCGACATGGCCTTTGACAACATCCCTCCCCGTGGGTTTTGTGCCATCAGCCCCGATTCATCTGGTGTTGTGCGGCATATCCGATTTTTAACGGATGGGAGGAAAGTGAAACAGAACGAACTTCCCGTCAGATATACGAAAAGAAAATGGTGGGGAATCCATATTGGGGCCGATTCCTATTTCTTTCAGGAAGGGGATGCGGAAAAATATGGGAATGCCAAATATGGCGGAATCCGTGTGGATGGTGAAGGGAACAGTCTCCTCATCGGTTTGTATGATGATAATTTAAAAAAGCTGGAATAAATCCTATTTTTGGGCATGCAAGAACTCAAGGTGTGTGAACTTTTTGCCGGGGTGGGCGGTTTTCGGTTGGGATTGGAAAAAACAGGACACTACAAAGTAGTGTGGAGCAACCAATGGGAGCCCTCCACCAAAATGCAGCACGCATCGTTGGTCTATGAGGCCCGTTTTGGTCCCGAAAACCATACCAACGCCAACATAGAAGAGATTCCTTCCTCCTTGATTCCAGACCACGATATTTTGGTGGGCGGTTTTCCGTGTCAGGACTATTCCGTGGCCACCTCCCTTAAAAACTCCAAAGGGCTGATCGGCAAAAAAGGGGTGCTCTGGTGGTCCATTCACCGCATTATTTCCGAAAAAAAGAACAGACCCAAATACCTTTTTCTTGAAAATGTGGATCGCTTGTTGAAGTCACCTTCCACCCAGCGGGGCCGTGATTTTGCCGTAATGCTGAGCAGCCTCTCCAATTTGGGCTATGCTGTGGAATGGCGCGTGATCAATGCGGCCGAGTATGGAATGCCCCAGCGCCGAAGGCGCGTTTTTTTTCTGGCGTACCACAAATCGACCCCCATTTTCAAAACGCTCCAAAAAACCAAGCCTCGGGATTGGATTTTGGATAAAGGCACCATTTCATCCGCCTTTCCGGTGGAGAACAGTTCCCAAAAAGTGGTCTCTTTTGAACTTGGGGCAGATTTGGTCCAACTTTCCGAACGTTTCAACACCAAAAAGGGCCTTTCCCCTTTTTTAAATTCCGGAATCTGTGTGAACGGTAAGGTTTCCACCCTAAAAACCATACCTTCTTATGACGGAAAAAGAACCGTGCTCTCCGATATTTTGGAAAATGGCACCGCAGGCCCGGAGCTTTTCATCAGCAGTGAAGATCTGCCCAAATGGGAATATTTAAAAGGCTCCAAAAAAGAAATACGCAAGACCAAGGCCGGTTTTGAATACCATTATAGCGAGGGAGGCATGGTGTTTCCCGATGCTCTCGATCAACCTTCCAGAACTATCATAACCGGTGAGGGCGGCAAGTCCCCATCTCGGTTCAAGCACGTGGTCCAGACCTCCAAGGGACTGCGAAGACTTTCTCCCTTAGAATTGGAACGGTTGAACATGTTTCCGGACAATCACACCCTCTTGGATGGAATCCCAGATGCCAAACGGGCATTTTTTATGGGAAACGCTTTGGTAGTGGGTATTGTGGAACAGATCGGTTCTGCCCTGTTCCGGAAAATATCCAACATTGAAAAGCAATTTCCAAGCTGACCTATCCAAAGAAAAGAAACTCGCTGTTTTATTGGATTCTTATTATCAAACGCATTTGAAAAAGTACGATTTTGAGCGGATTGTCCACAAAAAACAGCAATTGCAGGGCATAGACCTTATCCTAAAGGATAAGCATTCCGAAACACAGTATTTTGTGGATGAAAAAGCCCAATTGGATTATGTGAACGAAAGCCTGCCCACGTTTGCTTTTGAGCTTTTTTATGAAAAAGAGGGTGCAAAAAAGCAAGGCTGGTTGTTCGATGCCTGCAAAAAGACCCACTTTTATGCCTTGGTGACCAGTATTTTTTCTGATGAAGACCATGTTTTTACTTCATGTAACATCTCTTTTGTGAACCGCGAAAAATTGATTCTGCATTTGTCCACTTTGGGCCTCACCCGGGATTGTTTGGAAAAAACAGCATTCGAAAATCATGATCGGCACGGAAGATTGGTTTTGGAGCAGTTGTGCCCAAGAAAAGAAGGTTGTCTTTATTTTTCCACCCAGAACAAGGCGGAAAAACCTGTAAACCTTGTCCTTAAACTGGAATATTTGGAGCAAGTGGGTGTGGCGAAAAGGTTGGTTTGACCTAGCTATTAATCAAGGTCTGCAATGCCTGATGAAAGTTTACCTTTTCGGCAAATAGAGTTTCATGTCCTCTATCTCCAATTCATCCAAATGCCCCATTTGGGTCTCGTCTTTCGTGATCAGGTGCATGTGCAAAAAGGAGTCGTGGTGGGTGAAAATCCCCTTGTGTTCGGTGGAAAAGAAACCGATGATCTCCACATTTTCATTTTCTAATGTGTAATCGGTCTGCCCTTGGTGGGCTTCGTCGGGCGAAGTGACTTTGGTTCCTTCCGGCAAGTTTTGTACGTGGATGGTCGCTTTTGATGCTTTACCGATCAACTTAAAGGCAAACGGCCGTTTTGCCTCCAATGTGCTTTCATTTATGAACCTTTCCAGTTCGGGAATAGTCCTGATGTTGTTCGGTAATGGTGTTTCTTCCCACTCGTTCACGTGAGCATACACAAAAAAGGGAGCTGAAACGGCAAAGGTTTTTGTTACTTCCATCGTTGTATCAGAAGTAACCCTCGACAAAAAGCTTTCGCCGTCCTTGATGAGCAGTTCCCCCTTCAAATAACTTTCCGGTCCGATGCCATATAGTCCACTTTTGTTTGAAATAGTGTCAAGATAAATGTTCCCAGCTAGTTCTCCTTTCCACATCACATTTTTCATCGCACCCACGATTTTGACATTTTCGTAGGTATCCTCAATCTCCGCTGATTCTTTTTTTGATGGTTTGCATGCTACAAACCCAATCAAAAGAATGGCTCCAACCGCTTTTTTAAATATCATCTTTCGTTTTTATGCTTTTTTGCACATTCTTACATGCGGAATCCCATCTTCCAAATATTCTTCGCCAATGCGTTCAAAACCGAGTTCGGTGTAGAATTTGATGAGATATGATTGCGCCGAAATTTCGATAGAGGTGTTCGGAAAGCGTTTTTCAATAGCGGCCAAAGAGGCTTCCATAATCTGCTTGCCATATCCATACTTCCGTTGATCCATTGCCACCACTACCCTTCCAATACTGGCATTGTGAAAATAATCCCCTGGCCTGAAAATGCGGGTGTAGGCCACAACCTGGCCATCTTTAATACCCAAAACATGGAGTGCCTTTTGGTCTTTGTTGTCCAGATCTTGGTACACGCAGTCCTGTTCCACTACAAAGACCTCACTGCGGAGGCGCAAAATCTCATAAAGAGTTTTATTGGTGAGTTCTTCAAATGTGAAGACGAAAACATCCATTAATCCTGCACTATGACGCTTTTGGAGTCGCATTTGTTAAATTCTGGTTGTATGTTGACATGGTTGATGCCATGCTTGTGGTAAACGTGTTCTTCTATCTCTTCCAGAATGGTGTCGAACTCGGACAATTTGATGTCCTGCTTAAAATCAATATGGGCCTCCATGTGGATTTCATCCTCATTGAGTTGCCAAATGTGCACGTGGTGGACGTTTTTTACGGGTTCTATGGTGCATATCGATTCCACAATGTCTTGGATGACAATGGATTTTGGGGTAAAGAGCATCAACACTTTTGTGGATTCCTTCAGCAAGTCGTAGCCCATGTAGATCAAATAGACACCAATGAGCATAGTCAGGGCGGCGTCCACCCAATACAACTCATACAAACTCATCAATATCCCACCTATCAAAACGGCCACGGAAGCCATCATATCTGTCAACAAGTGCAAATAGGCCGATCTCATGTTCATGTTTTCCTTGGAGTCCTTTTTCAGCAGGAGTACACTGAACCCATTGGCCAAAATACCCAAAACGGAAAGCCAAATTACAAGCTTACTTTCTATTGCTTGTGGCTCGAAAAGCCGTTCCACGGCCTCTTTCATCAAAAAAATGGCCACGACCACCAAAGTTGCGGCGTTGACAAAGGCCGCCATGATCTCGGCACGTTTATAACCAAATGTCTTTTTCTTGCTGGCCTGCTTTTTTCCAAACATCCGTGCCACATAGCTGATGATCAGCGAGAGCACGTCACTAAAATTGTGGAGTGCATCGGACAGCAGTGCCAAACTTCCGGAAATAAGTCCACCCACCACCTGTGCCAAGGTGATGGCAATATTTAAAAATATGGAAATGAGTAGGTTTCTGCCTTTCAGGTCGGTATGTGAATGTGAATGACCATGATGATGGTGGTGATGGGCCATGTGTTTATCTGCAGGGTATTTTTTCTATTCTCCTTTCGTGCCTTCCCCCTTCAAATTTGGTGTTCAAAAAAGTCTCTACCATATCGAGTGCCTGCGGAAGCGCAATGAAACGGGCGGGCAAACTTAAAATATTGGCATCGTTGTGTTCCCTCGCCAGTTGCACGATTTCCTTGTTCCAGCACAAAGCTCCCCTAACATTCTGGTGTTTATTTATGGTCATGGTAGCCCCGTTCCCGCTACCACATATCACAATGCCAAAATCCACTTTTCCTGACTCGACATCAGAGGCCACAGGGTGGGTAAAATCCGGATAATCCACACTTTCGGTGTCGTCGGTTCCGTAGTTGGTCACCTCTATTCCCTTTGATTTTAGAAGGCCTACGATGGCCAATTTATAATCTGTTCCAGCATGATCGTTTCCAATGGCTATTTTCATGATATTTTTGCATTTGAAGGTGTACAACAAAGGTACAATATCTTTTTATGTTGGGATGTTCATAAAAAATATGAAGATGTTGCATTTACTTCTAAAACAGCAGCTTATATTTTTATGTGTTTTGTTGATCTTTTTAAGAAAACTAACAGCAACTAAATTTTGATTATCCAAAAAATAGATCAGTTACAATAAATTCTCTTTGGTCAACGGAAAATGATCTAAAAATTAATCAACCATTTTAAAACACAAATCGAACGAAATTAACATTAAAGTAATTTTTACTTTTCAATAAATTGATGTTGAAAACGGTTATCAAAAACCGTGGATAAAAATTCTAATCGGTTGGTTTTTATAATTATTTGACCATGACAAATTGTGAATAAACTTTTTTTGGTGTTCAAAGCAAGAAAACTCCAAAATAATTATTCCACATTTCAACAATCCATCATCATCATCATTTTTTAAAATTTTAAAGAAAGAAGAAAAAGATGATATTCATTATTGTTGATAAAAGAACGATTCCTTGTCCTTTCTTTGTAGGTCAAGGATTATAATTTGTATTTTTCAAAAAAATAAAAGGACTTAATGTCAAAGAAAAAGAAGAGGGCCACAAACCAGAGGAAGAACGAGTTGACAAAGGGCATTTTCACTGTACTGGAAAAAGAACCATCCAAAAGCTTCAATTACAAGCAAATAGCTTCAAAATTAGGGATAACGGACACTAAGGACAGAAATGCACTCATCAAACGCTTGGGCCAGCTCAAAGCGAGTGACCGTATTGTGGAAGAGGAAAAAGGCAAGTACAAGAAGAAACCCTCCCTGCTCACCTATTTTACGGGAAGGGTTGATCTTACCTCTAGTGGGAACGCCTATATCGTGGTCGATGATCTGGAGGACGACATCTTCGTACCCTACAACAATTTGAACCGGGCACTCCATGGTGACACGGTCGAAGTTTTTTTAAAACCCAAGCGAAAGGGAAAAAAGCAGGAAGGAGAGATTTCAAAAATCATCGAACGAAAAAAGACGTCCTATGTGGGCGTTGTGGACAAGCAAAAGACCTTTGCTTTTGTAAGGCCTTCGGATTCAAGAATGTACACAGACATCTTTGTTCCCCTTGAAAAGCTTAAAAAAGCCAATGATGGTGACAAGGTTTTGGTGAACCTTGGCGATTGGCCCGATGATACAGATTCCCCTTATGGTGAGGTGATAGAAGTCTTGGGAAGACCGGGAGAACACGACACCGAAATACATTCCATTTTGGCCGAGTATGGATTGCCCCATGAGTTTCCTTATGAAGTGGAGCAGTTTGCCAAAACCCTGGAAACCTCGATAAAGGAAGCTGAAATAGCTAAAAGAAGGGACATGCGGGATGTGCTCACTTTTACCATCGATCCCAAGGATGCCAAGGATTTTGACGATGCGCTGTCCTTCCGGAAACTGGAAAACGGCAACTATGAGATAGGCGTTCACATTGCCGATGTTTCGCATTATATACAGCCCGGTACCATTTTGGAAGATGAGGCATACGATAGGGCCACCTCGGTATATTTGGTGGACCGTGTGGTGCCCATGTTGCCCGAAGTGCTCTCCAACAATGCCTGTTCGTTGCGGCCCAATGAAGAAAAATATACATTTTCAGCGGTTTTTGAAATGGATGACAAGGCCCGTTTGATCAACCAATGGTTTGGGAGAACGGCCATTAATTCCAACGAACGCTTTGCTTATGAGGAAGCGCAGCACATTATCGAAACAGGCGGGGCGCAGATACCAAAGGAGGTTTCCATCCGGGGGGATGCCTATTCCGTCTCAGAAGATGTTGTGGAGGCCATTCTCACTTTTGACCGATTGGCCAAGATCATGCGAAAGGCACGTATGGATGCTGGGGCCATCTCTTTTGACAAGATTGAGGTTAAGTTCAACCTATCCGAGGACAATGTGCCCTTGGGCGTCTATTTCAAGGAGACGAAGGATGCGAACAAGCTCATAGAAGAGTTTATGCTCCTTGCCAATAGAAAAGTGGCCGAATATATCGGAAAAAAGAAAAAAACTTTTGTGTACCGGGTGCACGACAGACCCGATGAAGAAAAATTAATGGCCCTGAACGGCGTTATTTCCAGATTTGGACATAGTATAGACCTTCGGGACAGAAAGAGTATTAATCGTTCCCTGAACCAGCTCCTGGAGGACGTGAAGGGCAAAAAAGAACAGAATTTGGTGGATACCTTGGCCATACGGAGCATGAGCAAGGCGATTTACACCACCGACAATATTGGCCACTACGGATTGGGATTTGATTACTACACCCATTTCACCTCTCCCATTAGAAGATATCCCGATGTGATGGTCCACCGTTTGCTGCAGCATTATCTGGACGGGGACAAACCGCCCAGTGCCACCTTGTACGAAGAAAAGTGCAAACATTCCTCCGACATGGAGCTGTTGGCTGCCAATGCCGAACGGGATTCCGTAAAATATATGCAGATCAAGTTTATGGAAGACCACAAGGACCAAGAGTTCCTTGGGGTGATATCAGGAGTGACCGAATGGGGCATTTACGTAGAAATTATCGAGAACAAATGTGAGGGTATGGTGCGAATTAGGGATATCAAGGATGATTATTATGTTTTTGATGAACGCCAATATGCCATAGTCGGGGAAAGAAGGAAAAGGGTCTATCAGCTTGGTGATGAGGTGTATGTGATGGTCAAAAGCACGGATTTGATCAAAAGGCACCTCGACTTTTCATTGATTGGAAAAAAGGAATGATAGTTTTTTGGAATAAAATTTGTTATCCTATTGAGAACCAAATTTTTATATCATGAAAACCTTAGTGATTATTTTGATGTCCCTTTCTTTTTTGAGATTGGATGCACAAAATCAGGACATTAGGCAAAATCTTCAAAAATTTACCGAAATCAAAGTTTTTGATGGTCTTTCCGTCAGCTTGATCAAGGGAAATGAAAATAAAGCTGTGATAACAGGGGCCAACACGGACAAAGTGGCTATTGTGAACAACGATGGGGTTTTGAAGATCAGAATGGAAATAGATAAAATTTTCAGCGGTTATAGGACCTACGTAGATCTGTACCATACCGAAGAACTTAAAATAATTGATGTGAATGAAGATGCCCGGATCACATCTGATGAAACTTATGTGCAGGATGTTTTGGATCTTAGGGCACAGGAAGGGGGCGAATTGGAAATCAATTGCCAAGTGGACCAATTGTTGGTCAAGGTTATATCTGGTGGGGAGGTATTTGCTGCGGGATTTTCCAACAATCAGGACGTAATCATCAATACAGGGGGCTCTTATATAGGCAAAACGTTCAAGACCAAGTTCACCACCATATCCGTGAATGCAGGTGGAAATGCTGAGATTTATGCCACGGATTATGTGAAGGCCAATGTGAAGGCAGGAGGTGAGATTTTGGTATATGGAGACCCAAAAAAAATGGACGAGAGCACCCTTTTCGGAGGAAAAATAAAAAGAATGGATTGATAGGCTTATGATCGAAGATATTCAGGCAGCGATTCCTTTGGGTTTGTTATTGAGCTTTATGATAGGGCCTGTTTTTTTTGTGTTGTTGGAAACCAGTGCCACAAAAGGATTCAGGGCGGGGGTCAGTCTTGATGTTGGGGTGATCATAGCAGATATTGTCTTTTTGATCATTGCTTATTTCAGTAGTTTCCAACTGTTGGAAAACCTGAGCAACGAACCTGGACTCTTTGTTTTTGGGGGAATGATTCTTCTCGTGTACGGTATTTATCTTTTTAAAAAAAAAGCCAAGAAAAAGGCCCATCTCAAAGTATCAACGGGAGGTTATCTTGGTCTTTTGGCCAAAGGTTTTTTGTTGAACTTCATCAATATTGGTGTTTTGGCCTTTTGGTTGGGGCTTATCATTGTGGTGGGACCGAGTTTGGATAATAGCCCCAACAGGATGTTGGTCTTTTTTGGTACTGTGCTATTGGTGTATTTTATGACAGATTTGGTAAAGATTCTATTGGCCAAACAGTTGAAAAAATATTTGACTTCGGAACGCATTGTACTGATTACGAAAGTGCTTGGCATTATTTTGATCATTTGTGGCATAGTGTTGATTACCAAAGGATTCCTGCCAAAAGAGCGGTTTGACATCAAAGAGGAAATCGAGCGGATAAGCTAAAAATAAAAAACCCAACACAAAGGTGTTGGGCTTTCAGAGGCATCGAGCGGATTCGAACCGCTGTACAAGCTTTTGCAGAGCTGTGCCTAGCCACTCGGCCACGATGCCATTTAGGTGTGCAAATGTACTATTTTTTTGGCTTTTTCAAATTATTGAGTTGATCTTTCGATTTCAAGGATTATGGATACACTCTCCACATCACCGCCTATGGGTGGATTTATTTTGGCTACTTCCACACAAACAATGTCCACTTCTTCCAGTTCCAAAAAAATCCGATCGATGATTCGTTGGGCCACATGCTCCAAAAGATTCGAACGCACGGACATTTCTTCCTTTACGATATTGTTCAAATGGACATAGTCCACGGTTTCGTGCAATTTATCCGATAGGGAAGGCTGGGAGAGGTCTGCCGTTATTTCAAGGTCCACCCTATAATCACTGCCGATCAACATTTCTTCCTTTAAACATCCATGGTTGGAATGTATCCTGATGTTCCTAAGCTTAATTTTTCCCACGTTATTGCATTAAGATGGGCAAAAATAGAACAAATGCGATTAAATCAATAGGTACATCTGCAGTTGCTTATTCCTTGGAAGAGATCCATTCCGATGGTGACCACATGGGTTCCGGTACTATATCCCAAGATTTCATTGGTGATGACCTGGTAGGAATATCCAAAGTAAAAATTGTTCTTTTTGAAACCGGCAATAGGGGCTATGTACAAAGGTTCTCCCAATTGGTCGTTCAAAAAACGGTAGGTCAATCCCACGTAATAGTAATCCTCAAAGTCATGGAATCGGAACTTGGCATTCAGGTCTGTCACCGAACGTCCATCACTTTCAAACCATTGAAAGAAAACGGAAGGCTCTATTTCCAATTTACTGTTCTTGTTCTTGGATATGCTGTAGCCCGTATATACATAGTAATTTCTAAGGGTATTCGGTTCAAAAACCGGATTGAAACGCTCCAAATTTTTATTGAGGACATTGGATGCGTTCACACTGAAATAAAACTTACCATAACGGTAAAGTGCACCCAGATCAAAATTGTGGTTGGTCGTGGCCTTATCGTCCGTGGGGAGTTGCCCATTGTTTTCCCTGAAATTTTCAACATCGATCCTAAACTGGTTAAAATTATAGGATATACCGAAGGAAAGGAAAATATCGTCATAGCGATCTAGGGTAAGATGGTGCGCAAAGGATACCCTGGCACCCCTTTGTTTGGTTTCCCCATTGCTGTCGTTGTACAAAAGCATACCCAACCCGGAACGGTTACCAATCCGGGCATCCGCGGCCAAAGTCTGTGTGTCGGGAGCATCCTCTATCCCCACCCACTGTGTAAGCCCGTTCAAGCGTACCTTGATATGGTCACCGATACCCGCATAGGTAGGCGACATGATGAAGGGGTTGTCCGCAATATATTGTGAAAGTTGGGGTATGGTCAACTCCTGCCCCTTGGCACAAAGTGCCAAGAGGAACAGAATTGTAGTTGTATATACATTTTTGAACATGGGGTTATAGTAGGTTAAGCATTATTGTCTGTATAGTGTAAAGTGACCCACAAACTCCCTATTGTCGTTTTCACCGTTCAGTCGGACGATATACCAATAATCTCCGGTTGGCAGTTCCTTACCGTCATAATTACCGTCCCAACCTTGGGTGTCACGGGTCATCTCTTCCACTACTCTACCATAACGATCATAAATCTTAATTAGTACGTCTGGGAAGCCTTCCATATTGTCCGGAACCCAAGTATCATTCAGGCCGTCACCATCTGGGGTAAAGAAGTTGGGGAACTCGATGTCTATAAACTCCATGAATATCTCCGCAGTGGCCTCACAACCGTTCTGATCGATGACAGTGACCGTATAGGTATCTGTCCTGTTGATGTAGAACGTATTATCGGTTCCGTTGTTCACATCGTTGAAGTAGAACGTATATTCCTCAACACCACCTTCTGCAACCGCAGTGATTTGGTTGATGTTATTGTTTTCCAAAATCAGGGTAAGCGGTTCATACCCTTCAATGGTGAAATCATACGTGGTCATGCAACCATTGGCATGGGCAATTGTGATGAAATGATTACCGGGAGCCATATTGGTAAAGTCGGCTGTTAATTGCATATCCGCAGGATCTGTGGAATCCAAGGCATAAAGCACATCGGCTGAAACGGATGGATCGTCAAAGGCAATCTCCAAGAAATTGTTGGGGATGTTGCCCGTACATTCGTACATGGGCGTTACCGTTGCAGCTAGGTTCACACCCGGCTCTATTTCCACGAACACATTGGTTTCACAACCTTGGGCATCCCTGACAAAGACCACATGGGTTCCAGCAGATAGATCTTGGAATGAGAATTGTCCTTGCACAAAGTCCGCATCTGCGTTGGAATTTAGAGCAGTCTCATAAGGGGCCGTGCCTCCCGAAACCTGAAGGTCAAAGGAACCATCGGCACTGTTATAGCATACTTCATGCATGATGTTCACCGCCTCTGCTTGAACAGGTTCAGGTTGTCTTATCTCAAATTGGAAGGTTATGAAACATCCGTTCACGTCTTGGGCAATCACATCATAAATACCGGGAGCCAGATCGGTAAAGGTGTTTTCCGTATCGAATTGGTTCAGGTTCGGGGAAATGGCATACAAGATTTCACCAGTACCGCCCGAAACTTCAACGGTGATGGTACCATCTTCCATTCCCGAACAGGTTACATCGGTGGATTCCTCACGATCTACCTGCAATGGCATTGGATCTACAATAGTGATCACCGGTGCTACTTCCACACAATCCTCACTGGTCACACGCACATAGTAATTTCCAGCCGTTAGGCCATTGAACGTACCATTGGGCTGTGGTCCTCCCACCAAATTGGTCAAGGCCGCATCGCTAAACAGTTCGTAACTATAGTTGCCCAGACCTCCCGTTGCCTGTGCCATAATAGTGGCAGAAGCTTCGCCCATACAGTTGATAATGGCCGCAGAATCATCAACGGTAAGAGTAAGTTCGGGTATGGGATCTATGCTTACCTGATTGGATATTTGTGCCTCACAACCATTGGCATCACGTACATAGTATTGATATACACCAGCGCCGACATCAAAAGTGTGGGTGTTGCCTCCGCTCATTGGAACATAAGAAACACCGTCCACACTAAATTCATAAGGAGCGGTGCCCCCGGAAGCGGTCAACAAGATTTGGGCATCATCCATACAGGTCATTTCACTTACTTGGATCAAGGAAGCCACGACTTCGGTGGGTTCTGTAATGGTGACTTGTGGGGTTTCCACATCACAGTTCCAACCATCGGATACGGTAATGCTGTAGATTCCGGCACCCAATCCAGTAAAGGTAGGGCTGCTTTGTGCTCCCGAAGTGAACACGATATTGGTTCCGGACTCGTCATAAATATTGAGCTGGTACTGATAGGAACCACTACCGCCTGTTGGTACATCGGCCCAGACCGAAGCACTGGTATCCTCGTTACAAAGCAGGTTCATTGGAGCTGCATTGATGTCGGTTACAATGGGGTCTGGTTCTACCAAAGTAATGTTCTCCACAATTTCACAACCGCCATTGTCGGTGATGCGTACTTCGTAAACACCTGCTGAAAGTCCCGTGAACAGATAGCTTGGAACATCGTTCCTATTGTACACTTGCGAAGTAGTAGTATTGGTCAGTACAATATCGTAAGGCGCATAGCCCCCCGAGGGATCTACCAATATTTCCCCTTGGTCGTTTGTACAGGTCACGCTGGCCACTTCTTGTGGAACTACCTCCAACTCACTGCTTGGTGAAACAATGGTCACGGTTCCGGATGTGGCAGGACAAAATGGAGCTTCCGTGCCCACGACCTCAACATAATAGTTGCCGCCTACCAAAGCAGGATCGGTTATCGCAAGGGGTCCAGAGGCCGTGTTGCCACTTCCTGACACGATGGAAGTTCCATCATTTCTGAACACCTCGTAATCGTATGCACCGGTATAGTCAGAAACTGTTATGGTCAACTCGCCAGCATCACCAAAGCATATTGCTGGTGCAGTAGCGGTGGCCATCACATCGATCAGGTCATACGGAGCGATTGTATGCGAGATTTGTTCATAGCAGCCCGTTGTATTGTTTGTAGCACGGAACATATATGTGCCGGGAGCGGTCAGCTCAAAAGAAGCTGATGTTGGGGTAACCGAGCTGGGCACGATAGTTCCGTAGGCATTTCCAACAGGAAGGAGCACAAAGGTATAGTTGTCACCGCCAATGCTTTCCACAACTGATAAGGTGACTGTTTCAGGGTTGTTACAGCTTATGGCCACATCTGGGTTGATGCCCAACGTAAAGGTGTTCATTGGTTGGACAATTATTGAACCAGAATCTTCACAACCGTTGGCATCCCTTACGATATAATCGATGGTCTGTACACTGCCTGTATCGGTTACATTGAAAGCAGCAGATGAAGTGAAACCATTCCCTTCAAAGCTGTATAGATAATAAGGGACAGCCCCGGCAAAAGGAGTACCTCCACTTGGAGTTACCGTAATGGTCGATACATCCACAGAATTGTTTGGGGCACAGACAAAGGCCGAGGCCACTGCCGAAGCAGTCAATGCGTTCGGTTGACCAATGGTTTCAGGTCTGATGTCCTCACAGCCCCTTTCGGAAACCACCCGAACTTGATAATCACCAGCAGGTAGATTTTCAAAAAGCGGATTGTTTTGGAGCGGTCTGCTTGGCGCTCCTGCAAGACCTATCAATTCATATTGATAGATCGGATTGGTGTTCGTGGCAGGGTCCAGGTTGGCCATAATGCTTCCATCGCTTCCACCAAAACAGCTGACATCTTGAATCGTAGAAGCCAACAAGACAGGATCTACGGGAGCATCCAACTCTTGGGTGATGGTATAGGTACAGGGTGTGGTAGTGTCCAGATCGGTGACCACGAACACGTATTGTCCTGCTTCGTCCAAGCCAGTGAATATACCGTTATTATTGGTCACTACAGTTCCCGAAACAGGGAAAGTGACGCTGTATTCCAAATTTGACGAACCACCGGAAACATTGATGGTGATATGTCCACCTGGATCTGGGGTACAATCGATGGGCTTCACCACGGTGGCATTGGCACTCATGGCAGCATTTAGCACCACGGGGCCAACGGTTTCAAAACAGCCCCACTGATCTTCTATGTAAACCTCATAAGAACCGGCACCCAAACCGGAGAAGACTGAGCTTGTTTGTGGAGAACCTATATTAGATCCATTTCGGATAAGCTGATAGGTATAGTTGCTTCCTTGGCCACCAGTGGTTCCCACCACTTCAATCTCACCTTGAAGGTCGGTACAGTTCTCGTTGTTCACCTGAAGTGTAGCCGCGATGGGGTCTGGGTCTACCAAGGTTTCATTGGGCAGTTGCAAAGCACAGCCGTTTTGGTCAATGACCCAGATTTCATAAGTTCCGGCCACAAGGTTTTCAAACCTTGGATTGGGCACATAGTTTGCCGGATCGTTTGGATCAGGGTTTGGTGATGTGTTCACGTAATAAGCATAACCACCCCATCCACCTTGAACATCTACAATCTCGATGATTCCATTGTCCGTTGGGTCACAGGTAATATCGGTCATTTCAACCGCTGCCGTAATGGCCGCGGAAGGACCTGCAATGGTGAAGGCTTCCACATTGGTACATTCCGGGAATGCATCTTGTGAAATTTCCACCAAATAGCTTCCTGCAGGCAAAGCAATGGGAGCAGTTGGCCCGGTAGTTCCTGAAGTACCACTGGTAACAACCATATCGTCCGCAGTATTAACAGGCGTTCCATTGGTGTTGTAAATGGTCCAAGTAAACCCACTCGCATATACGGTATCGAGAAGTTCAAATGTCACCTGACCACTTGCGGTACCATAACACACCACATCGTTGACTACAACTGTATCTATGGTGAAGGTATTCGGGTTGTCAATAGTTTCGGAAGTTGAAACAATACAGCCCGTATCGATATGGCGTACCAAGAAATTATGGGTTCCCGCATCGAGACCACCAAAGATATTGGAAGCCTGCCAAGAGGTGCCATTGTCAATGCTGTATTCAAACCGCGATGGATCACCTGCGGTTGATGTTACGGTGATGGTTATTTCACCATCTGTACCAGGGCTACAGCTCAATGGGTTGGTAATCGCAGCCGTGGCGCCGGTTATCTCGTCAAATGGGGCTATTATGGCATCGATATAGCCTGAACAACCGTTTTCATCATATACAGTAACCCTTATGTCCCTGCCATTGGTATTTGTTTCGATATAGGAATTGTTGGTCCCATTTTGCAAAACGGTGCCACTTAGGTTGTCCCTGAACTCGTAGCGGACATAGGTTCCGGTTCCGCCGGATATGTCGGCCGGATCTATTGTGACGGTCGCATTGTTCATATTGTTGCCCGCCACACAGCCAAATTGGACCACATCCACATCGGCAACGGCAACGGGGGCGGGTTCGGTGATTACCTGTGTTTCTATATGGGTGCAACCATTGGCAGCGGTAACTTCTATGGTATAGGTAATTCCTGTTACCGAACCTTCAAGTCCTGTAAAGGTTGCAGATGTGTTTGTGCTTGATGAAGGTAAAATGGGCAAACCTGCGGAACCACCTGTTGCGGCTATGATTTCAAAGGTATAAGGACCTATTCCGTTGTCCACAGCACTTACGGAAATGGTTCCATCATCGGCACCGTTACAGGTAACATCTGTATAGGTTGATGTAAATGATGGCTGTGGTGCGTCGGGGACATCCACCGTAATTGTTTTGAAGCAATAGGGAGGGGTTGTGCCCATATCATAAACCATTACTTGATAGCTGCCAGCCGCTCCGGCCCCTGCCCACGTGAATTTATTGGATGCATCTAGCACCAAAGCAGTTCTTAGCTCATCATAAGGGTCTGGACCATTGATTTCGTATTCGTAATTTCCAGAACCGGAAAGTACTTCAATTTCCAATTCTCCATAAGCCGCTGCACCTGGTTCACAATCTAGGGCCACGGTTTGGATCACACTAAATTCAAGAGGAGGATAAATATCAAAGGTTTCAGTATCGATACAACCGTTTAGGTCCCTGACGGAAATGGTTTGACCCGCCCCAGAACTAATGTTGGAAATGGTATATTGGTTGCTACCATCAAATGCAAAGTTTTGGTATGCAGAACCATTCAAACTTATTTGGAAAGGAGACATGGCCAATGCGGGGTTATCCAAGGAAACCGTGACTTCGAACAGACCTTCTTCCACACATTCGTCAATAATGGACACAGAGATTTCAGGGCTTGGGTCTTCATCGACAGTTATTGGGCTGTAAGCGATACATCCATAAGCATCCATTACATAGACAATATAGTCACCGCCCTCAACATTGGCCGAAGTATTGCTGGACCAACCGGCACTCGCGGCGGTAGGTGCGGTATCGGTATCCAATAAGTATTGGTATTCATAGGGAGCCGTTCCATATCTGCCCGTTGCAGTAATGATACCTGCATTTGGATTACAGTTATCATTTTGTGGGCTGGCCACGTCCAGATCAAGTTGATTTGCTGATTCGCGAATGGTAAATTCACCACCACTTACCGAACAACCATTGTTTGGACCTCCAACCTCGGTAAGTAACAGATAATATTCGCCTGGAGGAAGTGAGCCAATATTGGTCACGGATACAGAGGAAGGAGGGTTTACATCTTCCGTTCCTAAGAATCCAGTAGAAACATTGGATTGTCTGTTGAAGATTTCATACTGTACGTCGGTTGCTCCGGCATCGAACCCCGTAAAAGTAAATGAGATGTTTCCATCCGCAGACCCTGTACAGCTTACATTGTTCACAACATCCAAAGTTGCTGTCATGGAAGAAGGAGTATTAATAGGTGCCGCAGCCTCCTCAAAATAATAGCAATTGGTCACATTGTCAAAAACCACAAAAGTATAGGTGATGCCAGGAGTAAGATTGGTGAAAGTTGCTGTATTTCCTCCAGGGGTATCAGGACTCACATAGCTACCGGAATAGGGAGCGGAATAAGTTTCCAAAATGGCAAATTCATAGTCGCCACTGCCCACAGAAGTGCTTACTGAAACTATTGCCGTTCCACCAGAAACACAATCAGATGTGGCAGTACTTACATCGATATCAAGGTCATCGGGAGGTGATGCTATAATTTCTGTGGTATAAGAAGCACATCCGTTGGCGTCAACCACATCAATTTGATAAATACCAAATTCCAACACGGTAAATGTGTGGTCCCTGGCACCTGAAGTTGTTGTATAGGTTTGAGGTGCAAGTCCATTATTGGCCGTCAATATATATGTGTATTCCGCAGTACCACCAGAAACACCAGAAACCGTAATAGATCCTGGATTCGTTATTCCCGAACTGGAATCACAGGTAATCGGGATATCGGTAGTGGTATAGGTAATGGCATCTGGCTCTGATATTACAACAGGGAATGGATCGGAAACACAACCTTTGTCATCAGTCACGGTCACTTCATACGAACCAGCGGGAAGCCCTGTGGTCTGGGTTCCGTAAACTGTACCACTAATGGTTTCTACCACATTGATGGTGTATGGAGGCACTCCAACAGAAGTGTCTATAACAACATCCAATGCTCCCGTGCTTTCACCGTTGCACAAAATATCCGTCGGAACCACATTGCTGATGACGGGGGGTATGGCGGGAGTGACCACAATATTGTTGGTGATTACCGTACAGGTCGGTGATGCAACATTGGTCACACGGAATAGGTAAGTTCCATCAGTATTGGTATTGAATACATTTCCAGTGAATCCGCTAGAATTATAGGTTGTTCCACCATCGTTTGACCATTCATATGTGTAACTTCCAGAACCTCCGGAAGCGTTTATGGTAATGGTGGCATCTGCCAAACAAGTCAAATCGGTGTTAAGGAAAGCTGACGCAGTCAATTGCGGGTTAATGGTCACATTTTGTGGAGTCCCAACACACCCATACCCATCCCTAACATTGATGGTATAGGTTCCGGCAGTAAGGTTGCCAAAAGTATGTGTAGTGCCTGTTGCCGGGGTTGGGGTGATCCAAGGGCCGCCATTCAAGCTGAATTGATAGTCTCCATTACCATCGTTTACTTCCACGAGGATGCTGCCGTCGTTGTTTCCACTATAGCAGACGGAAGGAGTAACGTCAAAGTCAATATCGGCAGGAGGCACTACGGTAATTACATTGGTAACGTCCTCACACATATTGGTGTCCCTTGCCCTCACCACATAGTCGCCAGCGGCAAGGCCAGAGAACACGTTGGAGGATTGGTAAGGGGCGATAATGCCTCCGACACTATCTTCCAACTGGTATTCATATGTAGGGGTTCCCCCAGTTGCGGTTGCCGTAATGACCGCTCCACCATTGGTACAGGTAAGTTCGGTGGTAAGGGAAGCGGTTACATCCACTGCATCGGGCTGTGTAAGGTCTTGGTTCAGTTCAACGAAACAGGATGGGTCTCTAAGATCAACAATTCTGATGGTGTGATTGCCAGCCGATAAACCGGGTACGGTTACAGTACCACTGAATTGGGCCGCAGAAACCGCACCGCCATCCACTTGATAGGTAAAACCAGTGGCAGGATCAAAGTTTTCGGCTTCAAAGGAGATAGTTCCGTCCGTAGCACCAAAACAACTGATATCCGTGTGTGCGGTAATGGCAGCATCAAAGGCATGGCCATCCTCTACGTTGATGTCAAAACTCAATGAACCGGAACAAACTTCTGGGGTCTGGAACGCTTGGATGTCATCAATGGCGATGTCGTTTCCACCTGTTACCGCAGAGTTTGTGCGGATTACAATGTCAAGATTGGTGTTGGCACCGGGATTGAGGGTCACGGTGTAGTTTTGCCAATCGTTGGCATCATTATTTTTGGGAACATTTCCTGTTGTGGTACTAGCGATGACAGTTCCACCGCCATCCACCAACTGAATATCGATATCTGGATCTGCACCACTGGTACCAACCCTCAATAGGTTAAATGCCCAAAGGGAAATGGTAATGTCCCTGTTGGGAACCACTTCTATGTTCCGTTTTGCATAGATAATTCCATTGGGGCCGACAGCCCCTCCAACATTCATAGCCAAGAATCGGCCACCTGCCATACTGGAATGATCGTTGGGGTTTCTCCATGTTCCATAAGGATTCACGATGGTTTGGGTCACGGAATATTCCCCATCTTGAATATGGGTGTCGACGCCCCAACCGCAAGAGTTTACGGAACCATTTTGGGGTTCGTAACAATAGGCTGGGTCAACTTCCGGTATGCTGGTGTTGGGTCCGGTTCCAAAGTTTTCGGACAACAAGATACTCGGTGATGGAGCAATATTGCTGGTATAGTTTACGGTGATGGTATGGCTTCCCACGGGCACATTGTTGAACGTGTTGGAAGTGTCCGGGGTGTTTGGGTTCCCGTCAATTTCGTATGTGTAATCAAAGTCAGGGCTGTCTGGGGTAATGGTAACGATTCCCTCGCCATCACATTCATAATCAATGGTCGGGGTTGCATTGGGAGGTGTTGGTTCCGGCTCTATGGTAACGGACATAGGATAGGTACACAGGTTGGCATCCCTGATATAGAGGGTGTGTGTGCCCGGGAACAAATATCCAATTGAGCTTGCACCGTAGGTGGCACCCCCATCAAAACTGTATTCATAAGGAGCGGTACCACCGATAGCGTTGGTAATCCTTACCTCAGCACCTGAGCTAGGGTTACATTCCACTAGGGCTGTAACTGCAGCGGATGCGGAAAGCGTAAGTGGCTCTGTGATGGTATAGATTTGGGTTACTTCACAGTTGTTGGCATCCCTTACCCGGATGTTGTAGCTTCCGGCAGGACGGTTCACAAAAGTATTCGATGTTTGATAAGTAGCCCCATTGTCTATACTGTATCGGTATGGTGCTTCGCCTCCAGATGCATTTATGGTAATTTGTGCTTGTGATTCACCACTACAAAGGATGTCGGTGTTGGAAATGGATATTGCCAACGGGTCATCCTGAACAATGGTTATGTCATATGAGGCTTCACAATAATCTGTTCCACCAGCATTATCCCTTACATAAACATCGTAATCACCAGCAGCAGTAACAGTTACTGGATTGGTGGTTGAAAAATCCCCGGCAGTTGGAGTAACTCCATCGGCTACCACGGCATATACATAGTTTCCGTCCCCGCCAGCGGCAGAGATGGAGATATCGGTATTGGTGGAACAGGCCGTAATGTTCGGCGCAGAAGCCACAACACTGAGTTCTGGGTCAATGGTGATGGAAGCCGAATCAGTACAGTCGTTTCCATCCCTCACGGCGATGGTGTAAGTTCCAGGTCCTAGACCCGTAAATACATTGTTTGCCACAAAAGGCCCACCATTGAGGCTGTATTCGTAGTTGCCATCCCCACCTGAAGTAACATTTGCCGTTAGGGTAAGACCTACTGCATCATCATAACAAATATCGTTGGGCACAATGGCCAACACAGGGGGAACCGCCTCAATGATGTCAAATGTGTCGGTAAAGACACAACCATTGGCATCGGTAACGGTATATGTATAGGTTCCTCCAACCGTTAGGCCACTGAACAATCCATTGGATTGTGGACCAAAAGTTGTAGGCCCTGCGGTAATTTCATAGGTATAGCTTCCCCATCCGCCTGAAGCAGCGATGTTGACCGAACCATCTGAAACACAAGTGGGCTGGGTCACCGTCACGGGCGCTGTGATGGCTGTAGGAGGAGCTGCAATGGTCACGTCGGCCGTATCGGTACAGTTGGTAAAGTTATCGGTAACTGTTATGGTGTAGGTACCTTCAGCCAATCCGGTCAATGAAATGGTGCCGTTGGTCTGGGCGGTTCCAGAGAAGTTGGCCGGTCCCGTAACAGTATAGTCAAAATCGGTATTGAAATTGCTTACGGTGTACTCAATTTCTCCATCAGTGTCACCAAAACAGGTAATATTGTTCACCAATTGACCACTGACCGAAATTTCAGTTACAGGGTCTATGGTAAAACTTTCCTCGTACACACAACCTGTACTGTCCGTAACACGGAACATATAGGTGTCCGGGGCCAATCCGGTAAAAGTGTTGTTATTGCCATTGTTCGCCACGCTTGCGGCAGGGGCAATGATCTCATAGACAAAGTTAGCCGTACCGCCCGTGACACTCAAGGTCACATCGGAGGTAAATGCGGGACACTGTGGATCGGTGGCGACAAAATCGATATCCGTTGGCGGATCTAGGGGATCTATGGAAATGGAATTTGTAACGAAAGTACACCCATTGGCATCCCTTACGGAGATGCTGTATGTTCCATCGGTTAGGTTTGAAAACGTTGGGCTTCCAACAAAGGTGACCCCGTCAATACTGTATTCGTAAGGGGCCGTTCCCCCTGTTACGTTTTGGGCTTCAATAATGGCCTCTTGAAGACAGGTGTAATCTTGGATCAGAACCGCATCTGCATCAATGGCAGTGGCCGGGGCAGATATGGTCTGATATTCAAAATAATCACATGAAGCACTTCCTTTTCGTTGGTTGATGACGATGGCATAATCCCCATTGGGCAATCCTGGAAAGTTTCCTGAAGAATTTGTCGCCAAAGCATTGGCATAATCATAGTTGTCCTCATCAAAGCCAACGGCGTCAAACAGATAGTAAGTCAGTTGATAGCCATTGTCGTTCAACAAGTTAAATATGATGGAACCGGACGAATCGCCATTACAAAGCACATCGATGACCGTGGTAGAATCAAAATCGGCCGAGGGCCTGAACTCTATGGCAACCGTGTTTGAAATATCGTAACAGTTGTTTCGATCGACCACGACAAAGGTGTATTCCCCCGGGTCATATATGTCAAAAATTTGGCTGGTCTGGAATTCCGAAGCAGGAATGTCTGTTACCGATGGGTAGGAAATCACCGTGTTCCCATCTTCATCAACATAGGACCAGATGGCATAAAGGTGAGGTGTTTTGCCCCCGCTGGATTCCATCAGAATGTTCCCTTCCCTACAAGTGATATGTTGTGATATCCTGGCATTCAGTTCAAGATCGGTAAGGTCGTTAATGGTCACCTGCTCTGTGTACACACAGCCATCGTCCGTCGAAACAGAGACATCATAAACCCCACTGTTCAAGTTTTCAAAGGTATAGTTGTTGTCCGCTGATGGTCCAAAAGTATCCACAGTGGTACCCCCTTGGGAGATTTCGTAATAGTATTGTGGCTCCACATTGAGGACGGAGATGGCTATTTCCCCCAACCCATTACAATCTGTGTCTTGGGGAACGACATCTACTTGAAAATTTCTTTCCAGAATGCCGATGTTGTCCAGTACAAATACACAACCATCAGTCACGCCCTGTTGTCTCATTTCTACCCTATAGGCACCGTTGTTGGCAATATCAAAGCTTGGGCTTGGACCATAGGGCACCAATACGGTTCCAGTTGTCTGGTCCACCAATTGATATTCATAATCCAAGGGCATATTGGTCACAGTAATGTTTCCGTCGGTATCACAGATGATGTCGCTGGACGTATATTGTGGATTCAACGGGTTTTTGTAAATGTTGAAATAGAACCTGCTGAAACAGCCGTTCTGATAGTTGATGACCAACCTATATTGACCGGCATCCGAGGCCAGAAAGTCGTTTCCGGTGTCCACGGTGTTCCAGGCACAGGTGGCATTGGTGTTGGCACAGCCATCGGTGGCGGCCGTACAACTTGCCTCGTCCAACTGTTCCCAAACGATGCTCTGCGCATCGGGAATGTTCACTTGGATAAGCTCGGTATCGTTAAGGCCGCAGAGGAAGATTTCGGGCAACTCGCTACCGTCATTGGGACAGATCAGAATGTCTCCATCTATGGAATTGGAAGTGTCGTTGATCAATGCGGTAATGGGGTTGCTCTGCGTGGCCCCGAACAGTTCCACGGTGATGATTTCCATAAAATCCTTGCACGGATCTGCAACTTGCTTGTCCACAATATAGACCCCTATTTCATCAACCAAGATGGTACTGGGATCTCCGTCGGCATCACCATCATTGATGACCGTATCTATGCCGATATCGATTTGATTGTTGTTGTTCTCGTCTTTGTACCAAACGTAGTTGTCAAAGTTGTCCCCAGCATCCAAAAGCACGTTTTCTCCGCACAATTGAACGGTTCGGGAGAAATTACAGGCACTCAGGTCATCCAACAAAAAGTTAGTGGCACCCGGAAAAGCGAATCCACAGCCATCAAAATCATAGACGCTGGGGTCATCGGTGATTTCGGCCGAATTGATTTCGCCCCGGTAGGTGGAATAGGCAAGGTTCTGGATGATGTCGGTACAGGCATCCACAAAATCAAAGCAGTTTTGCGCTACCTGGACCCGCATTCGTATTACGGCAACAGGATCCCCTTCTTCTACCAAACTATCAGGGATGGAGAACAAAACTGTTCTTGTGGCCGGGTCGTAGGTATAGGTCACCCCCGCAGGCATTATAATACTGCTTTCATCAAGGGTCACATTGATGGGCAATACGTCCCTGATGGTGTAGCCCACTGCATCATCATTGCCCACATTCTCAAAAGAGAGCACATAGTCCAAATACTGCCCGAGGTGCACCCCCTGTCCTGTGATGTCGTTGCCCGCAATGTCCTCCACCGTTTTGGCCAGATTAATTTTTGGTTCAATGATCTCCACATCCAACGAGGTAAAGAAAATGTCATACTTATCCTGGGAAGAGGTGGCCCTAAAGGTGGCCCCGGTCTCATCATTGGGAATCACGGAATTGCTCGGGTTGGGAATGGTGAACATGTCCACATCCCACCCCAAAGTGTTGACACTGTTTGGGTTACGGGTGGTTACAATATTGCCTTCAATGGTAATATTACTGTTGAAAAAGTTGTTGGTAGGGTTTGCGGTATTTCCAAGCGTGGTAAATCCGGCATTGCTGTCGGCCCTGATGGACAACTGGTCGCCTGTGATTCTGTTGTCACCTTCCAAAGTCGCCACGCCCAATTTGGCCCTTACGGGAAAAGGAGCGGGCAATGTGGTAAAACCGCTGAAAGGGATATCTGCGGATTCGCCCGATTTGATGCCGGCATATCCATCAAAAGTGGTGATGAACTTTCCGGGAAGCGTCGGGTTTTCATAGACCACTACCATGGTCCAACCCCCGGAAACCCCTCCTGTTATGGAACTACCCGAACTTGCCCTTACGTTGCCCACAAAATAATCCCCGCTTGGACTTGCAAGTCCGGCTACAATGGAGGTTACATCCTTGTAACAGGCATAAGGCGCATAGTATCCAAAGTCGGTGTCGTTGTACCCATCGAACAGAATCTCATCGGCCGTTAGGTCCACATAAGAACCGCCCGGAACCCTGAATTTTACTTCGTCAAGGCCGCTTCGATCGCTATTGGTATATACTGCGGACCAATATAATCCGGCATATCGGATTTGGGAACAGTCGGGATCTGGAACCGATAAGGTCGCACTACTGGAACTGAAAGTGGATGAATCCCCATCAACATCAATATATTGCATGTTGAGGTTGTCATTATAGGAAGAGTTTGAACCAGTTGCATTATAAGGGTCTTCGGGATCATTTGAACTATTGTCCCTATTGACAATATTGTTGGCGATAAAGGTGAGGTCGCCCTTTAGGCGGTTTTCATAGCGAACATCAAAGTCATTTTTGACCTGGGATAAACCGGCAAATGAAGATAGGAGCAGACAGGTGACAGTGCACCATCTAAGTAGAAGTTTTTTCATACGGTTGGTCTATACGGTTCGGTTTGGTTTAATTCGCAAGATCCACATCTCATCATTGTATGAGGCGTTCAGCTTGGTATAGTAAGAGGTAAGTGCATTGCCCCAGGTCTCATGTTTTTTAAGATAGACGTACCTCAGATTGTCCTCGGGATTGATAAAATAGCTCGCGTTCAATCCTTTGGAGTTCAGTTCTTTCACAAATTGCTTGGCGCTTGATGAATTTTCAAAGACATTGGCAATAATGTAGTAGCCCGAAGGAAGTCCGCTTCCCGAGCCAGAATTGTTCACAACGTTGCCCGTTTGTTTGTTTCCCTTGTTGGCCACGTTTTTGTGCAGCACATTGTTGCCATATTTGGATGTTGTTTGTGTATTTGTTGAGGCCAGACCGCCTATTTGCTGATCTTCTCCATTCACGTTCATGATCCAGGCATCCCCGCTATATGCTCCGTTCATTTTGGAGCGATAGGCGGCCAAAGCCTCGGATTTGTCTTCAAAATCGCCGATATAGACGTAGTTCAGTCCGTTCTTTGGATTTTCAAAGTAATCGGCCTCAATGCCTTGGGCCCTGAGCTTTTCTATGAATGCATCCACATTGTCAGTGTCCCTGAACACATTGGCGATGAGGTAATGGCCACTTTCCACATTGGGAACTTCATGCGCCTTGAATCGCGCCCCCACATTTTTTACAGACCGATTGGTATTGTCCCTTTTTACGCTTTTTGCATTGGTTTTGGCCAACATATCTGTATTGGTTGTCTTGTCGTTCAACCGAATGACTTTCTTTGCGGCGGTGGTATTGGAAAGCCCATGATTGGAGAGGGGTTGTGCCTTTCTGGAAACGATGTCGTTGCTGTCCGCGTTGGCAAAGTACATTTGCTTGGCCTTCTCTTCGAGTTCGGGATTCTGTCCGCGGGTCTCACGCTTCACCATTTTCATCACGGTTTCAAAACGTCTTTCCAGGTCTTGTTTGCGATGTGTTTCAATGGAATCCTGACGCATCAACAACTCATCCAGTATGGCATCGTTTTCTGCCAACTTTTCTTTTAGCTGGGCTATTTCAAAGTCTTTTTCGGTCAGGTTGAGACTGTCCTGTGGCACATTTTCATTTTCCACAATGGCCTCATCCTCGTTTTCAAGCATCACCCGATCTTCGGTCAGGTTTGGGGTGAAAGAATAAGCCAACGAGATTTCGTGGCTCACACCAAAGTTTTCAAAATTGTTCGTCAGCCCTTTTTCCACGGTATATCCCAAGGAAAGGTTTTTGTTCAAATTGAAGCCCAGACCGGCTGAAGCCCCGTAGAAATCATCATAACCCGCTTGAATCCAACCCAATTTGGGCAAATCCATGATCAAGTTTCCTCCAAGAACCAGATTCTCCTCCCCTACTTTTCTGACTCGGGCCAAGGGCATCAACCGAGCCTTTTCCATGATTCCGACACCATTTTCAAACTGATGGGTATATTGTAGGTGACCAGAATAGGTTTTTTCGTTAAAATCAGTAACGGATTGGCTGTTTTTGAGGTTGTAATCGAATAGGTTTTCAGCAAAACCACCAATGTCAAAATTTCCTATGGAAAAGTTGAACCCGGGTTGAAAGCTGACCAATGAGCTGCTTTCCAAAGTGTTCAAAAAGGGATCGACCTCAACGGAGTTGACCCTGTCTTGATTGAATGCGCTTTGATAATAACTGAAGTTGGCCCCAAAGGTAAAGGTGCTTTTTGGACTCAGGCGCACGCCATACGCATAGTTGGCGTGGACGCCAAAGTTGTTGAAAAGGCCTTCGCGGTTGGTAAACAAGCTAACACCGACCCCGCTTCTATCGCTTACCCTACCGCTATAGCTCAAGAAATAGACTTGGTTGTTGTCATCAAAAGATACCGACTGGTTTCGGTGAAACAAATTGATGTATGATTTATCCTCCCGAACCGTTGAGAACGTCGGGTTTATCAAGAACCTGTTGAACTTCAAGAGATTTTGGGAAGGTACGTTATAGGCCACAAAGCGGTCCTCTTCCTGTCCCCGGACTCCGGTGAAAACAAGTAGCAAGATGGATGTAAATAGTAGTAGAGGTTTTTTGGTTTGCATTGCTGCTTATTTGATAACAGTTATCGTTCCTTGTTTCAGGCTTTTTCCACCCCGACTGATCTTGTAATAAAAGATCATACTCTGTTTGTTGAATGACGTGGTGGATTGCGGCCAGTTGTTTTCATAGCCAGTTTGGCTGAAAACCTGTTCTCCCCTTTCATTGAAAATGGTGACGAGAACATTTGGATCACGGGAATAGGTATTTGGCAGTACCCAAAGGTCGTTGATACCGTCCCCATTGGCAGTTATGACATTGGGTATGGCGAACATGTCCCTAAAGGTCACGGTGATGACCCTGCTCACGGTGCAAGTGCCAAAGCGGGCCACCAAAAGATATTCCCCTTCCGCTTGGAAGTCGTAATAGTCTTGTGATGATATAAGGTTGTTGCCTGCATCGTACCATTCGTAGGAATCGGCACCGCTGGCAGTAACAGTTTCGGTCTCACCCTCAATGATGATAATGTCCTTGGGTTTGTCAAGCACCAAAAGTGATTCATCAAAAGCGGAGACAGTAATTTCGTTCGATACCACTGGACAGTCATATCCTTTTAGGATTAGCTGATAGGTTCCGGTTTCATTTACGGTTAAGCTTTCTGATGCCGTATCGATTACGGTACCGTTCTTTTTCCACTCAAAGGATTCACTGGAAAGGTCCATTGAAGCGGACAAAGCAATAGCTTCACCTCCTTCGCAGAGCACGGTTCCATTGGCGGTTATCTCCAAGTTTGCATCCATCAACAGTTTGATCTCAAGAACATTGGACACTGCATCGAAAGAATCAATGGAGCCTTTCAATGAGTAAGAGCCGTTGTTTTCATGACCTGACAAGGTGATGGTTTTTGAAGTTTCTCCGTTCAATATGTTGCCATCTTTTTCCCATTGATAGGTAAAAGAGGATTGGAGATTGGATGTAACATCAGTTTTGGCACCATTACTCGCTACTGCATGGATGGCGGTCAGGTTCAAGGTGGCATCTGTATTTTCGCACGGGGCATAGGTGCCCACAACATCAATGACAAACTCAAAGGAGTCCGGAGAGACAACCAATATGGTTGCTGAAGCTATCGGGGCTGCCTCACAAGGCCCACCGTTTTCTGTCACTTCTACATAGTACTCCCCTGTTTCACTGATTTTCAATGAACTGCCAGTTGCATCGGTGATGGCAACACCATCTTTGTACCATTGGTAGGTGGGCGATGAAGCCGTAGTGCTAACGGACAAGGTTTTGGTCTGTGAAGGGAGCAGTACAATGTTCTCTTCATTCTGCAAGGTCACTTCGAAAGAACCTGTTGAAGAGAGTGTCACCGATGGAGATCGTTCAATACAGACACCGCTTCCCCCAATTTCCACTTGGTATTCACCTTCAAAACCGGCTACAGAAGTGTTTACACTATATGAGCTGCCATCAACAGTGGGTCCGCTTACGATACTTCCGTTCTTGTACCAAGTATAGGAATAGCCTTGCCCGGAAATGTTGGCTTCAAGCACATAAGGGTTTCCTGGACAGACCTCAACATTGCTAGCGCCATTGATGGCAATGCCCATGCTGTTTCCTGTACTGATTTCTATGGTGTTGGAGAGGGTATTGGCAGATCCCGAACATACGGAACCGTAATCCAGTTCCACATAATACATACCGGGTTCTGATACGGTGATGCTTTCCGACTTTTCGGCCAGTAAGGTGCCACTTTTGTACCAATTATAGATGTAAGTGCCTGCATTGGGGATGTTATGTGGTTTAAGAGTCACGGAACCTCCACCGCACAGTTGTATTTCCCCGCCAGAAGGAATAGATCCACTTCCATTTTCACTGATCAGTAACGGAGCATTGTAATCAATGAAATACATGGGAAAAGAATCGGAAGATGGGCTTGTTTTCGCTGGACTGGTGCTTCTTACCCTGAATTTGAAGTTCTCACCACGGGTATCGGTGGGCAAAGAGAATTGAAACTCAAAGTCAAAAGTACTGTTCTTATCTGCTACCCTGGCCAATTCTGTGGGCGAGCCAAAATTTCCATAAGCATCGGAAAGTTCAAGAATGAATTCGTTGTTGGAGTTTACCACAGGAGGTCCCCAAGTGAAGTTCACAAAGTATTCGTTGAAACCGCTTGAGGCACAAGCGGCTGTCCAAGCAGCATTGCCGGCTAGGTTTGGGTTGTCTGCGGGCACAGGTTTGTTCAGCACCTGGGCTTCCAAAGTTCTGGTACCAAATAGCATAAAAGCCAAGGCCAGAACCAATATGCTATACATTGAACCATTTTTTTCCATCTCCGTTAGATTTTAAGAGGTTATGGGCAATAATGCCCTGTTAGTTTGTGCCCCTTAATCGTAATTAGTTCATCAGGACGCTTTTGGCGACCCTTTTCGTATAGTATTCCAATAACAAATATGTCCCAATTTTCGCCGAACGGAAAGATATTGTTGTAGGTGGTGCCAAAAGTGTTGTGAAATGGCTTTCTTTGTATATACCAAAGCACAAATAATGGCTACGAATAGTTGATTTTGCTACATTTGCGCTTCAAATTTCACCTATGGCGGAAGATGTTAGATCGCTTAATTTTATAGAGCACATTATTGAAGATGACCTGAAGGCAGGTTACACCTTGGAAGACCTAAGGTTTCGGTTTCCACCGGAGCCCAATGGTTATCTGCATATTGGTCACGCAAGCTCAATTTGCCTCAATTTTGGACTTGGGCTCAGGTACAATGCACCTGTGAACCTTCGTTTTGATGACACCAACCCTGCCAAAGAAGAGAAGGAGTACGTAGAGGCCATAAAGGAGGATGTGGCATGGTTGGGCTATACATGGGACAGGGAGTGTTATGCGTCCGATTATTTCCAACAACTGTACGATTGGGCGGTTATGCTCATTAAGCAAGGAAAGGCCTATGTGGATAGCCAAACTTCCCAAGAAATCGCGGCACAAAAGGGAACGCCTACGGAACCGGGGGAAGAAAGTCCTTTCAGAAACCGCTCCATTGAGGAGAACTTGATGCTTTTCGAAGGGATGAAAAATGGGGAGTTCAAGGAGGGGGAACACGTGCTGAGGGCCAAGATCAATATGGCCTCCTCCAATATGCTGATGCGCGATCCCGTGATGTACAGGATACTCCACAAAGCCCACCATAGAACAAATACCGATTGGTGTATTTATCCGATGTATGATTGGACTCACGGGGAGAGCGATTACATAGAACAGGTGTCACATTCTTTGTGTACACTGGAGTTTTTACCGCACCGGGAGTTGTATGATTGGTTTTTGGACCAATTGGTATCAACTGATAAATTGCGTCCTAAACAACGCGAGTTTGCCCGCAGAAACCTCAGCCATACCATCGTGAGCAAGCGAAAATTGCTCCAATTGGTGGAAAGCGGAGTGGTATCAGGATGGGACGACCCTAGAATGCCCACCATATCAGGATTGAGGCGGAGGGGATATACCCCTGAATCCATTAAGAGCTTTGCCGATACCATTGGTATTGCCAAACGGGAAAATGTGGTGGATGTGTCGCTCTTGGAATTTCATGTGCGTGAACACTTGAACAAGATAGCACCGAGGGTCATGGCAGTGCTCAATCCCTTAAAATTGGTCATCACCAATTATGAAGAAGGTAAGGAAGAATGGTTGGATGCCGAGAACAATCCTGAGGATGATTCCGCAGGAAGCAGAAAGGTTCCATTTTCCAGGGAATTGTACATTGAGCAAGAGGATTTCAAAGAAGAGGCCAACCGAAAGTTCTTCCGGTTGAAAATAGGCGGAGAGGTCAGGCTCAAAAATGGTTATATCATCAAGGCGGAAAGCTGTACCAAGGACGTCAATGGGGATGTGATCGAGGTACAATGCACATACGACCCAAAAAGCAAAAGTGGTTCCGGAACCGAGGAAAGTCTACGAAAAGTGAAGGGCACTCTTCACTGGGTTTCCATTCCACACGCTATTCAAGCGGAAGTAAGGCTCTATGATCGACTTTTCACGGATGCTACACCGGGCGCACACAAGGGCAGGGATTTTATGGATTTTGTAAATCCTGATTCACTACAAAAAGTAACAGGCTATTTGGAACCCAGTTTGAAGGAAGCCAAAGAGGGTGACAAATTTCAGTTTCAGCGCATGGGATATTTTAATTTGGATAAGGACTCGAGTAAAGAGCATCTCATTTTTAATCGAACCGTTCCTTTACGGGACACTTGGGCCAAATTGGAGCACAAGGATTAGTATAAGATTTTCCTATTTATCCAATAAAAAACCATTTGGTTTTCTTATAAAAACAGACCTTTTTTAAAGCGATTTAAGAAAGGTTTTTCTTTTTTCTATGGAATTGGCCTGTGCACTTGGATAAAGTTTATTTAAGCCCTTAGTTTTGAATATTTGGGTATAAAAATAACGTTTGTTATATTTTTGATGGGCTACAAGTGTTTTATCCACGCAAAAAAAAATAGGTGTTCAAAAAGCTGCAAAATTTTGGTTTTGTCAGTTCGAGCGGAGTCGAGAACCTAAAATGTATTGATAATTATTGGGTTTCGACCGCGCTCAACCTGACAGGCGACCTGTTTTTAGGAGGTCTCTTACATATCAATTTTGAATCATTGATTATTCTTCTTTCTTTTTGTTCTGTTGCTTTTTCATCGCCTCACCGATTTGGTTGCTCGCCGTGAACGAAGCCACCATATTGTTCAGCATATCGCTTCCAGCTTGTGGAGAATTGGGCAACAGAATCAGATTGGTATTGGTCTCCTCACCAATGGCCTGAAGTGTATCATAATGTTGGGTCACCACAATCAGTGCGGAAGCTTCCTGTGAATTAATACCCACCTTGTTAAGCACTTCAACAGACTCTTCAAGTCCACGGGCGATTTCACGACGTTGGTCGGCAATACCCTGTCCCTGCAATCTTTTGCTTTCCGCCTCTGCCTTTGCCTTTTCCACGATGAGAATCCTTGCGGCATCCCCTTCAAACTGGGCTGCGATTTTTTCCCGCTCTGAAGCATTGATGCGGTTCATGGCCGCTTTTACCTGTGCATCGGGGTCAATGTCGGTCACCAGGGTCTTGATAATGTCATATCCATAATCGAGCATGGCGTCCTGTAGTTCAGCTTTGACCGCAATGGCGATGTCATCCTTTTTCACAAATACATCATCCAATTTCATTTTGGGCACTTCGGCGCGGACCACATCAAATACGTAAGAGGTAATTTGGTCGTGCGGATATTCTAATTTGTAGAAGGCATCATAAACTTTGTCCTTGATGACGACATATTGAACAGAGACCTTTAGTTTTACGAATACATCATCCTTCGTCTTGGTCTCAACAATCACATCAAGCTGCTGAATCTTTAAACTTAAGCGGCCCGCAATACGGTCCACAAGGGGAATCTTCATCTGTAGCCCGGAATTACGTATGCTCTGAAAACGGCCGAACCGTTCAATGACCACTGCGGTCTGTTGCTTCACAATAAAAAAGAACTTGAACAGAATGACAAGCGCAATGAATACAAATGGAATCAAATAGTAGTTGCCCATGATTTTATGGATTTATGTTAGATGTGGAAATTACAAAACTCTGACACATCATAAGTAGTCATCCATCAAGTTTTGTTACACATCCGTCAATTGGGCAGGGTAGAAATGGCTTTTTTTATCCGATTTATGCTTTCTTTCTTTCCGATGAGCTCCAAAATATCAAACAAATGGGGTCCTTTCATATCCCCAACAATGACCAGCCGGAGTGGAGGCATTACTTTGCCAAACGAAAGTTCTTTATCAGCAATCCATTTTTTTACTATGGCTTCGATGTTTTCAGAGGTGTAATCCTCAATTCCTTCCAAAACAGAGGCAACAGCCTCCATGATTTCGGCCGTGTCTTCCTTCCATTGCTTTTTCACCCCTTTTTCGCCATAAGCAGAAGGAGTTTCAAAAAAGTAACTGCCCAAATCCCAAAAATCGGACACAAAGCTCGCGCGGTCCTTGATGAGGGAAACCACTTGGGCAACATACTGATTAGAAGGAATTGTTCCATTATCTGGCAGCCTTTTCTTGATGTCTTCCAAGAAAATCCCAGCCAGTTCGGCATCACTTTTCCGTTGCAACCACTGTTGATTGTACCAATTGTTTTTATCTGGATCGAATCGGGCGCCTGATTTGTTCACGCGCTCCAGACTGAAGCTTTCCACAAGTTCGTCGAGGGTGAATAGTTCCTGTTCCGTTCCGGGGTTCCAGCCCAGTAAGGCTAAAAAGTTGACCACCGCTTCGGGGAAAAATCCGGCTTCCCGATAGCCCTGCGATTCCTTCCAAGACAGAGGAAACACTGGAAACCCGCCCTTTTCACCATCACGCTTGCTCAGCTTGCCTTTCCCCACGGGCTTCATGATGAGGGGCAAGTGGGCAAATTTTGGGGCCTTCCAACCAAAAGCATCGTATAACAGTTGATGTAGCGCCAAAGAGGGCAACCATTCCTCCCCGCGGATCACGTGGGTGATCTTCATCAAATGGTCGTCCACAATATTGGCCAAATGATAGGTGGGCATACCATCACTCTTAAAAAGCACTTTGTCGTCCAAGATGTTGGTGTCAATTTTGATCTCACCCCGAATGATATCGTTCAAAAGGAGCTCCTCATCTTGGGGTGATTTAAAACGGATGACGTATTCATCTCCCGAATCCAACTTTCTTTTAACTTCTTCAGCGGAAAGCGAAAGGGAGTTGTCCAACTTTAATCGATTGTGCCAGTTATAGATAAAGGTTTTGCCTTTGGCTTCATGGTCTTTTCTATGGTGATCAAGGGTTTCGGCCGTATCGAATGCATAATAGGCCATCCCTTTTTCAACAAGTTCTTCCGCGTATGATCGATATAGGTTTTTTCGTTCGCTCTGACGATAGGGACCAAATTCTCCTTCTTTACCCGGTCCTTCATCAAAAGGAATACCGCACCAGTTCAATGCTTCGATGATATATTCCTCTGCACCATCCACATATCGGTTTTGGTCCGTGTCCTCAATCCGCAGCAAAAAATCGCCATCATGCTTTTTAGCAAAAAGATAATTGAAAAGAGCGGTTCGCAAACCACCAATATGTAACGGACCTGTGGGACTGGGCGCAAAACGAACCCTTACTTTTTCACTCATAGCACGAATTTGTTAGGCAAAGATACACGCATCACAAAGATTTGAAAAGCGAATCGGCGGATGGTTTTCGAGATGGAATACTCATCGAAGTCAATGTTTAACAAAAATTTGCTTCGGAATTACTAAGGATCAGGTAATTTGGTGGTAAATATGGTTGTTTTGGGAAGCTATCAAGTCATACTTCAAAAATTATCGGTTTTTTCCAAAAAGTACTATACCAAACAATTGGTCAAGGGAATATTGCTTTTTTTAACCTTCGGACTACTTTTTTGGTTTGCGGTGCTTTCGTTGGAATTTGTGCTCTGGCTCAATCAAAGTTGGCGATTGGCTTTGTTTTTGATTTTTGTCTTGGTTGAACTTTATCTGCTGTACCGGTTTATCATCACGCCTCTTTTGCTGCTGTTTCGTTTGAGGGGAGGGCTCAGCAATAGAGACGCATCTTTGATTATAGGAAAACATTTCCCCGAGGTGGATGATAAGTTGTTGAATTTGTTGCAACTTTCTGAGAACCCCTACAAATCTGACTTGATTTTGGCAAGTATTGAACAGCGGGCTAATGCTATGAGGCCCGTTCCGTTTACGGATGCCGTCAATTTTAGGGAGAGCCTCAAATATGCAAAGTATGTCGCTATACCGGTTGTATTATTCGGTTTTATATGGCTCACGGGTAATGTGGTTTCTTTTTTTAATTCGCATAAAAGGGTTGTGAATTATGCCATGGAATATGAACGGCCTGCTCCGTTTCAATTTAGGTTGCTCAATGAACGATTGGAGGTTCTGGACAATGAGCCACTGGAGATACAGGTGGGGATTGAAGGGGATAGTAGACCAGAGAATGTTTTTCTGGTAATCGATGGTAAAGAATTGTTGATGAGGGAGAATGGTGGGGTGTATCACCATACATTTGAAGCCCCGGTGAATGAAGCTTCGTTTTATTTAACGGCCAATGGCTGGGATTCACAGCGCTATTTTATACAAAGTTTCAGAACACCAGCTTTGACCGATTTTCAGATGTCATTGGATTTTCCGGATTATTTGGATAGAGAAGGGAAAGTCATTACTGGAACGGGCAATGCCATTGTTCCGGAAGGCACAAAAATTACATGGAGCATTAATGGTAGTTTCATTGATTCAATTGAGATGGTCTCAATGGACTCCCTTTTGGTTTTTGACAAGAACAAGGATGCGTTTTCTTTTTCGAACACATTGTATGAAGATTTAACTTATGAACTTAGAACTTCCAACGAACATGTAAAGGATTTCGAAAAGCTGGCTTATGCCGTGGAGGTTGTTAAAGACCAAAGGGCCACTGTACAAGTTGAACAGGTTTTGGATTCGTTGCTTCCCAATGAATCTTTTTACACAGGCCAAGCTGCGGATGATCACGGTATAGATGCAATACGGGTGGTCTGCTATCCAACAGATGATACTGATGATGTCCAAAGAGTTCTTTTGGAAAGCCCCAATAGCAACGTACACCAGTTTTATTATACTTTTCCTTCAGGACTGTTGTTGGAGACGGGAAAAAACTATAAACTTTATTTTGAAGTTGTTGATAATGATGGAATTAGAGGAGGGAAAATCAGTAAGAGCCAAGTTTTTAATGCCACACTTTATGATGATAATCAACTGAAAAACAAAGAGTTGGATTATCAAAATGCCACTTTGTCCAATTTTGATAGGTCTTTGGACAAATATAAGCAGCAAGAGGAAACTTTGTCCAAGTTGAACCAGTCACAAAAGGAAGAAAAATCTTTAAGTTTTGAAGACAAAGGACAGATAAAGGACTTTCTACAAAAGCAACAGCAACAGGAGGAGTTGATGAAGAAATTCAGCAAAGACCTTAGTGAAAGCATTGATAAGAATCAAGCGGACAGTGAGTTAAAAAAGATGCTCCAAGAACGTTTGGAACGACAAGAAAAAGAGGCGCAAAAAAACGCCAAGTTACTGGATGAACTCAACAAATTGGCTGATATAATAAATAAAGAGGAGCTACAACAAAGGTTGGAGGAATTGGGTAAAAACCAAGGAAAGAACAGTCGCAACCTGGAACAGATATTGGAGTTGACCAAACGGTATTATGTTACCGAAAAAGCATCGCAGATTGGAAGGGAGTTGGATAAGCTCTCTAAGAAACAAGAAATACTATCTGACCTAAAGTTGGGGGAAGACTTTTCCAATAGTGAGCAAGAAAAATTGAACAATGCTTTCAAGGATATTGAAAAGGATTTGAGGGAGTTGGAAAAGGACAATCAAAAGTTGCAAAAGCCGATAGAATTAAATGCTGACCAAAAGAAAACCGATGCCATAAAACAGGACCAGGAAGATGCGCTTGAAGAGATTAACAAGCATCAAGGGATGGATCAATCCTCTCAAGGCAAGGAAAAGCAACAGGCAGGGGATAACGCATCAAAAAAGCAAAAATCAGCTGCACAAAAAATGAAAGAGCTTAGCGAAGGGCTCCAACAAGGTGCTGCAGGCGGTGGTTCATCCGACACCGAAGATGCTGAAATGCTCCGACAAATTTTAGACAATTTGGTTACTTTTTCCTTTAAGCAAGAGAACTTATTTGACAACCTGCAAAGTGCGGATGTGGATATTTCGCAGTTTTCAAAAACGGTACGTCACCAACAAAACTTGAGAAGATTGTTTGAGCATGTGGATGATAGTTTGTTCGCTCTCTCTTTACGTAGGGCAGAACTTTCCGAATTCGTGAACGAACAGATTACGGAAGTCTATTACAACATCGATAAATCTTTGGAGAGCATTTCGGAAAACCAAATTTACCAGGGCGCTTCCTATCAGCAATACGTCATTAACGCGACGAATGCCTTAGCTGATTTTTTGGCAAATGTGTTGGACAATATGCAACAGAACATGAGTTCCGGACAAGGTAGTGGTCAGGGTTCCGATTTTCAGCTTCCAGACATTATCCAAGGGCAACAAAGCATACAGGAAAAAATGAATGGTGAGGGAAAGGAAGGGGATCAACCCAACCAACAAGGGGATAAACAAGGAGGTCAAGAAGAGGGTGGACAGCAAAGCCCTGATGGTGAACAGGGAAAAGAAGGTAACCAAGATAAAGGCAAAGGAAATAAGGAAGGTGATAGCAACGGAGAAAGTGGAAATGGGCAGGATGAAATGGGGCTCAGTGAGATTTATGAGATTTACAAAGAACAACAGTTTTTGAGGCAGAAACTGGAAGAGCAATTAGAGGACTTGATCAACAAAGAAGACCAAAACCTTACCAAAAAGCTTTTACAGCAAATGGAGGATTTTGAGAATGATCTATTGGAAAACGGAATCACAGAAAGGACAAAAAACAAAGCCAACAACATACAGCACCAATTGATGAAATTGGAAAATGCCACCTTGGAACAAGGGGAGAAAGAGGAGCGGGAAAGCACCAGAAATCAAAAAGATTATACCAACCCGATTATAACAAGACCGGAGTTGTTGGAGGATTACCAGAACGAGATTGAAATATTAAATAGACAAGCACTACCTTTGCGGCAAAATTACGAAAGGAAAGTAAAGGTATATTTCAACAATGATCGAGTTCCATTTTGAGTCTGATTTAATACTAAACAATACATCCGATTATTCCGATTGGGTAAGTAGAATTTTGAACTCAGAAGGATATGTTGCCGGTCAGGTTGATTACATTTTTTGCAATGACGATTATTTGCTGGAGATAAACAAACAGTATTTAGCCCACGACACACTTACAGATATTGTCACTTTTGACTATTCGAATGGCAAGCAAATTTCTGGAGATATTTTTATTAGCGTTGACAGGGTCAGGGAGAATGCTAAAATATTCAGCGTCGAATTTGAAAATGAACTTCTTCGAGTGATGAGCCATGGGCTTCTCCATCTTATGGGGTATGGTGACAAAACCAAAGATGAAAAATCGTTAATGCGAAGCAAAGAAGACGAAAAAATAAAAATGTTCCACGTGGAACAATAGCTATGTTTGAGAAAAAGTATGATGTTATAGTGGTAGGAGGAGGCCATGCCGGTGCTGAGGCGACCGCGGCAGCAGCCAACATGGGCTCAAAAACCTTATTGGTGACCATGAATCTTCAGACTATTGGACAGATGTCCTGCAACCCTGCCATGGGAGGGATTGCTAAGGGACAGATTGTTAGAGAAATCGATGCACTTGGAGGCTATAGTGCGATTATCACGGACAAGTCGGCCATACAATTTAAAATGCTGAACAAATCCAAAGGTCCGGCCATGTGGAGTCCCAGGGCACAAAATGACCGTATGCGCTTTGCCGAAGAGTGGAGAATGGCTCTTGAGAACACTCCAAACGCAGACTTCTATCAGGAGATGGTTTCGGGCTTGTTGATTGAAGGTGATAGTGTGGTGGGTGTGCGGACCTCGCTTGGAATAGAAATCCGAAGTAAGGCGGTTGTGCTTACAAATGGCACTTTTTTAAATGGATTGATCCACATTGGAGAGAAACAATTTGGCGGCGGAAGAGCAGGAGAAAAAGCGGCGACTGGGATAACCGAACAGCTTGTTGAGATTGGTTTTGATAGCGGCAGAATGAAAACAGGAACACCTCCAAGAGTTGATGGACGTTCTTTGGATTATACCAAAATGATACCTCAACCCGGTGACGTAAATCCAGAAAAATTTTCTTATTTGAACACACCGGTTTTAAAGTTTCAACGGGATTGCCACATGACCCACACCAGTGCTTTGGTGCACGACCTTTTGCGTGAAGGCTTCGATAGATCACCCATGTTCAATGGTAGAATTCAGAGTATCGGTCCTCGTTATTGCCCTTCTATCGAGGATAAGATCAACCGATTTGCAGATAAGGACTCCCATCAAATTTTTGTAGAGCCCGAAGGTTGGAATACGGTAGAAGTTTACGTAAACGGATTTTCAACATCCCTTCCTGAAGACATTCAATACAAGGCTTTGAAATCGGTAAAAGGCTTTGAAAATGTCAAGTTCTTCAGGCCGGGCTATGCGATTGAATACGATTATTTTCCACCAACCCAATTGAAGCATACCCTAGAGACCAAGTTGGTCAACAACCTCTATTTCGCTGGACAGATCAACGGAACCACCGGATATGAAGAAGCGGCTTCACAGGGATTGATGGCCGGCATCAATGCACACCTCAAAATTAATGAAAAGGATCCATTTGTTTTGAAAAGGGACGAGGCCTACATCGGCGTTCTGGTTGATGATTTGATCACAAAGGGCACCGAGGAACCCTATAGAATGTTTACATCAAGGGCGGAATATAGAACCCTTTTGCGGCAAGACAATGCAGATCTGCGATTGACCCCAAAAGGTTATGAAATTGGTTTGGCCAAAGAAGAACGTTTGCGAAGAATGGAGGAGAAGCAAAACAAGGCGGATCAGTTTATTGACTTTTTCAAAAAAACTAGTTTCGACCCGGATGAAATTAACCCCATTTTGGAATCTTTGGATTCGGCAACGGTTCGGCAATCCGATAAATTGTTCAAGGTTTTTTCTAGACCAAAGGTGACTATGGACCATATGCTTCAATTGGATAAAGTATCTAAATTCGTAAACGAGCATGAATTGGACACAGAGGTTCTGGAACAAGCTGAAATCGAAGTGAAATATTCCGGATATATTGAAAAGGAAAAGAGCAATGCAGACAAATTGCAGCGATTGGAAAATGTTCGTATCCCAGATAATTTCGATTATACCAAACTCAAGTCGCTCTCCCATGAGGCCAGGGAAAAGTTGCAGTCCATTCGCCCGGTGACCATCTCACAGGCTTCACGAATAAGCGGTGTTTCTCCAGCGGATATCAGTGTGCTTTTGGTTTTTTTGGGAAGATAAATCGGAATGTGTTCCACGTGGAACAAAATTGACAACCTGTTTTTCCAAACTCGAAAACCAGGAAAACACATCAATTTATTTTGAATTATATTAATTCCGTGAAATAGTATTTTCCACATCAGACTATGATGAAGCTGTTTTTAAAGACCAAAGACTTTTCAATTTCTGGAGAAACATTCGAATTACATTGGGATGAAAACTTGGATATGTTGGTGACCCATCCCCAACCTGAAAACATAGAGCGGTATTATGAAAGTGAGGGCTATATTTCCCACACAGACGCCCAAAAGTCGTTTACTGACAAACTATATCATCTAGTAAAGAAAAAAAATCTCCGAAACAAGGTTCAACTAATTGAAAATCAGCAGAATAAAGTCAAATCCTTGTTGGATATCGGTGCCGGAACAGGAGATTTTCTGGTCACCGCCCAATCCAAGGGATATGAAGTCGCAGGAGTGGAACCTAATAAGAAGGCCAAACAGCTCGCCGAGCAAAAAGGAGTGGTTTTGAAGTCTGGTTTGGAAGCATTTTCAAAAGCAAAATTCCAAACCATTACCCTTTGGCATGTTTTGGAGCATCTTCCCAATCTGGAACAGCAGATCGGTAAAATTGTTTCGTTATTGGAGGACGACGGTACTTTGATCGTGGCAGTGCCCAATTTTAAATCGTATGATGCCCAACACTATGGCACTTATTGGGCGGGGTATGATGTGCCTAGGCACCTTTGGCATTTTTCCAAAACATCCGTAACCAAACTTTTTGAAGGTCATAAAATGCGGGTGACATCCATTCGGCCCATGTGGTTTGATGCTTTTTATGTTTCCATGCTGTCGGAAAAATATAAGGGCAACAAAATGTATTTGATCAGTGCTTTCTTGGTCGGTCTGTGGTCCAATCTCAAGGCGATCTTCACCAAGGAGCACTCTTCCTTGATCTACATCTTAAAAAAGACAGAATAAGCCGTTTCAGCCCGTCAGTTGAACGAAGAACCCAAGACACGGCCAAATACCTTTTTCCAAAAAGAAATGCGCTAAGAACCGTGTTTCTGCAAACCGTCAAAATAAACGACGCTTATCTTTTGTCGCCTGTACTATAAATTTTTACTATAACCATGAATGGATGCTTTTTTAGTTTCATCAAAAGAAAATGTCTGCATTCCAAAAGCTTTCCTATTTTTGCCCATCGATAAAAAGTTAATGATGAAAAAATTAGTAGTACTGGCCATAGCATTGACCGCGATGGCTTGCCAACAGAACAAGATCGGTTTCGTGAACAGCGTCAAGTTGATGGACGAATACCAAGAGAGGATCGATCTTGAGGCAAGGTTCAAGACCAAGGCAGATGCCATGACCAAGAAAAGGGACAGTATTTCCCAAGCCTTCCAAATGGATTTGCAAGATTTTCAGACCAAGGCTCAGAAAATGTCGCAAAAGAACGCTCAGGAAGAATATGCCCAACTGCAACAACGAGGACAATTTGTGGGCCAGCAGTTACAGCAAGAGGAACAACAATTGCAACAGACCAGTCAAGCTGAAATGGACTCATTGGTGAAAAAAGTTAAAAAGGAAATCCAAGAATACGGCAAAGCAAATGGCTATACCTATATCTTGGGTGGTGGAGACGGTGGCGCCGTTCTTTATGGTGAAGACAAGCAGGACCTTACGGATGTGATTTTGAAAATCCTGAACGATAAGTACGGGAAATAAACACACATCCACATGAAATATCTAAAAACCCATTCGAAAGGATGGGTTTTTTTTAGGTAGATGATGAGACTGCAAATTGAAGAGGGTGTAAATTAAACTCTGTCCGAAAAAGATTAGAAGCACTAATTTTATCCATTCAGCCAATTCAATGCTTCTTCCGTTATTCCAGTATACCAATCTTTTTCGTTGTCAGTGGATTCCGCTAATTCGTTGGAATGTTCAAAAAACCTTTGTACGTGTTGTGGTTCGGGAACGTAACTTGCTTTATGCGAATCCTCAACCATTTTAAGGAAAATACTCAATGGAAGTGGAACTATCGTAGATTTTCCGCCATAATAGCTGATATTCATTTTGTGCAATGCGTAAAAGTGGGCAATACAAGCATCATTTATATTCGGAGCAATAAATAGACAATAAGCAGGTTTTTCAGTTTCTCGTTTTACTTTGGCAAGATGTCGGGTTACAGGTTCTCCTTCTGTTTCGTATTGTCTTTGTCCGCCTTGCATAGTTACTTCTACGGTCAATCTAAAATCTCCATAATCACAAACTATATCCGCCATATTTCCCTGTGCTGTTGACATTGGATTTCCAAAGTCGTCAAATTTTAAATTGGCTTTAATGTTTCCACCGTCCAACATTGTCATTGCACGCCAAGTGTTCCATTCAAGCATTAAAGGTGTATCGTAAAGCGAATTGTCAAGTATTTGGTCAAATGTTGAATTTATTTCATCAAACAAACGATAGTCTTTAATTGCTGTAACTTGTTCTGTAAGAATTTGCTCTTTGCGTTTTTCTAATTCTTCTGCAAAAATGTCTTTGAGTTGAGTTAAACTCATTTCATTGCTGATTTGAATTTCTGGAAACTCCGAAGCAATTTTTTGTTCAAGCAATTCACGATTATCTGATAGCAAAGTAGGAGTTTCTGTATTGCCGAGATAGTTTATATATGCTTTCTCGTTGTCAATGAAAACAGGCTCTGGGCTTGTGTGTTCCAAAAAGTAATCCACTTCCTGGATTTTTTCAGGTGCAATAGAAACGGATTTTCCAATATGAGAAATGTTTATCAAACCTGTTGCTCGTAAATATCGAATACAGGCATCAGCATAATCTCGCATATTGCTTGCTTTTGTTTTCAGGAATTTTGAAATTGACTTATCATTGGTTTCTCTTGTTTTTGTGTTTCCTGAAATGATGTCGTCTTGATAAATCTCCCGTAGTTCTTTGTCTAAATGTTCTTTGCGGAATTTTTTATAGTTACCTTCGTTTTGGGCTTTTGCCGTCCTAAATTCATTTATCTTTTGGGTAATTTCATTAAACTTTCTATAATCAACCAATTGCAAGCCGAAAAACATCAATTCATCAAATTTTAGTGATCCAAAATGACGAACTAAACGAAAAAGTTCCAAATAAGGTTTAACCCAAAATTCTGCTGATTTTTCTGATGGTTTATGGTATGGAGAAGGAACTTGAAATTTTAGAAGTTGTCTTAAAAATATTTCGTCCTTGCGTTTTGAGTTTACCAATTCCGAACCTGCTGGTGTTAAGCTGATTTTAGGCGAAAGAATGACAAAGCCAAGAGCTTTGGGTGCACGGTTAATCCTATCTCTTGCACTAAATGCAGGGTCTTTTGCTCCTTGTCCATTGAAAAAGTTTTCCTCTTTCAATAATTCCATAAAAGCTCGTTGTGTTTCGGTATTCCATTTTTGCCCTGCAAAATGAGTGTTCAACAACTCTATTTCCGGTATCATTTTAGCCGGAGTTCTCGGAGATGTCGTAACGAAAATTACTTTACTATCAATTCTAGCCATAAGAAACAGACTCTTCTTCTAATATTAATTTGGGTTCTCTTTTTAATGCTTCATTGCCATAGTTGGAAACAAGTATATGGCTTGCTTCTGCCTTAAATCTATTCCTGATATTTACAGCATATGATTTACCATATTCGTCCACAATCATATCTCCATATAATTTTTCGGTTAGAGGTGTTCGTCCAATAACCATTAGTGCTTTGCAGTTTAATTCTTTGTAGGCGTCGGCTAATTCGGTGTGATTTTTTTCATTAAAACCATCTTTGTATTCTACATTTCCATAATCTGAAAAAACGCAATCATATGGCGGGTCTAAAAACATAAAATCATCTTCGTTTGCCATTTCAAAAATGTTCTTATAGTCAAGATTGAATATTTCTGTATTAGCAAGTAATCGGCTATGATTTTTTGTTACCAATGAGGTGTTCAGGTTTTTATAACGTCCATAAGGAACATTGAACTCTCCTTTGGAATTATATCGTATCATTCCTGAATATGCAGTTTTGTTAATGAAGAAATACAATAGTGCGTCAGAGTATTTTTTTTCTGCCAAATCATTAAACATATCTCTGATTTGATAGTAAAGAGTTTCGTTATCGTCTGCAACTCTTTCTGTTGGTGTTTGGGCTTTCAGTTCTTCAAATTTTTTACGATTGATTTTGTAAATCTTTTCGATTTCTGAAAGTTCGTTTTTCAAATTGTCAAAATCGGATTTTACGCCTTTGTAGAAATCCATCAATTTGGAATTGATGTCATTTATTATTGCTTTTTTTGGTTCTAAATAAAAGAACAAGGCTCCGCCACCAAAAAATGGTTCAATATATCTGCCATTGAAATCGGGAATATGTTTTTCTAGGTGTGGAATTTCTTTTGATTTTCCACCTCTGTATTTGACTAATGGCTTCATATTTTTGCTTTTTGACGTTTGTAATTTGTAATGTTTTCTGCTACAACATTTAGAATTTGTGTAGCTTCATCTTCGTCAGCAATTAGGTCATAAACTTTATCTGCCGACCACAATCTTAAGAGTTCTTTGGAGTCAGTTTGCAGTAACTCTGCAAGCGTTGCGACTTGCTCACGTTTTGCTCGTCTGTCACCTTTCTCTATTTTGCAATAGGTTGCTGTGTCAATTTCCAATTCGGAAGCCAACTGTCTTTGAGGTATTTGTTGTTCTTCCCGAAGGGTTCTGATTTTATTACCAAATATTGTTGACATAATTCTGTCTTGACATTATTTGGCAAATATGAAAATTTCTTTTGACTTTAAAGTTGTTTATTAAAAAGTGGTGTTTCAAAAAAGCATCACTGCATCAAATACACCAAAAAAACCGTAGGGATTAAGTACACCACAATGGTTTGGGCGCCGGCATAATCCTTGGCCACGCGTTGTCCCAAAAGGAGCATTAAAAGGGTAATAGCGGCAAGGACGGCCCCCAAAAACCCGATAGAGCTTTCCCCATCGACCACAAACTGGATGGCACCTGCTCCACTTAAGATTCCCGAGAGCATCTCCAGCACCAACACCGTTCCCAGGAGCAACGGCACAATTCCCTTAAAAAACGATTTGGAAAAATGCCCGGTCAACCAGTCCAAGTTGCCTTTCCAATCCAGCATCTTGTCGATGCCGCTCTGCAAAAATGTAATGGTCAAAAATGCCAACAAAAGAATTTCCGTGGCGTTCGAAATCAAGTTTTCCATGGTCTATATGTGTTTAGGCGGCCTTGGCGTGCAAAAGCCTTGTGAGTTTTATGGACAGATCTGTGAAAATCAATTTGGAGTTGCCATTGCGTTCCACGTGGAAAATGGCTGTCTCCAACTCTTTCACAATATCCAAAATATTGTTCTCGTGCACAAATGGCGCAAATTTGTTCAGGTCAAAACCTTCCACATGGATTTTGGCGTGTACCAGTTCGTGTGCCCCAAAATTGAGCAAAAGGGCTTGCCGCATCAAGGTGAGGCAATAGTTCAGAAACTGTTTTTGCACTTCTCTTCCTGTTTTGGAAACCTCATCGCTCCATAGAATGAGTTCCTGTATCGCACCCTTGTTCCCTTTGGCCTTGAACGCACTGCGGACCCATTGGACAAACCATCGCTCAAAAACCAAATCCTCCGAATCTTTGTTCATCAGGTCCAAAGCCTTGTTGAAGTTGCCGTTGGCCTCCTGTGCAATGGTATATGCTTCAGTGGAATTCATGCCCCTTCGTACAAGTTCATCAGTGATCACCTGTTCCGCCAAAGGGGGAAAGTGTAAAATTTGACAGCGTGAAAGTATGGTGTTGATAATCTGTTCCTCTTCTTCCGCCAACAGCAGCAAAAGCGTTTTGTCGGGTGGCTCCTCGATCAGCTTGAGCAGTTTGTTCGCTGCGGAAATGTTCATTTTTTCGGCCATCCAAACAATCAGCACCTTATAGCCCCCCTCATACGATTTCAAGGACAGCTTTTTTACCACATCTTGGGCCTCATCAACCCCAATTTGCCCCTGTTTTTTTTCAATGCCGATGAAGCGGTACCAATCAAACAGGTTTCCATAGGGTTGCTCTTTGACAAATTGGCGCCATTCACCCAAATAATGGTCGCTCACCGCATGGGACTTTACCTTGTCCGAATTGGAAACAGGAAAGGCAAAATGCAGGTCGGGATGCGTTAGAGAGTTGCACTTGGTGTTGCAGACCGTGTTTCCACCCTCATTTTCACCCCCTGAATTGCCGCAAAGAAGGTACTGGGCATAGGCCAGGGCCATGGGCAAGACCCCGGACCCTTCGGGCCCCACAAAAAGCTGTGCGTGGGCTACCCTGCCGGTGTCGGCGGTGGTCACCAAATGGTTTTTGATGTGCTCCAGTCCTAGAACATTTTTAAAAAGCATGTTTCAAAGATACATTTTTTAGAAGGGCGAAAGAATGGGTGTCAGAAGTCGGGAGTCGGAAGCTTCAGACCAAAAAAAACTGAAACCCCAAACAATTCAAAAACCCATTAACTCAATAACAAAGCATCAAATCCAGAAAATATAACAAAACCTTCCCGATGAAAAAGCAGGAAATCTTTACTTTTGGGCTTCTGATAAAGACACACCACATGAAGACGATAGACGATTTTAATTTTGAAGGAAAAAAAGCATTGATCCGGGTTGATTTCAACGTACCGCTGGACGGGGATTTTAAAGTTACGGACACCAGCAGGATCGAAGCAGCAAAACCTACTATCCTTAAAATATTGGAAGATGGCGGTGCTGCCGTCTTGATGAGCCATTTGGGAAGGCCCGATGGAAAAGTGAACCGAGATATGTCCCTTTCCCATATTTGCGAGACCGTGTCAGAGATCATAGGGGTCCAAGTGAAATTTGCCGGAAACTGTGTGGGCAAAGTGGCCGATGATGCAGTTGCCGAGCTTCAAGATGGGGAGGTGCTCCTTTTGGAAAACCTTCGTTTTCATGCCGAGGAAGAAGCGGGTGACCAAGCTTTTGCCGAAGCCCTTTCCAAACACGGTGACATCTATGTGAACGATGCCTTTGGAACGGCACACCGGGCACACGCATCCACCACGATCGTGGCACAATTTTTCCCGGACAGCAAATGTTTCGGGTATCTGTTGGCAAAAGAGATAGAGGCCATTGAAAAAGTGATGCGCACAGGGGAAAAACCCATTACCGCTATTTTGGGCGGCGCCAAGGTGTCTTCAAAAATCACCATTATCGAGAATATATTGGACAAAGTGGACAACCTCATCATCGGTGGGGGGATGACCTACACCTTTGTAAAGGCAAAAGGGGGCAAAGTGGGCGATTCCATTTGTGAAGACGACAAAATGGAGCTGGCCCTGGACATTTTGAAACAGGCCGAAGCCAAAAATGTAAAAGTATATCTACCTGTTGATGTTTTGGCAGCCGACGCCTTCGACAACAATGCCAACACTCAATACGTGGACGTGGACAAAATTCCGGACGGCTGGCAAGGGTTGGATGCCGGGCCAAAGACCTTGGAAAACTTCAAACAGGTGATCCTCAACTCCAAGACCATTCTTTGGAACGGTCCCGTGGGCGTTTTTGAAATGGAAACCTTTGCCGAAGGAACCATCGCCATAGGCAACTACATTGACGAAGCCACCAAAGGTGGGGCCTTCTCCCTTGTGGGCGGGGGCGATTCCGTGGCCGCTGTGAAGCAATTTGGTTTTGAGGACAAAGTTAGTTATGTGTCCACAGGCGGGGGTGCCATGCTGGAAAGTCTGGAAGGCAGAACATTGCCGGGAATTGCTGCAATATTGGACTGAGTTCCACGTTAGAAATAATTGGGGAAGACCTCAAACGGAAAGCTTTTTTGTTCGGAATTTTATTTTTTCGGAAAAAAAAGCCATTTTCGTTTGTCCCAAGAAAATCAAACCCTGTCCAAATGAACCAGAAATTGAAAATTGCTGTTTGTACAGCACTGTTTTCGGCAGCCTCTTCTGCATTTGCCCAAGAGGTGGATTCCATTCCCGCCGCCCTGATGGATACCTTGCTTCAAAATGAAGAATTGCCCGCTATGAAAATGGCCGACCTAAAGAAGATCGATGGGGAATTTGTGGCCTTGGAAAAAGAGGAAAACGGAACGTTTCAATTGCAAGATTTGGAAGAGGCCAGAAGATATGACAGCCTTTGGCTGAAGGAGCTCCACAGCAATGCGGCATTGTTCAGCGACATGCTTTTGGAAATACAAAACGGACCTGGACAGGATTCTATTTTTGTGGTGGACCTCCCAACCGATACCCTAAAGGCCCGGTTGGCGCGCATGAACGAGAAAACCCCGTTCAACATTTCCTATAATCCTTCTTTGGAGAGTGTCATCAAATCCTTTTTGACCAGAAGAAGGGATTTGATGCAGCGCATGATGACCGCAAGCCAGTTCTATTTTCCTTTGTTTGAACAGGAACTTGACAACCAGAACATCCCACTGGAGATAAAATACTTGGCGATAATAGAATCTGCCCTTAATCCCAGGGCCCAATCTAGGGTGGGAGCCAAAGGACTCTGGCAGTTTATGTACAGCACCGGAAAAATGTACGGCCTGGATGTGAGCAGTTATGTGGATGAACGCCATGATCCCATTATGGCGACCAAGGCGGCCAGCAAATACCTGTCCAAATTGTATGATATCTTTGGAGACTGGGATTTGGCACTAGCTGCCTATAATTCCGGACCGGGGAACGTCAACAAGGCCATAAGAAGATCGGGGGGCTATGAAAATTATTGGAACATCCGCCCTTTTCTTCCACGTGAAACAGCAGGGTATCTTCCGGCGTTTTTGGCTACCATGTACATTTTTGAATATGCCGAAGAACATGGACTCCAATACAAAAAGGCGGAAAGGGCCTATTTTGAAACCGACACCGTTCATGTGAAGAGCCTGATCACCTTCGACCAGATTTCCAAATTGGTAGATATAAGCACCGAGGAGTTGGAAATGCTGAACCCCGCTTACAAGCTCAATATCATCCCGAAGGTAAAGGGCAAGGATTATGCACTCCGTCTTCCCAAGTCCAAGATAGGCAAGTTTGTGAGCAATGAGGAACACATATATGCCTTTGTAAAAAAGGAACAGGACTCCTTGGAAAAATCATTGCCACAAATGATCACGGCCAACGATCAGATCCGCTACAAAGTGAAGAGCGGGGACTACTTGGGGAAAATAGCGGAACGATATGGGGTAGGGGTCAGTGAGATCAAAAGATGGAACGGATTGCGAAGCAACAATTTGAGGGTGGGTCAGCGATTGACCATATTTCCCAGAAAACCATATTTGGCCAGCAATGGCAGCAGTGCACAATCTTCTACTTCGGGAGCGGCTTCCAATGGTTCAAAAGTGCATACAGTACAGTCAGGGGACTCGCTTTGGACCATTTCCAGAAAATATCCTGGAGTTTCTGTTGAAAATTTACGAGAATGGAACGGTATTAGTGGCAACAACCTAAAACCGGGCACAAAACTAAAATTGTGCAATTGTTCTTCGTAAATTTAACACATGATGAAAAAATTAGGAACACTATGCTTTGCCACAGCTTTGTTGGCATTGGGGGCCTGTAAGGATTCGGGTCCCAAAGAAAGATTTCTTCCCCCATCAACGGGTGGAGTAAACTCCTTGATGGTGGTCATGGACACCGAACTCTGGCAAGGCCCGGTGGGCGATAAGATCAGGGAGGAATTTGCAGCCCAGGTCATGGGCCTGCCCCAAAGAGAGCCCCTGTTCACTATCACCCAAGTCCCCCCAAAGGTTTTTAAGGGAACCACCACCTACTCCAGATCGGTTTTGTACGTGGAACAGGAACCCACCTCATTGGCCCACATCAAGGACAATGCCTATTCCAAACCCCAAAAAGTGGCGGTGGTCACTGGAGCAACGGAAGAGATCATGGTCCGTAACCTGGATTCTTTGGCACCAAGGGCCATAGAGGAATTCCAGCAAGTGGAAATCTCAGAAGCGCAAAGAAGATTTGAACGCTCATTGAGCAAGGACAAGGCCATGGAAGAGGAGTTTGGTATCCGTCTAAAAGTCCCTTCACTATATAAAGTGGGCAAGCGGGAAGAGAATTTTGTTTGGATGGACATACAGATCCCGAAGGGAACCATGAACATCATCGCCTATGAAATGCCATGGGACAGCTTCAAGAACGATTCCACTTTTGTGGAAGATATTGTGAGGATGCGTGATTCCATTGGCAAAAAATATGTCCCCGGACCTTATGAGGATACTTATATGGTCACCGAGAAAGCCTTTGCTCCGCACGTTTTTCCAGCAGAAATAGGAGGAAAGAAAGCCGCTGAGGTCAGAGGGATGTGGGAAATTCATGGATACCCCATGGCAGGGCCGTTTCTAACCTATATCATCAATGATGAGGAGAACCAACGGAAAATGGTACTCGAAGGGTTCACCTTTGCCCCTTCCACCCAGAAAAGAGACTATATGTTTGAGTTGGAGGCCATTTTACGAACAGTGGAGTTTGATCCCAAACCTCTAGCGAAATAAAATAAACCACATTTTCAACTACAAAGCCGTTAGTGTGAAAACAATGTCTTGGCCTATATAGGGAATAATGACAAAAAAGTATCAAAAGCAAAAAGCCCCGACAGTAAGCGTCGGGGCTTTTTGTTCTTTAAACGCTTGAAGGGTCAGTTAGTCAAAAGCAAAGCCTGTAGCTATCCTGTAAACAAAGGCATATAACACGATGAAGAACATGACGAAACTGAACCAGGCAAATAGCTTAAAATATTTTTCTATGACAATGTGTCCCAGATTGCGGAAACCTTCCAAGTAAATTTCTTTGACGAGTAGTAATTTTTTCATAAGTCGGATTTAAAGATTTAAAGACACCGCAAAGATTCAAATACATGAACATTACTGAAAAACTAAGGGATGAAATGCCGAAAAAGAAAGATTAAAGTATGGGAGAGGGCCCGTAGCTCCACAAAACACGTACATTGATCGACATAATGCAAAAACGGTTCTGCGGTTTGGCGATAAAAAAGCCGATGTACTGCACAAGCGCAGGTAAAAGATGGGAGGAAAAATGGAAGGTACTAATGCGAAACAATGATAAACTCCGACCTACGGTTCAGGCGGTGCTTTTCCGGGGGGCATCGCTTGCCGTCCGAACAGTTGTTCAACAACCGCTCCTCTCCGTACCCTATGGCACTTTCGATTTGTGAAGGATCAACACCTTGGGAAACAAGATAGTCCCGAGTGGATTTCGCACGCTTGTCCGAAAGATATTTGTTGTAGGCCCCACTGCCTATAGCATCGGTATGGGATTCTATTTTGATGACCAAATCCTTATGTTCCTTCATGGTGGCCACCAATTTATCCAATTCTTGTGCGGCCCTTGGTCTGATGTGGTAACTGTCAAAATCAAAAAGAATGACGTCGGGATCTAGCACCACCCTGTTTTTTTCCACATCAATGATATCTTGCCGAACCTTCAGGTTTTGATCCAAAAGAATGGTCTCATTGCTTTTGGTGATGGCCTTTATCTCATCATCATAATAGCCCTTTTTGGAGGCTTTTACGCGATATGCTGTCCTTGGCATCAAATTTTTGAACAAATAGCTTCCATCAGCTTCGGTCGAGATCTCGGAAAGCGATTTTCCAGAATTGTCCAATAGCTGTACACTGACTGCTTCAATCGTTTCTTGGGTCTCAGCATCCTTCACGACACCGGAAATGGCGTTGAGGTTCTCTGTTTGTACAAAGGAATAGATGTCGTCATCTCCCCGCCCCCCTTTTCGGTTGGAGGCAAAGTACCCCTTTTTGCCCAAGGAGTCGATGATAAAGGAAAAATCGTCCCGGTTACTGTTGATGGGTTCGCCCAAATTCACCGCAACACTAAAAATCCCGTTGGAGAAATCCGATTGGTACACGTCCAGCCCTCCTAGTCCCATATGCCTATTCGAAGAAAAATAGAGTGTTCCTTCAACCACATAAGGGAACATTTCCTTGGCATTGGTATTGATGGTCCGTCCCAGATTTTCAGGCTCGGAAAAGCCACCGTTTTCAAGAATGTCCACCACATAGATGTCCGTTTGCCCATAACCCCCCGGTCTATCGGAAACAAAGTACATTTTTTTTCCGTCCGGACTGATGCAAGGATGTCCAGTAGAATAGTTTTCACCGTTTATGGCAAGTTCCTCGGCCTCTGTCCATTCCCCATCAATAAAGTTTGAGCGATAAATTTTCAAGTGGTTTATTCCTTCTTTTCCCCTTTTCAGCCTTTTGCCATAATTGTTCCGGGTAAAGTAAATGGTTTGTTGGTCCGGTGAAAAGGCTACCGAAGCCTCATGGTACTTGGTGTTGATCTTCCTTGAAAACTTTTTGGTCCCGGAAAGGTCACCTTCTTCATTTTTAACTTTGGCCACATACAGGTCCAAAAAGGGCTGGTTGTTCCATCGGTACCTTCTGGTGGTCAAGAAAGAGGTGTCCCTGGCCGAGGAAAAGACAAGCTCCGAACCTTTGTGGAACATCGGGGAAAAATCGGAATAGACCGAGTTTATGGACAGGTTTTTGATTTTTACGGAAGCATTGTTCCAGCTAGGGAGAGGCAAGTTTTCCAACTCGTTGAAGGGTTCGCCCCGCTTTTGCTTAAAAAGCTTGGTGATGGTTGCCGCCCTGCGGTATTTTCCGGTGCCCTTCAAGGCTTGGGTGTATTTTAGGAAAGTGTCCTCCGAAACTTGGTCGCCAAAGCTTTCGTAGAGCTCGTGGTACCATTTATGGGCTTTTTCAAGGTTTCCGGTGTAATAGTGGGCATCCCCTGCCTTGGAAAGCAGGGCCATGGTGTGCTTGGCATCGCTTTCTTCAAGCGCAAGGTCATACACTTTGGCTGCCTCGGCATACCACATTTTTGCAAAGTATTCGTCCGCTTTTTCAATAAGTTTTTCGGACGGGTTTTTTTCCACTCTTGGATTGGTATTTTTTCCATCGGTTGGGGCGTCAACCCCCACGATTATGGTTGCCAGAGGGGAAGGGTTTGGTGAAGATTGTGAATCACCGACCTTATCCGAGCCTTTTTTGTTACTTTCCAATAGGGATATGTCTTGGGATTTTGCACCAAGGGGAAACAACAAAAGAAAAAGCAAGATCAATCTTTTCATTACCGCTCCATCTGCACAAATGTCCATTGTTGGCCATTTGGAGGTTAAGCAAAGAGGGCTTAACGTTTAGTTTCGGGTGCTAAAATAACACAAGAAGAGGGGGGCAATAACTTTTTGTTGTGAAAGAATGGATTTGTGGCGTGTAGGTCTTAAAAATGTGGTTCTTTATCGACAAGCCCTTTGAACAAAAGCGTTTGTTGACATTTTAAGACCTTTGAAAAAAGCCTAGGATTTGGATTCTTTGCTGCCGCTTTCCAGCTTTTCCTCATCCTTTGAAGCATCTTTGAACTCTTTTATGCCGCTTCCAAGACCCCTCATCAGTTCTGGGATTTTCTTGCCACCAAAAAGCAAGAGGACCACCACCACAATGAGTACAATCTGCCAAGGACCCAACATACCGAGCAATATAGTTTGAGCAATCATAACATCAAAACCTTTAAATGAAAGGTAAAATTAGTAAAAAGAACTGGAAGAGCGTGCCAGATTAACGAAAATTAGCAATTCCGACCGTTTGGACATGGCCGCCCATCGGCTTTTTAAAAAGCTTAACACCAATATTAAAATCTAAGATTATCTTTGCTATCATGGCAAAGGATAAAAAGAAAAGAAAGGAAATAAAGCGCAAGCTGCTGCACAAGTACCGCTTGGTGATCCTCAATGAGAGCACCTTTGAGGAAAAGATTTCGTTCAAACTGAACAGGCTCAACGTCTTTGTCACAGGAACCTTGTTCATCATTTTGCTTATCGGGCTCACGACCTTGATTATTGCCTTTACCCCGCTGCGGGAATATATCCCAGGGTATTCTTCAACAAAATTGAAACGACAGGCCACGGAGCTTACCTATAAAACAGACTCCTTGGTCACCGTACTCAACTATACCAACCGGTACTTGGAAAATGTCCGCATGGTGCTGCGCGGGGATGTAGAGAACAACCAAGTAAACCGGGATTCGCTTTTTGAGCAATATAAATTAGATCCTTCAACAGTTGACCTCACCCCGATCCGCCAAGATTTGCTGTTGCGCGAAGAAGTGGAATTGGAGGACAAGTACAATCTTTTTGAAAGGAACATTGAAAATTTGGGCACCCTTTTGTTCTCGCCCATCAACGGAACCTTGTCGGAAGGCTTCGACCCGAAGAATAAACATTTTGCGGTGGATTTGGTGGCCCCCAAGGATACTCCCGTAAAATCCATAGCCAATGGTACGGTCCTTTTTGCCGAATGGACCTCGGAAACAGGATATGTGATCATCATAGAGCACCAAGACGGCTTTACCTCAGTGTACAAGCACAATGGTTCCTTGAGCAAATCCCAGGGTGATCTGGTGAGGGCGGGTGAGGTGATTGCCTCCATTGGGAACACAGGGGAGTTCACCACGGGGCCCCACCTGCATTTTGAACTTTGGAGAAAGGGAAAGCCTGTTGATCCCCAGAACTATATCGATTTTGATTAAATGTCATTAAAAGCCTTTGCAGCAAAAATTTTTGCCAAAAGAGTGGCCCGGCGAACGGCCAAATGGGTGGATTCGCCCGTGAAGACCCAACAAAGGGTGTTTGAAGAATTGATTGCCAAGGCAAAAAAAACCCGATTTGGCAAGGAGCACGGTTTCGAACAGATCCGTTTGCACAGTGATTTTGTGGAAAAAGTACCCATCAGGGATTATGAAGAGTTGAAGGGGTATGTCCAAATGATCATTGACGGCCAAGACGATGTGCTCTGGCCCGGAAAGCCCGCTTATTTTGGAAAGACATCCGGAACAACCTCGGGCGCCAAGTATATTCCCATTACGAAGGAATCCATAAAACACCAAGTGGAAGCCTCTCGAAATGCTATTTTGAGCTATATCCACGAGACGGGCCATGCGGATTTTGTGGACGGCAAGATGATCTTTCTTCAAGGAAGCCCTGTTTTGGACGAAAAAGGGGGCATCAAAACGGGACGGCTTTCGGGAATATCCGCACATTATGTCCCCAACTACCTTCAAAAGAACCGATTGCCCAGTTGGGAGACCAATTGCATCGAAGATTGGGAAACCAAGGTGGACAAAATTGTCGAAGAGACCGAACAGCAGAACATGACCGTCATAGCGGGCATCCCTTCATGGGTGCAGATGTATTTTGAAAAGCTCCATGCCAAAACGGGGAAAAAAGTAGGTGAACTGTTCAGGGAGTTCCAGTTGTTCATCTACGGAGGTGTCAACTATGAGCCCTATCGCGCCAAGTTCGAAAACCTGATCGGCAGAAAGGTGGACAGTATTGAGCTGTTTCCGGCCAGCGAGGGATTCTTTGCCTATCAGGATTCCCAAAGGGAAAAAGGTATGTTGTTGCTTTTGGATTCGGGGATTTTCTATGAATTTGTAAAAGCGGATGAATTTTTCTCCGAAAACCCAAAACGACTGACCATCGCCGATGTGGAATTGGATGTGGACTATGCCATGGTCATTTCCACAGATGCCGGATTGTGGGCCTATAACTTGGGAGATACCGTTCGGTTTGTTTCCAAAAAACCATATCGAATCATTGTTTCCGGTAGGATCAAACATTTTATCTCGGCCTTTGGGGAGCATGTGATCGCAAAGGAAGTGGAAGAGGCCCTGAAATTGGCCGTGGACGGAACCGATGCGCTGGTAAACGAGTTCACCGTGGCCCCACAGACCAGTCCCGAGGAAGGAGAGCTGCCCTATCATGAATGGTTCATTGAGTTTGAAAGGTCGCCATCGGACATGTCCAAATTTTCGAGCATCATGGAAGAAAGCATGAAAAAGCAGAACAGCTATTACTACGACTTGATTGCGGGAAACATCCTCCAACCCCTAAAAATCACCACCATAAAACCAAACGGTTTTCAAGAGTATATGAAGACGCTCGGCAAGTTGGGCGGACAGAACAAGGTACAGCGCCTTTCCAACGATCGCAAGGTGGCGGAAGGATTACAACCATTTATAATGAGATAGTTCGTAACGGATCCCACTTTTTGGGGAATTCGTGTATTTTTGCCAGAACAAAAGATGGCAACAGAAGTAAAACAGACCACAAGGGCACAGGAGTCCACCAACGCAATAGAGCGACTGTACATCACCATGCGGCATTTGCTCAACCGAGGGTTTTATAAACCTTCGGGGGTTTCCGGCAATGCCCTCAGAAGTGCCCTTTTGTTATTGAGACCAGAAATCTACGGAACCATTGCGGAGGACAAGGCCGAGCTCAACGGATTGACCTATGTGCTGGAACGACTGCCCGAGGGCATTGAAGAGTGCCGTTTTATCAATTTGACCTCCGATGAGGGCTTTTCCAAATCACACATAAAACCCATTGTTCCCCCGAAGCGGAGAAGAAACTGTTACCGTATCGACAATGAACAGATGAACATTGAGATTACCCGTGGGAGGAGCGACATCTATGACATCCTTACCCATCTCACATTTTTGTTCATTGAGTCAGGAAAGATCTGCAAACGGGTATTGGTGGAAGACGGCAACGCCACCATTAGGGACTGGGACAGATTGACCGAGTTTGTACTCAAGGAGGAAAAAGAGGACAACCAAAGGGAGGTGGCGCTGATCCATGCGGCCAATATTCTGGGAAGAACGTTTGATGAGGTTGGGGAAATACACGAAAAATTGATGACTCCCGAAGATCCTGACCGCTTTTTGAACGTGATCTACTGGTTGGGCAAATTGGCCATAGAGGAAGAGACCACTGGAAACAAAAGGACCATAACCTTCAGTCCGCTCTTGCGGGAACGGCTGGGCCATCATATCCACGGGGAACGTTGGGCCGACAAGATCAAACAGACCCTAAAGGAAAACAACCTCTTGCATAGGCCACTCCATATCATCAGTGCCAACATGCACAGTGTGATGAACTCCCTGTTTGCCAAAAAAGCACTGGCCAAGGAATTTCCCGATGCCCATTCCCTAAAAATCTATGAAGCACTCAGTTCTGAAAAGAACAAAAACCTCAATGAAAAGATAAGGAATCTGGCGGAGCGGAACGGAATGATCTTTTTGAACGATGAATCGGGTGCCAACATAGACGTGCAGATTTTTGACACGGCAAAATTTGGAAAAGGAAGCTGTTGTTATGAGCTTCCCAAGGATATGCCCGAAGAAGAAAAACCAGTTATATTTGTGATGGACTATGCCTTTGGGGAACAAGCGTATGAGACCATAGACGAACTATTGAAGCCCATGGAAGAAGGCGATGAGAAGCATTTTCTGAACGTGGATTCGGTATCCATAATGGGAAAGGCCGGTATTTTGGAGGGCGGCAAAGGGGATTTGATGATTCCCTCGGCACATATTTTTGAAGGTACAGCGGACAACTACCCGTTCAACAATGAACTGAGTGCCAAAGATTTTGAAGGAGAGGGACTTAAGGTGTTGGAAGGGACCATGGTGACCGTTTTGGGAACCTCGCTGCAGAACAAGGACATCCTTCGGTTTTTTTATGAATCCACATGGAACGTGATTGGGCTTGAGATGGAGGGAGTGCATTACCAAAAGGCGGTGCAATCCGCATCACAGATACGAAAGAGCATCAAAAAGGATGTTAAGGTGAGATATGCGTATTATGCTTCGGACAACCCCTTGGAAACAGGAAGTACCTTGGCATCGGGCGGATTGGGCACAACCGGGGTGAAACCCACATACTTGATCACAGACAGAATTTTAAAACAACTATTCAACTCATAGGCATGGCGGATCAACCAGTAAATCAGAACACATCGGATGAAATAGATTTGGGACAACTGTTTCAGATCATAGGAAGGGGCTTTCAGAAGTTCTTTAACTTTATAGGGAGCATTTTCAAGGGTATTTTCCATATAATCATCCTTTTCTTGCTCTTTGTCCGAAAAAACATCATCGTGTTGGCCACGGTTGTGGTGGTGGGAGGGATTGGAGGCTATTTTTTGGACACCACCACTCCTGAAAAGTATGTGTCCAGAATGGTGGTGGAACCCAACTTCAACAGCGTACAACAACTGTACAACAACATTGCTTTTTACAACGACTTGGCAACGGCAAAGGATTCGGTAGCTTTGGCGACCGCACTCAACATTACCGATCGGGAGGCAGCAAGTATTATGGAAATTTTTGTGGACTCCTATTCCGACGAAAACCAAAAGATAAAGCTTTTTGATGAATTTATCCGGGATCTTGACACCACAACGGTGAAAGCGATTGATTTTGAAAATTATTTGGAGAATTTCAACTCCATGGATGCAAGATTCCATAGAATTTCCTTGATAAGCACCGATAACAGGGTGGCAAAAAAGACGCAGTCGGCTATCATCAACTCCATATCCGTGAACGACTACTTTAAGTTGCAGAAGCGGATCAATGATGAGAACCTTGCCCTCCAGGACACTATCTACAAAAAGCAATTGGCAGAGATCGACTCGCTCCAAAACCTGTACCGAACCGTTTTGGTGAAGGAGGCGGACAAACCCATGCAGGGAACCAACATCAATTTGGCCGAGGGAGGGGAATCTACCAACAGGGAGCTTGCCTTGGTGCAGGAAAAGGATATCCTCAAGGAAAAATTGGTGGCGTTGAACAGGGAGCGCGCCAACAAATCGACCATCATCAATGTAATCAGTGATTTTCCGACAAGGGGTGTGGAGCAGAAGGGAATTCTCAAAAGCTATAAGGTCAAAATACCACTCTTGTTGTTGGGCTTGGTCATTGCAGTTCTTGGTACGCTAGAGCTGAACAGGTTTTTGAAGACATACAACAAAAAGTAGTTGGCGCCTTTTTACATGCTCATTTTCGGGCTTGACTTTTAGGCAACAAAGTTTATGAAAAAAATCATTGTGACCGGTTCAGGAGGTCAATTGGGGAAGACCATCAAGGAGTTTGCGCCCATAGCGAAAGACACTACGTTTGACTTTAAGGATTCGGCCAATCTGGACATCACTGACCAAAAAGCAATAAACAATATTTTTCAAAACGGAAACTACGACTATTGTATCAATTGTGCGGCCTATACCAACGTGGAACAAGCAGAAAAGACCCCGGAACCCGCTTATAGGGTGAATGTTGAAGGGGTAAAAAAATTGGCTATGGCCTGTAAGAAGCATGGCGTTGTTCTGATCCATGTTTCCACGGATTATGTGTTTGATGGGGAGAAAGAAGGGCCATACACCGTTGAAGATAGACCTAACCCCATCAATGAATATGGAAAGTCCAAACTCAAAGGGGAACAGTACATCCGGGAGTTATTGGAAAATCATTACATCTTAAGAACTTCATGGCTGTACAGTAAAAAGTATGGTCACAACTTCTATAGGACCATTGTAAAAAAAGCATCCGAAGGACAAGACCTTAATATTACGGACGAACAAAAAGGATGTCCCACGGATACTGAAACCCTGGCCAAGTTTATTCTCGAAAATATTATTACGGAGAAAAAACCTTTCGGCACCTATCATGTCACGGATGGAAAACCGATGACGTGGTATGGTTTTGCCCAACAAATTCTAGACGAAAATGGTTTGACGGACAAGGCCAAACTTGTTTTGGCCACGAATTATCGTACTTTAGCCAAAAGACCAAAAAATAGTGTACTTGTCTAAAAAAGTATCATTTTTATAAGATAAATGAGAGTTTCCCAAACAGAAATACAAGGATGTTGTGTCATTGAACCCTTGATTTTTTCAGATGATCGGGGTTATTTTATGGAAAGCTTCAATCATAGAAATCTAACCGAAGCCCTCGGTAAGGAGGTTCATTTTGTTCAGGACAATCAATCTTCTTCACATAGGGGAGTGCTACGCGGGCTTCATTTTCAAAAGGGGGAACATGCACAGGCAAAACTGGTCTTTGTGCCACAAGGGGCTGTTCAGGATGTTGTAGTGGATATAAGAAAGGGCTCACCAACATTTGGCAGGCACATCACTGTGGAGCTTAATGATAGAAACAAAAAACAGCTTTTTATCCCAAGGGGTTGCGCCCATGGTTTTCTATCACTTGATGACAATACACTTTTTATGTATAAGTGTGACAACTATTATAACAAGGAATCTGAAAGGGGTATTCGGTTTGATGATCCATTTTTGGGCATTGATTGGCGTTTGCCACCACATAATTTAATTCTTTCGGATAGGGATATGACTTTACCATTTTTGAAAGCTTTGGGCCTTTAATAGAGAAAAGAACATACCTTATCGCATCAGAATAATTTAAAATATTAAGCATGAAAATTTTAATAACCGGAGGAGCTGGCTTTATAGGATCACATGTAACAAGGCGGTTTGTCGTCCAGTATCCCGATTATAAAATATTCAATCTTGATGCACTTACTTATGCGGGCAATTTGGAGAACCTTCGTGATATTGAAAAAGCTAAAAACTACAGCTTTGTCAAGGGAGATATTAACGATGTCGATTTTATTGATGAACTTTTTGAAAATCATCGTTTCGACGCTATTATACATTTGGCAGCTGAAAGCCATGTAGACCGTTCGATAAGCGATCCGTTGGTCTTTGCAAAAACCAATATTTTGGGAACTATCAATTTATTGAATGCGTTCAAGAGCCTGTGGGTAAAGAATTGGGAGGGGAAGAAGTTTTACCATGTCAGTACCGATGAAGTGTATGGGGCGTTGGGTCCGACAGGGTTTTTCACGGAAACAACACCATACCACCCCAATTCTCCATACTCTGCCTCCAAAGCAGCTTCCGATCACTTTGTTAGGGCCTATGGGGAAACGTATGGTCTGCCCTATGTGATAAGCAATTGTTCGAATAACTATGGCCCCAATCATTTCCCTGAAAAACTGATACCATTGTTCATCAACAATATTATAAACAACAAACCTTTACCCGTTTATGGTGATGGCAATTACACTAGGGATTGGCTTTATGTGGAAGATCATGCTATGGCCATTGACTTGGTATTTCATCATGGGACCGAAAAAGACACATACAATATTGGTGGCTTTAATGAATGGAAGAACATTGACTTGGTAAAAGAACTTTGTAGGCAAATGGACCTTAAATTAGGTAGGGGGCCGGGAAGTTCAGAAACGCTTATTACCTTTGTGAAGGATCGTCCAGGGCACGACCTGAGATACGCCATTGATGCTTCAAAGATCAATAATGAATTGGGTTGGTCCCCTTCGGTGACATTTGAGGAAGGGCTTGCAAAAACCATTGATTGGTATCTCAACAATAAGGATTGGCTGGAACATGTCACTTCAGGCGAGTACAAAAAGTACTATGAAAAGCAATACCAAAGCTCCATATGAAAGGAATAATTCTTGCCGGAGGTTCCGGCACCAGGCTGCATCCATTGACTCAGGTAGTTTCAAAACAGTTGCTACCTGTTTACGACAAACCCATGGTTTACTATCCTTTGTCCGTTTTGATGTTGTCGGGAATCAGGGAAATTTTGATAATCTCTACCCCGCACGACCTCCCCAATTTTAAAAGGCTACTTGGTTCAGGTGAGCAATTGGGACTTAAACTGTCCTATGCAGAGCAACCGTCACCAGATGGTCTGGCCCAAGCCTTTATCATTGGAGAGGATTTTATTGGAAAAGATGACGTGTGTTTGGTTTTGGGAGACAATATTTTTTATGGCGCAGGTATTCAGAAAATGTTGTCCAATACGGTAGAGACCGTCAAGAATGAAGAAAAGGCGGTCATCTTTGGTTATTATGTGGAAGATCCTGAACGCTACGGGGTCGTTGAATTTGATACAGAAAAGAATGTTATTGGAATTGAGGAAAAACCGCAAATCCCCAAATCCAATTATGCTGTGGTTGGGCTGTATTACTACCCCAATTCTGTTGTTCAAATTGCTAAAGAGGTAAAACCCTCTGCTCGCGGCGAGTTGGAAATAACTTCTGTTAACCAGGCGTACTTACTTGCAGATAACTTAAAAGTGCAAATAATGAGCAGAGGATATGCTTGGTTGGATACAGGCACCCATGAGGCACTTACGGAGGCTACCGAGTTTGTTAAGGCCGTTGAAAAACGAACTGGACTCAAAATTGCTTGTTTGGAGGAAATAGCCTATTTGATGGGCTTTGTTTCAAAAGAACAGTTTAGGCAAGTGGCGGACAATCACAGTAAGAGTGGCTATGGCGAATATTTAAAAAGAATTGCCTCAAGATGAAAAAAGTGGGGGGGTTTTTTATGACCAAAAAGGGTTTTCTGGTTCTTAAAAGCCTTTTAAAAAGTAATTATGCCCCAAACCTGGCTTTTGTTGTTGGAGCGTTGGATAAGAATGTCCGTAAAGATTACAATACTGAGATTCGTGAACTTTGTACAGCAAATGGGATTGCTTATTACGACAAGCATGAACCTGGATACATGGACATACAAGTTGAATACTTTTTGGCAATTTCCTGGAGATGGCTCATCAAAACCAAAAATTCAACATCATTAATTGTTCTCCATGATTCTTTGTTGCCCAGGTATAGGGGTTTTTCACCCTTGGTTAACTGCCTTATCAATGGAGAAAGAGAAATAGGGGTAACTGCCTTATTTGCCGAGAAAGAATACGATAAGGGACCCATTATTGGGCAAAGTAAAATTAATGTTGAATACCCGATAAAAATAGCAACGGCGATAGATTTGATATCAAATTGTTATGTAGACTTAGTTCTTGACATATTTAGCAAAATCAATTCAAACACTATTATAAGTGCAGAACCCCAGGACGAAAGTCTTGCAACCTATAGTCTTTGGAGGGATGATGAAGATTATAAAATTTATTGGAGTAAAAGCTCAAATGAAATAAGGCGGTTTATTGACGCTGTCGGCAATCCTTACCTAGGAGCAAGTACCTTTGTTGGCGAGAGGAAGGTGAGAATTTTTGAATCCATTGAAATACCCGACATTACAGTTGAAAACAGAAGTCCTGGCAAGGTGGTTTTTATGGAAAAGGGAAAGCCGGTCGTTGTATGTGGAGAGGGACTGCTGATGATTAAGGACGCAATTTTCGATGACACTCAGGAGCCTTTGATACCCTTGAAAATGTTTAGAATAAAATTTTGTTGATGATTCCTTTTAATAAACCCTTTCTAGTAGGTAAGGAAACCCAGTATATAGAAGAGTCGGTGTTTTCTGGTAAAATATCTGGAAATGGTATTTTCACGAAAAAATGCCAAGCTTTTTTTGAGAATGAATACCATTTTAAGAAAACTTTATTGACAACGTCCTGTACAGATGCTTTGGAAATGGCGGCCATTCTTTTGAACATTGAACCTGGTGATGAGGTCATTGTTCCTTCGTATACATTCGTGTCATCGGCTTTGGCTTTCATTAGACAAGGGGCAAAAATTGTGTTTGCGGACAGCAGGGACGATCACCCAGGAATAGATGAAAGTAAAATTGAACAGCTGGTAACTCCGAGGACAAAAGCCATTGTCGTGGTCCATTATGCAGGTGTGGCATGTGATATGGACTTGGTGATGGATGTCGCTACAAAGCATGGCATATTTGTAGTTGAGGATGCCGCCCAGGCCATCGATTCCTTTTATAAAGGAAAACCTTTAGGGGGAATTGGACATTTATCCGCATTTTCTTTTCACGAAACCAAAAATATAATTTCAGGGGAGGGAGGGCTTCTCGCGATCAATGATGAAAAGTTTGTTGGCCGTTCCGAAATCATATGGGAAAAGGGGACAAACCGTTCTGCTTTTTTTAAAGGAGAGGTCGATAAATATGGCTGGGTAGATACGGGTTCATCCTTTTTGCCATCTGAGCTTATTGCAGCGTTTCTTTATGCACAATTGGAGCATCTTTCCGAAATACAGACTAGACGCAAAAATATATGGAGCAGATATTATGAAGAACTCAAACCACTAGAGCTGGAAGGAAAGCTAGCACTGCCTCGGATCCCAGATTATGCAACCAATAATGCACATATGTTCTATGTTTTGACTGATAATGTGGAACAAAGGGATAAGTTGCTGTCCTTTTTAAAAAACAAGGGTGTCCATGCTGTTTTTCATTATATTTCACTGCATAAAAGCGACTTTTATCTTAGGAACAATAAGCGACAACAACTTAAAAATTCTGAAAGATATTCGGATTGTCTCATACGTTTACCTTTTTTCTTCGAATTGGAGCAGGATGATCTCGGGTACATTATAGAACACGTCAAAAATTTCTTCGATTGAAAATATTGCACATAGCTCCGGACGAGAAGTTCATTGGTAGTATACAATGGCAATTTGAAAGAATTTTTCCTGACCAGAATAGATACTTCATTTTTCTGACCAGTAAGGCAAAAAAGACCAAATATGTGCAAATTAACGATCACACAAAGATTTTTGGGGATGGTGAAAGAAGTTGTCGTACCATACTGACAGAGTTGGGGGAATATGATCTGGTAATACTTCATGGATTAAAATATTTTCAAAGCCGCCTTGTACTGAAGGCACCCACAGAAATCAAGTTTGTTTGGTTTTTTTGGGGAGGTGAGATTTATGATAATCCGAAAGCTGTAGGTATTGATATGTTGGGGCAAATCACTCAGAAAAGATTTTTGATTAAAGGCCAAAAGGAGGTATTGAAGGAAGCAATCAGGCCAATTTATTATCGAGTCAAATTCGGCACATCGGTCCCAGAGATTTCCATATTAAAAGCAGCTAAAAAAATAAAGTATGTGGGCATAATCCATGAGGAAGAGGTGGAGTTTCTTAAAAGGAATGCCTTCATTGCAGAAGACGCAAAGCATATTCAAATGACCTATTACCCATTGGAATTTATTTTTAAGGGAAAAGAGGACATTACGGTATCAGGAAACAATTTACTTTTGGGCAACTCTGCATCTTTGACCAATAATCATCTGGAAGCTTTTACAATTTTGAAGAGCAAGGATTTGGCAAACAGAAAATTGGTGGTTCCCTTGAGTTATGGGGACCCAGAATATGCATCAGAGATTTGCTTGATGGGGAAAAGAATGTTTGGAGAAGCGTTCATGCCCTTGAGGGAATTCATGCCCCTACAGGAATATAACACCATACTAAGCTCCTGCAGCGTAGTTGTGATGAATCACTATAGACAACAGGCTGTCGGAAATATTTTGGCCATGTTGTGGATGGGAGCCAAGGTTTATTTGAATGAGAGTAATACCTTTTATCATTTTTTAAAAAGAATAGGGGTCAAAGTTTTTTCAATGGATAAGGATTTTGTTTTGAACGACACACAGGCTTTGGAAGGTCTTGGACCAATACAAATTGAGAAAAACAGAAAACTACTTGTAAAGGCAATAAGTTTTGAGTCAACCAAGGAGACTTTAAAGAATACGTTATCCAACATTGCCCATGCAGGTTAAAAAAGAAGCTATATCCGGTGTAAAATGGACCACCCTTGCCACGGCCTCGACCGCCATCTGTGCAATTTTGAAAATATCCGTTCTGGCCAGGTTTTTGGAAACTTCCGACTTTGGATTAATGGCACTGGTCACCTTTGTGCTTGGATTTATGGACCTTTTTATGGATATGGGCCTTACCTCTGCCATACTTTACAGGCAAAACATAAGCAAGGATGAATACAATAGCCTGTATTGGTTGAATGTAGTATTTAGTTTGCTTTTGTTCTTGGGAATTCTATTATTGTCTCCGATTATTGCCAATTTTTATGACGAGCCGCAATTGAAAAAGCTCCTGTTATTAATGGGCTTCGGGATTATTTTTTCCGCTGTTGGAAGACAGTTTAAAACAATACTTCAGAAGGAACTGGATTTCAGGGCCATCTCTATTATAGAGATCATAGCCGTGCTATGCTCCCTGGCACTGGCAATCGTTTTGGCAATCAACGGATTTGGCGTGTATTCCTTGGTATTGTCTGCTTTGTTGCAGTATTTCTTGAGCAACTCCCTTTTTTTTATTGTTGGGGTCCGCAGAAAACCATTGGGGTTCCATTTTGATTTCAATAAGACGAGACCATTTCTCAAAATTGGCATGTACCAAGTGGGTGGACAAGTCATTAATTACTTCAATAGGGATTTGGATATCCTCATTATTGGAAAGTTTTTTGGAGCGGAACTTTTGGGTGGGTACAGCCTCGCAAAACAATTGGTTCGAAGACCTCTGATGATCGTAGATCCTATAATGACCAAGGTTGCGGTATCCATTATGCCCAGATTTCAGGACGACATCAAGCTTTTGTTGGGCTATTTTTCGAAACTGATAAAGGGAATGGCCTTCGTCGACGCTATGATTTATGGTGCTATGGCCATATGCGCACCTCTTTTGGTGCAAATTTTTTATGGTGAAGCCTATAACGAAATTGTGCCCTTCGTAAGGATTTTTACTATAATTGTCTACTTTAGGTCTTTAGGCGGGATTATGGGAATCTTGGCCATCACCAAGGGCAGAACCGATTTGGATTTTTATCTGAATTTGATCACATTGATGGTTTTCCCGGTGGTTATATTCGTAGGAGCCAATATCAGTATACTATCGGTCCTTATTTTTATCGCTGTAACACAAGTATTGATGACTCTTCCCGCATGGCATATGTTATACAAAAAAGTCCTGAACATGGGAATCAAAAAATATTTGACATCGATGTTTCCACCTTTTTTGGTGGCTGGGACCTTGGTTTTGGGTTTTATACAAGTGACGCAGGAAGACCAAAGTGTAATAGTCCAAATTCTTGCATCCGCGGTCTTGGTCGGGAGTCTGTTTGTATTCGCCATCCTCACGGACAATGAGTATATGGGATATTTTAAAATCATATTCGCAAAGTATGTCAAAGGTTCTTATAGGGATAGGCGCTGAGAGGCAGTTTTTTGAACCTGGCCCCAAGGCCCCCTACGACTTTGTTGTAGAGGAGAATGGCTATTTCGTAGCCTGTCAAACGAACAAAAAATTTTATAAAGATAGCGTCTACCTTGATGATTCAAAGTATTTGCTTGTGCTCGATGGCGTGGTCCTGAATAAAAGTGAGCTAATCGCGAATTCTGACCAAGATTGGCCTGAGTATATACTTGAGCTATATCAACAAAAAGGGGATGCTTTTTTTGATGTGTTCAGGGGCAGCTTTCTGGGGGCTTTATACGACAAAGTAAAAGACAAATGGATTTTATTCCAAGACCATATAGGAAGCAAGAAATATTTTTATGCCGGGGATATTGGCCAAACATATTTTTTTTCATCGGACTTTGACGGAATTGTCACTGCATACAAACGTTTAAATTTCGCACACTGCTTAAATGTAGAATCTGCCTACATGTTATTGAGTTATGGCTATATGCTGGAAGATAGAACCCTCTCCGCAGATGTAAAAAGATTTCTTCCCGGAAGCTACGCAATAATTAATCAAAGAGTCGCCGAACACAAGAATTTTTACTCTTTGGACAATAGCCCAAACCTAAGAATGGGGGAGGGAGAAATTATTGAACAAATGGACAAATTGTTCTCCAAAGCCATTGCACTTCAATTTGAAAAGGACAGAGAATATGGTTTTAAACATTTTGTGGCCTTGAGCGGCGGACTGGATTCCAGGATGACCTGTTGGGTGGCACATGAAATGGGCTATCAAGATCAAGTCAACTTCACATTCTCACAGAGTGACTATCTTGATGAAACCGTACCCAAAAAAATTGCAAGTGACCTAAAACACGAATGGATATTTAAGTCCCTGGACAACGGCATTTTTTTGAAAAGTCTGGATGAAGTAACAAAAATTACGGGAGGAAATGTCATGTACCATGGTATTGCCCATGGGCTAAGCCTCTACAACTTGATTAATTTTGAGAAGTTTGGTGTTTGCCACTCTGGGCAATTGGGAGATGTTGTATTTGGCAGTTTTATCAAAACACCAGGGAATGAGGAAGTATTTGTAAATGGAGACGGGGCCTATTCAAAGAAATTGGTTCACAAAGTTGGATTTGATAGGGAGCTCTTCGCAAAGTATGCCAATAAAGAACTATTCTGCATGTACCAAAGAGGGTTCAACGGAGCCAATAATGGCTTGCTGGGAATACAACAATATACAGAAACGGCATCACCCTTTTATGATGTGGACCTTTTAAATTTTGCCATGACCATTCCGGTCAAATATAGGAGCAAACAAAAAATTTATAAGAAATGGATATTGGGGAGGTATCCAAAGGCAGGCGATTACATATGGGAAAAAACGGGAGAAAAAGTTAACTCCAGACACCTTGTAATCAAAGGAATCGAGGTTACCCCGAAAAAAGTGATCAGAAAGGTCATGCAAAAAACCAATTTGTTGAAACTGGGTTACAACTCCAAGAATAATATGAACCCTGTTGATTTTTGGTTAAGGACCAACCCCGAGCTGAGATTGTTTTTTCAGGACTATTTTGAAGACAACATTGAAAGATTGGATCATGTGGAACTTAAAAATGATTGCATTCAACATTTTAACAACGGAAACGGTATAGAGAAAATTCAGGTGTTGAGTTTGTTGGCAGCAGTAAAGATGTATTTCTGTAATTAGACAGAGGTCTACATTGAAGTTAGAGCACAATCTCAGAAGTGTTTGATAACGATACTTTTTTCAATGCCGTCCATTGTATAAAATACAGTGTCATCTCTTATAATAACATTCGTAACAGGATTTTTATAGTCAGATGACACAATCTTTATAAGAGTTACCAGATTGTTATTGTTTGTTTTCGAAATTGACAATTGCTTAATTTCAGCGAGGTCATATGGTTTTTTGGATCGATAGGATGTTGTTTCTTGTAGGGATACCCCTTCCCCGACAGGTAATACAGTAACGTTGACATTATTTGGAAATTCAATTGAATACTCGTTTCCCAAAATGCTAGCATTTTGGGCAGATTCTCCAAAATGGAAATATTGAGTCAGTGATTCGGTCAATTCCTTTTTATCTGTTTGATCACTTACAATGATAATGTTAGGTTTTAGAAAAACAATCTTTCTTTTAACTTCCAGGGAGTCATAGTAATTGTGTTTGGCCTCTATTATTTCAACATTAGGTTTTCTGACATATCCGGTAATTTGCGCTTTTTCCTTTAAAGAATCAAAAATGTACTCTTTGCTGTTTACAACCACGGTATTGTGAGAGAAGGAAGACATAAGCAATGGACGATACTTTTGATCGTATCCATAATAACCCTGGTCAGTTAAAATATCTGTTCCCAAAGTTTGGAAAATAAAAGACAGATCATCTCTATGCTTATGTACCTTGGATTCATAATTTGCAAATAGGGCCAAATAGCCTTTGTCCGGAGTTGTGGTTCTAAGTACGGCAATATTGTTGTTAAAATTTACATTGGAAGTCAAATCATATTGTCTAAAAAGACTTTTTAAACGTCTATCTCCTCCAAAGTCTTCCACCAATTTGTGCGTTAGCTTTTCTACTTGACTGTCTCCCCAAAGGGGGAAGGTCAAATCAGGCTTTATCAATTGTAATAACACATCATTCATTTTTAGATACTTAGAAAGGGTTTGAACATCCATTTGATCATTACCAATTAATTCAAAAATATTCTTGTATAAGTTATGATTGAATATGTGGTAGGAGGTAGAGTGTTCTTTTGCAAGACCCGTATCATCAATAATTTTGTTGAAGTTATCCATTGCTCTATTGGCTGCGCTGCTCTTAAGTTTTTGTGATAATTCAGGAATGGATTTTAGAACTTTAGCTAGATATAACAAAGTTCTATCCATCATAAGCGCATGGTTGTGGACCGAATAATTTTTTTTATCCATCATGAAGTCAATATTCGACTCAAAATGATCAAAAACAGACTGTATGAAATTTTGATTAGGCGACTCAAGGCTTAGTTCGTTGCAAACAGCTTGTAGCATATGCAATACCCGAAATGCACAAGCATGGTCATACCAAGAAAATTTTGAACTCATCACGGTGAGGTTCTTGTGTAGCCCAATATAACTTGCTATATATGCTTTTGCTTTGTTATGATAGTCAATATTTTTGGTGTTGTAATATGCATGGTTTAAGACAGAAACAAAAAAGAGATTTTGATAGTAAAGTTGCCAAGTGTCATTTTTATAAGGGTTTTCCGCCCAGTCAATTGTTTCAATAGGCCGATAAAACGGAGGGAAACTAGGAAGGATTATAATCGAATCTTTTAAAATTTGCTTCGAAAACAATTCTTGACGTTCATTGTTAAAAGGAACTGTTCTTGGGACATCTTGAAATGACATCGCTTGTTTAAGGGTTTCCAATTCAATGTAGTAGTTAATTGAATCAGCTTTTATTAAAAAAGAGGGCTTCTTACTTGTTTGCCCGAACAAAATTGAGTTACTGACAAAAAGAACGAGGAATATTAAAAATGAATTTTTAACAAACATTGTTTTTCGTTATTATTTGCGTAAAAAAAAGGAAAAGTTTCCTTTTAAAGTCTAGATTTACCTAAAATATTTTGAGAAAACTACTTTATATAGCATTGATTGCCCTGTTTTTTTTGCAGGGCGCCGCAGGCTCTACGCTGCTTACGGTTACTACACTGTTGTTTCTTATTTTCACTCTTTTTCTACAAAAAAAAGCGCAGCCTAAATTTTACGCCTACCTTTTAATAGCCTTTGTAATCTATCTTTTTTATTTGTCCATTGGCTTTTTTAACGATCACCCCAATGCCCACATCGATATTAAATTTCAACTGTTCTCCTTCGTTTTCTATTTCTGGCTGATCAATAACCGCTTCAAGATCGATCAGTTGAAATTACTGCTTGCCATCAATTGGACGGTACTCATCATATATCTTTTATTGTATGTAGACTTTATCCCAAACTTTTGGAATGAAAAAACCTTTGGACAACAGGGGAGGGTTTTGGGACCCGCAATTACCCCGATGGTATATATTCTGTTTTATTATTTGTACCATCACAAGAAATTTGATAGAACCCTTGGGATTGCACTTATGGGATCTATGATATATCTGCTCATGACCTCCAATTTTATGAATTTTTCCATTGTGTTGATTCTTTCCATATTGACGGTCGTTAACCTGAAACAATTGCTAAGGCCGGTATATGTCATTGGAATTTTGATTTTGGGTATATTGTTGGGGCTCTACATTAATTCACCTTTTGTGCCCGAAATGATAGCCTCAAAACTGGAATACGTTTTCAAGCCATGGGAGTATGGTACCGTTAAGACTAGGATTGCCGACTTGCAACAGGCATTGGACAACGAGAACTTTGGGGTGTTCAAAAAACTTTTTGGGGAAGGTTATGGGGCAAGCTCCAATATTTATAGGGAAAACAAACTCTCACCAAGTTTGAGCAGGACTTTCTCATTTCAGGAGATTGATAATGGATTTTATTATTTGTATCACAGAGGTGGATGGACGCTGGTGGCTTTATTTTTTGCCACACATCTGTATTTATTGTCCAGGATACGGGGTATCAAAGGCAAAATTGGTTTTTTTGCAATTGTTTTAATAACAAATCTCTTGTCTATTCATTATTTCAACTACCTATTCTATTTGTTTCTTCCATTTTGGATACTCCACAAAAGAGAAGAACTAGGGAACTAAGGTTTAAGAAAATAATTTTGCCGAGATATTTAGCTAACGACAAATGAACAAAGTCCTTTATGTAGTACCCAACATAGAAAAGGTCTCTGGAGGGCCCAGAACAAGGATTTCCATGTTTAAGTCCATTTTTTTGAATCATGGGGATGGTGTGATTGATAGCAAGGGAAAACTTCAAAAGTCCCTTCGGACCAAAAAAAATGCACATGTTTATGTCGAATCGGCCACCAATAGGATATCCCTTGTGGATTTTTTGAGCCTGTTGTACTTAAAATGTATCTCTAAAGAGATTACGGTTTTCATTCGGGACATTTATATTGAACTTTTTTCGGGGGAGTATGCATCTTTCAGAGGGCGTATCACGATGTTTTTTAATAAGCTCAGCAACTTTTTTCTAACACTGGTTTCAAATAGATTGGCTTTTCCCACGAAAGAAATGGGAAGTGTATTTTTCAATAAAAACGGATGGTTTCCAAAAAGGGAATATATTGCCCTTCCCCCCGGATGCATTGGAATGTCTAATGACAATGTCAAGGTTGATTTCAACAAACCAGTGGGGGTGTTGTACATGGGAGGAATATCTTACCCCAACTCGGGTTTTCGGCATTTCTTGGATTTTGCTGAGAGGTACAAGGAAGATTATAACTTTTTTGTCCTATCTGGGGATGCCTTGGCTGCTGAATTGACCAAGGACCGGGACTATATTGTGTTGGATAAGGTGAGGCATTCTGAGATTCCGGATTTCATTGAGCGCAACAATATATTTGTAGCTTTCCACTCTAGGCCCAGAAACGAATATGATGATATCACTTTTCCTATTAAGGTTCTTGATTTTGTTGGAATGCATCTCCCATTTGTAACAGCCGACCATAAACCCATTGTCGATCTATTGGGGCCTGATTATGGACTGTTTGTTGATATTTCCAATATGGAGGATATTCATAGGGCTATCCGTGACCTACAGGATGCGGAAAGGCATAGCAGAATGACCGATTATTTAAAGGAGGTTTCCATTAAGAACAGCTATGAAGAACGTTATGGGGTCATTTTTAAAAAATAAAGGCTGGGAATCCTGGTTTGAGGGTTTTTTATACCTCTTTGCGGTGTCACTCCCAATAGGTCATGGGATCGATGCTGTGATGATGGCCCCTCTGGCACTGTGTTATTTATTTGTTTTGACCTGGAATGAAAAATGGGAAAATCTTAAAGCTAATAGGACTTCTTTGCTTTTGTTGTTTTCCATCCCTTTACTCCTGTTTGCGGGCTTGTTTTACTCAAACAATGTTGATGTGGCCCTGGGCCGGATTGAAAGAAGCTTGCCTTTATTGATTTTGCCGATCATTATTTTTTCGTTGCCCAAGAGACTGGTAAATGTTAAAAAGATTTTATACGCTCTTGGAATTGGCCTACTAGTGGTTATGCTGGTAAGCTGGGGAGCAATCATAGCGGATATATTATCCAAGGCATCTCCCATGAAACAGGCAAAATATTTTTTTGAATGGATCTACACAGACAGAAATCTTTTACGCACAATGGACATCCATCCAGGGTATTTCGTCCTTTTTTTCGTGCTCTTTTTGACCACAATAATGGACAGCAAATTATTTAAGGGTTTGAGGGAAAAAAGGATATTTTATTACATTCTTCTGTTATTAGCGCTTTTGTTCCTTGTCGAAACCAGCAGTAGGGTAGGTTTTTTCTGTATACTGTTGATTATGGCCATACATTTTTTTAGGGATTGGAAGGGGAAAAGGAATTGGGGGTATTTGTTCGTTTTTTGTGGTCTTTTTTTGGCGATGTTCAAGTTTGATTATTTATTGAGCAAATTTCGAAAGTTGATAGACTTGGAAGGCAATATAACTTTTGAGCGATATTTTCGATGGAAGGAGATTGGGAAAGTGTTCCTGGACAATGGCAATATCCTTATCGGAAATGGTTCGGGGGACATATATGAAATTTATCTTCAAGCATATGCCAATGGAGGATTCGACCAAGCATTGACAGAAAACTATAATGCCCACAACCAATATTTGGAATTTTTGATTGGTAATGGATTACTGGGACTGACAGTCTATTTATTAGTCCTAGTACATTTTGCAATCAAGACCAGGTTAAGGGACAGTGCTTTGGCCTTCTTTATTCTAATTGTCATATTTTCGTTTACGGAATCTGTACTCGTTAGAGGCAAAGGCGTAATGTTTTTCGCTTTTTTCTATCCACTTTTCATAAAATACTATACCAACGGCAATAATGAGTAAAAAGCGAAATAGACTATTCTTGATTTCCAACATGTATCCTTCAAAAGAGGATGTACGTTACGGAATTTTTGTCAAACGTTTTGAAGAGGCCGTAAATGAATATTTTGAAGTTAAAAGATTGGTGCTAACAAAGAAAAACAATGTAACCGGCAAATTTTTTGGCTACATTAAGGTTTATCTAAAAGTACTTTCTTTAATCTTCCGTAGTAAGGATCAAGATATCGTCTATGTTCATTTTCCACTTTATTTTGCTCCGGTCCTATGGCTGTTTAAATGGGAAAAAGTTCCATTGGTCCTTAACTTTCATGGAAGCGATGCAACGTTTGGATCTACACTCAAAAAACTATTAAAATGGTTTTTGGTGCCGGTAATTAAAAGATCAAAAAAAATAGTAGTGCCCTCCGCCTACTATTTGGATAAAGTCAGTGACATCTTTGAAATTGATGATCACAATAAGATCTATGTTTATCCCTCTGGCGGAATAAATGCCAAACTTTTTCGTCCTAAAACTAAAAAACAACAAGGTGAACTTGTATATGGGTTTGTTTCCAATTTTATTGAATCCAAGGGCTGGAGAATATTTTTGGAAGCGCTTTACAGGGTTTGCAATCAAAATAAATCTCAAAGGATAAAGGGCATAATGGTCGGAGATGGCCCCGACAAGACTCAAGTTGTCAAAACAATTCAGGATATGCGGGTCAACGTCGAATTGATTGGAAATGTCCCACAAGATCAATTGGCCGAAATTTATGCCGGATTCAGTGCGTTTATATTTCCAACTTACCGGGAGGAGGAGAGCCTTGGACTTGTAGGAATTGAGGCCATGATGTGTGGAATTCCGGTAATTGGCAGTAAAGTGGGAGGTCCCCTAGGCTATATTGTGGAGGGTTATAATGGTTTTTTGTTCGAAAAAAAGAATATTGATGAGCTTGTACACAAGATGGAACAATTCCAAAATTTGACCAAGTCACAAGTCGATGACCTTGTTGAAAATTGTGTCGCAACAGCAAAAAAATACGATAGCACATTGGTAAACAAAGGATTGTTAAATATGTTGATATCACTTAATCAGGGATTGTGATGGAAGAGGCCTTTTTGTTTGATAAAAGAATATATCCGTTTAAAAGCAAACTTGATTTTCTGGATTTCATCCAGGATAAGCAAGCCATTCTAGTTGCTTTAAATGCCGAAAAGCTCTTAAAAAAAGATAATAGGTTGGCAACTATCATAAACGAAAACATTGGATATCCAGATGGCATTGGAGCTGTTTTGGCACTGCGCAGAAAGGGATTTAAGGCAACTAAAATTGCGGGTGCCGAGTTTTGGTTGGATATAATCAATAAATATAAAGACTCCAGGTCCTTCTACCTGATTGGCGCTTCAAAAGAGGTAATAGCCCAAACGGTAAGCAAACTGGTTAGGGAGAATGAGGGAATAAATGTCGTAGGTTTCAGGGACGGATTTCTAAATGAACATGACAAGCAAGATCTGATAATGGATTTGACCATTAAAAGACCCGATATTGTTTTTGTGGCCCAAGGCAGCCCAAGGCAAGAATTTTTAATGGAAGAACTACAAAAACATCATAAGGCCATTTATATGGGGCTTGGGGGTAGTTTTGATGTTTATACGGGCACAAAAAAACGCGCGCCGGGAACATATCAAAAATTGGGTCTGGAGTGGTTTTATAGACTACTTAATGAACCGACAAGGATTTCTAGACAGGCATCCTTATTTAAATTCTTTATTAAAGTTATCTTTGGAAGGTTTTAAAACGCAATTGGTTTGTATTTTCTTGAAACGGCAATATTGGTTTTTATCGGAGCTTTCCTATTGACCTATCTAACAATCCCGAAAATAATTTGGGTTGTAGAAAAGAAAAGGTTAATGGATGACCCCAACCAAAGGAGTTCTCATAAATCGAAAACGCCTACACTGGGTGGGGTGGCTTTTTTCTATACCATTATACTCGCTTTTTTTTTCATAAAAAATAGAGATGTGCACGATGAAATCATTTACATAATTCCCGGGTTGATTATCCTTTTTTTCATAGGTCTCAAGGATGACCTAGTTGTATTGACCCCTGGGGCAAAACTGGTTTCGCAGATTCTTGCCATTTCTTTTGTGTTGGCCAATGAGAGTTTTACGATTGAATCCCTTAACGGATTTCTGAACATTTATGAGATACCCTTCTTTCTTTATTTGAGTATATCAGGATTTTTAATGCTCACCATCATCAATTCATACAACTTAATTGACGGAATTGATGGGCTGGCCTCTATTGTCGGGATTGTGATCATGATCATCTACACCACTATATTCTATTTGGCGCAGGAATATTTTTTTGCGTTGATGGCCATTACTATGAATGCCTGTCTTATGGCATTTTTTGGCTTCAATGTGTCCTCGGACAAAAAAATATTTATGGGGGACACAGGCTCACTGATAGTTGGTTTTATAATAAGCATATTGACTTTGAAGTTCCTTGCTTTGGAACCAGCAGCCTATGGTGACGGGGAAATTCCCTTTTTGTTGGAAAATGCACCGCTTATTGCCATTAGTATTTTGATTGTGCCTCTTTTTGATACGGCACGGGTGTTTGCTATTCGAATTGCAAACAAAAAGGGACCGTTCTCGCCAGATCGAAACCATGTCCACCATGTGCTCATAGATTTCTGGGGACTTTCACACAAGCAGGCAAGCTTTATCATAGGGTGTTTTAATATCATTTTTGTTGTACTGTTCATTATTCTGGGGAGCAAGGCAAAGAACACCGGAATGGTGATCATGTTGGTTTCCGTTGTCATGTTCTTGGCTTATATATTCTTTAAGTATAATTACAATTTTACTACACTGAAACAAAAAATCCTGTTAAGGCGGAAAATTGAATCTCTGAAAGGGAAGAAGGAAGAAAAAACCACTCCAAAAAGGAAAAAAACGAAAGATTGAAAAAAACACTCATTACCGGAGCAGCAGGATTCCTTGGGTCGCACCTTTGCGATAGGTTCATTGCCGAAGGCCACCACGTTATCGGTATGGACAACCTCATCACCGGAGACATCAGAAATATAGAACACCTATTCCATTTAAAACGGTTTGAATTCTACCATCACGACGTGACCAAGTTTGTCCACGTCCCTGGGCGGATGGACTATATTCTCCACTTCGCATCCCCTGCGAGCCCCATTGACTATTTAAAAATTCCCATTGAGACCTTAAAGGTGGGCTCCTTGGGCACCCTGAACCTCTTGGGATTGGCCAGGGACCATAAAGCACGAATTTTGGTGGCCTCCACCTCCGAAGTGTATGGGGATCCCTTGGTGCATCCCCAAAGCGAGGACTATTTCGGGAACGTAAGCCCCATCGGTCCCCGAGGGGTCTATGACGAGGCCAAGCGTTTTATGGAATCCATCACCATGGCCTACCACAGGCACCATGGCCTGGACACGCGAATAGTGCGGATATTCAACACCTACGGCTCCCGCATGCGGCTGAACGATGGCCGTGTGGTGCCCGCATTCATGGGCCAAGCATTGCGCGGAGAGGATTTGACCGTTTTTGGCGATGGCTCCCAGACCCGTTCCTTCACTTATATCGATGATCAGATCGAGGGAATTTACCGTTTGCTGATGAGTGATTATGTGGAACCCATCAACATAGGCAACCCTGACGAGACCACCATCCTCGAATTTGCAGAAGAGATCATCAAGCTTACGGGCACCGATCAAAAAATCATATTCAAGTCCTTGCCTCAGGACGATCCCCTGCAACGACAGCCCGACATCACACGGGCCAAGGAAATTTTGGGATGGGAACCCAAGGTACACCGATCCGAAGGCCTGAAGAAAGTATATGACTACTTCAAATCCCTACCACATGACCAACTCTGGGAAGCACACAGGGATTTTTTGCCCTAAAGGCAGCCCATCAAGCTTTATGATTTATTAGTTTTAATTCGTGCAATTGGTGTCCGAAGCCTCAGCAAAGGATTTTGATTGAGCTTAAAAAGACACTTTACCCCCAAATTAAATCTGAATTGGGTTATTTTTGCCAAAACATCGATTCATGAACATTCTGGTCCTGGGATCAGGCGGAAGAGAACACGCCTTGGCCCTTAAAATCTCACAAAGCCCCAAAACAGCAAAACTTTTTGTAGCCCCTGGAAACGCAGGTACTTCCGAAATCGCCACCAATGTTGAGGTGGGCGTGAACGATTTTGCCGCCATAAAAGAGCTGGTGCTCAAAGAACATATCGATTTGGTGGTGGTGGGACCGGAAGACCCTTTGGTGAATGGGGTGCACGATTTTTTCCTGAACGATGCCGGACTAAAGAACACTCCGGTGATCGGACCGCAAAAAGCTGCTGCCGCATTGGAAGGCAGCAAGGAATTTGCCAAGGAGTTTATGATGAGAAATAACATTCCCACGGCTGCATATCAAAGCTTCACAGGGGAATCATTGGAAGCTGGATATGCCTTTTTGGAAACCTTGAAGCCGCCCTATGTTCTAAAAGCAGATGGACTGGCAGCCGGAAAAGGGGTTTTGATCCTTCAGGATCTACAGGAAGCAAAGGCCGAACTAAAGGCCATGTTGTTGGATTCCAAATTCGGTTCCGCGAGTGGCACAGTGGTAATCGAAGAATTCTTGGACGGTATCGAATTGAGCTGTTTTGTGCTGACGGATGGCTCCAACTATAAGGTCCTGCCCACCGCAAAAGACTACAAACGGATTGGTGAGGGCGACACCGGACTCAATACGGGCGGCATGGGGGCCATTTCCCCGGTTCCCTTTGCCGATTCTATATTTATGGACAAGGTTGAGCGGCAAATCGTGAAACCGACCGTAGAGGGGCTCAAAATGGACAATTTGCCCTATGTGGGGTTCATCTTTATAGGGCTGATCAAGGTGGGCGACGAACCTAAAGTGATCGAATACAATGTGCGCATGGGCGACCCAGAGACCGAAGTGGTGATCCCCCGACTGAAAAGTGACTTGGTCGAGGTGCTTCTGGCCATGGCCAATGGCTCATTGGACCAAATCGATCTGAAAATTGATGAAAGAGCCGCCACGACCGTTATGGCCGTATCGGGCGGATACCCCGAAGCTTACAAAAAAGGAAAGGAAATCACCGGAACCGAAAAAATCAAGGATTCCATCGTGTTCCATGCCGGCACAAAGATACTGGATGGAAAAGTGGTCACCAACGGCGGACGTGTCATTGCGGTCACTTCCTTTGGAAAAGATTTTAGGGAAGCATTGCAGAAGTCCTATCAAAACATGGAAAAGCTCCATTTTGATGGGATGTACTACAGAAAAGACCTAGGGTTCGATCTATAGATAAGAGTGTGAGCTGATGCTCTTATCCTCTTCGTTGTTGTCGTTAAAGATCTTCAACTGTTTCATCCAATAGACCATTGCCACAAAACCGATCACGAAGAAAATCCAGTTGATGGTGTTGGAACCCCACCAGCTGTGCATAAAACGGAAAAAATCCAAAGGGGCAAAAAGGTAGTTCACAAATAAGTCCTCTATACCGTAAAAAAACTTGCTCATCTTGGCTATATTTACGTTACAAAAGTAGCAAAAGATAGGATGATTTCAAGCTTTTTCGGAAAAACAAAACCCATTAACTACATCGTCCTCGCCATATTTTTGTTTCTTTTTTATTTCACCAACGCTTTTTTGGGCCATGGACCGGAAAAACTTGACGGAAACTTTCCACTGGAACTATTGACCTTTGGAGTGCTCCTGTTGGCCATTTTTATCATCAATCAAACGGTGAAAACGGAAAAGGTCACGGATTTCAACTCCTATGCCATGCTCTTTTTTGTCCTACTGGTGATTGCCTTCTCCGAAAACCTTACCCAAAAAAACGCCATTTTCACCAACTTTTTCCTGTTGTTGGCCCTATGGAGGTTGTTGTCCATCCGAACCATTGGCAGTGTAAAGCACAAAATCTTTGATGCTTCACTTTTGATAGCCATGGCCAGCCTTTTCTATGATTGGGCCCTTGCTTTTTTGATCTTGGTCTTTGTGGCGATCAATATTTATGACCGTAAGACATTCAAGAACTGGCTGGTCCCGTTTGTAGGCTTGGCGACCATCTTTGTGCTTGCCTTTACCGTGCTGAAAGTGAACGGTTCCCTCAATTTTTTTCGGGACCACTATCGGTTTTCCTTGGGAGTTTTCAATGCCCGATCTGTTTTTGAGGTCCTGAACGTCAAGGCCCTGATCTATATTCTTTTTGTGTTGGCCGTAGCCTTTGTGGTCTTTCTCAGATTACGGAATGTAGGGGGAGGCAAGCTGCTGCAACTGCGTATTATTTTATTGGCCTTTGTGCTGGGGGTGGCCATTACCCTCTTGACCCCCGCGGACGCATCGCCGGTGTTGATCACCTTTTTTCCGGCCGCGGTTTTTATGACCAACTATTTTGAGGCGATAAAAAAACCAAAGCTTCAGGAAGTGGTGCTGGTCATTTGCATGGCTTTCTCATTTCTCCTTTTTGCCATAGCACTTACCAATTAGCCCATAAAGCAATATCTTTGCGTAAAATGATATACCATGTTCAGTGATTTTGCCTTCAGGATTTTTCAGGAAAGTATAGACACCTACCATATAAAGGACGATGTGTACCAAGATTTTGAAAATCCTTATCCAAAGGATAAGATAGAACACCTGCTCTACCGGAAAAATTGGATAGATACCGTCCAATGGCATTATGAGGACATCATCAGAGATCCAGATATAGATCCTGTGGCCGCACTGGACCTAAAACGAAAAATCGATGCAAGCAACCAGGATCGCACCGACCTTGTGGAATATATCGATAGCTATTTTTTGAAAAAATACCAATCGGTACAACCTAAGGGAACGGCCACCATCAATACCGAAAGCCCCGCATGGGCCATTGACAGGCTTTCCATTTTGGCCTTGAAGATCTATCACATGCAGGAAGAAGTGAACCGCAGCGACGCCTCGCCGGAACATATCCAAAAATGTGCCGATAAATTGGCCGTATTGTTGGAACAGAAAAAAGACCTTTCCTCCGCCATTGACCAATTGTTGGCCGATATTGAGGCTGGAAATAAGTACATGAAAGTATATAAACAGATGAAAATGTACAACGACGAGGAACTAAACCCGGTGCTCCGTGGACAAAAAGGGTAACATCACCCGGATTTTGTTGATTCGTTTGTCAGCCATGGGCGATGTGGCCATGACAGTACCGATCATCAATGGACTGATTCAAAAATATCCACACCTCCACATCACCGTGCTCACCAAAAGGCCTTTCATTCCCATTTTTGATGGGTTGGAAAGGGTCAACGTGCTGGAGGCCGATGTGAAGAAACGCCATAATGGACTGATGGGGCTCTGGAGGCTCTATCAGGAATTGAAACCGATGCAGTTTGATGCCGTGGCCGACCTACACAATGTGCTACGTAGCAGGATAATCAAAAAATACTTCGCCTTGGAAAGAATCCCTTTTGTGCAGATCGATAAGGGAAGGAAAGAAAAAAAAGCCCTGACCCGGAGCCGGAACAAGATATTCCAACAGTTAAGGACCACACACGAACGCTATGCCGATGTTTTGGCCCAATTGGGTTATCCCATCGACCTATCCGAAGCAAAGCCTTTGCTGCGGTTACCGCTTTCGGAACAAGTGTTGGGCTTGGTAAAGCAGGACACCAAAAAATGGGTCGGCGTGGCACCCTTTGCAGCACATGAGGGTAAAATGTACCCTTTGCAGATCATGGAAAAAGTCATTGAGCAACTTAATGATACTGATAAGTATAAAATACTGCTTTTCGGAGGTGGCGCGAAAGAAGTAGAAGTGCTGGAGCGTCTTTCCAAATCCTATAAAAATGCTTTGTGCATGGCGGGCAAACTGAATTTGTCGCAAGAACTGGAACTGATCTCCAATTTGGACGTTATGCTTTCCATGGACAGTGGAAATGCCCATTTGGCGGCCAATTATGGTATCCCCGTGGTCACACTCTGGGGAGTCACCCACCCTTTTGCGGGCTTCTATCCCTTTGCGCAGCCCATGGAAAATGCACTGTTGGCCGACAGGGGGAAATATCCGTTGATTCCCACTTCGGTGTATGGGAACAAAATGCCCAAGGGCTACGATTTGGTCATGGAAACCATCTTACCACAACAAGTTGTGGACAAATTGTTGACGATTTTGGAGGCTTAGGCCGCAACATGGTGTGCAGCGATGGAGTTAAAGTATTGCTTTAACTGTTGGATGTACTGGTACCTCAATTGTTTGTTGGAACTGTCCGTCAGCAGGGAGCGCATCCCCAAATAGGAGGCGATGACATAGGTGGCGACCCCTTCGCAGTCCACATGGCGGGCAATATGACCGTCCAATTTGCCCTTTTTCAGCACAGCGACCAAATTGACCTCCCAAACACTGAGGATTCCCTTGAGCTGTCCGCTGATCTCTTCGTTCCGCTTGTTGAACTCGGTCAAGAAATCATTTAACATAAATCCATAGGCCATTTCGTTCTTTTTGCCGGGATCCAAGGCGTTCTCCAAACTCTCGATGATGACCGGCAAGGGGTTTTCGTTTGTGTTGAGTGGCTCTATCAACAGGGCATATACCTTTTGAACGATAAGGCTCTGCACAATATTGATGAAATAATCTTCCTTCGATTTGAAGTGATGGTAAAAAGCACCCTTGGAGAGTGAAAGCTCTTTCAGAATATCGTCCAGACTGGTGTTATAATAGCCTTTGGCGTGGAAGATCTCAAGGCCTTTTCCACAGAGGCGGTGCATGGTTTCTCTTCGTTTGAGGGTCATTTCCATAAGACTTGGGTTTGGACCGTTGGGTCTATAGCAAAGATTCCACGGAAAGTGGCCAACCCAAAGAATTAAGGACGTAGCGGTATGAAAAATCGGTAAAATGTTGGAAAATCGACCAATTACGTCTCAACGAAAAAAGTAAACCGACCTTATGGTCGGTCAAACGTTAAGAAGGACCCGTTGAAGAGCACCGGCAATTGTTGACCTATCTTGATTTTAATATAAAATGTCCGTACTTCACTTATCGGGCTAAATAGTTCATTAAAAAACGAATCATCTATAACAATATTGTTGGTAATCCGAGGAATGAACGACTGAATTCACAGAAGAGTTAACAATAATTATTAAATTATATTTGCTTAATGGCAACAAGGATTGAAAATATTAACTCTGAGATTATTAACTGGGCAATTACTAGAGCTGGTAATGACCTTGATGAGTTTTATGTAGCCAATCCCAATGTTTTAGAATGGGTAAAAGGTGAGAAAAAGCCAACTATAAAGCAATTGGAAAACTTCACACACAAGGTTCACGTTCCTTTTGGTTATATGTTTATGAAAGAACCACCAAGAGAGGAATTGCCCATACCCTTTTTCAGAACTGGTGCAGCACCAAGAGATAAAGTTTCTCTAAACGTCTATCATACAATTCAAATCATAAAAGATAGACAAACTTGGCTCACAAATTATTTACAAGAAAGTGGGTATTCCGATTTGGAATTTGTCGGAAAATATAATGATAATTCTGATTACAAAGAGATTGCCAATGATATTAGAAACGCCTTAAAACTTCAAGTAAATTGGGCAAGTAAGCTTACAACTTGGGAACAAGCTTTGGACTTTCTTACATTGCAAATCGAAGAAATTGGGATTATAGTCAACTTCAACGGAATTGTTGGTAATAATACTAGAAGGAATATTTCCGTTGAGGAATGCAGAGGTTTTGTATTGGTAAATAAAAAAGCCCCTTTCTTGTTTATTAATTCCGCTGATGCCAAAGCGGCTCAAATGTTTACTCTAATTCATGAGCTAGCTCATATTTGGTTGGGGGAAAGTGCTGGCTTTGACAATAAACAATTGCTGCCAGCGGACGACCCGACTGAAATATTATGTGATAAAGTTGCAGCGGAATTCTTAGTCCCGGAGATATTTTTTAGAGAAAAGTGGAAAAGCAGCCAAAATATTAAATACTTAAGCCGAGTATTTAAAGTGAGCCCAATTGTTATTGCAAGAAGAGCACTGGACTTAGGATTAATGACTAAACCTGCTTTTTTTAAATTTTATGACGACTATATTTCTGAATATAAGGACAAAAAAGAGAAGCAAACTTCTGGAGGGAACTTTTATGCAACTGCAAAAAAGAGAATTAGTTTAAGGTTTGCCAGCTATGTGAACAATGCAGTTAAGGAAAACAACTTATTGTATAGAGATGCATACAGGCTAACAAGTCTAAAGGGGAACACCTATGAGAAGTTTATCAATGAATATCTTTATCAAGTATGAGTAAATTCATTGTAGATTCTAACTTCTTCATTCAAGCTCATCGTTCAATTTATCCTCTTGATGTGGTGCAGAGTTTTTGGGTCAAAGTAAAAAGTCTTTCTGATAATGGTATAATTGCTAGTATTGACAAAGTCAAGAAAGAAATCTATGATAATTCTTCTCATGAAGACGAACTGAAACATTGGTGTGAAGCCAATTTGCCAAGCAGCTTTTTTATCAACACTGACTCTGTATTGCAAAACTATATATCAATTGTTGACTGGATCAATTCGATGTCTCACCACTATACCAATAGTGCGATTCAAGAATTTCTAGAAACTGATTTAGCCGACCCTTGGCTAGTTGCTTTTGCAATGAGCAATAATTGGACTATTGTCACATACGAAAAGAGTGAGCCAAACAGAAAAAATAAAATTAAAATTCCTGAAGTTTGTAACCAATTTAACGTGAGATACATAAATACGATAGAAATGTTAAGGGAATTAAACGAAAACTTTTAAAACATCAAGCCACCGTCCCCTGGCAACTACTCCCTGCCCCGGCCGTGCAGCCATAGCAATGTTGGGAAATCACAATGTTCCTGTTGTTTAGTACGTCTTCATTATAGTCCTTAATGTGCTTCACCTTGCTGGCGACCTTTAGGTCGAGCATCTGGTTAAAGTCGCAATCGTAAAGCCAGCCGTCCCAGCTTACCGAAATGGTATTGGTGCACATCACGTTTTCCACCGCAGCGGGGTTATAGGCCTCCACTAGGGCATACATATAGTCCTCATAATTGTCCGACGCGATCAGATAGTCCAAAAAGCGGGAAATGGGCAGATTGGTGATCGCAAAAAGATTATGGAACTCGATACCGAAATCAGCTTTCAGTGCTTTTTTGAAATCCCGCTCCATGGCCGATTGGTCCGAAGGCAAAAACGCCCCCGAAGGATTATAGACCAGATCCAATCGCAGGTCGCTGTCCGGCATTCCATAGCCCACTTCGTTCAGTTTTTGCAACGCCCGGATGGATTTGTCAAAGACCCCATTGCCCCTTTGTTTGTCGGTCTTGCCCTTGGTGTAGTGCGGCATGGAGGAAACCACGTGCACATTGTGCTTTTTGAAGAATTCGGGCAGATCGTGGTACTTTTTGTTCGCCAAGATGATGGTAAGGTTGGAACGGACAATAAAATCCTTGATGCCCGCCTTGGAAGCCTCTTCCACAAACCACCTAAAATCGGGGTTCATTTCGGGTGCCCCCCCGGTGAGGTCCAAAGTGTGCGCCCCAGTATTCCGGATGACTTCCAGACAGAGTTCCATGGTGTCTCGCGTCATGATTTCCTTCCGGTCGGGTCCGGCATCCACATGGCAGTGCTCACACACCTGGTTGCACATATACCCCACATTGATCTGCAAGATCTCCAGTTTTTTGGGTTTAAGAGGAAACCGGCCTATTTGGGCAATTTTATCCTTGAAATAGGGCAGTTCCCCATCGGCAAACAGCTTCCCGTTCAGGATTTCCATTTGTTTACCTGTATTGGCCAACTCATTGTGGCGTGCCTTCAAGGATTTTTTAGCAGCGTTCTTTATGTCGGTCAATATGCTTTGCGCCATCAAAAAAAATAGATTTACATCGAAAGTTTGTTGTACTTGTTCATCATCATCACTCCGTGCACCAAAGTAGCCCCACTTTCTATGGCGGCCCCGGCATGCACGGCCTCCATCATCTCTTCCTTGGTTATGCCCCGTTGCAGTCCGTCCTTGGTGTAGGCATCGATACAGTACGGACATTTCACCACGTGGGCCACCGCAAGGGCGATCAATGATTTTTCACGGGCACTCAGCGCCCCTTCCTCAAAGACCTTTCCGTAATAATCGAAGAATTTCTTTCCGAGTTCTTCGCTCCATTCCGTGATGTTTCCAAATTTTCTCAGGTCGGCGGGGTCGTAATATGAATTGGCCATGTTTTCCTTTATTTGCGGTTATACTATTGTTGATGAACCTAAACATACAACAATTATCACTATAGATTTTGGTCGAAACGAGGCAACCCAGATTACATTTTTGGGTGCCCAAACCAAGATTTAACATTCAGACCGTCGGGTCGGTTTTGAAAATGAGGGGGTTAGCAAAAGACTGATGAGGAGAAAAAATTTTCGACAACTGGGCTGAAAAAGGACCAGAATATCAAAAAGCAGACCGTTGGGTCGGTAAAACGGAAGGAATGGCAGGCATTGGAAGAATTGAAAAAAATCAAAACCCCCAAATTTTGACACATACCATGGGGCGTTTCGAAGTATTGATGTTTTTTTAACTGAGGAGCATTGGGCCGATGAACAATCCTAAAGATCAAAAGGTTAACTTTGTGCCGATTCTTGACCCAAGAAAATGTTTGAAGGAAAATCCATAGGTTTGGTCCTCTCCGGGGGAGGAATTCGCGGTATGGCCCATATCGGGCTCATCAAGGCGATGCGGGAACACGGCGTTGAGGCCGAATTGGTTGCGGGAACAAGTGTGGGGGCATTGGTAGGCGCGCTTTATGCCGATGGCAGATCGGCCGATGAGATGCTCAATTTTTTCAGGGAAACCCCATTGTTCCAGTACAGTTTTTTTGCCATCAACAAACCGGGGTTTATCGATACCGAACGGTACATTAACATTTTTAAAAAGTTTTTTCCTGAAAACAGTTTTGAAAGCCTCAAAAAACCTTTGTTTGTGGTAGCCACTGATTTACTGAGCGGGGACGAGAAGGTTTTTGATGCAGGAGAACTGATCAAACCCTTGTTGGCATCGGCGGCACTTCCCCCAGTGTTTAGCCCCGTTGACATAGATGGGGTGCTGTATGCCGATGGAGGCATCATGAACAATTTTCCAAAGGAATGTGTGGAAAATAGATCGCAGTTCATCATTGGGAGCAATGTGTCCATAACCGTTCCCATGGAAAAGAAAGATCTGAGAAACTCCCTCCAACTGGCAGGCCGGGTTACGAGCCTAATGATACATGCCTCCAACAAGGAAAAATTACTCGAATGTGACCTGCCCATAGAACCCATAGGACTTGACAAGATAGGGGTGCTGGACAAAAAAGGCATCGAAAAGGCCTTTAATGTGGGCTACGAGCATGCCAGCAAGGCCATGGAAAAACTTTTGTTGGATGCTCCTTAGCCGCCATGATCGGTTATTCTGTTATTGAGTTATTTGGAATTTGGTGCTTCTGACTTCATCTAAATGCAAGTGCATTCACAACAATTTGTGAAATTGGCATCGAAAGGGTAATTATTTTTGTTCATTGGGATTTGGTTGGACGTTTAAAATGGACAATAGATGGTTCAGAGTTTGAAGTTTTGGATTTTTTGAGCTTCATATTTGAATTTGGTACTTCCAACATCAAACATCATCATAATCCACTTTCAAAGTGGGGGTCAGTGGATGTGCCTGACAGGTCAATATGAGCCCTTCCGCAATTTCACTCTCGGTCAAGATCTGGTTTTTCACCATTTCTGCCTTCCCCTCCTTGATTCTGGCGATGCAGCTGCTGCACACTCCTCCTTGGCAGGAATAGGGAGCATCGATGTTCTCTTTGAGTACTGCATTGAGCACCAATTGTTTTTTGTCCATGATAAAGGAGAAGGTCTCATCGTCCAATACCACTTCCACTTGGGTCTTGCCTTCCAAGCCTTCGGCCAAAACATCTTCGGTATCGGCGCTCGTGAACAGCTCAAAATGGATTTTATCCTCAGAAACACCGTTGCCTTTTAACGTATCCGAGACCAAATGGATCATGTCCTCTGGCCCACACAGATAAAAACCATCAAAATGGGTTTCCTTGAACTTGTTTTTCAGCACAAAGTTGACGGTGGACTTCTCTATGCGGCCAAAAAGTGCATCCTCTTCGTGAGACCTACTGTACACATATTGCACAAAAAACCTATCGGCATATTTGTTCTTCATTTCCTGTATTTCTTTGAAATACATGGTTTCCTCGGGCGATTGGTTTCCAAAAACCAAAACAAACGTGTTCTCTGGATGGCTTTCCAAAACAGTCTGGGCAATGCTCATGATGGGGGTGATCCCGCTTCCGGCGGCAAAGGCGGCAATGTTTTTGGGACCGTTAGCTTCGAAAATGAACCTTCCTTCAGGGTGCATTACTTCGAGAACGTCACCTGCCTTTAATTTTTCATTGGCAAAGACAGAAAATGTACCGTCCGGCATTTTTTTGATGCCCACGGTTATTTTTCCCGAAGAAGGGGATGATGAAATGGAATAGGCCCTGCGCAGCTCCTGTCCGTCCACGGTATGCTTGATGGTAATGTATTGCCCTGCTTTGAAGGCATAGGCACTTTTCAGTTGTTCTGGAATTTCGAAAGTAAGGGCCACGGAATTTGGGGTCAACCGATCTACCGAGGCCAATTTTAAAGCATGAAAATCGCTCATGTGCACAATTTTGGTGCAAAATTAAGCATTCAACCTCTTTTTGACCTTAAATTTCAGAAAAAGGATGGGTTTTGTAACAAATCCAATAATTTAGATACTTACTAAAAAAATGACTGACCATGTTCAAACACTTTTTGGGTCTCCAATGGAAATCCTTTTACCGCTCGGCAAGTTTTAAGACCGAGATCTGGTTCAAGATTTTGATGGCCCTCGGAGCCCTTTATTTTATCGTTGTCTTTTTGGGATTGGGCTTTGGGGCCTATTTTATGATCGAAGAGGCCGGCTGGGGCGATCCGCTTCGGGTGGTGAACCGTTTTATGGTATATTATCTCACGTTTGACCTCGTTTTTAGGTACATGCTCCAAAAGATGCCGGTCACCAACATCAAACCCTTGCTTTATCTCCCCTTCAAGAAAAGCCAGGTAGTGAACTTTTCATTGGGAAAAACAGTGGTATCGTTCTTCAACTGGTCGCATGCGTTCTTTTTTGTGCCGTTCAGCGTGGTACTGCTCACCAAGGACTATCCGTTTGCCCAGGTCGTGGGGTGGCATTTGGCAATGATGGCGATCATCTACTGCAACAATTTCATCAATGTGATGGTGAACAACAAGGATGCGGTATTCTACATCTTTGCAGGAGTGATCATATTGGCCGGAATTTCCCAATATTACCAATGGTTCGACATTACGCTATATGCCCAGCCCATTTTCGATTATTTCTACGATATGCCGTGGACGGCCATCGTTCCCTGGGCCTTGTTGCTGGTCCTCTATTTTTCGGCCTTTGGCTATTTCAAAAAACACATGTATTTGGATGGGGGCCTTGCCAAAAAACATACCGAGGTCCGTACCGAAAACCTGGATTGGCTGAACCGATTCGGCAATCTGGGCACCTTTTTGAAGAACGACATCAAGCTCATCAAAAGGAACAAGCGGTCCAGGACGGCCGTACTTACCGGGTTCTTCTTTATTTTTTACGGACTGCTTTTTTTCACGGGGGCCATTGAGGCCTATGACGGTCCTTTCTGGAAAATCTTCGCCGGGATTTTTGTGACGGGCGGGTTTCTGTTCAGCTTTGGCCAATATGTGCCCAGTTGGGACAGCAGCTATTACCCTTTGATGATGAGCCAGAACATCAAGTACAGGGAATATCTTTCGTCCAAATGGTACCTGATCATCATTGCCACGGTCATTTCCACCATCTTGGCTACATTTTATGTGTATTTTGGATGGGAGGCCTATGCGGCGGTTCTGGTGGGAGCCATTTATAATATCGGGATCAACAGCTATTTGGTGCTATGGGGCGGGGCATACGTGAAGACGCCTATTGAGCTTACTTCCAACAAAAAGGCATTTGGGGACAAACAGGCCTTCAATGCCAAGACGCTCTTGCTGACCTTGCCCAAACTCTTGCTGCCCATGATCATCTACGCCATTGGCCATTTCCTGATTAGTCCCTTGGCAGGCTATCTCTTTGTGGCTGCCTTTGGGCTGATGGGCTTCGTGTTCAAGGAGCGTGCGTTCAAGATGATAGAGGGCATCTATAAAAAGGAGAAATACAAGACATTGTTGGCATACAAACAGAAATAACCAATCACTATAAAGAAATCTCATGATCACAGTACATAATTTGACAAAGAAATACAACGCGAATACCGTTTTGAACATCGGTCATTTGGAAATCCCAAAAGGACAGAGTTTTGGCCTGGTAGGGAACAATGGGGCGGGGAAGACCACGCTGTTCAGTCTATTGCTGGATTTGATCCAGCCCAGTTCGGGACATATCATCAACAATGAAGTTCAGGTGGACCAGAGCGAGGAATGGAAACCGTTCACTTCCGCCTTTATTGACGAATCCTTCTTGATCGGTTACCTGACCCCAGAGGAATATTTTTACTTCATCGGGGAACTCCGCGGACGGAACAAGGCCGATGTGGATGCCCTGTTGGCCAATTACGAGGATTTTTTCCACGGTGAGATCTTGGGGCAAAAGAAATATTTACGGGACCTTTCCAAAGGAAACCAGAAAAAAGTGGGTATTGTGGCCAGTTTTATCGGCAACCCCGAAGTGGTGATTCTGGACGAACCCTTTGCCAACTTAGACCCCACTACACAGATTCGATTGAAAGGGATCATCAAGGACCTTGCGGCCAAAGAGGGGGTAACGGTGCTCGTGTCTAGCCACGATCTGATCCATGTCACCGAAGTGTGCGAGCGCATTGTGGTGCTCAACAAGGGTGAGGTGGTCAAGGACATCCACACCTCCACCGAGACCTTGAAGGAACTGGAAGCCTTCTTTGCCGGGTCATCGTACCAACCGCAATAAGCCGCTAAAAGAACTGCAGAAGAATTCCGGCATTTTATCGATAAGCCTTATAATAATCCACGCTTTTTTGAGTTAAGGTTACACAAGACCATCGGTAATTTTGAAGCTTCGCCATACACTTATCTTAGCCATCGTTTCGGGAGGACTTTTTTTCAATGCCTGTTCCACCCAAAAGGACAAGTTTGTCAACCGCAATTGGCATGCGCTGAACACCAAGTACAACACCTTGTACAATGGCAATATCGCCTTTGAAAAAGGGTTGGAGGAAATCAATGCGAACTACCGTGATGATTACTGGGAGATTCTTCCCGTAGAGCGCTTGCAAGTGACCGACGAGATCAAACTGGACTCTGAGGACAACAACCCCAACTTCATCATTGCAGAGGAAAAGGCCACCAAGGCCATCCAAAAGCACAGTATGGACATCAAGGATGAGGAACGAAATTCACAAATTGATGAAGCGTACCTTTTGTTGGGAAAGAACAGATATTTTGACCAGCGATACATTCCGGCCTTGGAAGCGTTCAACTATATTTTGAGAAAATACTCGGAAAGCGACAAGCTCAACGAGGCCACGATTTGGCGCGAAAAGACCAACATGCGTCTGGACAATCCCGAAGTGGCCATCAAGAATTTGAAGCGGCTTTTCAAGTACGAGGAACTGAAAGATCAGGAATATGCCGATGCCAATGCCGTGCTGGCCCAATGCTACATCAACCTGAAAGCTCCCGACACGGCCATTCAAAAACTGAAGATATCACAGGCCTATACCAAAAAGAACCCAGAAAAAGGGAGGTATCTTTTCATCATTGGGCAACTTTATGACCAATTGGGGTACCGGGACAGTGCCAACTATGCCTATGACAAGGTCATTGCCCTGAACAGGAAATCGCCAAGGGTCTATATGATCAATGCCCACCTCAAAAAAATACAGAACACGGAACTTACCGATGCCAATAGTGAGGAATTGTTGGAATACCTGACCGATTTGGAAGAGAACAGGGAAAACCGACCATTTTTGGACAAGATCTACCGGGAAGTGGCCCAGTTCCATTTGGCGAACGGTTCCGATAGTCTGGCCTTGGCCTATTACAACAAATCGCTGCGTGCCACTCAGGGTGAGCGCAAGCTGAATGCCCTGAACTATCAAAGTCTGGCGGACTATTATTTTGACCAAGATGAGTACAAAACAGCGGGAGCCTATTATGATAGCACGCTTACCAATTTGGCAGAAAATACCAGACAGCATCGCAACATCAAAAAGAAACTGGACAACCTGGAAGATGTGATCAAGTATGAGGATATTGTGCAGTACGCTGACAGTGTGATTACCCTCTATCAAATGCCCGAGGCCAAGCGCAAGACCTATTTTGAGGACCATATTGCAGAGCTGAAACGGAAAGAGGAAGAAGCTGCCGAGAAAGAATTGAAGCGTACCGAGGCCGGGTTTGCCACGTTTGCGAAGAGCAAGGGGGGGAAGGAGAACCAAGGCAAGTTCTATTTCTACAACATCACCAGTTTGGGCTACGGAAAAAATGAATTTAAGACCCGTTGGGGGGAGCGCACATTGGAAGACGATTGGCGTTGGAGCAATAGATCCCGAACCTTGGTTGCCGAGGCCACTGGGGAGGAAATTGTCGGCAACGGACCTATTCAAAGCACTGCTGAGGACCAAAAATTCTCTTTGGAATACTACTTGTCCCAGATCCCGACAGATGTTGCTGAGATAGACAGCCTGAAAACCGAAAGAAACTTTGCCAATTATCAATTGGGACTCATCTACAAGGAAAAATTCAAGGACAATATGTTAGCCGCTGCCAAGCTAGAGCGCGTTTTGGCCTCAAATCCAGAGGAGCGGTTGATATTGCCATCAAAATATAACCTCTACAAAATTTATGAAGAAACGGGCAGCCCATTGGTTCAGAATATGAAACAGGACATCATCATCAACCATCCGGATACCCGCTACGCCGAGATCCTTTTGAACCCGCAGGCTGTTCTTCAAGGCAATACCGATAGTCCCGATGCCCGTTATGCCGCTTTGTACAAACTCTACGAAGCGCAAGAGTTTCTCCAGGTGATTACCCAGTCAGAGGTCTATATCAACAGGTTTACCGGAGACCCCATCGTGCCCAAGTTTGAAATGCTCAAGGCAAATGCCATCGGACGCCTCCAGGGCTTTGAGCCCTTCAAGGAAGCATTGAACTATGTCGCACTCACCTATCCCAACAATCCCGAAGGGAAAAAGGCGGAACAAATGGTGGAAGAGCAATTGCCCAAGCTGGAGAACAAGGAATTTACACCTGAAATCGGAACCACGGGTGCTGGAAACTGGAAAGTGGTGTTCCCCTTCAAGATCAGGGACAACGAAAAGGCACTGGCCCTGAAGAACCGTTTGGAGGAAGCTATCAAGGAACTCAACTACAAGAACGTGGTTTCCAAGGACATCTATAATCTGGAAGATGAATTTGTGGTGGTGCACGGTTTCCGGTCGAAGGACTTTGCACTGGGCTTTGCAGAACTCATAAAAAATAATAAGGACTACCGCATTAAAGATGAGAATTTCGTAGTTTTATCGGACAACTATAAAATTATACAGGTCCATAAGAACCTGGCATCATACAAAGCACAATTTTAACCCCAAAACCCAAGAACACAATGTTTTCCGACAACAAAAAACCTAGGCCTATGACAGAATTTGGCGGACAGCCCAACCGAATTGAAAAGAATACGAAGATCAAAGGCGACATCACATCCGAGGCCGATTTCCGAATCGATGGCAAACTCGAAGGCAATGTAAAGACCTCAGGAAAAGTGGTCATTGGCAAGGATGGCTACATCAATGGAAAGGTGGAGTGCGTGAATGCGGACATAGAAGGAAAGTTCAACGGAGAACTTTTCGTGAAGGACCTGCTCTCGCTCAAAGCCTCTGCTATTATTGAGGGAACAGTGAGCGTGGCCAAATTGTCCGTGGAGCCCGGGGCCACCTTTAACGCTGCCTGTACGATGGGCAAGGGAGCTGCTTCTGCGTCCACGGCCACGCCCAAACTGGAGTCCACAAAAAGCAATGAGCCAGCAAAAGCCTCCTGAAAAGGATAAATTAAGGAACACCATAAACACAGCAGCCCGTTTGTCCGGTTCGGCCATACAAATGGGCATTGTCATTTATTTGGCCGTAAAGGGAGGGCAATGGTTGGACACCCATTTCGGCACCGAAAAGGTGTTCTTGCCCATCTGTACCCTGCTTGGTGTCGGCATTTCCATATATTTGGTCGTCCAGCAATTGAAAAAAATCAACGATAATTGAAGATCCAACATTATCCCCCAGTTTTTTTGACGGTTCTTTTTCTGGGGATTGGCTTACTTTTTTGGATCCATTCCACGGTATTGGAAAATTTTGGTCACCCTCCATTCGGAAACCAATTGACAATGAGCTATGTCATCAACACCATAATGGCCTCACTTGTTTTTTTTGTCATCTATATTTTCAGGGATAAATACAGGGATTTATTGGGGTTCTTTTTTCTGGGCGGAAGCTTGTTGAAATTTTTGGTTTTCTTCATATTTCTTTATCCCGGATATAAACAAGATGGCGCTTTGGAGCGCATGGAGTTCTTAGCTTTTTTCATTCCTTACCTGTTTTCTCTTTTTCTGGAAACCTATTTTTTGGTGAAACTGCTTAATACTGTGAGATAAAGGATCTATTTTGAACAAAAAATGCAATAATGGAAATATTGTTGCAAAAGCTTTTTTCTTTTGAAGGAGGGATGTATTTTTGCACCAATTTTTCAGGACCCTTAGTTGCAGTTATATGCGATATTCGTTTTTAAGTAGAAAGTTTGTAGTTGTTTTCCTAATGATCACGGGAGTGTTGTCGGCCCAAGACCATGAAGGAGAGGATGTTGAAACAGGAGGTCACGACCTAAAGACCGAGATCAAAGAATACATAGACCACCATTTGTTGGATTCACATGATTTCAACCTGTTTTCCTACACCACTGATGAGGGCGAGCATAAATACATTGGAGCTCCATTGCCCGTCATCCTTTGGGACAATGGCCTGAAGGTTTTCTCCTCTTCCAAACTGAAACATGGGGACGGTGTTGCCGAAGTGGATGGAAACTACTACAAGCTGTACCACAATAAAATTTACAAAACGGATGCCGAGGGAACAATCAATTATGACACCCAACACGGCAAAGAAACACATACCGAGGATGCATTTGGTGAAAACTTGGTGGTGGACGATGCCCACCCCACTAATGAGAAGCCATTGGACTTCTCGATCACCAAAAACGTGGTTTTTATAATCCTTGTCGGCCTGTTGATGTTTTTGGTATTCAGGTCAATGGCCAAAAGGTATCAAAAGAGCAACATGCCCAAAGGTGTCGGAAGGTTTTTGGAACCATTGGTAATGTTTGTCAGGGATGAGATTGCCATCCCAAACATCGGCGAGCACAAACATAAAAGGTATATGAGCTATTTGCTCACTGTGTTCTTTTTTGTGTGGATCATCAATCTTTTGGGACTTACTCCCCTTGGAGTGAATGTGACCAACAATATTGCGGTGACCTTTGCCCTTGCCCTTATCACCTATCTTATAACCACATTTACCGGAAACAAGAATTACTGGAAGCACATTTTCTGGATGCCCGGGGTTCCGGTTCCCATGAAAATCATATTGGCTCCCATCGAATTGCTCGGAACCTTCATCAAGCCATTTTCGTTGATGATTCGTCTATATGCCAATATTACCGCAGGTCACGTGGTATTGATGAGCATTATCGGGCTTATGTTCATTTTTAAGAACTGGATAGGCAGTCCTTTGTCATTTTTGCTGGCCTTTGCACTTTCTTTGCTGGAATTGCTGGTCGCTGCATTGCAGGCCTATATTTTCACGATGCTATCCGCCCTATATTTTGGGATGGCAACAGAGGAAGATCACCATTGAGAAGAACGTTTAATAATTAAATATATATATCATGACAATTCCAAACATCGTAGGTGCCGGTTTAATCGTAATCGGAGCAGGATTGGGTATCGGTAGGATCGGTGGACAGGCAATGGATGCCATTGCCCGCCAGCCAGAAGCTTCCGGTAAGATCCAAACTGCCATGCTTATTGCGGCCGCTCTTATTGAAGGTATCGGTTTCGCTGCTCTTTTTGCAGCCTAACGAGCTTAAAGTATTGATGGAGGCCATGGCGGTTGGCCATGGTCCTTCATTGATGTAAATGATATTGTAAAAGATTTAATAGTTAAGATAGATGGATAAGTTAATCGAGCAGTTTTCCTTCGGGTTGTTCTTCTGGCAGTTGTTGCTCTTTGTAGCCCTTTTGCTTTTGCTGAGAAAGTATGCGTGGAAACCCATTCTAGGGGCAGTCGAAAAAAGGGAAGAAGGGATCAAGGATGCCCTTGAGGCCGCTGAGGCAGCCAAAAAGGAAATGCAGAACGTCACCGCCGACAGTGAGAAACTGTTGAAAGAGGCCCGTGCCGAAAGGGATGCATTGTTGAAGGAAGCCAGGGAGATCAAAGCAAGCATTATTTCCGAGGCCAAGGAGCAGGCCCAAGTGGAAGGCGATAAAATGATCAAGCAGGCCCAAGCCACCATAGAAAGTGAAAAGAAAGCTGCCGTTGCCGACATCAAGGCACAAGTGGCCAACCTATCCGTGGAGATTGCCGAAAAAGTGATCAAAGAGGAACTGTCCGATAAAGCCAAGCAGCAGAAGTTGGTCGAGGATATGTTGGGAGATATTAAACTGAACTAGCACACCATGGACCAGAACAGGGCAGCCATACGCTACGCAAAGGCAACTTTGGACTTCGCAGTCGAAAAGAAAGCGGCAGAAGCCGTCGAAAACGATATGCGGGACATTGCAGCGGTGATTTCTGAAAACGATGAGCTACAACAAGTTTTGGAGAACCCCGTCGTAAAATCAGACGTCAAGAAGAAAACATTGCTTGAAATCTTCAAGGGCACCAACGAGATCACCAAAGGTCTCATCCAAACCTTGGTGGACAATAAAAGGATTTCCATGTTGCAGGAAGTGGCCTATAAGTACATTGTGCTTCATGAAAAAATGAAGGGTGAAGAAGTGGCCTATGTCACCACGGCATTTCCGTTGACAGCCGATCTGGAGAAAAAGATCTTGGCCCAAGTGACCAAGGCAACGGGCAAAAAAGTCACTCTTGAAAACAAAATCGATGAAAGCATCATCGGAGGATTTGTACTTAGGGTGGGAGACACCCAATACGATGCGAGCATCGCCAACAAATTGAACGGATTAAAAAGAGAATTTACAAATAGTCTATAAAAATGGCAGGAGTAAAAGCCGCTGAGGTATCAGCAATATTGAAAAAACAGTTATCAGGTTTCGAGGCGACCGCTTCATTGGATGAAGTAGGTACCGTATTACAGGTAGGTGACGGTATTGCCCGTGTCTATGGACTTTCCAATGCACAATATGGTGAGTTGGTGGAGTTCGATGGCGGCATGCAGGGCATTGTCTTGAACTTGGAAGAAGACAACGTAGGTGTCGTATTGTTGGGCCCATCCAAAGAGATTGTGGAAGGCGCTACGGTAAAGCGAACAGAACGCATTGCATCCATCAATGTAGGTGAAGGAATTGTTGGCCGTGTGGTAGATGCATTGGGAACCCCTATCGATGGAAAAGGACCCATTGTTGGCGAAACTTACCAAATGCCCCTGGAGCGCAAAGCACCCGGTGTAATTTATAGACAACCCGTGAACGAACCACTTCAAACAGGGGTAAAGGCCATTGATGCCATGATTCCTGTTGGACGTGGACAACGTGAGTTGGTGATCGGTGACCGTCAGACAGGTAAGACCACAGTCTGTATCGATACCATTCTGAACCAAAAGGAATTTTTTGATGCTGGAGAGCCCGTATATTGTATTTATGTAGCAATAGGGCAAAAAGCATCTACGGTAGCTGCCATTGCCAAAACGTTGGAGGACAAAGGAGCTTTGGCCTATACCACCATTGTGGCCGCCAACGCTTCCGATCCGGCGCCTATGCAGGTGTATGCCCCATTTGCCGGAGCAGCCATCGGAGAATACTTCAGGGACACAGGTCGTCCCGCTTTGATCATCTATGATGACCTTTCCAAACAAGCCGTTGCCTATCGTGAGGTATCTTTGTTGTTGAGAAGACCCCCAGGGCGTGAAGCCTATCCCGGTGACGTTTTCTACCTTCACTCCAGATTGTTGGAACGTGCAGCAAAGGTCATAGCCGATGACGATATCGCCAAGAACATGAACGATCTTCCAGAAGTGTTGAAGCCAATGGTAAAAGGAGGAGGTTCATTGACGGCCCTTCCGATCATTGAAACACAGGCAGGTGACGTTTCGGCCTATATCCCGACCAACGTAATTTCCATTACCGATGGTCAGATATTCTTGGAGCAGGATCTGTTCAACCAAGGGGTGCGTCCTGCGATCAACGTGGGTATCTCCGTGTCCCGTGTGGGAGGTTCCGCGCAGATCAAGTCCATGAAGAAAGTGGCAGGAACACTTAAGTTGGACCAGGCGCAGTTCCGTGAATTGGAAGCCTTTGCCAAGTTCGGTTCCGATTTGGATGCCGCTACCTTGAACGTGATCGAGAAAGGACGTAGGAACGTGGAGATATTGAAGCAAGGCCAGAACGACCCATTTACCGTGGAAGATCAGGTGGCCATCATCTTTGCAGGTTCCAAGAACTTGTTGCGAAACGTTCCTGTGGACAGGGTAAAAGAATTTGAAAAAGAGTACTTGGAATTCCTGAATGCAAAGCATAGGGATGTATTGGATGCCCTTAAAGCGGGAAAACTGACCGATGAGGTGACCGACACATTGACAGCGGTTTGCAAGGATCTATCTGAAAAGTATTAGGCCCCCTCTGGCTCCCCCAAAGGCGGAGAAGGGGCAATCCTTATTGAATAATAACAAATAAAAAAAGTCCTCTCTTTTGGAGAGGATTTAGGAGAGGCTAAAATGGCGAATCTAAAGGAAATACGGAACAGGATTACATCCATCGGTTCAACGATGCAGATTACCAGTGCCATGAAAATGGTATCGGCTGCCAAGTTGAAAAAGGCCCAGGATGCCATTACGGCAATGCGCCCCTATTCGGATAAACTTACCGAACTTCTGCAAGGACTGAGTGCCAGTTTGGAAGGCGATGGGGGAAACGAGTTTGCCGACAACCGACCCGTGAACAAGGTATTGGTGGTGTCCATTACCTCCAACAGGGGCTTGTGTGGGGCGTTCAATTCCAATATCATTAAGCAAAGCAACCATTTGGTGTCCGACAAGTATCCAGGGAAACAAGTGGATTTTTATACCATCGGCAAAAAAGGGCATGACATCCTTAGAAAACGGCACACGATTTTGGGTGACCAAAGCAAGCTATATGATGATTTGACCTTTGATAACGTTGCTGAGATTGCCGAGCTGTTGATGCGCTTGTTCACCAAAGGTGATTATGATAGGATTGAATTGGTGTACAACAAGTTCAAGAATGCTGCCACTCAAATTGTAATGACCGAACAATTCCTGCCCATTGTCAGTATGGAAGGGGATGCATCCAAGGCAGCAGACTATATTTTTGAGCCATCCAAAGAGGAAATCGTAAAAGAGTTGATTCCCAAATCGCTCAAAACACAATTGTACAAGGCCATCAGGGATTCCTTTGCCAGTGAGCACGGTGCCCGTATGACCGCGATGCACAAGGCGACCGATAACGCCAAGGACCTTAGAGACCAATTAAAGCTGACCTACAACAAGGCAAGACAGGCCGCCATCACCAACGAGATTCTCGAGATTGTGGGTGGTGCAGAGGCATTGAACAATTAGACCGAGTGAAAGCGAGGTCAAATTTCTCGCAGCAGCGAGGCATTGAACAACTAAGATTATAATATTACAGATATTGAAAGGCCACCCATTCGGTGGCCTTTTTGTTTTGTGCCCTTTTCATCCGATTTTCAAAGCAATTGCGGAAAAACCCCAGTTTTTTTAAGGTTTTTGTTCAGTCTAGATTAAATCCAAGTTGTTATCTTGTCTATAGTTTATACCCCCCTTACTTGTTCAGTGCAGCAAAATCGTATATGAGCATCATGTTCATATACAATATGTTGCGGTGGATTTTTTAAAGATCCCCCAGATCTTATCATCAATTTAAAACTTGACAAGTATGAAACCATTGAAAAACCTACTACCGGTAATGTTCCTGGCCCTGCTCATGGCCTGTGAAAAACAGGAAGCCACCTATCCGGAACCAAACCAGGAAACGGACGACAGGAACGTCAGGCTAGAATCCCTCACCATTGACGAACTGCCCCAACTTGTTGGGGCCATAGAAAAACGGACCTCCAAAATGGGATGGGCCTCCAAAAGCGAGGGTGGGGACATTGTGCTGGACGGTAGCCATGTACTTGCCGTGACCGACTCCGTGGGGAACAGGACCTACTCCCTGAGGATGTACGTGCCCGGAACGCCCCACAATGTCTTCTACAACGTGGTGGGCAAACAGACCCACGATGGGGTGCAGAACGAGCCCTTTGTGCTGCGCTACGAGGTGGACGAGGACTACTGGCCCGAGTATTTGGCAGGGCCAAGACAGGAAAAGCCGTTCAGGGGAAAGATCGGTCTGTACAATCTGGAGACCTTTGGCCTGCAGACCTTACAGGAGGGCAGGACGGGCAGCATCCCCGAGCCCTGCTACGAGGCGATCG